>CAWGTT010000005.1:0-404992 GCA_963825645.1 uncultured Actinomycetota bacterium
CGGATCGCCCGCGGCGGCATGGCCACGATCTACGCCGGCCGGGACCGGCGTCTGGACCGCCAGGTCGCCCTCAAGATCATGCATCCACACCTGGCCGACGACGACCAGTTCGTCACCAGGTTCGTGCGTGAGGCCCGATCGGCGGCCCGGCTGTCGCATCCCAACGTGGTGCAGGTCTTCGACCAGGGCAGCGACGGCGAGGTGCTCTACCTGGCGATGGAGCTACTGCCAGGTCGCACCCTTCGCGACGTGATCGCCGAGCGCGGTGTGCTGACGCCCAGGGAGGCCCTCACGGTTCTCGAGCCGATGCTGGACGCGCTCGGTGCCGCTCACCGGGCCGGCCTGGTGCACCGCGATGTCAAGCCCGAGAACGTCATCCTCACCGACGAGGGGCGGGTCAAGGTGGCCGATTTCGGCCTGGCCCGCGCGGTCAGCGGTCGGCAGACCCAGACCGGGGCACTCATCGGCACCGTCGCCTACCTCGCTCCCGAACTCGTCTCCCACGGGGTGGCCGACGCCCGCAGCGACGTCTACGCGGCGGGCATCGTGCTGTTCGAGATGCTCACCGGTCGCCAGCCGTTCACCGGCGAGATCCCGATGCAGGTGGCCTACCGGCACGTCCACGAGGACGTGCCCAAACCGTCCTCCCTGGTGCCGGAGCTGCCCAGCGAGATCGACGACCTGGTCACCGCGGCGGTCACCCGCGACCCCGCTGACCGACCGACCGATGCGTCAGAGTGGCTGCAGGCCGTTCGCCGGGTGCGCGCCGAGCTCACCGACGACGTGCTGGACACCCGACCGGACGTCGCAGCACCGGCCACGGCGGACGGCCCCGGGACGACGGGTGCGCAGACCGAGCTCGTCACGCCGTCCGCCCGCCCGAACGCCACCCAGACGCTGCCCCAGCTCGGTGGGCTGCGTACGCTGCGCGAACGCAGCCGGCGCGAGGCGAGCGAGGCCGGCGACGGGCCGACACCGTCAGACGAGGACGAGGACGCCTCCCTACGACGCCTGGTGGCCAGCAGACGCCGCCGTGGCCTGTTCGGCCTCCTGATCGTCTTCGCGATCACCGTGTCCCTGAGCCTCGGCGCGTGGTGGCTGGTTGCCGGGCCCGGCGCGTTCACGGTGACGCCGACCCTGACCAACCTGACCGCGAGCGAGGCGGACAAGGTCGCGGCCGCCCAGGGGCTGGAGGTCAGGGTCGAGCAGGGCGACTACAGCGAGACGGTCCCCAAGGGGCAGATCCTGAGGACCGATCCGGGGGCCGGCGAACGCATCCGCAAGCACGGCTCGGTCTCCGTCTACGTCTCGATGGGGACGGCGAACCGGAAGATCCCCAAGCTCGTCGGGATGACCCGGGACGAGGCCGCGAACGCGCTCAAGCAGGCCGGGCTGCGGGTCAGCGGCACGACCGACGTCTACCACGACACGATCGAGCAGGGTCGCGTCGTGGCGACCTCGCCGGGGGCCGGTGGTGAGCTCAAGCTGGACGCAGCGGTGAGCCTTCAGATCAGCAAGGGTCCTGAGCCCGTCCAGGTTCCAGAGGTCACTGACTACACCCTCGACGAAGCACGACGGATGCTCGAGGACGTCGGGCTGCAGGTCAGCGTCGTCGAGGAGGTGCGTCCCGACGTGGAGCCGGGTCGCGTGCTCAGCCAGGAGCCCGCGCCGGGGGAGACGGTCCTGCGGCGCTCGACGGTCAGCCTCGTGGTCTCCAAGGCGTTCGAGGAAGGCACCGTGCCTGACGTGCGCGGCTGGAACGCCGACGACGCCGAACGCCAGCTCAAGGACCTCGGCTTCGAGGTGGACCAGCGCGGCAGGGGGCCGTTCAACAACGTGCTCAGCCAGGACCCGGCGCCGGGGACGCAGCTGCCGCAGGGCGGCACGGTCAGCCTGCGGATCTTCTGACCTGCGCGGACCTGGGCAGCGCTCGGCGTCCGGCGCTTCACGCGGTCGCCTCGCCGAGCCCGCTCACTCCTGGTGGGACCCGCTCACTCCTGGTAGGAGTAGCGCTCCTCGCGCCACGGGTCGCCGTGGACGTGGTAGCCGCGTTCCTCCCAGAAGCCCCGCCGAGGCCCGCGCAGGTACTCCAGACCCCGCAGCCACTTCGGACCTTTCCAGGCGTACAGGTGTGGCAACACCAGGCGCAGGGGGAAGCCCCGCTCTGGGGTCAGCGGCTCCCCGTCGAGGTGGGTGGCCAGCAGGGTCTGCTCATGGGCCAGGTCGTCGAGGCGAACGGTCGCCGAGTACCCGTACTCGGCCCAGGTCATCACATGGGTGACTCCGCGCGCGGGCGGGAAGGCCGTCAGGAGCGCCTGCCCGGGCACCCCCTGCCAGCGGTTGCCCGCCACGGTCCACCGTTTCACGCAGTGCATCGCGGCGATCACCTCCCTGCGAGGCAAGCGCTCGATCGAGGCCATGTCCAGGTGATGGTCGACGCCGTCCACCGTCGCCCCGTTGACGATCAGCCGCCACGTCTCCGGGCGGTACTTCGGGACGGGGCCGTAGTGCAGCACCGGCAGGTCGGGCACCCGTTTCTGGCCCGGCGGCAACGAGTCGTCCTCGCGCTCACCTGAGTCGCTCACACAGTCCATCCTTGCACTTCGCAGGGGATGCCCCGGACACCTGGCCGGGTGCGCGGCGCATCGCCTGGCCGGTCAGCGCTCGGTGAGCCCCTCGGCCACAAGGAAGGCCATCTCCAGGGCCTGCTGGTGGTTCAGGCGCGGGTCACACAGTGTCTCGTACCGGCTGGCCAGCCCGGCCTCGTCGATGTGCTCGGCGCCGCCCAGGCACTCGGTGACGTCGTCGCCGGTCAGCTCCACGTGCAGCCCGCCCGGGATCGTACCGAGCGCGTTGTGCACCTCGAAGAAGCCGCGCACCTCGTCCATCACGTCGTCGAACCGTCGGGTCTTGAACCCCGAGGCGGCCTCGAAGGTATTGCCGTGCATCGGGTCGCAGACCCACAGCACGTGTGAGGCGGCCTCCCCCAGCCCCTCGACCAGCTCCGGCAGCGCGTCCCGGATCCGCTCGGCCCCCATCCTGGTGATGAAGGTCAACCGGCCCGGCTCCCTCTCCGGGTCGAGACGCTCGACCAGCTCCAGCGCCTGCGCCGGCGTGGTCGCCGGGCCCAGCTTGACCCCGATCGGGTTGCGCACTCTGGAGACCAGGTCGATGTGGGCGCCGTCCAGCTGCCGGGTGCGCTCACCCACCCACACGAAGTGGGCCGAGACGTTGTAGGGCGCCCCGGTCCGCGAGTCGATCCGGGTCAGCGGGCGCTCGTAGTCCAGCACCAGCGCCTCGTGGCTGGAGTAGAAGTCGACGGTGCGCAGCGCGTCGAAGTCGCCGCCACACGCCGCCATGAACCGCATCGCCCGGTCGATGTCGCGTGCCATCGCCTCGTAGCGCGCGTTGGCGTGAGTGGCCACGAACCCGCGGTTCCACTCGTGTACGTGTCGCAGGTCGGCGAAGCCGCCCTTGGTGAACGCCCGAATCAGGTTCAGCGTCGCGCTGCTGGTGTGGTAAGCCCGCAGCAGCCGTCGCGGGTCCGGGGCTCGGCTGACCGGGTCGAAGGCGTAGTCGTTGACCGAATCGCCCCGGTAGGCCGGCAGTTCGATCCCCTCGCGCACCTCGGTCGGCTTGCTTCGCGGCTTGGCGTACTGGCCCGCCATCCGGCCGAGCTTCACCACCGGCATGCTCGCCCCGTAGGTGAGCACGACCGCCATCTGCAGCATGGTCTTGACCTTGTTACGGATCCGGTCCGCCGTGGCGTCGGCGAAGGTCTCGGCGCAGTCCCCGCCCTGGAGCAGGAACGCCTCTCCCCGCGCCGCAGCCGCCAGGTTGGCCTTGAGGTCGTCGCACTCACCGGCGAAGACCAGGGGCGGGTAGGAGCTCAGCTCGGCGATCACGCTGGCGACCGCATCCGCATCCGGCCAGTCCGGCTGCTGGGCGGCGGGAAGGTCACGCCACAGGTCGAGGACAGCTGCGTCGCCCTGGACAGTCGTCCCAGCGTCCATCCGGGACAGGTGCTGCATGCTCATGCTCACCGGCCAAGCGTAGGCGAGCCCCAGGACGGGCCCGAACCGTTTCGCCATCCGGACACTACGGGCCCGCCCCACCACCCGGACGGCGCGGTCGCCACAGCCCCTGCATCTGCCGGTCGTAGGGAGCCACCACCGTCCCGACCAGGTCGTAGTCATCCGGGAAACGGCGATCCAGAACTGCTGTCGCGCTGGCCGTAATGGCGTGATCCTGACCGGACGGCACCAGGAGCCACGCCGCCCGCCACTGGACCGGGTCCTCCTGACCCAGCGCGTACGCCGCTGCTCCGCCCGGATCCGGCCAGCCGGGGAAGGCCGGGAGCAGCACGGACGGCGCTCGGCCGTTGAGCACCAGCACGCTGGCCGGATGCCAGGTCAGGTCGAGCATCGGCGTCCCAGACTGAAAACCGCCCTGCTCACCGAGCGCCCGCAGCCCGTCGATCCACGCGACCGTCTCCCGGTCCAGGAGCAGCGGGGGTGAACCGGCCGTCACGGACCTGGCGACCGTCTGCTGCGCCAGCGGCGCGATCCGGTACGGCGCCACCTCGCGGGTGGTGGGCACCAGGACCGCCCCGAGCAGGACGGCGCCCACCACCAGCACCGCGGTGGCCAGCTGCGCCCCGCGGTCGGGCACGGCGCTCACGCCGACCACAGCTGCGGCCACCAGCACCGGGAACGCCCCGTGCAGCTGCGTGGCGTACTCGACGTTGGTGCCCAACGGGTAGCCGGCACCCAGGGCGAGCAAAGCGGCGCAGGCCAATACCGCCGCCCCATGCCCCCTCTGCACGGGCCGCCTGTGCCTCGGCGGGCTCCCGTCCCCCGGGACGGTGCCGAAGCGGGCGATCCCGGTCCGCTGCCAGCCCCAGACCACCACCGCCACGACCAGGCCGGCTTCGGCGGCCAGCGTCCCCGCGGGTGCCGACATGCCCAGCCCGGGCACCCCGCCCGGGTAGGCGGTCAGCACTCGGAGCAGGACCAACGACCAGGTCACGGCGAACGCCGCCGCGAGCCACAGCCCCGGCCGGGGCAGCGCCGACCCCAGCCCGACCCGTCGGATCACTACGACGACCACGGCGATGACGACCGGTAGCAGGAGAAGTCCGAGATAGGGCCACGGACGGTCGATCAGCACATTGCGCAGCCCGAGGCGCACCGTGCGGCCCACCGCGTCCGGTGCGTAGTGACCCGGGTCGACCACGGCGAGCATGCCCGAGGCCCGCCGGTAGGTCGACACCGTCTCCCCGAGTGGGGCGACGAGCACAAGGTGGGCTGCCGCGAGCGCCAGCCCGGTTGCCACCGCGGCGGCGACGCAGGGCCACGGCAGCCGGCGCCGAACCAGCAGAGCCAAGGCCACCAGGGCGGTCACGGCCAGGCCACCCAACGCCGTGGTGCCCTTTCCGATCGCCGTCAGGAAGAGCCCGGCGGCCACCAGCGCGCCGCCGGCCACGCCGGAGCCGATCTGGCGGCCGATCACGCTGAGAAGGCCGGTGGCCAGGACCATCAGCCCGATCGCGGCGAACCAGTTATAGCTCGGGGTGCGTACGAAGACGGTGTAGTAGCACATCGCCGCCGCCACGGACGCGGGTGGCCAGGCACCGCTCAGCCAGGCCGGCCACGAGCGTCCGCTCACCAGCTCTGAGAAGCGCCGGACGGCGCCCGCCAGCACCAGTGCCGAACCCGCGAGCACCACCGCGCCGAGCACCCGCAGGGCACCCAGGTCGTCACCGACCAGGCGCAGCAGCGGCCCCGAGTACCACCCGAACACGCCATTGAAGGCCTTGGCCTGTGCCCACGGCTGCGCGGCCATCAAATAGTGACTCTCGTCCATCGCGTCCAGCCCGCGACCGGCATCGGTGATGACCGCGCGCAGCACAGGAACGTTCGCCAGCCAGCCCGCCACCGCCGCCGCGACCCAGGTCGCGGTCGCTCGGTCAGGCCGAACGCTCAACCGGTGGCTCGCCGTCCTGGTCGGCGTCGCCCGGTCCTGTCGGGGCTGCGTCGGGGCGCTCATCGCCGGTGCCCTTGACCCTCTCGGTCGCCGCCGTCGTGATCGCGCTGGCCGCCGCGACCGCCGCCTTGACCGGACCGGTCTTGTTCGCCCGACGGGCCGCGGCCAGCCGCTCCTTCATGGTGGCGGCGTACACGTCGACGTACTCCTGCCCGGACAGCTCCATCAGCGCGTACATGATCTCGTCTGTGATGGACCGCAGAACGTAGCGGTCGTCCTCCATGCCCTCGTAGCGGGAGAAGTCCAGCGGCTCGCCGAAGACGATGCCGACCCGGTGCCCGAGGTTCGGCAGCTTGCGGCCGATCGGCTGCACCACGTCGGTGCCGATCATCGCCACGGGGATCACCGGAACCTTCCCCACCAGCGCCATCCGGGCCATCCCGGTCTTGCCCCGGTAGAGCCGGCCGTCCGGGGAGCGGGTGCCCTCGGGGTAGATCCCGAGGACGCCACCTCGCCTCAGTACCTTCAACCCGGTGGTCAACGCGGCCTCGGAGGCCTGCCCACCGGTCCGGTCCACCGGGAGCTGGCCGACGCCCTTGAAGAACGCAGCGGTCGCTCTGCCCTTCACCCCGTCTCCGGTGAAGTAGTCCGCCTTGGCCAGGAACGTGACCCGGCGCTTGACCACCAGCGGCAGGAAGATCGAGTCGGAGAAGGACAGATGGTTGCTGGCCAGGATCACCCCGCCGTCCTCGGGTACGTGCTCCTCCCCCTTCACCCACGGCCGGAACAGGGCGAACAGCACCGGCCCGAGAATGATGCGCTTGAGCAGCCAGTAGAACACCGCCGCCTGCCCTTCGTGTGGTCCTGATCCGTCCTGTTGCGGCCAACTGTAGAGACTCCGCAGCCAATGGTCCCGCCCCGACCGGATGCGGCCGACCTCGCCCGCCGCCGGGCTGCCTCGCGCGCCATGTCCGGCTCGTGTCACCATGGCCATGCTGAGCGGTCCTAGCTGGTCGTACAGCGACCGTCTCACGAGCTAGAGGTCGTCAACGTTTCTCGGGGTGTTGAGGAGGCACGGGTGGCTGTTCTACCCGGAGCCGAACCGTTCCATCACGACGGTGGACCGGTCGGCGTCCTGCTCTGTCACGGCTTCACCGCCAGCCCGCAGAGTCTTCGCCCTTGGGCAGAGCACCTGGCCAAGGCCGGGTTCAGCGTCAGCCTTCCCCTGCTGCCCGGGCACGGCACGACCTGGCAGGACCTGAACCGCAGCCGCTGGCCGCAGTGGTACGCGGCGGTCGACGTGGCCCTCTCCCAGCTCCTGACCCGCTGCGAGTCGGTCGTCGTCGCCGGTCTGTCGTTGGGTGGTGCGCTTGCGTTGAGGCTGGCCGAGCTGCGCGGCGACGACGTGGCCGCCGTGATACTGGTGAACCCCGCGGTCAGGAGCGATCATCCCGCCGCGCCGCTCCTGCCGGTGCTGCGGTTCCTGCTTCCGTCCCTGCGTGCCATCGGTAGTGACATCAAGAAGCCCGGAGTCACTGAGCTGGCCTACGAGCGCACTCCACTCCATGCGGCGAACTCGGCTGCGCAGCTGCTCGCCCGTGTCGCGACGGGCCTGCCCGCGGTCACCCAGCCGGTCCTACTGTTCCGCTCACCTCAGGACCACGTCATACCCGCCTCGAGCAGCGCGCAGATCGTCCGGACCGTCAGCTCGGCCGACATCACCGAGGTGATCTGTGCCGACAGCTACCATGTCGCCACTCTGGACCATGACGCCCCGCGGATCTTCAGCGACAGTGTCGAGTTCATCAACCGGATCACCTCAGCGGCCGCGCGTAGCTCATGACCGCCGGCGAGCCCGAGAACGAGGACCGGGACGTTGACCGCGGCCAGGACCTGCCCGAACTCGACTACGACGCCGCGTTCGCCGCGCTGGTGGCCCGGTTCGGTGAGGCACCCGATGTCGATCTGCCGGCCGAGACTCCGGTCGACCGGGCCCCACCGGACACCGGCAGCACCAGTGGCACCGGCAGCACTGACGGCACCAGTGGCACCGAGTCCTGGTACCCACCCGAGCTCGACGAGCACTTCGAGCCGCCCGAGCCGCCCCCGATTCCGCGAGGTGACCTGGTCTCCCGTCTGGCCTGGTCCGGGGTCCTCGGCGGTCCGGCGGTGCTGCTGGTCGCCGCGGTCGTGAACGGCGCTCTACCGTCCTGGATGGTGCTCGGCGCCCTGTTGTCGTTCGTGGCCGGTTTCGTCGCCTTGGTGGCCCGGATGCCGGCCGAGCGACCGGACGACGGGGACAACGGCGCGGTGGTCTGACCTGCCCTACCCCTCGATGGGCGCAGCATCGCTGCGGCGGCGCCCCCGCAGGACGGCGAGGACCGGCACATGGTCGCTGGCACGGCGAACCAGGTCGGGGTCGAGCCCGCCATCACCGTAATCGACCAGCTCGAGGCCGTCACCGAGCAGAACGGCGTCGATGCGCCGGCTCGGCGACCGGGCCGGGAACGTCGGTCCGGCGTCCGGGCGGCGATCGGCGGCCAGGGCGGCGAAGACCCTCCAGCACGGTGCCCCAGCCGGCTCGTTGAAGTCCCCGACCACGGCCACCGCGCCCGACGTGACCAGAGCGCGCACCGCGGACGGGCCCCCCGTGGTGAGCAGGTCGCGGACCAGTTCGGCGTGCCGCACCCGCTGGTCCGGGTGCAGCGGCAGGTGCACACCGGCGACCGCCAGCTCCGTGCCGGCCACCCCGATCGCGGCCAGCACCGAACCACGGCGCCGGTCGTACCAGTGGGGCACCGGTAGCCGCACCTCCCGGGCCGCCCTCACCCGTGCCCGGGGTCCGACCAGGACCGCGGTGCCACCGCTGGTTCGGCCGCCGACGACGTGCCGGACCCCGGCGGCGCGGGCCAGCGGCGCCGTCCGCAGCAGCACCCCGGCCGGTCGGCGAGGCGACTCCTGCAGCACCACGACGTCGGGCGAGAGGTCGCGCAACACCGCCCGGACGGCGAGCGGGTCACCTGACAGATCCCGCACGTTCCAGCTCAGCAGCCGCACCGACTCCGCGCCGTCCATCTTGTCCAGGAAGGCCAACCGCCGGGCCCCTCAGCCAACCCGGGCCAGGTCGGCGGCGCCCACCAGGCCCGCCTCGGGGCCGAGTCGGGCCGTCACGATCTGCGGCTCCGGCCGGAACCCCCGGCCCGTCAGGGTGCGCCGGAACGACTCGCGGGCCGGGCGCAGCAGGAGCTCACCAGCCTCGGAGACCCCGCCGCCGATCACGAACATGCCCGGGTCGAGCGCCGCGGCCAGGTTGGCCAGGCCGATGCCCAACCAGCGCCCCACCTCCTCGAAAAGCTCAATGGCACAGGGGTCGCCGTCCTGGGCCGCCTCGGTGATCAACGGGCCGACCAGGGCCTCGACGTCCTCACCCACTCGTTCCATCAACGGCACGGTGACCGGTGAACCGGCCCGGGCCAGCTCCCTGGCCTCCCGACCGAGCACGTTGCCCGAGGCGTACTGCTCCAGGCAGCCACGGTTACCGCATTCGCAGCGGTGGCCGTCCGGCACCACCACCATGTGCCCGAACTCGCCGGCCATCCCGTGCCGGCCGCGCTGCACCTGCCCGTCGAAGACCATGCCGCCACCGATGCCGGTGCCCAGCGTGACGCAGACCAGCCGCGTCTCCCCCCGGCCGGCGCCGAAGCGCCACTCCGCCCAGGCCGCGGCGTTCGCGTCGTTCTCCACTACCACCGGCATGCGGAGCGCCTCGGTGATCTCGGCGCGCAGCGGCTCGTTGCGCCAGGCCAGGTGCGGTGCGAAGAGCACCGTGGACCGGTCGACGTCGACGAACCCTGCCGCGCCGATCCCCACGGCAGCGACGTCGTGGTGGCTTCGCAGGACCTCGACGACCTCGACGATGGTGGCCTCAACCGCCTTCGCATCCCGCGACGGGGTGATCCGACGCTGGCGGGCCAGTACGCGTCCCATCGGGTCGACAACCCCCGCGGCCACCTTGGTCCCACCGATGTCGACGCCTACGGTCAGCCGTCGCGCAACGGTGGACGAGGCGGTCATCTCGTCCTGGCTAAGTCCGCGGCGCCGACCATGCCGGCGTCGTTGCCCAGCTCAGCGGCCACGATGCGCAGATGCGGGCGATACGCGCTGGCGGGCAGGACCGCGTCGAAGACCTCCCGGGCCGGGTCGAGCAGCAGGTCACCCGCCTCGCAGACGCCACCGCCGACCACCACCACCGCCGGGTCGAGCACGTTGGCCAGGTCGGCGATCCCTTCACCGAGCCAGCGGCCGAGTGAGGCGAGCAGTGTTCGGGCGGCCGGGTCTGCCTCACGAGCGGCCCGGGTGACCATCCGTCCGTCGATGGACTCGACCCGACCGCCCGCCAGCTCGAGCAGCCTGGCGGCCTGGCGGGGTTGGCTGTGGGCGAAGGCCTGCGCCTCGCGCACCAGGGCGCGTCCGGAGGAGTACTGCTCCCAGCAGCCGAGGTTGCCGCACCCGCAGGGCAGCCCTCCGGGGACCATCCGAACGTGCCCCAGCTCTGCGGCGCCGCCGAAGGCGCCGCGCAGCAACCGGCCCTCGAGCACGATGCCACCTCCGAGCCCGGTCCCCACGGTCACCATCACCACATCGGGAACCCCTCGGCCCGCGCCGAACCGGTGCTCCGCCCAGGCCGCCGCGTTCGCGTCGTTCTCGACCACGACCGGCAGGCCGACCCGGTGACTGATCACCTTGCGCAGCGGCCGATCACGCAGCGGCAGGTTGGGGGCGAAGCGCAGGATCGATCGGCCGGCGTCGACGAACCCGGCGACCGCCAGGCCGACGGCGCCGACCCGGTTGCGGCTCATCAGCTGACGGACCGCCGAGCAGATGCTGGTCTCCACCGCCTCAGCGCCTGGCTCGCCATCCCCGGCGGGTGTGGCCAGCTGCACATGGTCGTGGACGGCACCCCCCTGGTCCACCACCGCAGCAGCGATCTTGGTCCCACCGACGTCGACACCGATCGTCAGGTCCACTGCTCACACCGCCTCAAGGCTCGATCTCGATTCGTTCGATCCGAGCCGTCGCCGGCGACGCCTGCGACGGTCCCCGGGCCGCTGGGCCGGGAGCGGGACCCGAACGGGCGGACGGCGCCTGCCCACTCGGTGACAGCAGGGCGCGCAGCGCCAGAGCGAGTTGGTCTACCGCCATGGTCAGGTGCTCGACCGCCTCGGGCCTGACCTGACGCAGCACGGACAGTCCCTGGCAGATCGGGCAGGCCCGGCACTCCGCCGTATGCCCGGCCGACTCCGTCGCGGCACTCACCGCCTCGGCCATCCAGGCGTGCTCGGCCGAGGCCTCCCGGAGCGCCTCGACGAGGTCGGCGAGCTCCTCGGACAGCTCGCTCACGACTGCCCGCTCACGACGTCGGCCACAGGTCGGGGTCGGGCTCGAAACGCACCTGGAGCTCGGCGTCGGCCCCCTCGGCGCCCACCAGAGCGGCACCGACCACCCGGCAACGGCGCAGCACGCTGGGCAGCGCGATCACGGCCGGAGCGGCCTGCCCGGCCGAGGCGTCCAGCACCAGGTCGTCATCGATGAGGTGAAGCTCGACCTCCGCGCGGCGCGCCAGGGGAAGCCGCAGGCTCAGCAGGTAGCCGGAGCCGTCCGGCTCCAGCCTCCGGGGCTGCGGAACGACGGGCAGTGCGAGCAGAGCGTCCGCGTCGGCCGGCGGGCGAGGTTCGTCGTCCAGGAGGTCCACCCACTCGACCCATTCGACCCGGCAGCCGTACGCGGACAGCCAGGGCAGCCATCGGCGGCCACGAGTCCGGCCGCGGGCGTCCGGTTCGACGACAAGGCGCACCGACGTCTCCGGGGCCTCGAGCAGGTTCTGGACAGCGGCCAGCCGCCCACGCAGCCGGTCGACCGACTCGGTGACCGGGTCAGCGGGCAGGCTCATCGCCCGCTGCACGCGCCGACCGACCGGGAGCAGGTGGTCCAGGCACGCGCGAACCCCGCACGGGGCCGCGAGCAGTCGAGCGGCCGCGTCGACGGACCCGAGGTCGGCCACCACCAGGTCCGCCGGACCGCGTGTGGCTCGCTCGGGCAGGGCCAGCCAGCGGATGACCTCGGTCAGCCCCGGAACGGCGGCGAGCAGGAGCGACGGCACCGGATCCATGCCGAGCTGATCCGCAACTGCGGTGAGGTCCAGCTCAGGTCCGTCGGCCCGCACCACCGACAGGCCGGGTTCGTCGGGACGCAGACCCTCGGCGTCCGCCAGCGCCTCCCCGCCCGACAGCAGCGTCGTTTTCACGCCGCGTCGAGCGGCCTGGACGGCGGTCGCCGCTGCCGGCGAGGAGGCGCCGGCGCCCGTCGTGCCGGTGACCAGAAGCAAGCGCAAGGGCTATCCCTCGGCGCGCTTCTTGAGCTCGTTGAGCGCGGTGTCGATGATCGTCTTCTCCGCCTTGCGCCGCAACATGCCGAGCATCGGCATCCGCACCTCCACCGCCAACTGGTAGGTGACCTCGGTGCCGCCGGTGACCGCCCTCAGGCGGTAGGCGCCGTCCATGGCCTTGAGCATGGTGGCCTCGACCAAGGTCCAGGAGACGGTTCCGGTGCCCTCCTCGGTCACATCCCAGGTGTAGGACAGGGTGTAGCTGTCCTTGATCGCCCCGGCATCCAGGGTGAACGCGACCTCGATGGCCCACCCGTTCTCGTCCTCGGCGATGACCTGCGCCTGGCGCACAGCGCCGGTCCACTCCGGGTAGCTCTCGAAGTCGGCGATCACGTCGAGCACCTCGGCCGGGTCGGCGGCCACGGTGATGCGCGACTCGGTGCGGTCGGCCATCCTCACGCCTCTCTCGTACCGACGCCGGCGTGACGTGATGCAGACCGGCTCAGCGCGTCAGGCTACCCGGGTCGGGGCGACTACCGCATCGGCGGACGTCAACCTCGGTCACAACAGCAGCCCGGCCACCCAGAACACCACGAGCACCAGGACAAGGACCACTCCGATCCCCGCCGCGGCCGCGGCGGCCCGGGTCGCCACGGGTGGGGCCCCGTTGCGAAGCCAGGGCAGCCCACGGTCCCCGCACTCGCCGGCCGCCAGCTCGGCGACGAGGTCGGACAGCACCTGGTCGCTGACCTCGCCTCCCACCACCGACGGAGCCGGCGCCACGCCTCGCGCAGCCGGCGCCTCGCCTCGCTCGGGCTCACCGCGATCGGAAGGAGCCCTGCTCCGCTCCGGTCGGCCGTCCTCGGGCTCGACGAGCGGGCTGTGGCAGAGCGTGCACCAAGAGACCCCCGCGGGGATCCGCGACCGGCACCGACGACAGCGGCCGCCCTCCGGGACGGGCATGGACTCAGCGCTCACGAGAACTCGATCGGCCGTCCTGGCCCGACGATTGAGCGCCCCGCCCCAGCGGGTGCCACGCGTCAGTGCCGCCCAGCACCCTCAGCGATCGCGGCCCCACCAGGTGCCCGGCCCCGGTGTAGCCCCGGTGTAGCCCCGGTGTGGCTCTGGTGCCGCGTAGCCGTCTGCTCGGTTCGGCCGCGGCCCGGTGGCTGAGCGGGCCGGCCGGAGGCAGAAACCGGCCGTGTTCAGTGCAATGATGCATGGTGGCCGACGCCGGGGGCAGGCAGGACTCTATCGACCGCGAACGCCAGCCTGGCGGGGAAGGAAGTCCTGAGGGGTGGCACGTCTGCTCGTCGTTTCTCGGTCTATGGCGCTGGCCATGCGCCTGGCCGATGTCCACGAGGTCATCGAGCACCCTGTGGAGGCGATAGACCAGCTCACCCCACCCTCAGACATCGACGTGGTAGTCCTCGATGTCGGCGAACCGACGACGGCGATCCATGCTCTGGACCAGCTGCGTGCCGATGGCGACACCACACCGGTGCTGATCGTCTCCGGCTACCAGCCTGCATGGGCGGGCCTGGTATCCGTCGATATACCGGGGGTGATGGTCGTCCCCCTGCCGATCACCCGGGCCGCCCTGCTCGAGGGTGTCGCGGAGCTGGCTCGGATGCAGCTGCGTCCGGACACCGCGCCGGCCGGTGGATTCGAGGTGTCGCAGGCCCCCGAGCCCATGGGTTGGCAAGCGCCACCGGGCCTGCTCATGACGCCGTCGGATGAGGTGTACGAGCCGGGTCGGCCGGACGACGAGGTCGCTTGGCCGCCACCGAGCAGTGAGGAGACGGCGGACCGCCCAGACGACGTCGCGCAGTGGCCGGATCACCACGACGGCGAGGTCGATGGCCCCGACGACCAACCAGTTCTCGACGCACCGATCCGCGACGACGGCGCCTACCCGGCCGAGCCGGTCAGCGACGAACCCGAGGAGCCCATGGTGCAGGTCGAGGAGCCCATGGTGCAGGCCGAGGAGCCCATGGTGCAGGCCGAGGAGCCCATGGTGCAGGTTGAGGAGCCCATGGTGCAGGTCGGGGAGACCGAGAATCAGGTCGAGGAGACCAACGGTATCGACGACGTGGACGACGGCGAACCTGCCGCGGAACCCGCGAGTCCTGAGTGGGATGAGCTGATCACACCCGCCCGCCCCGCGGGCGACGGCGCGGGCGGGGCGTGGAGCCCGCCGTGGATGCGTCGCGGCGGGTCGCGCGGACCGATTCTCCATGCCCGCGAGCACGCTCGCGGTGACGCTGACGCGAGGGACCACTGGTCGCTGGACCCGGCTCCGGACCCCGGCTCGGCCTCGCTCCAGCCGCCACCGCTGCCCGTCCCGACACCACCGTCGCTGTCCGTCGGCGGCGACGAGCCAGCGGTCCAGCCGCCGCCGCTGCCCAGCCGCCCGGTCGCCGAGCCGCCACCGCTGCCCAGCGGCCCGGTCGCCGAGCCGCCGCCGCTGCCGCTGCCGGAGGTGACCGCGCTGCCACCTGCCCTTCCGCAGCCGCCACCGCTACCGCCGACGGCCGACCCCAGCATCGACGCGCCGACCTCCGATGAGCCCGCCCCGCCTGCTCTGGGCAGCACGGACACGCGATCGCTGATCCTGCCCTACCCGTCGCCGGGCGGCGTCCGGCTCGGTGAGCCCAGCGCGTGGGCGGGCCAGCACTTCGACTGGTGGCAGACCGAGCGGACCATGCCGGTGGACCCGATGGACGAGGTGGCTCCCGAGAACGAGACACCAGACCCCGCATCCGACGCGTGGCGTGAGGCCGGCGCCGACGATGTCGCGACCATCGGTGAAGAGCAGGGCCAACCGGATCACCCGCACGACTCGGACGACTCAGACGACTCAGACGACTCGGACGACTCGGTCTCCGAGACCGAGAGCGCTGGGCCGTTGGAGATCTCCGAGCCTGTCGCGCCGACCGAGTCCGATTCGATCGTCCGTCCCGATGTCCTCGTTCCCCATGCCTTCGCCCCTCATGCCTCCGCGCCCGATGCCTCCGCGCCTGATGCCTCCGCGCCTGATGCCTCCGCGCCTGATGCCTCCGCGCAGGACGATGCTGGGCAGGACGACGGTGACGAGGGACGCGAGGAACCGTGGTGGTCGGCGGACGCCGACGCCATGACCGCGGCGGCCGAGGAGGAGAACGATCCGGCGCCCGACGTCACGCCCACCGGCGAACCGGCCGTCGCGGCCTGGAGGGCGGTGGACGAGCAGGAGGACCTCGGCGCACCGGTCGATGAGGTCGTCGAGCCCGTCGCGCCTCACCCGCGCCTGACCGATGCCCCGTTGCAGGGCAGTGTTGGCCGCAGTGACACCTCTGGTCAGCCGATCGAGCTCGGGCTGCATCACGAGATGGGCGACGTGGGCCGCGACGAGCGGGGCCAGGACGAGGTCGCTCCTCGGATGGGCACCGGCGCCGATGACGTCCCGCAGGCCCTGAGTGTGGCCGACCTGGTCGAGTGCGTCTGCGAGCGCGTCGGGGAGCTGTTCGGGGTCTCCGACACGGCCCAGCTGCTGGCCGACGAGATCGTCGAGATCGCCGACGCCGACGCCGCGGCGGTGCTGGTTCCGGACGGCGGGCTCTGGCGGGTCAGTGGTGGCGTCGGCCTGCGGCCACCGGAACGGCGCTTGGTGCTGGACGCGGGACATTGGCTGGTCTCCGAGATCGCCGTCGGAGGGCGAGCCCTCCTCGTCGAGGATACCGACATCGTCCGTCCGAAGCTGGCGGGTGCGCCGCTGGCCGCCTGGCGACACCTGCTGGCCATTCCGATCCCCGAGGTCCGGTCCGCGGTGGTACTGGCGCGCGGATACCAGGCCGGCGCGTTCAGCGAGCGGGACCTGGCCGCCGTCGTCGAGCCGGTGCGGCGCAGCGTGTCTTTGATGCGCACCGCCCTTCAGACCCGGCAGCTGGCACGGCTGCTGGCTCCGCTCCGGGATACAGATCCGTCGCACTGAGTACTCGTTTCACTCCGCTCTGCTGAACTGATGTGGCAGATTGGCTTCTGTGCGGGTGAACTGGGACAACAGCTACTGGGCGCTCGTCGCGCGAATGTTGTCCGTCCTGCTCTGCGCCGGGCTCACCGCCCTTCAGGGTCAGGTCCTCGCGGCCCTCGTCGTCGCTCTGTTGCTCTGCGTGGTCGGTGCGGTCGGCGCCTTCCCGTCCGCCCCGGACGGCTGGCGGCAGCCGGTGGCCGAATGCCTGGCGGCGGCGCTGGTGATCGGAGCCCTGGCCCCGGCCGGCTCCGGGTTCGTGCCCTACCTGCTGGTACCGATCGGCTCCTCGGGCCTACGCAGCGGCCTTCGGGTGGCCCTGGCCGCCTTCGCGGTGAGCGCCACCGTCCTGATGGCCACGGCCGCGCTGCACCCCCGCATCGCCCTCGGCGATCAGGCGCCGGGCGAGCCGCTCACCCAACCCCTGCTGTGGCTGCCGCTTCTCGGCGCAACCGCCCTGGTCGCCGGCTGGACCCGGCGGGTCACCCGCACCGACAAGCCGGTGGTCGAGCCGGCCTACGCCGACGCGCACCGGTTGCTGTCGGAGCTGAACCTCGTGGCGCGCCAGCTCAGCCTCGGCCTGGACCCACATACCCTCGCCGCCGCCCTGGTCGAAGAGCTTCAAGGACTCGCCAGCGGATCTCGGGCCACCGTGCTCATCCGTTCCGCCGCAGGGCGTTTCGTTCCGGTGGTGGGCGACGCGCCGAACCCTTTGACGGAGTCGGCAGTGCTCGACGCCTGGGTGTCGGCGGACCGGGTTCGCCGTGGGCGCAGCGGCGTCACCGTGGTTGCCCTGCCGGTGCTGATGGGTGAGCGGGTGGTCGCCGTCGTCGTGCTGGCCGACACCACCGAAGCGAACTCGCTGGGTGACGAATCGGTGGCGGCATGCCGCAGCGTCATCGCCCAGGCCGGACCACGGTTGGCCTCGGCGCTGCTCTTCGACGACGTCCGCCGCCTGGCCACGGTGGACGAGCGCCACCGGCTGGCCCGGGAGATCCACGATGGGATCGCTCAGGACATGGCCTCGGTCGGCTACCAGATCGACGACATCGCCAGCGACGCCCCGACGGAGGTGAGTCGCCGGCTGCACGACCTGCGCGAGCACTTGACCAGATTGGTCTCCGAGCTGCGGTTGAGCATCTTCGACCTCAGGGCGGGCGTCGACGAGTCAGTGGGCCTGTCCCGCACCCTCGGCGACTACGCGCAGCGCGTCGGAAAGCAGTCAGGGCTGGTGGTGACCGTCTCCGCCGACGAGTCCCCGCATCGACTCCCCCTGGCCACCGAGGTCGAGGTCCTGCGGATCGTCCAGGAGGCAGTGACCAATGTGCGACGCCACGCGTACGCGAACAACCTCTGGCTCACCGTCGTCGTCGACCCGCCCGATGCTCACGTCATCGTGGCGGACGACGGACGGGGGCTGGGCCGGCCGCGTCCGGACAGCATGGGCATCACCGGCATGAAGGAACGTGCCGGTCGGATCGGCGCAACGTTGACCGTGAGCAACCGGACGGACGGACCAGGAACGGTCGTCGAGCTCGTTCTCGAGACCAGACCCAGATCAACACGGAGTAATCGAATGATGACGGATGCACGACACGGCGTGATCGTGGCAGACTCCCCCGACGGGGACGCCACCATCGGCGCCGTTTGGGAGGGAACCTCGTGACGGGGGTGCGGGACCAGATCACAGTTCTTCTCGTTGATGATCATCAGCTCATCCGGGAGGGGCTGCGCCGGGCGTTCGACCGAGCCGGTGACGTCGAGGTCGTCGGTGAGGCCGCCACGGTCGCCGAGGCGGTGGACGCCCTCGGACGACTGACACCTGACGTGCTCGTCACCGACGTCAAGCTGCCGGACGGCGACGGGATCGCCCTGGCCGAGAAGGCGCGCAAGTCCTCGCCGGCCCTCGGCGTGGTGGTGCTGACGATGTACGCGGGCGACGACAAGCTGTTCGCCGCCCTCGACGCCGGCGCCTCGGCGTTCGTCGGGAAGGACGCGCCCGCCGAGGAGGTGGTCGCCGCGGCCCGGCACGCTGCGGCCAACCCGCGGGCCTTCACCGCGCGGGACCTGGCCGACGCCATGCAGCGGCGGATGAACGCCCCAGCCGGCCCCAAGCTCTCACCGCGTGAGCGAGAGGTGCTCGAGCTGCTCGTCGACGGCCTGGCCATCTCCCAGATCGCGCGCAGGCTCTACATCAGTGAGTCGACGGCGAAGACCCATGTGGCGAACATCTACGAGAAGCTGGGAGCCGGCAACCGGGCGCAGGCGGTCATGGCCGCCGTCCGGCTCGGTCTCGTCGAAGGCCATGTCTGAGGCCTCGCCGTCCCGTACCGGACGAGCGCCCGCCCGGCCGACCCGCCAGGTCGCGGACCGAGGCGCCTCAGCCGTCGAGTACGCGCTCATGGTGGCCGCTATCGCGGCCCTCGTGGTCGGCATCGTGGTCGGCCTCGGCTCACTCTTCGCCGAGGCCGTCGCCGGCCATCCTTAGGCGAGCGTGCCGCGAGCCAAGCTGTCCCCGGAGTGGCGGGCATCGTCGTCGAAGGCCTCGAGGGAGACGTCGACGACCACATAGCCTGCGTCCAAGAGGCTCTGGGCGATCGGGAAGACGGTCACAGCCGTCGCCCCGGCCCGGCTCTGCGGATCATCGAGCACGCCGACCGAGACCATCCGGCGACCGTCACGGTTGATCAGCCAGACCTCCAAGTAGCCCTTTGACCCCACCGACGGCAACGACTGTGTCTGCAGGTCGAGGCTCAGGTCGAGATGCCCGTCCTCGCGCAGCACGGAGGCCGCGCCCACCACCTGAGACGTGTCCAGGGTCTTCAGGCCGGCTTCGGCCACCGCAGCCGGCTGAGCGGGGGGCGAACCTCCGGCCCACAGCGCCCGACCGGTCAGCAGGCCGACCACGGCACCGGCTGCCGCCACCGCGGCGAGCCAGGTCATCGAGCGCGACGCACGGCGCCGTGCCCTGGCCTGCGCCAGTGGGACCGGCACCTGCCGGTCACCGTCCGGCAATGCGGTGGTCGGGGCAGCAACGGACGTCACCGCGGTCGCGGTGCCCGTGTCAGTGGTCGCCGTGTCGGCATCCTCCTGGAGGGCGGCGTCGATTCGCGACCAGAGGTCGACCGGCGGCTGCTGCCAGTCGACGCTCTCACCGAGCCCGCGCCTGGTCAGGTCTATGGCCCGGCGGAGCTCTCGGACCTCATCCGAGCAGCGAGGACAGGGTAGGACGTGGTCCCCGGTCGGCGGATCCACTGACTCGCCCAGGGCGATGTCGGCGAGCAGTTCTGGGTCAGGGTGCGACATGGGAGACCTCCTCTAGCTGCGAACGTAGGTGCAACAGTCCCCGACGCACGTGACTCTTGACGGTGCCGATCGGCAGGCCGAGACGCTGCGCGATCTCCTCCTGCGGCCGATCCTCGATCACTGCCATTCTCACTACGCTGGCACGTGGCTCGCCCATCCGGTCCAGCGCGTGGGCAAGCATCAGACGTTCTGGCAGGTCGTCGTCATGGACGATGGCCTGGTTCGGTACCGCGGCGGCCGCGACGGCCGCCACGTTGCGCGAGGCGCGCATCCGCTGGGCCTGCAGGTCCGCCACCCGATGACGGGCGATGCCGACCAGCCACCCCGGCAGCGCGTTGGCGCTGGGGCGAAGGGTGTGCCGGCTGCGCCATGCCGAGACGTAGACCTGCTGAGTGACGTCCTCGGCATCGTGATGACTGCCCAGTGAGCGCAGGGCTATCGTGTAGACCAGACTTGACCAGCGACGATAAGCCTCTGCCAGCGCCTCCTGCGACCCTGCCTTGAGTTCGACGGCGATGTATTCGGGCGTCGATCCGACGTCGTCGTATCCCAGCATCCACACAACACTAGTCATGTGACGCCTCAACCTGCCCTGGAACTCCCAGGGCCGCTGCCGGCCTCACTTCGTCCCTATCTTGACGGCCACCGCGATGACGTTGTCCTCGTAGCGCCGCGCCTCGGAGTCGAAGCTCCCTCCACAGGTGATCACGTGCACCCGTTCGGCACCCGTTCTGCTGAACAGGTCCTCGAGGTCGACCTCCCGCTTGCCGAGCCGGGCCACGCTGGCAACCTGGTAGAGGTGGGTCTGCGTGGCCGTGGACACCTCGACGATGTCGCCCTTGCCGAGCCGCTGCAGTCGGGCAAGCGGTCCCGGGCCCTCCCGCCGCGTGTCCACGTGGGCGGCCAGGACCGTGGCGCCGCCACCCGAACCCGGTGTGGGGCTGAACCGGTACCAGCCGGCCACCTTCGGACTGTCCGGCAGGTCCATGAAACCCTTCTCGTCCAGCCCTGTCGGACTGATCGGCAGCTCAGCGCCCAAGGCGGGAATCACGAGCCGCAACGGTGTCCTGCTCCGATCCGGCGCTGAGCGGGACACCGCCGACAGCCCTGCGTCCCGGGTGGTGATTCTGGGGAGAGCAGACGACGTGTCGGCGGCCGCCGAACCCACGGCCCGCGTCTGGCCCGACGAGGCGCTGCTCGGGGCCGGGCTGGCAGCGGCCAGGGCGCGCAACGTCTGGCGTCCTTCGGCGTCTCCCGCCCGACCAGGCAGGTCGCCGCCGGTCACCCAGAACGCTGCTATCGCCGCGGTCAGGGCGGCCACCGTCGCGGTGGCCGCCCTGACCACCCTGCGGCTACCCCATCTGACGTTCATCGGGGTCTCCTCAGACTGGCTGTCGTTCTGATCCGGCGCGGTCAGCCGCGGACGGTCTGCGGGCGACGGCGAAGCAGCACCAGGCCACCAGCGAGACCGGCCGCTCCGAGCACCGCCGCGGTACGGATCATGGTGTCATCCTGAGCCGCCTGGCCGCCCGATCCGGCCGGAACGCCACCAGGTGCCGAGTGCAGGCCGCTGATGGTCTGGACGGCCAGCTGGAGGTTGGAGTCGGCGGCGCTGCCCCAGGCGTAGACGATGGTGTTGGTGCCCTCGGCCAGGTTCACGTCAGCTGGCCCGAGGGCCACCGTGTCGGTTCCGGCAAGCACCACGTCCGCCGAGACGGTACCGGCCGGCAGGTCGGCCTTAGCCTCGTTCGGGTTGGTCAGACCGGCGAAGGCAACGGTGCCACCGGCCCGGACGTCGACGGCGGGCGCGGCGGCGGTGTGCCGCACGGTGAGGCGCGCCTCACCCGCCCCGACGGCCGACGTGTCGTTGACGAACGGCGTCAGCACGGGGCTGCCGTCGGCGTTGAGGTGGGCGACGACGGTGATGTTCGCGCCGGCCGGGACGGTCACGCCGTTGGCCTCGATGATGGCGTCTCCGTCGGCGCCGGCACCTGCAGCGGTGACCTTGAGGTCGTAGTCGCCGGCGGGCAGGCTGACCGGGTCGGTCAGGGTTCCGGGGGTGAAGTCGGCCAGCAGCTCATTGCCATTCGCGTAGACGTCCACTGTGGCCCCTGGAACGCCGTGCAACACCGAGACGGTCGCGTCGTCGGCGGCGCCGGCCGGGGTGGCCAGGGCGAGAGAGCCCACACCAAGGGCGGCCACGGTGAGGATCCGCGTGATGGTCATGTCGACTGTCCTTTCGTCGGAGAGTGAATTGGATTGCTGACTCTCTTTCTGTCCCGACGGCTGCCAGGGATGCACCCATGGTGGAAAACCTCGGGCCTAGGCTGACCGGGTGCCGACGAGGATCAGCGTTCCGCTCGTTGCCCCGGTGCTCCTGGTCGCCGCGGTCGGGGTAGCCGGCTACAGCGTGGTCCGCTACCACCCGGCGATCGTGGTCACCTACCTGCTGGCCGCGGTCGCACTGGCGCTGCACCTGTGGTCCGGCCCCAGACCGACCGGGCGGCGCGACTGGGCTCCTGGGCTGAGTGCTGGGCTGGCCGTGACCGGGGTGCTCACCTGGCTGGTACCGGGTTTCACCTACCTGGCGGCCGATCGGGCGGCAATGGTTCGGGGTCTGCTTGCCGGGGCTTGCGTGACCTCGGCAGCTGTACTCGTCATCGGCCGTCGACGAGCTGGAGACGTCGCGCTCGCGATCGCTGTCACCGGCTACCTGGCGGCATCGGCGGTCCTCATCCGCGGCGACCCCGCCCCCCCGATCGATGTCTGGTACACGCTGCAGGGCGCCGCCGACGCGCTCGCCGATGGTCGCAACATCTACGACCAGGTGTGGCTCGGGCCGCCCGGCGTGATGGCGGCGTTCACCTACCTGCCCTGGACCGCCGTCCTACTCGCCCCGGGCCGCTGGCTGGCCGGCGACGTCCGGTATGCGCTGGTTGCGGTGACCGTGGTCGCCGCACTCACCGTGCGGTATCTGCCCGGCCGGCGCTCGGCCGAAGCGAGCGACCCCCTGACCGGCACGACACGCGGTGCCGCAGCCGGGGCGGCGGCGCTGCTGATGCTCCTGCCCGGCACCGCCACCCAGGTCGAACAGGCCTGGACCGAACCGCTGCTGCTCGCCGGCCTGGCCGGCGCCGCCTGGGCGCTGTCCCGCGGCCGGATGACGACCGCGATCGTGCTGCTCGCACTCGGCATGGCGTGCAAGCAACACATGGCGCTGCTGCTGCCGATCCTCGCCGCCTGGCCACGTTACGGACTGCGTCGTGCCGCGCTGACCGCGACCGGCACGGTGGTACTACTCGTCCCCTGGCTGCTCGCCGACGCCCGCGCCTTTCTCGACGACACCGTGTTCCTGCTGGTCCGGTTCCCGCCGATGCGGTTCGCCGACAGCCTCTACCTGCTCGTGGTCAACCAGTGGTCGTGGCTGCCGCCCTTCTGGCTGACCGGCGCTGTGGTGCTGGCCACGATCGGCGCGGTCTCGTGGCGAGTGCGCCGTGATGACCCTGACGTCGCGGTGTGGCTGCGGTGGGCGGCTCTGGTCCTGCTGGTCGCCAACCTGGTGAACAAGCAGGCCTTCTACAACCAGTACTGGCTGGTGGCCGCGGTGGTTGTGACCTCATGGGCGGTCGACTCCGCCACGACCGCCACCACCTCGGTCAGATCGGTGTCAGAGCCGGGTAGCGGCGGTGAGGCGGCCGTCCAGGCGGGCTGAGGCGATCTTGACGACGTCGCCGCTGCTCGGAGCGTGGACCATCAAGCCCTTGCCGATGTAGATCCCGGTGTGGCTGATCGGGCTGTAGAAGAAGACCAGGTCACCGGGCTGCAGGCTGTCGGCTGACACCCGGGTGCCGGAGGAGGCCTGCATCGCAGCGTTGTGCGGCAGGGACACCCCGGCAGCAGCCCAGGCTGCCCGGGTCAGCCCGCTGCAGTCGTAGCTGCCCGGACCGCCGCCACCCCAACGGTAGGGCTTGCCGAGCTGGGCGCAGGCGAACGCGATAGCCGCAGCGGCCTTCGAGTTCGGCGCCTGGATGCCGACGCCGGCGCAGGTGAGCTTGCCGTTGGCGGGCACCTGCACCCCGAGCTGGGAGAGGGCGTCGCTGTCCATCGTCTGGGAGATGCGCTGCAACGCGCGGCGCTGGCTGCCGTCCAACCGGGAGAGCAGCGCCTTGCTCTCGGAGAGCTTGGCCTGCACCTTCTTCTTCTGGGCGGCCAGCCGCTTGTCGGCCTCGGTGAGCTTGCGCTTCTGCTCGGCCATCGCGGCCTGGTCCGAGCGGAGCTTGTCCTGCTCGGCGAGCAGGGCCGACACTCCTCGGGCCTGCCGGTCGCTGAGCGAGCTCCGCAGACCGCGGGCCGCCATGACGGCCTGGGGGTCGTCGTCCAGTAGGAGCAGCAACCCGTCCACCTGGCCGGACTTGTAGGTCTCCGCTGCGAGCCGGCCCAGAGCCTGCTGAGCCTTGCCCACCCGCCGGCGCTGCTGCTCGGCCCTGACGGTGGCGGCCTTGACGGCGACGGTGATGCTGGCGAGCTTCTCCCGGGTGGCGTTGTACTCCTCCGTGGCCTCGGCGGCCTGCCGGTCGAGCGCGGCGACCTGCTTGCGCACAGTGTCCAGGTCGGGAGCTGGAGCAGGCACCGCGGGCGCCGCAGGTGTGGCGGACGCGTTCGTCGAGACGGCCGGAACGAGAACCACCGACACGCAGAATGTGATCAGGATCGCCAGCGCAGACCCGACTCGAGGACGACGGCTGCGGCGCCCGGTGTTGACGACCTCGGCGGTGCGAACCGCCTGCTGCCCGGGAGTTGTCAGGGCCACTGAACCAGCACTCCGTTTCCTCGACCGAGCCCCCGGATCTGACGCCATCAGTCGTCGTGACCCGATCGTGACGTCCTGTGGTGACCCTAGCCAACTAGCGGATCTTCGCCAATTCGCTGCGGGCTGATGCGACGCTAGCGCGGCGGCGGCACCGGTTCGACGACTCGGGGGGAGCGGCCTAGCCGATTGCGCGTCTCTTCACGGTGTCATCACCATCCTTTGATGTTTGGGATCCGCCGGACACCGGCGGATCGGTAACCAGCCGCAGCGGCGGCACGAGACCCGAGGACGCCAACACGGCGATCGCCGCTTGATCGGCGCCGTCCAGCTCGACCTCGGGAGCACCGAGCAGCACGGTCACCACACAGTCGCCGCAGGCCAGATCACGCACCCGGCAGGTGTCACAGTCGATGAGCACGGCAGGCCCTCCTTGATCCCCGTCTCGTCCGCCCCGCCGTGCGGGCGCACCGGCGATGGACCCAACGCTAGGAGTCACCACCGACAACCTCGTGGTCGAGGCCGACCCACTGATGCCGATCGTGTCGGCCCGGCGCCGACGTTCCTGGGAACCGGCGAGCGAGGCCGAAGGCCACCGCCCGCCGTCGTCGTGACACCTCACACTGGAAGGACGCGGAACCCGGGAGGCCAGGTGCAGGCCCGATCGCCGTCCACTCGACGCGACCCCGTCATCGCCGGGGTGGCCCTGGTGATCCTGCTGATGCTCGCCTGGATGCCGCTCGTTCCTCCCGCGCCGGGCGCAGGCCCGTTCTCGTCGGACCGAGCGATGGCGGACGTGGAACGGCTGGCCACCCGACCCCATCCGATCGGGACTCCCGCCAACACTGAGGTGCGTCAGGCGATCATCGATCGGCTCCGGCGGCTGGGACTGGAGCCGGTCACCCAACGTCTCGATGTGCCTGACTACTACGGAACCGGTGCAGGAACGGTCCCGGTCGTGAACGTGGCGGCACGGATACCAGGAGCGTCATCCACCAGGGCGGTCGCCATGGTCGCCCACTACGACACGGTGCCCGCGACCCCGGGCGCGAACGACGACACCGCCTCGGTGGCGGTGCTGCTCGAAGCAGCCAGAGCGATCGTCGCCGAACGCGACCTGCGCAACGACGTGATCCTGCTCTTCACCGACGGCGAGGAGCCGGCGCCACGGTACGGGTCCACCGCGTTCGTCGCGCAGCACCCCTGGGCGAGCGAGATCGGGGCGGTGGTGAACCTGGAGGCGCTCGGGGGCGGGGGACCGTCCACGCTGGTCGCCGCCACGGGAGCGCAGGCATGGCTTGTCGACCAGTACGCGGCCGCAGCGCCCCGTCCGGTGGCGTACTCGTTCCTGACCGACATCGTCGACCTCATCGGCGGATCGAACACCGACATCGCTCCGTTCCGTGACCGCGGCATCCCCGGCCTCGAGATGGCCTATCTACGGGGCTCGCCCATCTACCACACCTCCGCCGACACGCCCGGTGCGGTCGGCGTCCGCAGCCTCGACCATCAGGGTCGCAACGCGCTGGCGGTGGTCCGCCATCTCGGCGGGCTGGATCTGAGCCGGATCCCCTCGACCGCCGACCAGGTGTTCTTCACCGTCGGTTCGGGCACCGTTGTCCGGCATCCTGCATCGTGGATCCTGGGACTCCTGGCTACCGCTGCCGTTCTCCTGGCCGCCGTGGTGCGGGGCCGGTGGCGGGAGGGGACCGAGGCAAGGCGCCGGTTCCTGAGGTCCGCCATGGCAACGGGCCTCGTCATGGCGATCTCGGCGACTGCGGGCGCCGCGGCGTGGTGGGCCGTCACCGCGGTCGTGGACATGCCGGGGACCGTCGAGAGCTACGTGTACCTGATCGGACTTGCCGCCCTTGTCACAGGGATAGCGGTCCCGGTCGGGCGATGGTCCCGGCATCGGTGCGGGGTCGCCTTCGACCCGGTCGGTGTCTGCATCGTGTGGTGGCTGCTGGCGGCGTCGACCGCGCCACTGCCGGGCGTGGGGTACCTGTTCGCCTGGCCCGCCGTGGCGGTCGCGGTCGTCCTCGGCGGGACGCTGGTGACCGGTGCGGCACGGTGGATGCGGCTGGCCGGTCTCGTCCTCGCCGCCGGCACCGCTCTTGCACTCCTGGTGCCGGCGATCGATGTCTTCTATCAGTTCGCGCAGCCCAGGCCCGGAAACCCGGACTCGGAGCTTGCGTGGATGATCGTGGTGCCGGCGACGCTGATGTCCCTGACGGTGGTGACGGTGCGCTCTGTGTGGCCGCGCGCCGCCGAACCGCGGTGTTCCTCAGCCCAGGTCGTTGGCGACGATGGCGGCCAGGAACCCGCCCAGAGTGGACAGGCCGACGACACCTCCTCCGCGGTGGAACGCCTCCGGCAGCATGGTCTCGGCGATCATGGTGAGCATGGCGCCGGCCGCGATCCCCTCGATCAGTGCGAACACCGTGTCCGAAGCGGTCTCGAGCAGAACCGTTCCCACCGCCGCACCCACCCCGGTGATGATCATCAGGCTGGTCCACATCAACAGGATCCTGCGTCGCGTCATCCCCTGCTCCCGCATACCGACCGAGCTGGACAGTGCCTCGGGGAAGTTGGCCAGGAACAGCCCCGCGAGCAATGACAGGGTGATCGAGCCGGAGACGAGCACGTTGGCCCCGATCACGAACGACTCGGGGATCCCGTCCAGCAGGATGCCGAGGAACATCGCCGTCGACGCGCCCTCATGGCTGGCCAGGGTGCGCGTCATGTCGGCCAGGGACGGCAGGATCTGCCCGCCCTCGACGCTCTTGGCGGCGCGGTCCATCCACGTCGCCGCGGCCCTGGGGTCCAGGGCGCGGCGCCCCGTCAGGTACTCGGCCATCTGCTGGTCGCGCAGGTAGGTGGCCAGCCTGGCCCGCACCTCGGGCATCTCTTCGAGCACATCGTCGAAGTCGTCACGACGCAGCACGGCGACCCGGCTGGGTTCGGGGCTGACGGCCGTGACGGTGTGCAGGCCCCCCGCGAAGAACGACAACCCGCCGAAGCTCTCGCCGGGCAGGACCTCGACAGGATCGCCGGACAGGTTGTCCGGGTCGACCAGCAGCACTCGACCGGAGCGCAGCAGGTAGAGGCGCTCGGCAGGCTGCCCGGTGATGAAGTAGGTGTGACCGGCCTCGTGCTCGTCGAGGATCAACTCCTCGGCGAGGCGCTCGAGCGCCCTGCTCGACAGGTCGGCGAAGTAGCCGCACCGCCGCTCGGCCGCCAGCTCCGACGCGAGCGTGGCGCTCGGTGCCGCCGTGGGCAGCCGCGGCGGAGGGTAGATCGTGCCCTGGTCAAGGTCCGCAACGGCCTCGGCCTGCCAGCGGGCCGCTGCATCGACCTGGATGCCGTACCGCTCGACCAGGTAGGTCGTGACCTCCGGGTCACTCACCAACCGGCGGATCGCGGTCCGCAGCTCCGAGGAGGTGAGGGCCAGCTCCATCAGCGGCTCGCGGGGGATCACCAACACCCGGCAGCCGTGGGGCGTGTACGCCTCCGTCGCCCGAGGGAGCCCGGTCAGGAAGCTCATCCGCCCGAACGCCGCATGTCGCCCGAGCTCCTCGAACACCGCCCCATCGAGCTGTGGGTCACGCAGCTGCAGGACGCCGTCCTCGAGGATCATCAGGTGCTTGGGTGGGTCGTTGACCCGGTGCAGCCAGGTTCCGGCGGGCAGGTCGCGGACCTGCATGATCGACAGCAGCTCCTCCTTCACATCGTCGGGCAGGTGACCGAGCGGCTGCGTGCGCTGGAGCCCGGCGAGCACACCGTCGAGGCGGCGCCGGGCCTGCCGGCGCCAGTAGGTCAGGGCGGTGGAGTGCTTGCGCAGGTAAGCGCCGCGCCGGCTGAGCCAGTAGTCGAGCAGCTTGAACAGCACTCCGCCGGTGACCGCTCCCAGCGCCAGGTCATGAGCGTGGCCCCGGCTCACGCCCGGAGCGACCAGGTCGAGGGTCAGCGCGGCGAGCAGTGCGCCGCCGCCGAAGGCGAGCAGAACAGCGAGCAACCGATCGGAGGGAGTCCAGGAGACGCCGACCAAGGCGCCGAGGGGCAGCGACGCGGCACTGACCAGCCCGTACAGCAGGGCCACCGCCATGACCGTCCCACTGCCCACGTGAGCCCTCCTTCGCCGGCCCTCGCAGGTCCGTCGGGCAAGGTTGGCCGTCGAGCCCAGGCGCCCGTCCCATCGTGCCCGCGCTCCGAGCGGCTGCGGAACGGCCGAAAGGGCCCGAGCGAGCGACCCGGCGCCGTCGGGATGTCGGTGGCTGCTCCTAGCGTGGGCGCCATGACCATCGGCGTGCAGATCAGCCTCGAGGAGCTGGGCACCCCACTGAGCGAGGTGACCTTCGTGGTGGTCGATCTCGAGACCACCGGTGGTAGCGCCGAGGACGCCGAGATCACCGAGATCGGCGCCGTCAAGGTGCGCGGGGGGCAGGTGCTCGGCGAGTTCCAGACCCTGGTCCACCCCGACGGAGGCATCCCCACGTTCATCTCGCTGCTGACCGGGATCACCGACGCGATGGTCGCCACTGCGCCACGGCTCGGCGCAGCGCTGGCCGCCTTCCTGGAGTTCGCTGGCGGGGCAGTACTGGTCGCGCACAACGCGGGGTTCGACATCTCCTTCCTCAAGGCGGCCTGCGCGCGGACCGGCCGGACCTGGCCGGCCCCCACCGTGATCGACACGGTGGCGTTGGCCCGGGGCGCGGTGCGCCGCGACGAGGTGGGAAACCACAAGCTGTCGAGCCTGGCCCGGCTGTTCCGCTCCCCGGTCGCCCCCGACCACCGGGCCCTGACCGACGCCCGCGCCACCGTCCACGTGCTGCACGCCGTCCTGGAACGGCTCGGTCCGCTCGGGGTGACGAGCCTCGAGGAACTGGCCGCGTACAGCACCCGGGTGCCGGAGTCGACCCGACGCAAGAGGCACCTGGCCGATGACCTGCCGAGCGCTCCGGGCGTCTACCTGTTCACCGACTCCCGCGGCCGAGCCCTGTACGTCGGCACATCCCGCGACATTCGCAGCCGGGTGCGCAGCTACTTCACCTCGACCGAACGCCGAACCCGGATGAGCGAGATGATCGCCATCGCCGAGTCGGTGACTCCCGTCGTCTGTGCCACCGCCTTGGAAGCCCGGGTCCGCGAGCTGCGGTTGATCGCCGAGCACGCACCGCCGTACAACCGACGCTCTCGCTTCCCGGAACGGATGCCCTGGGTCAAGCTCACCTCCGAGCCGTTCCCACGACTGTCGGTGGTGCGCGGTGTGCTCGCCGACGGCGCCACCTACCTCGGGCCGTTCTCCTCTGCTCAGCAGGCCTCCCTCGCGGTCGCCGGGCTGCACGCGGCGCTGCCGCTGCGCCAGTGCACGGCGCGGCTGCCCCGGGTGCCCAGCCCGTCGGCGCGGGCCTGCATGCTGGCCGAGATCGGTCGGTGCGGCGCGCCCTGCCTCGGCGGCCAGGGCGCCGACGACTACCCGCGGGTGGTCGAAGCGGCGCGCCGGACGATCCGGCGCGACCCGGCCGACGTGATCGACACACTGCTGAACCGGGTGTCGGCCGCGGCCGAGACCGAACGCTTCGAAGAAGCCTCCCTCTACCGCGACCGGATGCTGGCCCTGGTCCGGGCGGCCTCGCGGACGCAGCGACTGGCCCCGCTGGCCGGCACTCGGGAGCTGCTCGCCGCCCTGGCCACCGACAAGGGCGGCTGGGAGCTGGTCCTGGTCCGCCACGGCCGGCTGGCGGCGACGTCGCTCACGCCGGCGGGAGCTGATCCGCGGCCAGCCATCGAGGCCCTTCGCAGTACCGGGGAGCAGGTGATCGCTCCCCCGCCTGCTCCGATGCCGGCCGCCCATCCCGAGGAGAGCGAGCAGATCCTGCGCTGGCTGGAGCAGCCCGGTGTCCGGTTGGTGGAGCTGGACGGCGAGTGGAGCTGCCCGACCGGTGGTGCCGGCGCGCACCTGGTCCAGCTCACAGCGCCGCTAGGCTCATCGCGAGACCGGCTCGTCGCCGGCGGACCGGCATCGGAGGTGTCCCCGTGATCACGGCCATCGTGTTGATACACACCCAGATCGACGCGATCCCGCAGGCGGCAGCCGAGATCGCCGAGATCGGGGGGATCAGCGAGGTGTACTCGGTCACGGGCGACGTCGACCTGGTCGCCATCGTCCGCGTTCCCGAGCACGACCAGCTGGCCGACGTGATCGCCGACCGGGTGAGCAAGGTACCCGGAGTGACCAGGACCCAGACCTACCTGGCCTTCCGCGCCTACTCACGGCACGACCTGGAAGCCGCCTTCTCCATCGGGCTGGACGCGGACTGAGCCAGGCGGGTCGCCCGGACCGACGGATCAGCAGGCGCTCGCCGCCACCCAGCGCCTCAGCACGTCTGCCGCCTGGCCGCTGTCGACCGCGTCAGCCGCCACATCAAGAGCCGCCGCCATCCTCGCGGTCAGCGGCGCCGTGGCGCCGCTCTCCACCGCGTCGGCGGCGACGACCGCCGCGGCCGCGTTGAGCAGCACCGCGTCCCGAACCGGACCCTTCTCGCCGTCCAGCACAGCGCGCACCACCGCCGCGTTGTACGCCGGGTCGCCGCCGGTCAGGTCGGACAGCTCCGCTCGGGCCAGGCCGAGGTCGACCGCGTCGAGGCGCTCCCGGGTGACCTGTCCGGCGGCCACCTGCCACACCTGGGACGGCGCGGCGGTGGACAGCTCGTCGAGCCCGTCCTCACCGACGAACACCAGGGCGCTGGTCCCTCGCTCGGCGAGCACCCCGGCCAGGATCGGGGCCATCCGGATGTCGGCGACGCCGACCGCCGCGGCAGCGGGCTGAGCCGGGTTGGTGAGCGGCCCGAGAACGTTGAACACGGTCGGGACCCCCAGCTCGCGCCGGGTCGGCCCGGCGTGCCGGAAGGCGGGGTGGAAGACCTGGGCGAAGCAGAAGGTGATGCCCACCTCGGTGGCGAGCTCGGCGACCCGGTCCGGCGACAGGTCGAGGCGGACCCCGAGGGCCTCGAGCACGTCAGCGGCCCCGGACGCCGAGGACGCGGCGCGGTTGCCGTGCTTGACCACCCGGCGTCCGGTACCTGCCACGACCAGAGCGGCCATGGTGGAGATATTCACCGTGTGACGTTGGTCGCCCCCCGTCCCGACCACGTCGACGCTCGGGCCCGGCACCTCGATCCGCACTGCGTGCGCCACCATGGTCTCGACCAGGCCGGCGACCTCTTCGACCGTTTCACCCTTGGCCCGCAGGGCCACCAGGAAGGCGGCCAGCTGCGCCGACGTGGCCGCGCCGGTCATCACCTGGTCCATGGCCCAGGATGTGTCGACGCGGCTCAGGTCCCCCCGCCTGAGGAGGGTGGTCAGCAGACCGGCCCAGCTGGGCATCAGGCGGTGGCCAGGCGACGACGAGCCAGATCGGCCACCGCCTCGGCGACCGCGACCGGGTCGAGGGGATGGGGGACCGCCTGATCGGCGCGCGACCAGGTCGCGAGCCAGGCGTCCTGCGGACGGCCGGTGAGCACGAGGATCGGCGGGCACTCGTAGATCTCGTCCTTGAGTTGCTTGCACAGTCCCATCCCACCGGCCGGGACCGCTTCACCGTCCAGGATCAGCAGGTCGAGACCGCCGCCGTCCACGGCCTCGATCACCGCAGCCGGCGTGGCGCACTCGGTCCAGGTCACCGGCGGCAGGTCGGCCGCCGGGCGGCGACCCACCGCCAGCCGGACCGCCTCACGGGTGTCGACGTCGTCGCTGTACAGCAGGACCGACAGGCTGGTCGTCATCGGTGCTCTCCCGGCTGGGTCTGGGCGGGTGGGGCGGGTGGGGCGGGTGCAGTCTGGGCGAGGCTGGGGTGATGCCCGAGGGCGCTCGGCATGGTACCGCTGCCACCGTCTGACGCACGGGGGAGACTGCTCACGGACGTCCGACGCGCCAGATCCCCTACCCCCCTTCGGCCGAGCGAGCCGATAGGGCAAGATTGCCACCGTGGCGACCGCATCCGTAGTAGACAGCGTCCCCGGTGCCGGGCCCTCCGGCCCGGTCTCGGTCAATCGGCCGAACATGATCCAGGTCGGCACCATCGTGTGGCTGGCCAGTGAGCTGATGTTCTTCGCGGGACTGTTCGCGATGTACTTCACCCTGCGTTCGGTACTGCCGATCGAGTGGGCGCAGGAGACGCAGAAGCTCAACATCCCGTTCTCCACGGCGAACACGATCAACCTGGTGCTCAGCTCGGTGTGGTGCCAGATGGGCGTCTTCGCCGCCGAGCGTTACCAGGTCAGTGCGCGCGGTTCCTGGTGGACGCCGTGGACCCGGCAGGACGGGTGGAAGAACTGGGGCATGCGCGAGTGGTACGTCCTGACCTACGTCGCCGGCTCCGTGTTCGTCGCCGGACAGATCTACGAGTACGCACACCTGATTCAGGAGGGAGTCAGCCTGTCCTCCAGCGGCTACGGATCGGTGTTCTACATGACCACCGGCTTCCACGGCATGCACGTGACCGGTGGGCTGATCGCCTTCCTGCTGATCATCGCGCGCAGCTTCATGGTGCGCCGATATGGGCATACCGAGGCCACCGGCGCCATCGTCACCTCGTACTACTGGCATTTCGTCGACGTGGTCTGGATCGGCCTGTTCTTCGTGATCTATGTCCTCCAGTAGCCCTGCCAAGCCCACCAGTCTGCCCGCCCGACCAGGAGAAACAACGTGAGTGCACTCGCAGCCCGACGGCGACACCCGCTGGCGACGGCCGCACTGGTGATGATCGGCCTGTTCGTCATCGGCTTGCTCTACGCGGCGGTAACCCCCGGTCGAGCCAGCGCCGCAGCCGCCTCCGAGGACGACGTGGCCGCCGGAAAGGCGCTCTTCCTGGCCAACTGCTCCACCTGCCACGGACTGAACGCCGAGGGACGGCGCAACGCACCGTCCCTGATCGGCGTCGGGGCCGCCGCGGTCGACTTCCAGGTCGGCACCGGCCGGATGCCGATGCAGGCGACCGGGCCGCAGGCGCGGAAGGGCGAAGTTCGGTTCACCGACGAGGAGACCAAGCAGATGGCGGCGTACGTCGCCTCGCTCGGCCCGGGTCCGGCGATCCCCACTGCCGAACAGGTGGACCCGGCGCAGGGCAACGCCTCGACCGGTGCGCTGATCTACCGTACGAACTGCGCGATGTGCCATAACTTCTCCGCCAAGGGTGGAGCGCTGACCCGCGGCAAGTACGCCCCGGCGTTGACCGGGGTCACCCCGGAGCACATCTACGAGGCGATGGTGACCGGCCCCCAGTCGATGCCGGTGTTCACCAACCAGACGATCAACGAAGAGAACAAGCGCGACATCATCGCCTACCTCAAGACGATCGAGGAGGCGCCGTCTCCGGGCGGTCTGAGCCTCGGCTCGCTGGGGCCGGTCGCCGAGGGCCTGGTGGCCTGGCTGCTCGGACTCGGACTCCTTGTCGGCTGCGCGGTGTGGTTGGGAGCGAAGGCGTCATGACTGAGAGCAACGTCCCGGCGACCGTCGGGAAGGCCGATGGGTCAGCCGAGCTGACCCCCCTGCCGGAGCGGTTCGACAACCCCGGGCTGCCGGCGCACCGGCACAGGATGACTGACATCGACCCGGCGGCTGCCAAGCGGGCCGAGCGTCAGGTGGTGACTCTGTTCGGGATCTCGGCCTTCGGCACCCTGCTGGCGCTGGTCAGCTACTTCGCCGTCCAGCTGGACCAAGAGCAGCCGCTGAACACCTACCTCGGCGACGTCAAGCTGTCCAACGCCCTGATCGGTATCGGCATCTTCCTCGCCCTGTTCGGCATCGGCACCGGCGCGGTGCACTGGGCCAAGACCCTGATGCCGGACGACGAGCAAGTCGAGGAGCGTCACGACCTACGAGGCAGCGACGAGGACCGGGACGCTGCGGTCGGCATCCTCAAGGAGGGTGCCGCCGAAACGGGCCTGGGCCGCCGTCCGCTGATCCGCAACTCCCTGATCGGCGCCATGGCCCTGGCCCCGCTTCCGGCGGTGGTGTTCTTGCGCGACCTCGGGCCGCTCCCCCAGTCCAAGCTCTCCGAGACCATCTGGGAAGAGGGCACTGCACTGGTCAAGGACCCCGAGGGCGGCCGGATCAAGGCTGCCGACCTCGTGCAGGGCACGGTGGTGCACGTGGTTCCGGAGACCCTGAAGGAAGACGCCCCGGGCTACCTCGACGAGAAGGCCAAAGCAGCGGTCCTGCTCATCCGGATCGACCCCGACGAGCTGGCCGAGGAGTCCAAGCCAGGGGCCTACGACGGCATCGTCGCCTACTCCAAGATCTGCACCCACATGGGCTGCCCGGTCGCTCTGTACGAGCAGCAGACCCAACATCTGCTCTGCCCGTGCCATCAGTCCACGTTCGACATCACCCAAGCCTGCAAGGTCATCTTCGGTCCGGCCAAGAGGCCGTTGCCACAACTACCGATTACCGTTGACGACGAGGGATACCTGGTCGCCAAGAGCGGCTTCAGAGAGGCCGTCGGGCCAAGCTTCTGGGAGCGCGGATGAGTACGACGACGACGCAGAAGGCCGCCGCCGGGCTGGGCAACTGGAGCGACGAGCGACTCGGTGCCAGCAAGGGCGTGCGGTTTCTCGCCCGGAAGATCTTCCCCGACCACTGGTCGTTCATGCTCGGTGAGATCGCTCTGTACAGCTTCATCATCCTGTTGCTGAGTGGCACGTTCCTGACCTTCTTCTACATACCCAGCGCCGGTCACACCACCTACGAGGGCATGTACGCCCCGCTCGCCGGCCAGCAGGTCTCGGAGGCCTACGCCTCGACGGTGCGGTTGTCGTTCGACATCCGCGGCGGCCTGCTGATGCGCCAGGTACACCACTGGTCGGCGTTGCTCTTCGTCATCGCGATGACGGTGCACATGCTGCGGGTGTTCTTCACGGGTGCCTTCCGTAAGCCACGCGAGCTCAACTGGCTGATCGGCTGCATTCTGCTGGTGCTCGGCATCATCGAGGGCTTCGCGGGCTACTCCCTGCCCGACGACCTGCTCTCCGGCACCGGTATCCGGATCGCCTCGAGCATCATCCTCGCCATCCCGGTGGTCGGTTCCTACCTGAGCTTCTTCCTGTTCGGCGGCGAGTTCCCCGGGGAGTGGCTGATCCCGAGGCTCTACACCATCCACGTGTTGCTGCTACCGGCCATCTTCCTGGCCCTGATCGGCGCCCACCTCGTCATGCTGGTGGTCCAGAAGCACACCCAGTACCCCGGACCTGGCCGCACTAACAAGAACGTCGTCGGCTACCCGCTCTACCCGGTCTACGTCGCCAAGGCCGGTGGCTTCTTCTTCATCGTGTTCGGCATCATCACCCTGATGTCGGCCTTGATCACGATCAACCCCATCTGGGCGTACGGCGGGTACGATCCGTCCCCTGTCACAGCGGGGTCCCAACCCGACTGGTACATGGGTTGGCTCGACGGGTTCGTCCGGCTCACCCCGGGCTTCACCGAGTTCACGGCGCTCGGCTTCACCTTCTCCTTCAACATCCTGCTGCCGGCGTTGATCCTGCCCGGCCTGATGACGATCCCGTGGTTCGCCTACCCGTGGATCGAACAGTGGGTCACCGGGGACCGTCGCGAACACCACCTGCTCGACCGCCCGCGTAACGCCCCCACCCGCACCGCTCTCGGCACGATGGCACTGACCTTCTACACAATCGGCTGGATCAGCGGCGGCAACGACATCATCGCGGTCAAGCTGCAGCTGTCGATCAACGACATCACCAACACCCTGCGCCTGTTGCTGATCGTGCTGCCACCGCTGGTCTTCATCATCACCAAGCGAATCTGCCTGGGCCTGCAGCGCCGGGATCGGGAGAAGGTGCTGCACGGTCGCGAGACCGGCACCGTGGTGCGGACGGCATCCGGCGAGCTCTTCGAGGTGCACGAGCCTCTCGACGCTCACACTCGGTGGACGCTCGTTCAGCATGAGACGTTCGAGCCGGTCGGCGAGCTGCCTACCGAGGACGCCAACGGCGTCCGGCGGCCCGGAGGTGCGCTGAGCGGGTTGCGTAAGCGGATCTCGAACTTCTACTACGAGGACCGCGTCGCTCCGGTCACGCCCGCCGAGCTGGAAGCGGCGCACCACGAGCACGGCGGCCACGATGAGCATGCCGACCACGACGTGCCGGCCTTGGATGAACAGCGCGGCCACGGCCACGCCTCTGTCGGCGGGGGTCAAGGCAGCTGAGTCGGCGCCGTCCGGCGATGACGGACTGACGGGCTGACGGACGGTGCGCTGAGCCGGACAAGGAGTCGTCGTCCGGCTCAGTGGGAGGTACCGGATCCCCCGGCCGGCTTCTGCAGTCAGCCTCCTGCGACGTACCTCGCGAACGGCATGTTCCAGTCGGTGTATCCGTTGCCCCACTCCAGCTCCCTGGAGCCACCGGTGAACACCACCACGTCACCGATTCGGGTGTTGTCGTAGAGCCACTTCGCGTTGGCCGTACTCATGCCGGTGCACCCGTGGCTGACGTTGGACCGCCCCTGGGAACCGACGGACCAGGGCGCGGCGTGCAGGTACTCCCCGCTCCAGGTGAGCCGCATCGCCCACTTCACGAGCAGGTTGTAGTACTCAGGGTCCTTGGGGTCGGTCCCGGTGCTGGCCGCGTCCATCTGGACGTCGGACTGACGGTCCATGACCACCTTGATCCCGTTGCGGGTCGCGAATCCGGGCTTGCCCGTGGTCACCGGGATGGTCCGCACCACCTGGTCACCGCGGCGGACGGTCAGGGTGTGCCGGGCCATGTTCACGGTCATCACCTGCGACCGCGCGATCGAGAACGAGGTGGTCACGGTCCGGATCCCCCAGGCACCCTTGGCCAGTTCGGTGCCCGAGGTCGCTGCGCGCACCACCACCTTCGCCCCGGCCGGCCAGTAGGTCCGGGGCCGCCAGTGTGCCTCCGTGGCGGAGAACCAGCGCCAGCCGCCGTCCACAGCCGGGGTGCTGGTCACGCTCATCGCCGCCTCAGCGGCGGCCCGGTTCGTCACGGAGCGGGAGAACACCACGATCACCGGCATCCCGACGCCGACATTCCAGTCGTCGCCCGGGATCAGCGTGGTCCGGACCAGGCTGGCCGCCGCCGCCGTGGCAAACGTCGCGGTGTCACGCACGAGGACGCCGTCCGAGTCCCGAGCGGCGGCCTTCACCATGTACTGGGTGCCTGAGGTCAAAGGATCGGTGTTGCGCCACGTTCCGGTGGCGTCGACCTCACCGGCCAACGTGGTGCCGTCGGCGTCGACCAGCGAGACCGTGGTGAGCTCGCCGTTCACCACGCTGACCGTGACAGGGCGGTCCGCCCGCACCGGCTCACCGGTCGTGGGCGTGATGGCCAGGATCGCCGACGACACGTTCGGACTCGGCGAGGCCGCGGTGTCCTGCACACCCAGCACGGCCGCCGACGAGCTGGGCTGCCCCGTGCCGGCCCCGGCACCGAAGGAGGTCTGGCACCCGGTCAGTACCGCGGTGCACACCATCAGGGCGGCCAGAACGGCCACCCCGGCAGGACCGAACCTGTCGCGCGTCATGAGATGAAGACGCCTCTACCGGCGAGCAGGTTGCCTCGGCGGGTCACCAACCGGATCAGTGGGCGTGCTCCCCTCGGTAGAACTCGAACACCCATCCGACGATCGCGATCGTGCTGACCGCCACACCGATGTAGACCAGCCACCACCCGGCCGCCAGCCCCATGAACACCATCCCGGCGCCCAAGGCCAACGGCAGCGGCCACCATGACTGCGGTGCGAAGTGACCCAGCTCGCCCGCGTTCTCCCCGATCTCCCCGAACACGTCGTCCTCGGGCCGGGCGTCGACGTGCCGCCCGGTGTAGTTGAGATAGAAGGCGATCAGCCCGGAGAGCAGGCCCGTCATGAGCAGTGCCGGGACGCCGAGAAGCTCCTTCCAGCCCGTCATGAAGCCGTACACGACGCCGGAGAGCACGAAGAACGGCACGCCGAAAGCGAAGATCCTGGTCTCGACCTTCATCGGGAACCTCCATCGGCCGGCGGCCTATGGCTGTCCGGAGCCGACACGTCCGCCGGACCGTAGACGTAGTTGAGCAGGTTCGGGTCGGCATGGGTCACCGAGGCTGCCGCCGCCTCCGGATGATGGAGGTCGAAGGCCGGCCGCTCACTGCGAATCCGCGGGATCGAGTTGAAGTTGTGCCTCGGCGGCGGACAGGACGTCGCCCATTCCAGGGAACCGCCGTAACCCCACGGGTCATCCACGCCGACCTGCGGCGCGCGGGTCGTGGTGACGTAGATGTTGTAGAGGAAGGGCAGGAAGCTGATCGCCAGGATCGCCGCCCCGACGGTGGAGATCTGGTTGTAGAGGGTGAAGCCGTCCTCGGGCAGGTAGTCCGCATAGCGGCGGGGCATGCCTTCGACGCCCAGCCAGTGCTGGATCAGGAAAGTGGTGTGGAAGCCGACGAAGGTCAACCAGAAGTGCCACTTGCCCAGGGTCTCGTTCAGCATCTTGCCGGTGAGCTTGGGCCACCAGAAGTAGAAGCCGGCGTACATGGCGAACACCACGGTCCCGAAGATCACGTAGTGGAAGTGCGCCACGACGAAGTAGGTGTCCGACACGTGGAAGTCCAGGGGCGGTGCGGCCAGGATGATCCCGGTAAGGCCACCGAACAGGAACGTGACCAGGAAGCCGAGAGACCACAGCATTGGCGTCTCGAAGGTGAGCGAGCCGCGCCACATGGTGCCGATCCAGTTGAAGAACTTCACCCCGGTGGGCACCGCGATCAGCATTGTCATGAAAGCGAAGAAGGGCAGGGAGACCTGCCCGGTGACGTACATGTGGTGGGCCCACACCGCCACCGACAGACCTGCGATGGCCATCGTCGCGAAGACCAGGCCTTTGTAGCCGAAGATCGGCTTGCGGCTGAACACCGGGAGGATCTCAGAGACGATGCCGAAGAACGGTAGTGCCAGGATGTAGACCTCGGGGTGACCGAAGAACCAGAACAGGTGCTGCCAGAGCACCGGTCCCCCGTTCTGCGGCTCGAAGATCTGTGCCCCGAACCGGCGGTCGGCGCCCAGGCCGAGCAGGCCTGCCGCCAACGGCGGGAAGGCGACCAGCACCAGCACGCTGGTGATCAGGATGTTCCAGGTGAAGATCGGCATCCGGAACATGGTCATGCCCGGCGCTCGCATGCAGATGATCGTGGTGATGAAGTTGACCGCACCCAGAATCGTCCCGAAACCGCCCAGTGCCAGCCCGAAGATGCCCAGGTCAGCACCGAGACCCGGGGTGTAGGTGGCGTTCGACAGCGGCGCGTACATGAACCAGCCGAAGCCGGGGGCGCCCTGGGGGGTGAGCAGGCTGGACGCCGCGATCAGACCGCCGAACAGGTACATCCAGTAGGCGAGCATGTTCAGCCGCGGGAACGCGACGTCCGGGGACCCGATCTGCAGAGGCATGACCGCGTTCGCCCAGCCGGCGAAGGCCGGCGTGGCGAAGAGCAGCAGCATGATCAGACCGTGCATGGTGAAGAACTGGTTGTACTGGTCCTTGGTTTGGAACACCTGCATGCCGGGGTCGAACAGCTCGGCCCGGATCGCCAGGGCCATCACCCCGCCGATCGCGAAGAAGATCATCGATGTGGCCAGGTACAGGTTGCCGATCACCTTGTGGTCGGTGGTGGTGAGCCAACGGGTCACCATCTGACCCTTGCTGGGCCTAGATGGCGGGAGGAGGACGGTCCTCGGTTCGGCGGTGGCGGTCATTCTGTGCTCCCGGTGCCCTGGTCGACGTACTCCTCGTTACCCGGAACCGCTCCCTCACCGGGCGGGGTGTCCGAGCGGCCTAGGTTCGGGCTCAGCGAGCCCACCTGGCCCTTGGCTCGAAGATCGGCCAGGTGCGCCTCGTACTCCGCCTGAGAGACCACCCTGACGTTGAACAACATCTCGGAGTGGTACTCACCGCACAGCTCGGCGCACTTGCCCTTGAAGAAGCCTTCGCGTTGCGGAACCACCTGGAAGGTGTTCCGCACACCGGGGATGACGTCCATCTTGTACAAGAAGGAGGGCACCCAGAACGAGTGGATCACGTCTCGCGACACAAGGGTGAACTCGACCCGCTGGTTGACCGGCAGGTACAGCGTGGGCAGCTCGGCCTCCACGCCGGGCTGACCGTCCAGCTCCCCCTGGAGCCCGACCTCGTAGACGTCCGCGTCGCGATAGTTGAAGTCCCACGCCCATTGCTTGCCGACCACCTCGATGTTCACGTCCGGCTCGGCCGAGGTATCGGCGATTGCGGACTGGTCACGAAGCGTGAAGACGAACAGCACGGCGATCATCATCACCGGGATGATCGTGTACATGATCTCAAGCGGTACGTGGTAACGGATCTGCGCCGGATAACCGGTTTCGTCCCGGCGACGCCGGTAGGCCACGATGCACCACAGAATCAGCCCCCAGACCAGCACGCCGACCAACAGCGCGGCGATCCAGGAGCCGACCCACAGCGACATGATCCGGTCGGTCTGGTCGGTGGTCTGTGGCGTGGAGGGCATCCACCCTCGCTCAACCTCGGCCGTGCATCCTGACAACGCGATCACCAACGGCGCGACAAGCAGCGCTAGCCGGTGACCGGTGACGCGACGCGGGCGGCTCTTCTCGTGCGACAGCAACGCCAACCCTTCCACAGTAAGGGCCCGGCGATGGACAGCCGGGTGACACGGTCCGGTTCGGTGTAGCTGCACAGTACCGTCTGGTCGCTCGCCAGCGGAGGTGGGGTGGTCCTCGAACTCGACGTGGCGCGGCCCACACCCGGATCACCACCACGGGCAGGGCAGCGGACCGCTGGACCACGCCGGCTCGGGGCAGGCCAGCGCCTCCCGCAACCGGCTCAGGTAGTCGCTGCGCCGGATCGCCACGACCCCGAGACGGGCCAGGTGCGGCGTCGACCACTGGACGTCGACCAGCCGTCGCGGATCGCCGTCCGCCGACAGCAGAGTGACCAACGCCACTAGTGCGACCTTGGAGGCGTCCCGCTCGACGTGGAACATCGACTCACCGGCGAACAGCCCCTGCACCGAGACGCCGTACAGCCCGCCGACCAGCCGTTCGGCCCGCCAGCACTCGACCGAGTGCGCCCAGCCGAGCTCGTGCAGCCGTCGATAGGCGGCCATGATCGGCTCGGTGATCCAGCCGTGTGGCCGTGACGGATCGGCGCAGCCGCGGACCACCGACTCGAACGCGGTGTCCACCCGTACGTCGAAGCGGCGACAGGCGGCGCGCAGCGATCGCGACACTCGCAGTCCGTCCAGCGGCAGTACTCCGCGCGGGTCGGGGCACCACCAGCCCAACGGCGCCGTACCGCCGTCGCCCGCGCCCATCGGGAAGACCCCGTGCCGGTATCCGGTGAGCACGGTTCCCGGTTCCAGGTCACCGCCGAGGGCGACCAGGTCCTCCCCCGGCTCGGCAGCCGCCACCGCGGCCGCGAAGGAGTACTCCGATCGCGGCGGACGGTGCGCAGGGGTCTGCATCAGAGCGCCTCCCGCTGCTCTGCCGAGGCCGTTCGATCCGCGCCCTGGTCGGTCAGCGGGGCAGGTGAGCCAGCATCGGCGTGATCTGCTCGCCGGCCTCGCGGCCGTAGGTGTCGGTGAACCGTGCCAGGGCGGCATCCCGATGCAGCGTGTACTCCTGGGGGCCCATCGTCTCGATCGCGTGCGTGGCGAGTAGGCAGCCCACCTGAGCGCATCGCTCCAGGGGCAGGTCCCAGCACAGGCCGGCGAGGAAGCCGGCGCGGAACGCGTCTCCCACGCCGGTCGGGTCGACCAGCTCGGTGGCCGGGACGACCGGCACCTCGATGCGCTCGCCGTCCCGCGTCTGGATCACCACGCCGTCCTTACCGTGCGTGGTGACCCGGACTTGGACCCGTTCCTGGATCTGGGCTGAGTCCCACCCGGTCTTGGAGTGGATGAGCGCGGACTCGTAGTCGTTGCTGAACAGGTAGGTCGCGCCGTTCACCAGCTCGCGCACCAGCGGCCCGTCGGACCAGGCGAGCTGCTGCGAGGGGTCGGCGGCGAACGGGAGCCCTCGCTGGCGGCACTCGCTGGTGTGCCGCACCATGGCCTGCGGATCGTTGGGACTGACCAGCACCAGATCGATCGGACGATCCTCGTGGAGCGGACCGAGCTCGATCTCGCGGGCCTCGCTCATGGCACCGGCATAGAACGAGGCGATCTGGGCCTGGTCGGAGTCGGTGGTGCAGACGAACCGGGCCGTGTGCAGCAGCTCGCTGGTATGCACCGCGGAGCAGTCGACCCCGTGCCGCTCCAGCCAGGACCGGTAGTCCAGGAAGTCCTCCCCCACGGCTCCGACCAGGAGCGGCCGCTGACCGAGCCGGGCCAGTCCGAAGCAGATGTTCGCGGCCACTCCCCCGCGGCGGATCTGCAGGTTCTCCACGAGGAAGGACAGAGCGACCCGGTCCAGGTGTTCGACGATGAGGCTGTCGGCGAACCGACCGGAGAAGCTCATCAAGTGGTCGGTCGCGATGGACCCGGTGACGGCAATGTGCACGGACGCAACGCTACCTTCGCGTCACCCACAGAACGCGCAGGCTCAGCAGAGCAAGCTCCTCAGCAGAAGCTGTCGCCGCAGGCGCAGCTGGCGCTCGCAGCCGGGTTGTCGATGGTGAAGCCCTGCTTCTGCAACGTCTCGACGTAGTCGATCGTGGCCCCGACCAGCTTCTCGCGGCTGAACTCGTCGACCACCAGCTCGACCCCGCCGAAGTCGCGGACGGCGTCGCCGTCCATCAGCTGGTCGTCGAAGGTGAGCTGGTAGGACAGGCCACGGCATCCACCGGGGGCCACCTCGACCCGCAGCCTCAGGTCGTCACGGCCTTCCTTCTCACGCAGCGACTTGGCCACCGCCGCTGCGGCCTCGGTGAGCAGCACGTCGTGCGTGAGCTGCTGGGTCTGGTCCGGCTGGGCTTCGACGGTCATAGGGATCTTTTCTCCGTGGGCAGTGGACGACGGGACGGACGCTCGGATGGATCAGCGACCGCGATGACGGGTTCATTCCCAGTCTCAGGATACGCGGGACCCGGCAGTTGGACAGACCCGGCATGGCCCACTACCCGGGCAACGACCAGGTCCGTGCGACGGCTGCCGCGCGCAGCTCCAGCGTGCCGGCAGGGTCGGCCGACGCGGTGACCAGCTCCGCGCCGTCGCGCGCCAGCGGGTAGGCAGCGTCCACGCCGATGGCCATCGCCTCGCGCCGACCGACCTGCACCTGACCGGCCAGGACCACCACCGGGACGGCCCGGCCGACGGCCGCAGCGGCCACCTCGGCGACCGGCCCGGCTCGCAGGGACTGCCAGTCGAAGACGCCCTCTGCGGTGACCACGAGGTCGGCACCCTCCAGCAGGGCGTCGAACCGCACCGTGTCCAGCACCATCCGCGCGCCGGGGACCAGCCGGCCGCCGAGCAGGCGGATCGCGTAGCCGAGGCCCCCACCGGCGCCCGCACCAGGCGCGGCCGCCGCACCGCCCGGCCGGGTCGGCTCCCCGAGCGCCCGGCCGACGGCCTCGACCAGGTCGGCCAGCGCCCGTTCGAGGTGCTGGCTCTGTTCCGGATCGGCGCCCTTGTCCGGAGCTCGGGTCGCCGACGTACCGTGGAAGCCCAGCAGTGGGCAGTCCACGTCGTAGGCGGCCACCAGCTCGACACCCGACCACTGCTCACGCAGCTCGGCGAGCCAGTCCAGCTCGGCGGCCGACACCCCGGCCAAAGATCGGCCGCCCGCACGCAGCCGGTCGCCGTTCCGGCCGGCCAGCTCGGCGAGCAGGCCGGCGCCGGCGTCGTTCGTGGACTCCCCGCCCAGGCCGAGCACGATCCGCTCGGCGCCGAGCGCTCGGGCGTGTCGGACCAGCTCACCCACTCCCGCTGTGGTGGTCCGGCCAGGGTCGCGCTGCGCCGGGGGCACCAGATGGAGGCCGCAGGCCTGGGCGCACTCCAAGTACGCGGTCCTCCCCTCCGCCAGCAGCACCGTGGCGGGCACCGGACCCCCGAGCGGACCAGTGACCGTGACGGCCACCAGCTCGCCGCCCAGCGCCGTGTGCAGCACGTCGACGAACCCGGGGCCGCCGTCCGAGAGCGGGCAGCACACGACGGTGTCGGCGGGAGCCTGACGGCTCCACCCCCGCGAGATCGCCTCGGCGGCCTGCTCGGCGCCGAGCGTTTCGCAGAAGGAGGCGGGGGCGACGAGCAGGCGCACCCGGTCAGCCTCTCACGCACCGAGGCGGCCGCCGTCTGTCACGCGCACAGCCGATCAAGGCGGGACCGGGACCAGTCGATTCACCGGTCATGGAGATCGTGCTGCGTCCTGGCATGCGCCTGATGCGGCACCTCGGCGTGGCCGGGAAGTTCGGGCTGATCGCCGTCCTGCTGCTGATGCCGCTGTGCATCAGCATGGTGAGCGCCTTCCAGGACGCCACCGAGCAGATCTCGATCACCGATCGGGAACGCGAAGGGCTCACCTACGTGGCGCCGCTCGGTCGTCTGGTGGTCGAGCTGACCCAGTCCCGGAACCTGGCCCTGCACGGCCAGCGCCCCGGCGAGGCCTGGATCGGCATCGTGCGCGAGCTGGACGACGCCACCCTGGCCAACGGCGAGCAGCTCGGGGTGGGCGGGGACTGGGCGAACCTGCGCTCCGACGTGGTGACCCTGTACTCCGAGGAGACCACGCTGGACGGCCTGGCCGACGGGGCTGAGCGGATCTCCCGGCGAGTGCACCAGCTGATCAAGAAAGTGGCCGACTCCTCGCGTCTGACCCTCGACCCGCAGCTGGACAGCCACTACCTAGTGATGATCATGACCGACCGGCTGCCCCGGCTCGTGCTGGCCGCCGGGGACGCACAGGCACTGCGCAACCGCGACGACATCACTCCCGACGCGATGACGCTCGGCGTGAGCGCCAGCGACTTCAACGACGCCGCGCGGCAACTCAACTACGACCTCGCCACCGCGATCACCACCACCTCGTGGACCGGTCTGCGCCACCAGGTCGCCGCCGAGGCATGGGCACTGAACACCGCCATCTACCAGTACGCGCAGACACTGACCAGTGACGTCGACCGCCCCGGGCGGGTCCCTGCCGCCGAGCAGCTCGACGTCGCGGCGCTCTCCACGTCGGCGGCAGCGCTCGGCAACGTGCTCTCCAACTCGCTGGACCAGCTACTGGTGCAGCGCCACGACCAGCTGATGGCCGACCGCAGCCGTCCCTTGGTGCTCACCCTGGTGATCCTGGCTGTGGTCTTCTACCTGCTGACCGCGCTGTTCCGGGCCACCACGCGAGACGTGCGGGCGGTGCTGGAGGACATCAGCACGGTGACCAACGGCGCGCTCAACCAGACCACCGCGCTGAGCGGGTCCGACGAGTTCAGCCGGATGAGCCAGGCGGTGATCTACGCCCGTGATCGGTTGACCGCGCTGGTCGGCACGCTGAAGTACCAGGCGACGCACGACGAGCTCACCGCTCTGGCCAACCGTGGCCTGTTCACCGAGAAGGTGGAGGAGGCGCTCGCCGCCCTCTCCCTCGGCGCAGCGTCGGCGGGCTCGACGGGCCATCGGGCACAGGTCGCGGTGCTGCTGATCGATCTGGACTCGTTCAAGGACGTCAACGACAGCTTCGGCCACGACCTGGGCGACCGGCTGCTGCGCATGGTCGGCGCCAGAATCCACCGCAGCGTGCCCCGGCGCAGCGTGGTGGCCCGGCTGGGCAGCGACGAGTTCGCCGTCCTGGTCACCGACACGCGCCAGCCGCTCTCGGCCCGGGAGATGCTGAGCCGGCTGGAGGAGACCCTCGCGCAGCCGGTCGACATCGAGGGACGGCTGCTCAGCGTCCAGGCCGGGATCGGGATCGCGATGGCCGAGCCCGGTGCCGGGATCACCGCGGTCGAGCTGATCCGCAACGCCGACGTGGCCCTCAGCTACGCCAAGAACCGCGGCAAGGGACACAGCGTCGTGTTCGAGCCGACCATGCACAATCACACCCGGGAGCGCACGGAGCTGTCCGCCGAGCTGGTCTCGGCGATCGACCGCGGCGAGATGAACGTGGTCTACCAGCCTCTTGTCGACCTGCACACCAGCACCCTGCACGGGGTGGAGGCCCTGCTGCGTTGGGACCACCCGGTGCGCGGCCAGATCTCACCGGCGGTCTTCGTCCCACTGGCAGAGACCACCGGTCAGATCACCCGGATCGGCCGCTGGGTGCTGGTCGAGGCGTGCAGGCAGCTGGCCACCTGGCAGCGGGACTTCCCCGACGCCTACCCGCTGACGATGGAGGTCAACCTCGCCACCGAGCAGCTCGCCGACAAGGACCTGGTCGCCGATGTGCTGACGACGGTGCAGAGCACCGGGATCGACGCCTCGGCGCTCGTCCTGGAGATCACCGAGTCGGCCCTGGTCCGGGACATCGAGACCGCCATGACCCGACTGGGTCAGCTCTCCGCCATGGGACTGAAGATCGCCTTGGACGACTTCGGCACCGGGTACTCCTCGCTCAGCTACCTGCGCCGGCTCCCGGCGACCGTGCTCAAGATCGACAAGTCGTTCCTCGACGACGAGTCCGACGAGGGCCGCTCCCTGCTGCGCGGCATCGTCGACATGGGTGCCGGGCAGGGTATGCAGATCGTCTCCGAGGGGATCGAGACCCCGGCTCAGGTCGAGTTCATGCGCAGTGCCGGGTGTCATCTCGGCCAGGGGCACTACTGGTCGCAGGCGGTCTGCGCGGAACGGATCACCGAGATCATCCGCGCAGGTGGCCGCATGCCGCCGGCGCTGGTGTCCGGCGCGCGACTGCCCCTGCAGCGCGACGTCCAGGTCTCCGACCCGCGCTAGTGGGCCGCCAGCGCGGCGAGCAGCAGCGCCTCGGCCAGGCATGCCCGCTCCAGCTCACCGAGGTGCAGCGACTCGTTGGCACCATGGGCCCGGCTGTCCGGGTCCTCGACCCCGGTGACCAGGACCACCGCCGCGGGGTAGGCCTCCGAAAGGGCGGCGATGAACGGGATCGAGCCGCCAACGCCGATGTACACCGGTGCCGTGCCCCAGGCCTGCTCCAGCGCCCAGCGGGCGATCTCGTAGACCTCGTCGTCCACCGCCCCCGCCCAGGCGGAACCGGCCTCTCCGAGCCGCACATCGAGTCGGGCCCCCCACGGGCAGCGAGCCTCCAGATGCGCCACCACCGCCTGGTAGGCGGCGTGGGCGTCCTGGCCGGGCGCGATCCGCAGTGAGAACTTGGCGGTGGCCCGCCCCTGCAGGGTGTTCGAGGCCCGGGCCAGGTCGGGAAGGTCCGTCGCGATCACGGTGAGCGCCGGGCTGGACCACATCCGCGCGGCGAGCGGGCCGGTGCCGATCAGCTGGACGCCGTCCAGGACGCCCGCATCGGCCCGCAGGTCCGCCTCGGGATAAGCCGGCAGTCCCTCGCCCGGCGCGCCCTCGACCAGCCCGGCCACGGCGAGGTCCCCTCGCTCGTCCCACAGGGTCGCGAGCAGTCGCAGTAGCACCGTCGCGGCGTCCGGCACCGCACCACCGAACATCCCGGAATGGACCGCGTGATCGAGGGTCCGTACCTCGATGAACCCGTCGACCAGGCCGCGCAGACTGGTGGTCAGCGCCGGCTCGCCGATCCGCCAGTTCCCCGAGTCGGCGACCACGATCACGTCGGCGGCCAGGCGTTCGCGGTGCGCGGCCAAGAACGCCGCGAACGTGGGTGAGCCGATCTCCTCCTCGCCCTCGACGAACACGGTGACGCCGACTCCCAGATCCTCGCCGAGGGCGCGCAGGGCGGCCACGTGCAGACAGATACCGGCCTTGTCGTCGGCGGTGCCGCGGCCGTAGAGGCGTCCGTCTCGTTCGGTCGGGGTGAACGGCGGGCTGTCCCAGCTCTCCTGCGGGCCCGGTGGCTGGACGTCGTGGTGCGCGTACAGCAGCACGGTCGGAGCGCCAGGCGGACCGGGTCGCCGTCCCACCACGGCCGGCGCGCCGGCGACGGGGGCCTGGGGCGGTTCTACCCGAAGGATCTCCACCTCGTCCAAACCCGCCCCGCGCAGCAGCTCGGCGACCGCCTCGGCGCTCGCCTCCACCGCTGACCGCTCGAAGGCCGGCGCCGAGACGCTAGGGATGCGGACCAGAGCCTCCAGGTCGGAGCGGGTCCGTCCGTTCTGCGCCGCGACCCTCCCGGCGAGGGCCTGGACGTCGACAGCGGCGGACATCGCGGCGAGCGGCGTGGAGCCTGTGGGCTCAGGGCTGGGCATGCCCGGCAACCTAGCCGGTCGCGGTCGCGGCGGCGACGCGCCGGCCTAGGTAGTCTGGAGGGCGTGTTCGGACTCGGCAGACGCACCCACGGTACGGAAGCCACGGCTGGCGCCCGGCGCGACGGCGAGCCGAAAACCGGCGGCAAAGGCAGGCCGACCCCTACCCGACGCGAGGCCGAGCAGCGCAACTACCGGCCGCTCGTCGCCGGGTCTGCCCTGAAGACCAACGCCAGCAAGGTGGAGCGAAAGGCCGCGCGCAAGGCCCGTCGCGAGGCGGCCAACGCCGAACGTACTCTGCAGCGCCAGGCGATGCTCACCGGCGACGACAGACACCTTCCGCCGCGCGACCGCGGGCCGGCCCGGCGCTGGGTCCGTGACTACGTCGACGCCCGGCGCGGGCTGGGCGAGTACTTCCTCGCCGTCGCGCTCATCGCTCTGGGAATGAGCCTGGTGCGCACCCCGGTGATTCAGCTCGCGGCGACGGCCGTGCTCTGGTCGGTGATGATCGCCGTCGCGACCGAGAGCTTCCTACTGCGCCGCAAGCTGAAGCGGGAGACGCAGGCCCGGTTCGGTGACAAGGCCGCCGGTGCCGCCGGGTACGGGATGTTGCGCGCGCTGCAGATGCGTCGGACCCGGCTGCCCAGGCCGCAGGTCGCCCGCGGTCAGTTCCCCAGCTGAGGGCGTCGGCGCGAGCTCACTCCATCGGACGCAGGCTCATCGGGCCGTAGACAGCCTCGCCGTCGCGCAGCAGCGTCACCGACTCGACCCCGGCCTCCAGCAGGTCACGCCAGCTCTCGCCAACCCACGTCTCGGCGTCGGCCTGACTCGGGAACCCCATCTCCGGAGCCCCGAGGCCGTCGCTGGCATCGGCGCCGTCGGCCTTCGCCGCGCCGACAGAGGCCTGCGCCGGTGTCATGTCTGCGCCGTCGGCCGCGTGATAACGCCAGGTCCATCCGCTCATGGCCGCCACCGTAGTGCGGCTCGCTACTCTCAGCCCGTGTTCACGCTCGGTCGCCCCGACGGCGCCGGCGCCCCCACGGCGCAGGTCGACCTCCCGACCGGACCGGTCCGGTTGACCGGCCTGGCCCCGGACGGTACGTCGGTGCCCACTCCAGGATCGACGCTGACCCTGGGCGAGCTGCGAGTACTGGCCCTGCCCGGCCGCCACGGAGGGACCGCCGCGCTGGTGCTCGGTCTGCGCGGACGCACGGCGCTGTGGGCACCGGCATCCCCGGGCGGCGGGGACCGGCTGGGGGCGGGCGCGCTCGAGGCGCTGGCGGGTGCCGAGCTGGACTGCGCAGTGCTCGACCCGACCGGTCCGGGCGGTTCGCTCGGGCTCGCCGGCGACCTGGCCGCGCTCCGCGAGGTGGGGGCCGTGTCCGGGGGCTGCGACGTGGCTGCCGTCGGGCTGGACGCGACGAGACCTCCCGTCAACGCCCTCGCGGTCAGGTTCCGCCAGTGGGGGGTGCGTCCGATCTGGGCGGGCGCTCGCATGGCTGCCGTCGACTCCGGCGGGTCGGAGCATCAGGACACAGGACGCGCTGGGCCGGTCCGCCCGGCTCCGCCGCGGCGGTGCCTCGTGCTCGGCCCCGCAGCCAGCGGGAAGTCCGCGCTGGCCGAGGATCTGCTGGCCGCCGAGCCCAGGGTGGTCTACCTGGCCATGGGCGCCGCCCCGGACGAGGCGGCCGACCCCGACTGGGCGGCCCGCGTCCGCCGCCATCGCGACCGCCGTCCGGCGACCTGGCGCACCCAGGAGACGACGGATGCCCGGCTGCTGGCCGGCCCCGGGGCGCCGGTACTGCTCGACTCGCTCGGCGGCTGGGCGGCCGCCACCCTGGAGCGGTGCGGGGCCTGGGACGACGACGCCGGCTGGCGTGAGCGCTGGGAGGCGGAGGTGGCGGGGTTGGTCGAGGCGTGGCGTGGCGCAGGGCGACGGGTGGTGGCCGTGGCGGAGGAGACCGGGTGGGGTGTGGTGCCGCAGACGGCATCCGGCAGGCTGTTCCGGGACCGGCTCGGTGAGGTCAACCGGCGGCTGGCGGAGTACAGCGAGCAGTGCCTGCTGGTGATCGCCGGGCGGGTGCTGGATCTCGACGCCGCCGGGCAGCCCTGGTGAGCGGCCCGGTCGCGGTCGACCTCACCGCCCTGGCCGAACGGGTCGGCGACCCGGACCTTGCCGCCGCGGCCGCGGCCCGGATGCGCCTGCAGGCCGACGGGCTGCTGACTCAGACCGGCCGGCTCGGTGAGCTCGCCGTCTGGTGGGCCGGCGTCCGCGGCGCGGACCGGGCCGGGCCGCCACGGCGCGTGCTCAGCCTCAGCCCCGCGCAGCCGTCCACCGACGGCTGCGACCAGGACGTCGCCGCCGCCATCGCCTGGGGCGTGGACCAGGTGGACCGCGCCGTGGACGGTGGCGCGGACCTCGTACTGCTCGCCGTCGACGACGACGCCGCCGCCCGCCTGGGAGCCGCGGCGATGCTGGAGCTCGACCCGGTGGAGGCCGCCGGGTGGCCGACCGAGCGCGGCATCGACGACGAGACCTGGATGCACGAGGTGGTATCGCTGCGGGACGGGCTGCGCCGGCTCGCCGCCGGACCTGCGCAGACCGCGCCGGTCCTGACCGGGGTGGGCAGCGCCGCGCTGGCCGCCGGATGCGCGGTCGCCCTTGCCGCGGCGGCCCGCCGGACCGCAGTTCTGCTCGACGGCGCGGGGGCGAGCGTCGGGGCTCTGTTGGCCCGCCGGGCGGCCTACCCGGCGAACCAGTGGTGGCGACTGGCCCACGCCGGGCCGGGTGAGGTCTACCGACAGGTAGCCGACTCGATGAACCTGACCGCGCTGGTCGACCTCGACCTGCGGGTGCAGGACGGCACCGGGGCCCGGCTCGGGCGCGCCGTGGTCGAGGAGGCCGCCCGGCTTCTCGACACCGCGCCGGGAGACCGCGACGTCGACGACGCCGGATGAGCTGGTCCGACGCCGCCCGGCTCGCCGTCGGCACCCTGACCCGATGGCCGGTGCGTCCACCACGGCTGGTCGACGCGGCGCGGGCCGGCCGGGCGATGCTGCTCGCGCCGCTGGTCGGTCTCGGCCTGGGTGGAGCGGGCGCCGGCCTGGCCCTGCTCGGCGAGAGCCTCGGGCTGGCGCCGCTGGTGACGGCCGCGGTGGTGGTCGCCGGCTGGGCGCTGGCCTCGCGTGGGCTGCACCTGGACGGGCTGGCGGACACCGCCGACGGACTCGGTTCGGGCCGACCGGCGAGCGAGGCACTCGAGGTGATGCGGCGCGGCGACGTCGGACCGGTCGGGGCGGCCACCCTGGTGCTCGTGCTGGTGGGCCAGGTGGGCGCGCTCTCCCAGGCGCTGGCCGGGTGGGGACCGACCGCCTGCGTGACCGCCGCCGCCGCATCGCGCCTGGCCCTGCCGCTGGCCTGCCGTCGGGGCGTGCCGCCGGCCCGGGCCGACGGGCTGGGCGCCGCTGTGGCCGGAACGGTGCCGGCTCCGGCCGCGGCGGCCGCGGCGCTGGTCACCGCACTGGCGGTGGCCACGGTCGCCGCCGTCGCGGTGGGCTGGGACACGATGGCCGCAGCGGTGGCGGCGGCCTCGGTGGTGTCCACCTGCCTGGCCGCGCCGGCTCTGGTCGCCATCGCCGTCCGGCGCCTGGGCGGGGTGAGCGGCGACGTCCTGGGCTGGGTGGTGGAGCTCAGCCTCCTCGTCGTCCTGCTTCTGCTCGCCGCCACGGCGGCCGGGGCTGCGCCGGCAACAACCTGACCTCGACCTCAGCTCAACTGATCACCCGACCTCCACCGGAAGGAGAGGATTGCGATGATGGCACCCCAGGTCGTCGTGCTGGGCAGCCTGAACCTCGACATCGTCGTGGAGATGTCCCGGCTTCCCGGTCCGGGCGAGACCCTGCTGGGCAGGGGCCACCGCGAGGAGTGCGGTGGGAAGGGAGCAAACCAGGCGGTCGCCGCCGCGCGGGCCGGAGCCCGGGTGGCCATGGTCGGGGCGGTCGGGGACGACGACGCCGGCCGCCGGCTGCTGACGGCGCTGAGCGACGACGGCGTCGGCGTCACCGCGGTAGGGCGCAGTTCTGCGGCGACCGGGATCGCGCTGATCATGGTCGACGACCATGGGGAGAACATGATCGCCGTCTCGCCGGGCGCCAACGCGACGCTCGGTCCTGCCGCGGTAGCTCGGGTCGGCGACCTGGTCTCTCCCGCAGTCGTGCTGCTATGCCAGCTCGAGGTCCCACTGACGACCGTCCGGGACGCCGCGCTGACCGCACGGGCCGCCGGAGCGACCGTCGTCCTCAACCCGAGTCCGGTGCCCACCGACCCCGACGACCTCGACCTGCTCCGCGGCCTGCTCGCGCTGTCCGACGTCCTCGTGGTCAACGAGAGCGAGGCCCGGGCCCTGTCCGAGCTGGGCACCGAGGAGCCGCGGTGGCCCTACCACGCGGCGGCCGCACTGCGGCAAGCGGGTTGCGGGGCGGTTGTGGTGACGCTCGGCGGTCGCGGGAGCCTGGTCGTCGCCGCGGACGGCGACCATCGAGTGGCCGCCGTGCCGGTCGAAGCGGTCGACGCAGTCGCCGCCGGGGACTCCTTCCTGGGTGCGCTGGCCTGCGAGCTGAGCCGGGGCCGCGACCTCGTGGACGCCGCCCGGGTCGGGGCCGCCGCCGGCGCCCTGGCCGTGAGCAGGCCCGGCGCCCAGGCCTCGATCCCTCGCCGGTCCGAGATCGACGCGCTGCTCGGGTCGAGGTGACCCGACCCGGCTCAGTCCTGGCGGACCCGGGCCTCGACGAACGGCGGGTTGACCACCCGGACGGGAAGCCGCCGGCCGCGCACGTCGAGCGCGACCTCGCTGCCGACCTCGACCGACCGGTCGACCAGGGCCAACGCGATGCCCTGGCCGAGAGTGGGTGAGAAGGTGCCGGACGTCGTCCTGCCCACCTCCTGCGCGCCGTCGCCCGACGCCAGAACCGTCATCCCGGCCCGCGGGACGCCGCGTTCCAGCGCCAGCAGGCCACGGGCGATCCGGCCCTGCTTGCGCTCCCTCTCGGCGAGCAGTGGCTCCCGGCCCCAGAACGCGGGCTTGTCCCAGCCGACGGCCCAGCCGAGGCGGGCCTGCACCGGACTGATCTGGGCCGTCAGCTCGTGTCCGTGCAGTGGGTAGCCCATCTCCGTGCGCAGCGTGTCCCGGGCGCCCAGGCCCACCGGCATGCCGCCGTGACGGACCACCTCCTCGAGCACCGCGTCCCAGACCTCACCGGCGATGTCGGAGGGTGGCAGCAGCTCGTACCCCCGCTCGCCGGTGTACCCGGTGCGGCAGACCGTGATCGGAGTGCCCTTCCACCGGGCCTGCGTGAAGTGCATGTAGTCATGACCGGACGGCAGGTCGAGCGCGTCCAGGACCTCGTCGCTGAGTGGTCCCTGGACGGCGAACACGGCGAAGTCGAGGTGCCGGTCACGCACGGTCACTTCCACCGGCGCGGCCGCGGCCAGCCGCCGGGTCACCTCCGCGGTGTTGGCCGCATTCGGGACCAGCAGCACGTCGTCCGCGCCCCGCAGATAGACCAGCAGATCGTCGACCGTGCCGCCAGTGTCGTTGCAGCACAGCGTGTACTGAGCCTGACCGACCGTGATCCGGGACAGGGAGTTGGTCAGACAGGAGTCGACCAGGTCCGCGGCCCCGGGGCCGGTCAGCTCCACCTTGCCGAGGTGGCTGACGTCGAACAGGCCGACCCGTTCCCGGACCGCCTGGTGCTCGCGGATCACGCCGGCCCCGGCGTACTCGATGGGCATCAGCCAGCCGCCGAAGTCGGCCGTCTTGGCGCCGAGCGCCACGTGGCGGTCGAACACGGCGGTCCGGACCAGAGCCGCCGTGCCGTCCTCGGGACGCGCTGAAGAGTCCGCAGTCATGCGCGGCAACCTACTCGCCTGGCTAGAGTCCGCACGTGGCTACATCCCGTGACCCCGTCAAGAGAGCCGCGACGACGCTGCGCCTGTCCTCGCGCAGCGCGGTGGCCGTGAGCGCCGAGGCCGTCGTGATCGGCGTCGCCCGCGGCGCATCGGGGCCGCGCCTGCTCGTCGACGACCTGCCTGCTGCGCTGCAGCGGCGCCTACGGACGGCGCTCGGACCTTTGGGGGTCACCGGTGCCGCCGACGAAGTACAGCGCGTTCCCACCGACGGCGCGATCAAGGCGCCGGTGCTGGTGCTGACCGGCGTCGGCCCCGTGTCGTCGACCCGGCGGGGCCCGGATCCGGAGGCGTTGCGCCGGGCCGTCGGCGCAGCAACCCGCACGCTGGCCGGTACCGGGTCGGTGGCTGTGGCGTTGCCGGTCGACGACGCCCCATCGCTCGCCGCGGTCGCCGAGGGTGCCCTGCTCGGCGCCTACGCCTTCACGCGCTACCGCAGCGGTTCCGGCGCCGACGCGCCGACGGCCGCCGTGCGCGCGGTGACCGTGCTGACCGACAAGGCCCGCTCGCGCGAGATGCAGGCGGTGGCGCGCCGGGCCGAGGTGCTCGCGGAGGCGGTGCATACCGCCCGCGACCTGGTGAACACCCCACCGTCGGACCTGTTCCCCCAGGCCTTCGCACAGATCGCGCAGGCGAACCTGGCCCAGCTGCCGGTGACCGTGACCGTGCTCGACGAGCGGAAGCTGCAGCGCGGCGGCTACGGCGGGCTGATCGGGGTCGGCAAGGGGTCCTCCCGCCCGCCGCGACTGGTCCGGCTGGACTACTCCCCCGCCGGGGCCACCCGCCATGTCGCCCTGGTCGGCAAGGGGATCACCTTCGACACCGGGGGCATCTCGCTCAAACCCCCCGCCGGGATGGAGGCGATGAAGAGCGACATGTCCGGCGCGGCCGCGGTGCTCGCCACGGTCACGGCCGCCGCCCGGCTCGAGCTGGCGGTCCGGGTCAGCGGCTGGCTGGCCCTGGCCGAGAACATGCCCTCGGGGACGGCGCAGCGCCCCTCCGACGTGATCACCGTCCGGGGTGGGAAGACCGTGGAGGTACTGAACACCGACGCCGAGGGCCGCCTGGTGCTCGCCGACGCCCTGGTCGACGCGAGCGACAGCGACCCCGACCTCATCGTCGATGTGGCCACCCTGACCGGTGCCCAAGTCGTCGCGCTGGGCAACCGGGTCAGCGCGGTGATGGCCAACGAGGACGATCTGCGGGACCGGGTGCACCGGCTGGCCCAGGAGGCCGGAGAGCAGTTCTGGCCGATGCCGTTGCCCAGCGAGCTGCGCGCCTCGCTCGACTCCCCGGTGGCCGACCTCGCCAACATGGGCGAGAAGTCCGGCGGGATGCTGGTGGCCGGCGTGTTCCTCTCCGAGTTCGTCGGCTCCAGGAAGAGTGCCACCGGCAACGACGAACGCATCCCCTGGGCGCATCTGGACATCGCCGGACCTGCCTTCAACACCGCCGCGGCCTACGGGTACACCCCCGTCGGCGGCACCGGCGTGCCGGTCCGCACTCTCCTGCGTCTGCTCGAGGACATCGCCGACGCCGGATGAGTCGTGGACCTCGGCCCGGGCGCGGCCCGCGAGCAGGCCGCTCACCTGGACCGACGTCATCATGCGGGCCGAGCGGCACCACCGGCCGCGACGTCGGTCGTTCCGCCGAAGATGACCACGCGCCAGGGGTGACCGTCCCTCGAGGTGGTGACAGGATGGCGTCCAGCCATCGACCCCCGGATTCGCTCAGCCATCCGGACTCGACGCAAGGGAGCGCCCGTGACAGACGCCGACGGCTCGGTGTACGACCTGGTAATCCTCGGAGGTGGCAGCGGCGGGTATGCGGCCGCGCTGCGCGGCGCCGAGCTCGGACTGAAGGTGGCCCTCGTCGAGCGGGACAAGCTCGGCGGGACCTGCCTTCACCGCGGATGCATCCCGACCAAGGCGCTGCTGCACGCAGCAGAGGTCGCCGACGTCGCCCGGGAGGGCGCCCAGTTCGGGGTGAACACCACGCTCGAGTCGATCGACATGGGCAAGGTCAACTCCTATAAGGACGGCGTGGTCGGGCGCCTGTACAAGGGCCTGCAGGGTCTGGTGAAGAGCAAGTCGATCACCTACGTCGAGGCCGAGGGGCGCCTGGTCGCCCAGAACGCGGTCGAGGCCGGGGGGCAGCGCCTCACAGGGCGCAACATCGTGCTGGCCACCGGGTCGTATGCCCGCTCGCTACCCGGGCTGGACATCGCCGGACGGGTGATGACCAGCGACCAAGCGCTGACGATGGACATGGTGCCCAGCAGTGCCGTGGTGCTCGGCGGCGGTGTGATCGGCGTGGAGTTCGCGAGTGTCTGGCGCTCCTTCGGCACCGAGGTGACGATCGTCGAGGCACTGCCACGACTGATCCCCGCCGAGGACGAGGCATGCTCCAAGGCGCTGGAACGGGCGTTCCGCAAGCGCAAGATCAACTTCAAGACCGGCGTGAAGTTCTCCGGGGTGACCCAGGACGACAGCGGGGTGAAGGTCTCCCTCGAGACCGGCGAGGTCATCGACGCCGACCTGCTGCTGGTCGCGGTGGGCCGGGGACCCAACGCCACCGGCTTCGGCTACGAGGAGAACGGCGTCACCATGGACCGCGGCTTCGTCCCCACCGACGAGCGGCTGCGCACCAACGTCAACGGTGTCTACGCGGTCGGCGACATCGTGCCGGGCCTGCAGCTGGCGCACCGCGGGTTCCAGCAGGGCATCTTCGTCGCCGAAGATGTCGCCGGGCTGAACCCGGCGCCGATCGTGGAGTCCGGCATCCCTCGGGTCACCTACTGCGAGCCCGAGGTCGCCTCGGTCGGCCTGACCGAGGCCGAGGCCAAGGCACATTACGGCGCCGACGCGGTGCAGTCCTATGAGTACAACCTCGGCGGCAACGGGAAGAGCCAGATCCTGGGCACCGCCGGCTTCGTCAAGCTGGTGCGGGTCTCCGGCGGTCCGGTGGTGGGGGTGCACATGGTCGGTTCCCGGATGGGCGAGCAGATCGGCGAGGGTCAGCTGATCGTCAACTGGGAGGCCTTCCCGGAGGAGGTCGCCCAGCTCGTCCACGCCCACCCCACCCAGAACGAGGCGCTCGGCGAGGCACACCTGGCACTGGCCGGCAAACCCCTGCACGCGCACGGCTGAGCGCCGGACGACCCCGACCACGCGGCCAGACGCCCCACCAGCGACACCGAATCGACGCCACCGAGAACAGCTCGAGAAGGAGAGCACCTAGCGATGTCTGACTCCGTGCAGATGCCGGCCCTGGGCGAGAGCGTCACCGAGGGCACGGTCACCCGGTGGCTCAAGCAGGTCGGGGACCAGGTCGAGGTCGACGAGCCGCTGCTGGAGGTCTCCACCGACAAGGTGGACACCGAGATCCCCTCACCGGTCGCCGGCGTGCTGCAGGAGATCTTGGTCGGCGAGGACGAGACGGTGGACGTGGGTACCCAGCTCGCCGTGATCGGCAGTGGTGCCGGTGGTGAGACGTCCTCGGCCGGCGAGCAGGTCGCCGAGCAGCCCGCCCCTGAAGCCGTCGCGTCGGACTCCGGTGGCCCACCGGCCGCCCAGCCGGCGTCGGCGCCGCAGCCGGTGGCCGCCGCCGCACCCGCCGCACCCGCCGCACCCGCCGCATCGAACGGGGATGGCGGGTCGGGCGGCGGCACCACGGTGCAGATGCCCGCTCTGGGCGAGAGCGTCACCGAGGGAACGGTGACTCGCTGGCTGAAGGCCGAGGGCGACCAGGTCGAGGTGGATGAGCCACTGCTCGAGGTCTCGACCGACAAGGTCGACACCGAGATCCCCTCGCCGGTCGCCGGCAGGGTCACCAAGATCCTCGTCTCCGAGGACGAGACCGTCCCGGTCGGCACCGACCTGGCTGTCGTCGGCGGTTCCCAGGGGTCCTCGGGTGAGGCGCAGCCGGTGGCACAGCCGGCTCCTGAGCCGGCGCCGCAGGCCGGACCCGCGCCCGAACCGGCGCCCGCGCCGCAGGCTGCCCCGGCGCACGCACCCGCCCCGGCGCCGGCACCCCCGCCGGCTCCGGCTCCTGCGGCAGCGACGGCAGCAGCCGCTTCGCAGGACGGCGACGCGACGTCCTACGTCACTCCTCTGGTGCGCCGAATGGCCGCCGACCGCGGGATCGACCTGGGCTCGGTCAGCGGCACCGGCGTCGGCGGGCGGATCCGCAAGCAGGACGTGCTGGATGCGGCGGCCGCCCAGGAGAAGGCCGCCGCAGCACCGGCTGCCACGGCACCGGCCCCGGCGGCGGCCTCCGCGGCCAGCGCCAAGCCACCGGCGGCATCGTCCCCGCTGCGCGGCCAGATCGTGACGATGTCGCGGCTGCGCAAGGTGATCGCCCAACGGATGGTCGAGTCGCTGCAGGTCTCCGCCCAGCTGACCACAGTGATCGAGGTCGACGTCACCAAGATCGCCAGGCTGCGGGACGCGGCCAAGCGCGACTTCCTGGCCCGCGAGGGCGTGAAGCTGTCGTTCATGCCGTTCTTCGCCCTGGCGGCGGTGGAGGCTCTCAAGCAGTTCCCGGTGCTCAACGCCAGCATCGACGGCGACCAGATCACCTACTACGACAAGGAGCACCTGGGCGTCGCGGTCGACACCGATCGCGGCTTGCTCGTGCCGGTGATCCGCGATGCCGGCGACCTCAACATCGCCGGTATCGCCCGCAAGATCTCCGAGCTGGCCGACCGGACCCGGAGCAACAAGATCACCCCGGACGAGCTGGGCGGGGGCACCTTCACCCTGACCAACACCGGCAGCCGGGGCGCGCTGTTCGACACCCCGATCCTCAACCAGCCGCAGACCGGCATCCTCGGCACCGGTGCCGTCGTGCGCCGTCCAGTGGTGGTCACGTCGGGGGACGGCGATGAGACCATCGCGATCCGGTCGATGTGCTACCTCGCCCTGTCCTACGACCACCGGATCGTGGACGGCGCGGACGCTGCGCGGTTCCTGGCGGCACTCAAAGAGCGCCTCGAGGAAGGGGCCTTCGAGGCCGACCTGGGGCTGTGACGTCGGGGTGTCGACCCCGTGAACCTGATCCTGCAGATCGCCGACCGAGAGGTGACGATCACCCACCCGGACAAGGTGGTGTTCCCGGCACTGGGTTTGACCAAGGTCGACCTGGTCCGGCACTACCTCGCGGTGAGCGCCGGTGCGCTGCGCGGTGTCGCCGGCCGGCCGATGATCCTCAAGCGCTACGTCAAGGGGATCGACGAGGAGGCGTTCTTCCAGAAGCGGGCGCCGCAGAAGCGGCCCGACTGGGTGCAGGTGGCCAGGCTCGACTACCGGCGTGGCACTTTCGCCGAGGAGGTCGTCGTCACCGACGAAGCGGTCCTGGCCTGGGTGGTGAACCTGGGCTGCGTCGACCTCAACCCGCATCCGGTCCGTGCCGGCGACCTGGACCACCCCGACGAGCTACGCATCGACCTCGACCCGGTGCCCGGGGTGGAGTGGGAGCAGATCGTCGACGTCGCGCTCGTCGTCCGGGAAGTGCTCACCGCCCACGGTCTGACCGCCTGGCCGAAGACCTCTGGTTCGCGCGGGTTCCACATCTACGCGCCGATCGCTCCGCACTGGCCGTACCCCCAGGTCAGGCTGGCCGCGCAGACCGTGGCCCGCGAGGTCGAGCTGCGCGCACCGGAGGCGGCCACCAGCAAGTGGTGGAAGGAGGAGCGCCAGGGCGTCTTCGTCGACTTCAACCAGAACGCCAAGGACCGCACGGTCGCCTCGGCGTACTCGGTGCGGGCCACCGCGGACGCGCGGGTATCCACCCCGCTGCGCTGGGAGGAGGTCGCCGACTGCCGCCCGGAGGTGTTCTCGCCACGCGTCGTCCAGGAGCGCTTTGCCCAGATCGGAGACCCCTGGGCGGGCATGGACGACGAGGCGGGTTCGCTCGAGGCGCTGCTGGCCCGCGCCGCCGAGCTCGGCCCGGCGGAGAAGGCACCGGCCGGATCGGACTCCTCGGGTCGGCGGGTGCCGAGCATGCCGTTGATCGAGATCGCCCGCGCCAGGACCCGCCAGGAGGCCCTCGACGGTCTGCAGCGCTGGTCGAGCCGACATCCTGAGGTGGCCGCCCGACTGGCGGAACCGGACGTCCTCGTCGACGGTATGCGGGGACGCAGCTCCATCTGGTATCGGATCAGGGTCAACCTGCTGCACGTGCCGGAAGAGCTGAGGCCGGCGCAGGAAGCACTCGAGGTCGACTACAACCCCTGGGAGGGGATGTCGTGGGGATGACCAGATGAAGATCGCGATCACAGGATCGTCCGGGCTGATCGGCACCGCGCTCGTCACCCGTTGCCACTCGATGGGGTATCAGGTGGTCCGGTTGGTCCGCCGCCCACCGCGCGGCGATGAGGAGGTGCAGTGGGACCCCGCCGCGGGCTCGCTGAACCCGGCGACGCTCGCCGGGGTGCACGCAGTGGTCAACCTGGCCGGCGCGGGCGTGGGCGACAAGCGGTGGAGTGAGGAGTTCAAGAAGGTACTCGTCGACTCCCGAGTCGACTCCACCCGCACCGTGGTGAACGCGATGCTGGCCATGGAGCAACCGCCTGCGGTGCTGGTCTCGGCCTCGGCGCAGGGTTTCTACGGCGACCGCGGCGACGAGGTGCTCACCGAGGACTCCGCGCGCGGTGACGGCTTCCTCGCCGACCTGTGCCGGGACTGGGAGGGCGAGGCACGCCGGGCGGCCGAGGAGAGCAACGGCCGGATCCGCGTCGTCCTGCCCCGCAACGGCCTCGTCATGTCCGCCCGCGGCGGGGCCTTCGGCAAGATCATGCCGCTGCTCAAGCTCGGGTTGGCCGGACCGCTCGGCAACGGCAAGCAGTGGTGGTCGTGGATCACCCTCGAGGACGAGGTCGCCGCCATCGAGCACCTGATCGCCTCGGACGTCTCCGGCCCGGTGAACATGTGCGCGCCGGCCCCCGCCCGCCAGGGCGAGGTGATGAAGGCGCTCGGGCAGGCGTTCGGACGGCCCACCCTGCTGCCGGCGCCCGCCTTCGCCCTGCGGACCGTCCTCGGCGAGTTCTCCTCCGAGATCCTGGGCAGCACTCGGATGTCGCCGACGATCCTGCATCGCAGTGGGTTCAGCTTCCGGCACCCCGATATCGAGGCGGCCACAATCTGGCTCACCCACCAGCCGTGACGCCGACACCGTCCACGCCCGACCGGGTCGACGTCGTCATCGTCGGTGCCGGCATGGCCGGCCTGGCCTGCGCGCTGAGGCTGTCGTCCGCCGCCTCCGAACGCGGCCTGAGCGTGGCCGTCCTGGAGCGAGACACCCGGGTCGGCGGCCGGGTCGGCACTGACCTGGTCGACGGCTTCCGGTGCGATCGCGGCTTCCAGCTGCTCAACCCCGCCTACCCCGAAGCCCGCCGGGTGCTCGACCTGACGTCACTTGCCCTGCAGCCGTTCCCGGCCGCCATCGTGGTCGGGACGGACGACGGTCCTCGCGTGCTCGGCGACCCCCGCCGGATGCCGCCCAGGCTGGTGCCCCGGGCGATGAAGGACTCGCTCACCGCCCTGGGCACTCTGCGCGAGAAGGCCGCGTTCGCCCGCTGGGCGCTGGGTTGCGCCCGCAGGGATGCGGACGACCTGCTCAGCGCCCCGGACCAGCCATGGGGGCGGGCGATGGACGGGCTGGGCATCGACGGCGAGCTGCGCCGCGCTGTCCTGGAACCGTTCCTGGCCGGGACCCTCGCTGAGACCGACGGCTCGACGTCGCGGCGTTTCGTCGAGCTGCTGATCCGCTCCTTCGTCCGCGGCCGGCCCAGCGTGCCCTGGCAGGGCATGCAGGCGATCGGCGACCAGCTCGCCGCCGCGCTGCCGGACGGCGTGGTGCACCTCGGCGCTCGTGTGAGCGAGGTGTCCGGGACGACGGTGGGCACCGAGGACGGCCCGCTCACCGCTCGGGCGGTGGTGGTCGCGTCCGACCCGGCGACCGCTGCCCTGCTGACCGGAACGCCGGAGGTGGCCACCAAGGCGCTGACCACGTTCTGGCACGCCGTCCCCGGCGGCCATCGCGACCCCGGCGCCGTGGGGCCCTTCGGGGCGAGCGCAGCCATCCACGTCGACGGCGAGCGTCGCTCGCCGCTGGCCAACACCGTGGTGCTCAGCGCCGCAGCCCGCGCCTACTCCCCCGATGACCGGGCCCTGGTCGCCTCGACGATCCTCGGACCGCCATCGGCCGACCCTGGCCAGCCGACGTCCGAGGCGGGGGTACGGCATGAGGCGGCCCGGGTGTACGGCACGGACACCAGCGGCTGGGAGCTGGTCCACGTCCATGAGATCCCCAATGCGCTGACCTCCATGCCGCCGCCGCTCGACGTCCGGCGCCCGGTGGCCCTCGGCGACGGGCTGTTCGTCGCCGGCGACCATCGCGACTCGGCCTCGATCCAGGGCGCCCTGGTGTCCGGGCGGCGAGCGGCCGACGCCGTCCTGGGACACCTCGGCATCCCGGTGCCGCCGCGACCGCCCCTGGACACCGTGCACGGGCGGCGCCGTCCGGTGACCTCGACGACCCTTGCGACGGCCGGCGGTGCACCAGGCAGCGGCGATGCCCGCTGACGCGCCGACCATCCTGGCCACGTCGGGAGGCCTGCGGTACAACGCCGAGGGCCGTCGTCGGATCGACCTCGCGCCCCTGGTGCACCACGGCGTCGAGCTGTCCGGCGTCCACGGGCGGGCGCCGAGGGTGTGCGCCGTCGGTACCGCGTCGGGGGACCAGCGCTGGTTCGCCGCCGAGCTCGACGAGGCCGCACGCGGCGCCGGGTTCGCGCTGAGCCACCTGCACCTGTTCGCCATGCCGAACATCGAGGACGTCGAGGGCCATCTGCTGAACCAGGATCTGGTCTGGGTGGGTGGCGGCTCGGTGGCGAATCTGCTCGCGGTCTGGCGGGTCCACGGTCTGGATGAGGTGTTCCCCCGGGTCTGGGCGGCCGGCGTGGTGCTCGGCGGGGTGAGCGCCGGATCGATCTGCTGGCACGTCGGCGGTGTGACCGACTCGTTCGGCCCGGACCTGCGTCCGGTCACCGACGGCTTGGCGATGGTGCCCTACGGCAACGGCGTGCACTACGACTCCGAGGCCAGGCGCCGCCCGTCGATCCAGGCGCTGGTCGCCGACGGACTGCTTCCCAGCAGCTACTGCACCGATGACGGGGTGGGTCTGGTGTACCGGGGCACCGAGATGGTCGAGGCGGTCGCCGAGGTCGACGAAGCGGGCGCCTATCTGGTGGAGCGCGGGCCTTCCGACGGCGGCGTCATCGAGCACCGGCTGGACGTGCGTCGCCTCCGCTGAACGGCCGCCGCGGTCCCGACCGCCCGGAGGCCGTGGGGTCACCCACGGCCCCCTCACCAGAGCCGGTTTCGTCCGTCATGGCGGGGTTCTGGTGACCCCCGACCGATCACGGGGTGCGACCGAGCTCCACGACGCGGCGATGCGCTGCACTGACCCGGGCCGCGTCGATGACCTCCAGCACGTGCACCGCGTCACGAGGATCGACCGGCATCGCAGCCTGGCGTCGCTTCGGTTCCGGCTCGGCGAGGGCGGCCAGCACAGCCGGGTACAGGTCGCCAGGGCCTCCGGGTGCGGTGGGCACGGGGCGGCGTTCCCTGCCGGTGACCAGCCAGCCGGTGCACCCGGGCGCGTCGTCGAACCCGAAGACGTGCTGCTCGGCCTCGAACTGTGTGACCACGTAGGCCGCGTTCGCGCCGAGCACCCGGGTCCGCGGTCCGGGCGCAGCGGCCACGGAGCTGGCGATGAGATGGCTGCGCACTCCCCTGAGGTGCTCCAGGCTGAGGAAGACCTCGTCCTCGGCCGGTGTCGTCCAGGCGGACACCTCGGCGTAGACCGAGCGCACCGGACCGAAGAGCGCGACGACCGAGTCGACCAGGTGCGGACCGAGGTCGAGCAGGATCCCGCCACCCTCGTGCGGCGGGGCGTTCTCCCGCCAACGGTCCTTGGGCACCGGACGCCAGCGCTCCCAACGGCGCTCGAACCGGTGCACACGCCCCAGCGGACCCGACTCGCCCTGGGCGAGAAGCGTTGCCAGAGTGAGGTTCTCGGCGTCCCAGCGACGGTTCTGGAACACGGTCAATGGTATCTGTGCCGACGTCGCGGCGGCGACAACCCGGGCTGCGCCGGCAGCGTCGACGGCCAGAGGCTTGTCGACGACGACCGGAACACCGGCGGCGATGCAGGCCAGAGCCCCGGTGACGTGTGCGCCGCTCGCTGTGGCCAGCACGGCCAGGTCGACGTGGCGCAGTGACCGCCCTTCGGCGAGCGCGCCCTCCACGGTGTCGACCACCTCGGCGCCGGGCAGATCCTCTTTCACCTGGGCAGCCCGCTCGGGGTTCGCGGTGACCACGACGGACGGCGCGGCACCGGCCGCCGAGAGCAAGGGTGCGTGGATGCCGCGACCGGCAGATCCATAGCCGACCAGCAGCACCCTGGGCACCGAACCGGCGGCCGGGGTACGCGGTCCGCTGGTCATGCGGTCAGGGCTCCCCGCGCGCGAGCCGGCTCGGCCACCAGATCCGCCGCCCGATGTCGTGCGAGAGCGACGGTACGAGCAGCGAGCGCACCACGAAGGTGTCGATCAGGACGCCGAAGGCGACGATGAACGCGATCTGCGCCAGGAAGAGGATCGGCAGCACACCGAGGGCCGCAAACGTCGCCGCCAGTACGATCCCGGCACTCGTGATGACTCCCCCGGTGACGGCCAGCCCCGCCAGGATGCCGCGCCGGGTACCGAGCCGGATCGACTCCTCCCGCACTCTGGTCATCAGGAAGATCGAATAGTCGATGCCGAGCGCGACCAGGAAGACGAACCCGTACAGGCTGACCGTCGGGTCGGAGCCGGGGAAGTCGAACACGTAGTTGAAGACTAGGGCCGAGGCACCCAGGGTGGCCGCGAACGACAGCACGTTCGCCACGATGATGATCACCGGGGCGACGATTGCCCGGAGCAGGAGAGCCAGGACCACGAAGATCACCGCGAGGATGATCGGGATCACCCGGTTGCGGTCGGACTCGGACAGGTCCAGCACGTCGAGATTGGTGGCGGTGGTACCGCCCACCAAGGCGTCCGGGCTGACGGCGTCCAGCCCCGCCCGCAGCGTACGCACGGTGTCGTAGGCGGCCGGTGAGTCGGCGGGGTCGGACAGGGTCACCTGCAGCTCCACCAGGCCGTCGACCTCCTTGGGCGGCAGCTGGGCCTGGGCGGCCGGGTTCAGCGGCGCCCCGGGCGGGGCGTCGACGGTCCAGGCGGTGGACGCGACACCGGCAGTGGCCGCTGTCGTCTGCTGCAGCGCCTGGGCCTGGTCGGCCGGGCCGATGATGATGCTCGGGCTACCGGATCCGCCAGGGAAGTGCTCGGCCAACGCCTCGTCGCCGGTGACCGACTCGACCGCGGTCAGGAAGGTGTCGGACTGCTTGACCCCCTCGGCCTTGAGGGTGGGCAGGAAGGCCGCCAGGGCGAGCAGGGCCAGCGAGGTGAGCACCCAGACCCGTCTCGGGTGGGCCCCGACCAGCCGGGCCACCCGGGCCCAGATGCCCTTGGTCTCCGGGCCCTCGCTGCCCGGGCGGGGCACTGCCGGCCAGAACACCCAGCGCCCGTGCATGCCGGGCTTGTTCCGACCGAACAGAACCAGGACGGCGGGCAGGAAGGTCAGCGCCGCGAGCATGGCCGCGGCGATCCCGATCGCCCCGACCGGCCCCAGCCCCTTGGTCGGCCCGAGGTCGGAAAGCAGCAGGCAGAGCAGGCCCAGGATCACGGTCGCACCGGAGGCCAGGATCGGCTCGAAGGCGCGCTTCCAGGCCAGCCACATGGCCTCGTACCGGTCGCTGTGCCGGCGCAGCTCCTCGCGGTAGCGGGCGACCAGCAGGAGGGCGTAGTCGGTCGCCGCCCCGATGACCAGGATGGACAGGATGCCCTGCCCCTGGCCGTCGAGGGTGATCACCTCGTTCTTGGCCAGGAAGTAGACGACCACGCTGGCCAGGGTGAGGGCGAGCAGCGCCGAGGAGAGCACGAACAGGGGGACGACCGGGCTGCGATAGACGATGAGCAGGATCACCAGCACCGCGCTCAGCGCCACCCCGAGCAGGATGCCGTCGATGCCTCCGAAGGCCTTGACCAGATCGGCGACGGTGCCCCCCGGCCCGGCGACGTACACCCTGGCACCGTCCGTGGCCAGTACGTCGTCCGCCGCGCGGATCGTATCGACCGAGCGCATCAGCGGGCTCTCGCCGTCCGCCAGGGTCGCCCCGAAGTCCTGGATGTCGAAGCTGATCACGGCCAGGGCCGCCTTGCCGTCCTGGGACGGCAGCACCGGGATGGGGCCGGGGGCGAGGAAGTCGCCCACGGTGACCGCGGGGTTGTCCTTCACCTCGACCTCGAGCGAACCGATCCGCTGGGTGAAGTCCTGGACCGCCGTGAGCTGCGCCGGTGTGAGGTCGGTGTCACTCTCCAGCAGCAAGAACGCCGGGAACGTCTGGGCGTCGGCGAACTTCAGCCTCAGCTGCGAGGCCTGGTTGGACTCGGCGTCGGCGGGCAGGAAGGAGGAGGCGTCGTTCTCCTGAACCTCGGACAGCTTGCCCGAGTAGGGCCCGCCGAGCCCGCCGAGGGCGAACCACCCGACGAGCAGGCCCAGGGCGAAGACCCATCGCCAGCGCCGCACCCAGCCGGGACGAGCCGGTAGGTCGGCGTCCAGGTCACGCGGGGGGACGGGAGCGGGCTTGGCGGCCTCATCGGTATTGCGGGGGTGGTCGACGCTCACTATCGCTCTCTCCGCTGTCGGGTCATAGGTCAGCAGGCTGAACGTTCGGGTCTGAGATTACCGTGACGGTGTGACACCGCACGTTCAGGAGCCGCCCGGTGGTCTGGGCGCCGAGGAGATCGGCACCTGGCCCACCGGTCGGCTGCTGTCCAGCGCGGCTCGGCTCGTCGAGCACGACTGGAACCTGTACCTCGCGCGATGGCAGCTCAACCACGCGAGCCTCGGCGTGCTGCACGTGCTGCTCGCCGGACCGATGACCCAGCGGGAGCTGGCCGGCTATGTCCAGGTGGAGGACCAGACGATGAGCCGGATGGTCGAGAAGCTGGAGCGCTGCGGGTACGTCGAACGGCGGCTGGACGGCATGGACCGCCGCAGACGTCGAGTCAGCCTCACTGCGCTCGGTCGGCAGACCTGTCTGAGCGCCAGTGACGTCCGGCGTGCGGAGGAGTACTTCTCGGCCGTGGCGGATCTCGAGGGGTTCCGCCAGGCCCTGATCGCCGTGATCCGCGCTCGCTCCGAACGCCGCTGGGGACCGTAGTCTGGATCAGTGGCGGAGCAGGTGACCGAACAGGTGGACGCGCAGGTGGCCGAGGGGGCGGGCGTCCCGACTGGCGGCCGGAGTGGCGACGTGGCGTTCGAGGTCGTCGGGCTGGGCTCGGGTGCCGGCTTCGTCGACTACCGGCAGGCCTGGGATCTGCAGCGAGCAGTTCACGCCCGGGTCAGCTCTGGCCGGGCGCCGGACACGGTGCTGCTCCTCGAGCACTCGCCGGTGTTCACGGCCGGCAAGCGCACCGAACCTCATGAGAGGCCCGTCGACGGCACCCCGGTGATCGACGTGGACCGTGGCGGCAAGATCACCTGGCACGGACCCGGGCAGCTGGTCGGCTACCCGATCGTCCGGCTCGAACGGCCGATCGACGTGGTCGGTTATGTCCGCAAGCTGGAGCAGGCCCTGATCGCGATCTGCGCGGACATGGGAGTGCAGGCCGGGGTCGTCGCGGGCCGTACCGGAGTCTGGCTGCCCGCGGACGACGAGACGGCGGTGGTCGGAGCGGCGCCCGCTCCCCGGCAGGCACCCGTCGGCGGCCGTCGCGAGCGCAAGATCGCCGCGATCGGGATCCGGGTGGCGCAGGGCGTGACCATGCACGGCTTCGCGATCAACTGCAACCCCGACCTGAGCTGGTTCGGCCGGATCATCCCGTGCGGCATCGACGACGCGGACGTGACCTCCTTGAGCGTGGAGACCGGCCGCGACGTGACGGTCGACGAGGTGGTCCCGCTCGCCGAGCGTCACCTGCGCCGGGTGCTCACTCCTTCGGGCACCGCCACGTTGGGAACAACCACTTCGGGCACGGCGTGACGTTGTGCCCGCTAGACGGGCACGGCGTGACGTCGTGCCCATCCCCGCCCACGGGCACGGCGTGACGTTGTGCCCGCTAGACGGGCACGGCGTGACGTTGTGCCCACCGCGGGGTGGGGCCCCGCGACCCCAGAACCCGGACCCTGGGGCAGGGCGGGACGGCGATCTCGCGCGTAGGCTTGAAGACCGCGTGCCGCAGACCACCAGAGGAGGAACCGCCGTGTCGGTCACACCCGACGGACGACGCCTGCTGCGCATCGAGGCACGCAACGCCGAGGTGCCGATCGAGCGCAAACCGCCGTGGATCCGCACCCGGGCGAAGATGGGACCGCAGTACCACGAGCTGACCGCCCTTGTGAACAACGAGGGCTTGCACACGGTCTGCCAGGAGGCCGGATGTCCCAACATCTTCGAATGCTGGGAGGACCGGGAGGCGACGTTCCTTATCGGGGGGTCCGCCTGCACCCGCCGCTGCGACTTCTGCCAGATCGACACCGGCAAGCCGGACCCGCTTGACCTGGACGAGCCGCGCCGGGTGGCCGAGTCGATCCGGACCATGGAGCTGCGGTACGCGACCGTCACCGGGGTAGCCCGCGACGACCTGGACGACGAGGGCGCCTGGCTGTACGCCGAGACGGTCCGGGCCATCCATGAGCTGAGCCCGGGCACCGGTGTCGAGATCCTCACCCCGGACTTCTCCGGGCGTCCCGAGCTGCTCGGCCAGGTCTTCGACGCCGCTCCTGAGGTGTTCGCGCACAACGTCGAAACGGTCCCCCGGGTGTTCCGGCGGATCCGGCCGGCCTTCAGCTACGCCCGCTCCCTCGACGTGATCACCCAGGCCCGCGTCGCCGGCATGGTCACCAAGTCGAACCTGATCCTCGGCATGGGCGAGACACGCGAGGAGGTCTCGCTGGCGCTGAGTGACCTGCACTCCGCCGGCTGTGACCTCATCACGATCACGCAGTACCTGCGACCGAGCAGCCGGCACCACCCGGTGGAGCGCTGGGTGCACCCCGAGGAGTTCGTCGCCCTGCGCGAGGAAGCCGAGCAGATCGGCTTCGCCGGGGTGATGTCCGGCCCGCTGGTGCGCTCCTCGTACCGGGCGGGCCGACTCTGGGCCCAGGCGAAGGCCCAGCGCGAGTCTGTCTAGTTGCAGGAGCGGTCGGCGTCTCCATCCCGTTCATGATCCCCGTGAGAGGAGACAGGTGGCTGCCATGACTGCGCCGAGGCGACCGTTTCCCTTCACTCACGGGGATCATGAGGTCTGATCACGCGGATCACGGGGTCTGATCACGGGGATCATGGGATCTCACTGACGCACGGGCGACCGCCCCCGGCACGCCCCCGGATCCCCGTATCCTGACCCCATGGCGCGCGCATCCTCCAAAGACCCGGGCAAGCCCAAGAAGCAGGGCCGGATCGCCCAGCTCCGCACGGTATTCGCGATGACCCGCAGGGTCGATCCGGCCGTTGTGTGGTGGATGTTGCTCGCTTTCCTCGGCACCCTCGCGGTGGGCGTGGGACTGGGGTTCGCGTTCGGTCACCCGGTCTACCTCAGCGTCGTGTTCAGCCCGATGGCCGTGATGGTGGCGCTGATCATCATGGCTCGGCGTGCCGAACGGGCGGCGTTCGCCCAGCTCGCCGGCCAGCCCGGCGCGACCGGGGCAGCGCTGCAGAACCTGCGCCGGGGCTGGACCGTCGAGGAGACCCCGGTCGCGGTTGATCCGCGCACCCAGGACATGGTGTTCCGTGCGGTCGGCCGCCCGGGCGTCGTCCTGGTCACCGAGGGCCCTCTCCCCCGGGTGGCCAAGCTCGCCGAGCAGCAGTCCCGGCACGTCAAACGGGTTCTCGGCGACGGGGTTCCGGTCATCACACTGCACGCCGGGGATGGCGAGGGTCAGGTTCCGCTGAGGAAGCTGTCCCGGGTGCTCACCCGTAGGCGGCCCAGCCTGACCAAGGGTCAGGTCGGCGAGGTGTCCAAGCGGCTCAAGGCGCTCGGCGGCGTGAAGATCCCGGTGCCCAAGGGGATCGACCCGACCCGGACGCGCCCCGACCGCAAGGCGATGCGCGGCCGGTAGGCCAAGCCGGGCGGCCCACCGCGGGCGCCGGCTAACGCCGGACGACGACCGTTCCGGCGACCCGGTCGTGCAGACCGCGGTTGTCGCGGTCGGCGAGCAGCGGCGGCACCGCGAGACAGAGCAGCACGGCACGCAGCGACGCCCGGGCCAGCCCCGGCGGCACCTGCGCGCCGGGCCCGGCGATCTCCACGCGCTCGACACGCAGGTCGGCCAGCCGGTGACCGAGAGTGAACCCGGCCGTGCCCACCAGGACGGCGTGCATCACCAGCAGCGCGGCCAGGGGCGCCATCGCGCCCCACTCGAGCGGGCGCATCAACCCGTTCCCGATCAGCAGGGCGACGGCCCAGTCCACAGCCAGGCCGGCCACGCGCCGTCCGAACCCGGCCACCGCACCGGGGCCCTCCGCAGGCCGGCCGAGGCGAGCACCCGGGTAGTCATCGCCGTCTTCACTCGCGGCGTCACGGTCGCGGTCGCGGGGTGTCCTGCCCGGCCCCTGCAACCAGCCACCCAGATCGCGTGCTCCGACCACGTGGCCAGCGTAGTCTCGGGTCCGGGTTCGCACACGACACGCCGGGCGGCGGCGCCGGACTACCGATCCACGGCGCGCAGCGGCAGGATCGTGACCCGCGCGACATGTGACAGCGCTTTCGTAACAACCGGGAAACAGGCGAGACACCGCCGGGTAACTCGTACTCCATAGCGTCTGCCGAGTTCCGGGGCGGGTCGACGGCGGCCGTCCCTCGGCCCTATCTGTCCTCAGCCCCGACCACAGCTCCAGGAGGTTGGATTGTTCAGCAACGCCGATGAGGTCATGAAGTTCATCAAGGACCAGGACGTCAAGTTCGTCGACGTCCGGTTCTGTGATCTTCCGGGAATCATGCAGCACTTCAACGTGCCGGCCCACGACCTGGGCGAGGCATTCTTCACCGACGGCCAGATGTTCGACGGCTCGTCCATCCGCGGCTTCCAGGCGATCAACGAGTCGGACATGAAGCTGATCCCCGACCTCGAGACCGCGATCGTCGACCCGTTCCGTACCGAGACGACGCTGAACATCAACTTCAGCATCGTCGACCCCTACACGGACGAGCCGTACAGCCGTGACCCGCGCCAGATAGCCCGAAAGGCGGAGGCGTACCTGGCGTCCACCGGGATCGCCGACACCGCGTTCTTCGCCCCCGAGGCCGAGTTCTACATCTTCGACGACGTCCGGTTCGACACCCGGCAGAACGAGGGTTACTACCACATCGACTCGATCGAGGGCGCCTGGAACACCGGCCGGGTCGAGGAGGGCGGCAACCGCGGCTACAAGACCCGGTACAAGGGCGGATACTTCCCGGTCCCCCCGGTCGATCATTACGCCGACCTACGCGACGCGATGAGCCTGGCGCTGAACAAGGTCGGCCTCGAGGTCGAACGCGCCCACCACGAGGTGGGCACCGCCGGCCAGGCCGAGATCAACTACAAGTTCGACTCGCTGGCGCGCGCCGCGGACAAGGTGATGTTGTTCAAGTACATCATCAAGAACGTGGCCTGGGAGCGTGGCAAGACGGTCACCTTCATGCCCAAGCCGCTGTTCGGTGACAACGGGTCCGGCATGCACTGCCACCAGTCCCTGTGGAAGGACGGCGACCCGCTGTTCTACGACGAGAGGGGCTACGGCGGCCTGTCCGACCTGGCCCGCTGGTACATCGGCGGCCTGCTGCACCACGCGCCGTCGCTGCTCGCCTTCACCAACCCGACGGTCAACAGCTACCACCGTCTGGTGCCGGGCTACGAGGCGCCGGTGAACCTGGTCTACTCGGCCCGCAACCGCTCCGCCTGCGTGCGGATCCCGGTGACCGGGTCGAACCCCAAGGCCAAGCGGATCGAGTTCCGGGTGCCCGACCCGTCGAGCAACCCCTACCTTGCGTTCTCGGCGATGCTGCTGGCCGGGCTGGACGGGATCAAGAACCGGATCGAGCCGCCGGCTCCGATCGACAAGGACCTGTACGAGCTGCCACCGGAGGAGCACGCCTCGATCCAGCAGGTGCCGGGCTCGCTGCCGGAGGTGCTCAACGCTCTGGAGGCCGACCACGCGTATCTGACCGAGAGCGACGTGTTCACCGAGGACCTGATCGAGACTTGGATCGACATCAAGCGCACGCTCGAGGTCGACCCGATCCGGCTGCGTCCGCACCCGCACGAGTTCGAGCTGTATTACGACATCTGACAGTCGTCGTCGCCGAGACCCCCGGATTCACGCGCGAATCCGGGGGTCTCGGCGTGGTGGGCTTGGTCGATCGGCGCCGAGGGTCGACGCGGTGAAGCTTCTCCACTCGCAGCCACCCGTAGCTGGGCTCGGCTGTGGAACCGCGCATCACTCACGTGGCCGCGCCGGAACGGGCCGGTTCGGGGCGGAGGCGCGGGTGTCGAACTTCGTGCCGGCGAGCGCACGCTCGGTCAGCGAGATCAGGTCCAGGACCTCGCGGGCGAGGTAGGCCGTGGCGCCGCGCTCGATCGACTTGGTCTGCACGATCCCGGCTTGACGAAGCTCGTCCAGGGCGGCACTTGCCGCGGGAAACGAGACATCGAGGATCCTCGCCAGGGTCGTCGCGGTGACGACAGGGGCTTCGGGGAGCTGGCCCAGCAGTCGCGCAACCGCGGAGTCGGCGCGGGGCGTTGCCCGCAGACCGAGCGACGTGCGGTGGCTGGAGTGCCTCTCGGCCCAGTCGACGCGGAGGTCGTCGATCTGACCCATCAGCCTCTGCGACTGTTCAACGGCGATCGCCGCGGCCTGGACGAACGTGCCGAGCCACTCGTTGATCGACGTGCTCGCCTCGGCGCTTCCGGCTGGCGAGTCATGGCGGTAGGCGTTCAACCCCCCGACGTACCGGTCGCGCAGGGTGGCGAGGACGAGGCTGATCGGGAGGACCGCCCGTTCGGTCAGCCCCCGGCGAGCCAGAACCGTGTGGATGAGCGCGCGGCCTACGCGTCCGTTGCCGTCGGTGAACGGGTGGATGGTCTCGAACTGCGCGTGAACCCCGGCCGCCTGGATCAACGGGGCATGTGCGGCACCGTTCATGTAGTCGACCAGATCGGCCATCAGGGCCTCGACTCGGTCGGGATCGGGCGGCACGAAGTCGGCCCCGATCGGGCTCCAGTCCGAGCCGCCGATCCAGTTCTGCACCGTGCGGAGCCCGTGGTGCCGGGGCTGGTGGGGCAACAGCGAGTGGTGCAGCTCGACGATGTGGTCGACGGTCAGGGCCTCGGCCTCGACGAGCTCGGTCGTGGATCTCCGCACCACCGTCATGTTGTTGGCGACGAGGCGGGCCTGCTCGCCGACGCCGCGGACCGTCTCGGACTGGCCCAGCTCGGCAAGGGCGACCTGCTGCGCCGACGGAGCGATGCCCTCGATCCGGGAGCTGGCGATGGCCTCCGACCGCAGCAGGAAGCGCGCGATGCCGGCCAGGCTCTCCGCCCCCGGTCCGTTGAGTGCACGGATGCTGCGCTCCACCGCCGCAACCCGGCGAGAAAGATCACCGTCGACCGCCAGCCCCCACCCGTCGATTGTGTCCGGCACGTAGCGTTGATACGGGCCGGAGCGTTGGGCTGAACGCGGCACAGCGGAGTCCACGCTCGATGTCCAGTGCGCTTCCTCCCACGTGGCCATCAGCGGATTCCTTTCATAGACCGGAATTCTATCAAACTTAATTCTCTATACTTTAATAGATGGCGCGACTGTTCAAGGAAACCGACAGGGAGCCGCACTCGCGTCGCGCCGTGCGCCGAGCCGTTTGGCAGCGATTCTCGGTTGAGCAGCGATCTCGATCGGCTCGGGAGAGCGCACCCGTGTTCAGCGAGGCACGTGCTCAGAGACCGCGAGACCGTGAGCCGCGCCATCACCGGCTCGCGTCGTCTGCAGTGAGCACCGAGTCAGGCACCTGGCGATGTCCGGCTCCGGGGCTCGACGTGCACGCAATCTGACCGGAGAGGGTCAGCGGAGCAGGGCCCCCGCCGGATCAGGGGCAGGCCTGGTCGATCTGCGTGCGCAGCGTCGTCGCCTGGTCAGCGACCTTCTTGAGCCCGGCGGTGAGGTCACGCAGCGAGGCCGGCGACGGAGTGCCGTCACCGAGCGACCGGATGGAGGACTCCAGGTCGTCCACCGCCGATTGCAGGGCGTCGATCTGGGCAGCGAACTCCTGGCCGCCTGCGGCCTTCAAGGCATCGGTCGTGGAGCGGAGCTCGTCGACAGCCACCTTGACGCCGTTCGTGCCCTCCGTGATCACGTTGACGTCCGCGAGGCCGGTGACCGAATCACGCCAGCCTTGGGCGGCAGAGCAGAGCTCGCTCAACGTGGACGTCGGCCCGGCGGAGCTCGCCGACGGCGCAGCGGAGCCGGAGCCAGCTGCGTCGGGGCTGCCGCTGTCGGAGCACGCCGCGAGTGCCAGGCACACCCCGGCAAGTGCCGCAGCGACTCGAACGGATATCGACATGCGGACGACGCTACGCCAGACGTCCTGGCGTCGGGCAGGGGTGGCAGGGCACGTGTCCGGATCGAGAGCCCGTCAGCCACGAGGGACGCGGAAGGCAGCGCGGAAGCGGCCGAGCGCTCTTGCAGGGTCGGTGGAGGCCCACCTCTCGAGGCCCACGACACCGATGTAGCCGATGCCGTCGAGCGCGCGCGATCGCCCGGGTAGTTGATCTCCCTGGTGCCCGGCTCCATGAGCCCGGGGACGTCGGCGACCTGGATCTCGCCGATAGCGAAGCCGGCGCGCCGGATGAGCTCGATCAGGTTCCTCTCGCCGATCTGGGCGTGGTAGGGGTCGAGGTTCATCCGCAGGTACGGGCTGTCGACGGCTTCGACGATCGCCAGGGTGTCGGCAGCGCGGGCGAAGGGGACGCCCGGGTGATCGACGGCGGTGTTGAGGTTCTCCGGGGTGGACACCCTGCCGGCCTGTTCGCCGAGCTCGGCGATCCGGGTCAGGGTGCGGGCCGCGGCCAGCCACATGGCGCCGGTGACCTCTGTGGCCGGTACGACCGGCAGCCCCTTGTCGTCCAAGCCGGTGCCGTCCGGCAGCACCGCTGCCCCACCCGGCCTGCCCCGGACGGTGCAGTGCGCAACGATCCGGGCTGTCGGGGGCTGAACCAGTCCGGCAGCGGGTGGCCGGGGCACATCGACCGACCTACGCTCGGGCGATGAGCTCGTATCTGCCGCCGAGTGCGGTGACCGCGCGGTCGCGGGCGCCCGCGACCGCGCGCGGCGCACCCGATCGGCGGCTCGACCCTGCCCTGCCTGCCCGGCTGGTTGGGCGCGCGGTCGCTGCGCCGGATGCCGAGCGGTTCACGATCACGGCTCCGTTCACCGGCGAGGTTGTAGCCTCCGTGCCGACGTCGACCCCGGACGACGTCATCCGGGCGGTGGACCGTGCACGCGCCGTCCACCCCGGTTGGGCCCTACGCACCCCCCGTGAGCGGGCCCTGGTGCTGCTGCGCCTGCACGATCTCGTGCTGCGACGCCAGGACGAGGTGCTCGACCTGGTGCAGACCGAGAGCGGCAAGTCGCGGGCGCACGCCTATGAAGAGGTCGCGGACGTCGCGATCAACGCTCGCTGGTATGCGCGCCGGGGCCCGCACCTACTCCGCGACGAACCACACCCTGGGCTGGTGCCGGGCCTGACCAGGGTCAGGGAGGTGCACCACGCCAAGGGCGTGGTCGGCATCGTCGCACCGTGGAACTTCCCGCTGACCCTGGCCGTGTCTGATGCGCTCCCGGCACTGTTGGCCGGTAACGCCGTGGTGCTCAAGCCGGACAGCCAGACGCCGCTGACCGCGCTGTGGGCGGCCGAGCTGCTGGCCGAGGCCGGCCTGCCCGACGGCCTGTTCCAGGTGGTCGTCGGCGAGGGAGCCGTGGTCGGGACAGCGCTGGTGGACACCTGCGACTACGTGGCGTTCACCGGATCCACCGCCACCGGACGGCTGGTGGCCCAGCGCGCCGGTGCCCGGCTGGTCGGCGTCTCACTCGAGCTCGGTGGCAAGAACGGCCTGTACGTGGCCGAGGACGCCCATCTGCACCGCGCCGCCGAGGCAGCCGTGCGTGACTGCTTCGCCAGCGCCGGACAGCTCTGCGTGTCGATGGAACGGATGCTGCTGCACGAGCACGTCGCCGACAGGTTCCTCGACATCTTCCTCGACCGGGTGCGGCGGCTGCGCCTCGGCGCGGGGCTGAGCTATGACTACGACGTCGGCAGCCTGGTGTCGCAGGTGCAGCTCGACCGGGTGCGCCGGCACGTGGACGACGCCCTCGGACGCGGCGCACGTCTGTTGGCCGGCGGTCGGCACCGCCCCGACTTGGGTCCGCTGTTCTACGAACCGACCGTGCTCGCGAACGTGCCGGACGACGCGGCGTGCCAGCAGGAGGAGACCTTCGGCCCGCTCGTCGTGGTCACCACGGTGGCCACCGACGCCGAGGCCGTGGCGCGGACCAACGCCACCGGCTATGGCCTGAACGCGTCTGTCTGGACCAAGGACCTCAGGCGAGGGGCGCACCTTGCCCGCCGCCTGCAGACCGGCACCGTCAGCGTGAACGAGACGTACGCCGCCACCTGGGGCAGCGTCGCCGCCCCCATGGGGGGACGAAAGCTCTCAGGCCTCGGGCGCCGCCACGGCAGCGCGGGCCTGCTGCGCTATACCGAGTCACAGACCATCGCCGTGCAGCGGGTCGGGCTGGGCCCGCTGTTCTCGCACGGCGGCCGACGCCTCAGTGTGGTGTTCACCACCGCGCTGCGTGGTGCCCGGCGCGCCCACCTGCCGTGGCCATGAGCGAGGCAGCAACCGGCGTCGCCGGAGCGGACCACGAAGATACGGACGTCGATGTGGTCGTCGTCGGCTCCGGATTCGGCGGGTCGGTGGCGGCGCTTCGGCTGAGCGAGAAGGGGTATCGCGTCCTGGTCTACGAGGCGGGGCGCGCCTTCGCCGACCACGAGCTGCCCCGGACGTCGTGGCAGCTGTCGCGCTTCCTCTGGGCGCCGTGGCTGGGCTGGTACGGGATCCAGCGGATCCACCGGCTGCCCGACGTGCTGGTGCTGGCCGGCGCCGGAGTGGGCGGCGGCTCGCTCAACTACGCCAACACGCTCTACGTACCGCCGCAGGAGTTCTTCGACGACCCGCAATGGCGCGACCTCACCGACTGGCGCGACGAGCTCGCCCCGTTCTACGACCAGGCACGCCGGATGCTCGGCGTGGTCCCGACCCCGTGTTCTGGTCCGGTCGAGGAGGCTGTGCGCCGGACCGCCGACGAGATGGGCGTCGGTGACACCTTCCGGCTCACCCCCGTCGGGGTCTTCTTCGGCCGGGACGGCACGCAGGAGCCGGGCGTGCGGGTGCCGGACCCGTTCTTCGGCGGGGCGGGACCCGCCCGGACCGGCTGCACCCTGTGCGGGGCCTGCATGACCGGGTGCCGTGTGGGAGCCAAGAACACCCTGGTGAAGAACTACCTGGCCCTTGCCGGCTCACTGGGCGCCCGAGTGGAACCGCTGCGCACCGTCGTGGACATACACCCGCTGGATCCAGACCGCCCCGAGCGCGGCTACCGGGTGCGCAGCCGGCGGACCGGCCCGGGTGGGCGCCGGGACCGGCGCGTCGTCACCGCGCGCCACGTCGTCCTCGCCGCCGGCACCTGGGGCACCCAGAACCTGTTGCACCGCCTGCGCGACGACGGGTCCCTGCCCGAGCTCTCGGCGCGGCTGGGCGAGCTGACCCGCACCAACTCCGAGGCGATCCTCGGCGTACAGACCCGCCGGGTGCCTGCGCCGGAACACGACCTGACCCGGGGCGTGGCGATCAGCTCCTCGTTCCACCCCGACCCCCAGACACACGTGGAGAACTGCCGCTACGGCCGAGGGTCCGGCGCCATGGGCCTGCTCGCGACCGTGCTGGGGCGCGTGGACGGCGACCCGCTGGTGGACGGCGACCCGCCGGCCGGGCCGGCCTCGGGTTCGGGACGGGCTCGCCGCTGGCGCCGGTTCGCCGCGACGGTGGCCGGTGACCCGGCCTCCTTCCTCCGCTCGCTGTCCGTGCGTCGCTGGTCGGAGCGGGCCGTGGTCGCGCTGGTGATGCAGTCACGGGACAACTCGATCCGGACCAGGCTGACCCGGCGACGCTGGGGGCGGCTGCCGTTTCCGGGCCGGCGGCTCACCTCGGGCCGGGGGCACGGTGAGCCGAGTCCGCGGTGGATCCCCGCAGGCCACGAGGCGATGCGCCGGCTTGCCCCTCGGGTCGCAGCAGCCACCGGCGTACCCGCCGACCCGGCCGGGACCGTGCTGGACGTGGTGAACGTACCGACCACGGCGCACTTCCTGGGCGGTTGCGTGATCGGCGTGGACGCCGACCACGGGGTGATCGACGCCTATCACCGCGTCTTCGGCTACCCCGGGCTGCACGTCGTCGACGGTTCGGCGGTCTCGGCGAACCTCGGCGTCAACCCGGCGCTGACGATCACGGCCCAGGCCGAACGCGCGTTCGCCATGTGGCCGGTGAACGGTGCACCCGATCCCCGGGCGGCGCCCGGTCTGCCGTACCGTCGGACGGACCCCGTTCCCCCCGAGCGCCCTGCCGTTCCCGAGGGCGCCCCGGGCCAGTGGCGGGCCGGGACGCGCACGGGGTGAGGTCGAGGTGAAGCAGGCGCTATCCGTGGCGCAGGCCGCTCGCCCGCCGCACCGGACGGCGCACCGCCGCCCGCACGGCCTGCTCGCTGCCCACGACCCGCACGGCTGAGCGGGCCCGGGTCAGCGCGGTGTACAGCAGCTCGCGGGTCAGCAACGGCGACTGCGCGGGGGGCAGCAGCACGTTCACCCGGGTGAACTGGCTGCCCTGGGCGCGATGCACCGTCATCGCGTGCACCGTCTCGACCGGCGGGAGCCGGTGCGGACGCACCAGGATCGGACGGTCCGGGTCGCCGAACGCGGCCACCACTGCGGGGACCGCGGCGGCCAGCCCATCCCGGAGCCGGGTCGCGCCCGCCTCGCCGTCCGGGGCGCCGTCCGGGTCGGGGTGCGCGACGAGTACCCCGGCGTCGCCGTTGTACAGGCCACTGTCGCGGTCGTTGGCGGTGACCAGCAGCGGGCGGCCAGGGTACCAGGGGCCGACCGCTCGGACCCCGACGCGTCGCGCTCCCACCACCGCGTCGTTGTGCTCGGCGGCGCTGACCCAGCCCTCGACACGGGCTGACCAGTATGCGACCCCGAACCGTCCACGGCGATGCGCCACCAGCAGCCGGTGTGACTCCAGCGCAGCCAGCGCCGCGCGGACGTCGCCGGCCCGAGCGGCTCTCACCAGGGCCAGTCCCGCAAGCTCGGCGTCGGCGCGGACCTGGCGGATCTCGCTCTCGCTCACCAGGTCCGTGGCCGGCTCGACGAGCGAGACCTCCTCGTGCCCGGCGCGCAGCAGGGCGATGACATCGTCCTCGCGCCCCTCGCGGACGGCGCGGGCCAGGTCGCCGATCACACTGCCGTAGCGCCGCTCGACGACGAGCCGGACCACGCCCGCGGGCAGGGCGCTGTCCTGGTGACCGTCCTCGCGGCCGTCCGGCGGCTCGCTGGGCAGGTCGGCCGGGACGCTCTCGGCGACCGCGTGCGCTATCCCCGGCGCCGAGGACGGACGGGCGACCAGGTCACCGAGCACCGCGCCCGCCTCCACCGACGCCAGCTGATCGGGGTCGCCGACCAGGACGAGCCGGGTCTGCGGGCGTAGCGCCTCGAGCAGCTTGGCCATCAGCGGCAGCGAGACCATCGACGTCTCGTCCACCACCACCACATCATGTGGCAGGTGGTGGGTGCGGTCGTGCCGGAAGCGGGTGCTCGAACCCGGACGCCAGCCGAGCAACCGGTGCACGGTGCTCGCGTCCAGCTCGCCGACCCTCTGCCGGTCCATCTCCGGCAGTTCGGCCACCTGCCGTCGGACCGCTTCCTGCAACCGCGCCGCGGCCTTGCCGGTCGGTGCCGTGAGCGCGACGCTCAGCCCCGGGCCGGCGACCGCCTGCAGCACTGCCACCAACCCCGCGACCGTGGTGGTCTTCCCGGTGCCGGGCCCTCCGGTCAGCACGGTGAGCCGGCTGTGCGCGGCGCAGGCGGCGGCCAGCCGCTGGCGGGCGTTCTCCGGGTGCGTGACCGGGTCGCCGAACACCCGGTGGGCGGACGCCTGGACCCGCAGCGGGTCGACATCCGGCACCGGTGCCGACAACCGGGCGTCGACCTGCTCGCGGACCAGCTGCTCGGCGCGCCAGTACCGGTCGAGGTACAGCCGCCCGCCGACCCAGCGCAGCGGACGGTCACTGATCTGGCCGCTGCCCAGGCCCACCATCGGGCTGGCCTCGATCGCCGCGGACCAGGGCACCGCCTCGGGAAGGTCGGCCTCGCCGACCCGGCCCGGGCCTGAGACCCCGGCCCCGTCCGAATCCTGTTCGGCGTCCTGCGCTGGCCCGGGCACCAGGTCACCGACCACGTCACCGGCCAGGTCGTCGGCCAGGTCGTCGGCCTCGGGAACGAGCATCTCCTGGCGCTCGGCCAGGGTCAGGCACACCGAGCCGCCGCGCACCGCCCTGACCACCAGGGCCACGGCCAGCAGCACCCGCTCGTCGGGCTCCCCACAGAGCCGAGCGAGCCGCCGCGCGACCTGCACGTCCGCCGCGGCCAGCACCCCGGCAGTGTTGAACCGGGCCAGCAGCGCGGGGGCGACGACCGCCCTGCGCGGGTCGCCGACCTCGAGAGCGACCGGACTCATGCGGCACCTTCCCGCCCGGACGCCGCCGCTCCCGGTGCGTCCCGCGGTGCCGCCGTCCGGGAGGTTGCGTCGAGCAGCGCCGACAGCTCGATGACCAGATCGGGTGGGGGCCGCCAGGCCATCACCCCGTCCGGGTCGGTGGGGGAGAACATGCCACGCAGGAAGAGGTAGAGCCCGCCTCCCAGGTGCACCGCCGGGTCGTAGCCGGGCTGACGCCAGCGCAGGAACCGGTGCAGCGCAACGAGGTAGAGCAACAGCTGGAGAGGGTAGTGCGCCTCGACCATCGCCTCAGCCAGAGCGCGCGGCCGGTAGTGCCAGCTGGTCAGCGGCTCCTCGGGCGGCGCCAGCCGGTTCGTCTTGTAGTCGACCACGAGGTAGCGGGGCTCCCCCGGCGTCCGGACCCGGAGCACCGCGTCGATGCTGCCGGTGAGGTAGCCGCGCAGCTGCGGCCCGCCGTCCACCGCGCCGGAACCGGCGGCCTCGTTCGCCAGGGCGTCCAAGCGGTCGGCGTACCCCGCGAGGGGGTCCTCGACGGACAGGTGACGGCGCAGCAGGGCCGAGATGTCACCGAGACGGGCCGGCGTCGGGACCGGTGCGTCTCCGCCGCCCAGCGGCAGCTCGAACTCCAGCTCGCTCAGCCGGTCCGGCGCCGCGACGTCGCGCAGCCGGGTCCCGTCGGCCAGCGGTCCCAGCGGCGTCGACAGGGCCAGCTCGAGTCCGGCCGCGAGAGCGTCCAGGTCGGCGCTGGACAGCAGGCCGCCGGATCGTTCCCCAGCCAGCCGGCGGAGCGTTGCGGCGAGATGCCCCTCGTCGATGACGCCAGGGTCGAGACGCTCCAGCACCTCGTGCACCAGGGTGCCGAAGAGGGCACCGCTGGGCAGCTCGCCGAGCGGGCAGGGCCGGGCGGCGGCCCGGAGGCCATCCGGGGTATCGGCTGCACCGGCCGGATCCGGGCCGCCGGGCCGGGCCGCGTCGGGCTCGTCCTCGACACCGGTCGTCTCCGGCTCGCCGCGACCCCCCGGCTGCCCCGCGACCGGGTGTCCTGCCACCGGCTGCCCTGCGACCGGATCGTGCTGCGCCACGTGGGCCTGGGCGGTGAGCGCCGAGTACGACAGCCGCCGCCAGCTCCGGTCGATGCTGCGAGTCCAGGCAGCCAGGGCGAGGTCGGTGCGCGGCGGGCTGGCAGGCGACCATGCCACCTCCTGCGGTGGTGCGTCGACCGTCTCGATCGCCACGGTGCCTCCCGAGCCGGACGCCAGGGCGGCGAGAGCGGCGCTGACCGCCTCGTCGGTCATCGTCGGCACCGTCGCCGGGGGCTGCTCGCCAGGCGCGAAGTCGCCCAGCAGCATCCGGGTCAGCGGGCCGCCGGCCGAGATGCTCGACGGCGACCACCAGGTGACCACCTGGCAGCGGGCCCGGGTCAGCGCGACGTAGAGCAGCCGCAGATCCTCGCCGCGCTCCTCGTCCAGATGGCGACGCCGGGCGTGCACGTAGTGCTCCGATCGCGGGCCGCCGACGTGCAGGATCCGCTGACCGGTGTCGTCGTGGAAACGCAGCTCCTCCGGCTCCTCGCTCTCGAAGCGGTCCCAGGCGAACGGCACGTGGACGATCGGGAACTCCAACCCCTTGCTGGCATGCACGGTGAGAACCTGGACCGCGTCGCGGTCGGTCTCCAGACGACGGCTGCGCTCCTCGGCATAGTCGCTGCCGGACTCGGCCGCACGCCCGCGTAGCCAGCCGGCCAGCGCGGCGACGCCGAGCCGCTGGGTTGCCGAGACGTGCTGCAGCACCTGGCCGATGTGCCGCAGGTCGGTGAGCGCGCGCTCGCCTCCCGGCCGGGACATCAGACGCTCGGTGAGGCCGTCCGCCCCGGCCGCCTCGAGCAGGGCGCCGATGCCGCGCGAGGCCAACAGCTGCGCCCAGGTACGGACCGTCTGGGCCAGCTGGTCCCGCTCGGCCTCTCCCGCACCGGCCAGCCGGGCAGCGTCCCAGCCCACGAAGTCGGTCAGGGCCAGCGCCGCCGCGCGCCCCCCGTGGCCCGGATCGGTCAGGGCGTCGAGCAGGCGCAACCAGTCCCGCGCCGCCTCGGTGCCGAACACGCTGGCCAGTCCGGAGACCACGGCCGGCACCCCCACCCGGGCCAGGGCGGCCTGGACGGCGAGAGCGTCGGCATTGCGCCGGGTGAGCACCGCGATGTCACCGGGTCGCACCTCGCGTCTGCCGCCGGGGGCGCCGTCCGGCCCGGGCTCGACCAGCCACGCCGTCCGCAGCGCAGTGACGATCTGAGCGGCGACGTCGGCGCAGACCAGCTCGCGGGCGGCGCCGACCCGCGGGGCGAGCGTGCCGCGCAGGTCGAAGGCGGAGCGGCGCACCTGGCGGATCCTCAGCGGCGCCCCGGCGCCGTCCAGGCGTCGCGTCGGGGTCGAGGCCGCGGACGAGTGTTCGGCCGGACGGACCGGGCGGACCACGATCTGGGCATCGCCCAGAGCGGCACCGCGCATCAGGCGCGCCAGCGCACCGATCAGGTCGGCGTCGCTGCGCCAGTTGCGTTCCAGGGTCGCCGTGGTCGCGGCGTCCCGGCGGGCGGCCAGGTAGGTGACCACGTCGCCGCCGCGGAAGGCGTACACGGCCTGCTTCGGGTCGCCGATCAGCACCAGCGTGCGGTGGCCGTGGAACGCGGTACGCAGGATCTGCCACTGCACCGGGTCGGTGTCCTGGAACTCGTCGATGAGCACGACCCGGTACCGCTCGCGTACCCGCCGCGCCGCCTGCTCCCCGGCGCGGGGGTCGACCAGAGCGTCGCGCAGCAGCACGAGGAGGTCGTCGTAGTCGAGCAGGCGGCGCTCCCGCTTTCGCCGGGCCATCTCGGCCACCACCTCGCGGGCGAAGGCGACTCGCTGCCCGGGCAGCGAGTCCTGCGATGCCGAGTCGGGCTCCAGGACGGCGAGCCGGTCGCTGACCGCCGCCCGGGCGGCCAGGCGAGCTGCCCGCACGCTCAGGGCTGGCTCTGCGTCGGTGGCGTAGCGGCGCAGGTAGACGTCGTCGATCACCTCCTCGACCAGATCGGCGACGTCGCCGACCATGACCGCGTCCGGATCGAGGTCGGCCAGCAGACCCAGCCGGGTGAGCATCTGCTGACAGAAGCCGTGCGTGGTGGCGATCGTTGCGGCGTCGAAGTCGGCCAGGGCCCGCATCAGCCGGACCCGGCGCCGGGCGAGCTCGACCTGGTCCACGCGGGCCAGGTAGGCGACCAGGGGATCCTCGCTGTCCCGGGCGGTCTGGACGGCCAGGCCGCGGTGGGCGCTGACCAGCCGCTCCCTCACCCGGTCCCGCAGCTCGGAGGTGGCGGCGCGGCCGAAGGTGACCAGCAGCAGCTCACTCAGCTCGGCACGGCCCTCGACGACGAACCGGGTGGCCAGGGTGGCGATGGTGGTGGTCTTCCCGGTTCCGGCGCTGGCTTCGAGCAGGGTGGTTCCCTCGGGCAGGTCCGCGAGCACGTCGAACGGCCGGGGAGCGGAAGGGCTCGGCACATCGAACTGCGTGATGCTCATCGGGTGCTCAGCTCCTCGGCCGCGAGCAGCGGGTCCCAGACCCGGCGGCCGAAGGCGCCGAGCCGGGAGGTCTCCTCCCCCGACCAGCTCTGCTCGGCGGCGGTGGGTGCGTCGAGCAGCACGTGCAGCGCTGCCTTCGACCCCCAGCACAGCTGCAGATAGGCATCCTCACGCTCGAGCTGCCAGGCACGGTCGGCCTCGGCGAGGGCCTGCTCCACCGACTCGCCGGCCTGCCGGCACCGGGCATAGGCGTGCGCGGTGGCCACCGGCATCGGCAACGGCTCGCGCAAGGCCCGGTCACGCAACCGCACCAGGTCGACCAGGCGGGCGAGGGCGAGCGGGGCCGGCGGCGCGGCCAGGCGGGATAGGGCGGCAACGGCCCGGCCACCACCTCCTCTGCCGACGGTCGCCGTGGACCAGGACCGCTGCGGGTGGGCGGCGGCCAGGGCCAGCACCTGCACCCATGCCCGCACCCGGTGCTTGGCGGCCATGCGCGAGTAGGTGGCCCGGACCACCACCGTGTCGTGGACCCCGGGCACGCTCCCGGCGAGTCGCAGGCCGGTGGGCAGGTCGACGACGAGGTCGACCGTCGTGCCGGGCGAGCCCTGGTGGGCGCGAGCTGCCCGGGCGATCGGCGCCAGGTTCTGCTCGATCCGCTGCAGGGCGCGGCGGCCCAGCTCACGCGGTGGAAGCCGGCCACGCCGGTACTCGGCGGCCAGTGCCCGCTCGCGCGGCACGCCGGCCAGGCAGTCGGACAGCATCCGGTCACCGATCGCCCACTGCTCCAACCCATCGAGCTCCAGCGGGATCCGGTACTCGGCCTCCTCGTCCTCCCCCGGCACCCAGACCCCCAGCCGGCGACGCACGAACCACCGGGCGGGGTGCTCGAGCATCGCGACCAGGTCGTCGAGATCGACCTGCATGTCCTCCTCGGCCCGGGGCCGCGGCGGCAACGGCCGGGCCAGAAGGCGCGCTGCCGGCGCAGCACTCGGCGCAACGGGCGGGGCGGTGCACGCCGCGCGGTATGCGTGGGCGTCGAAGCTGAACGGTCGCCTCCCCACCGGGGCGCCGAGCCCTCCCGGAACGAAGTTGCGAACGTCGACCGGCTGCAGCGGATGCCGTACCAGGAGATGCTCCCGCACCGGGACGGCGTCATCCGTGCTCGCCACGGCATCGAGGGCGTCGAGCAGCTCACCGACCGGCACCGCCGGCGGCCGGGCCGCGCCGGTGCGTTCGTCCGCACCGGTGTAGAGCACCACCAGGTGCTCGCGGGCCGCGGTGACCGCATCGAGAAACAGCTGGCGGTCCTCGCTGCGCCGGTCCCGTTCGCCGATCCGCGGCTCGCGCAACAGGAGGTCGTCTCCGGCGTCCGGCGCTGACCGCGGGAAGGTCCCGTCGTCGAGCCCGAGCAGGCAGATCACGCGGTGCGGCACGGCGCGCATCGGCTCCAGCGAGCAGACGGTGAGCGCTCCGGTCCGGAACCCCGCCCGGGTGGGCCGGCCGGCCAGCCGACCCGCCAGCAGCGCCCGGACGTCGCTGAGCCTCACCTCGGTACCGGCGTTGGCCTGCGCGGAGGCGGCCACGTCGGCGAGCAGCTGTCGGGCCTCGACCATCTGCCATCCCTGCCCGGGTGCGGCGCGGGCAAGGAGGTCCAGCGCTGCGCCCAGAGTGGCCAGCCACGCCGAGACCGGCCGGGTCCCGGTGAGCTCGCCGAGCAGCAGCTCGAGCCGTTCGACCAGCTCAGCCAGCCGCCCGGCGAGGTCGATGTCGGTGCTGTCCACATCGTCCAGAGGCAGAGCGCTGCCCAGGTAGCCGGCCTCGTGGTCCTCCGCCATGGCGGCCCCGACCAGCAGCCGGTCCAGGGCGACCTGCCAGGTTCCCTGCAGGACGTGCGGCAGGCCGTAACCCGTTCTGCGCTCCGCGTTCTCACCCCAGCTCACCCGAGTGGCCACGGCCCACTCGCGGATCCGCTCGAGGTCGTCGTCGGTGAACGCGAACCGGCGCCTGACCGGGTCGGAGGCGATCAGGTCGAGCACGGCACCCGCCTCGACCCGGCTGGCGGCCAGGTCGAGCAGTCCGGCCAGCAGCGCCAGCTGGGGGTTGGTCTGACGCAGCGAGCGATCGGTGAGACGTACCGTGAGCTGCTGGCCGGGGTGCACCGCGTGCTGGCCAGGTGCCTCGCCGTCGCGGCCGGTCCGGTCCGGGGCCGCCAGCCCGAACCCGGCGGCCACCGCCGGGGCGAACGTCTCGATGTCGGGGCACATCACCAGCACGTCGCGCGGGTCCAGCGTGGGGTCGTCCTGGAGCAGACCGACGATCACCTCCCGGAGCACCTCGACCTGCCGGGCCCGCCCGTGGCAGGCGTGCACCTGAATGCTGCGGTCCGCCGGGTCGAGCCGGTGTGTGGACGCCGTCGCGGCGTCCCCGGACCCGTCGCCGTCGTCCTGAGGGCCGACAAGGTCCTCGCGCAACGATCGCTGAAGTGCCACCAGCAGGCTCGGTGCCCGCCCGGCGGGGGAGAACGGCGGGGGCTCGGGCGGGTGGTGAGTGTCGGTCACCGTCGACGGGCCACCTGCCGGGGCGAAGAGGCGCTGCTGCAGTTCGACGGCGTCTCGGGCCATCGAGGCCAGCAGCGGGTGCCGGGCCACCGGCGGGCTGTCGGACCGGCACGGCGAGATCCGTGGCGTGGCGAGCACCCGCTGCCAGAGCACCGGGCTCGGATGCGGCAGCCACAGGTGGACGTCGCGGTGCGCGCCGAGCGCGTCGAGTACCTCGAGCTGGGCCTGCGGCAGTCGGGTCGGCCCGAAGACGGACAGACGCTCCGGCAGGTCCAGGGCGCCGCCCGCCCCCGGGTCACGACGCAACCGCCGTACCGCCTCCGTCAGGCGCTCGGACGGGCTCGGCACACCGACCCGGTCCCGGGTTCGACGCCACAGCTCGGCCTGCCACGTCAGATCGGCAGCCCCACCGGCGGCCAGATCGGCGGTCAGATCGGCGGCGGGTTCGCCGTCCGGATCCACGTCGGTGCCGCCCGCCCAGCCGACCAGCAGCTGCGGGCGCTGTGCGGCGTAGGAGGCGAACAGCCCGGCGAGGCGACGGGCGACCGCCAGCCGGCGCCCCGCGCGCGGTACACCGTCCCGCTCGTCGAGGTGGTGGGCCAGCGGGGCGCACCAGGGCTCGGTCAGGTGCTCGTCGACGACTGCCAGCACGGTCCAGGTGAGTGCCTCCACCGACCAGGGATCCTTGCCCGGGTCGAGATCGAACACCCCGGCGAGCACGCGGGCCACCAGCCGGGATGGCGACGCGAACCCGACGCCCGCGCAGACCCCCGCCTCGCCGTCCGCGGCCGCCCCCAGCCGATGGGACAGCCGCTGGGCCAACCACCGCTCGACACCCTTGGTCGGCACGGCTACCACGTCACGGGTGAACGGGTCGGCGGGAGGGCGCGCGAGCACCTCGGCCAGCGGCGCGACGAGCGCCTCGGCGCGCTCGGAGCGATGCACGTGCAGCACACGGGTGACCCTACGGCGAGGTGGCGACAGTCGTGGCGAGGACGGGACGAGCCCGGCGACGGCGAACGACACGAACAGCCTGGGCCCATCGCACTTCCCCTGTCCCGAGCCGACCCGGCAGGGTAGGAGCGTGACGACACCGACCCCCGCATCGAACCCGTCCCCACCGCTGGTCAGCGACCTGCCCGAATGGAATGCGCTGGCCACCCACGCCGATGCGCTGCGTAGCGTGCACCTGCGCGAGCTGTTCGACGACGACCCGGGCCGTACCGAGCGGTATGGCGTCGACGTGGCCGGGCTGCATCTCGACTTCGCCAAACACCGGATCACCGACGAGACCCTCGACCTGCTCGTCGCCCTGGCCGAGGCGGTTGACCTGCGCGGGGCGACCGAGGCGATGATGAGCGGGGCGAGGATCAACGTCACCGAGGGCCGCGCCGTCCTGCACACCGCGCTGCGCGCCCCGCGCGAGGCGGTCGTCGAGGTCGACGGCGTGAACGTCGTGCCGGCGGTGCACGAGGTGCTGGAGAAGATGGCCATCTTCGCCGACCAGGTGCGCTCGGGCTCCTGGCTGGGCTACACCGGCAAGCCGATCCGCACCGTGGTCAACATCGGGATCGGCGGCTCCGACCTCGGGCCCGCGATGGCCACGCTCGCTCTGAGCCCGTATGCGCAGGAGACGCTGGACGTGCGGTTCGTCTCCAACGTGGACGGCGACGACATCGCCGAGCAGACCAGGTTCCTCAACCCAGAGAGCACCCTGTTCATCGTCGCCAGCAAGACGTTCACCACCCAGGAGACGATGACCAACGCCGCCACCGCGCGCGCCTGGCTGCTGGAGGGGCTCGGCGCAGAGGCGGCGGTGGCCAGCCACTTCGTCGCGGTCTCGACCGCCGCCGACAAGGTACGCGACTTCGGCATCGACACGGCGAACATGTTCGGGTTCTGGGACTGGGTCGGCGGTCGCTACTCGATGGACTCCGCGGTCGGGCTGTCCCTGATGATCGCGATCGGGCCCGAGGCGTTCGGTGAGATGCTCGCCGGGTTCCACGCCGTCGACGAACACTTCCGCACAGCGCCCTACCGGGAGAACGCCCCGGCGCTGATGGGCCTGCTCGGCGTCTGGTACGGCAACTTCCTCGGCGCGAACAGCCATGTCGTGCTCCCCTACGCCCAGTACCTGGACTCCTTCGCCGACTACCTGCAGCAGCTCGACATGGAGTCGAACGGCAAGTCGGTCACCGTCGCCGGACGGCGAGTCGACTACGACACCGGACCCGTCGTCTGGGGCACCCCCGGAACCAACGGCCAGCACGCCTACTACCAGCTGCTGCACCAGGGCACCCGGCTGATCCCGGCCGACTTCATCGGGTTCGCCCACCCCGGTCACGAGGTCGCGGAGCACCACGACCTGCTGATGGCCAACTTCCTCGCCCAGAGCGAGGCGCTCGCCTTCGGCAAGACCGGCGAGGAGGTCGCGGCCGAGGGCGCCACCGGAGCGCTGGTCGCGCACAAGACGTTCGAGGGCAACCGGCCGAGCACCACGATCCTCGGGGAGCGGCTCACCCCCCACGCTCTCGGGGCCCTGATCGCGCTGTACGAGCACAAGGTGTTCACCCAGGGCGTCGTCTGGGGACTGAACTCGTTCGACCAGTGGGGGGTCGAGCTCGGCAAGGTGCTCGCCAAGCGGATCGCCCCCGAGCTGACCGCGGCGCGGGAGCCCGAGCTGGGACACGACTCCTCGACCAACGACCTGATCCGCCGGTACCGCTCGCTGCGCGGGCGTGGCTGAGACCCCCGCCGGCCGGATCGTTCTCTGCGCCCGGACCGCCCCAGGCAGACCGAGCCTCAGCCGCCGGAGAACAGCCGCCGCTGCAGAGCCCGCCACGACCCCGGTTCGTAGTAGCGGTCGGTCCACCGGTCGTCCTCCTGCAGGCGCAGCGAGGCCGTCCTGATGCCTTCGTTCAACGTCACTTCTTGGGCCATCGCCCGGAACACGAAGTGCATGAACAACCGGTGGTACTCGGTGAGGTAGATGTCGGCCAACCGCTTGACGGCCCGCCGCGAGGCGGCCCGGGTCCGCCCGGCGCGGATCACCAGGGTGTGCTCCTCGTTCGTCGTGGTCGAGGCGCCGGAGTAGTTGGCCGACCCGGTCAGCAGCATCGGGTCGTCGGTCATCGGGTCGACGAGGATGATCTTGGTGTGGATGTACTTGACGTGGGTGTTGAAGCCGGTCAGGTTCTCGCCCGCCCACTGCGCCAGCATCCCGCCGGCCAGGTGGCTGCCGGTGGAGATGCGCACGTTGGGGTCGTTGCGCGGGATGGCAGCCGAGCGGGGCGGCACCTTGTCGAGCAGCACGGTACGCATCACCGGCTTCGGCCGAGCGAGCACGTCACGGAACACCTCGTTCAGCCCGAATGCACCAGTGATGTGTGCCGAGTGCTCGCCGTCGTCGAAAAGCGCTGCGTACCAATCGAGAACGGTGGACTTCGTGGCCCGGGGAGAGAACACGATCCCCGCTCCCGGGGCGGACGGCACCACTTCCTCGACGGGCTGCCGGCTCTCGTGCACCTCTCGCAGCTCGGCCGTGCTCCTACCGTCCGCCAGGCGCTGCCACTCCTGGGCGAACCCTGCCGCCACCCGCCGATCGTGCACCAGGTGGCCGACGTTGGAGTGGCCGAACACCCCACCCCGGGTCAGGTTCGTCGAGCCGGTCCACACCGCAACCGGCACCCCGGCGTGCAGCAGCACCAGGTACTTGTGGTGCTGTAACGCACTCTTGTTCGGCGCGGTCCGCCAGTGGATCACGCCCTCGCCGTTCGGACCACCGCCGGGGCCGGTGTCGAGACCATGGCGGGCCGCGGCCGCCCGGGCCTGCGCAGCGGTGACGTCGTTGTCCACGTCGGGGCGGGCGTCGCGGTCCCGGCCGTGGACGACGAGCTGCACGTCCGCGCCTCGGGCCCGAGCACCGGCCAGCGCGGCAAGCCCGCCGTCCCAGGTGAACTCGTAGAACGCGCCGCGCAGTCCCCAGCCGGGGCCGGACGCCTCGGCGCAGAACGCCAGGAACGCCTCGGCGAGTCCGCGGGAGAGCCAGACCATCGCCGGGTGCGTGTCGGACAGGTCGCTGCCGGGCACGAAGTCGGGGAAGCGACGGGCGAAGGCCTGGGAGCCGGCCACGCCGCGGTTGAACCAGACGCCGTGCACCCCGTCGTCCTCGACCTCGGTGCGCACGCGCACCTCGGCGGTGACCAGCGGCACCAGAGCCCCGGGGACGCCGCCCATCGCCGATACCGCGTAGGTGTACTTGTGCCCGGGTTTGGCGCTGTAGTCACCCCACTGGAAGCCCTGGACCGGGTGGTCGCGCGTGCTGTAGTCCGAGCCCGGCGGCGGGTCCGGCACCACCGCGGCGAAGGTCTTCATGCCCCTCAGCCAGGTGCACTCGCTCTCGGTGTGGTCGGTCCGGTGCACGGCGAAGCCAAGGCAGCCGGCGGGGTCGGCCAGGTCCAACCCGAGCAGCACGGTGTGCGTGCCCGCGATCGCCTGCACGGTCAGTCCGTGGCGGCTACGTCGCCGGCGCACGCCTCAACTCCGCCGCTGGCCGGCCGGTTCGGCATCACGCTCGACCCGAAGACCCCGGAACCGGACGGCGAACCCGCCACCTTGCGGCGAGGCCGCCATCGGGCCCACGGAGACCGGCAGCGCGGCCGGCAGATAGGCCAGCCGGTGCATCACCCAGCCCTGCTCGAGGAGCCCGCCGGGGTTGTACTCGACGGTCAGCGCGTCCCCGGCCCGGCGCAGTCGCAGTCCGATCGCGGCCGGCACCGCGGGCAGCGGGGTCATGCTCCAGTCCGAGACGGCGTGGGTGACCACGGCGCTCATCATCGCCTCGCCGTCCAGGTACTCGATACCGCACTTCACCCACCGCTCGGCGTCCATCCGCACCATCAACCCGGCCTGGTCGTACTGGTCGGTGTACTCGCCGGCCACCTCAACCTCGGCGGTGAACTCGCCCGGCACCCGCACGCCGAAGTGGTGGCCGGAGTCGCGGATGAAGCCGTAGTGGGTCTGTCGCCAGAAATCCGTCCGGGGGTCGGTGGTGACCAGCAGATCCGCCCCCGAACGGCGCCAGCGGGTCGGCTCGTTGAGCCAGACCGGCTCCGAGTCATCAGCGCGGTCGAGGGTGATGGCGGGCACGGTCTCAGTCTGCTGCCAAATAGCGGCCCTGAGGCAAGCTTGAGCTGATTGTGTTGTTCGCGAACCGCTCAGCTGTGTCGTTCACGTACCGCTCAGCCATAGAAGACCCGCTCCACGACGGCCCGGGCTCGCCGGGTGATCCGGCGGTAGTCCTCCTCGAGCTGCCCGGCGGTCCCGGGGGCGTAGCCGACGATCCTGGCCACGCCCTCCAGCTCGATGCGCTTGGTGGGCAGGGCATCGGCGCTGCGGCCGCGCCACAGCACCGTCGCGTTGCGGACCCGTGAGGCCAGCCGCCAGGCCTCGGTCAGCACAGTGCCGTCCGCGGCGCTGAGCAGGCCGGCGTCGACTGCGGCTGCCAGCCCTGCCAGCGTCGACGGGGTGCGGAGGGCCGCCACCTCGTGCGCATGCTGCAGCTGGAGCAGCTGCAGCGTCCACTCCACGTCGGAGATCCCCCCACGGCCCAGCTTGAGATGACGGGTCGGATCGGCGCCCCGCGGCAACCGCTCGGACTCGACCCGGGCCTTGATCCGGCGGATCTCGCGGACGGCGGCGTCGTCGATGCCGCCGACAGGCCAGCGCAGGGGGTCGACCAGCGCCACGAACCGTGCCGCCAGATCCTCGTCTCCGGCGACCGGGACGGCACGGGTGAGCGCCTGCGCCTCCCAGGTCAGCGACCAACGCCGGTAGTACTCGTCGTAGGAGTCCAGGGTGCGCACCAGCGGACCGTTGCGACCCTCGGGGCGCAGGTCGGCGTCCACCTCCAGGGCTGGATCCGGACCGGGTGCGGCCAACAGCCGGCGCAGCTCGCTGAACACGGCCATCGCCGCGTCGTGGGCCTGCTTGTCCGAGGACCCGGCGACCGGATCGTGCACGAACATCACGTCGGCGTCGCTGCCATAGCCCAGCTCGGCCCCGCCGAGCCGGCCCATGCCGACCACCAGCAGCCGGGTCGGTAGGCGCCCGCCGTGGTGCAGGGCGACCCGGGCCGCGCAGGCGCGGAGCACGCCGTCCAGCGTCGCCACTGCGACGTCGGTGAGGGCGGTGCCGACCTGGTCGAGGTCGAGCAGACCGGCCAGGTCACCGATCGCCGTCCGGACCAGCTCACGACGCCGGACCCCGCGGGCCGCCATCGCAACGGCGGCCAGCGCAGCGTCGGGGTCACCGGCCTCGGCAAGCGTGCCGCCGACATGACGGTCCACCACCCGGCGCACCGCCGCCACCGTCTCGACCCGCGACCGGGGCACCAGGGCGGCGTTGTCGCCGAACAGCTCGACGGCGTCCGGCCCGTGTTCGAGCTGCTGGGCGAGCAGCTTGCTGGCGGCCAGCATCCGGGCCATCCGCTCGGCGGCGGCCCCGGAGTCGCGCAGCATCTTCAGGTACCAGTGGGTGGTGCCCAGCTCGTCGCTGACCCGCCGGAACGCGAGCAGGCCGGCGTCCGGGTCGGCGCCCTCGGCGAACCAGCCCAGCATCACCGGCAGCAGCTGGCGTTGGATGGCGGCCCGGCGGCTCACCCCCGACGTGAGTGCCGCGAGGTGGCGCATCGCCCCGGCCGGGTCGCGGTATCCGAGCGCCGCGAGCCGGGCCTGGGCCGCCTGCGGGGTCAGCCGGATCTCGTCGGTGCTCAGGCGGGCCGCCGCGGCGAGCAGAGGCCGGTAGAACAGCTTCTCGTGCAGCCGCCGCACGATCCGGGCGTGCCCTTGCCAGAGCTGCTCGAGCTCCGCTCCGGGGGATCGACGCAGCCCGAACGAGCGGCCCAGCCAACGCAGGTCCTCCGGCGCGTCCGGCACGACGTGGGTGCGCCGGAGCCGATGCAGCTGGATCCGGTGCTCCAGCGTGCGCAGGAACCGGTAGGCCCGGTCGAGCTCGGCGGCGTCGTCCCGGCCCACGTAGCCATAGGCGCTCAGCGCCTCCAGACCCTCCAAGGTGTTGCCGGTGCGCAGGCGTGGGTCGATCCTGCCGTGCACCAGCTGCAGCAGCTGCACGCTGAACTCGACGTCACGCAGCCCACCGGCGCCCAGCTTGAGCTGGCGCGCCGCGTCCTTGACCGGCACGTGCTGCTCGACCCGGCGGCGCATCGCCTGCACGTCCTCGACGAAGCGCTCCCGCTCGGCCGCCCGCCACACCATCGGCGCGATCTGCTCCAGGTACTGATCACCGAGCTCCCGGTCGCCGGCCACCACCCTGGCCTTGAGCAGGGCCTGGAACTCCCACGTCTGGGCCCACCGCTCGTAGTAGGCGACGTGACTGCGAACGGTGCGTACCAACGGGCCGGCCTTGCCCTCCGGGCGCAGAGCGGCATCCACCGGCCACAGGGTGCCTTCGGCGGTGGACGCCGAACAGGTGCGAGCAAGGGCCGCGGCGAGCTTGGCGCCGGTGGCCAGGGCCGCGGCCTCCACCCCGCCTGTCCCGGCGACGTCGCCGTCTGCGCCCTCAGCGGCGGAGCGGACCGGCTCCGCGACGTAGATCACGTCGACGTCGCTGACATAGTTCAGCTCGCGGCCGCCGGTCTTGCCCATACCGATCACCGCGAACCGGCACGGGACGGCGCCGGACGGCAGCTGGCTTCGGGCGATCGCCAGCGCGCTCTCCAGCGCTGCGCCGGCCAGGTCGGCCAGCTCTCGGGCCACCGACGGAAGCTCCCGCACCGGGTCGGCGGCCACCAGGTCGCGCCCGGCGATGGCCAGCAGCCGGCGCCGGTAGGCGACCCGGAGCGCGTCGACCGCCGCGGCCCCGCCGAGCCCGGCCACGGGCGGATCGGCCCCCGGGTCGGCGCCCACGGCGGCAAGCAGCTCGGCGCTCACCGTTGCCGCGCCGCCGAGGCCTGTCGCCTCGGCGGAGTGGCTGCCTTCGGCCGGGTCCTCGAGCAGCACGGTCCAGTGCTCGGGGTGGCGGGTCAGGTGGTCCCCGAGGGCCACCGACGAGCCGAGGACGGCGATCAGCCGGTCCCGAGCGGGCCCGCCCGCACGCAGCATCGCGAACAGCCGGGCCGGCCGGGCGTCGACGTGGGCATCGGTCCGGCGGTGCAGCCGCTCCATGATCCGTACCAGAGCCAGCAGCGCCCGGTCCGGGTCGGGCGCGTCTGCGAGGGCGTGGACGACGCCGTCGTCGTAGACCTCTTCGAGCGGATCGATCAGCCCAGCCAGCGCCGGGTCCGCGAGCAGAGAGCCCGCCCGCGCGGGGTCCGCGAAGCCCAGCCGGGCGAGGTGCGCGGTCAGGGACGACGAACGGGTGGCGGGCACGCCTCAGGGTAACGAGATGCCGTCGTCCACTCCCCGGCCCGACGTGTCAGGCAGGCCCAGAACCGCGGCGAACGCCTCGGCATGCGCAAGGGCCAGGGCGACCAGGTACCGCTCCTGCTGCTGGAAGGAGCGGACCAGCTGGTCGGCGTCCAGGCCCGCGGTATTCAGCGCTCCGTGACCCCCGGCAACCCAGTCCCTCCAGTCCGCTGCGCTGACCTCGGGGTGGTACTGCAGGCCCCACGCGGCATCGCCGAGCCGGTAGGCCTGATGCGGGTATCGGGCGGCCGTCGCGAGCAGGACCGCTTCATCGGGAAGTCGGGTGACGGCGTCCTGGTGCCAGTGCGGGACGCTCAGTGGCGAGGTGAACCGCTCGGCGACCGGTCCGAGAAGGCGGTCTCTGGGGGCCGCTGCGGTGAGCTCGATGTCGACCAGCCCGACCTCCAGCCCGCCATCCCCGCGGTCCACCCGCCCCCCCGTGGCCAGGGCCAGCAGCTGGGCGCCGAGACACACGCCCAGGGTCGGGATGGACCGCTCCACCGCCTCGGCCAGCAGCCGACGGGTGGCCGGCAACCACGGCGCGACGTCGTCCTGCCAGGCCGCCATCGAGCCGCCGAGCACGACGAGCGCGTCGACACCGTCCAGACCGGTCGGCAGTGGCTGACCGAGGTCAGGACGGCACGCGTCGAGGCGGGCACCGGTCAGCGCCCCGGTCTCGAGACGACCCAGCCCGGCGTGCGGTTCGTGGACGAGCACCAGGACCCGTGGACCGCCGGCCGGTCGTGTCGAGCTCAACGGTCGTGTCGAGCTCATAGGACGGGCAGGTACCGGTCCAGCTCGAAGGCGGTGATCTGATGGCGGTAGTCCCACCATTCCTTGCGCTTGTTGCGCAGGAAGAAGTCGAACAGGCCCTCGCCGAGGGTCTCGGCCACGAGCTCGGAATCCTCCATGATGTCCACCGCGGCTTCGAGGTTGCTGGGCAACGGCTTGATCCCCATCGCGCGGCGCTCACTGTCAGTGAGCGCCCACACATCGTCCTCGGCGCCCTCGGGCAGGTCGTAGCCCTCCTCGACCCCTTTCAGCCCGGCCGCCAGCAGGACGGCGTAGGCCAGGTACGGGTTGCAGGCCGAGTCGATCGCTCGGTACTCGATCCGCGTCGAGTTGCCCTTACCGGGCTTGTACATCGGCACCCGGATCAGCGCCGAACGGTTGTTGTGCCCCCAGCAGACGTAGGCAGGAGCCTCGCCGCCGCCCCACAGCCGCTTGTAGGAGTTCACCCACTGGTTGGTCACCGCTGTCACCTCGTGGGCGTGGGTCAGCAGGCCCGCGATGAACTGGCGGGCCACCTTGCTCAGCTGGAACTCGGCCCCGGCCTCGTGGAACGCATTGCGGTCCCCCTCGAACAGCGACAGATGGGTGTGCATCCCGGAGCCGGGGTGGTCGGCGAACGGCCGCGGCATGAACGTGGCGTACACGCCCTGTTCCAGCGCCACCTCCTTGATCACCGTGCGGAAGGTCATGATGTTGTCGGCGGTGCTCAGCGCGTCGGCGTAGCGCAGGTCGATCTCGTTCTGGCCTGGCCCGCCCTCGTGGTGGCTGAACTCGACCGAGATGCCCATCGACTCGAGCAGGCTGATCGCCCCCCGCCGGAAGTCGTGGGTCGTGCCGCGCGGCACGTGGTCGAAGTACCCGGCCTGGTCGACCGGCACCGGCGCCCGGCCCGGCACGTGCTCGTCCTTGAGCAGGTAGAACTCGATCTCGGGATGGGTGTAGAAGGTCAGCCCGTGGTCGGAGGCCCTGGCCAGAGCACGCTTGAGAACGTGCCGCGGGTCGGCCAGGGTGGGCTGGCCGTCCGGGGTCAAGATGTCGCAGAACATCCGGGCGGTGCCCTGCTGGTCACCTCGCCAGGGCAGCACCGCGAAGGTCGACGGGTCGGGCTGGACCAGCATGTCGGCCTCGTAGATCCGGGCCAGGCCCTGGATCGCCGAGCCGTCGAAGCCGATCCCCTCGGCGAACGCCCCCTCGAGCTCCGCCGGCGCCACGGCGACCGCCTTGAGCGTGCCCAGCACGTCGGTGAACCACAGCCGCACGAACCGGATGTCGCGCTCCTCCAGGGTGCGCAGCACGAACTCCTGCTGTCTGTCCACGGTCTCTCCCAGCACGTATCGGCCGTTGCTGAACCCAGGCTAGTCGGCGGGGGCGACGGGCCCGTCAGGGCGGTGCTTCGCGGCCATGCCGCGGACCGGTCGCCCGAGTGGTCGGCGACGGCCCGAACAGGTCAGCGGCTGCGGCGCGACCCGGAGCGGGCACCGGTCGAGAACGCGGCCGCCCCACCGGCGCGGCGGCCTCCGGCTCGCGAGGCGGTCGCGGGTCGGCCCGCTCCGGACGACCCTCCCGAGGGCCCGTTGCGGCCCGGTGCGCGCCGCGGTCGAGGCGACCGGCGCGGCGCCGTGGCGACGGCCACGAAGGCCCCGCTCAGCTCCCGCTCGCCCGGGGCGAGCTCACGCAGCAGCGGGTGGGCGGCAGTGACCCGCGTCGTGGGGGCATGGACGCCGGCCCGCCGGGTCAGGTCGCGCACCTCCCGCACCTGAGCGTCGGTCATCAAGGTGACCACGGTGCCGCTCGCCCCGGCCCGGGCGGTGCGGCCGGAGCGGTGCAGGTAGGCCTTCGCCTCGCCCGGCGGGTCGGCGTGGATCACCAGGCCCACGTCGTCCACGTGGATGCCGCGGGCGGCGATGTCGGTGGCAACCAGGGTGCGGGCGGCTCCGCTGTGGAAGGCGTCCATCGTCCGGGTCCTGGCGCCTTGGCTGAGGTCGCCGTGCAGCTCCACCGCGGGCACTCCGGAGGCGTTCAGCTGCTTGGCCAGCCGCTTGGCGCGGTGCTTGGTGCGGGTGAACACCAGCGTGCGCCCGGGAGCCGCGGTGAGGTCGACCAGCACCGGTAGGTGCGCGTCGTGGCTGACGTGCAGCACGTGGTGGGTCATCGTCACGATCGGCGCGGTCGCGGAGTCGGCCTGGTGGGCCACCGGCCGGTGCAGGTAGGCCTTGACCAGAACGTCGACGGCGGCGTCCAGGGTGGCCGAGAACAGCATCCGCTGGCCACCCTGCGGGGTGAGGTCCAAGATCCTGCGCACGCTGGGCAGGAAGCCGAGATCGGACATGTGGTCGGCCTCGTCGATGACGACGGCCTCGACCGCGTCCAAGCGAACGTGGCGCTGGCGGATCAGGTCCTCCAGGCGACCCGGGCAGGCGACGACGATGTCCACCCCGCCACGTAGGGCATTGACCTGCGCCTGCTGGCGGACCCCGCCGAATACCGTGCGCGAGGTCAGGCCCAACGGCCTGGCCAGGGGCACGAGCGCCTCGTCGATCTGCGCGGCCAGCTCCCGGGTCGGGGCGAGGACCAGAGCCCTCGGCCGCTGGGGACGGCGTGGGGCGACGCTCGTGGCGAGCCGCGTCAGCAGAGGCAGCAGGAAGGCGTAGGTCTTGCCGGATCCGGTCCGCCCGCGGCCGAGCACGTCGCGCCCGGCAAGGGAGTCCGGCAGGGTCGCGGCCTGGATCGGCGTGGGGATGGTGATACCGCGGGCGGCGAGCACGTCGCTGAGGACGGCGGGCACGCCCAGCGCGCGGAAAGAGTGCTGGGGCATGGTGAGGTCAGGGCCTTCGATGACAGGCCGATCTCAGGGATCGGCGGCGGTCGTTCTGCCCGGCGCGACTCTCAACTGGGTCGCGGCGCAAGGGCTTCGACGGTGCGAGAAGGCGGTCCCGAGGCAGAACTGGGCGGGACCGCGTGACCAGAGTATCGGAGATCCGGTCGATGATCGGCCGATCTGGCGTGTGCCGGGCCCGATTAGGCTCCTGGTATGTCGCAGCTGCGTCTCGCCCTGGCCCAGGTCGACCCGACCGTCGGTGACCTGGCCGGCAACGCCCGGATCGTGTGTGAGTGGTCGCGCCGGGCCGCCGCGGCGGGCGCCCACCTGGTGGCGTTCCCCGAGATGGTGCTGACCGGCTACCCGGTGGAGGACCTCGCGCTGCGTACCTCGTTCGTCGACGCCAGCCGCTCTGCGTTGACTCGGCTCGCCGCCGATCTGGCCGCCGAGGGCCTCGGCGGGCTGCCGGTGGTCGTCGGCTACCTGGACCGGGTCGACCGTGACGACGACGGGCGGGGCGACGACCTCGCCGGTGCGCCACGGGTCGGCGTGCCCAAGGGCGAGCCGCAGAACTGCGCGGCGATCTGCGTGCGCGGGGAGGTGGTGGCCCGCTACGCCAAGCACCACCTGCCCAACTACGGGGTCTTCGACGAATTCCGGATCTTCGTGCCCGGTCGCGACCTCACCGTGGCCCGGATTCGTGGCGTCGACGTGGCGATCGCGATCTGCGAGGACCTATGGCAGGAGGGCGGCCCGGTGGCCTTGACCCGCGAGGCCGGCGCAGAGCTGCTCCTGGTGCTCAACGGTTCCCCCTACGAGCAGGACAAGGACGACGTGCGACGTGACCTGGTCACCCGCCGGGCCGACCAGGCCGGGTGCGCCCTGGCCTACGTGAACCTGGTCGGCGGCCAGGACGACCTGGTCTTCGACGGTGACTCGATCGTCGTCTCGGCCGACGGCGCCGTGCTCGCCCGCGCCCCGCAGTTCGAGGAACACCTGCTGGTGGTCGACCTCGACCTGCCCACCGACGACGCCCACGACGAACGGCCCGAGCTGCCCGCCGGCGAGCACGGCGTCCGGTACTCGACGATCAGCGCCGACCCGGTGGCCGGCTACCGCCCCGACCCACTGCTACGTGCCCCTGCCACCTTGGCTCCGCTGCTCGACGGGGACGCCGAGACCTACCGGGCCCTGGTGACCGGGTTGCGGGACTATGTGCGCAAGAACGGGTTCACCTCGGTGGTGCTTGGGCTCTCCGGCGGGATCGACTCCACCCTCGTCGCCGTGATCGCCTGCGATGCGATCGGCGCTCAGAACGTGGTGGGCGTCTCGATGCCCTCGCGCTACTCCAGTGACCACTCCCGGGACGACGCGGCCGACCTGGCCAAGCGCACCGGACTGGACTATCGGGTGGTGCCGATCGCCCCGATGGTGCGGTCCTTCATCGACGCCCTTGCCCTGAGCGGTGTCGCCGAGGAGAACCTGCAGGCCAGGGTGCGCGGCGTCATCCTGATGGGGCTGTCGAACCAGGAGGGACATCTGACCCTGACCACTGGCAACAAGTCCGAGCTGGCGGTCGGTTACTCCACGATCTACGGGGACTCGGTCGGTGGCTTCAACCCGCTCAAGGACGTCGACAAGACCACGGTCTGGGCACTGGCCCGGTGGCGCAACGCCCAGGCCGTCCGCAGCGGGGCGACCCCACCGATCCCGGAGAGCTCGATCACCAAAGTCCCCTCGGCCGAGCTGCGCCCCGGCCAGACCGACCAGGACTCGCTGCCGCCCTACGACCTGCTGGACGAGCTGCTGGAGCGCTACGTCGTGGGAGCGCACGGCCGTTCCGAGCTTCTCGCCGACGGCTTCGAGGCGGCCACCATCGACTCGGTCGTCACCATGGTCGACCGCGCCGAGTGGAAGCGGCGCCAATCGGCCCCCGGTCCGAAGATCTCCTCGATCGCCTTCGGGCGGGACCGCCGCCTGCCGATCACCAGTCGCTGGCGCGAGGACCAGTCCTGACCGGCCGGGAGCTCACCACACCACCCCCCGGAACGTCTCCGAAGGCGGCCATACGACAGGGTTAGGGTGAACCCCCGGCCCGCACCGAGGCGGCGGCCGGACCTGACCCGCTGCGGAGGACGCCGTGAGTGAGCCCACCGCCAACCCGCCCACCCCCGAGAGCGTTGCCGGGCCCGGCGCCGAGCCCTCCTCGGGCGAGCTGCCCAACCCCTACGGCGGCCGGGTCGTGGTCCCCGACGCCTCCGCACCGGGAGCCGGGCCCTTGCCCCGGCGGGTGCGGATCCACCACCTGCGTGAGATGAAGCAACGCGGCGAGCGGTTCGCGATGCTCACCGCCTACGACCAGTACTCGGCTGCGGTGTTCGAGGAAGCCGGGATCCCGGTTCTGCTGGTGGGCGACTCGGCCGCGAACAACGTGTACGGCTACGAGACCACGGTGCCGATCACCGTCGATGAGCTGGTGCCGCTGGTTCGCGCCGTGACCCGCAGTGCCCGCCACTGCCTGGTCGTGGCCGACCTGCCGTTCGGGTCCTACCAGTCCGGCCCGGAACAGGCCCTGGGCAGCTCGATGCGGATGATGAAGGAGGGGCTGGCGCACGCGGTCAAGCTCGAAGGCGGACGCCGGGTCGCGCCGAGCGTCGAGGCGCTCGTCGGGGCGGGCATCCCGGTGATGGCGCACATCGGGTTCACTCCGCAGTCTGAGCACGCCTTGGGCGGCTACCGGGTCCAGGGACGCGGTGAGGACGCCACCGAGCGGATGGTCGCCGAGGCCACCGCGCTGCAGGAGGCGGGGGCCTTCGCGATCGTCATGGAGATGGTGCCCGGCCCGGTGGCCGAGCAGGTCACCAAGGCGCTCGCGATTCCGACCATCGGGATCGGGGCCGGACCGCACTGTGACGCCCAGGTGCTGGTCTGGCAGGACATGATGGGCCTGCGCACGGGGAAGGCACCGCGGTTCGTCAAGCGCTACGCCGATCTGCACCAGGTGATGCTGGACGCCGCTCAGGTCTTCGCCGGTGAGGTGCGTGACGGGGTGTTCCCGGCCCCGGAGCACACCTTCGACAGTTGAGAACCAGCAAGGAGGCGGCTCGTGACGGATGAGGCGAGGATCGTCGTCGGCGTCGACGGATCGGCCGAATCGCTCGAGGCGGTGCGGTGGGCCGCCGAGCGGGCCGGAGTGACAGGGACGCACCTGCACCTGGTCCATGTGGCGGCGCCGGTGGCGCTGGCACCCGGTGTCCCGCTGCCCGGTGCACTGCCGAACGTGGCGACGATGCCGAACCCGTCGGACATGGCAGCGCAGGAGCAGGCCGACTTGGAGCTGCTGACGTCGGCCGCCGACTTCGCCCGAGGGGTACACGACGGCGTCCGGGTCAGTACCGAACGCCTCACGGGCGGCGTCGGGCACGCCATCGTGGAGGCGAGTCACAAGGCCTCGGTGGTGGTGCTCGGTTCCTCGGGACTGCCCGAGGGCCTGGATCGACTCCTGTCCGGGTCACTGGTCCTCCACGTCTCCAGCCACGCGGCGTGCCCGACCGTGGTGGTCCAGGCGACGAGGCGCCGCGGGCCCGTCGTCGTGGGTGTCGACGGGTCCCCGCCCTCGCACCATGCCGCGCGGTTCGCGATCGCCGAAGCGGCGCGCGATGGCGTTCCGCTCGTCGTCGTCCATTCCTGGAGCCTGCCGGTGCCGATCGGCATGGTCGAGGCCGTCGCCGCCGCCGACCTGGACGACCGCATGCTGCGGGAGAAGGGCGCGACGGTACTGGCCGACGTCCTCGACCCGTTGCGGGCCGACTATCCGGACGTCGAGGTGCAGACCCACCTGTCCGAACAGGATCCCTCGCAGGCACTCCTCGCCGTGAGCGTCACCGCGGGCCTCGTCGTGGTCGGCTCTCGCGGTCACGGCAATCTCGCGGGTCTGCTGCTGGGCTCGACCAGCCAGAACGTCCTGCGCCTCGTTCGCTGTCCGGTGGCTGTGGTCCGCTGACAGCGCCGCGCCGACGCAACTGGCCTGACCACGGGCTATTCGGGGTCGCCCCCCTCCTCCCAGGCCCGGTCCTCCTCGTCCCACTTCTCGGTCTTGTCCCGGGCGATCTCCAGGGCCCGGGCCGCGGCCTCGTGGGTGGAGTAGGGGCCCATCAGGATCTCGCCAGGCGACTTGTTCTCGTCGGTCTCGACCTGGCCCGTCCGTGTGTTGAACCAGTAGACATTCGACGGCTCGTCCATGCCTGAACGCTAGGACGCCCGGCCGGCCCGCGCCAGAGCGGGACGCACCCGGGCGCGGAACGCGGGCCCGACGACGCCGACCTAGACTCGCGGACATGCCTGCCCCGTCCGCCGCACCGATCGGCACCCTGGTGCCGGGCACGGTCAGCGCGCTGCGTGCCGTCCCGCCCCGCATCCCGCGGCCGCCCTACGTCGGGCAGCGGCACGCTCCACCGTTCACCGGCTCGGAGGTCAAGGACGTCGCGACCATCGAGGCGATGCGCCAGGCTGGGCGCCTGGCCGCGCGGGCGATGGCGGCAGCCGCCGGGGTCATTGCACCCGGGGTGAGCACGGACGAGATCGACCGGGTGGGGCACGAGTTCCTGCTCGACCACGGCGCCTATCCCTCCACCCTCGGCTACCCCGGCAACGGCGGCCCGTCACCGTTCCCGAAGTCGTTGTGCACCAGCATCAACGAAGTGATCTGCCACGGCATCCCGGACTCGACGGTGCTGCGTGACGGCGACATCGTCAACATCGACCTGACCGCCTACCTCGTGGTGGACGGCATCGGCGTGCACGGTGACACCGACGCCACCTACCTGGTCGGCGAGGTCGACGAGGAGTCCCGGCTGCTGGTCGAGCGCACTCGTGAGGCGATGATGCGCGGGATCAAGGCGATCATGCCGGGCCGCCAGATCAACGTGATCGGCAAGGTGATCTCCTCCTACGCCAAGCGGTTCGGCTACGGCGTGGTCCGCGACTTCACCGGGCACGGCATCGGGACCGCCTTCCACTCCGGACTGGTGATCCCGCACTACGACGCGGCGCCGGCGTTCGACACGCTGATCGAGCCGGGCATGACCTTCACGATCGAGCCGATGCTCACCCTGGGCAGCCCGGAGTGGGAGGCGTGGGACGACGGTTGGACCATCGTCACCCGCGACCGGCGCCGCTCCGCGCAGTTCGAGCACACCCTCCTGGTCACCGACACCGGGGCCGAGATTCTCACCCTCGCCTGAGTCCCGCCTCACTGCCTGGCGTTCGGCTTCCAGGTGGCCCCGGCGGTGTCGGTGAGGGGCGATGTTCTCGTAGGGTCGGACCGCACTCGGCCGACCCACGGGGCCGAGCAGCGCAGACGAGGGGACGGCGAATGGCGGGCGTGACCGGACACACTCGACGGGTCACCCGCGGGGTCGGCTTCGGGGTCGACATCGGCGGCTCGGGCATCAAGGGCGCGCCGGTCGACCTGGGCCTCGGCCAGTTCAAGACCGACCGGGTCCGGATTCCGACACCTGACCCGTCGACCCCCCTGGCCGTCGCCGACGTGGTCAGCCAGGTGCTTCAGGCGTTCGGACGGCGCTCGGGCGTGCGGCCGATCGGGATCACCTTCCCGGCGGTGATCCAGCACGGAGTGGCCCGGACGGCGGCCAACGTGGACTCCTCCTGGATCGACACCGACGTCGACGCCGTGCTGACCGAGCGCCTCGGCCGCGCGGTGCACGTGCTGAACGACGCCGATGCCGCGGGGCTCGCCGAGGCACGCTTCGGGGCGGCCCGTGACGTCCCCGGACTGGTGTTCATGGCCACCCTGGGAACCGGGATCGGCACGGCACTGATCATGGACGGGGTGCTGGTGCCGAACAGCGAGCTGGGCCACATGGAGCTCGACGGGTACGACGCGGAGATCCGGGCGGCGGACAGCGCCCGGTCCCGCGAGGACCTGTCCTGGGGCGCGTGGGCCGACCGGTTGCAGCGCTACTTCGGCGCCATCGAGAACCTGTTCTGGCCGGACCTGATCGTGGTCGGCGGCGGGGTGAGCAAGAAGGCGGACAAGTTCCTGCCGAAGCTCTCGCTTCGCACCCCGATCGTGCCGGCCGCGCTACGAAACGACGGCGGCATCATCGGTGCCGCGCTGCACGCCGCCGAGCTGGGTTGAGCCTCAGCCCTCGGCGTGCCGGGGGCCGGCGCCTGCCCTGCCCATCAGGCAGAAGGTTGAAAAGGGTCGTATCGTTGAGTCAACGGTCCCACCCGGTGTTCCCCCCGTCGCCGTGTGGGACCGCTCAACTTTGCCTGGACGTGTGCGGCGGACGAGCCGGACTGTAAGCCGGATTCTGTGCCGCCGGTCTCCCGGCGGCGGCGGCCATCCATCTCCGAGCGCCGTTGCCGACGCCCTCCTGCGGCCTACCCGGAAGCTCGGGCGGGCCGCCCTCGAACGCTTCCTGTCTGGCCTTGCTCCGGGTGGGGTTTACCGAGCCGCACCGGTCACCTGGTGCGCTGGTGGTCTCTTACACCACCGTTTCACCCTTACCGCTCCCCCGGGACCGGGCCGAGGCCCGAGCACCGGACGGCGCGGCGGTCTACTTTCTGTGGCACTGTCCCGCGGGTCGCCCCGGGTGGGCGTTACCCACCACCCTGCCCTGTGGAGTCCGGACTTTCCTCGGCGGGCACATCACTGCGCCCGACGCGGCCGCCCGTCCGGCTCGTCCGCGGTACCAGGGTAGCCGCCCGCGGTCATCGGGCGGCGATCTCGAAGCCGACCGTGCCGGCGTCGAGGTCGACCTCGGCCAGCCGCACCGTCGTCACGGTGCCGGTCTGCGCGTGCCCCCGCGCCGAGGCGAGCACCGCTGGGTCGCTCAGCTGGACCTTGGGACCGGACCGGTTCTGGTCGACAACCACCGCATCGAAGCTCTCCCCCACCCGATGGGCGAGCACCGCCGCCTCGACCATGTCGGTGCACCGTCGTTCCAGCCGGCCGGCGAGCGAGTCCGACGCCGCCATCGCCGCGGGCAGCGCCGGCAGCGCCACACGCACCCACTCGGGAACCTCGGCACCGCTGACCAGGGCGTGGCAGGCGACCAGGCCGAACCGGTCGACCAGCCGGCGCAGCGGAGCGGTGACGTGCGCATACGGGGCGGCCACCGCCGCATGGGTCGTCACCTCCGGCGCTGCGACACCGTCGACTCCCAGCGGCGTGTATCCGGCGCCGCGGAACAGCGCCCCGGCCTCGTGCATGAGGGCCAGCTCGCCCGGGACGTCGCGGCGCAGCCGGCGAAGCAGCTCGCCGTACGGTTCCTCCACGGGCCAGTCCACCCCGAGAGCGCCTGCCTGGCGGCGGAACCTGGCCAACCCCCTGGACTGCGGGTTCGGCAGGGTCCGGAGCAGGCCGATCCCGCCGTCCAGCATGATCCGAGCGGCGGCCATACCCGTGAGCAGCGAGAGCTGGGCGTTCCATTCCTGCGCGGGGAGCGCGGGCCGAAGAGTCAGCACGTACCGGCCGTCGACGGCATCCACCTCCTGCTCCGGCAGCGGCAGGCTCGCACCTCCCCGGCGACGTTCCACCTCCTGCCGGGCGGTACCGACCTCACGCAGCAGGACCGCCTGGGCCGCAAGCGGATCCGCAGGCTCGCCGCCCGGTTCCGGATGGCCGTCGGCGAGGGCCTGCACGGTGGCGTAGTCGAGGCGCCTGCGGTTGCGCACCAGTGCCCGGACCAGGTCGACCGAGCGCACCAGCCCGTCGTGGTCCAGGTCGACCCGCCAGACGAACGCCGGCCGCTGCTGCCCCTCGATCAGGCTGGCGGCGTCCTCACTGAGCACCGGTGGGTGCAGCGGCGTGCGGTCGTCCGGCGCGTAGAGGGTCTGGCCCCGGCGGCGAGCCTCGACGTCGACCGGCGACCCCGGCGTGACGAACGCCGGTACGTCGGCGATCGCGTAGTCGAGGTGGTAGCCGGACCCCCGCCGCGACAGGTGCAGTGCCTGGTCGAGATCGGTCGATCCCGGCGGATCGACGGTGACGAACGGGACGTCGGTGAGGTCGGCATATCCCCCGTTCCCGCCCGGCGCACTCACCGCAGCCCGCCCGGCCGCGGTCAGCACGTCGCCGGGAAAGACATCGGGGACGTCGAGGCCGGCGCGGATCTGCGCGAACCTACGGCCGAGCGCCGCCAGCGAGCTCTGGTCCCGTCCGCCGAGGTGCACGCTGCGCCGAACCACGCGTTGCACCCTACGCTGCGAGGTTGTGCTGATCCTGCTGCCGCCCTCGGACGGCATGGCGACCTACGCCGGCAGCGCGGTCCTAGCCTGTCGACCATGACCCCCGAGGAGTTCCGCGCTGCCGGCCATCAGCTGATCGACTGGATCGCCGACCACCGCACCCGCGTGCCGGACCTGCCGGTGGCCTCGCCCGTCGCCCCCGGTGCGGTGGCCGCGGCGCTGCCCGAGCGGGCTCCGGAACGGCCCGAGCCGTTCGCCGGCGTGCTGGCCGACCTGGACCGGATCGTCGTCCCGGGCATCACCCAGACGCAGAGCCCGCACTTCTTCGGCTGGTTCCCCTCCAACGCCACGCTCTCCTCAGTACTCGGCGACATCGCCGCGGGCGGTCTCGGCGCGCTCGGCATCACCTGGGCCTCCGCCCCGGCCTTGACCGAGGTCGAGCACGTGGTCACCGACTGGCTACGGGTCGAGAGCGGGCTTTCCGACGCCTGGCACGGTGCGATCCACGACACCGCGTCGACGGCGTGCCTGGTGGCCATCCTGTGCGCCCGTGAGCGGGCCAGCGACTACTCCGAGAGCCGCGGGGGCCTGCAGGGCGAGCCGGCTCCGCTGGTCGTCTATACATCGCCGCACGCTCACTCCTCCGTGGCCAAGGCCGTCGCCCTGGCCGGGTTCGGCGCAACCAACCTGCGCCGGGTCGAGGTCGACCCGCAGACCCACGCTCTGCGCCCGGACGCCCTGGCCGCGGCGATCTGCGCCGATCTCGCGGCCGGCCGCCGTCCGGCCGCGGTCGTCGCGTCGGTAGGCACCACGGCCACCACGGCGGTCGACCCGGTGGCCGGGATCGCCGCCGTCCTGGACGAGGTGGCCGCCGGCGGCGACCCACGCCGTCCCTGGCTGCATGTGGACGCCGCGATGGCCGGCTCGGCTCTGCTGCTGCCCGAGCGGCGGGAGATGTTCGGCGGCGGCGACGGCGTCGAGCGTGCCGACTCCCTGTCATGGAACCCACACAAGTGGCTGGGCACGATCCTGGACTGCTCGTTGCTCTACGTGCGCGACGTCAGCCATCTGGTGCGGGTGATGTCGACCGACCCCTCCTACCTGCGGTCGGCCTCCGACGGCGCGCGGACCGCGGCCCAGGTGCCCCAGTACAAGGACTGGGGTATTCCACTGGGCCGGCGGTTCCGCGCACTGAAGCTGTGGTTCCAGCTGCGGCTGGACGGCCTGGAGGCGATCCGGGCCCGGCTGCGCCGCGACCTGGAGAACGCCGCCTGGCTGGCCGCGCAGGTCGAGGCGGACGACGCATGGCGCCTCGTCGCTCCGCTCACCCTGCAGACCGTGTGTTGTCGCCACGAACCGCCGGGGCTGGACGGCGCTCGGCTGGATGAGCACACGCTGACCTGGGCCGAGCAGGTGAACGCCTCGGGCCGGGCTTTCGTCACCCCTGCGCTGCTCGACGGCCGGTGGATGGTGCGGGTGTCGATCGGCGCGGAGACCACAGAGCGAGAGCATGTTGCGGCACTATGGGATCTTCTCAAGGACACATTGGGAAAGATGACTGAGAACTTGTGATCTATAAAGATCAGAATTAGGTTTGCATCATGACAACCACCGAAGAGATCCTGCAACGGGTCGCCGCCGGTGAGCTCACTCCCGACGAGGCCCTCCCACTGCTGGACGCCGTCGGCGCTCGACCCGACGCCGGGCCGACCGGCTCCGACACCGCATCGGCCACCGAACCTGCGACCGCCGACGAACCGGCGACCGCCACCGAACCCCCCCTGGCAGGCGCCGAACCGGCCGCCGACTCGACCGAGCCCGCGCCATGGGGCTCCCCGGAACCCGGGAGCACGGGCGGCGGTGGCCAACAGATGGTCACCACCGTGACCGCCGTCCGGGTCAACGCCTCCTACCGATCGGTCGACATCGTCGCCGACCCCACCGTCGCCCAGGTGGCGGTCACCGGGAACCACACGGTGCGCCGCGAGAACGGCGTCGTCGTCGTGGAGAGCCAGGACACCCCGTTCTCCTCCGGCGTGGGAGGCGGCGGCGACAAGGGCCAAGGCCGGTTCACCTTCGCCGACCTGCCCCGCTCCCTGGCCTGGGCCAAGGCCTGGACGGACCAGCGGCTCGTCGTCCGGGTCAACCCCGAGCTGGCCGTCGAGCTGGACGCCGCCGGAGCCAGCGTGAAGGTGAGCGGCTGCTCGGGCGGGGCCCGGCTTCGGGTCATCGCCTCGGCTCTGAAGCTGGAACGCCTCCGCGGCCCGTTGGACATCGACGCGCTGTCCTCCTCGGTGAAGGGTATGGCCGTGCCGACCGGCAGGTCACGGATCGGCTGCGAGTCCTCCTCGGTCAAGCTGCTTCTCGGCGAGGGCAGCGACGTGCACATCCGGGCGCGGAACCGAATGGGCAAGGTGGTGCTGCCCAATGCGGTCTCCAAGGGCGGGCTGGTCGACCCCGACGTCGCCCAGGCCACCCTGGGTCGCGGCCAGGCCGAGCTCGTCGTCGAGGCTGTGATGAGCTCGGTCGTGCTCACCGACGACAGGGCCGGGGGCGCCGAGTGAGCCGCGCGAGCACCGGGTCCGCCGGCGAGGAGCTCTACCGCGCCCCGAGCGACTGCCCGGTGTGCAGCGAGGAGCTGCACACCATCCGGCTCGGCTGCTCCAACTGCGGCACCGAGCTGTCCGGCGCCTTCCGGTCCTGCGAGTTCTGCGGCCTCTCCGATGCCGACCGGGCCCTGCTCAAGGTGTTCCTCATCTCCCGGGGCACCATGCGCGAGGTCGAACGCCATCTCGGGGTGAGCTACCCGACGGCCCGGGCCCGGTTCGAGGAGCTGTTGGGCCGGCTGGGCTACCAGGCGGCGCCGGAACCGGCGCCGCAGGAGCCGCAGGCGCCGCCCGCCTCCGAACGCGACCCCCGGCTGGACACGCTGCGGGCCCTGGCACGCGGCGACGTCGATGTCGCGGCCGCTCGGTCGAAGCTGGCGCCGGGTCGGCAGACCTGAGGCATCGAGCGGCCGACCCGGCGCGGGGCCGCGGTGGCCGGTGGGCTACCGGGCCAGCGCCTGGTCGATGTCGGCCAACAGGTCCTCGACGTCCTCCAGCCCGACCGAGATCCGCACCACGCCGTCGGTGATCCCCGCGTGCCGGCGCGCCTGCGGGGTCAGCCGGCGGTGAGTGGTGGTCGCCGGGTGGGTGGCCAGCGACTTGGCGTCACCCAGGTTGTTCGACAGGTCGATCACCTGGAGGGCGTCGACGAACGCGAACGCGCCGTCCTTGGCGCCGTCCACCGCGAAGGTGACCACGGTGCCACCGGCGCTCATCTGCCGCTTGGCCAGGTCATGCTGGGGGTGGCTGTCAAGGAAGGGATAGCGCACCGAGCGGACCCGGGGATGTTCCTCGAGATGCCGGGCGATCCGCTCGGCGGCGGCGCACTGGGCCTCGACCCGCAGATGCATCGTCTCCAGCCCCTTGAGCAGCACCCAGGCATTGAACGGGCTCATCGACGGCCCGGTGTGCCGCATCAGGGTCTGGACCCCTGCATCGATGTAGTCCTTCGGACCGAGGATCGCTCCGCCGAGCACCCGACCCTGACCGTCGATGTGCTTGGTCGCCGAGTAGACGACGACGTCGGCGCCCAGGTCGAGCGGGCGCTGGAGCAACGGGGTGGCGAACACGTTGTCGACCACGACTGTTGCGCCCGCCGCGTGAGCCAGCTCGCTGACCGCGGCGACGTCGACCAGATCCTGCATCGGGTTGGACGGCGACTCGAAGAACACCGCCCGCGCGGGACGGGCCAGCGACGCCGCCCACTGGTCGAGGTCGTGGCCGTCGACGAAGTCGCAGCTGATCCCCCACCGCGGCAGCAGCTCGTCCAGGATCACGAAGCACGAGCCGAACAACGCCCGGGCAGCGACCACCCGGTCGCCGGCGTTGAGCAGGGCCAGCAGCGAGGTGAACACCGCCGACATGCCGGTCGCCGTGGCGAAGCAGGCCGGAGCGCCTTCGAGCAGCCGCAGCCGTTCCTCGAACACGGCCACCGTCGGGTTGCCGTACCGGGAGTACATGTAGTGGTCGACGTTCCCGGCGAACGCCCCCTCGGCCTGCGCCGCGTCGTCGTAGACGTACCCCTGGGTCAGGAAGATCGCCTCGGCGGTCTCGGCGAACTCCGAGCGCTGCAGTCCGCCGCGAACCGCGATGGTCCGCGGACGCCAGTCGGTCACGACTGCCGCCAGGGCAGACCCCGGGCCTTCCAGCCGCCTGCCGCGCCGCGGTGACCCGCGTCGTCCAGTGGGCCCTCGAAGCCCTCGGCGATGTTGTAGGCGTACTGGTAGCCGGCCGTCGTCGCCTCCCTCGCCGCGCCCGCCGACCGCACCCCGGACCGGCACAGGAACGCCACCTGCTGGTCCGGCTTCACCCCGGCCGCGGCCAGCTCGTCGAGGAACGAGCTGTTGCGCGCGCCGTCCGGGTAGCGCACCCACTGCACCCGGAGTACGTCCCGTCCAAGGGCGCTGAGGTCGGGCAGGCCGACGTAGGCCCACTCGGCCTCGGTCCTCACGTCCACCAGCACCGCGTCGGGGTCCTCGGTCAGCAACTGGTAGGTCTGGGTGGGTGAGAGGTCGCCCGCGTAGCTCATGGATCCATCGTGTCAGAGCCGTTGCGGCGCTCTGGTACACGTGTTCAGGTGTGCCGGCTGAGGTAGGCCTCGGCGAGCCGGCAGGTCCCCTCGGCGAAGCCGTCGGTGAGGTCGCGGGCACCCGGTACGGCCCGGTGGGTACCGAGCCAGGCCAGGAGCAACACGCGGCGCAGCATCACCAGGGTGTCGATCTCCGCTGCGTCCTCGGTGGACAGCTCGGCCAGGCTGCGGTACCCGGTCAACCAGCCGTCGATGACCGCGGGCAGGTCCGGTCGGTCCTCGACGAAGCTCACGGCGGCCGCGAGATCGTAGAGGTACCAACTGAACCCGCAGTCGTCGAAATCGATGACGTTGACCGACAGAGCCCCGCCGACACCGCTGACGAGCAGGTTCGCCGCACGCAGGTCGGCATGCACGAGCCCGAACCGGTCCGCTCCGGTCCCGAACGCCGCCAGCCGACGGGTGATGACCCGTTGCAGCCGGGCTAGGACCGCATGCTCCTGCACGCCGACTCCCACACCGTCTTCCCAGCGGCCCCACCGCGGGTGGGCTCCGAAGACCGCGTCCAGGTCCCACCGGAACCGGTCGAAGCCGGCCGGCGGCCGCCAGCTGCGGGCCTGCAGGTGCAACCGTGCGGTGAGCCGGCCGAGGTGCTGGGCGTTGTCGACGAGATGGTCGGGATCGGGCTCACGACCGGGCAGGAACTCGAACATCACCACGGTCCTGGGCGGACCGCCGTCCGGGTCCAGCACCTGCAGCACCCGCCGGCCGTCCGCGGCGGGCAGCGCTCGCGGGGTGCGGACGCCGGCCTGCTCGCGGACGGCGTCCATCCAGGCCAGCTCAGAGGCGATCTGGGCGGGGCTGTGGTAACCGAGGCGATGCACCCGCAGGATCCGGGGCGGCTGCCCGTGCCCGACGTCCACCCGGAACGTGGCGTTCTCGGAGACGTTGACCAGGCGCAGCGACGCGGGCCCGGCCGGCGGCTCGGTGAGGTCGTAGTGGCCCAACGCCGAGACGGCCACCCGCCGCAACCGGTCCGCCGTCGAGGGGTCGGCGTACAGGTCGGCGTCTGCCCCGGCGTCGATCTGGCTGCCGAGGCCTGCGGCCGCGACGATGTCGTCATCGCGCCTGGTCATGGCCTGATCCGGGGGCAGCCCGTACCGTGTGCTCCATGACCGAGACTCTGCCCCACGCAGGGGAGCGATGGGCACGCGGTGGGGCGCACGGCGCCGTGGCATCGGGCATCGCCCAGGAGCGTCGGCTGGTGACGGCCGTTCCGGGCCCGGCCTCCCAGGCTCTCCATGCCCGCAAGCTCAACGCGGTCGCGGCAGGGGTCGGCACCACGCTCCCGGTGTACATCCAGCGGGCGGGCGGGGGGGTCCTGGTCGACGTCGATGGCAACCACCTGATCGACTTCGGCTCTGGCATCGCCGTCACCAGCGTGGGCAACGCCAACCCGCTCGTCGCCGCCCGGGTCCACGACCAGGTCGACCAGTTCACCCACACCTGCTTCATGGTGACCCCGTACGAGGGGTACCTGCAGGTCTGCGAAGCGCTGAACCGGCTCACCCCGGGCAGCCACGCCAAGCGCTCGGCGTTGTTCAACTCCGGCGCCGAGGCGGTCGAGAACGCGGTCAAGATCGCTCGCCGGCACTCCGGGCGGGACGCCGTGGTGGTGTTCGACCACGCTTACCACGGCCGGACCAACCTGACGATGGCGATGACGGCGAAGAACATGCCGTACAAGGACGGCTTCGGCCCGTTCGCCGGTGAGGTGTACCGGGTGCCGATGTCATACCCGTTCCGCGAGCCCACCCCGATCAGCGGCGAGCAGGCGGCCGCTCGCGCCATGGCAGTCATCGACAAGCAGGTCGGCGTGAACCGGACGGCGGCCGTGGTCATCGAGCCGATCCAGGGCGAGGGCGGTTTCGTCGTCCCGGCCGAGGGGTTCCTCCCGGCGATCGCCGCGTGGTGCGCCGAGAACGGGGTGCTGCTGATCGCGGACGAGATCCAGACCGGCTTCGCCCGCACCGGCGCGATGTTCGCCTGCGAGCACGAGGGGGTGGTGCCCGACCTGATCACCACGGCCAAGGGCATCGCCGGTGGCCTGCCGCTGGCCGGGGTAACCGGCCGGGCCACCGTGATGGACTCGGTGCACGGCGGTGGGCTCGGCGGAACCTACGGGGGCAACCCGGTCGCCTGCGCCGCTGCTCTCGGCGCGATCGAGACGATCGAGACCTACGACCTGGTCGGTGCGGCCCAGCGGATCGAGGCGGTGATGACGCCGCGGCTGCACGCCCTGGCCGAGCAGCACCCGATCATCGGCGATGTGCGCGGGCGTGGGGCGATGCTGGCGATGGAGATCGTGCAACCGGGAACCACGACGCCGGACGCCGCGGAGACCGCACGGATCAGCTCCGCCTGCCACCAGGCCGGTCTGGTCACGCTCACCTGCGGAACCTACGGCAACGTCCTGAGGTTCCTGCCGCCGCTGGTGATCGGTGAGGACCTGCTCACCGAGGGGATGGACGTTCTGGAGCAGGCGATCGGCGGCTAGAGGCCGGAGTCCGCGGTCCGTACCAGGATCCGGCCGCACTCCTCGCAACGGATCACCGCGTCCTCGGCCGCATCGCGCAGCCTGCCCAGATCGGTGGTGTTCAGCTCGAGGCGGCACCCCTCGCAGCGGCGCTGGTTGAGCCTCGCGGCACCGACCCCGTCGCTGTTCTGCCGGATCCGCTCGTACAGGGTGACCAGGTCGGTCGGAAGTCCGGCTACCGCGTCGGCGCGGCGGCGCTGCTCGGTCTCGACCTCCGTGGCGATCTCGGCCAGAGCGGCGTCGCGGGCCGCGGTCGTCTCCTCGATCCGGACCTGGATCCGGTCGGCCTCGCCCTGCATCCGGTCGAGCTCGGCGGTGGCCTGGTCCATCCGCTCCATCACCTCGAGCTCGACGTCCTCGAGCGCCGACTGCCGTGCCGCCAGCGTCGCGACCTCATGCTGGAGGGCTTGGAGGTCTTTCGGGTTGCCCTGACCGGAGTCGAGCCGGGCCCGGTCGCGGGCTGCCCGCTGACGCACCTGTTCGACGTCCGCCTCGGCCTTGGCCAGATCTCGGGAGAGGTCCTGGACGGCGGTCTGCGCCGCGACCAGCTCGTCACCGACCCGCCCGGACCGCTCGGTGAGGTCGTCGATCTCTGCGTGCTGGGGCAGATTCCGACGGCGGTGGGACAGCTGCGCCAGGCGCGTGTCGTGGGCCTGGACGTCGAGAAGCCGCCACTGAGCGATAGCCGGCGCGCTCACCACGCCCTCACCCTAACGGTCCGAGAGGCACCGACGGCCCCGGCGAAGCACGCCTGCGGCGGGGCCTCAGCGGACGACGCCGCCCGGGCTGGGCACCCTGAAGCTCCACGGATCGGTGCTCCGAACGCTGACCAGCACCTCGATCGGGGTGCCGGCCGCCTCCAGCCTGCCCTCGAGGCGGTTGGCCACACCGGCCAGCCAGGGCCACTCGCTCGACCAATGGGCGACGTCGAGCAGGAACGGGGGCGCATCGCCGGTCTCCTCACGCGCCTCGCTGACCGGATGATGACGCAGGTCGGCCGTGACGTAGGCGTCCGCGCCGCTGGCCCTCGCCGCCTCAAGCAGGGGGTCTCCGGCCCCCCCGCAGACGGCCACCCGCGCGATGGTGGCCGTTGGGTCGCCGGCCACCCGCACCCCCTGCGCGGTGGCGGGCAACGCCTCGGCCACCAGCAGCGCGAACTCGCGCAGCGTGGTGGGTCCGGCCAGCCGGCCGACCCGGCCGATGCCGCGGGTGCTCGACCACGAGGCGAGCTGGTAGACGTCGAAGGCCGGCTGCTCGTAGGGGTGCACCTGGAGCAGGGCACCAACCACCGCCGAGCGGCGCGCGCGGGGTAGCACCATCTCGACCCGGCGCTCGGCCAGGTCCGCGCGCCGGCCCGGCTGCCCGATGGCGGGTGACACCGAGCGACCCGGCACGAAGGTGCCGGTGCCCTCGGCGGTGAAGGCGCAGCGGGAGTAGTCGCCGACCTCTCCGGCGCCTGCCTTGGCGAGGGCGTCGACCAGCATGTCGACGGCGTCCTCGGGGACGAAGGTGACGACCTTGTCGATCGGGTCGGGCTCGTCCGCTGAGAGCGGGAACAGGTCGCGCAGTCCGAGCACTCGGGCCAGCGCGTCCGAGACGCCCGGCGCCGCGACGTCCGCGTTGGTGTGCGCGGTGTAGAGGGCGCAGTCGGCGCGCACCAGGCGGTGCAGCACCCTGCCCTTGGCCGTGGTGGCGGCCATGGTGTGCACCGGGTGCAGCAGCAGCGGGTGGTGCGTGAGCACCAGGTCGGCCCGCCACTCGATCGCCTCGTCGATGACGGCAGCCACCGGGTCCACGGCCAGCAGGACCTTGCGGACAGGTGCACTCGGCTCGCCGCAGGCCAGTCCTACCCGGTCCCAGTCGCGGGCCCAGGCCGGGTTGTACATCCGCTCCAGGACGCCGATGACCTGGGCCAGCGTCGGGGTGCGCGTGTCGATCGTCACGGAAAGAACCCTAGCGCTCACCGTCCGCGCCGGGCGCTGTGCGTGACGAAGGGGCTACTCCGGTGACAACTCTTAGTCACATTTGCCTCTGTGCTACTACCCACAGTAGCGATCGATCCAAGTATGCCCGGTCGGCCGATGGCGCCGTCAGACGTTCGGGTTACCCTTCCGGGCCGGGTCGGAGGGCGGCCCGACCGCCGTCGGACGGGGCTGCGACCGGTGGGCCCGGCCGGACTCGAACCGACGACACCCGCGGTGTAAGCGCGGTGCTCTGCCAACTGAGCTACAGGCCCCTGACGACGCCGAACGGCTCGGCGGCATCAGGTGCGGGGCGACCTCACCCCGCCAGGGCGGCGATCGCCTCACGGTAGGCGGCCACCGGACGGGGCTGGCCGGAGGGATGGACGACGCTCCAGCGCAGTATGCCGCCCCGGTCGATCAGGAAGCTGCCCCGTTCGGGGCGGCCGCGGCCGTCGTCGAACACCTCGTAGGAGCGGGCCACGGACCCGTGCGGCCAGAAGTCGGACAGCAGCGGGAACTCATAGCCCTCGGCGTCGGCGAAGGCTCGCAGGGAGTACATCGGGTCGCAGGAGATGCCCACGACCTGCACCCCGGCGCCGGCGAAGTCAGCCAGGTTGTCCCGGATCTCGCACAGCTCGCCGGTGCACAGGCCGGAGAAGGCGAACGGGAAGAAGACCAGCGCCACGTGCGCGTCGCCCCGGAAATCGCTGAGAGCGACCTGCTGCCCGTGCTGGTCGTTGAGCCGGAAGTCGGGGGCCGGGACGCCGACCTGCGGGCTCACCGCCGCGCTCCGCGCGGGGTGGCCAGCCGGGTTCCGGTCCAGTCCTGACAGGCACTCACGGTGCTCGTGGCGTGCATGCCCGCGGTCGGCGCCGACTCCTCGATGTCGGAGGGCTCGACATGCCCGTCGCGTCCCGACTTCGGCGTCAGCAGCCAGATCACGCCGCCTTCGGCGAGGTTGGGCAACGCGTCGACCAACGCGTCGACCAGGTCGCCATCACCGTCGCGCCACCAGAAGATCGCCGCATCGACGACCTCGTGCAGGTCCTCCTCGACCAGGTGGTTCCCGGTCAGGTCCTCGATCTCGGTTCTCAGTTCGTGGTCGACGTCATCGTCGTAGCCGAACTCCTGAACGACCTGTCCGGTCCGCAAGCCCAGCCGAGCTGCCCTCGACTGACCCGCGGCAGACCCCGCGGTCGTGCCCACTGGTTATGACCTCCTGTGTCGTGCCATCGCTACCGGACGGCTCCCACTGCCGCGGCGTGCCCCCGGCTACACCTCGCCCACGCTAGTGGACTGCACCTTGGGCTCCGCGCGCAACACCCTGGCGCCACCACGGGCGTTGCGGACCCGACCTCGTCCGTGCCGGTTCGGACGCTCACCCGCGCCGATCTCGGTCATGGCCCGCCCGGCGCGGCAGACTCGGGGGGCTCTCGGCGTGACGAGCAGGGCACTGACGGGCGAGGATGACCGAAGGCGTTTTCGGCGTGCGATGACCTGCGATGGAAGGACCCGACGTGCCGCACAAGCAGGGACCCATTCTCAACGGACTGCCCAGCCATCTACCCGACATCGACCCCGACGAGACCAACGAGTGGCTCGAGTCCCTCGACGCCGCGGTCGAGGAGCGGGGCCGCGAACGTGCCCGGTACCTGATGCTGGCCCTGCTGCAGCGGGCCCGCGAACAGGGGGTCGGTGTCCCGAGCCTGTCGCAGACCGACTACATCAACACCATCCCACCCGAGCGGGAGCCCTGGTTCCCCGGAGACGAGGAGGCCGAACGGGCCTACCGTCGATGGATCCGCTGGAACGCGGCGGTCATGGTCCACCGTGCCCAACGCCCCGGAATCGCCGTCGGCGGCCACATCTCCACCTACGCCTCGTCGGCGACCCTGTACGAGGTCGGCTTCAACCACTTCTTCCGCGGCAAGGACGACGCCGGCGGCGGCGACCAGATCTTCATCCAGGGCCACGCCTCACCGGGCATCTACGCGCGGGCGTTCCTCGAAGGGCGCCTCAGCGAGCACCAGCTCGACGGCTTCCGGCAGGAGAAGTCCCACCCCAGCGGCGGGCTCCCCTCCTACCCGCACCCGCGGCTGATGCCGGACTTCTGGGAGTTCCCGACCGTCTCGATGGGCCTGGGTCCGATCAACGCCATCTACCAGGCGCAGTTCAACAAGTACCTGCACGGCCGCGGGATCAAAGACACCTCGCAGCAAAGGGTCTGGGCCTTCCTCGGCGACGGCGAGATGGACGAGCCGGAGAGCCGCGGGGCGCTGCAGCTCGCCGCCTACGAGGAGCTGGACAACCTCACCTTCGTGATCAACTGCAACCTGCAGCGCCTGGACGGCCCCGTGCGCGGCAACGGCAAGATCATCCAGGAACTGGAGGCGTTCTTCCGCGGGGCCGGCTGGAACGTGATCAAGGTGATCTGGGGCCGGGAATGGGACACGCTGCTGGCCGCCGACCGCGACCAGGCCCTCGTGAACGTGATGAACCAGACCCGTGACGGCGACTACCAGACCTTCCGGGCCGAGGACGGCGCCTACATCCGCGAGCACTTCTTCGGGCGGGATCCCCGCACCCGCAAGCTCGTCGATTCGATGAGCGACGACGACATCTGGAACCTGCGCCGGGGCGGCCACGACTACCGAAAGGTGTTCGCGGGCTACAAGGCGGCCACCGAGCACACCGGCCAGCCCACCGTGATCCTGGCCAAGACGGTCAAGGGATGGGCGCTCGGCCCGAGCTTCGCCGGACGCAACGCGACCCACCAGATGAAGAAGTTCACCCTCGAGGACCTGACCCTGCTGCGCGACCGGCTGAAGATCCCGGTCAGCGACGAACAGCTCGCCTCGGACAAGTACCTACCGCCCTACTACAACCCGGGCGAGAACAACGAGGTGATCCAGCACCTGCGTGAGGTCCGGCGCAACCTCGGCGGTGGCCTGCCGGAGCGTCGGGTCACCTCCGGAGCGCTCAAGCTGCCGGAGGAGAACGTCTACGAGGTGGTCCGGCGCGGTTCGGGCAAACAGGCTGTGGCTACGACGATGGCGTTCGTCCGGCTCCTGCGCGACGTCATGCGCGAGAAGGACTTCGGCGCCCGCGTGGTGCCCATCATCCCCGACGAGGCACGCACGTTCGGCATGGACTCGTTCTTCCCGACGGCGAAGATCTACAATCCGCACGGGCAGAACTACGCGTCCGTGGACCGCGATCTGATGCTCGCCTACAAGGAGTCGACGTCAGGCCAGATCCTGCACCTGGGCATCAACGAGGCGGGCTCGGTCGCCGCGTTCACCGCCGCCGGGTCCTCGTACGCCACCCACGGCGAGCCGATGGTGCCGATCTACATCTTCTACTCGATGTTCGGCTTCCAGCGCACCGGTGACGCGCTCTGGGCGGCCTCCGACCAGATGTGCCGTGGCTTCGTCATCGGGGCCACGGCCGGACGCACGACACTGACCGGCGAGGGCCTCCAGCACGCCGACGGGCACTCCCCGATCCTCGCCGCGACCAACCCGGCAGCGCTCGTCTACGACCCCGCCTACGGCTACGAGATCGGGCACATCGTCCGGGACGGACTCCGTCGCATGTACGGGGAGTCGCCGGAGAACGTCTACTACTACCTGACCGTCTACAACGAGCCGTACCCTCAGCCGGCCGAGCCGGAGAACCTGGACGTCGAGGCGCTCCTGCGCGGCATGTACCTGCTCTCCGCCGCAGCCCCGGCCGATGGTCGGCCGCGCGTGCAGCTGCTCGGCTCGGGGGTCGCGCTGCCGTGGACGCTGGAGGCCCAGCAGCTGCTGGCCGAGGACTGGGGGGTCGCCGCGGACGTATGGAGCGTCACCAGCTGGACCGAGCTGCGCCGGGAGGCGATGCGCTGCGACGAACAGGCCTTCCTGAGCCCGGACCAGGATGCGCCGGTGCCGTTCGTCACCAGTCAGCTCTCGGGTACCAGCGGTCCGGTGATCGCGGTCAGTGACTACATGCGCCAGGTCCCCGACCAGATCGCCCAATGGGTGCCGGGCGACTTCGCATCCCTCGGCGCGGACGGGTTCGGCTTCTCCGACACCCGGCCGGCGGCGCGACGGTTCTTCGCGATCGACGGTCCGTCCGTGGCCACCCGAGCGCTGGAGGAGCTCGCTCGACGCGGTGAGGTGCCGGTGGACTCACCGGCCAAGGCCATCGCCAAGTACCGGCTCCATGACGTCACCGCCGGAACCAGCGGCAGCGCGGGTGGGGACGCCTGAGCCCATCCCGCGTTGGGGCGGCGTCCGCGGCCGACCGGGACGACATCCCGCGGCCTCGGGTGCCGCGACGTCAGTGCCGGCGGAACGGGTTGCGGTTCGAGGCCTCTCGCAGCTCGCGCAGATCGATGATCGGGATGCCGCCTGCCGGGGTGCCTGGCGGTAGCTGCGCCTCCGCCCGGTCGATCAACGGCGTCAGCTCCTCACGGATCTGCTGAACACCCTCAGCGTCCGGGTGACCCTCCAGTGCGGTGAGGTGGCGACGTGCGTCACCCACGCGCCCCGCCTCGATCGCCGCCTCGACCACCTGCCGACCGGCCTCGAGACCGTGCTCGCGCGGACGCCAGTGACCGGTGGCCAGGTTGACCGCCTCGGCCGGCATCCGCTCGTCGCGAAGCATGCCCAGGGCGACCGCCAGCGCCTGTCCCTCGCTGTCACGATCCGCGGCGGTAGCGAGGCGACGCAAGGCCGCCTCGCGGTCGTCGTGCAAGGACAGTCGGGCCAGCTCGACCAGCGGGTACCAGGCCCTGCTGGAGTGGGCCAGCTCTTCGGCGAGGGACCAGACGGCGTCGTCCGCGGCGCGCTGCCGGTCACCGCCGACGGTCTCCGTCTGGGAATCCGCGGCCCGGCGCCGGACGATCTCGGCCAGGGCATGGAAGGCCTCGGCATCGTTCGGGTTCTCGCGCAGACCGGCCCACAGCTCGGCCTCGGCGGAGACATCGATCGGGCTCGCATCGGACTCCGGCCCGGGTGGCGCGTGACCGGCCTCGACGACCACCGGGACATCACCCCGACCGCGAGCCGACGCCGTCGGCACCGGCACGGCGTGCCCTGCGCGACGGCGGAACCTGTCCAGGACTCCCATGTCGCCTCCACTTCACCGCTCGACGACCCCTCATGACCCTAGCCGCGGGCGGCGACAGTGGCGAACACACCACCCTCGTCGAGCCGCCGACCGGGCGTGCGCACGGCGGACTGGTCGACCAAACGGGTGACCTGTGGGTCGCCCATCGGTGACCACACGGTGGCGATGGACCCCTTGCGCAGGCGGCCGGGCCGCGATGAAGTGACCTCATGGCACACACCAAGAGGAAGTCGGGTGCTGACAAGGCCGTTCAGGACGCCCAGGCAGAGGGCTCGGTCGACACTCGGCCCTCCGAACCGGAGCCGGTGAAGCCCAAGCGCCACCGGCTCAGCCGAAAGGCCTACGAGCGGGAGCTGCTGCGCCTGCAGGGCGAGCTGGTCCAGCTCCAGGAATGGGTCAAGGTCTCCGGCCAGCGCGTCGTCGTCGTGTTCGAGGGCCGCGACGCGGCGGGCAAGGGCAGCACGATCAAACGAGTGACCGAGTACCTCAACCCCCGCGTCGCCCGGATCGTCGCGTTGCCGATGCCGACCGAGCGCCAACGCACGCAGTGGTACTTCCAGCGCTACATCGAACACCTGCCCGCAGCCGGTGAGATCGTGCTCTTCGACCGCTCCTGGTACAACCGGGCCGGTGTCGAGCGTGTGATGGGTTTCTGCACCCCCGAGGAGTACCGGCGGTTCATGCACCAGTGCCCCAACTTCGAACGGATGCTCGTCGAGGACGGCTTCTTCCTGCGCAAGTACTGGTTCTCGGTCAGTGACGAGGAGCAGGAGCGGCGGTTCCGGTCCCGTGTCCAGGACCCGCTGCGACGGTGGAAGTTCTCGCCGAACGACCTGCTCACCCGGGACCGCTGGGTGGACTTCTCCCGGGCCAAGGACGAGATGTTCGTGCACTCCGACATCCCCGAGGCCCCGTGGTACGTCATCGAGGCCGACATCAAGCGTCACGCCCGGCTGAACATGATCGCCCACCTGCTTTCAACCCTGCCCTACGAGCATGTGCAGGCCCCCGGGATCACTCTACCGGCGCGCCCCCCGGCAGTGGACTACCAGCGCCCCCCGCGCGAGCTCTTCCAGCAGGTACCTGACCATGCCGGCGAACTCCTCGTCCAGCTGGAGGAGGAGGACCCGGCCCACAAGGCCAAGAAGCACGGCGTCAAGAAGGACGAGGCCAAGAAGGACGAGGCCAAGAAGGACGGCGGCTGAACCTGTCCGAACCGCCCCGGGTGTCCGCGGCCGACCCCACCCTGCTCCGCCTGCGCCGCGGCGTGGGCGCGCTGGCGACGGCCGCCGTCCAGCGGATGGACGAGCGGCTGGACTGGTACCGGGCGCTGAGTCCGCAGGACCGATCCTGGGTCGGCATGATCGCCCAGGCGGGAATCAGCGAGTTCGTCGGGTGGTACCGGCGGCCGACCGACCCGGTGCAGATCGCCGTCGATGTCTTCGGCGCCGCACCGCGAGAGCTGACCCGATCCATCTCGCTGCAGCAGACCCTCGACCTGCTGCGCATCGTCGTGGATGTGATCGAGGAACAGGCCAGCCTGCACGTCGCCCCCGGCGCCCACCAGGCGGTCCGGGAGGCGGTGCTGCGCTTCTCCCGCGAGGTCGCCTTCGCCGCCGCGCAGATCTACGCCCGGGCCGCGGAGAGCCGCGGCGCCTGGGACGCCCGGCTGGAGGCCCTCGTCGTCGACGCGCTGGTCCGGGACGAGCCCGACGAGGACCTTCACTCCCGGGCCGCAGCGTTGGGGTGGGCCGAGACGGACCGGGTCGCGGTGATGGCGGGCCGCGCCCCGCGTGGATCGATGGAGGAGGTGGTCCACGAGGTGCGCCGGCGGGCCGTCGAGCTGGGGGCCGACGCCCTGGTCGGGGTGCAGGGACGCCGGATCCTCGTCATCCTCGGCCGGTCGGACGACCCGCTGGTGCTCGCCCCGGAGCTCGCTGTCCACCTCGGCCCGGGACCGGTGGTGACCGGGCCCGTGGTCAGCGGCCTGGGCGAGGCCGGGCGGTCCGCCCAGGCGGCGATCGCCGGGCTCGTCGCCGCCCGCGCCCGCTGCGACGCACCCCGTCCGGTGGCAGCAGACGACCTGCTGCCCGAACGCGTGCTCTGCGCTGATCCCATCGCCCGGCTGGAGCTCATCGCACGCGGCTACGTCCCACTCGCCGCGGCCTCGAGCCCGGCCCTGCTCACCACGGTCGAGACCTACCTCGGCGTCGGGTCCTCGATCGAGCAGACGGCGCGGATCCTGTTCATTCATCCGAACACCGTGCGGTACCGGCTGCGCCGGGCTGACCAGCTCACCGGCTGGGACCCGACTCGACCGCGGGACGGGTTCACGCTGCGTACCGCGATCGCCGCGGGCCGGCTGGCGGAGCCACTGGAGTTGTAGCAAACCTCCAAGAACGCCGGAGTAGGTTCGTTGGTTCTTCAACGCCTGTCGGACCCTGGGGCAGGGCAGGGTTGTCCTCGTGCTCGCCATCGCCTGCCCCGGCCAGGGCGCCCAGTCCCCTGCGTTCCTGCACCCGTGGCTCGAGGTTCCCGGGGTCCCCGAGCGCCTCGGCTGGCTGTCCGCGGTCTCGGGCATCGACCTGATCACCCACGGCACCACCTCCGACGCCGAGACCATCCGGGACACGGCGATCGCCCAGCCGCTGATCGTCGCGGCCGCCCTTGCGGTGGCGCCCGCCCTGCTCGACGGTCGGGGAAGGCTGCCGGGCCGGGTCGAAGGCCTCCTGATGGCCGGCCACTCGGTCGGCGAGTTCGCCGCGGCGGCGCTGGCCGGAGCACTGACGCCGGAGCAGGCCATCGTGCTGGTCCGCGAGCGCGGCCGGGCGATGGCCGCGGCGAGCTCGGCCGCGCCGACCGGGATGAGTGCGGTGGTCGGTGGTGACCCCGAAGACGTCGCCGCGGTCCTTGACCGGATCGGTCTGACCGCGGCCAACAGGAACGGCTCGGGCCAGGTCGTCGCCGCGGGGACCACCGAGCAGCTCGCTTCGCTAGCGGCCGAGCCACCGGGGCGGGCCCGCGTGATCCCCCTGCAGGTGGCCGGCGCGTTCCATACCGATCACATGGCGCCGGCGGTCGACGTCCTCGGCCAGCTGGCCATCGCGCTGAGGCCCGCCGACCCGGTCGCGACGCTGGTGTCCAACGCCGACGGCCGCCCGGTCTGCGACGGCGGCGAGGTGCTGATCCGACTGGTCAGCCAGACGTCACGTCCGGTGCGCTGGGACTTGTGCATGTCCACCATGCGCGATCTGGGCGTGACGGCCCTGATCGAGCTTCCTCCGGCCGGCACGCTGGCCGGTCTGGCCAAACGCGCGATGCCCGGGGTGGAGCTGTTGGCGGTGCGCTCCCCGGAAGACCTGGCGGCCGCCGCCGCACTGGTCGTGGAGCACGGGACGTCGAGCCGGGCAGTCACGTCATGACCGCCAGGGCACTGAATCCGTCCGTCGGGGCGGCGCACTCCAAGATCCTGTCGGTGGCGGGCTACCGGCCCGAGCGTGTGGTCACGAACGCCGAGATCTGCCTGAAGATCGACTCCTCGGACGCGTGGATCCGGGAGCGTTCGGGCATCGTCACCCGCCGGTTCGCTGCTCCGGGAGAAAGCGTCATTGACATGGCCGAGGTGGCCGCCGTACAGGCCATCGAGCGAGCCGGGCTGAGTGCCTCGGACGTCGACGCCATCCTCGTCGCCACGGTCACGCACCCGTACCAGACCCCCTCGGCGGCTACCCAGCTCGCCCACCGGCTAGGCGCCACGCCGGCTGCCGCTCTGGACATCTCGGCCGCCTGCGCCGGGTTCAGCTACGGCGTGGCCCTGGCCTCGGACATGGTCCGCGGCGGGTCAGCGCGCCACGTTCTGGTGGTGGGCGTCGAGAAGCTGTCGGACTTCACCGACCCCTACGACCGCTCCACGGCGTTCATCTTCGCCGACGGCGCCGGTGCGGTCGTGGTGGGTCCGAGCGACGTGCCCGCGATCGGGCCGACGATCTGGGGCTCGGACGGCGCGCAGTGGGACGCCATCGTCACCAAGACCTCATGGATCGAGTACCGCGACTCCGACCACGAGGAATGGCCGTGGCTGACGATGGAGGGCCGCGCGGTCTTCCGCTGGGCGGTCTGGCAGATGTCGCCGGTGGCCCAGAAGGCACTGGACGCCGCGGGCCTGGACGTCGGGGGCCTCGACGCCTTCATCCCGCATCAGGCCAACGTGCGGATCATCGACGCGATGGTCAAGCAGCTGTCCATCCCCGACCGGGTCGCCGTCGCCCGCGACATTGTGGATTCGGGGAACACCTCGGCCGCCTCGATCCCGCTCGCGATGGACCGGATGCTCGCCGCCGGCGAGGTCGCCTCGGGAGACCTGGCCCTGCTCATCGGCTTCGGTGCGGGGCTGGCCTACGCGGCGCAGGTGGTTCAGCTGCCGTGAGCCCGATAGAAATCTCCCTGCATCGAAGTGGGAAGACAGGCACGACCCCGGATGAGGACCCAACCCCCGAAGGAGTACGAATGGCACTGAGCGAGCAGGAGATCCTGACCGGTCTGGCTGAGCTGATCAGCACCGAGATGGAGGTGTCGGCGGACGGGATCAAACCCGAGCAGAGCCTGGCCGAGGACCTGAACATCGACTCGTTGTCGATGATCACCATTGTCTACAACGCCGAGGAGAAGTTCGGCGTGCGCATCCCGGACGACGAGGCGAACAAGCTCGTCACCGTCCAGGACGCGGTGGACTTCATCAAGAACAACCAGTCCTGACCCGCGGGCGGGGCCTGAACCGCCCGACTGCCCCGGTCCGGTCAGGCCCCGCCTTGTCCACCTGCGATTCACGAGGAGCAGTCCATGGCCACCGGTACACCGCGTCGGGTCGTCGTCACGGGTATGGGCGCCACCAACCCCCTGGGTGGTGACGTCCCCAGTACCTGGGCGGCCGCGCTGGCCGGCACCTCAGGAACACGCACTCTGGACGACGAGTGGGTCGCCCGGTACGACCTCCCGGTCACCTTCGCCGCCGCACTCGCGGTGCCGACCACCGACGTGCTGTCCCGTGGCCAGGCGCAGCGACTCGACCCGTCCGGGCAGATGGCCCTGGTCGCGGCCCGCGAGGCGTGGGCCGACGCCGGGAACCCTGAGGTGGACGGCGACCGGCTGGGCGTTGTGATCGCCTCCGGGATCGGCGGGGTGTGGACCCTGCTCAGCTCCTACGACGTGCTCAAGGAGAAGGGACCGCGGCGCGTGTTCCCGCTGACCGTGCCGATGCTCATGCCCAACGGACCTGCCGCGGCGGTGAGCCTGGAGGTCGGAGCGCGGGCCGGCGTGCACACCCCGGTCTCCGCCTGCGCCTCGGGCGCGGAGTCGATCGGCTACGCGATGGACATGATTCGCACCGGGCGCGCCGACATGGTGGTGGCCGGTGGCACCGAGGCCGCGATCCATCCGCTGCCGATCTCCGGGTTCGCGGCCATGAAGGCGCTGTCCACCCGCAACGACTCCCCGCAGACCGCCTCACGCCCCTACGACAGCACCCGCGACGGGTTCGTGCTGGGCGAGGGCGCCGCCGTGCTCGTTCTCGAGGCCGAGGAGCACGCACGCGCCCGGGGCGCGACCGTCTACGCCGAGGTCGCCGGCTCCGGGCTGACCTCCGACGCCCACCACATCTCCGCCCCCGACCCCGAAGGAACCGGCGCCGCCCGGGCGATGTCCGTCGCGCTGGCAGCGGCCGGTATCTCCCCCGCCGATCTCCGTCACCTCAACGCTCATGCCACCTCCACGCCGGTCGGTGACGTCGCCGAGGCCGCCGCGATCCGGGCTGTGCTGGGTGACGCGACCGACGGGGTCGCGGTGTCGGCGACGAAGTCGATGACCGGGCACCTGCTCGGCGCGGCGGGTGCTCTGGAGAGCATGTTCTGCGTGCTGGCGCTGCACCACCGGCTGGCACCGCCGACGATCAACGTCGTCGACCTCGACCCGAAAGTGACGCTGGACGTCGTCCGCAAGGAGCCCAGATCGCTCGGCGACGGCGACCTGGCCGCTCTGAACAACTCCTTCGGATTCGGCGGCCACAACGTGGCGCTGGTGTTCCGCAGCGTCTGAGTCTCAGCCCACTCGGTGCAGCCACCGGACCGGGGCGCCTTCGCCGGCGTACCGGAAGGGCTCGAGCTCGTCGTCCCAGGCCCGGCCGAGGGCCAGGTCGAGGTCGGCGACCATCACCGCCGGATCCTGGGTGCTCATGGCCGACCGCACCCGGTCCTCGGGGACCAGCACGTTGCCGTGCGCGTCGGTGACGGCGTGGAAGATGCCCAGCTCGGGGGTGTGGCTCCAGCGGCCACCGTCGACGCCGGCGCTCGGCTCCTCGGTGACCTCGTAGCGCAGGTGGGCCCACCCGCGCAGAGCTGAGGTGAGCTTGGCGCCGGTGCCGGTGGGGTTCTGCCATGAGAACTCGGTGCGCAGCATGCCGGGCGCCGCCGGCTGCTCGATCCAGTCCAGGGACAGGCGAACACCGAGCACGCCGCCGGCCGCCCACTCCACGTGGGGGCACAGGGCGCGCGGTGCCGAGTGCACGAACAGGACGCCGCGTGTCATCCCACCAGCCATCAGAGCCTCCTTCGCCGACCGAGGTGCGTCTTCCCCAACGACCTCATACGACGGGCTGCCACGTGCTGGCTGGTGCTCGATGAACGGTTACACGGCGTCGTGCCGCGGCCCATTCTGCACCACTGATCACTGGCGCACCACATCGTGGTGCGAATTGGTGGCGCGCATGGGGCGGTTGGAGGCGAGACCGTGGGCTGAGCAGGAGGTGCACGGTCCCATCATCACTCGACCGGGGGGTCCAGAACCGGCTACGGCACGCCGACGATATGAACTGGTGGCGTATCCGTCGCGCCGGACGCCCTCACCGACAGTCGCCGCCAGCTGGCCGACCGGGGCGGACCCGAGGGCACGGGAAGGAGATCTTGTGCACGACAGCGATGCCGTCGACTCGGCATACGACCAGGAGGTCATCTCACAGGTGATCCGGCCGTCGGCCACCGTCCCGGAGGAGGCGGCCAGCGCCATCCTGGTCGAGCTGTCCCTGAACAGCGCTGCCTCGGGCGGTCTCTGGCTCGCCGAACCCAGCCGATGGAACCGATACGACAGCCCGTGGAAGTCCGCCACCGACCCCGGTACGTCCGAGCTGATCGGCAGCATTCAGGTCGCCTACGGCACCCCCACCCGGTACGAGCTGACCATCTACCGGGTGACCATAACCCGCCGCGGGCAGGAGCTCGGCTGGACCGTCGAGTCGTTGACCGACGAGGCGCTGCACTTCGGTGACCTGTCCTTGGGCCAGTGCCCCCGGGCGGCACTCACCCAGCCGCCGCCCCCGATGAGGTTCTGAGCGCGTCGCCTTCTGCTTCTGCACTCGACCACCGCCCCGTAGCTCGCCTGCCTCTTCTGCCCGTGACCCGCTGACCCGTAGGGTCGGCGACAGCCAGGACGTTGTCGCCGATCGGGAGGTCTCGCAATGGCCAGCACGGTGAAGGGCGTCGTGGCTCGCGGCAAGGGGCAGCCGGTGACGGTGGAGAACATCGTCGTCCCCGACCCCGGGCCGGGCGAGGCGACCGTCGTCGTCCAGGCCTGCGGCGTCTGCCACACCGATCTGCACTACCGCGAGGGCGCCATCAACGACGACTTCCCCTTCCTGCTCGGCCATGAAGCGGCCGGCGTGGTCGAGGCGGTCGGCAAGGGCGTCGATGAGGTGGCGCCCGGCGACTACGTGGTTCTCAACTGGCGCGCGGTGTGCGGCCGCTGCCGTGCCTGCCGGCGAGGGCGCCCCTGGTACTGCTTCGCAACCCACAACGCGACACAGGCGATGACCCTCGAGGACGGCACCGTGCTCTCCCCCGCGCTGGGGATCGGCGCTTTCGTCGAGAAGACCCTGGTCGCCGCCGGCCAATGCACCAAGGTCGACCCGGCCGCCGCGCCCCAGGTGGCCGGTCTCCTGGGCTGTGGGGTGATGGCCGGGCTGGGCGCTGCGATGAACACCGGCAACATCGGGCGCGACGACACCGTCGCCGTGATCGGCTGCGGCGGTGTCGGCGACGCCGCGATCGCCGGGGCGCGGCTGGCCGGCGCCCGCAGGATCATCGCGGTCGACATCGACGACCGAAAGCTGGAGTGGGCCAAGGACTTCGGCGCCACGCACACGGTCAACTCGCGGCAGACCGATCCAGTGGAGGCGATCCGGTCCCTGACCGACGGCAACGGCGCCGACATCGTGATCGACGCCGTCGGCCGTCCCGAGACCTACCAGCAGGCCTTCTACGCCCGCGACCTCGCCGGCACTGTCGTCCTGGTCGGCGTGCCGTCTCCGGAGATGCGCCTGGACCTGCCGCTGCTCGACCTGTTCGGCCGCGGCGGCGCGTTGAAGTCCTCCTGGTACGGGGACTGCCTGCCGTCGCGGGACTTCCCGACCCTCATCGACCTGCACCTGCAGGGCCGGCTTCCGCTGCACAGGTTCGTCTCCGAGACCATCGAGCTGGGCGATGTGGAGGCCGCGTTCGCCAAGATGCACCACGGAGATGTGCTGCGCTCGGTGGTCGTGCTGTGAGCTCGGGCGAGGCATCCCTGCGACACGACGGCCAGGACCCGCACAGCACGGTACGGATCGAGCAGCTCGTCACCGGTGGCATCTTCAGCCTGGACGGGCAGGACTTCGAGGTCGAGAACAACGTCTGGCTCGTCGGGGACGACCACGAGGCCGTGGTCATCGACGCGGCGCACGACGCCGAAGCCATTATGGCGGCGCTCGGCGATCGCCGGCTGATCGCCGTGGTATGCACCCACGGGCACAACGATCACATCAACGCCGCGGGAGAGGTCGCCGACGCGAGAGGCGCTCCGGTGCTGCTGCATCCCGACGACCGGATGCTGTGGGACCAGGTGCACCCCGACCGGACGCCGGAGCCACTGACCGACGGTCAGGTGATCACCTCGGGCGGGCTGGACCTGACCGTAGTGCACACCCCTGGCCATACCCCCGGCGCGGTGTGCCTGCACGGACCGGCCCTGAAGGTCTTGTTCTCCGGCGACACGCTGTTCCACGGTGGCCCGGGTGCCACCGGGCGGTCGTACAGCAGCTTCCCGACCATCCTCGACTCGATCCGCACCCGGCTACTCACCCTCGATGCCGGCACTCGCGTGCTGACCGGGCACGGAGAGGAGACGACGATCGGCGACGAGGCCGGGGACTACGAGGAGTGGGTACGGCGCGGGCACTGAGCGGGTGCAGGGCCGAGTGGTCACCCTGCACGATCGGTTCGGCGGCGCAGTCAGCGCAGAGGCTGCTGGTACAGCACCACCCCGGCCGCCCCGAGCCGGCGGGCCATCGACACCTCGGCGCGCACGGTCACCGAGGTCGGTCGGCGGTCCCGGAACGGGATCGCATAGACCATCACGTGGACAGCGGGTTTGACCCGCGTCGCGTTGCGAACGGCCCGGTACTGGGCGGGCATGACGTTCTGGCCGATGGAGGTGTACGGCCAGACCACCGCGGGCGCCTCGTGCCGGATCGAGGGGTAGATCGCCTTCGGACCGACCATGTCGTGCAGGTACATGACCGGCATCACCCGCACCGATCGGCCGGCCGACGCACGCAGGATCCGCGACCACCGGGTCAGCGTGCCGGGGGCGAAGGTGCGACACCGCGTCTCGGGTCGGTTGGTGCTGGAGTAGGCGTAGTCGTCCATGACCACCGCAGTCAGGTTGCGGTGGGTGCGGGCCAGCCGGCCGATCTGGGCCATCCAGGTGTCGTAGCTGCCCTTGAACGGCAGCAGCTGGTCGGCGGAGCATGGGTGGTCGTTGTTCGAGGTCGACGCCGGCGGGGTCAGGGTGATGTGGACCTGGACGCCGCGCCGCGCAGCCGCCTGCAGAAACCCCGGCAGGCTCGCCCAGGCTCGTTCGGAGCGATAGCCGGCGCGGGAGTAGATCAGGTAGCTGTAGATCTGCGAGCCCCGCGCGATGATCTCGTCGAGGGTCGCCTCGCTGTCGATCGCGCCGCTCTCGTCGCGGACCGGGGCGGCGTAGTGCGCCTGGACGGTGGCGCCGACGGCCTGAGCGGCCATGGTGACCGCTCCACCGGCCTGGCGGGTGGGGCCGCCCACCGTGGCCCGTTCGCCGACTCGGCCCGGGACGGCGCTGCCGTCGTCCGGAGCCAGCCCGACCGGTTCTGCGTGTGCCGAGGGCGAGATCGCGATGCCTGCCGCAACCCCGAGTGCCATCGTCACTGCCGCCAGAACCCGCATGGGTGAGTCCTCGTCAACCGCGTGGCTCCCGTTGAGCCTCGATATCCGATTATTCGCCGGTCGTGGTGGGTTTGCCTTCGCCGGTGGTGTGGTGTGCGCTGGTCTCGGGCGGTGGACCCACGGCGCTTCGGCGGCCGGCGCGAGGTGACTACGCTGGCCACTACGTCGGGGCGGTAGCTCAGCCGGTCAGAGCAGCGGACTCATAATCCGTCGGTCGTGGGTTCGAGCCCCACCCGCCCCACCAACTTCGACGACGTCAGTACCACACCGGGGATGCGCCTGTCGGTAATCACCGGCCTGGCGGTGGAAGGCCTGGATGCCGATGCCGATGCCGATGCCGCGTAGTGGAGCACAGTTCCTAGCCCGCAACCTCCAGGACCTCGCCGAGGCGAAGAGTCACGACCTGGTCGAGAGCAGCGCCGCCGCTGCGGCCCGAGCAGGTCAACCGCCTGGTGGGAAGATCGCGACGCGACGACGATCATGGACAGTTGAGTGGGGTCTCAGGAGGCGGCTCGTTCCTTGGCGGGAACCGCCGACCGACCGGTCCGCTTGGCGAAGTAGTAGATCCGCTTCAGGTTGTTGATCAGGTCTATCTCGAACCGGTACGCCTCGACCCGGTTCGGCTCGTCGACCACCAGCCGGGTGGCCTGGTGGGCCGCGGCCGCCCGTTCCAGGCTGTTGATCTCGTCCTTCATCGCGGACACGCGCCTGCCGGCATCGCGGTTACGTTCCGTGACGGCGATCATGGCTCCGTCGAAGGCCCGAACAACGGCCTCGTGCAGTTCGCCGATTACCTCTCTGGTCACCTCACTGACCTGGACCCCGGACTCGATCCGCCCGTATCCGAGGGTGACCAGGTTGGTCTCGATGACGTCCCCGATCGCCTCGAGGTTGTTGGTCGCCTCCATCAGGCCCACGAGTTCGTCGGAGTCCTCGTCGGACAGGCTCTGGCGACTGATCAGCCCCAGGTACTCCACGATGTGGCCGTGCAAGGCGTCGACCTCGTCGTCGCGGGCCTCCAGGTCCGACAGGTCCGAGCGACTCCCGTCGAAGACCGTCGGCAGGACGACCTCCAGCATGCCCCGGACCCGTTCGGTGAGGCGGGTGAGCTCCATGCGGGCGCGGTCGAGAGCCAGCGGCGGGGTCCGCAGCAGCTCGCGATCGAGGTACTTGGCTTTGATCTCGCGCTCGATCGCTTCCGGCCTATCGGGGATCACCCGCTCGATCAACGCGACGTAGGGGCCAAGCATGGCCAAGAACACCAGGGTCACCGTGACGTTGAAGATGGTGTGCGCGTTGGCGATCTCCCGAGCCAGACCACCCCCGATCCCGGCCACGGCGCGGGCCAACAGGGGGATGAACGGCAAGAAGAGCAGCACTCCGCCGACGTTGAACCCCGTGTGGATAGCCGCCGCTCGCAGGGCGTCGCGCGGCTTGCCCACCGCCGCCAGCAGCGCCGTGACCGAGGTGCCGACGTTCGCACCCAGGATCAGGGCGATCCCGGCCTCCAACGACAGCAGACCCTGTGACGCCAGTACGATGACGAGCGCCGTGGTGGCCGACGACGACTGCACGACTGCCGTGAAGGCCGCTCCCACCACGATTCCCAGCAACGGCGAACTCAGTGAGAGCAAGGCGTCGGTGAAGGCCTGGTGGTCACGCAGCGGCGACGTGGCCTGGCCCATGACGTCCATCCCGAAGAAGATCAGGCCGAGGCCCATCAACACGGTTCCCCGCGCGCGCAGCTCGTCCTTCTTGCCGAAGAACGAGAACGCGAAACCCACTGCCACGAGGGCCAGCGCGTAGCGGGTCACATCGAGTGCGATGATCTGAGCCGTGATCGTGGTCCCGATGTTCGCCCCCATGATCACGCCTGCGGCCTGGGTCAGGGTCAGCAGCCCCGAGGTGACGAAGCCGACCACCAGCACAGTGGTCACCGAGGACGACTGGATGATCGCGGTGACGCCCGCCCCGGTTCCCACGGCGGCGAACCGGTTCGAGGTGAGCCTCGCCAGGATGTGGCGCATGCGGTCTCCGGCGACCGCTTTCAACGCCTCGGTCATCCGGTCCATGCCGTGCAGGAACAGGGCCAGCCCTCCGAGCAGCGTCATGACCAGGACGAACAGGTCGAACGAGCCGTCACCCGTGGTGGTCTCGGCCGAGACCACGAGGAAGCGAGGGGGCATGGCGGACACGGTAACCGACGCGCCAACGCGGGGTGAACGGAGCTCACGTGGCAAGAGAGCCATGGCAGGGTGAGTAGTTTGGCCCTCGGTGAGCGGGTGGCTGGTGGCCGCCGATGCCGTCGTCGCCGTGATCCCGCCCGGCGGCGCGCCGGCCGGCGCCGAAGTCCGTGTGCGAAACGTTCGTCAGTGCGGCGCCCCGCGAAACAGTGCAGTCGGCCGTGCGACGGGGGCTGGTCAGCTAGCTATCCGTCCGACGACTCCTCTGCAGAGGCCCGCCGCCGATAGGCCTCGCGGGCATGGGGGCTGGCGTGGTGCCCGGTCAGGTCGTGCGAACCGTCCAGATCGGCGGGGTTGACGTGGACGGCGACGCTCTCCAGGTGCCGCACACCGTGCAGCAGGTCGTGATGGACGCGCTCGGCGATGTCATGGGCCTCGGCCACGTTCAGCGAGGGGTCGACCGCCAAGTCGATCTCCGCCTCCAGCCGGTGCCCCGACCAGCGGGCCCGCACCCGGTCCACCCCGAGCACGCCGTCAGCCCTCTCTGCGATCGACTCGAACTCCTCGACCGTGCCCTCCTCCACGCCGTCCATCAGGCGATGGACCACCGTGCGGGTGGAGCTGACCAGGATCCAGATCACCACCGCCGCGATGAGCAGCCCGACGATGGCATCGGCCCGATCGAAGCCCCACCACACCCCGACCACCCCGACGACGACGGCGACCGAGGTGAGCCCGTCGGTGCGAGCGTGCTGCCCTTCGGCGATCAGCGCGGCCGAACCGATCCGGCGCCCGGCCCGGATCCGGTACTCGGCGACCAGCTCGTTGCCGGCCGCACCCACGACGCCGGCTGCGAAGACCCAGCCGAGGTTGGTCAGCGGCCTCGGATCGAGCAGGGCCAGCACGGACTCCCGCACGATGAGCACCGCCGACAACGCGATGACGGCCGCTATCAGCAGCCCGACCAGGTCCTCGGCGCGTCGGTAGCCGTAGGTGTACCGACGGTTCGCCGGACGCCGCCCCAACCGGAAGGCCATCACCAGAGGGATCGTCGTCGCCACGTGACCGATGTTGTGCAGAGTGTCGGCGAGCAGCGCGATGGACCCGCTGATCGCCACGATGACCAGCTGCAGCACCGCGGTGGCGGCCATGCCGGCCAGCCCGATCCAGGCTGCCCTGATGCCGGTGCTGCTGGACTCCTCAGCGGTCTGAATGGCATCGCTGTGGTGGTGGGAGTGCGGGCGCAGCAGCTCACGCAGCCGACCCCACCGCCCCTCGACCTGCCCAAGGTCGTGCCCGTGGCCGTGGCCGTGGTCTTGATCACCGTGCTCGTCGCCCGTGGTCATAGTCACCATTCTGTGTAGTCCGGACACTGCCAGGCACGCCGGAACCGTGCACTCTTCCCTGAAATAGTTTATGATTCAATAGAGTTGTGAGTGCTACCACGTACCTAGAGAGAGGCCGACATGCCGGCGATCATGGCCGATAACATCCTCACCCTGCCGCGGATCAGCATGCCCGACCCGGCGACCGCCGCAGAGCGCCCGGTACTCGAGGTGACCACCGCTCCGAGCGGCTACGAGGGCGAGGGGTTCCCGGTCCGCAGGGCCTTCTCCGGCGTCGACCTGCGCCGGCTCGACCCGTTCATCCATATGGACCAGATGGGTGAGGTGGAGTACGCGCCGGGCGAGCCGAAGGGCACTCCGTGGCACCCGCACCGCGGCTTCGAGACGGTCACCTACATCATCGACGGCATCTTCGAACACCGGGACTCCCACGGCGGCGGCGGCACGATCACCGACGGCGACACCCAGTGGATGACGGCGGGCTCCGGGCTGCTGCACATCGAGACCCCGCCCGAGCACCTGGTGGTCTCCGGTGGGCTGTTCCACGGCGTCCAGCTGTGGGTGAACCTGCCGCGCACCTTGAAGATGGCGCCACCGCGCTACCAGGACATCCGTGGCCGGCAGGTGTCCCTGCTGACCTCCGAGGACGGCGGCGCGCTGGTCCGGGTGATCGCCGGCGATCTCGACGGGCACAGCGGGCCGGGGTCCACGCACACCCCGATCACGTTGCTACATGCCACCCTCTCCCCCGGGGCGCGGCTGCGCCTGCCCTGGCGAGCCGACTTCAACGCGCTGGCGTACGTCCTGGCCGGGCAGGGAACGGTCGGTGAGCGACGCCGCCCGGTCCATACCGGCCAGCTGGCCGTCTTCGGCGGCGGCGACGCCCTGACCGTCAGCGCCGCCGACCACCAGGAGAGCCGCAGCCCGGACCTGGACCTGCTCATCCTCGGTGGTGCCCCGATCCGCGAGCCGATCGCCGCGTATGGGCCGTTCGTGATGAACACACGCGACGAGCTGATCCAGGCCTATGAGGACTTCCAGGCCGGCAAGCTCGGCACCATTCCGGCCGAGCCCCGCCGGCCGGGTCACGACATGCTCTGACCCCACACGGGCGGGCTCGGGGTGGGTTGACCACCGATATCGGTGGTCAACCCACCCCCACCTCGGCGAGCACCACAGCGAGGGCCGCCACGAACAGCTCCACGTGATCGTCCTGCCACACCAGGGGTGGGCGGACCTTGAGCACGTCGCCTTGTCGCCCGGTGGTGCCGACCAGGACTCCCCGGTCCTTGAGCGCCTCCTTGACCGTGTCCGCCGCCTCGCGAGACGGCAGGTCGATCCCGGCGATCAGACCCGCGCCGCGGACCTGTCCGATCGCCGGACGCCATTCGCCGAGCGCGCGGACCCGAGCGCGCAGCTGTTTTCCGACCCGGACGGCGTGAGCCGGGATCTCGCCGTCCTCGAGCAGATCGAGCACCGCCAGCGCCGCCGCCGTGCCGACCGGGTTGGCGGCGAAGGTGGAGAAGTACTCATACCGCGCCGCCAGCGCGTCGGCGATCTCGCGACGGGTGAGCACCGCCGCGATCGGGTAACCGGCGCCCATCGGCTTGCCGAGGGTGACCACGTCGGGCCGCATGCCGAGCCCGGCGAACCGCCAGAGCGGCGGACCCGTCCGGCCGAAGCCGACCTGCACCTCGTCCGCGACGAAGAGTGCGCCGGCGGCGTGCGCGCCGTCCACCAGAGCGGTCATGAACTCGGCCGGCGGCGTACGCACCCCCTCGCTGGTGAACATCGAGTCGGCGATCACCATGGCCGGACGGCACCCGGACGCCGCGAGCCGCTCGACCGCAGCAGCGATCCGGCCGAGGCCCTCGGCACGGGTCAGCACGGCGCCGTCCTGAATCGGAGCCTCGAAGGTCGCCACGCCGTCCGGGTGATACCCGGGCGGCCATTCGTTCGAGGACAGGTCGGCCATCTGTCGCGAGGCGCCGTGGTAGGCGTGCGCGCCGATGATCGCCCCCTCGCCTCCGGTGTACTCCAGAGCCAGCCGCCAGGCGAGCTCGTTCGCCTCGGTGCCCGAGGTGGTGAACAGGCAGGTGTCCAAACCGGACCCGGCCGGCATCGAGGCGACCAGCCGTTCGGCGAGCTCCACCACGTTCGGGTGCAGGTAACGACTGTGGGTGTGCAGGCAGGCGGCCTGCAGCGTGATCGCCTGCACCACGCTCGGGTGACTGTGCCCGACGACGGCCACGTTGTTGTAGCCGTCGAGGTAACGCCGGCCATCGCGCGCGACCAGCCAGACCCCTTCTCCAGCAACGACATCCAACGGACTGGCGTAGAAGAGCGGGCTGAGCGAGCCGCCCTGGACGGCGCGCCTGCGGGTCAGTAGCTCGCTGCTCGTCCGGGTCGGGGCTCCGGGCAGGCCGGGAGCGCCCAGCCCGGCAATCCGGCGGATCCGCCCGCGCAGGGCGTCCGGCGCGATCGCCGACAGCCGGCCGGTCAGCCGGCTGGCCTGCTGTGCGCCATCGGCCTGTAGGCCCGCTCCGGCCAGGAGCAGGTGAGCGAGCACCAGCTCGCCGAGGACGTCGGCCTCGGCGAGCGACAAGGGGCGGTGACGTTGGTACCCGCGCAACACGGCCCCAGTCAGCCGCCAGATGGCTTCGGCCGCAGTGTGTTCGGCGAGCAGGAGGACCGCGGCCAGGGTTCCGGCCAGGTCGCACACCGCCGCGGTGTGATGGATCTGGTCGAGGCCGGTGATCCCCACGGCGTCGCCGTCGGCGTTCCAGGCTGCCCGGACCGGAGTGACCTCGCCGTGGTGCACTCCGGCCGGCAGCGATGCCAGGGCGGTCAGGGCATCGGCGACCCGGGCAGGCACCGGATCGTCCCGCTCGGCGAGCCGGCGCACATCTCGACCGACGGCACGGCCGGCGTCCGGATGGAAGAACCCCTGCAGCGCGATCGAGAGCCGGGCGGCCAGACCACCCATGGCCTCGGCACCGTTCTCCTCGAGGGTCGCCATGAGGTCTGAGGCACGTGTGGAGCTCGGGGTCACGGTCAGCTCGGGCGCGACACGCGCCAGGTGGGCCACGGCCGCGGACTCGACGTCGACATGGGGGGCTCGGCCGGAGACGTCGCCGCTCACTGGATCCTCACGACACTTCCCGTCGCCCCTACGCCCCTCAGCACTGTGCCCCTCAGCACTGCGCCCCTCAGCACTGTGCCCCTCAGCACTGCCCCCCTCAGGCACTGCGCCCCTCGGCGCCGCTGCACCTCGCCGGCTCAGGCAGCCCGAGCAGCAGGTTCGGGTCCGGACACAGGCTTGCCCACACCGCCACCTCACTGCGCGGCGCGACCCCCGGGACGTCCAGGCCCATGCCGACCAGGTCGGTGAGGATCTGCAGGTGGACGTGCGGGGCCCAGCCGCCGTTCTCGGCCGGGGTACCGATGGCCGCGAACGCCTCCCCGGCGCGCACCGTCCGGCCCAGGGTCAACCCGACCAGACTGGTCCGGGACAGATGGCCGTACAGGGTGAAGAACGGCTCACCGCCGGCGGTCCGGTGCCGCAGGACGATCACCGGTCCGTAGTCGAGCGGGGCCGCGTTGTCGCCGAACAGCTCCACCACGCCGTCCAGGGGAGCGTGCAGCACATGGCCGGCCGGAAGGAAGAGATCCACCGCCAGGTGCACCGTCCGCCGCTCCCCTGCCGGGGTCACGTACGCATCACCGGCGTAGACGGCCCGATCTTCGAGGTACCGTCCGACCAGCACCTGTTCCCCGGTGACCTGCGGTGGGGGCGGCAGCTCCGGTCCGCTCCAGTCCATGATCTGGTAGCCGAGCTCGATGAGCGGGCGGCCGAGGACGTCGGCCACGCCGACCTGAGACGCCCGGCCGGTGAGGTCGTCACGGACGGCGCGCGAGCGCGGGCAGGGCTCCAGACCCACAGCGCGGCGCACCCGGCACAGGGCCAGATGGTCGTTCACCGCCGAGAGCCGCTGCAGGGCAGGCCAGACCATGTCCTGGCTCGCCAGGAGGTAGTGGTTGTCCGGATCACCGACCCGCTGCCAGGCGGCCATCACCACGCTCACCGCGAGCCGGGTGCGAGCCAGCGGCACCAGAAGGGCCAGCTCCTGCGGCGACAGCGGCCACACCTCGTGGTAACCGACCACCAGCGGCAGCGCGGCCGCCAGCGGGTCGAGCCTCTGGTTGGTGCCCGCGTGGGCCGCCCGCACAGCGGCGATCGCGTAGGCCAGCGCGACGGCGAGTCCACAGACCCTCGGCGCCCTGCTCAGGTCGCCGAAGTCGATCAGTGCGTGCACGGCGCCCTCACCGTCCAGCACGACGTTGGCCGGGTTCGCGTCCTGGTGGATCACCTGCGCCGGCAACTCGGCCAACCGTGGCGCCAGCTCACTGCTGAAGGTCGCCAGGGCGGCGCGGGCCACCTCGTGCCGGTCGGGGTCGGCGACGTGGTCGAGCAGGTCCAGGCTCGCACTGGCCTCGACGAGGTTCCAGCGCAGGAAACGCCCGGCCGCGGGATGGTCGAAGCCGGCCAACGCGCGATCTATCGCGGCGACCAACCGTCCGAGACCGGCAAGCCGGTCCGGCGTCGCGTCCTCTATCCGCCAGGTGCGCCCGGGCAGCCAGGTCAGCGCCCGGGCCAGCCGCATGCCGTCCGGTGTGTCGACCTCCACCACGGCCTCACCCTCGGGCGTGGTGATCACCCTGGGCACCCGGCCGGTCAGGCCCGAAACGGCGGAGAGGCGGTGCAGCGCAGCGATTTCCAGCACGATGGCGTCGTGGTCACCACTGTCGTGGAGCTTGAGCACGGCGATCGACTCACCGCCCGGGCCGGTCATAAGGGCGTTGGCGGTGCGCTCGCCGACCAGCGGCGTCACCCGGCCGGCAAGGCCGAACCGGTCGCTCACCTGCCCCCAGATATCCATCGCCTACTCGGGCTCACGCGGGCCGGTCAGGCGCCCCTGGCGACGTCCCGTACGGCACCCGCGACCGCTGGTGCCACGGACGGGTCGAACACGCTGGGCACGACGAAGCTCGGGTTCAGCTCGTCCGCGCCGACGATATTGGCGATCGCCGTTGCCGCGGCGACCAACATCTCGTCGGTGATCACATGCGCCCCGGCATCGAGCAGTCCCCGGAAGAAGCCGGGGAACGCCAGAACGTTGTTGATCTGGTTCGGGAAGTCGCTGCGGCCGGTGCCCACCACCGTCGCGTGCTCGAGCGCCTGCACCGGGTCGACCTCGGGGTCGGGGTTCGCCAGCGACAGCACGATGCTCTGCGAGGCCATCCGGGCAATGTCGGCTCCAGTGAGCAGGTTGGAGGCGGAGACCCCGATGAACACGTCGGCCTCGACGATCCCCTCACGCAGGAAGCCGCCGAAGCCGGAGGCGTTGGTGTTCTCGGCAATCCAGGTCTTGAACGGGTCCAGGCCTGTGCGCCCGGTGTGGACGGCGCCGCTCCTGTCGAAAGCGATCACGTCGGCCGCGCCCTGGGACAGCAGCAGACGGATGATCGCCTGTCCGGCCGCCCCGGCGCCGGAGACGACGATCCGGACGCCCTCCAGCTTCTTGTCCACCACGCGCAGCGCGTTGATCAGGGCGGCCAGGACGACGATCGCTGTGCCGTGCTGGTCATCGTGGAACACCGGGATGTCCAGCTCGGCCCGTAGCCGCGCCTCGATCTCGAAGCACCGCGGCGCCGCAATGTCCTCCAGGTTCACCCCGCCGTACACGGGCGCCAGCAGCTTCACGGTGCGGACGATCTCGTCGCTGTCCTGGGTGTCCAGGCACACCGGCCAGGCATCCACGCCGGCGAACTGCTTGAACAGGGCCGCCTTGCCCTCCATCACTGGCAGCGCCGCCGCCGGCCCGATGTTGCCCAACCCCAGTACCGCCGATCCGTCGGTGACCACCGCCACCGTGTTCCGTTTGATCGTCAGCCGGCGCGCGTCGTCCGGGTTCTCAGCGATCGCCCGGCACACCCGCGCCACCCCCGGCGTGTACGCCCGGGACAGGTCATCGCGGTGCTTGAGCGCCACCTTGGGGGTGACCTCCAGCTTGCCGCCCAGATGCATCAGGAAGGTCCGGTCCGAGACCTTGCGCACGGTGAAGCCGTCCAGCGCGTCGACCGAGGCGGTGATCGCCTCCGCGTGTGCGTCGTCCGAGCTGTTGCACGAGACGTCGACCACGATCCAGTCGTAGTGGGACTCGGCCACGTCCAGCGCTGTCACCACCCCACCGGCCGCGACGATCGCCGAGGTCAGGTCGCCCGTGGCGTGCGCCGTGATCGGCGCCTGGACGCGCAAGGTGATCGAGTTGCCTGGACTGGGGGACGCCATCGTCGCCTCCGGGTTGCGGGTGAGGGTGCAGTGATGCTGAGCGAGCCACCCTAGCCAGGAGTGACCGGGGTCACCCTACGCCCGAGCGTGTCCTGCACAGGCTGGTTGAGCGGAGTTGCTCGAGCGGCGCTGCGCTCGGCGCCGGTGACACCTGGCCCGAACGCTCTGGTGCACAGAGTGGTTGGATGTGGCAATGGTCGTCGAAATCGCCACCATTACCGTCACTTCGGGCCAGGAGGCCGCCTTCGTCGAGGCCTACCGCGGCGTCCGATCTGTGCTCGCGACCGCCCAGGGGTGCCGCAGCGTCCGGATGACCCAAGGCATCGAGTCGCCCTCGACCTTCGTGCTCCTCGTCGAGTGGGACTCGGTCGAGGCCCACGAGCAGAACTTCCGGGCCACCGAGCGTTTCGGTCGCTGGCGCGGCGCGATCGGCCCGTACTTCGCCGCGCCGCTGCACGTCGAGCACTACGCCGACGTCGACTGATCGCTGCGGCCTACCCGTCCGTGCGCTGATCGAGCGCCGCCGGTCTCAGAAGGTCCAGCGGGTGGCCCGGGTGGCGAACTCCTTCTCGCGCTCGATGACCGCGAACGCCCGGTCGGGGGTGACCTCGAACATCGCATTGGCCAGCAGGAACTCCCCGGACAGGTCCGGAGCGGCCGCTCGGTACTTCGCCACGTAGAGATCAACCCAGTCACGCCGGCTCGTGACGTCGACCACGGGACGGGCCGTGCCCTCCAACGACACACACTCGGCAGTGTCCTCGGGAGCAACCACCACCCTTGGGTTGACCTCGAGGTTCGAGGCCTTGCGTGAGCTCTGGGCGCAGGAGAAGAAGAACCGATGCCGGTTCTCGGCCCACGCCCCCCACACTGGCAGCGCATGCGGGCGCCCTGACCCGGAGACCGTGACCAGCCAGTAGTTCCTCGCCGCCGCCAGTCGGCTCGCCGCCCACGACCAGGGCAGTGGAGCCCAGTCCTCGCCCCCGACGCCGTATGCGGACATGGCCGGTACCGAGGCGAGCGGATCCTCCATATCGGCACGCTACGCCAGACCCCCGTGGTCAGCGCTTCCCCGAGGCGCCCGAGGCAACCGAGGGCCGAAAGGCGACCGCGGGGAAGGTCTGTGCCGCCTCGGCGATTCCGGCGTCCGGTGAGGTCGCGTCGAGTCCGAGCCGCGGCGCCAGCGCCGCCCAGGCCCGCGGGTGGCGGCGGTGGTAGTCGTGCAGGAGGGCGGTCATCTCGACCTGGTCCAGGAACCGATGTACCGGCCGCGGCCAGCGCCGCCGACCCACCCGCACCTCGATCGCGGGCGCAGCCTCGATGTTGCGCAGCCAGTCCGCCCGCCGGCCCCAGGCGGCCACGACGAACACCTCCGGCACCGTCTGGTCGAACCGCGCGACCTCGAGGACGACGTCACGCCGCTTCCCGCTGACCCGGCCGGTGTGCGCGATGTACACGAAGCGCCGACTCATCAGCACCCCCAGCCCGGCGCGGTAGAGCAGCACCGGGGCCCGGAAGAGCAGCCGCTGCAGCCCTGTCGGGTGATGTTCAATCATCGAGGACCTCCTCGTCGACCGGCTGAGCACAGCGGTGATCCGGGTGAGAGGTCTTGGCGAGGCTCCCGCGACTGGACTCGAACCAGTAACCTGCCGGTTAACAGCCGGACGCTCTGCCGATTGAGCTACGCGGGATCGGCGGTCAGAACTGTACCAAGCCTCGGTCGGTGCCCCGCACGACCGTGAGCCGTGCCGAGCGCCCGCCCCGGCGCTCATCGGCCGGGGTCGCGCTGCTCACCACTGCACGTGGGAGGCGGGCTGGACGCCGTCCAGCCCGGCGTCCTCGCGCACCTGCGCAACGGTCTGGTCGATGACTGCGCGGATCTGCGGGTCGCCGCCTCGGGCACCCTTGGGCAGGTTGACCTGGCTGGTGACGGTTCCGTCGTGCGCTCTGCGCAGCGCAACGAAGGCCACACCGTCACCTGGTAGCGGGACCTCCCGCGTGGTCAGCACCGAAGCCCGCCAGCGTTCGTGGGCGACCTCGGGCACGAAGGAGCCCTTGGGCAGCTCCAGGCCGGTGGCCTGCCGGGACCCCACCCACCACACGGCCAGGGTCTGCGAGTCGGCGTCCCACGCCAGGTGGTCCACCGTCGTCCACGGTCGGCGGACCAGCCCGCCGTGCGGGGTCAGGATGCGCAGCCCCTGCGGGGTGGCCGCCACGTAGCCGGCGACGGCCAGCGCCGACCACGCCAACACCTGCTCATCGCTGGTGATCTCGAGGGCCGCGGCCGCATCGGCGGGCAGCCGTGGCCGACGCCGCGGCAGGAGTCGCATAACGCCACCCTATGCCGACCCGTGCGTCACTGCGCCGTGCGTCCTATCCCCCGCTGATCCGCTGGCGCAGGCTGTGCCGGTGCCGCTCGGCGGCCTGCAGATCGGCCAGCAGCTCGCCCTGGGCCGGGTCACCGGGGTCGAGTCGCTGCAGCCGGCTGTGCAGCACGCCGATCGCCCGCGCCACCTCGAGGTCGGCCAGGCGCAGCACGCTGGCGGCGGCGAACCGGCCCACCGCCTCATCGCCGAATGCTGCGATCGGCTGCACAGCCAGCTCGGTGACCAGCGGCCGGACCACCTCGGGGGCCTCGGCGAGTACTCGGTCAAGCCACTCCTGGCCGGACACCTTCTGCGCCGCCCCGATCCCACCGGCGGCCAGGATGGCGTGATGGACGGCGCGGAAGGCCGGCACCTCGAATGCCGCTTCACCGAGCAGCCTCGCCTCCTCGGCCGGGACCCGCTCCGGTACCTGGAGCATGCACTGCAGGGCCCCTCGCTCCACCATGGCCACCGGGTCCCGCGGGTCCTGGCGCCGTTGTGCCTCCAGCGGGGTGTACCGCTCACCCGGGCCGCGGGCGCCGTCCGGGCGATCGCCTCGGCCCCCGCCCCCGCGGCCGGCCCGGCGCACCGCCGCCAGCACCGGCTCGATGCCCATCCCGAGCCAACCTGCCAGCCGGCGCGCGTAGACCGGGCGCAGCTCGACGTCCCGGATCCTGGCCACCAGCGGTGCGGCCGTGCGCAGCGCCTCGACCTGCCCCTCGGCGCTGTCCAGGTCGAACTGGGCGATGCTGGATCGGATCGCGAACTGGAACAGCGGCTCGCGCGCGGCGATCAGCTCACGCACAGACTCGTCGCCCCGGGCCTGGCGCAGCTCGCAGGGGTCCATGCCGTCGTCGGCGACCGCGATGTAGGTGTGGGCGACGAAGCGCTGGTCCTCCTCGAACGCCTTCAGCGCCGCCTTCCGCCCGGCCTCGTCACCGTCGAAGGTGAACACCACCTGGCCGCCGATCTGGCCTCCATGGCCGATGCTGCGGTCATCGCCCAGCAGCCGGCGCACGATGCGGATGTGCTCCTCGCCGAACGCCGTTCCGCAGGTGGCCACCGCGGTCGCCACACCCGCCAGGTGACAGGCCATCACATCGGTGTACCCCTCGACCACGACCAGCTGCCGGTGCTGGGCGATCGCCTTGCGCGCCAGGTCGACCCCGTAGAGCACCTGGGACTTCTTGTAGATCGCGGTCTCCGGGGTGTTCAGGTACTTGGCCTCGATCCGGTCGTCGTCGAACAGCCGCCGCGCTCCGAACCCGACCACGTCACCGCCCAGATCGCGGATCGGCCACAGCAGCCGCCCCCGGAACCGGTCGTACAGGCCGCGCTGGCCGCGGCCGGCCAGACCGGAGGCGACCAGCTCGTCCTCGATGAACCCCCGGCCGCGCAGGTGACGCAGTAGGGCCTCGCCCGACCGCGGGGCGAAGCCGATCGTGAAGGTGAGCGCGGCATCACGGTCGAAACCCCGCTCAGCCAGGAAGGTCCGCCCGGCGAGGGCGTCGGGAGAGGTGGCGAGCTGGTCGGCGTAGTACTCGGCGGCCGCCCGATGCGCCTCCACGAGGCGCTGCCGCTGGCCGATGCCCTCGCGGCGGGCGTGCGCGGCCCGGCCGTCGTCGTCCTCGTAATGCAGCTCGTAGGACAGCCGACCGGCGAGCCGCTCCACCGCCTCGGGGAAGGCGAGGTGGTCGACCTTCTCGACGAAGGCGATCACATCACCGCCCTCGTGGCAGCCGAAGCAGTGCCACAGACCCACCTGGGGACGCACATGGAACGACGGGGTCTTCTCGTCGTGGAACGGGCACAGGCCCTTCATCGACCCGACCCCGGCCGAGCGCAGGTTCAGGTGCTCGCCGACGACCTCCTCGATCCGCGACTGCTCCCGGACGTGCTCGACGTCCTCGCGGCGGATCCTCACGCACGGAGTCTAGGTCGCGCCCGTTCACTAGGGCCTATGGGTACGACACACCGACGTTTGATACGCAGTTGACACGCATGTGCCAACGAAGTGAGCCACACTCAGGGCGTGACGTTCGCCTCCGAATCACGCCCGGTGTGGCTTCTCGACGTCGACGGCGTCCTGAACGCCTCTCGGCCCGGGTGGGGCGAGGACCCCGACCAGGGCGAGGCCTTCGTGGACGGCGCGTGCTACAGCCTGCGCTGGGCGCCGGCCTTGACCCGGCGGATCAGCGCTCTGGCCGTCAGCGGAGCCGTCGAGGTGCGCTGGGCGACCACCTGGGTGGACCACATCATGCAGGTGGAGCGGCTGCTGCAGCTGCCCCGGATCGACACCGCGTTCCGCGGGCTGCGACTGGGCGACGACTCGGTCGACCGCAAGGTCAGGGCCGCCCTCAACGTGGTCGAGGTCGAGCGCCGTCCACTGATCTGGACCGACGACGACGCCATCCCCGAGCACGGGGAGCTACTGGAGCGGCTCATGGACAGCGGCCTGCCGGTCCTGCTCCTGTCCCCCGGTTCCCGGCAGGGGCTGCAGCCGGACGACGTGGCCGCCATCGACGACTTCCTCGCCGAGCTGACCGAAATGGCGAGCTGAGCGGCCCTCACCCCACCCCGCCGACGAGCGTGGCGTACCACTGCACGGCCCGGGTATCGGTCAACGAGGCGATCTGGTCCAGGACGACCCGAGAGCACGCCGCGTCGGGGTTCGGGCCGGTCCGCGCCAGCCGCCAGTCCGCGGCGAACATCGGCTCGAGCACGTCCGGAGCGCGATCCAACACTGATCGGTACAGCTCGGCGAGCACGTCCCGCTGGCGGGCGTAGAGCGGCTGCCGCTCGGCGGCCGTCATCACGTAAACGGCCGCGACCCCCTTGAGCACCGCGATCTCGGTGACCGTCCCGCGCGGCAGCACCACATCCGCGGCGTAGCGGGTCAGCAGGCCGGGGCCGTAACGCTCCCTCGTCGCCGACTCGGCGGCCCTGGTGAACCGGCCGATCAGCTGGCTGGTGAGGTCCTTCAGCGCAGCCATGGCGCGACGACCTCCGTCGAAGCTGCTCACCCAGGCCGGCATCGCCCGAAGCCGGGCCAGCGCCTCGGCGACCTCACCGCTGTGCGCGTCGGGCAGGTACCAGTCCCTGGTCTGCTTCTCGACCAACATGATCGCGTCCGGGTCCACCAGCATCGCGGGGTCGAGGTGACCTGACACCACGGCGTCCTCGAGGTCGTGGACGCAGTAGGCGATGTCGTCGGAGGCGTCCATCACCTGGGCCTCGACGCAGCGCCGCGGCGGCCGGTCTCGGTCACTGCCCGCGCGCAGCCAGCCGAACACCGCCTCCTCCTCGGCGTAGACCCCGAACTTGGACGACGCCGAACCTGCGGGCGCCCCACCGCGCCGCCACGGGTACTTGGTGCAGGCATCCAGGCTGGCCCGGGTCAGGTTGAGGCCCGCGCTGACGCCGGTGGCCGGATCGGTGACCTTCGGCTCGAGCCGGGTCAGCACGCGCAGGGTCTGCGCGTTGCCCTCGAACCCGCCGATGTCGACCGCCAGCTCGTCGAGCAGCGTCTCGCCGTTGTGCCCGAACGGCGGGTGTCCCAGGTCGTGGGCCAGGCAGGCGGTGTCGACGACGTCGGGATCGCAGCCGAGGGCCAGCCCGAGCTCGCGGCCGACCTGGGCGACCTCGAGGGAATGAGTGAGCCGGTTGCGGACGAAGTCGTCGGTCTGCGGTCCGACCACCTGGGTCTTGGCCCCGAGCCGGCGCAGCGCCGAGGAGTGCACGACACGGGCCCGGTCGCGGGCGAACGGGCCACGGTCGGGGTTCTTCGGCTCCTCTCGGACCCAGCGCTCGACGTCCGGCGCGGCGTACCCGCTCGACTCGACGTCCGGGCATCGGCTGGGCGACACCCCTCAGCCCCCGGACACCGACAGCTCGGCCGCGAGCACCTGCTCGGCCGCCGACGCGTCGAGGTCGCGCGAGGCCAGCCAGCCGTCGGGCAGCACCACCCGACGAGCCGAGCCGACGCGCCCGCGCGGTCCCTCGGCCGCCTCCCCCGGGTGCGGCTGCCCGCCGTCCAGGCCCACGGTGATCTCATCGAACTGTTCCAGACTCTCGACCAGAGCCAACCGGGCCCGCACCTCGTGCCCGACCACGTACCCCTTGAGGTACCAGGCGATGTGCTTGCGGATGTCGCGGCAGGCGTGCAGCTCCGCAGCGGCCGCACGGCCCGCGCCGTCGGGCCCGCCGTGGTCGGTGTAGTGCCGCTCGAGGAGCTCGACGTGCCGGCGCAGGGTGGCGAGCACCTCGCCAAGGCTCGGACGGCGCCGCTCCGGCCGCCCGGCGAAAGCCGCGGCGAGATCGGCGAACAGCCACGGCCGGCCCAGGCAGCCGCGCCCGACGACCACCCCGTCGCACCCGGTGCGCCTGAGCATGGCCAGCGCGTCGTCACCGGACCAGATGTCGCCGTTGCCGAGTACCGGGATGGTCGTCACCGCCTCCTTCAGCCGGGCGATCGCGTTCCAGTCGGCCTCGCCGCAGTAGTAGTCGGCGGCCGTGCGGGCATGCAGGGCGACGGCCGCGGCGCCCTCGCCCTCGGCGATCCGGCCGGCCTCCAGGTAGGTGAGGTGGTCGGCGTCGATGCCCGTGCGCATCTTCACCGTCACGGGCACCGCGTGGGGGGCCGCGACCCGCACCGCCTGCGCGACGATGCCCCGGAAGAGGCTGCGCTTCCACGGCAGCGCCGAACCGCCGCCCCTGCGCGTGACCTTCGGCACCGGACAGCCGAAGTTCAGGTCGACGTGATCGGCCCGGTCCTCCTCGACGAGCATCCGGACGGCGGCCGCGACCGTTCCCGGGTCGACGCCATACAGCTGGACCGACCGTGGTGACTCCTCGGCGTCGTGCGCGACCAGCCGCAGAGACTCCTGGTTCCGCTCCAGCAGGGCCCGCGAGGTGACCATCTCGCTCACGAAGACGCCGCGGGCGCCATCCGCGCCGGCTGCCATCTCCTCACGGCACAGCCTGCGGAACGCCTGGTTGGTGATTCCGGCCATCGGAGCGAGCACGACCGGCGTCGGCACCCGGTGCGGCCCGATCACCAGGTGACCCGCCGCCGGCGGTCCGTTCCCGGTCACCTGGCTGCTCACCCCGACATTGTGCCCGCCGTGCCGGCACCCGGCCGCGATACTGATGGGCGTGAGCCTGCTGCGCGCCGCCCGCGCCCCCGCGCCGCGCACCCTGGTCGACATCTTCCGCGAGACCGTGGCCGAGCACCGCGAGGAGCCCGCGCTGGACAACGGCGTCGCGGTGATGACGTACGAGGAGTTCGCCGAGGCTGCCCTCTCGGTCGCCGACGAGCTCGCCCAGATCGGAATCGGTCGCGGCGACAAGGTCGGGGTCAGGGTTCCGTCGGGCACCACGGACCTGTACGTCGCGATCATGGGCACCCTGCTGGCCGGAGCCGCCTACGTGCCGGTCGACTACGACGACCCCGACGAGCGGGCCCGCACCGTGATCGCCGAGGCCGATGTCGCCGCGACCGTGGGCACCGACCTCGTGGTCACCGCGCGACGACTGGACGCCGCCCCGCTGGACGCCGACCCGGGGCTCGGCGACGACGCCTGGGTGATCTTCACCTCGGGCTCGACCGGCACGCCCAAAGGGCGTGGCTGTGACCCATCGCAGCGCGGCGGCGTTCGTCGACGCCGAGGCGCGGCTCTTCCTGCAGGACGAGCCCGATCGGCCCGGGCGACCGGGTGATGGCCGGCCTGTCGGTGGCCTTCGACGCCTCCTGCGAGGAGATGTGGCTGGCCTGGCGCTACGGCGCCTGCCTGGTGCCGGCGCCGCGCTCGCTGGTCCGCAGCGGCATGGACCTCGGACCGTGGCTGGTCGCCAACGACGTCACGGTCGTCTCGACGGTGCCGACGCTGGTCGCGCTGTGGCCGCCGGACGCGCTCGCCGACGTCCGGCTGCTGATCCTCGGCGGCGAGGCCTGTCCGCCCGAGCTCGCGGCTCGGCTGGTCGACGGCGGCCCGGGAGGTCTGGAACACCTACGGCCCTACCGAGGCCACCGTCGTCGCCTGCGCGGCGCAGCTGACCGGTGCGGGCCGCCGGTGCGCATCGGTCTGCCGCTCGACGGCTGGGACCTCGCCGTGGTCGACGCCGCAGGCGGCCAGGTCGGCCGAGCGGCGACGCGGCGAGCTGATCATCGGCGGGGTCGGCCTGGCCCGCTACCTCGATCCGGTCAAGGACGCCGAGAAGTACGCGCCGATGCCGACCCTCGGTTGGGAGCGCGCATACCGCAGCGGCGACCTGGTGCGCTACGAGGAGGCGGGGCTGCTCTTCCTCGGCCGCGCCGACGACCAGGTCAAGGTCGGCGGACGGCGGATCGAGCTCGGTGAGATCGACCGCGCCCTGCTCTCCCTGCCGGGGGTGACCGGCGCGGCGGCGGCCGTCCGGCGAACGACGACCGGGAACGCGATCCTGGTCGGGTACGTCGAACCACCGACGCGAGTTCGATGCCGAAACCGCTGCTGGAGCGGCTGCGGGCCGAGCTGCCCGCTGCCCTGGTCCCGCGCCTCGCCGTCGTCCACGACCTGCCGACCCGCACCTCGGGCAAGATCGACCGCGACGCGCTGCCCTGGCCCCTGGCCGGCCAGCCGGACGGCGGCTCGCGACTCGAGCTGACCGGCACCTCGGCGCGGCTACGCGACCTGTGGCTCGACGTCCTCGGCGCCGACGGCCGCCAGTGTCGACGACGACTTCTTCGACCTCGGCGGGGCGCAGTCTCACAGCGGCGCAGCTGGTCTCGATGCTGCGTCCACCCATCCCGAGGTGACCGTCGCCGACATCTACGACCACCCCACCCTGGCGGCGCTCGCGGCCGCACCTCGACGAGATGGCCACTCCCACCTCGGCCCTGAACCGCGACGTAACGCCGGTGCCGCTCAAGACCCAGGTGGGCCAGATCGTCGCCACCTGGCCGCTGCGCACCATCGCTGGTCTGCGGTGGCTGACCTGGATCGGCGCTGGGCGCGAACCTGCGCCCATGCCGCGGGCGTCGGTCTGGCTGCCCACCGCGCCGTGGTGGCTGGTCGGGCTCGGCCTGCTGGCTGCTGGTCAGCCCGCCGGGGCGGATGCTGCTGGCCGCGGCCGGCGCCCGCGTCATCCTGGCCGGGATCCGGCCCGGCTCCTACCCCCGCGGCGGGAGGACTCACCTGCGGATCTGGCTGGCCGAACGCTTCGCCGACGAGCTCGGGGCGGCGAACCTGTCCGGTGCGGTCGCGATGCGCTGGTACGCCCGGCTCCTCGGCGCCGGCGTCGGCAGGGACGTCGACCTGCACTCGATCCCACCGGTCACCGGCCTGCTGCGTCTGGGCGACGGGTGCTCGATCGAGCCCGAGGTCGACCTGGCCGGATGGTGGATCGACGCCGGGCGGATCGAGATCGGTGAGATCAGGATCGGCGACCGGGTGAGGGTCGGGGCCCGCAGCACTCTGCCGCCGGGTACGGTGATCGGCGACGATGCCGAGGTCGCCGCCGGGTCGGCGACGTTCAGTGCCGTGCCGGCCCGGGAGTTCTTCTCCGGTGCGCCGGCGCAGCGGGTGGGTCCGCCCGCGGGCCCTGGCAGGACCGCCCGGTCAACCGGCCGCGCTGGCTGCTCGCCTACTCCGCAATGGCGCTGCTCATCTCGGCGCTGCCCGGCCTGGCGGTCCTGGCCGGCCTGCGGCGTGGCCTGGCCGGCGCTGCGCGGGACCACCGGAGTCGGCGACGCGCTGCGGGTGGCGGCCCTCTGGCTGCTACCGGCGACCGCCGTCGCCCTGGTGAGCCTGACCGTGCTGATCTGGCTGCTGGTGCGGTTGCTGTCGATCGGGCTCAGGCCGGGGCACCACCCGGTTCAGGGACGGCTGGCCTGGCAGGCGTGGTCCGTCGTCCGGGTGCTCGACGACGCACGCACCTGGCTGTTCCCGCTGTACTCGAGCACGCTGACCCCGCACTGGCTGCGGGCCCTCGGGGCCCGGATCGGCAAGGACGTCGAGGCCTCGACGGCGCTGATGATCCCGCGCCTCACCTCGGTCGACGAGGGCGCCTTCCTGGCCGACGACACCCTGATCGGCGGCTACGAGCTGGGTGGCGGCTGGTTGCGGGTGGAGCAGGGTCAAGGTCGGCAAGCACGCCTTCGTCGGCAACTCCGGGATGGCTGCGCCCGGGCGGAAGGTGCCGAAGAAGGGACTTGTCGCCGTCCTGTCGGCCGCCCCACAACGCACCAAGGCCAAGGCCGGCACGTCGTGGATCGGCTCCCCGCCGGCCAAGCTGCGCCGTCCCACGGTACGGGCGAACGACGCCCGCACCCACCACCCACCGACCCGGCTACGCGTCGCCCGGGCGCTGGTGGAGCTGTGCCGGGTGGTGCCGGTGGCGCTCGGCCAGGGCCTGGCGATCGCCGTGGTCGCGACCCTCGTTGCGCTGGCGTCGACCGCCGGCTGGCTGGTGGCCGCGATGCTCAGCGGGCTGGTGATGATGGCGGCGGGCGCGGTGGCTGCCGGGCTGGCGAGCGCCGCCAAGTGGCTGCTGGTGGGCAGGATCCGACGTAGCGACCATCCACTGTGGTCGAGCTTCGTCTGGCGCAACGAGCTGGCCGACACCTTCGTCGAGGTGATCGCCGCGCCCTGGTTCGCCCGAGCCGCCGCCGGTACCCCGGTGCTGAATCTGTGGCTGCGCTCGATGGGCGCGAGGATAGGTCGCGGCGTGTGGTGCGAGACCTACTGGCTTCCGGAGGCCGACCTGATCGACCTGCGGGACGGCGCGACGGTCAACCGCGGCTGCGTCGTGCAGACCCACCTGTTCCACGATCGGGTGCTCAGCATGGACACGGTGTCCCTGCGCGCCGGGTCGACGCTGGGACCGAACGGGGTGGTACTTCCGGCCGCCAGCATCGGGCGGCATGCCACGGTCGGTCCGGTGTCCCTGGTGATGCGGGGGGAGTCGGTGCCGGACAAGACCCGCTGGATCGGCAACCCGATCGGCCCCTGGGCGGCGGCCGACCCTCGGGGCGAGCCCTAGGGAGACGGTCGATATCGGCCCGAATTCGGCAGAACCCTGGTGCAGCCGCCGAGAATCGCTCCCAGGTGGGGGTTGTGCCGAACCCCGACGGTCCTGGCCGGGGCCTGCCGACATGCCACGATCACCTGCGAGCCTGTGGTGAGCGATCTGCGGAGAGAGGTGGCCTGTGCCGACCCGTGAGTACATGCCCGGTCACGGGGACCGGCGCCACGCCGTCCGGCACTACGACCTCGCCCTGGAGTACAAGGTCGCGACGAACCACCTGTCCGGCAGCGCCAGCATCACGGTCCGGGTGCTGGAGCCCCTGCGTGAGGTGGCTCTTGACCTGTTCGGCCTGCACGTCGCCAAGGTGAGCGTCGACGGCAAGCCGCCGGCTCGCTACACCCACCGCGGTTCCCGGCTCGTGGTCAAGCTACGTGCCGAACGTCCCCGCGGTGACGAGCTGACGGTACGGGTGGACTACTCCGGCAAGCCGCGTCCGGCACCCGGAATCCACGGCCGCGCCGGCTGGGAGGAGCTGACCGACGGCGTGCTGGTCGGCTCCCAGCCGCACGGGGCGTCGTCCTGGTTCCCCTGCAACGACCGCCTGGATGACAAGGCCTCCTATCAGGTCAGCCTCACGGTGCCCACCGGATACCACGTGGTGGGAAACGGCACGCTGAGCTCGAAGACCACCAGAGGGGGCCGAACGACGTTCGCCTACTCCCAGCCCGAGCCGATGGCGAGCTACCTCGCGTGCGTGCAGATCGGCCGGTATGCCGTTACCGCGGTCAAGGCGCCCGGGGGGCGGGTGCCGGTCGAGATCGTCCACCCGCCGCGGCTTCGGGTCGGTAGGGGAACGGCGTTCGCGCGGCAGGGTGAGATGGTGGCCGCATTCGCCGAGATGTTCGGCCCGTACCCGTTCGCCGCCTATCGCGCAGTGGTCACCGAGGACGACCTGGAGATCCCGCTGGAGGCGCAGAGCCTGTCCAGCTTCGGCGCCAACCACGTGGCCGCCGGGTGGGAGAACGAGCGCCTGGTCGCCCATGAGCTGGCCCACCAGTGGTTCGGCAACTCGCTCACCGCGGCGCACTGGCGTGACATCTGGCTGCACGAGGGGTTCGCCTGCTACAGCGAATGGCTGTGGTCCGAGCGCAGCGGCGCCAAGAGCGCCGGCGAACACGCCCGCCACCACTGGGCCCGGCTGGCCAAGCTCCCGCAGGATCTCGTGCTCGGCGATCCCGGGCCGCAGCTGATGTTCGACGACCGCGTCTACAAACGCGGTGCCCTCACCCTGCATGCTCTGCGAAACCTGTTGGGCGACAGGGTGTTCTTCGACGTGCTACGCGGCTGGACGGCGAAGAACGCCTATTCCTCGATCACCACCCAGCAGTTCCGCCAGCACGCCCAGCGGTTCACCGACGTCTCGCTGGCCGACGTGTTCGACGCCTGGCTGACCCGGCCGAAGCTGCCGTCACCCGGCTGAGCCGAGGCCTGCGGCTATCCCACCTGGTTGCTCGCCCAGGCACGCCGGACGAGCTCGGCCAGCACGTCCAGGTCGACCTCGTCGAGCCGCTTGACGTACAGGCACCCCTTGCCCGTGGTGTGCGGACCCAGGGCGGTGAGCAGGTCGGTGTTGGTCCCGTAGTACGTCAGCCCGTAGAGAGTCAGCGACGCCTTGCGTGGCGACAACCCAACGGCGAACCACTCCCGCTGCTTGCCGTCAGCGGTCGCATACGGCTGACGTCCGAACCCGATGATCGACGAGCCCCACATCTGCGGCTCGGTCCCGGTCACCGACTTGATCAGCTCCAACGCCGCTCGTGCATCGCCGCGGCGCCGCTCGTCGGCCACCGCGTCGAGGAACTCCTCAACGCTTCGGTCGGTCGGTCGGGTCATTCGGTCGGACTGTTGATCGGCCACGGCTACCTCCTGAACAGGATCGGTCCGACGCTACTCGCCGACAGGCGGCTCGTCAGCCGCCGATCGGCCGTCCTCAGCAGCCGATGAGACGTGAAGACAGCCAGCCGGCGACCTTGTCCAACGCCACCCGCTCCTGTTGCATGGAGTCCCGCTGCCGGATCGTCACGGCCTGGTCCTCGAGGGTCTCGAAGTCGACCGTGATGCAGAACGGGGTCCCGATCTCGTCCTGGCGGCGGTAGCGCCGTCCGATCGCCTGTGCGTCGTCGAACTCGACGTTCCAGTGCCTGCGCAGCTCCGCGGCCAGGTCGCGCGCCTTCGGTGAGAGCTGCTCGTTGCGCGACAGCGGCAGCACGGCGGCCTTGACCGGGGCGAGCCGGTGGTCCAGGCGCAGCACCAGCCGCTTGTCGAGGCCGCCCTTGGTGTTCGGCGCCTCGTCCTCGTCGTAGGCCTCGACCAGGAAGGCCATCATCGAGCGGGTCAGGCCGGCGGCCGGCTCGATGACGTAGGGCACCCACCGCTCACCGGTGGCCTGGTCGAAGTAGGACAGGTCCACACCGGAGTGCTCGCTGTGCGTCTTCAGATCGAAGTCGGTCCGGTTGGCGATGCCCTCCAGCTCGCCCCACTCGCTGCCGGTGAAACCGAACCGGTACTCGATGTCGACGGTGCGCTTGGAGTAGTGGCTCAGCTTCTCCTTCGGGTGCTCGAAATGGCGTAGGTTCTCCCTGCTCAAGCCGAGGTCGACGTACCAGTCGGTACGGGCCTCGATCCAGTACTGGTGCCAGGTCTCGTCGGTGCCCGGCGGCACGAAGAACTCCATCTCCATCTGCTCGAACTCGCGAGTGCGAAAGATGAAGTTGCCCGGGGTGATCTCGTTGCGGAACGACTTGCCGACCTGGCCGATGCCGAACGGCGGCTTCCTGCGGGCCGAAGACTCGACGTTCTTGAAGTTGACGAAGATGCCCTGCGCGGTCTCCGGGCGCAGGTAGTGCAGTCCGGACTCGTCCTCGACAGGGCCGAGGTAGGTCTTCAGCAGACCGTTGAACATCTTCGGCTCGGTCCAGGCGCCCCGGGTGCCGCAGTTCGGGCAGGGGATGTCGGCCAGCGACGTCGCCGGCCGGCCCTTGCGCTCGGCGAACTCCTCCTCGAGCTGGTCGGCCCGGAAACGGCGGTGGCAGGACTGGCACTCCACCAACGGGTCGACGAACGCCTCGACGTGGCCCGAGGCCACCCAGACCGGGCGGGGCAGGATAATCGAGGAGTCCAGGCCGACCACGTCGTCCCGACCGGTGATCATGTTCCGCCACCACTGCCGCTTGACGTTGTCCTTCAGCTCGACGCCGATCGGGCCGTAGTCCCACGCCGACCGCGTCCCTCCGTAGATGTCGCCGCACGGATAGACGAAGCCCCGCCGCTTGGCGAGGCTGACGACGGCGTCGAGGCGGTTCTGGGCGGACGGCTTGGCCACTGATCTGCTCCAACGCGGTGATGGAAACGACGGTTCAGCCTACCCGCCCGCGCGGTCCGGCCTGGTCGGCGTCAGTGGCCCGGCCGAGTGTGTGCTGGACCGCGCCGCCAGACGGGGTCCAGGTGAGCAGATCCTCGTAGGCACTCGGCTCCTCGATCGCCCGGTACATGACCGGGACGGCATGCAGCTTGACCTCGTAGTCGGACAGCGCCCGCCGGTAGTCACCGACACCGACCCACGTCGTGGTGAGGGTCCACAACCCTGGATCGTCGACGTTGCGTGCGAGGTGCCCACCGGTGCAGCCCGGCCGGGCGACGAGCACGGTAAGTGCCTGCACCGCCAGATCGGCGAAGGTTGAGGCCTCCTCGGCCGAGACGCGGTACCGGGTGACGACGAGCACACGCCGAACGATAGCGAGCCCGCCGGTGTTTGACAGATCACACCTGTCGAATGAGAATCGTTCTCATGTTGGGCTCGGGACACGCCCCAGGTCGGCGGTGGGCGTCGACGATCAGGGTGCTCCTGCCCGCCGTCGCCCTGGTCCTCGCCGCGTGCGGCTCGCCGTCGCCGGTGTCGGCCGGCTCCGGTGGGAGGCTCGATGTCGTCGCGAGCTTCTACCCGCTCCAGTACGCCGCGCAACGGATCGGCGGGGACGTCGTGTCGGTCACCAACCTCACCGCGCCCGGTGCGGAACCGCACGACCTCGAGCTGACCCCGAGGGACGTCGCCGCGGTGAGCGACGCCGACCTGGTCGTCTACCTCGCCGGATTCCAGCCGGCGGTCGACGACGCCGTGAAGAGCGAGGCGGGCAAGAAGGCCTTCGACGTCACGTCCGCCGCCCGCTTGGATCTCACCAGCGTTTCGGACCACGGCGGCCGCGCGGGCGAGGCGACCGACCCGCACTTCTGGCTCGACCCGACCCGGCTGGCCGACGTCGGTGACGCGATCGCCGGCCGGCTCGCCGCCACCGACCCGGCGCAGGCATCGACCTTCACCGAGAACGCCGCAACGCTGCGCACCGACCTCGAGGCCCTCGACGCGCAGATGACGGCGGGGCTGGCGTCCTGCGTGAACAAGGACCTCGTCACCAGCCATGAGGCCTTCGGTTACCTCGCCCAGCGGTACGGGCTCATCCAGGTCGGGATTGCAGGCCTGTCGCCGGAGGCGGAGCCCGACGCCGCGACGATTGCACGCATCGCCGACTTCGTCCGTAAGAACTCCGTGTCGACCATCTACTACGAGACGCTCGTGAGCCCGGACGTCGCGCGGACGGTCGCCTCCGAGGCAGGCGCGAGAACGGCCGTGCTCGACCCGATCGAGGGCATCACCGACGCGTCGGCCGCACAGGACTACCTTGGCGTGATGCGCGCGAACCTCGCCGCCCTGCGGGCCGGCCAGCCCTGCCCGTGAGCGAGGAGCCCCGGTCGGCGGACGTCCGCCCTCCCGTCATCGAACTGAGCCGTGCCTCGATCGGCTACGGCGATCGACCGGTCGTGCGGGACGTCAGCCTGCGCATCGCCCCCGGCGAGGTCGTCGCGCTCGTCGGTCCGAACGGCTCCGGCAAGACGACCATCGTGCGCGGCGTCCTGGGGCTCGCCTCGGTCGTCGCCGGCACGGTCACTCTCTTCGGCGTGCCGGCGCGGCAGTTCCGCGATCGCTGGCGCATCGGCTACGTCCCGCAGCGGCACACGGTCGTCGGCGCCGTGCCGTCGACGGTCGAGGAGGTTGTGTCGTCCGGCCGGCTCCCCCGCAAGCGCTGGTGGTCACCGAGGACCGCGGCCGACCGCCGCGTGGTGTGCCGGGCGATCGATGTCGTGGGACTGGGCGAGCGGCGTCGGGCGCCGGTGTCGACGCTGTCGGGGGGCCAGCAACGCCGCGTCCTCATCGCCCGCGCTCTGGCCGCCGAGCCCGAGGTGCTCGTCATGGACGAACCGACAGCCGGCGTCGACGCGCAGAACTCCGCGAGTCTGATCCGGACCTTGTCCCACCTGGTCGACGACGGGCTCACCCTGCTCGTCGTCACGCACGACATCGCACCGCTCGCTCCGATCCTGACCCGGGTCGTCGCGGTCGCCGATGGCCGGGTCGTCGGGGACGAGGCCGCCGAGGTCGCGCTGTCCTCAGCCTCGGCGCTCGCAAGCAGTCTGTACGCCCACCCCGGCCACGATCCGCATCACATCGCGGCGGGCGAGACAGGCCGCCCGGACGACCCCGTGCGGTCCCCGGTACCCGGCTGGCTCGGCGACCCCGGGCTACCCGGTTCCCGCACGGACGACTGAAGGAGAGGACGTGGAGATCCTCCAGTACGACTTCATGCAGCGCGCGCTGCTGGCTGCGCTCCTGGTCGGGCTCACCGCGCCCGTGGTCGGCGTCTATCTCGTGCAGCGCCGGCTCGCTCTCATCGGCGACGGCCTCGGCCACGTGGCACTCACCGGCGTCGCGCTGGGCGTTCTCACCGGGACTGCGCCCGTCCTCGTCGCCCTGGCATGCGCGGTCGGCGGTGCGGTCGCGATCGAGCTCATCAGGGCACGCGGCCGGGCGAGCGCCGATATCGCGCTCGCGGTCATGTTCTACGGAGGGATCGCCGGCGGCGTCGTCCTCATCGGACTGTCCAGCTCCTCCACGCCGGCGAACCTGTCGGCGTATCTCTTCGGTGCCATCACCACGACGACCACGACCGACCTCGCCGTCTTCGCGGTGCTCTCGGCCGTCGTCATCGCCGTCGCCGTCGGGATGGCCCCGCGCCTGTTCGCGGTGAGCAACGACGAGGAGTTCGCCCGGGCGAGCGGGATGAACGTTCTCGGGCTCAATGTGCTCCTCGCGGTGCTCACCGCGGCCACCGTCGTCATCTCGATGCGGATCGTGGGCCTGCTGCTCATCAGCGCGCTGATGATCGTCCCGAATGCGGTCGCGCAGGTGACCGCGCACAGCTTCCGCGGGAGCGTCGTCACCGCGGTTGCCGTCGGGACCACCGTGAGCGTCGTCGGGACGGGCCTGTCGTACTACGCGGACACCCCGTCAGGCGGCACGATCGTGCTCCTTGCGATCGCCGTCTTCCTGGTCGCAGCGACGTTCTCGTGGGCGCGCAGCCTGGTTCATGCCGCGCATCACCACGACCCCGTCGAGCATCGCCATGAGCACGGCCCGGAGTGCGGCCACGAGGTCGTGGCCCACGGTGACCACGTCGACTACCTCCACGACGGCCACCGTCACGCCGTCCACGGGACGCACTATGACGACCACTGAGCCCGGCTCCCCCCGGCTGCGGACCCGGCAACGGTCCGCCGTCTGGGCCGCCCTGAAGGGTGCGGACGACTTCCAGAGCGCGCAGCAGCTGCATGCCCGCCTACGCGCGCACGGGGAGGGCGTCGGGCTGGCTACCGTCTATCGAACGCTGCAGGCCCTCGCCGATGACGGGGAGCTCGACGTCGTGCGCAGCGCGGACGGCGAGGCGCTCTACCGGCGCTGCAGCACCGGCCACCACCACCACCTCACGTGCCGCACCTGCCGGCGCACGGTAGAGGTGGACTCCGCGGCGGTCGAGCGGTGGGCACGAAAGGTAGCCGCCGAGAACGGTTTCGCCGATGTCGAGCACGTGGTCGAGGTGTTCGGCACCTGCCGTGAATGCCTTGATCAGCTCGACGGCCGGGCATAGCCTGACAGCCTGGCGCCCACCACTGCGACCGCCTCCTCCACGGCGGCGGCAACGTCCGTGGACAGCCCGGCCCCGTGACCGAACTGCCGGCAGGCAACCCCCACCACAGTCAGCCGACTGGGCAGCCGGCCGAGCGCGCGGGCCAGCTCGACCGCGGCGGCGACCCCGAACCCATGCGTCCCACCGGATCCGGCCCACGCCGGCAGCGGGTGAGCATCGACGTCCAGCACCAGAACCGGTCCGGGTTCATCGACGAGCACGGAGTCCGCACGTGGGCGCTCGTCGCGACCTGGGTCGACCCGAACGGCGTCGACGACGACGACGTCGGACTCGCCGTCCCACAGGTCGAGCAGCCGGATCGGTTCAGCGGAGCGGACCACCCGGACCCCGGGCAGGTCCAGAGCCGCCACCCGGGCGGCGACCTCAGGGCCGGCGCCGTCGTCACCACGGTCGGGGTTGCCGATCCCGACCACCAGCGTCATGTCAGGTCCGTTCGATGCTCAGGTCGAGGAAGTGCGTCGCGCAGGAGATGCACGGGTCGTAGTTGCGGATGGCCTGCTCGCACTGACGGGTGAGCTCCTCGTCGGGAAGGTCGAGCCGCTCCTGCACGAAGCCGCGCAGGTCGGACTCGATGCTCGACTGGTTCTGCGACGTCGGCGGGATGATCACCGCATCCTCGATCGTGCCGTCCTCGGCCAACCGGTAGCGGTGGACCAGCAGGCCACGCGGGGCCTCGCTGGCGCCGTACCCCACTGCGGCGCGGGGCTCGACCGGCACGGAGGCGGCGGGGGCGCCCCGCCAGTCGTCGATGATCGACAAGGCGATCTGGCACGCCTCGACCAGCTCCACGGCGCGGACCACGATCGAACGGAACGGGTTTCGGCACGTCGTGCCGAGCCCGGCAACCGCGGCGGCGTCCTTGGCCACGTCGCTGAGCTGGTCGTGGTTGAGCGAGTACCGGGCCAGCGGCCCCACGACGTACTGTCCGCTGCCGCGCAGCCAGGCGTGCAGGGCGTTGGAGTGCGCGACGTGCTGTTCCACCACGTGCTCGTCGAAGCGCTCCACGGGGAAGCTGAGTCCCGTGGACGTCAACACGGTGCCGGACTCGAGCGGGTAGCCGTCCTCGCGGCGTAACGACAGGTAGGTGTAGGGCTGCTCGAAGTCCGGCATCTCGAACCCGCTGACGGCTCGCACGGTCGCCAGTGCGTCGTCCAGGGCCTGCTGCATGACCGGCCGGAACGCCCGCAGGCTCTCTCGGTCCGGCACGCGGTAGAAACCCCCGACGCGAACGTTGATCGGGTGGATCGCCCGACCGCCCAGCAGCTCCAACAGCTCGTTGCCGGCCTTCTTCAACCGCAACCCCTGCTCGACCAGATCGCGGTAGTCGCGAGCCATCTCGATCGCACCGGGGTATCCGAGGAAGTCCGGCGCGTGTAGCAGGTACACGTGCAGGGCATGGCTCTCGATCCACTCGCCGCAGTACAGCAACCGGCGCAGCAGCCGGATCTCCTCGGGAACGACGACGCCGCAGGCCTGCTCGATCGCGTTGCAGGCCGACGTCTGATAGGCCACCGGGCAGATCCCGCAGATCCGCGCGGTGATATCAGGCGGTTCGGTGTAGTCCCGTCCGCGCAGGAACGCCTCGAAGAACCGCGGCGGCTCGTAGATCTGCAGCTGGACGTCGGTGACCTCCTCGCCGCGCACACGGACGTGCATGGCGCCCTCGCCCTCGACCCTGGCCAGGGTCTCGACGGTGAGCACCCGCCCGTCGCCGGACATCCGATGGGTCATGGCCGGACCTCCTGACGTTCACGGTGCTCGCGGGCCTCGTCCTGCTCCTGGCGCGTGCTCTCGGCCCGGAACGCCTCGGCGCCGGCGTTGAAGGTGCGGAACAGCCGGACGACGTCGCGCCGCGGCACGCCCACGTCGACCAGTCGGGACGCCAGCGAGTCGGTGTTGGCCCCCGCCACCGGGCCGAAGCAGCCGTAGCAGCCGCGGTCGAACGCCGGGCAGAGGGCGCCGCAGCCGCCGTGGGTGACCGGGCCGAGGCAGGGTGTGCCGTGAGCCACCGCCACGCAGACGATGCCGCGGCGTTTGCAGGTCACGCACACGCTGTCGGTATCCAGCCGCGGACGCCGATCCTGCAGGAATGCCGCGAGCACCTCGAGCAGCTGGTAGCGGTCGACCGGGCACCCGCGCAGGTCGGCGTCGACGCGAACGTGGTCGGCGATCGGCGTGGAGCGTTCGAGGGTGGAGATGTACGACGGGTTCGCGTAGACCACCGAGCTGAACTGAGCGACGTCGGCGAAGTTGCGCAGCGCCTGGATCCCTCCCGCCGTCGCACAGGCCCCAATAGTCATCAGCGTCTTGGAGACCCGCCGGACCTCCTGGATCCGTTCGGCGTCCTCGGCAGTGGTGATCGAGCCCTCGACCAGGGAGAGGTCGTACGGCCCGGCCACGACCGCTCGGGTGGCCTCCGGGAAGTAGGCGATGTGCACCGCATCGGCCAGCGCGAGCAGCTCGTCCTCGCAGTCCAGCACGCTCAGCTGGCAGCCGTCGCAGGAGGCGAACTTCCACACCGCCAGCGACGGACGCGGGTCGGGGGCGGATCCGAACGGCATCGACATGCCTCACACCTCCCGCAGGGCGAGCAGCGGCTCGAGCCGGTCGTAGCCGAACACCGGACCGTCGCAGCACACGAAGTACTCGCGCAGCTGACAGTGGCCGCACAGCCCGATGCCGCAGGCCATGCTGCGTTCCATGGACAACCTGATCCGCGGCGCTGGGACGCCGCGGTCCGTCAGCGCATCCGCGCAGTAGCGCATCATCACCTCGGGCCCGCAGACCAGGGCCAGGGTGCGGGTCGGGTCGAACCCGGCCCGAGGCACCAGCTTGGTCACCAGACCCACTCGGCCGTGCCATGACGGCGGGCCGTAGTCGACGATCACCTCGACCTCAAGCCCCTGACTGCGCCACTGCTCGAGCTCGACTCCGAACAGGACGTCCTCCGGGGTCCGGGTGCCGTAGAGCACCACCACCCGCCGGAAGGCGTCGCGGTCGGCGAGCACCTCGAGAACGGCGGGCCGCAGCGGCGCCAGGCCGATCCCGCCGGCCACCAGGACCACATCCCCGCCTCGGCCGCCGGCGACGTCCCAACCGGTGCCGTAGGGGCCTCGGACGCCGAGCACGCTGCCCTCCGTGGCCCGGACCAGGGCGTGGGTGACCCCGCCCACGTCCCGCACGGTGTGACGGAGCGGCCCGACCCCGGGGGCGCTGCTGATCGAGATCGGGACCTCACCGACCCCGAAGGCGCTGAGCATGGTGAACTGGCCTGGGTTGAACTCCAGCGGTGGGCCGTCAACCGGCTCCAGCGAGAGCGTGACCGTGTCCCGGGTGTCCTGCCGGTTGCCGACCACCCGGAACGGCCGGGGCAGCATGGCGTCGACGGCTGCGGGGGCGAGGGTCGTGACGGCCTGGTCAGCGGGCGGCGGCACTGGGAGTCCCGTACAGGTCGAGCAGGCGAACCCTCGCGGCGTGCATCCGGTCGTACATGACGTGGGCCGTGCGCTGCATGAGCTGGTAGCCGATCCGCGGGTCGTCATCGCACTTGCCCCGCAGGCAGGTGCCGTCGAAGGACACCGCGCTGGTCTCCTGCACCGCCCGGGCGTCGAACAGGTAGCGGAAGGGCGGGACCAGCCACGAGAAGCCGACGACCTCACCGTCGTCGGCGGTGTCCATGACGACCGCCCCCCTCGCGGGGCTGTGCACCTCCAGGGCGACCGATCCGTGCCGGATGATGTAGAACTTCTCCGCTGAGTCGCCCTGACGGAACAGGAACTCCCCGGGACGGAAGTGCACGTTGACTGCGCAGCCGGCCACCAATCGGATCACCGACTCGTCCAGACCCGCGAAGAAGGGCTGCTCATGCAGGAGCTCGTCGATCGTTCGCATGCTCACTCCTCCCGGGACGCGGCGGACCTCAGCGCCGCGGCCTCTTCGGTGATGTCGATGGCTGCCGGGCACCAGGTGATACAACGACCGCAGCCGACGCACCCGGAGGAGCCGAACTGGTCCTGCCAGGCGGCCAGCTTGTGCGTCATCCACTGCCGGTACCGGGCGCGAGTCGACTCCCGGACGCTGCCGCCGTGGATGTAGGAGAAACCGGCGGTGAAGCAGGAGTCCCAGACCCGCCAGCGTTGTGCCTCGTCGCCGGTCAGGTCCGAGACGTCGTGCACGCTGGTGCAGAAGCAGGTCGGGCAGACCAGCGTGCAGTTGGTGCAGGCAAGACAGCGGTCGGCCACCTCGTCCCAGTGCGGGCTGTCGACGGCGGCGTAGAGCACCTCGCGCAGGCCCTCGGTCTGCATCGTGCGCCCCATCCGCCCGGTGGCCTCGCGCACCACGGCGTCGGCGGCGGTCAGGTCGGCGTCATCCGCCGAGCGGGTGGGGACCTGGTCGTCGAGCGCCGACGCCCCGCGCTCGGTGGCCACCTCGACCAGGAACCGATGGTCGGCGTCCACGTCGAGCTCGGTGAGCACCAGGTCGGCGCCGGCGCCTGGGTGTGGCCCGGTTCCCATCGAGACGCAGAAGCACGTGCCGCTCGGCTCGGCGCAGGCCACCGCGATGATCAGCGCGTCGGTCCGCGCCGCCAGGTAGTGCGCGTCGCCGGCCGGGCGTTCCGTGTCACCCAGGACGCGGTCGTGGATGGCGATCGCCCGTAGGTCACAACCGCGCACGCCGAGCAGAGCCAGCCGGGCCTGCTCGCCGTCCGCCGCCTCGACGGTGAACCCGTCCGCCGTGCGGCGGCCGCTCCAGAGCAGCTGGCGGGCAGGGAACAGCCAGGGCTTGAAGGACTGCGCCGCGCTGGCGTAGCCGAACAACGCGCCGTCACCGCGCTCGCGAAGCCGGTAGCGGCCGGCCTCCTGGCTGTCGCCCACTCCCCGGGGCAGGTCGTCGAGCCCGTCGATCTCGGCGTAGGTCAGCGCGCCGTCGCGCATGGTCGGTCCGACCACGGTGCGGCCGCCGGCGCGCAGGGTGTCGATGAGGGACTGAAGACCCGCCAGATCGATCACGACCTGGTCGCCCGGGCGTGCCATGGTTGTCATCGTCGGCACCCCCCTCTCGCGCCCATCCTCCGGGCGCGACGCAGCGGACTGCGAGTGCCATTGGTCCCCGGCAGACGCCGCTCCCGAGGCCTGCTCTGATCAGAGCGCCGCATCGTCACGTGGCGAGGTCCTTCGCCTCGTCGGTCGCGTCGATCGCCCCTCCGTAGCGCCGGTCCCGCTGGGCGTACTCCTCGACCGCCCGCCACAGGGTGCGCCGGTCGACGTCGGGCCAGAGCACGTCCAGGAACACCAGCTCGGCGTAGGCCGCCTGCCAGATCATGAAGTTCGAGGTGCGCTGCTCCCCCGAGGTGCGCAGGAACATGTCGACGTCCGGCAGGTCCGGTTCGTCGAGGAACCGGGCGACGGTGCGCTCGTCCACCCGCTCCGGGTCCAGCCGGCCGGCCGCGACCTCACGCGCGATCCCCCGCGCGGCGTCGGCGATCTCGGCCCGCCCGCCGTAGTTGACGCACATGGTCAGGGTCAGCACGTCGTTGTGCCGAGTCAGCTCCTCGGCCGTCTCCAGCTCGCTGATGACGCTGCGCCAGAGCCGTGGCCGCCGGCCGGCCCAGCGCACCCGCACCCCCCATTCGTGCATCTGGTCGCGGCGGCGGCGGATCACGTCACGGTTGAAGCCCATCAGAAAGCGGACCTCGTCGGGAGAGCGCCGCCAGTTCTCGGTGGAGAACGCGTAGGCCGAGATGTGCGTCAGGCCGATCTCGATGGCCCCGGCGACGACGTCCAGCAGCGCCGCCTCGCCCATCTCGTGCCCCTTGGTCCGGGGCAGGCCCCGGGCGTTCGCCCAGCGGCCGTTGCCGTCCATGACGATGGCCACGTGCCTGGGCACGAACTCGGGGGGGATGGCCGGAGGGTGTGCGCCCGACGGGTGTGCGGGCGGTGGGACGGGCATCGGGCGGGCGGCCGCGGAACGCTGGGCGCGACGTTTCACGTGCTCCAGCGTTCCACGTCCGAGCTGCCCCTATCGACAGGGGCTACTTCTTCATCGGGTACACGGGAAGCACGGTCCGTCCGGCTGTCGCGTTGGTCAGGCCGGCGAAGGAGGCGTACCAGGCCAGGAGCGCCGTGATGATGCCGAGCCAGCCGCCGAGCTTGTGGACGGAGCTCATCTCGGCGAACTCCCCGATGGTCAGGGCGATGAAGGTGGCAGTCAAGACGGCGAAGGTGGCCACCAATGCAGCGTTGGTCCTGAACGAGGCGACGAACATGTAGGCGGTGAAGATGGTCCAGGCCAGCAGGAACACCCCGATGCCCTTGGCGTCATCTGCTGTGCTCGCCCCGATCAAGAGGCCGGCGTTGCCGCTGAGGTACCAGAACGACATCCAGAACGCACCGTAGGAGCAGAAGGCGACGGCGCCGAACGTGTTGCCCTTCACGAACTCCACCACGCCGGCGATCACCTGGACGGCGCCCCCGTAGAACAGAGCCAGGCCGAAGACGACGGGCTGGACGTCGGCCGGAACGAGACCGGCGTTGAAGCAGGACAGCACGAAGGTGGTCGCTGCGAAACAGGCGAGACCCAGCGGCCCGGGGTCGCCCATCCGTGCTGTGAACGGAATCCTCTCGTCACCGGGCGACATCGCGGCGGTGGGCGGTGGAGTTGTGACAGTCATCTTTCGACGCCTTTCGTGGCGCTTTGCACGATTACGCGTATCTGCGAATACTGTCCACTTTCCGCCGGATCGCCGTTGCCGAGTTGGGCATTTCGGGCTCGCTCGCCGAGCGGTCTGTTTCGCAGGGTGCAAGGTCCCGGACGGTGTGTGACCTATGTCAGCGGTCGCTCGACAGGGCCGAGCGGCGATCCCCGTCGGTCAGCGCTCGACAAGCCGCAGCGAACGGACCCGCCGCTCCAGATGCCACTGCAGATAGGCCGCGGCGATCCCGCCGGCCTCCCGGCGGTGCCGGTCCTCACTGGCGTCGGCGGTCGGCCAGTCGCCGCTGAGCAGCGCGGCCAGAAGCTCGAGCGTCTCGGGACTGGGAGCCGTGCTCACCGACGGCCGACACCGGGAGCACACCGACCCGCCCGAAGCGAGCGAGAACCAACGGTGTGGCCCGAGGTCGCCGCAGCGCGCGCAGTCGGTGAAGGACGGCGCCCAGCCGGCCACCGACAGCGCGCGGAGCAGGAACGCGTCGAGGATCAGCTCGGGAGCGTGCCGGCCGGTGGCCAGGGATCGCAGGCCACCGGCCAACAACAGGAACAGCTGCAGCGCCGGTTCCCGCTCAGCCTCGACGAGCCGCTCGGCGGTCTCCACCATCGCGGTCCCGGCCGTATACCGGGCGTAGTCCTCGGCGATGGCCAGGCCGTAGGCACCGACTGTCTCGGCCTGGGTCACCGTGTCGAGGGAGCGGCCCTGGTAGAGCTGGACGTCGACGAGCATGAACGGCTCGACTCGGGCGCCTAGCCTCGAGCTGGTCCGCCGTACCCCTTTGGCCACCGCCCGCACCATGCCGTGCTGACGGGTGAGCAACGTCACGATGCGGTCGGCCTCACCCAGCTTCTGGGTGCGCAGGACGACCGCCTCGTCACGGTAGAGGGGCATCCCCCCAGCATCTCAGCATGAGCGCTGTTCAGGTGAGAGGCCGGCCGAGCGCCCGGTTGACAGCCGACACGACGGCCTTGAGTGAGGCGCGCACGATGTTCGGGTCGATTCCGACACCCCAGAGCACGCGCTCGCCGACAGCGCACTCCACGAACGCGGCCGCGGTCGCGTCACCGCCGGCGCTCATCGCGTGCTCGACGTAGTCGAGCACCCGGACGTCCACGTCGAACTCTGCCATCGCCTGGACGAACGCCGAGATCGGTCCGTTCGCGTGCCCGTCGAGGCGGACCAGCTGATCACCGGGGGGACGGGCGTGGTCCTCGACGTCGACCGACAGGTGATCCAGACCGTCGTCGCCGCTGGTGACCTGCATGCCCCGTACTCGGAACCGGCCCCAGGGCACGTTGGTGGGGGTCGGCTCGGACGGCAGGTACTCGTCAGAGAAGATCCGCCACATCTCCTCGGGAGCCACCTCGCCACCGGCCACGTCGGTGTGTTGCTGGACGACCTGGCTGAACTCGATCTGCAGGCGCCGGGGCAGCTCGAGGTGGTGTTCGTTCTTCATCAGGTAAGCCACGCCGCCCTTGCCGGACTGGCTGTTCACCCGGATCACGGCCTCGTAGCTGCGCCCGACGTCCCTCGGGTCGATCGGCAGGTAGGGCACCGCCCAGGTCTGCTGGTCGACAGGGATACCGGCGACGTCCGCGTCCCGCTGCAGGGCGTCGAAACCCTTCTTGATCGCATCCTGGTGCGAGCCCGAGAACGCCGTGTAGACCAGGTCACCGCCGTACGGGTGGCGCTCGGGCACCTTCAGCTGGTTGCAGTACTCGACGGTGCGACGGACCTCGTCGATATCGTGGAAGTCGATCATCGGGTCGACACCCTGGCTGAACAGGTTCAGACCCAGGGTGACCAGGCAGACGTTGCCGGTCCGCTCGCCGTTGCCGAACAGGCACCCCTCGATCCGGTCGGCGCCGGCCAGGTAGCCCAGCTCCGCCGCAGCGACCGCGGTGCCGCGGTCGTTGTGCGGGTGCAGCGACAGGGCGACGTTCTCGCGGTAGGCCAGGTTGCGGTGCATCCACTCGATCGAGTCGGCGTAGACGTTCGGCGTGGCCATCTCCACCGTGGCCGGCAAGTTGATGATCACCTTGCGGTCCGGGGAAGGCTCGAACACCTCGAGGACCTCGTTGCACACCCGGGCGGCGAACTCCAGCTCCGTGCCGGTGTAGGACTCCGGAGAGTACTCGAAGTAGATCTTGGTGCCCTCGGCCTCGGCGGCGTCGCCCAGCTTCTTGCAGTGCCGCGCCCCGTCGGTCGCGATATCCACGATCCCGTCGGTGTCCACCCCGAACACCACTCGCCGCTGCAGCACCGAGGTCGAGTTGTACAGGTGGACGACGGCCTGCTTGGCACCGCGGACGGAGTCGTAGGTGCGCTCGATCAGATGGTCCCGCGCCTGGGTGAGCACCTGGATCACCACGTCATCGGGAACCAGGTCCTCCTCGATGAGCTGGCGCACGAAGTCGAAATCAGTCTGGCTGGCCGAAGGGAACCCGACCTCGATCTCCTTGTAGCCCATCGAGACCAACAGCTCGAACATGCGCCGTTTGCGCTCCGGGCTCATCGGGTCGATCAGGGCCTGGTTGCCGTCGCGCAGGTCGACGGCGCACCACTGCGGTGCCGTGGTGATGGTCTTGGTCGGCCAGGTGCGGTCGGGCAGCGAGACCTGGATCTGCTGCGCGAAGGGTCGGTAGCGATGGATCGGCATGCCGGACGGTCTCTGGATGTTGTTCACGCTCGCCTCACGGTGTGCTGGGGCCTACTCGATGGCCTGTCGGCGAGCCTTGACCAGACAATGGCGAGGGCTGCGCCGACGTGACGGACGGCGGCCGGCACGCGCGAATCGCCCGCGGCAGGGGGTCCGGCCTCTAGAGGGCCCCGCCGCGGCGACGAAGCAGGAGCTGCGTCCAACGCACCCGGCAACGGTACAGCACCCCGCGTCGCGACCACAGCCGCGCGGCGCACATCCTCACCGGCGAAGTGCCGGCGGCAGACGCCGGGCCCCCGGCCCCGCCGACGCGTCGCGGTCCTGTGGGTTGTACAGGGAGCAGCTGCGCAGTGACAGGCAGCCGCAGCCGATGCATCCGGTCAACCCGTCGCGCAGCGCCTCCAGCGCGGCGATCTGCTCCTCCAACCGGTGGCGCCACTGCCGGGACAGCCGGACCCAGTCGGCCTTGGTCGGCGTCCTGCCGGCCGGCAACGTCGCCAGCGCCGCCGACACCTCCTCCAGGGACAGACCGACGTGCTGAGCCGCGCGGATGAATGCGACCCGGCGCAGCACGCCGCGCTCGTAGTATCGCCGTCCGCCCGCGCCCCGCGTGCTGGAGATGAGTCCGATGCTCTCGTAGTAGCGCAGCGCGGACGCCGCAACCCCGGAGCGGCGCGCCACCTCTCCGATGCTCAGCAGCTCGTCCACCGGCGCATGCCACCAATCGTCTTGACTTCACGTTCACGTGAACTTGGAGCATGGTCTCATGACTCCTTCCACGACAACGGTCGCGCTCGTCACCGGCGGCTCGATGGGCCTGGGCCGACATCTCGTCTCGGCACTGTGCCAGGACAGCTGGCATGTCATCCTGAACGCGCGGGACGCCGTCCGGCTCGAGCGCAGCGTGACCGAGCTGGGCCCGGGCGCCGCCGTCACCGCCCTGCCGGGGGACGTCGCCGACCCGCGCCATCGGCGCAGGCTCGCGGACGCCGTCACCGAGCTGGGCCGCCTGGACTTGCTGGTGAACAACGCCAGCGTGCTCGGACCCAGCCCGCAACCGGCATTGAGGGACTACCCACTGCACACTCTCGACCAGGTGTTCGCGGTGAACACGATGGCACCGCTCGCGCTGTTCCAGCTCGTCAGACCGCTGCTGCAGGCGGCGGGCGGCGTTGTGGTCAATGTCTCCTCGGACGCCGCCGTCGAGGCCTACCCGGGCTGGGGCGGGTATGGCGCGGCGAAGGCGGCGCTCGACAGGCTGACCGCCGTGCTCGGCGTCGAGCACCCCGAGCTCGCCGTGTATGCCGTCGATCCCGGCGACATGAATACCGACCTGCACCAGCAGGCCTTCCCCGGTGAGGACATCGGCGACCGGCCGAGCCCGGCGAGCGTCGTCCCGGCGGTGCTGGAGCTCCTGCGGCGCCGACCGCCGAGCGGACGCTACCGCGCTGCGGACCTGGTCACGGCTGCCCCGGTCCAGACCGGAACGGCACCATGACCCTACGGTTCACCCTCCCCCCGAGCCGGCAGGCCGGGCGACCCCCGGAGCACCGCGGGCTGACCCGGGACGGGGTCCGGCTGCTCGAGGCCCGCCCCGGCCGGATCGCACACCGGCGCTTCCGCGACCTGCCCGGCCTGCTGGAGCCGGGTGACCTCGTCGTGCTGAACACCTCGGCCACGGTGCCCGCGGCGCTGACCGGCTCGGTCGACGCCCGGGACAGGACGGTGCACGTGAGCGGAGTACTGGACGACGGCAGCTGGGTCCTCGAGATCCGGCTGCCCGACGGCTCGGGGCCCGATCTCGGTCTGCTCCCCGGCGCCCGCGTCGTGCTGAGCGGCGGCGTCCGGGTCCGGCTGGTCGCGGGTCACCCGGACCCCTCCCGTCACCCCAGCCGGCTCTGGCGGGCCGAGGTCACCGGAGCCACCGACCTCGCCGACCATCTCGCCCGGTACGGGCGGCCGATCCGGTACGACTACGTCGACGACGCCTACCCGATGCAGGCCTACCAGACCGTGTACGCCTCGGAGCCCGGCAGCGCCGAGATGGCCAGCGCCGGGCGGCCGTTCACCGACCGGATCCTTGTCGAGCTGATCTCACGAGGAGTGGTGGTCACCGGGCTCGCCCTGCATGGCGGCGTCTCCAGCCCGCAGCTGCACGAACCGCCTGCGCCGGAACGCTTCACCGTCCCCGCGCACACCGCCCGCCTGGTGACCGCAACCCGCCTGGCCGGAGGCCGGGTGGTCGCCGTCGGCACGACGGTGGTGCGGGCGCTGGAGACGGCCGCGACCCCCTGGGGCGAGGTGCGCGCGGCGTCGGGGTGGACCGACCTCGTCCTGGACGGCACCCGCCGTGCCCGGGTGGTCGACGGCCTGCTCACCGGGCTGCACGAGGCCGAGGCCAGCCACCTGCTGCTGCTCACCGCCGTAGCGGGCGCCGATCTGGTCGGCTCGGCCTACGCAGCGGCCCTGGGCGAGGACTACCTCTGGCACGAGTTCGGCGACTCGATGCTGTTCCTGCCCTGACGCCGGCGGCGCCCGAGTCGGCGCACCGTGCCCGGCGCCTAGGATCTCCGCGTGCCCTCGACGGATACGCCGCCAGAGCCCGGACCGGGTCGGGTGTGCGTCGTGGTCGGGGTCGACGGCTCGGGCCGTAGCCATCGGATGGACCAGCTGGCAGCCCTCGAGGGCCACGCCGTCGAACGGGTCGTCGTACCAGTCGCGGACCTGGATGCCTTCTCCGCCAGGCTCGCCGCCGCAGCCGAGGCCCGGCAGCTGGTGGTCGTCGACGACGTGCACCGGTTGGACGCAGGCGCCCTGCACATGCTGACCGCCGCGGCCCGCGACGGCCTCGACGTGCTGGTCAGCCGCAGGCCGACGATCGGCTCGCCGGCCCTCGCCGAGCTCGACGAGGTGCTTGCCGCCCGCGGCGCCGCCCAGCACCTCCGCCCGCTCGACGCGCAGGGGGTCGAGCGTCTCGTCGCGAGAGTACGAGGACAGCACCCACCCACCGAGGAGGTCGAGCGCATCCTGCACGCCTCCGCCGGGTTGCCGGCGACCGCTGCCGCCCTGGCCCTGGCGTCCGGACCCGGCGACGTCCCGGCCCTCGCCGCCCGGGTCGAGCGCCGGTTGGCCTTGACGGAGGCCGGCACAGCTGACCTGGCTCGCGTCCTCGCCGTGGGCGTGGACGTCCCCGACGACGTCCTGGCCACATCCGCCGGGATCGCTCTCGACGCCCTGCCGGCCGCGCTGCGTTCCCTCGCCGATATGGGGCTGCTCGTACCGGACGGCGAACGGCTGGTCCCTGCGGTCGCCGACGCCGTCGAGCATGTGGCCGGACCGGCCGGCCGGCGCGCCGTGCGGGAGCGCTTGGCTCGGGCACTGGTCGACGGCGGAGCCGACCCGCTGCTCGCCGCACGGCTGCTGCGCGAGGCCCGGGCCCGGGGCCACCTCGCCGCCCGGGCCTTCGCCGCCGCCGCGGACGTTCTGCGGATCTCCGCCCCGGCCGATGCCCTCGGCTGGCTCGAGGACGCCGACGACGCCGGCGGGCTCGGGTGGGCAGACCACGACGCAGCCGACCTCCCGGTCCGGGCGACCCGCGCCGAGGCCGCGGCGCTGCTCGGCATGGCCGCCGACACTGCACCGGGGCCGGGGTCGGCGGCGACCGAGCTGGTCCGGCTGCGACTGGTCGCGGCGGCGATCGCGGCCCACCAGGGCCGCACCGAGCGATGCGCGGACCTCTTGGCCGGCACCGGCATACTGGGCCGGCTGCTCGCCGTCCCGGCCCAGGTGGCTACCGGGCGCCCTCCCCACCAACCAGACGCTGCCGCCGGCCTCGACCCAGCTGTGCTCGGCCCAGGACCGACGGCGGAGCCGGGCACCGCCCCGCCCGCCGTCCGCCTGCTCGCCGACGCGGCGAGGGGCGCCCTGGTACCCGCCGATGCGGTGCCGCTGTTCATCGACGCGGCCGAGGCGCTGGAGGCCGGTCCGCCGGCCCTCGTACTTCCCGACACCGCACACGCGCTCGGCGCGCTCGTGGCGGTCTGCGCCGGGGACAGCCCGACTGCGGAGCACCTGCTCGGCCGGGCGGGCACCACACAGGTGGGCGGTCCGGTCGCGGCCGACCGGCACCGTCTGCTCCTCGCCTGGGTCCGGATGCGCACCGGACGGTTCGACACCGCGCTGGCCGAGGTACGCCGGCCCGCCCCGGCCTCGCTCACCGGCCGGGACCGGCTGGTCCGGGCCGCGCTGCTGGCCGGCCTCGCCCGGCGCTCCGGCGACATCGCGCGGTTGCGGCAGGCGTGGGCCGCGGTCGAGCCGGAGCTCGCCCGGCGGGCCGTCGACCTGTTCCACGTCGAAGTGATCGAGGAGCTGGCGGTCGCTGCGGCGCGGCTCCGCCTGCTGCACCGGATCATGCCGGTGCTGGACCTGCTTGAGCAGCAGCTGTCCGGCCTCGGGCGGCCCGCCGCGTGGGACACCGCCCTCGGCTGGGTTCGGCTGCAGATGGCCGTGGCCACCGACGACCCGCAGGCCGCGCAGGACGCCGCCGAACGCCTCGAGCAGGCTGGCCCGGGGCCGGTGCGGCAGGTTGCCCTACGCTCCGCGGCCCGGACGTGGGCGGCCGTGGTCACCGGCACCGTCGACGAACCGGAGGTCGCCTCGTGCGTGGAGTCGCTGGCGACGGCAGACCTGCCGTGGGAGGCGTCGCGGCTGGCCGGGCAGGCGGCGATCACCGGCAGCGACCCGGGCGTCACCCGCCGGCTCCTCGAGCGCGCCCGCGAGCTATCGACCGCGGAGCCGGACCGGGCCGGCGAGCCCGCACGGGCGGGCGACGGCGCGGCCCGGCGCGACCGGGCCGGGCTGTCCGAGCGCGAGGTGGAGGTGTCCCGGCTGGTGCTCGAGGGCCGCACGCATCGGGAGGTCGGCGCGCAGCTCTACCTGTCCCCCAAGACCGTCGAGCACCACGTCGCCCGGATCCGCACCAAGCTGGGTGCGACCAGCCGCGCCGAGCTCCTCGCCTCCCTGCGCGACCTGCTCGGCTGACCTGTCACTACTCACCGCCGATCGGCGCACTACGGTGCGCGCCCTTGCCGGTCGAACCGTGGACGACGACCGGCGCGAGGGTGGAGAGTGACGGCCCAACGGTGCGTGCACCGCCCAGCACGGCCGCGCGCCTGCGCGCCAACCCCGCTGTATCTGGGACCCCCCATCCCGCCTCCATGGCAGGGGGACAACCCCGATGTCCCCGGTGATCGGGACACAGCACGATCGACTCATCGCCAGCCGGAACGGCCGGCCCGACCCGAGGAGATAGTCATGGTGGACGTCGTCCAACTCATCACGAAGCTGATCCAGGACATCATGGGTGACCGCGAGGTCGCCGCCCAGTTCGCGGGCGACCCGATGGGGGTCGTCGCAGCGCAGGGCATCACCGACCACGACCTGGGCGGCGTGGACGTGTACCAGCTCGCCGGCGAGGTGTGCTCGACCGGCGACGTGCCCGAGGGTGCGCGCAGCGCCTGGCAGGGCTACTCGAGCAGCCCGAGCGGCTCCTACGCCCCGTCGGGCTCCTCCGGCGGGTACACCCCGGCCCCGAGCGGGCCGGCCCCGGCCAGCAACCCGGTGGAGCATGTCGTCCAGCAGCTGCAGACGGTCACCTACGTGACCTACCAGGACGACCACAGCATCACCCAGACGATCGTCGACAACTCGGTCGACAACTCGATCGACAACTCGGTCGACCTCGACGTCAGCGGTGACGTGCACGGCGACATCGACCTCGACGTCGACAACGCCAACGCGGTCGGCGACGGCTCGGTGGCGACCTCCGGTGAGGACAACGAGGTCAACGCGGCCACGGGCGACCAGGCCCAGGTCATCGACGGCGACAACTACGGCCAGGCGAACACCGGCGACGGCGCGGTGCAGGTGAGCGGCGACAACGACGGACCCATCGTCACGGGCAGCAACACCGGGATCATCGCCGACGGCGACGTGGAGAACGCCGTGGTCGGGAACGACAACGAGGTGACCCAGGTGCAGGTCGAGGGCGACGACGCGGTCTTCGGGTTCGGCGAGGGCGACGTCACGAGGCAGGAGAACATCATCACCGACTCGACACTGGAGAACTCCAACGTCGGCAACGAGCAGGGTGACGGCGACCTCGACCAGGACGCCTCGCAGAACCTCGACATCGACCTCGGCCGCGGGGACCCGCAGGGCGGCAACGGGCACCCCGAGCCGCTCAGCCACGTCACGCACGTCGACGACCATCAGGAGCAGGTGTTCGCACCGGCGGTGGAGAGCGGGCCGGAGCCCCAGGGCGCAGAGGCCCTCGAGGACCTGAGCTGAGCATGACGAGGTCGGCGACGGGGCCGAGAGCGTCCGCGCTCCCGGCCCGTCGTCGTGCCCCGCGTCCGGTCGCGCGGCGTACGGTCGCCGACCGGGCCTGAGACGACCGCCGACGAGGGAGCCGAGGAAGGGACACGTGATGAGCGACCAGGGCGCTGCGCAGTCCGCCGCGGCGGTGAACGTGGTCAGCCTCGGGGTCACAGCCTGCCAGGCCTACGACCGCCCGGACCTGATCGCCCGGCTCGAGGCCGTGAAGGGGTCCCTGGCCGACCCGAGCATCACCGTCGTCGTGGTGGGCGAGTTCAAGCAGGGCAAGAGCTCCCTGGTGAACGCGTTGCTGGGGGAACGGTGTGCCCGGTGGACGACGACGTGGCCACCGCCCTGCCGACCCACGTCCGTCACGGCGCCGAACCGCTCGCCGAGCTCGTTCTGGACGGCGACCCGCCCGGTCGCGAGCCCGTCGACATGGACCAGCTGCGCCGCTACATCGTCGAAACCGGAGTCCCGGGCACCCGAGTCGCTCCTACCGGGTCCGGCGGGCAGCGGGTGCTCGGCGTCGACGTGCGGATCCCTCGCACGCTGCTCGCCGGTGGACTGGTGATCGTCGACACCCCGGGAGTGGGTGGGCTCGGGTCCCCGGTTGCGGCGGCAAGTCTGGCCGCGGTGTCGATGGCCGACGCCGTCCTGTTCGTCACCGACGCATCGCAGGAGCTGACCCGCTCCGAGCTCGACTTCTTGCGCCAGGCGAGGCGGCTGTGCGACACCGTCGTCCTCGTCCTCACCAAGAAGGACCTCTACCCGGCGTGGCGGACGATCCGTGATCTCGACGAGTCCCACCTGCGGGGCCAGGGGCTGCACAACGGCGGGCTCGGCGTCCTCGCGGTCTCCTCGACGCTGCGGGCGCGGGCGGTGGCGGCGAAGGACGCCGAGCTCAACCGCGAGTCCGGCTTCCCCGACCTGGTCACCTTCGTCCGGGACACGGTGGGCGCCGGAGCCGCCCAGCAGCTGGCCGCCCGGGCGGCCGGCGAGGTGGTCGAGGTCTGCCGGCAGCTGGAGTCACCGTTCGAGGCCGAGCGGGCGGCGCTCGCGGACCCGCTGGCCGCACGCAAGGTGGTCGATGACCTCAGCTCGGTCAAGCTGCAGGTGGAGGCGCTCAAGCATGCCGCCGCCCGGTGGAGCCAGACCCTCAGCGACGGCATCGCCGACCTCGGCTCGGACATCGACCACGACCTGCGGGCTCGGATCCGCACGATCGTCCAGGAGGTCGACGAGGTGATCGAGGCGGCCGACCCGGCCGACTCGTGGGCCGAGCTGGAGGCCTGGGTCCGGGCCCGAACCTCTCATGAGCTCGTCGAGAACTACACCCAGCTGCGGGATCGGGCGGCGGAGCTCAGCGAGCAGGTCGCCGAGCACTTCCGGCAGGCGTCGGCATCGGTCCTGGACCGGTTCGCCGTCTACCATCCCGAACCGCTGCTCGCGCAGGCGATGGGCGGCAGGGACGTCGAGTTCGGGAAGATGGGGGTCGGCAAGCAGACCATGGTGGCTCTGCGCAGCAGCTACGGCGGGGCGCTGATGTTCACCATGCTGAGCAGCATGGCGGGTGTGGCACTCGGCCCGATCGGGATCGGCATCGGGTTGATCATGGGCCACCGGGGTCTGCGCGAGGAGAAGAAGCGCCAGCTCACCCAGCGCCGGGCGCAGGCGAAGAACTCGGTACGGCGCTACTGCGACGAGGTCAGCTTCGTCACCGGCAAGGACTCGCGCGACACCCTGCGACGCATCCAGCGTCAGCTGCGCGACCACTACAGTGCCCGGGCCGAAGAGCTCAACCGCTCCACCGCCGAGGCGCTCAAGGCGGCCTCCGACATCGCACGGCAGTCGCAGAGTGAGCGCGAAGACCGGCTGCGCAACCTGGACGCCGAGCTGAACCGGCTCCGCACGCTGCGGACCCGGGCCGAGGCGGTGGCCGGGTGATCCTCGTCGACCGCACCCGGGCCGTGCTGGCGCAGGCGCAGGACGTCTACCGCGGCACGCCGCATGCTGCGGGCCTTGCCCAGGCCCAGGAGCGGCTGGACGGTCCGCTGCGGGTGGCGATCGCCGGCCGCGTCAAGTCCGGCAAGTCAACCCTGCTCAATGCTCTGGTCGGAGAGCGGCTGGCCCCGACCGACGCCGGGGAGTGCACCCGGGTCATCACCTGGTTCCAGGACGGGCACACCTACTCCGTCACGATCCATCCCCGGGGCGTGCCGGCACGCCAGGCACGCTTCGCCCGCGAGTCGGGCTCCCTCGAGATCGACCTGGGCGGGCTGGACCCGGGGCAGATCGACCAGCTCGTCGTCACCTGGCCCTCCCAGGCACTGCGCCGGGCGACGCTGATCGACACCCCGGGGCTCGGGTCGCTGTCGGCGCAGCTGGCAAGCCGGGCCCAGGACTGGCTGGCTCCGGTCGATGAGGACGAGGCGCCTGCCGATGCCGTCCTCTACCTGATGAAACACCTGCACTCGACGGACCTGGACTTCCTGGCCGCCTTCCACGACGCCGACGCCGCCCCGCCCAACCCGATCAACGCAATCGGGGTGCTGTCCCGGGCCGACGAGATCGGCGCCGGGCGGCTCGACGCGATGGCCTCGGCGCGCCGGATCGCGGCCCGGCTCTCGGCCGACCCATCGGTGCGCCGGCTGGTGCAGACGGTGATCCCGGTGGCCGGGCTGCTCGCCGAGACGGCGGCGACCCTGACCGAGGACGAGGTCGCCCACCTGCGCCGAGTCGCCGAACGGGCCCCGCGTGAGGTTGACGGCCTGCTGCTGTCGGTGGACCGCTTCGCCGAGTCGATGCCCGAGCTCGGGCTCACCTCGATCGAGCGGCAGGCGCTGCTCGAGCGGTTCGGGCTGTTCGGCGTCCGGCTGGCCAGCACCCTGCTACGACGCGCAGTCGCCACCACCGCCACCGAGCTGTCCCGCGAGCTCGCCGAGCGCAGCGGCGTCGAGGCGCTCCAGGACCTGCTGCGGTCGCTGTTCTTCGAACGGCGCGAGGTACTGAAGAGCCGCTCTGCACTGCTCGGGCTGGATGCGGTCCTGCGCGGCGACCCCCGGCCGGGCAGCGCCGCCCTGGCGGCCGAGGTGGAGGGGATCCTCAGCTCCGCGCATCCGTTCAACGAGCTGCGGGTGCTGTCCTCGGTGCGAGCCGGCTGGGTCCCCGGTCGTCCCGAGGTGCTGACCGACCTGGAGACGGTGGTTGGTGGCTCAGGGGCGCAGACGCACGTACGGCTCGGGCTCGCCGAGGACAGCAACCAGAGCGAGCGCCGGGACGCCGCCGAGCAGGCCCTGGCCCGCTGGCAGCGACGCGCCGAGAACCCGATGACGGACCACCACCTCGCCGTGGCGTCCCGGGTGGCGGTCCGATCCTGCGAGGGCATTCTCGCGGAGCTCGGCCATGCCCGCTGACGCCGGGTGCGGCCTACCAGGACGGCGGGAGCTCCCCCGGCGACTCCTCGTCCGGCGCCTCGGTCGACGCCGCGTCGGCGTCGAGGACCCGGTCGGGATCGACGTCCAGGACCGGACCGCCGAGCGGTTCCTCGGCAGGCGGTTCGGTGTCGACCGGGATGTCGATCGAGACGTCGAACGGGACGCCGAGCGGGCTGTCGAATGGACCGTCCACGGTGGCGTCACTGGGGGGGTTCGCCTCGCTCGCCCACTCATCGGCCGAGCCCGGCGACGGCGCGGCACCGAAGTCGAGCTCCTCGACGTCCACGTCGTCCGGTGCGGACGGCTGCTCCGCACCCGAGAGCGGACCGGCGGTCTCATCGAGCACGTCCAGTCCGTCCAGGTCCTGCGGATCGGTGACCGCCCCGAGGTCGTCGAGATCGTCGTCCCGTCGGGCCGTCGCGATCAGATCGAGTCCCCAGCCCGGGCCGGCGTCGACGGACCCTGGGCCGGTGGCCACGGCCGCGGGGCTCTGCGCCGTCACGAACGGAGCGAGGTGCTCGGCGAGAGCCGGCGGCGCCAGAGCGGCGTAGCTCACCACGGCCTCGGCGAGCAGCTCCGGGGCCAGGTCCTGGTGACCGGCCACGCGCAGCGCCTGCTCCGCCTCGCCGGGCCCCTCCCCCGCCCCGACGAGGTCGTCGAGCACCGACCGCAGCGGTCGCACGGTGTCCATGCCAGCAGTGTAGGAACACCGCTCGCGCCGGGGGTTGGGGGACATCCCCGTCATGTCCCCCTGGTGAGCCTCCAGGTCTGGGCGCAGTGCTGCCGCCCTCCCTAGCATCCACTGCACGGCACCTGAACCGCCCGACCGATCCGCACGACACCACCGGCACCCGCCCGGGGAACCTGGGAGCACCGCGATGTACGCACTCGGCATCGACCTCGGCACGACCTTCAGCGCGGCCGCGATCTGGAGCGACGGCCGCGCCGAGGTCGCCTCGCTCGGCAGCCGCGGCGCGGCGATCCCGTCGGTCGTCCTCCTGCGACAGGACGAGACGATCGTCACCGGTGAGGCTGCGAACCGCCGCGGGCTGACCGAGCCGCACCGGGTCGCCCGAGAGTTCAAGCGGCGCCTGGGCGACACCACGCCGATCCTGCTCGGCGGGACGCCGTACTCGGCGGAGGCGCTCTCGGGCCGGCTGCTGCGCTCGATGGTCGACGAAGTCGTCACCCGCCAGGGCGGCCAGCCGGCTGCGGTCTGCGTCTGCCACCCGGCGAACTGGGGACCGTACAAGACCGATCTGCTGCACCAGGCCGTGCGGATCGCCGACCTCGAACCACCGGTCACACTGATCACCGAGCCCGAGGCTGCGGCCGTCTTCTACGCCCACCAGCAACGGCTCCCGTCAGGCGCGATCGTGGCCGTCTACGACCTCGGCGGCGGTACGTTCGACGCGGCAGTGCTGCGCAAGAGCGACACGGGGTTCACTCTGCTCGGCCAGCCCGAGGGCATCGAGCGGCTGGGCGGCATCGACTTCGACGCCGCCGTGTTCGCCCACGTGAGCTCCGCATTGGGCGGGGCATTGGGCAGGCTCGACGAGGAGGATCCGGCCGCGATCGCTGCGGTCGCACGGCTGCGGGAGGAGTGCACCCAGGCCAAGGAGGCGCTGTCGGCGGACACCGATGCCACAGTTCCGGTGATCCTGCCCAACCTGGTCACCGAGGTGCGGCTCACCCGCGCCGAGCTCGAGGCGATGGTCCGCCCGGCACTGCACGACACCATCGCGGCGCTGCGCCGGGCGCTGCGTTCTGCCGGGGTCAGCGCGGAGGAGCTGCACTCGGTACTGCTGGTCGGCGGGTCCTCCCGGATGCCGGTCGTGGCCCAGATGGTCGGCTCGGAGCTCGGCCGCCCGGTGGCCGTCGACGCCCACCCCAAGCATGCGATCGCGCTCGGCGCGGCCTGGGTGGCCAGCGGCGCCCCGGTCGAGTCGGCCGACCAGGCGCCGGCCCCCGCCGGACACGCTGGTCAGCGCGCACCGATCACCAGCCCGATGGGCATCGCCGCCCCGGCGGCGGGCGCCGCAGCCGCGGCCGCGGCCGACGTCCCGCCGGTTCGGGTTCCTCAGCTGCAGATGCCCTCGTTCGACTCCCCGGCAGCCGCCGCACACCCGCCGTCGTACCGTCCGCCCACGGATCCGACGGGTGCTCACCCGGGGGCGAGTGCGCCGACCGAGTTCCTGCAGCGCCACGACCCCGACGTCTTCCCGCTGACCGGCAACGGCTACTCGGACAGTCCGCCGGCCCGGCGCGCCGCCTGGCGCGCCCCGGCGCTCGCGGCCGGAGCAGCCGTGTTGCTGGCCGCAGGGGCCTACGCCTGGACCCAGATGGGTCCCGATGGCGGCGGGACACCGACCGCCGTCGGCACGCCGTCCACGAGTACCTCGGTCGCCGCCAGCGCCTCGGCCGCCCCGACACCCTCCGCCTCGACGCCCGCGGTGCCGGCCGACGAGCAGTGCACCGATGCCATCAAGGCGAACACCCGGTGGGTCTGCCTGACCGGCGCGACATTCGACGGCGCCACCCTCACCATCGACTACGAGGCGGACTTCGCCGGCTCCACCCCGAACACCGCCGGCGGCTTCCACCTGCACATCTACGGCGGGGACGGTGTCACACCGCCGGCCGAGGTCATGGGTACCCAGGCCACCGACAACCGCGGCTCCTGGTACGTCGAGGACCAGAACCCGTCGATCCGCAAGTCCTCGGGCAACGACTACCAGAAGGCCATCGGCGATGCCCCCAAGGTGTGCGCCCGGATCGCCGACTCCAAGCACCAGCTCGTCCCAGACGCCGACGGCGGCTTCACCACCGGTAACTGCGTCCCGATCACCCAGATCTGACCCGAGCCGGGCTCTGCGGCCGACCGGGAATCGGTCCAGCTCACCCGGCGAACTCAGAACCCCAGGCGGTGCAGCTGCTTCGGGTCGCGCTGCCAGTCCTTGGCCACCTTGACCCGCAGGTCCAGATGCACCCGCTGACCGAGCAGGGCCTCGATCTCCTGCCGCGCGCGGGTGCCCACCTCCCGAAGCCGTATGCCGCCCCGCCCGATCACGATGCCCTTCTGGCTGTCCCGCTCGACGAACAGGAAGACCCGCACGTCGAGCAGCGGGTCCTCATCCGGGCGGTCGGCTCGCGGCTCCATGTCCTCGACCAGCACCGCCAGGCTGTGCGGCAGCTCGTCGCGCACCCCCTCCAGTGCTGCCTCCCGGACCAGCTCGGCGATCATCACTCGCTCGGGGGAGTCGGTGAGCTCGCCGTCCGGGTACAGCGGGGGGCCGATCGGCAGGTGCGAGAACAGCACGTCCGCGAGCACATCGAGCTGGAACCCGCTCACCGCCGACACCGGGACGACGTCGTCGGCCTCGACCAGCCCAGAGGCGGCGTGCAGCTGGGCGAGCAGTGCGTCCCGGCCCACCCGGTCGGTCTTGGTCACGATCATCACGACGGGCGGACGGCGCTGCTCTCCCCGGACGGCCGCCAGCTCGCTGAGCTCGCGGGCGATGAACCGGTCCCCGGGTCCGACCGGCTCGTCCGCTGGGATGCACATGCCGATGACGTCGACACCCAGCAGCGTCTCGCGGACCAGGTCGTTGAGCCGCTCCCCGAGCAGGGTGCGCGGCCGGTGCACCCCCGGGGTGTCGACCAGGACCAGCTGGGCCCGCGGCCGGTGCAGGATCCCCCGGATGGTGTGCCGGGTGGTCTGCGGGCGACTCGAGGTGATCGCGACCTTCTCCCCCACCAGGGCATTGGTCAGCGTGGACTTGCCGGCGTTCGGGCGCCCGACCAGGCAGGCGAAACCGCTGCGGAAGGTGGCATCCGGTGCGCTCATCCGACCTCCTGCGCGTCCAGGGGGGCGCGTTGGACGATCACGGTAGCCAGCCGGCGCCGGCGTCCCTCGAACCGTTCCGCGGTCAGCCGCAGGCCGGACACGTCCGCGGCGGCGTCGACGATCGGCACCCTGCCGATGGTCTTCGCCAGCAGGCCGCCCACGGTGTCGACGTCCTCGTCCTCCAGCTCGACGTCGAACAGGTCGCCCATGTCCTCGATGTTCAGCCGGGCGCTGACCCGGTAACGACCGTCGCCGAGGTCTTCGACGTCGGCCTCGACCGCGTCGTACTCGTCGGAGATCTCCCCGACGATCTCCTCGACCAGGTCCTCGAGCGTGACCATGCCGGCGGTGCCGCCGTACTCGTCGATGACGATGGCCACGTGGGTGACGTCACGCTGCATGTCCCGCAGCAGCTGGTCGGCCCGCTTGCTGTCCGGGACGAAGTGTGGTTCGCGCATCAGCTCACCGACCGTCTCCCGGGTCAGTGCGTGGCGGTCCTCGTGGAGGCGGCGGGCGACGTCCTTGAGGTAGAGCACACCACGGACGTCGTCCAGGTCCTCGCCGACCACGGGCACCCGAGAGAACCCCGAGCGCAGGAACAGAGACATCGCGTGGTCCAGCGACGTCGTCGTCGCCACGGACACCAGGTCGGTGCGCGGCACCATCACCTCACGCGCACGGGTGTCGCTCAGCTCGAACACCGAGTGGATCATCTCGCGCTCATCGGCCTCGATGAGCCGACTCTCCTCGGCGATATCGACCAGGTCACGCAGCTCAGCCTCGGAGGCGAACGGCCCGTCGCGGTAGCCCTTGCCCGGCGTGAGCGCATTGCCGACGAGCACCAGCAGTCGGGCCAGAGGTCCGAGCACCCTCGTCAACGCCAGCAACACCGGTGCCGCGACGAGGCCGACGGCGTCGGCGTGCTGACGACCGAAGGTTCGCGGACCGACCCCGACCGCGACGAACACCGCCGCCGCCGTGATCCCCACCGCGACCAAGCCGGCCTGCCACCACTGCGGCAGCTTGGCCAGGCAGACCACGGTCACGCAGACCCCGGCGCCGGCCTCGGCGAGAACCCGGAGGAAGGTGGACACCAGGAGGGTCGGCGCCGGGTCGGTGGTCACCCGGAGCAGCGCGTCGGCACCGCGGCGCCGGTCCTCGACCAGGTCCTCTGCGCGCAGCCGCGTGACCCGGGTGCAGGCCGCCTCGGACGCCGCGAACAACGCCGCGATGCCCAGCAGCAGCACAGCCAGCCAGAGCAGCTCCAGGCCGGGCAGGCTCACCCACGCCCCCGCGTGGACAGGAAGGTCAGCAGCAGCCGGCGCTGGAGGGCGAACATCTCCGTCTCCTCCGCCGGCTCGGCATGGTCGTAGCCGAGCAGGTGAAGGATCCCGTGCGTGGTGAGCAGGAGCAGCTCCTCATGGGCGCTGTGCCCGGCCGTGTGCGCCTGCCGGGAGGCGACAGCCGGGCAGAGCACCACGTCACCGAGCAACCCGGGCTGCGGGTCCTCGCCGTCCCGCCCCGGGCGCAGCTCGTCCATCGGGAAGGACAGGACGTCGGTGGGGCCGCTCTCGTCCATCCACTGCTCGTGCAGGGCGCTCATCGCGGCCTCGTCGACCAGGAGAACGGACAGCTCGGCCTGGGGGTGGACCTTCAGCTCGTCGAGCACGTGCCGCGCCAAGGCGACGATCTCGGTCTCCTCGGCCGCGACCCCGCTCTCGTTGTTGACCTCAATGCTCACCGGCGACCGCGCCGTGAGGATGCGGGTCCAGCACTGCGGCCGGGCCGGGACTGGTCGGCGTCCCCCGACCGCACGGTGGCCGCCTGCACCTCATCCCATCGGCCATAGGCATCGACGATCTCGCTGACCAGTCGGTGCCGCACGACGTCGGCACTGGTCAGGGTGTGGAACCGGACGTCCTCGATGCCGTCCAGGATCTCCTGGACCACCCGCAGCCCGGACCGGGTGCCGCTCGGGAGGTCGACCTGGGTGACATCGCCGGTGACCACCATCTTCGACCCGAACCCGAGCCGGGTCAGGAACATCTTCATCTGTTCCGGCGAGGTGTTCTGGGCCTCATCGAGGATGACGAAGGCGTCATTGAGGCTTCGGCCGCGCATGTAGGCCAGCGGGGCCACCTCGATGGTGCCGGCCGCCATCAGCCGCGGGATCGACTCGGGGTCGACCATGTCGTGCAGCGCGTCGTAGAGCGGGCGCAGGTAGGGGTCGATCTTCTCGGTCAACGTGCCGGGCAGGAAGCCGAGCCGCTCACCGGCCTCGACCGCCGGGCGGGTCAGGATGATCCGGTTGACCCGCTTGGCCTGCAGCGCCTGCACCGCCTTGGCCATGGCCAGGTAGGTCTTGCCGGTGCCGGCCGGACCGATCCCGAAGACGATGGTGTGCTCGTCGATCGCGTCGACGTACCGCTTCTGGTTCAGGGTCTTCGGGCGGATCGTGCGGCCGCGGTTCGACAACACGTTGAGGGTGAGCACCTCGGCGGGCCGCTCGCTGGTCTGCTGACGCAACATCGCCACAGAGCGCTCGACGGCGTCCATGGTGAGGTTCTGCCCCGCGGAGACGACGGCGACCAGCTCATCGACCAGCCGCTCGACGAGGGCGACGTCACCGTGCCGCCCGGTCACCGTGATCTCGTTGCCCCGGGCGTGGATGTCGGCGTGGGGAAAGGCCCGTTCGATGGCGGTGAGGATGTCGTCGCGGGCGCCCAGCAGTGCCACCATCGACACCTCGTGGGGGACGACGATGCGGTGGACGACGGAGGGTCCGGTCCGTGCCGCGGCGGCGCGGGAGTCGGCCGCTGCGGTGTCGGACGCGTCGACGGTCGGGTCGGTCGGTTCAGTCATAGGCAGTACTCATCGTAGCCAGCCGCGCGGCGGGGCCGGGCCAGTGGAGGTCACCGCAGACCCGTCAGCCCGGGGGCCAGGTGAACTGGCGCCCAGCCAGGATGTGGCCGTGGACGTGGAAGACGCTCTGCCCGACGCCGGCGCCGGTGTTGAACACCAGCCGGAACTCGCCGTCGCCCTCCTCCGTGCCGGCGATCATCGACCCCACGTCGACCAGCTCGGCCATCGCGGCCGGGTCGCCGGAGGCCAGCTCGACGATGTTCTCGTGGTGCTCCCGGGAGATCACCAGCACGTGGGTCGGCGCGACCGGGTTGATGTCGCGGATGGCCAGGACCCGCTCTCCGGCGTGTACGACATCAGCGGACATCTCGCCGGCAACGATGCGGCAGAAGATGCATTCACTGTGATCGGCCATCTCCCGAGCCTAGTGTCAACCTCGCCGGACCGGTGCGCGTCACGACTGCATGACAGTGGTGGCGTCGGCGCCGGCGATCATCAGGGAGAGCCGGGTGCGTGATCGGGAGACCTACGGCGAGCCGGCCGAGTCGACCCTGCCGGCGGACGCCGACGCCGCGATCACGCTCCTCTACCACGCGCACTGGCCGAGCCTGGTCCGTCTGGCCACCCTGCTGACCCACGACGCCTCGGTCGCCGAGGAGATCGTGCAGGACGCGTTCGTCGCCCTGCACCGGCGCTGGTCACGGCTCTCCGACCGCCGGGCTGCGCACGCCTACCTGCGCACCAGCGTCGTCAACGGCTCGCGGTCAGCCCTACGGCATCGCGGGGTCACCGAACGCCGCCGGCCACCGGCCCCGGCCGAGCCGCCCGGGCCCGAGGAACGCGCCGTCCGAGCCAGCGAGGACGCCGAGGTGATGGCCGCACTGCGCCGCCTGTCCCGCCGACAGCGGGAGGTACTCGTCCTGCGCTACTACGCCGATCTCTCGGAGGCCGACATCGCCACCACCCTCGGTATGGCCCGTGGCTCGGTCAAGGCGCATGCCCACCGCGGCCTGGTCGCACTGCGCAAGGAGCTGGGCGCTGACGGCGAGGAGGGGCGATGAGTGAGGACCTGGAGCTGCGGCTGCGCCGAGCCCTGGCCGCCGAGGCGGACACGGTGCAGCCCACCGACGGCCTGCACCGGATCCGGGCGGCGATCGCCGCCGGCGAGCGGCTCGGGGACGAGGATCGCGGCCTGAGGCGCCTCGGTCTGCGCCTGCCCCGCTCCTGGTCTCCGCTCGCGGCCGCGGCGGCGATCCTGGCGCTCGCGGTGCTCACGCCGGTCCTGTTCCGGCTCGCCGCGCCAGGCCCCGAGGGCGTGACGGCGGTGGCGTCCGGCGGTCCCGATCTGGCCTCGCCACTGCCGGTCTACTACGTCGGTGAGCAGGACGACCGCCAGGCCCTGGTCCGCGAGTTCCACCCGACGACGCTGACCTCCCCGCCCGATCGGCTGCAGTCCGCCGTCCGGCTGGCGGTGGCCGGGGACGCTGCCGACCCGGACTACACGACCGCCTGGCCCACGGGTACCTCCGTCGAGACGGTCCTGGATACTGACGCCATCTCGGTGCAGGTCAGCGGGGGCGGCCTGCTCGCCTCGACGCTCACAGTGACCCCGCAGACGGAAGAACGAGCCAGGCTGGCCGTCGACCAGGTGGTCTGGACCGCGACCGCGACCGCCCAGCAGCTGCTGCCGGTAAGGATCACGATCGGCGATGGCGGGTCGACCTCCGATCAACGACTGTTCGGGGCACTCGACCTGAACCGGCCGTTCGAGCGCTCGCTCGGCCCTGACGACCCGCGGGCCCCGGTATGGGTGAGCTCGCTGGTGGACGGTGAGCGGCTCGCGGTGGGGACGGCGACGGTCACCGGAGACTCGGCCGTGTCCGCCGGCCCGCCCGCCCCGGCATCGGGGCGGTGGACCCTGGAGCGCCTGGGCCAGGACGGGTGGGCGAGCGAGACGGTTGGGTCCGGGACGCTGCTGCCGGTGCTGGACGCCGCGGCCGACACCTCGACGGCGTCCCGGCGAGCATGGCAGATCACGGTTGCGCTGTCGGAGCCGGGCCGCTACCTGCTGCGCGTCGAGCAGGACGGCTGGGTCGCCACCACGCAGATCACGGTGCAGTGAGCCCCTCGCACACCTCGGTCAGCTCCAGCGACCTGTGGCCACCGACAGCGCGACCAACGCCGCGGTTCCCGCCGTCGAGGTCCGCAGTACGTGCGGCCCGAGCCGGACGGCGTGCCCGCCGGCAATGGTGAGCGATCGGAGCTCGGCCTCGTCGATGCCGCCCTCCGGCCCGACCACGACCAGCACCTCGCCGGCCCCGGTCAGCTCCTGCCGAACGGGCAAGGGTGCTTCGGCGTCCTCGTGGAGCACCAGCACGATGCCGCCACCCGCGACGACATCGGCCACCCGAGCGCTCAGCTGGGCGGAGGTGAGCGGTGCGGCGAGGTGCGGGAGCCGGGCCCGGCGGGACTGCTTCGCAGCGGCCCGCAGGACCGAACCCCACTTGGCGTGAGCACGCCGGCCCCGCTCGCCGGACCAGAGCACGACACTGCGGGCGGCCTGCCAGGGCACGACCTCGTCGACGCCCAGCTCGGTGGCCGTCTCGACCGCGAGCTCGTCCCGGCCGCCCTTGGCGAGGGCCTGAACCAGCACCAGGCGAGACGCCGGCTCGGGCACCTGCTCCACCGACTCGACGCTGAGCTCCACCCGGGCAGGGGCGAGGTGTGCGACGAGGCAGTGAGCGAGCGTCCCCAGCCCGTCGGCGACGTCCACCCGCTCCCCGACCCGCGTTCGGCGGACCGTGCCGGCATGCCGGCCCTCGGCGCCGTCCAGCACCAGGACCCCGCCCGGAGCCAGCCCGCGGTCGTGGCCGTCCAGCAGATAGAGCGGCGCGGTCACCGACCGGCGATCCGGTCCCGGAGCTTGGAGAAGACCCCCTGCTGGGCGGCGGCGAGCCGAGCCGTCGGCCGCTCCTCGCCGCGCAACACCGCCAGCTCCCGCATCAGTCGTTCCTGCTCCTCGTCGAGCCGGCTGGGGGTGAGCACCCCGAGATGGACGATGAGATCGCCGCGACCGCCGCCGCGCAGGTGGGTCACGCCGAGCCCGCGCAAGGTCACCGACTCCCCCGACTGGGTGCCCGGCTTGACGTCGATCGTCTCGGCACCGTCGAAGGTCTCCATATCGACCACCGTGCCCAGGGCCGCCGCGGTCATCGGCAGCTCGATGGTGCAGTGGATGTCGTCGCCGCGGCGGGTGAAGGTCGGGTGCGGCCGCTCGATCACCTCTACGTAGAGATCGCCCTGTGGGCCGCCGGCCGGACCGACCTCTCCCTCGCCGGAGAGCTGGATCCGGTTGCCGGTCTCCACTCCCGCCGGGACCCTGATCTTCAGGGTCCGCCGGCTGCGGACCCGGCCCTCGCCGGAGCACTCCAGGCACGGTGAGGGGATCACCGAGCCGAACCCGTGGCAGGCCGAGCAGACCTGCTGAGTCATCACCTGGCCGAGGAAGGAGCGGGCGACCCGCTGGATCTGGCCGCGGCCCTTGCAGACCGAGCAGGTCCGCGGATGCGACCCGGGCTGACAGCAGCTGCCCTCACAGGACGGGCAGACCACCGCTGTGTCGACGACCAGCTCCCGCTCGGCACCGAACACCGCGTCGACAAGGTCGATCTCGACCCGTACCAAGGCATCCTGGCCCCGCCGCTGACGGGGGACCGGGCCCCGGGCGGTGCCGGCGGCGGCCGCCCCGAAGAACGTCTCGAAGATGTCGCTGAACCCGAAACCGGGACCGAAGCCGCCGCCACTGCCGCCGGGGTCGCCGCCCACGTCGTAGACCTGACGCTTCTCGGGGTTGGTGAGGACGTCGTAGGCGCGGCTGACCTCCTTGAACCGCTCCTCGGCCCCCGCCCCGGAGTTGACGTCGGGGTGCAGCTGGCGGGCCAGCTTGCGGTAGGCCTTCTTGATCTCCTCGGGGGTCGCGTCGCGGGAGACGCCGAGGGTCTCGTAGTAGTCGCTCACCGGGCTCCGATTACTGGTCACTGGGCTGTCACTGACAGGGTCACTGGGCTCACTGAGTTGTCACTGGGCGAGGATCCTGGACACGTAGCGGGCCACCGCCCGCACGGCCGCGATCGTGGTCGGGTAGTCCATCCGGGTCGGGCCGAGCACGCCGAGCCGAGCGACCACCTCTCCGCCGGAACCGTAACCGCTGGCCACCACCGCGGTCTCGGACAGGCCCTCGTAGGCGGTCTCCCAACCGATCCGCACGCCGACGTCTCCGCTGTCCTGGGCCATCTCGCTGAGCAGGCGCAGCAGCACGACTTGCTCCTCCAGGGCTTCGAGCACCGGAGAGATCGTGTGCCCGAAGTCGGTTCCGGAGCGGGCCAGGTTCGCCGTCCCGGCCAGCACGATCCGCTCCTCGCGCTCGATCGCCAGGGAGTCCTCCAACGCCTCCAGCACGCCGCGCACCACCGACCGGTCGTCCGGAGGGAAGTACTCGGGCAGCGAGGCGACCGCCGTGGCCACCTGGGTGAGCCGCTGGCCCGCCGCGGCGGCTACCAGCCGGGCACGCAGCTCGCCGAGCAGGATCTCCGAGGGGTCCAGGCCGACCTCGACCAGCCGCTGCTCCACCCGGCCGGTGTCGGTGATCAGCACCAGCAGCAGTCGGCCGCCGCCGAGCGGCACCAGCTCGATGTGGCGGACCGTGGAGCGGGTCAGCGACGGGTACTGGACGACGGCGACCTGCCGGGTGAGCTGGGCGAGCAGGCGCACGGTCCGGTCGAGCACGTCGTCGAGGTCGACGGCGCCATCCAGCAGGGTCTGGATGGCCCTGCGCTCGGCCGGGGAGAGAGGCTTGATGCCACTGAGCCGGTCGACGAACAACCGGTAGCCTTTGTCGGTCGGCACCCGCCCGGCGCTGGTGTGCGGCTGGGCGATGTACCCCTCCTCCTCCAGCGCGGCCATGTCATTGCGGATCGTGGCCGGTGAGACGCCGAGGCTGTGCCGTTCCACCAGCGCCCTGGAGCCGACCGGCTCGCTGGTATGCACATAGTCCTCGACGATCGCCCGCAGGACGGCGAGCCGACGATCCTCGCTCATCCCGACCTCCGGGGCATCTCGTGTCGTACTGGCACTCGCCACGCGTGAGTGCCAGTCTACGTCGGATGGGGCGTGGGGTGCCGACCGTGACCGCCGACGTGGGTGTCGTCGTCGAGGACGTCGAGACCGGCTGGTGCGGGGCGGTACTGCGCACCGAGAAGAGCGGGGGCATCCATCTGGTGGTGCTGGAGGACCGGCACGGCATCACCCGGTCCTTCCCGCTCGGCGCCGGGTTCTGGATCGACGGACGCCCGGTGCGCCTCGTCGCCCCGGTCGCGGCCGGGCTGGCGGCGGCCCGCGCGCAGCAGACCCGCACGGCCTCCGGCTCGCGCGCCGTCCACGGGCTGCGGGCGCGGACGGCTCGTGGGTCGCGGATCCTCGTCGAGGGCCGCCACGACGCCGAGCTGGTCGAGAGAGTCTGGGGCGACGACCTGCGGATCGAGGGCGTCGTGGTCGAGATGCTGGACGGCGTGGACGACCTCGCCGACGCCGTCCGCGACCTGGCCCCGGGCCCCGGACGGCGCCTCGGCGTCCTCGTCGACCACCTGGTGGAAGGCTCGAAGGAGTGGCACGAGGCGACTCGGGTGAGCGCGGCGACGACGCCCGGTGGATGGCGCGAGCACGTCCTGGTGGTGGGGCACCCGTACGTGGACATCTGGCAGGCGGTGCGCCCGGCCCGGCTCGGGATCGACGCCTGGCCGGTGGTACCCCGCGGGCGGTCCTGGAAGCACGGCGTGCTCGCCGCCCTCGGCTGGCCTCATCATGACCAGCGGGACGTCGCCGCGGGCTGGCGACGGATCCTCGGCTCGGTGCGCACCTACGCCGACCTCGAGCCGGAACTGCTCGGCCGGGTCGAGCAGCTGATCGACTTCGTCACCGCCCAGCCACCGCCTACCTGACCGGTGGCCGGTCACACCTCGGCCTTGAGAGCTCGTGTCATCAGGGCCCTCGCCGCGTCCTGCGCCGAGACCCCCTCGTACAGGACGCAGTGGACGGCCTCGCAGATCGGCATCTCGATGCCCTGGCGGTGGGCGAGCGCGATGGTGCTGCGCGCATTGCGTACCCCTTCGGCGACCTGGCCGATCTCGGCGACCACCTCGGCGAGCGCGCGTCCCTGGCCGAGGCCGCGACCGACCCGGTAGTTACGGGACAGCTCGCTGGAGCAGGTGAGCATCAGGTCGCCGAGCCCGGACAGACCGGGCAGGGTCTCGGGCCGGGCGCCCATCGACACCGCCAGCCGGGTGATCTCAGCCAGGCCGCGGGTGACCAGAGCGGCCCGCGCGTTGGCACCGAAGCCCAACCCATCACACATACCGGAGGCGATGGCGATCACGTTCTTGACGCAGCCGGCCACCTCGACCCCGACCACGTCGTCGTTGGCGTAGACCCGGAAGGTCGGCACGTGGAAGGCCTCCTGGACCAACCTCGTCACCTCGGGGTCGGTTCCGGCGACGGTCACCGCGGTCGGCATGCCGCGGGCGACCTCGACGGCGAACGACGGCCCGGACAGAAACGTCAGGCGCGAGTGCAACGCGGACGGCAGCTCCTCGACGAGCACCTCGCTCATCGTGAGCAGCGTGTCCACCTCGATGCCTTTGACCGCGCAGCAGACCAGCGCGTGCGGGTTCAGATGCCCGCTGATCTGCTTGGCGACGGACCGCACCGCCGGGGACGGCACGGCGAGCACGACGAGCTCGGCACCGGTCACGGCCGTGGCCAGGTCGGGGTGCCCGGTCAGCGAACCAGGCAGCTCGATCCCGGGCAGGTACCGGGCGTTGTGCCCCGTGCCGAGATCTGCCAGGACATCGGTGTCGATGTCCCAGAGCGTCACCGGCCACCCCTTGCCGGCCAGCAGCGCGCCCAGAGCCGTCCCCCACGACCCCGCGCCCATCACCGCGCACCGCATCCGACCGGCCCTCCCGTCGACCCTCCTGGTCCGCGTCGGCATCTGACGCGACCGCCCTGCCGGGCCGTAGCCACCCTGCACCATGGCGCACCGACTCGGTACCCTGCCACCTGAACGCGACCTGGGACGTCACCACGGGAACGTGAGCGGTCGGTGCCGACGTTGCCGCAGGTATGAGTGCCACGAACGAGCCTGGTGACCCCGACCGTCCCGACGCCACCTGGCACGAGCCGCCTCCTCCCACCTCGTACACCCTGCCGGACCTTGATCGTCCACCGGTCGGCTACGGCCAGCCGGGCCCCTTCGGCGCGCCGGGGTACCCGCCCTTCGCCGGGTCCAGCCCGACCGAGCGCAACTGGGCCGTCGGTGCGCACCTGTCCGGGTTCGTCGCAGCCTGGTTCGCCCTGGGCTTCCTCGGCCCGCTGGCCGTGCTGCTGGTCCAGGGCGACAACTCCCCGTTCGTGCGTCGGCACGCCATGGAGGCCCTCAACTTCAACCTGTCGATCCTGATCTACGCCATCGTCTCGGCAGCGCTGGTCATCGTGGTGATCGGGATCGTCCTGCTGCCCATCGTCGGCGTGATCTACCTCGTCTCCTCGATCCGCGGCGCGATCGCCGCCTCCCGCGGTGAGGACTACCGCTACCCGGTCACCATCCGGTTCGTCAGCTGACCCGATGTCACGCCTCACCCTGGCCCGGGTCGGGGTCCGGTCAGGGTTCGTTCAGGGCCGGCCACGGATGCCAGCGACGCCGTCGGGGTGGCGTCATGGAATCATGAACGAGACCACCGACCACGAGTCCGGCACCTTCTCCCAGCCCGGGTCTGACGTGCCGGTCTACGGCACGCCATCGTCGATGACGCGGGCCCCGTCCGCGACCGACCGTAACTGGGCGGTCGGCGCGCACCTGTCCGGCTTCGTCGCGGCCTGGGTGGCCCTGGGCTTCCTCGGTCCCCTGGCCGTGCTGCTGATCGCCGGCACCACCTCCCCGTTCGTGCGCAAGCACGCGGTCGAGGCCCTCAACTTCAACCTGTCGATCCTGATCTACGTCGCCGTCTCTGTGGTGCTGATGTTCGTCCTGGTCGGCTTCATCCTGCTGCCGATCGTCGGCTTGGTGTACCTGGTCGCCACCATCCGGGCGGCGATGGCCGCCTCCCGCGGCGAGGACTACCGCTACCCGGTCACCATCCGGTTCGTCAGCTGACGCGGCCGGCATCCGGTACGGCTACAGCGTCAGTCAGCCAGCAGGGTTCGCACCACGGCGTCGGCGAGCAGGCGGCCGCGCCGGGTGAGCACCAACCGCCGCTCGCGCACCGCCGCCGGGCCGTCGGCCAGTCCGTCACCGACCAGGGCGGCCACCGCGGCGCGACCGCCCGGCCGCAGAGCGCTCAGCGGTAGCCCCTCAGCTAGCCGGACGCCGAGCAGCACCCGCTCGGTATGGCGCTGCTCGTCGTCCAGCTGCTCCTCGCCGTCGACCGGCGAGCGCCCACCGGCCAGGCGCTGGGCGTACGCACGCGGATGCTTGACGTTCCACCACCGCCGGCCGGCAACGTGTGAGTGGGCTCCCGGACCGATCCCCCACCAGTCGTCCCCTCGCCAGTAGCCGAGGTTGTGCCGGCAGCGCCGGTCACCGCCCTCGCCGCTGGCGTACTCGGCCTCCCGGGCCCAGTTGCTCACCTCGTACCAGGAGTACCCGGCGGTGGTGAGGACGTCGTCCGCGAGCTCGTACTTGGCGGCCAGGTCGTCCTGGTCTGGCGTGGTCAGCTCGCCCCGGGCGATCCGGCGGGCCAGCGGGGTGCCGTCCTCGACGACCAGGGCGTAGGCGGAAACATGGTCCGGCGAGGCAGCCACCGCGGCTTCCAGACTGGCCCGCCAGTCCTCCAGGCTCTCGCCGGGGGCGCCGTAGATCAGGTCGAGGCTCACTGCCAGCCCGGCGGCCTTCGCGGCGTCCACCACCGCGGCGACCCGGCCGGCGTCATGGGTCCGGTCCAGGGCGGCCAGCACGTGCGGCACCGCCGACTGCATGCCGAAGGAGACCCGGGTGAACCCGCTGCCCGCCAACGCCTCCAGGTAGGCCGCGTCGACGGAGTCGGGGTTGGCCTCGGTGGTCACCTCGGCGCCGTGCGCCATGCCGACGAGCGCTCGGACGGCGTCCAGCAGGCGGGCCAGGTCCGCCTCCGGGAGGAGGGTCGGGGTGCCGCCGCCGAAGAACACCGTCGAGGCGGGGCGCGCCCACCCGCTACTGGCCAGAGTCGTTGCGGCGAGACGGATCTCGGCGATCGCCGACTCGGCATAGCTGTCCTGGTCGCCGAGTCCCGACCTGCCCCCGAGCTCGGCGGCGGTGTAGGTGTTGAAGTCGCAGTACCCGCAGCGTCGCGCACAGAACGGCACGTGCACGTAGAGCCCGAGCGGGCCGGGCCGCCCGGTTCGGGCATCAGCCACGTGTCGCGACGACCTTGCGGGCGTGGGCCCGGGTGTCGTCGTAGAGCCGGACCGAGCCGGCTCGCTCGGCGTCCAGAAGGCGCTGGTAGGTGGCGGCGTCGTCGGCCAGGAAGACCTGGGCAAGGGTCACCCCATGGCCGGGACGGTGAACCACCTCGATCGCGTCCCCCGCCCTCACCGTGCCTGGTGAGGAGACCGCGAAGTAGGCGCCAGGCGCACCGTGCGCGGTGAAGCGCTTGACCCACCCGCGTTCGGGAACTCCCCGGCGGGCCATGTGTCGAGCGAAGGTGGCGCACGGGATCCGCGGGCAGGTCAGCTCGAGCTCGAGCCCCGTCGTGCCCACCCGCCAGCGCTCGCCGATCTCGGCGCCGTTCAGGTCGACACCGCTGGTCCTCAGGTTCTCCCCGAACGCACCTGGGGGCAGGGCGATCCCCGTTTCGGCCGTCCACCACGCGGCGTCGGAGTCGGCGTAGGCGTAGACCGCCTGTTCGATCCCGCCGTGGTGCAGGTGGTCCTTGACCAGGTCACCGCCGAGCCCGTACGGACCCACCGGAACGGCATGCTGAACAGGGGCTTTGCCGATCGCGGTGAGCTGGTCGGGGTTCGTCGGCTCGGGAAGCAGCTCGGCCACCACGCAGACGGCGGTGATCTCGGCGACGCTCGACGGGGTCACCGGACGCACCTCACTTCTTCTTCTCGCCGTCCGGCGCATCGGAGGACAGTGCGGCGATGAAGGCCTCCTGGGGCACCTCGACCCGGCCGACCATCTTCATCCGCTTCTTGCCCTCCTTCTGCTTCTCGAGCAGCTTGCGCTTTCGGGTGATGTCACCGCCATAGCATTTCGCGAGCACGTCCTTGCGGATCGCCCGGACGTTCTCCCGGGCGATCACGCGGGCGCCGATCGCGGCCTGGATCGGCACCTCGAACTGCTGGCGGGGAATGAGGGTCTTCAGCCTTCCGGCCATCATCACCCCGTAGCCGTATGCCTTGTCCCTGTGCACGATGGCGCTGAACGCGTCCACGGTCTCGCCCTGCAACAGGATGTCGACCTTGACCAGGTCGGCCACCTGGTCGCCGTCCATCTCGTAGTCCAGCGAGGCGTAACCGCGGGTACGCGACTTCAGCTGGTCGAAGAAGTCGAAGACGATCTCGGCCAACGGCAGCCGGTAGCGCATCTCGACCCGCTCCGTGGACAGGTAGTCCATGCCGAGCAGGCTGCCCCGGCGCTGCTGGCACAGCTCCATGATCGCCCCGATGTACTCACTCGGGCTCAGGATCGTCGCCCGGACAACGGGTTCGCGCACCTCGGCGACCTTGCCACCGGGGTACTCCGAGGGGTTGGTGACGACGACCTCGCTCCCGTCGTCCAGGATCACGTCATAGACCACGTTGGGAGCCGTCGAGATCAGGTCGAGGTCGAACTCACGTTCCAGGCGCTCGCGCACGATCTCCAGGTGCAGCAGGCCCAGGAAGCCGCACCGGAACCCGAACCCGAGCGCCGCTGAGGTCTCCGGCTCATAGACCAGGGCGGCGTCGTTGAGCTTGAGCTTGTCCAGCGCCTCGCGCAGGTCGGGGTACTGCGACCCGTCGATCGGGTACAGGCCGGAGAACACCATCGGCTTGGGGTCGCGGTAGCCGGCCAGCGCGGTGGCGGCCGGCTTGGCGGCGTTGGTGACCGTGTCCCCGACCTTGGACTGGCGCACGTCCTTGACCCCGGTGATCAGGTACCCGACCTCCCCCACGCCCAGCCCCTTGCTCGGCACCGGCTCCGGCGCGATCACCCCGATCTCGAGCAGCTCGTGCGTGGCTCGGGTCGACATCATGACGATCCGCTCGCGCGGGGAGAGGTGCCCGTCGATCACCCGCACATAGGTGACCACGCCCCGGTAGGTGTCGTAGACCGAGTCGAAGATCATCGCCCGGGCCGGCGCGACGGAGTCCCCCGAGGGCGGTGGCACCTGGGCGACGATGACGTCGAGCAGCTCGGTGACCCCGGCCCCCGTCTTGCCACTGACCCGCAGGCAGTCATCGGGCTGGCAGCCGATCAGCCCGGCCAGCTCCTCGGCGCACTGCTCGGTCTGAGCGGCCGGCAGGTCGATCTTGTTGAGCACCGGGATGATGGTCAGGTCGTTCTCCATGGCCAGGTACAGGTTGGCCAGCGTCTGCGCCTCGATGCCCTGGGCGGCGTCCACCAGCAGAACGGCGCCCTCGCCGGCCGCCAGCGAGCGCGAGACCTCGTAGGTGAAGTCGACGTGCCCGGGAGTATCGATCATGTTCAAGGCATAGCTGGTCCCGTCGAGCTCCCACGGCATCCGCACCGCCTGGGACTTGATGGTGATCCCCCGCTCGCGCTCGATGTCCATCCGGTCCAGGTACTGCTCGCGCATCAGCCGGGGGTCGACGACGCCGGTGATCTGCAGCATCCGGTCGGCCAGCGTCGACTTGCCGTGGTCGATGTGAGCGATGATGCAGAAGTTGCGGATCTTCTCCGCAGGGGTCTGCGACGGCGTCAGGGCCGTGCGGGCCATCGGGGACACGCTGGGGCTTACCTCATTCGAACCGGGGGGCTCCCTTGATAACGGGATGCCCCATCGTCCCACGCCGGTCATGGTGGTCGGGTGAGCACCTCACCCGACGCCCAGCCCCTGGACTACACGGCGACGTCGCGCCGTCCCCAGTGGAGGGAGCTCCCGGACGGTGTGCGGGCCGCCATCGCACAGGCCGGCTCCTCGACCAACCCCCACATCGTGGGTGCCTATGCCGCTGACCTGGACCGCAGCCGGCCCGGCTGCCGGAGCGGCTCGCCGGCCTCGATGCCCTCACCGCGCCGGACCGGGTCGCCTCGGCGCTGGCCGGAGCCACCGGCTGCCACGGCGACCTGCGGGCCGACAACGTGCTGATCACCCCAGGACGCACGGGCACGGGGGGCACGGACGGCATCGGCCGGGCGGTGGTCGTGGACTGGAACTGGCTGAGCGTCGGTCCGCCGTGGATCGACATCGCCTGCGTCTGCCGCTGGCCGCACGGGGCCCTGCCGGGGTCGTCGCGGCGCAGACGCTCGTGCGCACCAGCCGGCTCGCCCGCGAGGTCGACCCCGACCACATCGACCCCTGGGTCGCCCCGCTGGTCGCCTACTTCCCGGCTCAGGCTGACCAGCCGGTCTGGCCGGGTGGGCTGCCGGCGATCCGTGAGCACCAGCGCTTCCACGCGCGGTGCTACCTGGACTGGCGCGGCTCACGCCGAGGGTGGTCGTGAGACCACCGGCGTCCATCCGCGTCGCAACCTCGGGTCCACGCCGGTCGCGGAGAGCGCACGCGAATCACGGCGCACGGCCTTGCCCCAACGGTCTGGAACCGATCAGGTCATGCCCACGATCGAGCCGGCCACGACGGCCGCTCCGCGCTCGCCGGTGACGATCGTGTAGTGGTTGGTGTCGGTCACCTGCTCGGCACTCAGGTGGGGCAGGGCGGCCTCGGCCGCTGCCACGGCATCGGCCGGGTAGAGCCCGGGCGCCTGGTCGATGAACCCGCGAGGGGCCCAGAGCAACCTGGTGGGAACGGTGATCCGCTCCACCGACCTGGCTGAGTCGGGGTCGACGATGGCGGCCCCGCCGTCCACCAGCGCAGCCTCCTTGGAGACGCTGGACCGCACGTCTCCCTCGGGCGTGAGGACGGCGTCGTAACGCACATACGCCTCCACGGTCGCCGTCCACTCATTCGGAGGGGCGAAGGCGGGGTGAGCGCGGAAGGAGTCGACGTAGGCGTCCACGTCGCTCCAACGATGGTCGAGGCGGTCGAGCGCCGGACCGACCACGGCCCGAACCGCCGCCTCGACGTCGATGTCCGGCGGCAGCTCCAGCGACAACGGCAGACCGCCGTCCACGAGCACCAGGCGCTCGACGCGTTCGGGGTGCCGCTCGGCCGCCGTGGTGACCACGAAGGCACCCATCGAGTGACCGGCGAAGACCGCTGTGGCGCCGCCGAGGTGGTCCAGCACCGCCACCAGGTCGTCGGCGTGCGCGGCGGGACCGAACGGCCCGGGGGTGTCGGCGCTACCTGCCCGCCCGCGATGGTCCACCGCGACCAGGCTCACGTCTCCCCCGCCGAGCTCGGTCACCAGCTCGGCCACCCGGCGCCATGACAGGTGGTTGGCGGTGATGCCGTGCGATGCGATCACCAGCGTGTCGCCGGTGCCCCATCGCCCCACAGTGAGGTGCCCCCCACGCACCGGCACGCGGAACCTGCTGTAGTCGGTCGTCATGACCTCGACGGTAGGTGCGCGCTGCGCCACCGACCCCGGGACGAAGGGGTCCGGATCGATGAACGCGGCCGCTCAGCGTGCCGCGATCCCCGGTTCCAGGTCGGCGCCGGCCACCGGGTGCCCGCCGCGCAGGACGAGCCGGATCCGGTCCGGGTCGAGAAGGACGGCGGGGTCGGCGAGCGGGTCGGCGTCGAGGAGCATCACGTCGGCACGGCGTCCGGCACGGACCGAGCCGATCTCGTCGGCAAGCCCGAGTGCCACGGCGCCTCCATGGGTCGCCGCCGACAGCGCCGCGGCCGGGCTCATCCCGTGCTCGACGAGGCGGCCGTACTCGACGGCGCAGCGCTCGACGTCCGGTGAGTCGGCGCCCATCGCGATCGCGACGCCGGCGGCGACGGCGGCCTGAAGGGTGGCATGAGCCGAGTCCAGGTTCACCTTTCCCTGATCGATCAGCTCGGGGGTCCACGAGCCGTCCTCGGCGACCTGGTGCAGGAATTCCAGGGTCGGCACGAGCACCTGGCCTGCGGCGGCCATCCGATCGAGCAGGTCTGGACGGCGATGAAGGAACATCCCGTGCTCGATGGTGTGCACACCGCACTCGACGGCCAGCTCGGTGCCCGGCAGACCCTCGCAGTGCGCAGCGGTACGAAGCCCCAGCCGGTGGGCCTCGTCGACGAAGGCCTCCACCTCGGCCCGGGTGACCTGGGCCGGTTCCGGGTCCTCCAGCTCCACCGACCGGGCGCCGGTTGTCATGATCTTCACGAAGTCCGCTCCGCGCCGGTGCTGGGCGCGGACGGCGGCCCGCACCGCATCGGGCCCGTCCGCCTCGGCGTACATGCCCTCGAAGAAGCGCCCGCCCGGCGAGGTCGCCGAGACGATCCGGCCGCAGGCCAGCACCCGCGGGCCGGTGAACGCCCCGTAGCGCATCGCCTGCCGGGCCTCCAGGACGACGTCGCCGTACGCCCCGACGTCCCGCACGCAGGTCACCCCCATCCGGACGGCGCGACGCAGCGCGGCCCCGACCAGATGCCCGGCCAGCGCCGGGTAGAGCGGTTCGGCGCCGTGAGCAGGCCGCGGCCGACGGGAGGATGCGTCCAGCATGGACAGATGGGCATGCGCGTCCACCAGCCCGGGCATCAGGAACCGGCCGGATGCGTCGACGATCTGACCTGCCGCCCCGTTTTCGTCTGACACGTGGGCAAGTTCGCCTATTTCAGTGATATGTCCGTCGCGGATCTGGATGAGCGTCGGAGCAGACCAGCCGGCACGGTCGGGAACCCGGGCGCCCGCGAGGAGTAAAACCCCTGGCCGACAGGGCAGATCCGCGAGAGCCGATGGTGTGGGCACCGCCATGTCAGTCCTCCGTTGGCCGTGCCTACCGGGGCAGCCTCGATAGGCAACCGATTAATGGTGATGCGATCGTGACCTGGTGGTGAGGATCAGCGTATTGACACGTCAACCACTGCGAGAAAGATGGGGCGCACTCTGATGTCCCTCGAGTCCGGCCCAGTGCCGGGACCGTGACGGAAGGTTGTCTGAGCATGACCGATCGCCGGCACTACGACAGGATCAGGCGCGCTGCAAGCCCGCTACAGCTCGACCTCATCGAGGAGTTCGCCGCCGGGAGAGTAGGCCGACGCGACTTCCTGCGGATGGGCGCGGTGCTCGGCATGACCAGCACCACCCTGGTCGCCTGCGGCGGCGCGAACACCACTACCCCGTCCGGCGGCGGGAGTGCCAGTGTCCAACAGGGCATCGGGGTGGGCGGGGCGGCGTCCGCCGTGCCGGTGAAGCCGGGCGGCACCATGAAGATCGCCAGCAGCGCGCCGTCCAGCCCGCTCGACTCGGTCAAGATGCTCGACCTGGCCGCCTACGGCGTCATCGCCCAGTGCTTCGAGTACCTGGCCTACACTGGCGGTGACCTGCAGCTTCTCCCCGGTCTGGCCGAGAAGTGGGAACCGAACGCCGACGGCTCCGAATGGACCTTCACGATCCGCCAGGGCGTGAAGTGGCAGGACGGCAGCCCGTTCACCACGGACGACGTGATCTCGACCTTGGATCGACTGGTGGTGGCCGGCAACTCCGCCCTCAAGGGAGTGATCGAGCAGGGGGCAGCCAAGGCCACCGATGCCTCCACGGTGGTCGTCACCCTGACCGGCCCCAACGGCAACTTCCCCTACCTGGTCTCCACCGACAACCCCCAGTGCGCGATCATCCCCAAGGCCCAGGCCGACGGCACCACCCTGGACAAGAGTCCGAACGGCACCGGGCCGTGGAAGCTCAGCAAGTTCGACTCCAAGGTCGGTGCGACCTACGTGCGCAACGAGGAATGGTGGGGCGGCAAGACCCCTCTCGACAGCGTGGAGTGGGTCTTCTTCCAGGACCTCCAGCCACAGGTCGTCGCTCTGCAGTCCGGGCAGGTCGACGCCATCGTGCAGTTCTCGGTCACCGGCGGAGAAGGCCTGCTGAACAACGCCAACCTCAACGTGATCGCCCTCAACGCAGCCACCCACCGTGAGCTGTGGATGCGCACGGACACGGGGCAGTTCAAGGACCCGCAGGTCCGCGAGGCACTGGCCTGGAGCCTCAACCGGGAGGCGATGGTGCAGTCGCTCTTCAAGGGCAGGGCCGAGGTGGGCGCCGACACGGTGATCGCCCCGGTGTATCCCTACGCGGACCCCACCCTGCCGGCCCGCACCCAGGACATCGCCAAGGCCAAGGCGCTGCTGTCCGCCGCCGGGGTCAGCAACATCACCGCCACCCTGCACGCGGTGAAGCTGCAGGACATACCCGACCTCGCCGTCCTGGTCAAGAACGGCGCGGCCCAAGCGGGCATCACGCTCAACGTGTCGATCGAGGACAGCGGCAGCTTCTACGCCAAGTCCTGGTGCCCCGAGGCCCCGGCGAACCCTCCGTGCTCGGGCGCCGCCGAGATCGGCATCGTCGACTACGGCCACCGCGGCACACCGGACGTCTATCTCAACGCGGCGCTGAGGGCCAACGGGGTGTGGAACTCCTCGCAGTACAACTCGCCCGAGTTCGACGCGGCGTTCAAGGCCTTCCAGGCCTCGATCGGCGTCGAGGCGCAGAAGAAGACGGCTCGCGCGATCAGCGACATCATGCAGCGGGACACGCCGATCATCGTGCCGTACTTCTACCAGTACATATCGGCCCACTCGACGAAGTACGCCAACATGGCCATCACTGCTCTGGGCCAGGTCGACGTCTCCAAGGCCGGACTGGTCTAGCGACCTACGCCCTTCGCCGGCGGCGGGCCGTCTCCACGCTCGCCGCGTCCGCTGCCGGAGGAGGGGTTTTCGCCGTCCGGCACCAGCACCCGACGAGGGGGCCCGCCCATGCTGACCTTCGTGATTCGGCGCATCGGTCTCGCGCTCGTCACACTGCTCCTGCTCTCCCTGATCATCTTCGCGATCTCCAACGTGCTGCCGCAGAACGTCGGTCGGGCCATCCTCGGCCCGTTCGCCAGTCCTGAGGCCGTGGCCGAGGTGAACCGTCAGCTCGGCACCGACCAGCCACTGATCAACCAGTACCTGCGCCTGCTCAAGGGGATCGTCACCTTCGACTTCGGCGTCTCCTACCAGAGCGGTCAGCCGGTGCGGGAACTCATCTCCACCACCTTGGCCAACTCGGCGCGGCTGGCCGCGTTGGCTCTGGCGATGACCATCCCACTGGGCATCGTGGGCGGGGTGTTCGCGGCGCTGCGCAAGGGCCGGATCGCCGACCGGCTGATCGTCACTCTGGGTCTGGCCGGATCGGCGATCCCGGAGTTCGTGACCAGCACGTTCCTGATCTTCCTGCTCGGCCTGAAGCTGAACGTGCTGCCGGTGCTTGCCACCTACCCACCCGGATCAGGGATCGGCACCCAGATCTACTACCTGCTGCTGCCGGCGCTCTCGTTGGTCCTGGTCTACTTCGGGTACATCGCTCGGATGGCGCGGGCCGGCACGATCACCGCGCTCGATGCGGACTACACCCGCACGGCCATGATGAAGGGTCTGTCGCGCGGGCAGGTGCTGCGTCGGCACGTGCTGCGGAACGCTCTGCTGCCGACCATCTCCGTGATCGCCACCCAGACCGGCTACCTGTTCGGCGGCCTGCTGGCCGTCGAGCTGATCTTCAACGTGAACGGCTTGGGACGCCTGATGGTCACCGCCGCCAAGGCCAAGGACCTGCCGGTGCTCTCGGCCGGGGTCCTGGTGATCGGCGTCATCTACATGGTGGCGACGTTGTTCGCCGACCTGCTGATCTCCTGGCTCAACCCGCGGATCCGCTTGGGGGCCACCTCATGACACAGACACCCGAGACCACACCGCAGACCCCCGAAACGCCGGCGATATCGGTCGCGGCCGCGGCGCTGGCCGCCCGGCGCACCGCGCGCCGGGAGACGATCCGGCTGCTGCTGCGCCGCCCGGAGTTCGTGATCGGCAACGTCATCGCCTGGTTCTGGGTGATCTGCGCGATCGGTGGCCGGGCCATCGCCCCGCTGGACCCGCTGGCCTCCGTCTCGACGGCCACCCACGCCCCGCCCGGTGGGGAGTACCTGCTGGGCACCGACCGGCTCGGCAGGGACGTGCTCTCCCGAGTGATCGTCGGCGCCCGTGACGTCCTGCTGGTGGCGCCTATCTCTGCGGTGATCGGGGTGGGTATCGGCACCATCCTCGGCCTCGTGATGGGCTACTACCGCGGGGTCGTGGACGACGTGCTGAGCCGGATCGTCGAAGCGTTCCTCTCCCTGCCGGTGGCCGTGGTCGGTCTGCTGGCACTGGTCGTCCTCGGGCCGTCCAACCTCACCGTGATCGGCGTGGTGGGCCTGCTGTTCGCCCCGATCGTCGCGCGGACGGTGCGGGCGGCCGTGCTGGCCGAACGAGAGCTGGACTATGTGCAGGCGGCGCGGCTGCAGGGCGAGTCCTCGTCCTACATCATGTTCCGGGAGATCCTTCCCAACGTGACCGGCCCGATCATCGTCGAGCTCACGGTCCGGGTCGGGTACGCGATCTTCACCATCGCCACCCTGTCCTTCCTCGGGGTCGGCATCCAGCCGCCCTCCCCGGACTGGGGACTGATGATCTCCGAGGAGTACTCCCAGATCATCAACGGCTACTGGTGGCCGGTGGTCTTCCCGTCCCTGGCGATCGCCAGCCTGGTGATCGCCGTGAACCTGATCGCCGATTCGCTGCAGGGGGTGCTGTCCCGATGAGCGCGACGGCGAGCACTCCGGCGCACGAGACCCCCGCGATCGAGCTCGAGGATCTTCAAGTGGACTTCCTGGTCCGGGGCATCCCGCGGCGGGTGCTGCGGGGAGTCACCTTCTCGGTGGCGCCCGGTGAGTCCTACGGCCTGGTCGGGGAGTCCGGCTGTGGCAAGTCGACCACTGCGTACGCGGCGCTCGGCCTGCTCGCGGAGAACGGCCGGGTGGCGGGGGGACGGGCGTTGGTGGCGGGCCACGAGGTCACCTCGATGTCGACGTCCCAGCTGCAGGAGGTGCGGCGCGACGACGTGGCGATGGTCTACCAGGACCCCGGCGCGTCGCTGAACCCCACGCTGAAGATCGGCACCCAGGTCACCGAGGCGTTCACGGTCCTCGGCCTCCCGAAGAGCGAGGCGCGTGAGCGGGCGTTCGAGGCCTTGCGCCGGGTGCAGATCTCGGACCCGCGCGGGGTGATGGACCGCTACCCGCATCAGCTCTCCGGCGGCATGCAGCAGCGGGTCGTCATCGCGATGGCCCTGGCCAACGACCCGAAGCTGCTCGTCCTCGACGAGCCGACCACCGGTCTGGACGCGACCGTCGAGGCCGAGGTGCTCGACCTGGTCGAGTCGCTTCGCGCCGACACCGGCGCCGCCGTCCTGCTCATCGCGCACAACCTCGGTGTGATCCGGCGGATCTGCGACCGGGTCGGCGTGATGTATGCCGGGAAGGTGGTCGAGCAGGGTCCGTCAGGGGACGTCTTCGACTCCCCGTCCCACCCGTACACCGTCGGCCTGCTGCGGTGTCTGCCCCGGCACGGCGCCCGCAAGGACGACCTGCGCCTGGACACCATCCCCGGTTTTCTGCCGCAGATCGGGCAGGATCTGCCGGCATGCGTGTTCGAGGACCGCTGCCCGATCGCCACCGACATCTGCCGGACCGACGAGCCGCCGATGGTCGAGGTCGGAACCCGTTACGCGCGCTGCCACCACGTCGACCGGGTGGCTGATATCGCGCCCACCGAGTCGATGGGCTTCGCCGCCAGCACGGTGAACCGCTCAGTGGAACCGATCCTGCGGCTCGAGGACGTCAACGTGACGTTTACCCAGCACGGCCGCAGCATCCACGCCCTGGTCGGGATCAACCTGGAGCTCTACCAGGGCGAGACCCTCGGCCTGGTCGGCGAGTCGGGGTCAGGCAAGACGACGATGGCCAAGACGATCCTCGGCGTCCAGGCCCCCGATCCCGGCAGCCGAGTGGTCCTGGACGGCGACGCGCTGCAGGGCTCGACGAGGAAGCGGCCGCAGGCCGCACGACGGGCGATCCAGATCGTGTTCCAGAACCCGGACTCCGCCTTGAACCGGGCCCAGTCGGTGCGCAAGATCCTGTCCCGGGCGTTGACCAAGCTGGCCGGGATCACCGGCGCCCAGGGCGAGGAGCGTCTCGACAGTCTGATCACCAACGTGCGGCTCACCCCCCGGCACCTCGATCTCGAAACCGCGCCAGCTCTCCGGAGGCCTCAAGCAGCGGGTCGCGATCGGACGCGCTTTCGCCGGCGAACCGCGGATCGTGGTCTGCGACGAGCCGACCAGCGCGCTGGACGTGTCGGTGCAGGCCTCGATCCTCAACCTGCTGGCCGACCTGCAACGCAACGAGCGCTCGAGCTATGTGTTCATCTCCCACGACCTGGGCGTCGTGCGCTACCTGTCGGACCGGATCGCCGTGCTCTACCTCGGCCGGCTGATGGAGGTCGGCTCGGCGGCCACGGTGTTCAACGGTCCGCATCATCCGTACACGGAGGCATTGCTGTCAGCGGTTCCAAGCGTGGACGGGGCGACGGAGTCCCGGATCGTGTTGGAAGGCGAGATACCCAGCGCGGCGGACCCGCCGTCCGGCTGCGTGTTCAATACCCGCTGCCCGCGCCGGTTGGAGACAGGGGTCTGCGAGACGACGGTGCCGCCGCTGGTCGAGGTGGAACCAGGTCACCGGATGGCCTGCCACATCCCGATCGAGGAGCTGCGCCAGCTGCAGAGCGCCGAACCGGCCACCGCCTGAGTCTGCGGCCATGGCGGAGGGCGTTGTGGCACAGTCCAGGATCCCGGGCTCGCCTCGGGCCTCGCGGGAGAACCTGTCCGTCCGCAAGGCAGCCGCGTTGCTGCGTGCGGCCGCCGGCGACAGGTCGGGCACCAGCGTGTCGGCCCTGGCCCGGGCCGCGGACCTGCCTCGGGCGACGGCGCTCCGCATGATCGAGTCCCTGGTCGCCGAGCGGCTTCTCGCCCGGCTGGCCGATGACCGGATCGTGATCGGTGCGGGCCTGATCCAGCTGGCCCGCACCGCCGATCTCACCGAGGTCATGCTGCACGCCTCGTCCGGACTGCTCAAGCACCTCGTCGAGCAGGTGGGTGAGACGGTCACCCTGACCGTCATCCTGCCGGACGGCACACCGGCGCTGGTGCGCCAGCTCGACGGGCCCCACCTGCTCGGACTGATCAACTGGGAGGGACGGCCCTTGCCGTTGCACGCCACGAGCAGCGGCAAGATGGTGCTGGCGTACGCCCGACCCGATCAGGTCCGCGCGGTCCTACACGCCCCGCTGGCCCGGCTGGCCTCCCGGACCATCATCGACGTCGAGGAGCTGCGGGCCGAGATCAGCGCGGTCCGCGCGGCGGGCTGGTCGCAGATCGAGGACGAGCTCGCGGAGGGCGTCGCGTCGATCTCCGTCGGCATCGTCGTCGATGACGTGCTGGCGGGCTGCGTCAACCTCTCGGGGCCGACCGCCCGGTTCACCCCGGCCGCTCGGGCGGCTGCCCTTCCGGCGCTGAAGGCCACCGCTGCTGCGATCACCGCGGCGCTCGACCGGTCGGCCTCGCCTGGTCCCTGACCCGTTCAGTCGCCGAGCTCGACCCGGCGACGGTCGACGAACCGGGCGAGCTCGTCCAGGACCGCGGGGTCCATCGGCGGCGGCTGGTAGGCCGCCACCGCCGCCCGCCAGATCTCCCCGGCCCGCACCACCGCGTCGCGCGAGCCCTTGGACACCCACCGCTCATAGTTCTCGGTGGAGGACAGCAGGGGTCGGTAGAAGCAGGTGCGAAACCGGGTCATGGTGTGTTCGGCACCCAGGAAGTGGCCTCCGTGGCGCACCTCGTCGTGGGCCTCGAAGGCGAGCGCATCCTCGTCGACGACCAGCGGGGTGAACTGCTCACGCAGCACCCGCAGCGCCTCGACGTCCACGACCAGCTTCTCCGGGCAGCTGACCAGTCCCGACTCGAGCCACCCGGCCGCCTGGACGACGAGGTTCGCGCCGGCCAGGAACGCCGAGCTGAGCGTGTTGAACGACTCCTGCCCCGCCTGGGCGTCGACGGTCTGGCTCGAGGTCAGCCCTCCCCCGCCGGCGCGCCACGGCAGGCCGTAGCGTCGGGCGATCTGACCCGAGGCGTACAGGCCCAGGGCCGACTCCGGACCGCCGAAGGCCGGCGAGCCCGACTGCATGTCGATCGTGGACAGGAACGACCCCATCACCACCGGCGAGCCCGGACGCACCAGCTGGATCAGGGCGATCCCGGCCAGCGCCTCCGCCGTCTGCTGGGCCAGTGCGGCGACTGTGCTCACCGGCGCCATGGCACCCATCAGCAGGAACGGGGTCACCACCACCGCCTGCCCCGTCTCGGCGTAGACCAGAAGCGCGTCGAGCATCCGCTCGTCGTAGCGCAGCGGTGAGTTGACGTTGACGATCGACATGATCGAACAGGTCGGGCGGCCGTCGGCGTCTGCGGGTTCGGACAGCGGCATGCCGGCGAAGACGATCTCGGCCATCTGGACGCTGTCCCAGGCGTTCGCCGTCGACAGCGCTGAGGTGAACACCGGCTTGTCGGTCAGCGTGAACGTCGCGAACAGCATGTCGAGGTGACGGGAGTCCAAGGGTCGGTCGTTCGCCTCGATCATCGGCATGGTGGGGACGTCGAGCTGCTCGAAGTGCTGGGTCAGCTTCGCCATCAACTCGAAGTCGGCCAGAGTCCCGTCCCGGCGCTCGTCGCCGACCCGGAAGAACGGCGGCCCGGAAACGGGCGTGAACACCATGTGGTCCCCGCCCAGGATCACCGAGTGGTCCGGGTTGCGAGCCCTCAGGTGGAACTCGCGAGGTGCCAGGGCGACCTGGTCGAGGACGAAGCCGGGGTCGAGGTAGACCACATCGTCCTCGACCCGCTGACCGGCTCTGCGAAAGGCGTCCAGCGCATCCGGATGGTCGAACTGGATGCCGATCTCGTTGACGATCCGCAGCCAGCCACCCTCGATCGTCTCCAGGTCCGCGGCCGAGAGGATCTCGTAGCGCGGCATCAGGTTTCGGAACATGCCATCTCCTTCTCGGGCCGCACCTGTCGTGGAACGGCGTGCCCGCCCGTCACATCGCCGCGCGGAGTAGGACCTCGATGTCGGCCTGGGACGCGCCGCGCGGGCTGTTGTGGCTGACCACGTCCTCGACGGCCCCTCGGGCGACGTCGGCCATGGTCGACGCCGTCAGGCCCAGCTCCGGCAACGGCCGGCGAGTACCGACCGCGGCGCTCAGCTCGGCCGCCGCGCTGATCGCGTCGTCCGCACCCATCGCCTGCGCCGCCACCGCGTAGGCCTGCCGGGCCCACTCGCTGCCATGCGCGCAGAAGGCCATCACCTCGGGCAGCACGGCCGCCAGGGCCACTCCATGCACGGTCCCGAAGCGGTTGGTCAGCGAGTGTCCGATGCCATGCACCAGACCGAGCCCGGAGAGGGTGAGCGCGCAACCGGCCAGGTGTGCCGCACGCAGCATCTGCGAGCGGGCCTCGATGTCCTCGCCATGGGCGACGGCCACCGGTAGCCACCGGCTCGCCAGCGCCACGGCGTGCCGGGCGAACCCGGCCGAGACCGCGGTCGAGCCACGGGAGGCCAGCGACTCGATGCCGTGCACCAGGGCGTCCACGCCGGTCGCCGCGGTCGCCGCGGGGGGCAGGCCGAGGGTCAGCTCGGGGTCGAGGATCGCCGCCCGCGGTCGCACCGAGTCGTGCCCGACGTAGATCTTGCAGCAGGCCACCGGGTCCTCGACCACGCCGAACCCGTTGGTCTCGGCGCCGGTCCCGGCGGTGGTGGGCACGGCCACCACCGGCAGACCGGGCCGCGCAGGGTCGCGACGGTAGTCGTAGTCGACGGCCCGTCCCGGGTTGGTGGCGAGCAGCGCGACTCCCTTGGCGACGTCCAGCACCGACCCGCCGCCGAGGGCGACGACGACGGCGTGGTGGCCCTCGGCGTCGCCGGGACGGGAGGTGGCCGCGGCGAACTCGCGTACCCGGCCGGCTGCGACGTCCAGGTCCTCGGTGCTCGGGTTGGCCCGGACGGCGTCGAACACCTCTGTCGAGAGCGCCCGTGCCGCCAACAGGTCCAGCACCCGGTCCAGAAGACCCAGGCTGCGCAGACCGGGATCGGTGAGCAGGACGACGAGTCGGGCACCGATCGAGCCGAGCACGTCAGGCAGCCGCTCGATCGCTCCCGCGCCGAACTCCACGTGCTGGCTCACGTGAGGTTCACCCAGGTCGTCTTGAGCCCGCTGTAGCCGTCCAGGGCGTGCAGCGAACGGTCCCGGCCGGCGCCGGAGTCCTTGAACCCGCCGAACGGAGTGATCACGTCGGAGACGTCGAAGGTGTTCACCCACACCGTGCCGGCGTGCAGGGCACGGGCCACCCGGTGAGCCGTGGCGATCCCCCGGGTCCACACGGCGGCCGCGAGCCCGTAGCCGCTGGCGTTGGCCAGGCGGACGCCGTCCTCGACGCCGTCGAAGGTCACCGTGGCCAGCACCGGGCCGAAGATCTCCTCCTGTGCCAGGCGGCTGGAGTTGTCGACACCGTCCAGCACGGTGGGCGCCAGGTAGGGGGCCTCCGCGGGGAACCCCTTGCCCGCCAACGCGTCCCGCCCGCCACAGACGGCGCTGACGCCCTCGGATGCGGCCAGGTCGAGGTACCCGGCGACCCGGTCCAGCTGGGCGACGTCGACCAGGGGGCCGATCTGGGTCGCCGGGTCCAGCGGGTCACCCTGGCGCAGCCGGCCGGTCTGCGCGACCACCCGCTGCAACAGATCGTCGTGCACGCGGCGGTCGACCAGCAACCGGGAGCCGGCGTTACAGGTCTGGCCGGCGTTGTAGAAGATCCCCCAGGCGATGGCGCCGGCCGCGGCGTCGAGGTCACCGGCGTCGGCCAGCACCAGCTGCGGGGACTTGCCGCCCAGCTCCAGGGACACCTGCTTGCCGTTGCTCAGGCCGGCGGCCACCTGGAGCAGCCGGCCGACCCGGGTCGACCCGGTGAAGGCGATCTTGTCCACGTCACCGTGCCGGGCCAGAGCCTGGCCGGTCACCTCGCCCGGGCCCGGGACGACGTTCAGCACCCCGTCCGGCAGCCCGGCGGCACTCGCCAGCTCGGCGAGCAGCAGCGCCGACAGACTGGACTGCTCGGCCGGCTTGAGCACCACCGAGTTGCCCATGGCCAGGGCGGGTCCGAGTTTCCAGGCGGTGATGATCAGCGGGTAGTTCCACGGAACGATCACGCCGACGACGCCGAGCGGCTCGCGGGTGATCAGAGCCAGCGCCGAGCGGGGCGCCGGGGCCACTTCGTCGTAGACCTTGTCGACCGCCTCGCCGTACCAGCGCAGGCAGTCCGCCGCAGTCGGCACGTCGACCCGCAGGCAGTCCCGGATCGGCTTGCCGACCTCGACCGACTCCAGCAGCGCCAGCTCCTCGCGGTGTTCCATGACCAGGTCAGCCAGGCGGATCAGCACCCGCTTGCGATGGCGCGGGTCGGCCCGCGACCAGGCCCCGGAGGAGAAGGCGGACCGGGCCGCGCTGACCGCCTCGTCGACGTCCTCGGCCTGGGCGGCGCTGAGGTGGGCCACCTCTGCGCCGTCCCGCGGAGTGCGGCTGACCATCACGGCACCGGAGCGGGCCGGGCGGAACCCGCCCCCGATGAACAGCTCGGTGCGAGGTGCGAGCTGCTGCGCCCGGGCCAGCCAGCCCTGGTAGGTCGTCCTCATCGCTGCGCTCCGTGGCGTCGCAGGGCCAACGGGTCGACCCGGCCGCCCAGACCCGGGGTCATCGGCACGGCCAGGCGGCCATCGGAGCCGATCTCGAGGGGGACGTCGAGGAAGAAGTCCCGGCGCTGCGGGGTCCATCCGGGAGGGTCCCACGGCACCTCGAGGAACGGCTTGGCGCCGACCCCCGCGGCGACGTGCAGGTTCGCGAGCAGGCCGAGACCGTTGGTCCAGGTGTGGGGGGTGAAGGCGCGGTGCCGCTGCTCGGCGAGCTCAGCCACCAGCCGGGCCCGCCACATGCCGACGGCGAGGACGACGTCCGGCTGGTACACGTCGAACGCGTCGGCCTCGACCAGGGCGAGCAGCTCGCCGAGCGAGCGCACCATCTCCCCGCCGGCCACGGCGATCCCGGTGGCCTGGCGGACCATCTGCAGGCCGCGGACATCCGCCTGCGGCAGCGGCTCCTCCAGCCACAGCACGTCCAGCTCACACAGGGCCGCGGCCAGCCGGCGTACCGAGGCCAGGTCCAGCGCCGGCTCGATGTCACCACTCATCCGCCACATCTGGTTCAGGTCGACCATGATCGCGACGTCGTCGCCGACCGCTTCCCGGGTCGCCGCGACCACGGCCACCCCATCGTCGAGCCGGTCCCGGGCGATGCGGATCTTCATCGCCCGGAAACCCTCGGCCACGGCCGCCAGCGCGGTCTCGACCCGAGCCGCAGGCGGTTTGAGCTCACCGAAGGAGGCGTAGGCGGGCAGCGCGTCGGCGCTGCCGCCGAACAGCGTGGCCACCGGCAGGCCGGCGACCTGGCCCACGACGTCCCACAGCGCCGCTTCCAGCGGCCAGTACCGCGCGGCGTGGAAGCTGATCGTCTCCAGCGTCCTGACGTGCCGCAGGATCGGCCTCGGGTCCTGCCCGAGGAACAGGTGCTGGTAGGCCTCGAAGCCCTCCATGGTGTCGCCCGAGCCCCAGCCGACGATCCCCTCGTCGGTGCGCACCTCCACCACGGTGGCGTCGAACCCGTTGCGCGGCGTGGGGTCCCAGGCAGCGTGGAACGGCGGGTCCAGCGGGAGGCGCAGCCGGTGCAGCAGGATCTCGGTGATCTTCACGGTGCGGCCGTCAGGGCATCGGGACGCGCGCCGGCACGCGGGCGCGCTCCCTGCGAGTCGTGCGGGCTGTCCGGGATCACCGTGGCCGGCACCCTCCGGCCGACCACACTGATCTCCACCTGGGTGCCGATCTCGGTGTACGGGCGGTCCAGGTAGGCCAGGGCCAGGCTGCGCCGCACGCTGTGGCCGTACCCGCCGGAGGTGACGAAGCCGACCCGGGACCGCCCGTCCCAGACCGGCTCGAAGGCGGCTGCGTCGGCCGGAGCGTCGACGTCGACGCGCACGTCGAGGGTGACCAGCCGCTGGGCCGGCCGGGCCGGGTCGTCCCGCTCGCGCAGCGCCGCCTCCTTGCCGGTGAACGGCGTCGGCTTGTCCAGGGCCACGAAGGCACCCAAGGCGTTCATCGCCGGGGTGTACTCCCAGGTGAACTCCTTGGACCAGACCCCATATGACTTCTCCAGCCGCAGCGAGTTCAGGGCGTCGTAGCCGAGGTCCACCACGGGCACCCCGTCCTCGGTGAGGGACGCGCCCGCCTCCCGCAGGCTCCGGTAGAGGCTGCGCAGCTGCGTGGCCGGCACGTTGAGCTCGTAGCCCAGCTCTCCGGTCACCGAAAGCCGCCCGACCCGTGCGCGGACCAGAGCGATGTCGAGGGTGGCCGCGCGCATCCACCGCAGCGCGCCGTCCCCCACGTCGTCCGCGGTCACCCGGGCCAGCAGGTTCCGCGAGGCCGGGCCGGACAGGGACACCCCGGCCACGTCGTCGGAGATGTCCCGCACCCGGACGGCCCCCGGCGGCGGCGCACCGGGCACCGAGCCGAGAGTCTCCAGCTGAGAGGTGAACCACCGCAGGTGCCATTCACGGAGGTAGTACGAGCCCATCAGCCAGAATTCGTCCTCGGCCCAGCAGGTCACGGTGAGGTCGCCGAGCAGACGGCCTGACGGGCTGAGCATCGGGGCGAGGCGGATCCCACCCGGACCGGGCAGCCGCGCGGCAACCAGCCGGTCCAGCCAGTGCCTGGCTCCGGGACCGGTGACGGCGTAGCGGGCGAACGCGGTGGTGTCGAGCAGGCCCACCCCGGCCCGGGTGGCCCGGACCTCCCGACCGACGATGTCGAAGGCGTTGCTGCGGCGCAGGGTGGGCGTCTCGACGAAGGGCTCGCCGTCCTCGCCGCGGTCCTGCGCCGTGACGAAGTACAGCGGCGTCTCCAGGCCCCACGAGGTGCCCCAGCGCGCCCCCGCATCCTCCAGGTCGGCGTGGATCGCCGACGTCTTCAAAGGCCGTCCGGCCGGCAGCTGCTCGTTGGGGTAGGTCATCACGAACCGGCGCGAGTAGAACTGGCCCGTCGTCGCCTGCAGGTAGCCGCGGGCGGCGGCGAAGTCGCCGTATCGGGCCACGTCCATGCCGAACACGTCACGAGCCGGCTCGCCGTGCACCATCCACTCGGCCAGCGCCAGCCCGACTCCGCCGCCCTGGCTGAAGCCGGCCATCACCCCGCAGGCCGTCCAGAACCCGGGCAGGCCGCGCACCGGGCCGACCAGCGGGTTGCCGTCCGGGGTGAAGGTGAACGCGCCGTTGACCCATTTCTTGATCCCGGCGCCGTCCAGGCACGGATATCGAGCGAACCCGACCTCCAGCTGCGGGGCGATCCGTTCGACGTCGGGCGGGATCAGCTCGGTCCCGTAGTCCCACGGCACCCCGTCGGTGTTCCAGTGCCGGGGGCTGAGCTCGTAGACGCCGAGCAGCATCCCCTGGCCCTCCTGCCGGGCGTAGGTGTAGCCCTCGAGGTCCATGGTCATCGGCAGCTCGACGTCGAGGGCAGCCACCTCGGGCAGGGCGTCTGTGACCAGGTAGTGGTGCTCCATCGGCGTCACCGGCAGGTCGACGCCGGCCATCCGGCCGACTTGCCTGGCCCACAGCCCCGCCGCGTTCACCACGTGCTCGCAGGTCACCACGCCCTGCTCGGTGGTCAGTCGCCAACCGCCGCCGCGCCCGGCGGGGATCGGCGCCATCTCCAGCACCCGGTTGTGCTGCACGACCTCGGCGCCGCGCAGCCTCGCCGCGGCGGCGTAGGCGTGCGTGGTGCCTGAGGCGTCGAGGTGGCCTTCGATGCTGTCGTACATCCCGCCGTAGACGTCGGAGACGTCCATCACCGGGACCAGGGCCTCGATCTCCTCGCGGGTGACCAGCCGGACCGTCTCGATGCCGACGGTCTGGTAGATCGCCCACTGCGACTGCAGCCACTCCCAGCGCTGCGGGGTGCCGGCGATGCTCACCCCGCCCGGCAGGTGCAGGCCGCAGGAGCGACCGGTCTCGGCCTCCAGCCGGGCGTAGAGGTTGATGGTGTAGGCCTGCAAAGCCGCGACGTTCGGGTCGGCGTTGAGTGCGTGGAAGCCCGCGGCTGCATGCCAGGTCGATCCCGCGGTCAGCTCGGACCGCTCGATCAGCGCGACGTCGGTCCAGCCGTGCGCGGCCAGGTGGTACAGCACACTGGCCCCGACGACCCCGCCGCCGATGACCACGGCGCGGTAGTGGGTTCTGATGACGGCCTCCTCGTTCGGACTCTGCCCGGCGGCTACCCCATGACCGTGAAGCTGCTGCTGCTGGTGAGCGGGCGCAGGCGGCTGTACGCCGACAGGTCGACCTCGGCCCCACACCGAGGCAGCCGCAGCCGCACCGCGGTGGTGTCGTGGTCGACCCCGCTCTCGACGGCCTCGATGATCGCGCGCAGGTAGGTCCCCACCAGGGGGGCGTTCTTGAACTGGTTGCCGCTGGTGCCGACGGCGACGTAGAAACCGGGCAGCGAGGTGCGGTCGTAGATCGGGATCCAGTCGTCGCTGACGTCGTACACCGCCCCGATCCCGCGCGGGGTGTTCGGCACGGTCAGGTCCGGCAGCCGGCGAGCCGCGCGGTAGACCTGCGCCTGGTAGAGCTCGCTGCTCGGCGTGAGCTCGTAGTCGTCCGGGTCGTCCAGCCAGTGCATCGGGTCGCAGGCCGGCTCGGACCCACCGACCAGCAGCTCCCCGGACAGGGTGCCGCGGAAGTAAGTACCGAGATCGAGGTCGGCCACCAGGGGTCCGGGCCCGTCCCGGTTGTAGGCCGGCGGCGCCGGGACGGTGTGCACCTCGACTCGCATCGGCCGAGTGGTGATGGCGAACTCCGCACTCACCCCGGCGAGCGCGGTGAGGCGGCCCGAGGCCGGCCCGGCGGCGTTGACGACGACCGGGGTCTCGACTCGGCTTCCGTCGGCGAGCTCGACCGCGCTCACGCGGTCGCCCGCTGTGGCGATCCCGGTCACCGTGGCGTGGAACCGGAACTGCGCGCCCTGCCGGCGGGCGGCCGTGGCCAGGTTATGGGCGGCATAGGCCGGATCGCTGATGAAGCCCGAGTCCGGCGTCCAGTAGCCGCCGATCTCGCCGTCCGGATCGACCCAGAACTCCTCGCTGTCAACCGGTTTGGGCGGGTAGTGGCGCGCGGGGTCCAGCTGGGGCAGGCGTTCGCGTACCGTTGCCGCATTCCACACCTCATACGGCACGCCGACCCGGTCGAAGAGATCGAGCACCTTGGCGGAGCTGTGGACGGGCGCGTCCAGACACAGCGAGCCGGTCCTGCTGAAGGTGGCGAGGCCACCGTCGTCGTCCCGGCCACCGAGGAACTCCTCCCACTCCAGCCAGGCGTAGTGGCACTCCCATGCGGTGGCCACCCCGGCGTAAGTGGAGTAGTTGAACCGGATGATCGCCGACGAGGCACTCGTCGAACCCTGCCCCGGGCCGCCGCCGCGGTCGAGGACCAGCACCGAGCGGCCGGCCGAGGCGAGCGCGTGGGCGATCGAGCAGCCCATCACGCCGGCACCGACCACGACGACGTCCGCGGTGCGTGGGTCCACTCGAACCTCCTCCGGCCCAGCGGACGGCCCTGACAGAGCCGATGCCGCTTTCTACCAAGAGCGCAGTCGGCTCGGCTAGGGGCGGGCCCGAACCTGCTCATGCTCCGCAGGGGCCCACACCACAGCGTTGTCACCGAGCGAACCCGGTGCCCCCGCGGAGCATGAGCGGGTTTTCGACGTCAGAGCAGGCGAGTGATCTTCACATTCACGAAGAGCTGAGAGCCCGAGGTGCCAGCGTAGATTCCCTTCAGCGGCGGCACGTCGTTGTAGTCGCGGCCGCGGGCCACCAGCACGTGGTCGGTGGTCACCGGCCCGGAATGGGTCGGGTCGTAGGCGAACCAGTCCCCCGCCCACCACTCGATCCAGGCGTGGCTCTCGGCCTCGACCGCCCGGCGGAGCGGCTGGTCCGGGTCGGGATGCAGATACCCGGACACGTACCTGGCCGGGATACCCAGCGTCCGCAGCGCCCCGAGCGCGACGTGGGCGAAGTCCTGACAGACCCCACGCCGCGCCGCCCACACCTCGGTGGCCGGGGTGCGCACCGAAGTGACCCCGCCCTCGTAGGTCATCGCCTCACTGAGCCGGGCGCAGACCGCGCGCGCCGCGTCGTCCGGGGTGAGGCCGGCGGCGGCCTCCTGGGCGAGGTCGACCACCTCGGCCGGCGGCTCGGACAGGGGTGTCTGCACGAAGAACTCGTGCATCCGGTCCAGGGTGTCCAGATGGCCGAGGTCGTCCCAGGAGGCGCTGGGGTCGGGGCCCGGAGCAGGGAACACCTCGACCGTGGCGGTGCTGACCACGGTCAGCTCGGTATGCGGCGCGAGCACGTCGAAAGCAGTCACCTGGGTGCCCCAGTAGTCGATGAACCGGTGCCGCCAGGTGGCCGGGGTGACGTCGACCGTCTCGTCGAGCAGCGCCTGCCCGGTCGTGGTGAGCGGGGTCATCCGGGCCTCGTTGTAGGAGGCCTGCACCGGGTCGTCGTAGTGATATCCAGTGGTGTGCACGATCAGGAAGCGCTGGGTGCTCATGAGGCGTCCTGCACCCAGGCCGTGGTCACCGCTCTGGGGAAGTAGCGCCGCGCCACCGCCTCGCTGGCCTGGGAGATCGCTTCCTGCACCAGCTCCATCTCCTCGGGCAGGTCAGCGAGCACCTCCCCGAGATCGCGGTACTCCAGGCTGGTCCTGATCCGGCCCAGGAGCCGACGTCCGGTGTCGGCGACCCCGACCCTCTCCAACGGCGGGGCCAGCTCCTCGAGCACCTCCTCGGCCTGCACCAGAGAGTGCAGCACCGATCGTGGGAAGAGACGGTCGAGGAGCAGGAACTCGGCCGCCCGGGCGTCCGAGGCGACCCCCCGGTAGGTGCGCAGGTAGCTCTCGTGAGCTCCGCAGGAGCGCAGGAGCGTCGTCCACGACGGAGCCGCCGTGGAGATGGTCGACGTCGCCACCAGGCGGGCGGTCATGTCGGCCCGCTCCAGGCTGCGGCCCAGCACGAGGAAGCGCCAGGCGTCGTCACGGCTCATCGTCTCCTCGGCGATGCCGGCGACCAGGGCCGCCCGCTCGCGGACCCAACCGAAGAACTCGTGGGTCGTGGTCGTGGCCATCCGAACCCGCTCGATACCGATCCAGGTGGTGTTCAGGCACTGCCACAGGTCGGTCGAGACCGTCTCCCGCGCCCGGCGTGCGTTCTCCCTCGCCGCACCGAGCGAGCCGACGATCGCGCTCGGGTACGAGGCGTCGTAGGCCAGACGGTCGAGGACGACGTACCGGTCCACGTGCTCGTCCTCGGCCGCCTCCAGACCCATGACGGCGAGCAGCGCCCGACAGGCCTCGGACTCGGTGAGCTGGGGGTCCTCGAGAAGGATCTGCAGATGGACGTCGAGAATCCGCGCCGTGTCGTCGGCCCGCTCGACGTAGCGACCGATCCAGAACAACGACTCGGCGATCCGGCTCAGCATGGCCGTCCCCGCTGGGGACCGTTCTGCCGCGACAGCGCGCACGACCCCTGTTGTTGTTGCTGCTGTTGTTGGTGCAGCCCGTAGCCGCCGTCGTCGGGGCCCGGGTCCGGGGTGGGCAGTGACACCGGACGCCGATCCACATGGCCCGCCTGCACCTGGATCTGCTGACGGCCGCTGGACAGCACCCAGGTGTCCTTCGACCCGCCGCCCTGGCTGCTGTTCACCACAAGCTGCCCTTCCGGCAGGGCCACGCGGGTCAACCCGCCGGGCAGCACCCAGACGCTCTTCCCGTCGTTGACCGCGAACGGTCGCAGGTCGACGTGCCGTGGACGCAGCCGGCCGTCGATCAGAGTCGGCACCGTGGAGAGCTGGACGACGGGCTGGGCGATCCAGCCCCGCGGGTCGTGCTCGATCTGGGCCCGCAGCGTCTGCAGCTGTTCGCGCGTCGCCTTCGGACCGATCACCAGGCCCTTGCCTCCGGCGCCGTCCACCGGCTTGAGGACCAGCTCGTCGAGCCGGCTGAGGGCCTCCCGCTCGTCGTCCGGTTCGGCCAGCCGGTAGGTCGGCACGTTGGGCAGGATCGGCTCCTTCCCGAAGTAGAACTGACAAAGCTCCGGCATGTAGGTGTAGATCAGCTTGTCGTCGGCGACGCCGTTGCCGATCGCGTTCGCGATGGTCACGTTGCCGGCTCGGACGGCGTTGACCAGGCCCGGGCAGCCCAGTAGGGAGTCGGCCCGGAACTGCACGGGGTCGAGGAAGTCGTCGTCGACCCGCCGGTAGATCACGTCGACCTGACGTTCGCCGTCGGTGGCCCGCATCTTGACCCGACCCCCCGAGCAGAACAGGTCACGTCCTTCGACCAGCTCGACGCCCATGGTGCGCGCGAGCAGGGTGTGCTCGAAGTACGCGCTGTTGTAGATGCCCGGGGTGAGCACCACCACGGTGGGCTCGCCGGAGGTGTCCGGTGCCGCTGCCCGCAGCGCGGCGAGCAACCGGTTCGGGTACTCGTGCACCGGGCGGATCCGGTGGGTGGCGAAGCTCTCCGGGAACACGGTCGTCATGGCCTGCCGGTTGGCCATGACGTAGCTCACCCCGGACGGGACCCGCACGTTGTCCTCGAGGATCCGGAAGGCTCCCCGCTCGTCACGGATCAGGTCGATGCCCGCCACGTGGATCCGCACGTCGTTGGCCGGGCGGAGCCCGTGGGCGACCCGGAAGAACCCGGACGCCGACGCGATCACCCGCCACGGCACGATCCCGGCCCGCACCGCCTCACGCTGTCCGTAGACGTCGGCCAGGAACGCCTCCAGCACCCGGACCCGTTGCGCCACACCGGCTTCAACCTGCGCCCACTCGTCGGCCGAGATCACCCGCGGCACGACATCGATCGGGAACGGCCGCTCCTCGCCGGCGAAGTCGAACGTCACCCCCTGGTCGAGGTAGGTGCGGGCCAGCACCTCAGCACGCCCACCGAGATCCCCGCCCGACAGGGCGCGGAGGGTGGCATGCACCGCACGGTAGGGACGTCGTGGCTGCTCGTGATCGGCAAGCATCTCGTCCCACGCCGTATCGACGCGGTAGCCATCGAAGAGCTCCGCCATGGCGCGAAGGCTAGTGGGTGCATGTCACATCGACGTTACGTTCGCGGCCCACCCACCGTGGACGCAGCACGTAGCATCCCCTCGATGAACCGACGTGCGCTGGGCGCCTCACTGCTGCGGTCGGCCGGGCGCACAGCGCGGCGGTACCTACGCAGCGCGACGACGGCGCCCTCCACCCCACCCGCCGATGACGACCCGCGCAGCGCCGTCCCGTACCCCGGTGACTACACCGGCCGGATCGGCGACCTGCAGCCGGTCTACCACCCGGAGCCGGACGGCGAGGCAGACGCGGGCGAGGTGGTCTGGGCCTGGGTCCCCTACGAGGACGACCCGGATCGGGGCAAGGACCGTCCGGTGCTGGTGATCGGTCACGAGGGACCCTGGTTGCTGGCGCTGATGATGACCAGCAAGGACCACGATCGCGATGCCGCTCAGGAAGCCCGGGCCGGCCGTCACTGGATGGACGTCGGCACCGGGGGCTGGGACAGTCGCGGCCGGCCGAGCGAGGTGCGCCTGGACCGGGTGCTGCGCCTGGCACCCGGCGCGGTGCGCCGCGAGGGTGCCGCCCTGGATCGCCGGGTGTTCGACTCGGTGGCCGGAGCCTTGGCCGACGGCTGGTAGCCTTGACCGCTGGTCGGCGCGGCCACTGCCTGCCTCGACCCTCCACCCGACCTGCGAACCACCAGAGAGACGATACGTGGCGAACATCAAGTCCCAGATCAAACGGAATGCGACCAACGAGAAGGCGCGGCTGCGCAACAAGGCGGTCAAGTCCGGGCTGAAGACCGCCGTCCGCCAGTTCCGCGAGGCGGCGGCCGCCGGTGACAAAGACGCCGCGACGCAGGCCCTGCGCCAGGCGAGCCGCAAGCTCGACAAGGCCGCCAGCAAGGGTGTGATCCACAAGAACCAGGCGGCCAACCGCAAGGCGGCGATGGCCGACAAGGCCGCCGGTCTCTAAGAGACTCACCTGGCGTCCCGCCTTCGGCGGGAGGCTCGCCCACCCGATGGTCACGGCCTGGCGCGACCATCGGGTCGATGTCTGACCCGCTCACGTCGTCGGGGCAGTCGCTGCCCTGGTCGAGGTGCGGGGTGAAGGATTGACCGTTCCCGGGCGCACCTGGCCACGATGGGACCCTCCTCGGGGGAGGACGGAGCCGCACAATGCGCTGCCGCGATCGCGGGTGGTCCCGGTCCGCCTCTTACCGGGCGGTCGTGACCCTGGCGGGCGTCGCCGTGCTCGCGACGCTGCTGGTCGGCTGCGCCGCACAGCCGGACGCCGGCAGCGCCCGAGCCGTCTCGGGCGGCTCCGGGCCCGCGCCCCAGGCCGCCCCGTCACCGGACGGTGCCGCCGCCCTGCGGAGCAGCACCACCTCACCTCCTCGTTCGGGTGAGGCCGCCGGGCCGACCGGGTCGGTCAAGTCCGACCGCATCGACGCGCCGTCCGGGCCCGCCGGTCCTACGCGCTACGGACCGGTGCCGAAGCGCTCCGCGACCGTGGCGCGAGCACCGTTGCCCACGTGGACGCCGCAGCCGTTGACTGCGCCGCGGGTCCTCGTGCTGCCGAGCACCTCACCTCGCCCGTTCGTACCCTCCCGGTCGGACAGGCTCGATTCCGCCGGCGGCGCGCCCGGCCTGCCAGCGGTTGCGCCGACCTCGTCACCCGCACCGGGCGGGACCGCCACGGCCGAGGCGGAGGCGGTCCGGCTGAGCAACCGAGCGCGCACCAACGCAGGCTGCCCTCCGCTGCGGGTGGATGCCCAGCTGACCCGGGCGGCCCGCGAGCACAGCCGGGACATGGCCGAACGTGGCTACTTCGCTCACGTCCGGCCCGGCGGGCGCGACCCGTTCCAGCGGATGGCTGATGCCGGGTATCGCTACGGCGCGGCCGAGAACATCGCCGCCGGGCAGGCCACAGCAGATCGGGTGGTGCAGGACTGGCTGGCCAGCCCCGACCATCGAGCCACCCTGCTCGACTGCAGCCTCGACGAGGTCGGAATCGGTCTGCACATCGCCGCGCAGTCGCCGAACGTCTACTACTGGACCCAGGACTTCGGCGACCGACGGTGAGGACCGGGTCTGTGACACGGTCCACGGGGCGTCGCGCTACGCGAGGCCTCGGGCCCGGGAGATGGTGAGCAGGGCACGCTCCACGGCATAGACCGGGTCGCGTCCTCCGCCCTTCACCGCGGTGTCGGCCTCGGCCAGCGCCACGATAGCCGCGGCCAGCCCCTGCTCGCCCCACCCGGACAGATCCCGGCGTGCCCGGTCCACCTGCCAGGGGGCCAAGCTCAGCGCGGCGGCCACCTCCGCCGAACGACCCCGGCCGGCGGCAGCCACCTTCGCCATCGCGCGGACCTTGGCCGCGACGGCCGCGACCAGCGGCACCGGATCGGCGCCGGTGGCCAGGGCATGCCGGAGCAGTGCCAGCGCTTGGTCCGCCCGGCCGGCGACGGCCGCGTCGGCGACCCGGAACCCGGTCACCTCGACCCGTCCACCGAACCACTCCTCGACCAGGTCCGCCTCGATCCGAGCCTGCGCCTCCGGATCCTCCGAGTCCTGCCCGGGCAGCGTCGCCACGGCGTCCGTGGCGAGCTGGTGGCAGGCGGCGGCGAGCTCACGCAGGTCGGTGCCCACCGCGTCGACGAGAGCTCGCAACGCCTGCGGCGAAGCGCGCCGTCCGAGCCGGCGGAACTCTGCGGCCGCGAAGTCGACCTTGTCCTCGTCGCGAGTGATCGGGGCGCACACCGCCTCCGGAGCACCCGCCGACCGGGCGGCGTCCAGCAGGGGTCTGGCCCGGTTGCCGCCACCGTGGCGTAGAACCAGCCACACCCCGTCGGCGGCCGGAGCGTCGAGATAGGCCCGGGCATCGGTGACGAAGGCGTCGTTCGCCGACTCGATGCCGCTGGCCACGATCAGGGTGCCGCCGCCGAACAATGACGGGCCGCTCAGCTGGGCGAGACGTCCGGGTTCGTAGTCGCCGGCCTCGATCCGCTCCACGCCGGCGTCCGGGTCCTGAGCGCGGACCGACCGGGTGACGGCGGCCACGGCCCGCTCGGCGAGCAGCTCCTCGGCGCCGGTGACCAGAACCACCGGCGCCGCTGTCAGCTCCTCGACGGGCACCCCGGACGACCGTCCGCCGGAGCGGGTCGAGCGTGCGGACGAGGCGGACCGGCCCCGCGCCGGGCTCACGCCCGGAATCGCCGGAACATCTTCTTCAGCCAGGCGACCAGGCTGGAGAAGAACAGGGCCAGCGGCTTGACCTGTTCGGCGGCGATCTGCTGGCGCTCCTGTGCCGTCTCGGCGGCCAGCTTGGCCTCGCAGCACTGGACGAACTCGGCCACGAGCCGGTTGGACATCTCGATGATCAGCCCACCCCGGCCGAACTGGGCCGCCGCACCGCTCAGGTTCACGTCGGCGTCGACCTTCACCGCCGTCGACACCTGACCCGCGGGGGTCAGGGAATAGGTGACCTTGACGGTGCCGCGGCTCTTGCCGCGCCGGTCCTCGCCCTTGCCGTCGATCAGACCTCTGCGTGCCGACTCGTCCGGACTCACCTTGGCGCTGCCGTCGAAGGTGGCCGACATCGGCCCGAGCTTGACCGCCACCCGCCCGCTGTACGTGCCGGCACCATCGTCGGCGAGCAGCTCGGCTCCCGGCAGGCACTGGGCAACCTCTGGGATGTTCTGGAAGAAGTCCCACACCACGTCGACCGGCCGGTCGACCTCGAACTCCTGGGTGATCTTCATGACGCCCTTCCCGCTTCAGGCCCAGCAGTGAACCACGTCCTGACCAGCCGTGCCACGCCCGTCAGCGCCGGCGCCCGCATCGCCGTGAACGCCACACCGGCACGGTCGGGTTCAGCTGCGCGGCGCGCACTCACGGCCACGGAATGGTCGCGGTCGGTGCGCAGAACCGGGGTTCCGGTGTCGGCGAGCATCCGCAGAGCCGACGGCGCCGGGTGACCGTAGTCGTTCTGCGCGCCGACCCCGATCAGGGCCAGGCGGGCGCCCAACCGCCGGTAGAGCGCCGGGTCCTGCCGGGCCGAGCCGTGATGGGCGACCTTGACGACGTCGACACTGCCGTCCAGCCACGGCCGCCCGGCGGCCGACGGGTCGGGCGCGTCCAGCCAGCCGGCCAACCGGTTCTGTCCCTCCACCTCCAGATCCCCCAGAGCGACCGACCGCAGCCGGGCCCCCACCGGCGTGGTCTGGTCGATCAGGATGACCAGGCTGGCGTCGTTGACCACGCTCCCCTCCGGGTCGTCGTCCGGCCCCCCGACCGGGTCGCGGAGATAGACCGGCGGAATGCGCCAGCGGACCACCCAGCCATCGGAGCTCACCGAGCCGTCCGCCGGCCCGGTCACCACCTGTGCTCTGGCGGCTCGGGAGCCCGCGGCCGCGAGGGCGGCGGCGACCGCCTCGGCGTTCCGGTGGGGCTGGGCCAGCGGACCGACCAGAACCGATGCCACCTCACGCCCCGCCAGCACCCCGGCAAGACCGGTCACGTGGTCGGCATGGAAGTGGCTGAGGACCACCAGGTCGACGCGCCGCACGCCCAGGTCGTCCAGACAACGACGGACCAGCGCCGGTTCGGGCCCGGCATCGATGAGCACCGCGCGGTCCACCCCGCTGCGGACCACCATGGCGTCGCCCTGGCCGACGTCGCACATCGCCACTGCCCAGTCCCCCGTGACCCATCGGTGTCCGAGAAGCCCGGCGGCCCACCAGCCCGCCCCGACCAACGTCACGATCGCCGCCACGGCCGCCAGCCAGCGTCCGAGGCGGCCCGGTCGGCGCGGACCGACCGGCCGGACGCGGTGCGCCGCGTGAGCGGACGGCGGCCGCTCGGGCCGGGTGGCCGCCACCCGCAGCGAGGCCAGGACCCCGGCCGTGGTGAGCACCGCCAGCACCACGGCGCCCGCGGCGCCGGGCAGCCAGGTCACCTGGGCACCGGGCACCGCGGCGGCCCGGGCCGCCACCTCGGTGATCCACCACGTGGTCAGGCACCCCGCAGCCGCCAGGAGCTCCGCGCCTCCCGGCCAGAGCAGGGCGAGCACGGCGGCCAGCACGCCGAGCAGCGTCGCGGGGAACACGGCCGGCCCGGCCAGCAGGTTGGCCGGAACCGCAACGGTGCTCAGCGACGGCTGAAGCAGCACCAGTAGCGGACCGCAGGCCGCCTGCGCCGCGGCCGGCGCCGCGACGGCGAGCGCCAGCGGTCGCGGCAACCAGCGCTGCAGCCGGAGCGTCCACGGCGGCGCGAGCAGCAGCAGGGCCGCCGTCGCTGCGACCGACAGCGCGAACCCTGCGCTGCGCGCCAGCCAGGGATCCAGTACCAGCAGGGCGACGATGGCGCCGGCCAGCGCCGGGACGCCCCGGCTGCGACGGCTGGTCAGCAGCCCGGCCAACATCACCGACCCCATGGCGGTGGCCCGCAGCACGCTCGGTTCCGGCCTGGCCAGGACGACGAACCCCACCAGGGCCAGCACCGCCACCATGACCCGAGCCCGACGCAGCAGGCCGGCCGAGATCGCCAGCCAGAGCGCGCTGCCGGTCACGATCGCGACGTTCGCGCCGCTGACCGCCGTCAGATGAGTCAGGCCGGCGGCCCGTAGGTTCGCCTCGACGGCCGGGGTCAGCAGCGAGGTGTCCCCCAGGACCAGCGAGGGGAGCAGACCGCCCGGTCCCTCGGACCGGTCCGCCACCGCGGTGCGCAAGCCGCCGCGCACCCGCTCGGCGGCCCTCCACCACCACGCGGGAGCGGCCAGCTCCCGCGGCGGGCCGAAAGCCCGCAGCAGCGCCGCCACCTCATCACCCGGCTCACCCGGCACGAGACGGCCGGTCAGCTGAACAAGGGCGCCGACCCGCACCCTCTGCCACGTCGCGTCGCCGATCACCAGCACGGTGGAGTGCACTGAGCGACCGTCACCTCGCGCGACAGCCCGGTCCAGGTCGAGCCGGACGGCCACTCGACGGGTCCGCTCCTGCCCCACTGCGTCCCACCGGCCCGGCGTCAACGGATGTGGGTCGGCGACCACCCGACCCACCACCTCCGCGACGGCCTGCTGGCGGACCCATTCGGGAAACGGGCCGGCGGAGCGGAGGGCGAGCGCACCGGCGGTCGCCGAGAGCGTGGTGCACAGTGCCCCCATCGCGAGGACCAGCTGGGCCCGTCGCCGCCGCCGGGGCGCCGAGGTCAGTGCCGGTGTGAGCGCTGCGACGAGCGCCGCCGCTGCGGCCGTCAGCGCTCCGGCGATCACCGCGACCAGCGGTGCCGCCACCGCCCAGGCGACAGCGACCCAGCTGAGCAGGGCGGCCGGGGCGAGCCGCAGGTCCGGCCCGAGGCGAGCGGCCGGACTCGCCGCACCCTGGTTGTTCGACACCACGGGCACCGCTACACCCTGACCAGCGGTCGGAGCTGTGCGAGGGTCTTCGGCCCGATCCCGGCCACCTCGCCGAGCTCGTCGACCCGGCTGAACCGTTGATGGGCCTGGCGCCAGGCGAGGATCCGGCCGGCGGTCACCGGCCCGATACCCGGCAGCTCTTCCAAATCGGCCTGGGTCGCCGCATTGAGGTCGAGCGGCCCGCCGCCCGTCCCGTTGAGCCCGTTCGAACCGGTTCCATCTGCCGGGGCGCCTGCGGCGACCGGCGGCACCGGGTCGTCGGGGCCCGGCACCACGATCTGCTCACCGTCCACCGGCCGCCGCGCCAGGTTGATCCGGCTCAGCGCGGCGGAGCCGGTGGCACCTCCGGCGGCGGCGACGGCGTCCGCGACCCGGTCCCCCGGCGCCAGGGTGACCAGCCCAGGACGGCGCACCTTGCCGACGACATGCACGACCAGGGAACCGGCCGCGCCGTCCGGACCGGACCAACTCGGGGTTGCCGTAGCGGCGGCACCGGACGCCGCGGCGTCCGGGGCGGGCGAGCGCGTCCCGGTGGGCTGCGCCAGCCCGGACGATGCGGCGGACGCGCCGCCGGCTGCGGCGTCGACCTCCAGAGTGACCGCGCCCGCGTCGCTGAGCAGCACACGCCCCGCCACACCGGCGATCAGCGCGGCGGCGACCGCCAGCACCGCTCGCACCAGACGGTTGGGCATCTGCCGGGTCGCGGACCGGTCCGGCGACGGCTCGGGCGGTTCGCCCGGCAGGTTGAGCCGACCGAGCCGGGCCACCGACTCGACCGGTTCCTGCATCGACCCCCGCACGCTGGGGACGCTAGGCGGACGCCGCTGCCGGCACCGGTCGGCGCGTCGGGCCTGTGGACGGTCGCACTCGACCGCTTCATTGGGGACGTGACGCCGGCGCCGTCCCGTCCCCCGCCGGCAGATCAGGTGGCCGGCGCCACGACCACACCGAGCATGCCGGGCCCGACGTGGGCCCCGACCACCGCACCCACCTCGCCGACCAGCAGGCGGCGCAGCTCGGGCAGGCGGGTCCGCAGACGACCCGCCAGGTCAGCGGCCCGGTCCGGCGCGGCGAGATGCTGGACGCCGACGTCGACCGCGCGATCGCCCGCCTCGGCGACCACGAGGTCCTCGAGCCTGGCCAGGGCCCGCGCACTGGTCCGGACCCGCTCCAGCGGCTCGATCCGCCCGTCCACCAGGTGCAGCAGCGGTTTGACGGAGAGAGCCGAACCGACCATCGCGGCCGCCGACCCGATCCGGCCGCCGCGGCGCAGGTACTCGAGGGTGTCGACGTAGAGCCACAGCGCGGTCGCGTAGGCGCACGAAGCGGCGGCCCGCGCCACGTCCGGAAGGTCCGACCCGGCCTCGGCCGACCGGGCCGCCGCCAGCGCCGCGAAGCCCAGGCCCAGGCCTAGGCTGCGGGCGTCCACCACCTCGACGCTCACCCCGTCTGCCGCCACCTCGCGGGCCGCCACCTGGGCGGCGGCCACGGTGCCGGACAGGTCCCCGGACAGGTGCACCGAGACCACCCGGTCGGCGCCCAGGGATCGGTAGGTCTCGGCGAAGGCCGCCGGGGAGGGCCGGGAGGTGGTCACCGGCTGCAGGTCGAGCAGCGCCGCCGCTACCTCGGAGCTGGTCACCTCGACGCCCTCGGCCAGCGAGCGACCACCGATGACCACCTGCAACGGCACGACGACCAGGCCGTGCTCGGCGACCAGGTCGGCAGGCAGGTACGCGGTGGAGTCGGTGACGACGCTGACCCGCGAGGTACCCACCGGTCAGGCCGGGACGACGTTGACCAGTTTGGGTTCGCGCACGATGACTGTGCGAACTCCCTTGCCGGCCAGGTACTTGTGCACCGCCGGACTGGCCAGGGCCAGCTCGCGCAACGCGTCAGCGCTGATCCCGGGTGGTACCTCGAGGCGGTCCCGGACCCTACCGGCCACCTGGACGACGCAGGTGACCGTCTGGGTGACCAGCAGCCGGTCGTCGACCTCCGGCCAGCCGGCCAGCGCGACGCACGGGTCATGGCCCAGCCGCGACCACATGTCCTCGGCGGTGTAGGGGGCGAACAGCGAGAGCATCACCGCGACCGCCTCGGCCGCCTCCCGGACCGCCGGGTCCGCGGGACCCGGGCCACCCGACCCCCCGGCGTCGATGGCCTTGCGGGTGGCGTTGACCAGCTCCATCAACCGGGCGACGGCCACGTTGAACCGGAACGACTCGACCAGATCGGCCACGTCCTGCAGGGTCCGGTGGGTCAGCGAGCGCAGCGCGACGTCGCCGGTGGAGACGTCGACCCCGACCGGGGAGGTCACGTCACCGGACAGCCGCCAGGCCCGGGCCAGGAACCGAGCCGAGCCGGCCGGGGAGACGTCGGCCCAGTCGATGTCGTCCTCGGGCGGCCCGGCGAAGGCCATGGTCAGCCGGACCGCGTCGACGCCGTGCTCGGCCAGCTGGTCGGACAGCCGCACCACGTTGCCGCGCGACTTGCTCATCGCGGACCCTGACATGATCACCATGCCCTGGTTCAGCAGCCGGGCGAACGGCTCGGTGACATCGACCATGCCCAGGTCGTGCAGCACCTTGGTGAAGAACCGGGCGTACAGCAGGTGCAGGATCGCGTGGGTGACGCCGCCGACGTACTGGTCGACGGGCAGCCACGCCTTGGCCTCCTCGACGTCGAACGGCACGTCGTCCCGGTGGGGAGACACGAAGCGTAGGAAGTACCAGGAGGAGTCGACGAACGTGTCCATGGTGTCGGTGTCGCGCCGGGCGGCGCCACCGCACTGGGGGCACTCGACGTTGACCCAGTCCCCGGCCCCACCCAGAGGCGAGGTGCCCTTCGGCCGTAGGTCCAGGCCGGCGGCCGGCGGCAGCTCGACCGGCAATTGGGAGTCCGGCACGCGAACCTCGCCGCAGGCCGGACAGTGCACGATCGGGATCGGCGTGCCCCAGTACCGCTGGCGGGAGATCAGCCAGTCCCGCAGCCGGTAGTTGGTGGCCGCCGCACCCAGGCCCTTCTCGCCCAGGATCTCGATGATCCGCGCGATCGCCGCGTCCTTGGCCAGCCCGTCCAGCGGGCCGGAGTTGACCAGGACGCCGTCGCCCGCCGTCGCCAGATAGGTGGTTTCCGGGTCGGGCAGCGACGCCCCGTCCGGGCCCCGGACGTCGACCACGGTGCGCACCGGCAGGTCGAACGCCGTGGCGAAGTCCAGGTCGCGCTGGTCGTGCGCCGGCACCGCCATGATCGCGCCGTGTCCGTAGTCGGCCAGCACGTAGTCCGCGGCGTAGATCGGGATCCGTTCGCCGTTGACCGGGTTGACCGCGTACCGACCCAGGAAGACCCCGGTCTTGGGCCGATCCGTGGCCAGGCGGTCGATCTCGCTGGTGCGCCGAACCTGGTCCAGATAGGCGCCGAACGCCGACCGGACGTCGTCCGCGCCCTCGCCGTCCAGGGAAGACACCAGCTCGGCGGCCAGGTCGGAGTCGGCGGCGACGACGAAGAAGGTCGCCCCGAACAGCGTGTCCGGGCGCGTGGTGTAGACGGTGACGGAGCGTTCCACGCGGCCCTCGGCGTCCTCGATCGCGAACACCACGTCGGCGCCGGTCGAGCGACCGACCCAGTTGCGCTGCATCGTCAGCACCCTGTCCGGCCACCCGCCCTCCAGCTGCGCCATGTCGTCCAGCAGCCGGTCGGCGTAGGAGGTGATCCGGAGGTACCACTGGGTCAGCTTCTTCTTGGTGACCGGGGTGTCGCAGCGCTCGCACAGGCCGTCGACGACCTGCTCGTTGGCCAGCACGGTCTGGTCGGTCGGACACCAGTTCACCTGGCTGGGCTTGCGGTAGGCCAGGCCGCGCTCGTGGAAACGGTTGAACAGCCACTGGTTCCAGCGGTAGTACTCCGGGTCCGACGTGTGCAGGATCCGGTCCCAGTCGAACGAGCAGGCGTAGCGGCGCATCGACGCCAGCTGCTGGGAGATGTTCTCGTACGTCCACTGCCGAGGGTCGGCCCCCCGCTTGATCGCGGCGTTCTCGGCGGGCAGGCCGAATGAGTCCCAGCCGATCGGGTGCATCACGTTGAACCCGCGCTGCACCCAGTACCGGGCGACGACATCACCCAGGGCGTACGCCTCGGCATGGCCCATGTGCAGGTCGCCGGAGGGGTAAGGGAACATGTCCAGCACGTACTTGCGCGGCCGGGCGTCGTCCGGGCGGCCGCTGCGGAACGGCGCCAGCTCGTCCCACACCCCCAGCCACCGGTCCTGGATCACCGCGACGTCGTAAGCGTCCTCCCCGGCGTGCTCGCTCCGGCCGGTGGCGTCCGGCTGTCCGCGATGGGGCGTCTCGATCTGGGTCATCTCTGCTGTCCTTCGGCTATCGGTCCGACATGGCGTGTACACATGGCGGGGCGCCGCACTGAGCGTCGGCTCAGCGCGGCCCGGTAAGCGAGCCGGTCGGGAACAGCGCGGCAGGAGACATGCGGTCAGGGTAACGGACCGACGCGCCCGCCTCGCACTGCGATTCCAGCCGTTACCCGCGGCCGACGAGGAACCCGCCCACAACGAGTGCGACGGCGGCCACGATGAGCGGGAACGCTCGTCGGCCGAGTCGCGGACCGGCCGCGGCGACAAGCAGGGCGAGAACGGCGCCGGCTGCGGCCGGAAGGGTCGCGGCGCCGGGGGGGTCGCCACGGTCCGCGCCGAAGAGCAGGCAGGCCGCGGCCGTTGCCAGAAGGACGGCGGTCAGCCTGAGCGAGCGGTGCGGCCCGATCCGCTGCGGCAGCCCCCGTACCCCGGTGGCGTGGTCGGCGTCGGTGTCGGCCACCGTGTTGGCGAAGTGGGCCGCCATGCCCAGCAGACCGGCCGCCAGGCTCACCCATCCCGAGACGCCGCGGACCACCACCGAGGGCAGCAGCGCGAACGAGACCGCGTAGGGGACCGGTGAGACGAGCGTGGCCTTCAAGCCCAGGTTGTACGCCCACGCCGAGGCGACCGCGAGCAGGTGCAGCCCGCCCCCCAGCGCGCCCAGGGTCAGCGACGCAGGCACGCAGGCCGCGGCGGCGACACCCGCGGCGACGGCCACGGTGCGCCGTCCGACCAGGCCAGCGGGGATCGGCTTGTCCCGCCTCCCGGCGACCGTGTCGCGGGGCGCGTCGAGGGCGTCATTGCTCCAGCCCACCGAGAGCTGCCCGAGCAGACCGACGGCGAACACCTGTACCGCCCACAGGAGGCCGAGGCCGTTGGCCAGCGCCCAGGACGCCGCGAAGCCGGACACGGCCAGGCAGGGCATGGGGTGGCAGGCGGTCAGCAGACCGACCAGCCGGTCGGCGGATCGGCTCCGCGGGGGCACCCGGCGTAGGTTACGCCTTGGCCTCGGGGCGCCAGCTCGGTCCGGCGGGGTCGCTCGGGCCCTGCACGGCGGTCGGGCCGGACCGCGCACTGCTCTTGCGGCGCAACGATCGACGTAGCTGCATGTCCTTCTCCGCTTTCGCGACGAGCATCGGCAGGTCACCGTCGTCCCAGGGCACCAGCGTCGCCGACCCGATGCTCACCTTGCCGGTCCACACCTCGGTCGAGACCGGTGGGCTGCTGAGCAACGCCGATCGAACCCGCCGCTCGAGCTCGAGCGGTGACATCCCCGTTCCCGGCCCGACCACGACGAACTCGTCGCCGGACCAACGGCAGACCAGATCGGTGCCCCGCACGCTCTCCTGAACCACCCGGGCCACCGCTCGGAGCACCTCGTCACCCCCCGGCAGACCGATGACCTCGTTGACGGAGCGGACCCCGTCGATGTCGATGTACAGGCAGTTGACGGCCTGCCCGGAGCGTCGGGCGTGCTCGACCATCGGCCGGGCTACCAGGTCAGCACCGGTTCGGTTGGCCACTCCGGTCAGCGCGTCCTTCACCGCCCCCTCGGCGGCCCGCGCCTGCCAGGCCTGCTCGGCGGCGATCTGGGAGTCGAGGAGGCGCCGCACCTCTGCGGCGATGACGCCCGCACCGGCGAGACCGGCCAGTCCGTGAGCCCACCCGGCGGCATCGCCGACGGCGCCGTCTCCACCCAGCCGAACCAGGTGCACCAGTCCATAGGCCCCAGCCGCCACCCATGGCACGGCAGTGGTAACCGCTACTGCGACCACCTGCGGCCGGCGCACCAGAACTGCGGCGGCCACCAGCCAGAGCCCGGCGTCCAGGCCGAGCAACGGCTCGCCCGCAGCGGCGGCCCGCACACCGGCCAGGGCGCCCCCTGCGGCCAGAACCGTGGGCACCGCCATCGGCAGCGCTCCGAGGCGTCGGGGCAGGACCACGACCGCCGTCACGGCGGCCGTGGCGAGCAGGTCGGCGAGCAGAACGACGGCCAGCCGGGTGCCCTGAGCCACCAGCGGCGCGGTCACGACATGCAGCGCGGCCCAGATCCCCAGGGCACCCAGCACCGAACCTGCCGCCCGGTCCACCGTGACGGAACTGGTCCCGCCGACCACATCGTCGTCTCCGCTCACCGGCTCGGTATCGGTGACTCGCACCGCAGTCTTGACTGTCCCGGCCACGTAGCATGACCGCCGTCCGCCCTGTTCCGCGGAAAGGTGACCCCATGCCGGCACAGATCCCACCCGACGACTCGCCGGGCACCACACCGACGGCCGGTTTGTCCAGCAAGGCCCACATCGCCCTCACCGAAAGCTTCGCCGCGCACAACTACCACCCGCTGCCGGTGGTCCTGTCCCGCGGAGAGGGGGCCTGGGTCGTCGACGTCGAGGGCCGGCGCTACCTCGACTGCCTTGCGGGGTACTCGGCACTCAACTTCGGCCACTCCCATCCTCGACTGGTGGCCCGGGCCCGCGAACAGATGGAGCGCCTCACCCTGACCAGCCGGGCCTTCTACAACGACCAGCTCGGTCCGTTCGTCCGGGACCTCGCCGCGCTGACCGGCAAGGACCAGGTGCTGCCGATGAACACCGGTGCCGAGGCGGTCGAGACGGCGATCAAGGTGGCCCGACGGTGGGGCCAGGAGCGCCACAAGACCGATCCCGACCGGACGAACATCATCGTCATGGGCGGCAACTTCCACGGTCGCACCACCACGATCGTCTCGTTCACCACCGACGAGGAGGCCCGGCGCGGCTACGGCCCGTACACCCCAGGGTTCCGGATCGTGCCGTTCGGCGACATCGGCGCGGTCCAGGCGGCCATGGACGGCGATACGGTCGCCGTCCTCGTCGAGCCGATCCAGGGCGAACGGGGCGTGGTGATGCCGCCGCCGGGCTACCTGGTGGCCCTGCGCGCGCTGTGCACGGCCAGCAACGTGCTGCTGATCGCCGACGAGATCCAGTCCGGTCTGGGCCGGGCGGGCGCCACGTTCGCCTGCGACCTCGAGAACGTCGTCCCGGACATCTACGTCATGGGCAAGGCCTTGGGCGGCGGCCTGGTTCCCGTCTCGGCGATCACTGCGGACGCCGAGGTGTTGTCGGTGATCGTCCCTGGTTCGCACGGGTCGACCTTCGGTGGCAACCCGCTGGCCGCGGCCGTCGGGCACGAGGTCGTCGCGATGCTGAACACCGGTGAGTTCCAGGAACGGGCCCGAACCATGGGCGCCCTGTTGGCCGACGGCCTGGCCAGCCTGCCGCGTGAGCGCGTCGAGGCGGTGCGCTGCCAAGGCCTGTGGGCCGGGATCGACATCGACCCCGGCTACATGACCGGCCGCCAGATGTGCGAGGGGCTGCTCGCTGAAGGGGTACTGGCCAAGGACGCGCACTCCTCCACGATCCGCCTCGCACCACCACTCGTGGTCACGGCCGAGGAGGTCGAGCGGCTCGTGGAGGCGCTGCGAAAGGTCCTCGGCGCAGTTCCCGCGACCTGAGTGCGATGTCAGATCAGCCGGGCAGTAGCGCACCGCCCGTGCGGTGCACCGGGATCGGGTCGAGGATGTCGAAGGCGAGGACACCCTTCGGCTCGGTGTTGCGGAAGCCCACGAAGACCCACTGCCCGGCCCGGTTCCGCAGGAACGGCGCAGCGAACAGGTCCGGCTCGGCCCGGAACGGCTCGGCGCGAGTGATGTCCCACGGACCCAGCAGCGACCCGCCCGGGTCGCCGGGGACCGACCAGGTGCAGAACTCCCCGCCCGAAGCGGCGATTCGTTCCGGCGTCTGCTCCCGCGGGTGACAGGTGAAGACCATCAGGGGTGAGTCGTCGACGACGTGGACCTGCGCCACCTCGAGCTGACCGAACCCGGCGCCGGGCGCGCAGAGCGGGGGCTTGAGCTCCCAGGTGCGCAGATCCGCGCTGCGCGCGTGCGCGAGCACACCGTCGTCGTTCTGGGCTGCTCCGACCGCCCGGGCGCAGATGATCATGTGCCACCCGTCGCCGTCGGGGTCACGCAGCACCAGCGGGTCGCGCCAGGTCTCGCTCGGGCCGACACCGCCGTCCAGAGTCTTGTACCACCGCGGGTCGGGGCTGACCACGGGGCCGACTCCGAGGCGGCGCCAGGCGAACAGGTCCTCGGAGACCGCGATCCCGATCCGCTGGTCCTTCACCCCCCGGCCGCCGGAGTTGACCGCGGTGTAGAACATCCACCAGAGACCTGCGTCGTCCCGGACCACCGAGCCGGTCCACAGGGCGAGATCGTCCCAACCGGTGGTAGACGGCGCCAGGGCCGTCGGCCGGATGATCCACTCGATGAGGTCCGTCGACGTCGCGTGGCCTATGGTCGCCGCCAGGTGTCGACGATCGGCGTCGACCAGGGCTCGAGGTGCTTGCAGGTAGAACAGGTGGTATCGCTCACCGTCGTCGGCGATCCAGCTGTCCCAGATCCAGTTCTCGGGGTCGCTCAACACGCACGGAAACTACCGCGTCCGCCCAGTCGCGCCCAGAGCATCGGCGTCGCAACGTCGCAGGTCCGAGGGTCGACACGAGACCGACGGCTCTTGACCCGGGGGTAGGGCACCGCAACTATGAGAATGTCTTCCGCGTGAACGCGAGGTGACTAGGTCGTGAACCGTCGCCTGCCGCGCCGTCCGGCCGTCGGCTACGAGCTGGACGAGGAGCCGGAACGCGATCGCCGCGACGTGCTTCGCTCGCTCGCCCCGGGCCTGCAGGTGCTGCGCCGATACCGACGGCGTTGGTGGCGGGCGGATGTCTTCGCCGGCGTGGCCGTGGCGGCCTACCTGGTGCCACAGGTCATGGCGTACGCGGCGATCGTCGACACACCCCCCGTGGCCGGCTTGTGGACGGCGCTGGCCGCCTGCCTCGTCTACGCGGTCTTGGGTGGGTCCCGGGTGCTGTCGGTGGGACCGGAGTCGACGGTCGCCCTGCTCGCCGGGGCCACGGTCGCCCCGCTCGCCCGTGGCGACCCCGAACGGGTGGCCGCCCTCACCGCGGCGCTGTGTGTGATCGTCGCGCTCTGGTGCCTGATCGCCCGGCTGGCCCGGCTCGGCGTGGTCGCCGACCTGCTCTCCCAGCCGCTGCTGGTCGGCTATCTCGCCGGCGGCGCGGTGCTGATGGTGGTCGGCCAGCTCGGCCGGGTCACCGGAACCGAGGTGGACGGCGAGACGATCGTCGACCAGGTGCGCTCCTTCCTCGACGTGGTCGGCTCGACCCACCTACCGACCTTGGCCGTGGCCACGGGCACCCTGGCGCTGCTGCTGGGCGTCGTGCTGACCCGTCCCATGTTGCCCGGGCCCTTGATCGCAGTGGCCGCCGCCACCATCGCCGCCGCCGTGTGGGACCTGCCGAGCCGTGGCGTCGCCGCGATCGGCGAGGTGCCGTCCGGTCTGCCCGGGCTGCACCTCCCGACGGTGCCTGTGGACGACCTGACCACGCTCGCACTCGCCGGGCTCGGGGTGGCCGTGGTGGCGTACAGCGACAACACGCTGATCGGGCGGGCGTTCAAACCCGCGCCCGATCCGCAGGACCCCGAGCCGGCCTCGGCCGGCGATGTCGACCCGCAGCAGGAACTGGTGGCGCTCGGCGGCGTGCACCTCGCCGTCGGCATGGTGGGTGGGTTTCCGGTCTCCTCCTCGGGGTCGCGCTCGGCACTCGCCATCGCCGCCGGGGCGCGCAGCCAGGTCTACTCCCTTGTCGCCGCGGCGTGCATCGTTGCGGTACTGCTGGTCGCCGGCCCACTGCTCTCCCAGCTGCCCGCGGCTGCCCTCGGCGCGGTGGTGGTGTACGCCGCGAGCAAGCTGGTCTCCTGGCATGACATCGTGCGCCTGGCCCGGTTCCGCACCAGTGAGCTGCTGCTGGCGGTGCTGTCCTGCGTGGGCACCGTCGTGTTCGGCATCCTCGCCGGCGTGGGAGTCGCGATCGCGCTCAGCCTGCTGGAGATGACTCGACGGCTGGCGCGACCGCACGAGGGTGTGCTCGGCCGGGTGGAAGGGCTGGCCGGCATGCACGACGTCGACGACTACCCCCACGCGACCACACTGCCGGGGCTGATCGTCTACCGGTACGACGCCCCGCTGTTCTTCGCCAACGTCGGCGACCTGCGCCGGCGGGCCATGCTGGCCGTGGAGCTGGAGACCAAGGCCGACCCGGCTCACCGCGTGCGCTGGTTCGTACTGAACGTCGAGGCCAACGTCGAGATCGACATCACCGCGGCGGACGGTCTGCGCGCTCTGCACGACGACCTCGCCGAGAAAGGGGTACAGCTAGGGCTGGCCCGGGTGAAGAAGGACCTACGCGACCCGTTGCAGCGCGCCGGGCTGGTCGATCTCATCGGCGAGGAGATGCTGTTCCCGACCCTGCCGGTGGCCGAGCAGGCGTACGTGGACTGGGCGGCGTCGCACCCGCAACCGGCTGGGTCCGGCTGAGCCGGCAGACCACGGGCTTCCATCTGGATCGGTCGCCATCGCTCCACATCGATCTCGGCCAAAGACGCTGGGCCAGGACCACGTTGAGCTCGGCGGCCAAGAGGAACAGCCGTGCTTGCAGGTACATCCAGGCACGCAGGCCGATCACGATCGCGAAGGCGCCGTAGGTGAGACTGGCGTCCCGGACGACCCGGTCCACGTATAGGCCACCCACCGCGTGCAGCACGCTCCAGCCCACCGCTCCCGCGAGAGCGCCGGGAGCGACATCGCGCCAGGGAGGTCGCCCGCTGGTGAGGAAGCGGAAGGCTGTGAGCAGCACGATCGCCCCCAGCAGCACCGAGACGCCGACCGAGGCGAGACGCACCGGCCCGAGACGGCGCCCGCTCCGGACGTCAGGCTCCCGGCGACGGCCGCGAGCACCGTGACCAGCAGCAAGACAGCTCCGACCGCGGCCACGCGGCCATGGGTGCGCAGGTACCCGGACCGCGATGATGCCGGTACCTCGGCGATGGCGTCCAGCCCGCTGTGCGCGGTGCGCAGGACACCGCCGGCCCCGTAGACAGCGCCGACGAGCCCGACCAGCACAGCAGGCGCGCTCCCGTTCAGCGAGGCTACGTCCGATCGCAGCTGCTGGCCCAGCACGGGAACGTCCGCGGCAGCCGTCCTGAGGATCTGCTGCTGCCACGAGGGGTGGCCACTGAGCAGAAACCCCAGGACGGTCACCAGCACCAGCAGTGCCGGTAGCAGCGACAGGAACCCGTAGTAGGTCAGCAGGACCGCCCACTGCCCGCCCTGGTCAGCCCGGTACTTCACGACGACGGCGACCGGGACGGCGGACCACGCCCGGCGTCGTTGCCACGCATCGGCCACGTCCAGACCCGTCCGGACGTGGCGACCGAGGGCCGCCGCAACATCAGCCACGGACGTCGCCCACTGCGTGGACGCAGTGCACACCGCCATCCCCGATGAGGGCCGACCGCCGGTTTCGGATGCCGGGACGGGGCTGTCCCCGAGTCCCTGCAGCAGAGGGGATCTTTCTCGCCTGCTCGTTCTGGCTCGTCGATGCACTCCGGGGGGGCCGCGGCATCGGGAAGGCTGCAGACACGACGCACTTCGTCGAGCAGGATGGCCCGCATGCGACGGCGGCCCGGCACGGACGGGAGCCGTGCTGCACTCCCGGCAGACCCGCCGGGGGGCACGGGTACGCGGGCGGCCATGACCGTCGCTGCTCTGGGCGTGGTGTTCGGGGACATCGGCACCAGCCCGCTGTACGCAGTGCAGGCCGTCTTCGATCCGGCCGCGATCCGCAGGGTCCCGGTCGACCCAGTCGCGGTATACGGGATCGCCTCCCTGATCGTCTGGGCGGTCGTGCTCGTCGTCTTCGTCAAGTACATCGCGCTGATCATGCGCGCAGACAACGACGGGGAAGGCGGCATTATGGCCCTGGTGTCGTTGCTGGTCCGCGAGCGCGACGCGGGCCGACAGAGCCGGCTGGTCCTGCTGGGCATCGTCGGGGCGGCCTTGTTCTTCGGCGACAGTCTCATCACGCCGGCCATATCCGTCCTGTCCGCCGTCGAAGGCCTCGAGGTGGTCGACCCTGGCCTGAAGCAGTACGTGCTGCCGATCGCGGTGGTGATCATCGTGGCGTTGTTCGCGATCCAGCGGGCGGGCACCGGTGCGGTCGGCCGCTGGTTCGGGCCGGTCATGCTCGTGTGGTTCCTCTGCATCGGTCTGGCCGGCCTGAGAGGGGTCGTCGCGGACCCGAGCGCGCTGCGGGCGCTGTCGCCGACCTACGCCGTCGCGTTCTTCCGCGCCGACACCCTCACCGCATTCCTCGCGCTCGGGGCGGTCGTGCTGGTGGTCACCGGCGCCGAGGCGCTGTACGCGGACCTCGGGCACTTCGGTCGCTCGCCGATCAGACGCGCATGGGTTCTCATCGTCTTCCCCGCGCTGGCACTCAACTACCTCGGCCAGGGCTCTCTGCTGCTCCGCGACCCAGGGGTTGCCGGCAACCCCTTCTTCCGCCTGGTGCCATCGGCGCTGCTCTGGCCGATGGTTCTCCTGGCCACGCTGGCCACGGTCATCGCGTCGCAGGCAGTGATCTCAGGCGCCTTCTCGCTGGCGCGCCAAGCCACCCGGTTGGGGTACCTGCCGAGGCTGGAGATCCGCCACACCTCCACGCGGGACCCGGGCCAGGTGTACGTGCCAGTCGTCAACGCTTCACTGCTCGTCGGGGTTATCGCCATCGTCGTCACCTTCGGCAGCGCAGCGCGACTCGCCGCGGCCTACGGGATCGCGGTGATCGGGACGATGCTGATCACCGGCATTCTGTTCTTCGCCCGCGAGTGGCACCGGGGAACGCGACCCACGGCAGAGACCCTGCTGCTGCTCGGGCTGGTCCTCGTGGTCGACCTGGGGTTCCTTGCGGCCAACCTGGTGAAGATCCCCAAGGGCGGCTGGTTTCCATTGACGGTCGCCGCGGTGCTCTTCGTCGTGATGGCCAACTGGCACACCGGCCACGACCGGGTGGCCCGTCGCCGCGATGAGCAGGAGGGCCCCGTCGAGGACTACGTCGCGGGTCTGGAGACGATGGGCACGGCACTTCGGCGGGTTCCGGGTATGGCGGTGTTCCTCACCCGGCCGGGGGACACCACTGCGCCTGCGCTGCGCAACGTCGTGGAGCGCATCCACGCCTTGCACGAGCAGGTGGTCATCGTGACCGTCGAGGTCGCCGAGGTGCCTCGCGTACCTGTCCCCGAGCAGGTGTCGCTGGACATGCTCGGGCACCGGCGGACGGGCATCCTGCGCGTTCGGATGCGCTTCGGGTTCAACGAGCCGCAGAGCGTACCGGGGGCCTTGCAGCGAGCGCTAGACCAGCACGCCTTCGCCACGGCGTCCGACATCGACAATGCGACCTTCTTCGTGTCCGCGAGCACGCTGACTCTCGGTCGAGCTCGTGGGGTGACGCGGCTCCGCCAGCGCCTCTACATCGCGACAGCACGCTGGGGGATCGACCCGGTCCGGTACTTCGACCTGCCCGTCACCAGGACGCTCATCCTCGCCAACCCGCTGGTTCTGAGCTGATGACCCACGTGGCAGCGCCCTTCACGACGCGACAGCCGCGACGCTGACAGTGTCCCCGGGGCTTGAGCGGCTACCGCGGCTCCGTGATCGGCATCGGCTCATCCTCGTCGTGACCGCCCAGCACGCCTGCTTCGGGGTGCGGTGATACGTGCACCAGCAGCAGTGAGATCGCCAACCCGATCAGCGCCGCGACCAGATGCCCGAAGTCCGTGAAGTCACTGTTCACGGCAACTGCCCCGACGAGACCGGCCAGAAGCACCACGAGCCCGATGCGCCGCAGGAGACGCCGACGATAGTGGGCGATCATCGTGCTGGTGAGGGCGACGAGCCCGTAGCTCGGGCCTACGTCCACGGCATGCACGAGCGAATGAGGCAACCAGCCGTAGGTGACGCCGACCGCGATGCCGGCGACGGTCGCCACCGTCGCTCCGATATGGCCGGCGGCGAACACGAGCAGAGTCCGGGTCGTGCCCAGCAGGCGCTCGGCCGGTGCCATGACGAAGAGCATCAGCAGCACCATGGGTCCGATCGCGCTGAGCGTCTGCACCCAGAAGGCAGAGATCAGCAGCGCGTACACCGGCCGCCAGGTCATGTTGTGAAGGTTGGTCGAGGCGCTCGCCATCACCCAGCGCTCGGCATCTGTGCCGGTTCCGGCCAACGTCGCCGTGGTGACAAGCAGGGTCAGCATGAAGGCCGAGGCGGTCGGCGCCCCGGTCAGTAACGCACGGGGTGTCCATCGGCGTAGCCAGGACCCGGACCTGTGAGGAGATGGATCGAACACGGCGTCCTCCCTGGGCGTCCGCGACGGACCTGCAGATCTGTCCTGGCCAGCCCCGCCATGCCACCTTGGCCGCGGTGGCTGGGAGTGCCCTCCACAACTTCTGACCTTCGGTTGACAGCAGGTGCGCGGGCGGCGGCCGGTCATCGGCTCGGCACCTGTCACGCACGTTCGGATGGGGCGGCGTGGAATGCCTCCAATGCCGCCCCGGGGGTGTCGTAGAACGCGTCCGGGCCGAGAGCGGTGACGATGTCGTAGCGGTCGAGCTGGCTGCGCACACGGTCGGTGAGGTTGCAGACGCACAGCTGGATGCGTTGCTCATGGAGTTGGTGGACGACACGCGCCAGGACACCCGCGGCGGTGTAGTCGATGTCACCGATGGCCGCGCCGTCCAGCACGAGCCACCTCACAGGGTCACCGTGCCCGGTGATGGTCGCGACGTCGTCCTGGAGTCTCGAGGCGTTCGCGTAGTAGAGGCTGGTCCCGAACCGGTAGACGACCAGCCCTTCTTCGGTCCGCGCTCCGGGCAGGACGGGAGCAGGTTGCCAGTGCCCGGCCGGGGACTTGACCAGCATGCTGTTGACCGGGTGGTAGCTGTGCCGTAGGTGATCAATGATCGAGGCGACGACCGCCACCACGATGCCGTACTCGACGCCAATGACCACCACGGCAGCCGCCGTAAGCGTCGCCACGGCGAACTCGTCGCGACGGACGGCCAGGATCCGCCGCATCCCATCGACGTCCACGAGTTCGACGGCAATCAGGAACACGACCGCTGCCAGAGCCGCGATCGGGAGGCTGGCCAGCGGCCCGGTGAGCAGAACCAGGACGACCAGCACCACACCGGCGGTCGTGAGCGAGGCGAGCTGGCTGCGCCCACCGGCGCTGTCCACCATCTGGGTCTTGGTCGGGCTGCCATTGACGACGAAGGTCCCGGAGAACGCAGCGGCCACGTTGGCGGCACCCAGACCCACCAGATCGACGTCCTCGCGGAACGGCTCGTCGTACTTCACGGCATAGGCGCGTGAGGTCGCCGAGCTCTGGGCCAGGATGACGACGAACATCGACGCAGCGAGGCCGAGCAGCGGGGTGACATCCGACCAGTCCAGGGCGGGTACCTGGAGGCGAGGCAGCCCGCTGGGGACGGCGCCGAGCACTGCGACGCCCCGGCCACCCAGACCGGCCACTTGGCTCACCACGATCGCTGCGACTACCGCGATCAGCGCCCCGGGGATCTTGCGGGTCACCAGTCGGGCCGCCACCACGACCGCGATGACCCCGGCCGACACTGCCACGGTCTCGAAGTGGGTGTTGCCAAGAGCGGATGCCAGGTCCCAGAGCTTGCTCAGAGTGTCGCTGCCGGAGGACGTGACCCCGAGCATGTCCGGGAGCTGACCGGCGGCGACTTGGATGCCGACCCCGGTCAAGAACCCGACCAGGACCGTGCGGGAGAGGAAGTTCGCCAGGAATGCGAGCCGCGCCAGCCGTGCCAAGATCAGCAGTCCACCGGCCAACAGCGTGGCCAGTCCTGCCAGCTGCACGTACCTGGCCGATCCGGCGATCGCGAGCCCGGCCAGGGACGCGCTGAGGATGGCCGCCGTTGCGGAGTCTGCGCCCACCACAAGGTGGCGTGAGGACCCGAGGACGGCGAACACGACCATGGGTATGACCAGCGTGTAGAGGCCGGTCACCACGGGCATCCCGGCGATCTTCGCGTACCCGAGCACTTCCGGGATGCCCAGCGCGGCCAGGGTGACTCCGGCGAGCACGTCGCCGGAGACCTGGGACCGACGAACGGGTAGTACGCCCTGCAGCACGGTCCAACGACCTGGTTCCAGCCGACGCCACGGCACCCTGGTCATCCCGCGTCCATCGCCTTCATGCGTGTGAGGTAGCCGATCGACTGGCGGGGTACCTCAGGGCTGGGTTGTCAACGGAGTGTACCGAGATCACGGTGAGCGGCCGCTGGGCCGACGGCCCGGACCGCGGTCGATCCCCTAGGGCATTCTGAGGCGATGGGAGAGCGCGCGACCTCGCCGGGCGCCGGTCCCGGCGTTCCGGTGGTGCGGATCGCACTGGTGGTGGCGAGCCTGTTCCTGGCGGTTCACCTGGTGATACCGCAGGTTGCCGGTCTGGAGCAGACCGGCCGAAGGCTGGCGCAGGGCAGTTGGTGGCTGTTGGGCGTGACTCTTATGCTCGAGACGGCGAGCTTCGCCGCGTACGGTGAGTTGGCGCGCACGATCTTGATATCCGGCGGGACCCGAGTGGGCCGGTGGGTGATGCAGGAGGTCTCCGTCGTCGGGGCGTCCCTGGGAAGGACTCTGCCTGCCGGATCGCCGGCGTCGACGGCGGTGATGGTCAAGACCTTGATCGGTAGGGGTGTGTCTGGGCCGGCCGCGATCGCCGGCCTGGCTGCCGCAGGCGTGTTGTCGTCGGCCGTGCTGGGCGTGATTCTGGTTCCCTCCTCGGTGGCCTCGTTGGTCTCCGGTCAGGGGGTGGGCCTGGCGCTGGGCGCCGCCGGGGGTGGCGCGGCGGTGATCGCCGTGGCCGGTCTGATCCCAGTGGCCGTGCGCTCACCCGACCGGGTCGCCGGATGGGTCGGCCGAGCGGTGGGAGCGGCCGCACGGGGCCCGCTCGGTCGATGGGTGGATCCCGACGCGGTTGCCTCCTGGGTGGCAACCGGGCTCCGCTCGTTGCAGGGCCTGGCCACGAATCGGCGAGCACTGGTCGTGGCTGTCGGGTGGGCGGCTCTGAACTGGCTGACGGATCTGGCGGTGCTCATGACACTGGCGGCCTCGTTCGGGGTCGGGGCTGCCGTGTTGTCCGTTCCTGTGGTGTACGTGATCGGGCAGTTGGCCGCCGCGGTCCCACTGACCCCCGGCGGGGTGGGAATCGTGGAAACCGTCATGATCGGAATGCTCACCACCGCCGGCTCGTCCGCCGCGGCAGCCACTGCGGCGGTCCTCGGATGGCGACTGGTCAGCCACTGGTTGCCCATCCTGGTCGGACTGGCGTTGCTGCCGTCGCTGTTGCGGCAGGCGTCCGGTCAGGGAGAACCCGCAGCGACGTGAGGCGTCGGGCAGACTGCGGGCCATGGGTTCGCTGATGGACGCGATCGTCGGGTTGCCGCCGTGGCTGGTCCTCGCGCTCGTGTTCGCCCTGCCCGCCGTGGAGGCGTCGGCGTTCGTCGGGCTCCTCGTTCCCGGAGAGCTCGCCGTCGTGGTCGGCGGGGTCGTCGCTCACGCAGGCGCTCTCTCGCTGTGGGCGGTCGTTGTCGCGGCCGTGACGGGCGCCGCGGTCGGCGACCAGATCGGCTTCCTCGTGGGACGCCGGTACGGGCGGAGCTTCATGGACCGGCTGCCGGCGCGGGCGCGACGATCCGAAGACATGGAGAAGGCTCTGTCCCTGGTGCGCCGTCGCGGGGCAGCGGCTGTGCTGCTCGGTCGATGGACTGCGGCACTGCGGGCATTGGTGCCGGCGGTTGCCGGGATGAGCGGGATGTCCCAGGGCCGGTTCACCGCGGCGAACGTGACCGGTGGGGCCGCGTGGGCGGCCACCGTGGCGGTGCTGGGCTTCGTTGCGGGCGCGTCCTACCGGACTCTGGAGCGGCGGCTGGGTCTGGGCGGAGAGATCCTGGCTGCGGTAGTGGTCCTGCTCCTCGTTGTCTGGGTGCTGCACGCTCGGCGCGCCCGCGTGCATAACGGGCCCGGTTGACATACCCGATCCTGCAGGAGCCGGCGAGTGCTCACGTCAGGATCCTGCGGGGGCCGGTACACGCGGAGCGGCGACGACAGGAGTCGGGACATGACCGGTGCTGACCGACGGGATGGCGCCGGCCCCGATGTCGAACCCGATGGGACGGCGGGTCATCCGGATGAGCCGGGCGGGGTGCATGAGGCGGTGCATGCCGCCCGACACGTGGACCAGATGGAGCGCCGGGTTCTGCATCTGATCACCACGATGGAACAGGCTGAGCAGACGGGGACGGCCCGGGCCGGCGGGCTGGTCCCGGCGTGGCGGCGGGTGACCGAGGCGGAGCAGCGGCTGCCGGTGACGTTGGCCGTTCTCTCCATGATCGTCTTGCAGGCAGGGCTGCCCGACGGTCTGACCCTCACCGAGTGGTGGGTGCTGCCGGTGATCGAGGTGGCCATCCCGGTGATCTTGGTTGGATGGGACCCCTCGGCGGGTCACGCACGCCTCGCGCGGGCTACGGGTGCTCAGCCTTGTGCTGATCGCGGTGGCGAGCCTGGCCAACGCCTGGTCGGCCGGCGCCCTCATCGTCGGTCTGGTGCAGGGTAGGGAGGGCGAGAACGCCGGCCGTTGCTGATCACCGGCGGCAGCATCTGGCCGACCAATATCGTCATCTTCGGTCTGTGGTACGGGGACCTCCATCGCGGAGGACCCGGGGCGCGCGCTCGGGCGGAGCAGGATCACCCCGACTTCTTGTTCCCGGAGATGACGGCGCCCGACCTGGCCGACGCGGACTGGGAGCCGCACTTCGTGGACTACCTCTACCTGGCCTTCACCAACGCGACCGCGTTCAGCCCGACCGATACCCTGCCGTTCTCACGTTGGTCGAGGCTGGCGATGATGTTGCAGTCGGCGATCTCCCTGTCCATCGGTGCCCTGGTGATCGCGCGGGCGGTCAACATCCTGCGATAGCAGGTCGGCAGGGCCGCCACGTGCAGCAGGGGCGAGGTTCGCCGTCACACCGCCGAAGGGGTCGGGCCGTCAGTTCCGAGTGCGGCGAGTCGGCAGGGGATGTCGGTGTTCTCATCGGTGTGGTAGGTCGCGCAGACGCGGTGGTAGCCGTCGGCCACCTGCAGCGGACGCCCCGAGATCAGGTCTCCACGCACGAGCAGGACCGGTGACAGGGCCTTGCCTACCTTGATCTTGTGCAGGTCGGCGGCGACATGGGGGTTGTCCCTGGAGAGCAGCGGCAACCCTGATGCGCGCAGGATGTCCTTCGCCTTCTGGTGTGTCGGCTCCGCGGCCCGCAACCGGGCCACCAGCACCTCGACCTGGGTGGGCGAGGCGATCAGCGCCAGGTACGCGGCCGCAGCCGGGTAGTCGTGTTCGTCGGGCGCGAGCTTCCACACGGCGGCAGGCATGAACCCATCATTCCCGTGCGCCGACCCGAGTCCTTGGCCCTTGAGTCTCGGCGGGCTGCACGAACACCGTCGTCAAGGGCATTCCGGGCTCGACTCCCACACCACCGACATGCGCACCGCGGCCCACCGGCTGCGGCCGTGACGACGCGAACGTGACGGTCGCTGGGTGTATCAGCCGGCCGACGCGGACGCTCCTGAGGAGCAGTACTCCGTTCGGAACGCTGTCTGTTCACTCTGTCTGTCTGCGTTGGGAGTGCTGCCCCACCCGAGGGAAGAGAGCTGGCGTGATGGACACGACCACCTGCCCGGAATGCGGCACGGTGGCCGAGGTGCGGGAGCGGTTCGCGCTCGACAGCACCGACGGCCCGATCGAGCACGCGCGGATCGTCTGCGTGGGCCGGCACTGGTTCCTCCTGCCCCTTGCCACGCTGGCCGGCGCACCGCGGGGCCGCCGCGCAGAAGCACACCTCCCCGCTGATCCGGCCGGTCGTCCTCGCCGCTCGTAACGGGGAGACTGACAGCGTGAACTCGGACGGTTATCAGGTGCGCCCCCTGACGCTCGATCGCTTCGACGATCTCGTGCACGTGCTCGGCAGGTCAGGGATCGGAGGGTGTTGGTGCATGTACTGGACGCGCCCTTCGAGCGCCGCGTGGGCGGAAGGCGCACGGGGTGGGAGCACCGCAGCGAACCGTCGTGCCCTACTCGACCTCGTCCAGTCGGGCGCCCCGCCGGGCCTCCTGGCGTACGCGAGGGGTGAAGCGGTCGGGTGGTGTCGCGTCATGCCGCGAGCTGCGTTGCCCGGCCTCGCCAACTCCCGCCACTTCAAGACCGACCTGGACATCGACGGCGTGTGGTCGCTGCCCTGCTTCGTCGTCCGCAGGGCCCACCGCGGACGGGGCCTCACGACCGTGCTCGCGAAGGCGGCAGTGGAGTACGTCCGGGAGCAGGGCGGTCACACGCTCGAGGTCTACCCGTGGGACACCTCCGAGGAGAAGTCGCCCGACGTCGTCTTCTCCGGGCTGGCTTCGACGTTCGAGCGGCTCGGGTTCGAGGTCGTTCAGCGCCGAGCTCCCCACAAGCCGATGATGCGGCTGGCTGTGTGAACGCGCTGACCGTGGCCCATCGCTGCGTCCGGCAACGCCGGGGTCCGGGATGGCGCCCACTTCTTCACGCCGCACGGACGCTGAGTGGTCCACCACGCTCGTGTCCTGGTTCGGTAGCCGAAGGGCAGCCCGCCGCGCTACGAGACGACCTGGTTCAGTGGCCTGTCAGAGGGCTTCGACAGCGGTCTTGATCGCTGCGGCGGCGTCCGGGGAGATCATCCCGCCCGCCATGCTCAGCGCCTGGCCCGCCGGCATCCCCTCGGCCATCGAGATCATCGGGTTGGTGGTGATCCCGGGTGCATGCTGCTCAAGGATGGCCACGACCTCCGGGTCTCTCAGCAGGGTGCCCAACGTGGTCGACGAGAGGTCATACCTGGCCATGAGGTCCTCCATCTGATCGAGCTGTGACAGGTCGCATGGAGCGCTCAGCTCCCGAACCGAACCTACCCTTGCGTCCGCGAACCGGCTCCCCGGACCACACAGATCGACGCGGGTGCGCCGTCGGCAGCAGCGAGGAACTCACCGGCGTGCGATCCCAGGCACCGCACGCGGCACGCCGGGGTGCGCGCGGCAGCGCCGTGGTCCTGGTGTCAGGTCCAGCTACGGGCCGACCGGGCGGCCCAGTAGGCCCCGGGGTCCTCGGCGCGGGCGACCAGCGCACCTACCTCGCGCTCGTCGAGCCGCACCGACTCGGCCGTGAGGTTCTGCCGGAGCTGGTCGACAGTGACGGCACCGGACAACACCTGCCAGGCCCACGGCTGGGCCAGGCACGCCGCGAGGACCACCTGGTCGACGCCGACCCCCAGCCGTGCCGCCGTCACCCGTGCCGCGACCGCGCCCGGTGCCGGGTCGGAACTGCCGGGCGCGAGCCGGCCGTTCGCGACCGCCTCCTTGACGATCACCCTCACGCCGGCGGCGGCCGCCTCGGCCAGGACCGGACCGGCGGAGGGCTCCAACACGTTCCACGTCGCCTCGACGGAGGTGAACAACGCGCGGCCGTCGACTCTCACCTCCAGCGCGCGGCGCACGGCCTGCGCCTGGGCCGGCCCGGACGTCGAGATCCCGACCCGGACCCCCTGGTCGCGAAGGGCCGCCAGGCGGGCGTGGAGCCCGACGTCCGTCAGCGCCGGGGAGTCCGTCGTCACCGAATGCACGTGGTAGATCGAGAACCGGTCGCCCAGAAGTGCGCGGGTCTGTGCCAGCTGCTCCTCGAAGGCCCGCGGCGAGTGGTCCTTCACCTCGTGGACGTCGGCGTCCATGCGCCACGCACCGACGTAGCGGTAGCCCCACTTGGACCCCACGACGACGTCGTCCACGTCGGGCCGCCTCGCCAGCCACTGCGCGAGGAACTCCTCGGCACGTCCGTAGGACCGCGCGACGTCCACGTAGCGCACCCCGGCGGCGTGGGCGGCGTCCAGCAGCGCATGCGAGCGCCGGCGCAGGTCCTCGACGTCCCGCTGCGACCCGAGGTCCGCGTGGCGGCCCGAGGTGATGTACGCAGGCCGGGCCACCGCGGCCAGACCCAGTCCGATCCGCGAGCCCAGCGCGGCGCCGTCTGTCCGCACCCTCCCAGTCTCTCCTCTCGCGATCCGGCGGGTCAGTCGCATCAGCGCTCGTGGACAACAGCCCCAGAGGCCGCGGTCAGCTCGACCGAGGCGTCGGCCAGCGGAGCACGGGCCGCTGAGGTCCGAGAATGGATCGCCCGGCAGGGTCGCCGCCCGCCCTCGCAAGATCATCACCCCCGAGCAGTAGGGGGTCGATGCCGGTCAGTGCCCGGATGAGCGGGCGGAGCAGGACGAGGCCGAGGTCGTTGAACAGCATGACCACTGCCCTGACGACCGGGTCGTCGCTGGGCAGGGCGATCCAGGCGTCGCCGAGCCGGTCCAGGAGCTCGACGGTCGCGACGTACCACCGCCGGAACAGCTCGACCCCGGCGGGGTCGCCGGGAAGGCCTCGCGGCGCGCCTCCGGCATGACGGGCTGGAAGACCCGGTCGACGGTCCAGCGGTGCGCGATATCCGCCATCTCCCACTGGCCGACGCCCATCCCGGCCACGTGGGCGACGCCGAGGGCCGTGCGCTCCAGCTCCACCGGCCGCACGACAGGGATCCCGAGCAGGTCGGACTGGAACTGGCACAGCAGGTTGCTGCGCGCCGCGCCGCCGTCCACCTTGAGTTCGGGCACCGGGATCCCGGCCGCGACCAGGACGTCGATGTTGTCGCGGGTCTGGTACGCCATGGCTTCGACCCCTGCCCGGACCACGTGCGCGGCGCCGGTCTCCAGGGTGAGTCCGACGATGCCGGCCCGCGCGTCCCTGGCCCAGTGCGGTGCGCAGCGACCGGCGAACGCGGGCACGACGTAGACCCCGCCGTTGTCCGCGACCTGTGCGGCGGTGGCGTCCACGTCGTCCTGCGGTCCCAAGACACCGAGACGGTCCCGGAGCCACTGCACTGACTGGCCGGAGTGGAAGACGACGCCCTCGGCCTCGAAGCTCGTCGCATCGTCGATGGTCCAGGCCACGCTCGCGGTGACGGGAACGGAGCGCCGGCCGGGCGGGCCCAGATCTGCGGGCCGCATCTCCCCGAAGAAGCAGTTCGAGGCCATCGCCGGTGGCAAGACCTTCGCAGGAACGCCACAGGCCTGCACAGCACCTCGTCCCACGAGAGCGTCTCCAGCGAGAGCAGCGCGGTGCGCGAGGCCTCGCTGTGGTCGGTGCCGTGCGAGCGACCGCCCGTCAGATTCCACAGCAGCCAGGTGTCCACGGTTCCGGCGGCTAGCTCGCCGCGTTCGGCCCGGGCCCGCACGCCCGCACGTTCTCCAGCAGCCAGGCGAGCTTGGCCGCGCTGAAGTAGGAGTCGTTCATCAGCCCGGTGCGCTTGCGGAGCGGTTCGTCCAGGCCCTCGGCCCGCCACCGCTCGACGATGGCGTCGGTCTGCTTCGACATCCACATGATCGCGGAGTGCAGCCGAAGCTGGCCTCCACGGAGACGACCTTTCCGGTTCAATGTGACCGGTTCGATGTGACCGGGTCCGCGGTGAACAGGATGCCGGCAGCGTGCGGGAAGACCATCTGCTGCACGACCACGGCCATGTCGGCCTTGCGGTAACCCCTGCACGGCCGCGATGTTCCCGAACCCGGCCAGTGCTGCCATGACCAGGATTCCCGCACCGGCGACGAGGCCCGCGCGACGCCGTGAGGCGAGCGCCTCGGCGGCATGGGTGGTGCTGGGTGGTCCTGCCAGGACACGGCTCCCGACGGGCGGTTCTGCGATGTGGTTCGACACGAGGGTCCTCCTGAAGGGTTGCGGCATGAAGGCGTTGCTGACGGCGTCGTTGACGGCGTGCGCCAGGGCCGGTCCGGCCAGGTTGCGCGTGCGGCGCGACCCGAACGACAGGGGCACGCCGAGCAGGACGCGCACGGCGACCAGCTCCACGAGCTGCAGCGGGAACGGCTGACCGCTGGACGGGAAGGTGCCAGATGCCCCACAGCGCGGACACCAAGGCGGCCGACTGCCAGCCCACCCGAGCAGGATCCAGTCGCCTGCCGCCAGAGCCCGGAGTGCGTAGAACCCGGGTATGACGGCCACGGCGGCCGCCACGGCGAGGCCCCGCGTGCCCAGGGAGAAGCGGGTCGTGTTGCCGGCGAACAGCTCGCGCAGCGGGCGACGGCGCACGAGCACCTGGAAGCCGATGGTCAGCGGGACACCCAGGAGCAGAGGTAGCCGTTGTCGCTGACCGGCAGCAGGTACCCGGCCGCCACCCAGACGGCCACGAATGCGACTGCTTCGACGACGCGTCGGCGCCTGGAGGTGTCGGGGCGCAGCTGGCCGGCTGGGAGTGTGGCGGTGCTCGGTGGGTACGGGTGGAGGGCCATGACTCGAATCTCCGTTCGGGATGCGCGGTGGGTCGCGGCTCGGGTGTTCCGATGGAACGGCTCGGTGCAGGGCTCGCCGGCGTGCCAGGGTCAGCCGCGGAACGGGGCGGCCTTCACGGCCAGGTCACACGCGCCATACCGGCGCAGGAACGCGGGCCGCGTGGCACCTGGGAGGCCTCGGTGCGGAACGCGGCGGTGAACTCGCGTTTGAACCCGAGCCGTGGATGCGTCGACGTGACCGCGTCGAGGATGTCGGGCGGGAGCTGCCAGGACCGCAGCCCGATGACGTCGAGCCCGGCGCCGGCGGAGAGCAGGTACGCGACCGGGCCCTTCGCGAGCGTCACGCCCGGGCTGTGGTGCAGAGTGATGGCGGTCCGCAGCGTGTCCGTGGCGGCCGTGGAGAGACCCACCTCCTCGGCCACCTCCCGGGCAAGCCGGGCGCTGGTCCTGGTGAAGTCGACCTGCGGCACGGGTGTCACGAGCCCGACGTCGTGCAGCAGCGCCGCCGCGTACAGCAGCTCCCGTCGACGTCCAGGTCCGCCAGCTCGCCGAGGGCTGCCCCAAAGGTGTACGTCCGGTAGGGGTGGTTGAGCAGCACCGGGCTCAACCGGCGGCGCGCAAGCGTCTCGGCGGCGCGGGTCAGGGCAGAGTCGGGGGTCGGTCGGTGTACCACGCATGAGGTTCTCCACTGATCGTGCGGCGAACGGGCCGGTCCGGGTACGGCACGAGAGCGCCGCCCTGCACCAGGCTCGTGGTACCGAGTGACGGCTCGCCCCGGTCAAAGCGCCGGGATCGCAGGCAGCAGCCCCGGTCGGTTGGGTGGGCGTAGGGTCACGTCGTGCTGCACGGGAGGGACGCCGAACGGGCGCGTCTCGCGGCGCTCCTCGATGGCGCGTGCGGAGGCCGGGCCGGAACCCTGCTGCTGCACGGTGAGCCTGGGGTGGGCAAGTCCGCGCTGATCGAGGACCTCGTCGCCAACGCCGGCAGCGGTGTGCTGGTGCTGCGGACGCAAGGGGTGGAGTCCGAGGCGCCGCTGGCGTTCGCCGCGCTACACCGGCTGCTGCGTCCTGTCTTCGGCCTCCTCGACAGGCTCCCGTCCCCGCAGGCCCGCTCGCTGCGGACCGTGTTCGGCCAGGAGGACGTGGACACGGTGCAGCCGTTCCTGGTGGCGCTGGCGACGCTGTCCGTGCTCACCGAGGCGGCCGAGGACGCGCCCGTGCTATGCGTCCTCGACGACGCCCAGTGGCTCGACCAGGCCACCGCCGACGCGGTGCTGGTCGCCTCGCGGCGGCTGGGCGCCGACCGGGTCGCCGTCGTGTTCGCCGCCCGTGACGGCGAGGGCCGGACGTTCGCGCCCGACGACGTCCCGACCATGGCTCTTACGCCGCTGACCGGCGCGCCAGCGCGGGCCTTGCTCGTCGAGGCGGCCGGTGGCGCCGTGCCCGATGAGGTCGCCGACCGGCTGCTGACTCAGGCCGCCGGGAACCCTCTGGCGCTGGTCGAGCTGCCGACCACGCTCAGCCGTGAGCAGCTGGCCGGCGACGCACCGGTCCCGGCGCAGCTGCATCTCACCCCCGGTGTGGAGCGCGTCTTCCTGGACCGGTGCCGCCGATTGCCGCCGCCGGTGCAGACTCTGCTGCTGGTCGCCGCGGCCGATGACTCCGGTCAGGTCGCGGCAGTGCGCCGCGCCGCTGCCCTCATGGACATCCCTGCCGACGCCCTCGACGCGGCCGAGCGCTCCGGCCTGATCCTCGTCGACGGCGGCACCGTGCGGGTCCGGCACCCGCTCGTGCGGTCCGCGGTCTACCAGGCGGCGACGAGCAGGGAACGCCGCCAGGTGCACCGGGCGCTCGCCGACGCCATCGACGCCGTCGACGACCCCGACCGGCACGCCTGGCACCGGGCGGCGGCCGTCGACACCCCGGACGGAGCGGTCGTGGTGGATCTCGACGCGGCCGCAGCGCGTGCCGAGCGACGCGGCGGGTACGCCGCGGCGGCGGCGGCGTACGAGCGTGCCGCCGAGCTGACCAGCGGCGAGCAGCCGCGCGCCGCACGCCTTTTCGCCGCCGCCCGCAACGCGTGGGCAGCCGGGCAGACCCCCCGGGCGCGCACGCTCACGGCGGCCGCTCGCGAGCACGCCGTCGACCGGGTGCTGCGCGCCGACATCGATCGCCTGCGCGGTCGGATCGAGGTCAATGTCGGGTCCGCCGTCGACGCGCACCGGACGTTCACCACAGCCGCCCGTACCGTCGCGGACGACGACCCGACCCGCGCACTGGAGCTCGCGGTCGCTGCGGCGCTGCTGAGCACCTACGGCGCCGACAGCGGCACCCGCGTCGACCTGACAGCCCTCGCCACCGCCGCCGCCGCCGGCGACAGCGCGCGCACCCGGTGCCTCGGCCACCTGCTGCTCAGCCTCACCCGGACATCCGCGTCCGACTGGTCGCGCGGCATGGCGTCGCTGAGTGCCGCGCTGCAAGCCGGCACCGACCTCGCCGGCCCCGACGTCATGGCCCACCTCGGCAACGCGGCCCTGCACATGGGCGACGACGAGGCCCACCAGCAGTGCTTCACCCGGATGCTCGCGGGCGCCCGGGAGGCAGGCGCCCACATGTTCGTGCTGTACGCGCTGCCCCGGCTCGGCTTCACCCAGCTCGTCACCGGCCAGTGGACCGCCCTGCGCAGCTGCGCCGAGGAGGCGCTCTCGCTCAGCCGCAGCGCGGGACAACGCCCGCTCGCCGCCGTCCCGCTCGGCTGGCTCACCCTGCTCGCCGCCCTCCAAGGCCGACCCGCCGCCGACTACGACGCCCTGCTGGCCGACCTCGACGCTTCGGCGCTCCAACCGCTCGGTGTGCTCGCCGACCCGGTCCATGACCTCATGTGCTGGGCGCGAGGCACCCGCGCCACGCACGACGGCGACACCCGAGCCGCGCTGCACCATCTCGGAAGCATCCGGCTGAGCACGTTGGGCCGGCTCGCCGCTCTCGACCGCATCGAGGCCGCCGTCCGCGCCGGCGACCGCCCGCAGGCCGCGGCGTGGGTCGGGCAGCTGGCCCCCTTCGCCGACGGCACGCGGTGGCCGTGGGCTCTGGCCGCCGTCGACCACGGCCGCGCCCTGCTCGCCGAACCAGCTGACGCGCCCCCCCTGTTCGACAGAGCCCTGGCCCACCACCAGGCCGGCGGCCACCCGTACGACCGGGCCCGGACCCACCTCGCGTACGGAGAGTACCTCCGCCGGTCCCAGCGCCGCGTCGACGCACGCACCCACCTGCGGGCCGCGCTGGAGACGCTCGAGGACCTGCGCGCCGAGCCGCTCGCAGCCCGGGCGACCCAGGAGCTGCGCGCCTCCGGAGAGACCGCCCGCAAACGTGACCCGTCGACGCAGCTGAAGCTCACCCCGATGGAACGCCAGGTCGCCGACCTGGTCAGTCAGGGCATGTCCAACAAGGACATCGCCGCCCAGTGCTGGGTGTCGCACCGGACCGTCGCCTTCCACCTGCGGAACATCTTCGCCAAGGCAGGGGTCACCTCCCGCGGCGAGCTCGCCCGGCTCGACCTGACGTAGGCTCGACGTCACTTCGGCGGGCCCCACGGACGCCGCGGGTCACCGGCCCAGCGGCTCTGCGCCGCGGACGGAGGAGATGACGTCCAGGATCGCCTGCGTGGTGGCAGCTGCGGGTTCCTCCTCCAGGATCAGCGCGCCGTGGGTGGCGCCGTCGACGACGCGGTGCACGCTGTTTGTCGACAAGCTGGCCAGGTGGTTCTGGGCCACTGACCAGGCGGCATCATGTCCGCTGCCGGCTGTCAGGACGACAAGGGGCTTGTCGGCGAAGTCACGCAGTGAGGCGGCCTCCTGCATGGAGGCATTCGCCTGGACGTACTCGTGGATCGTGCTGCGCACGTTGCCGGCGGTCGCGAGGCTGGCGTGCACCTCGTCCCGGGACCGCGGCGGCAGGCTGCCGAAGTCCACCTGCCCGTAGATGCGGGCCAGACCCAGTCGACCCGACGTCGAGACCAGTGCGGAGACACGGCTCATGAGGTCGGATGAGCCCCCGTCGTCGGGCGATGCCGGCCCCGGTGTCGCCGCCGATCTCGGTGCGGTGGAGTCGACCAGCACCATTCCGGCGACCTCGTCGGGGTAACGGTCGGCGAAGGTGAGCACGTACAGGCCGCCGAAGGAATGGCCCGCCAGCACATACGGACCGGGAACCTTCGCGCGATGCAGCGCAGTGTGGAGGTCGGTTGCTATCTGCGTGCCGTCCTGGGGGGTGTCAGCCGGCTCGCTCCACCCGCGACCGGCGCGGTCGTAGACGCAGACCCGGGTGTCCCGGGCCACGACCGGCGTGATCCACCCGAGGACCGAGGACATGTCGCCTCCACCCGGCTGGAGCACGACGGTGGGAGCGCCGGAGCCGGTGCAGCTCAGGTGCAGCCGGTGTCCGCCGACGTCGACGAGCTGACCGGGCATCGGGTAGGCCTTGGCATCAGCGGCTTCACGCACGGTCTCGTAGCCGCCGCCGATCGAGGCAAGAGCCAGCATCGCGATCACCGGGAAGAGCAGCCGGCGTCCGCCCCGGCTGTGAAGCTGCCGACGGGCGCGGGCGATCATCCAGACCGCTGACGCCAGCATGACGGGCGGCCACACCCAGTTGAGCGCCTCGTGCACCGAGGAGCCGAACCCCACCAGGAGAAGACCGCCGACTCCCATGAGCAGAGCGGGAGCCACGGCCCACCGCTGCGGCTGATCGGTGAACCGCACCGAGAGCCCGGCCAGCATCGCCCACCCCAGCGCGAACCCGCACAGGACCGCGCCGGTGATGGCGCTCTCCTCCGCCGCGATGAACGGTGCGAGGACCAGGAGCAGAGCAGCGAGCAGTCCGGCGGCCAGCGACCCGGCCACGATCCGACCGATGTGTCCCGTCGGGGCGGTACCGGGGCCGGCATGCCCGCCGGGCGAGGCGGCCGTAGGCGCGGTGGGCAACGCCGGCACACTTGGTTGTGGCACCGGGCGGGACGGGTAGGTGTGGCTGGTCATTCTGTCAGGGCTCCCCTGGTCGCGTGCTCGGACGGTGACGTGTCCACGGTCGTCGTCTCGCCAGGACCTCGCCCCGGTCAAATGACCGGGGTTGCCGACGTCCGCCGGCAGGAGCTGACTCCCACCCCTGCACAAGAGACCCCGGTCACGACCCGGTCGGTCGTCGTGCACCTCGTGTCGCGTGCGCCCCGACGATCCGGGAAGGTGGCACTCGGCCTCTCCGGCGTATTGCAGGCCGTGGACGGGGTCGCCCTCAAGCAGGCCGTTGATGCCTGGGTGAGCGCGCCGGACGCGGAAGAGGCGGCACGCTTCGCCAGCGCCGAGACGGTGCGGTGGCTGGAATGAGGCACCGGGAGCTTTCAGAGCTACTCGTTCGGTCTCGCCTTGATTCTGCTCGGAAGCGCAGTGGCCTCGACGGCGCGACTGCCGAGAATGCTGGGCTACATGATGGCGCTGTCTGGTCTTGCCTATGTCACGTAGGGCTGGACGCTCGGTTCCCCTGACAGACGCAGGCGGACAGGGCGGCCAAGGCCTGGGCCGAGACCTCCCGAGCTAGTCGAGCTGCCGGGACTTCCACGTGGGGTCGGCGTCATTGACGTGTGCCGGCCGGAGGTGAGCCGCTCGGTGTGCGGTGGATGCGTGAGCACCGGCCGGCTCCCGGATGGTGGCGTCTAGGTCGACGGCTCGGTCTCGCCGGCCGGCTCGGTGGCATGGAGGTCGAGAAGGGTGGCCCCGATGTCGCGCAGTCCGGCAAGGACACCGTGAAGCTGGGCCTGGTCGACGATCGGCCCGGCGAGAGTGCTGGTGCCGTCGCCGTTGCGGGTAATGGTGAGGCCGCCCAGCCGGCGGGACCAGTGGTCGTCGAGGTGGCCGTCGACGCGGATCGCGTAGGTCGTGGGGGCGGTGGTGTTCATGAGTGGGCTCCTGCCGGCTGCGGCTGGGTTGGGGGTGCCAGACGGAGCGGCCGGCCCGTGCGAGCGGCGGGGCGTCGGATCACCCACTCGGCGATGGCGAGGTTGATGGCCCAGCCGGCACCCTTGGCGAGGTCGTCGCGCAGCTCGCCGGTGCCGAAGATGGCTCCGCCGATGCCTTCGGTGAACGCCTGTGTGCCGGCGGTGAGGCCGATCGCGTAAGCGCGGATCATCCAGGCCCGGTGAGCGGCGATGTCGCGGCGGCGGATCGCGGTGCACCCGAGGACCAAGCAGCCGACCATCGCGGAGCCGAACACCAGCCGCAGGACGTACAGCAGGTCGCCGGTGCCGGGCTTGGGCGCGTAGAGGAGCGTCATCCACAACGCCGACGCGGCGACCAGCAGCCCCGCGACCGCGAGGAGGCGGCCCGCTCGCCGGTGCCACGCCAGGTGGCGGCGACGGAACCGCGGCACGAACTGGAAGGCACCGACGATCGCGTAGAGGGCGGCACCGATGATGTGGACGACCAACGGTGCCGGGAAGCCGGTGAACCGATCGTCGGCCGGCATGACCTCGGGCCCACCGACGAGCTGGACGATGCGGAACGCCCCGGCGGTGAGCGGGATGGCGCTCAACGCGATCAGGGCCGTCGGGATCGGCCAGCCGGCCGCCCGGCCCGGCCGGCTGATGGTCCGGTGGCTGTGGGTGGCGGCTGGCCGATTGCCCGACGCATGCGGGGTGTTCATCGGGCTGCGGGCTCGCGGACGGTGCCGGAGGTTGCGGTCGACACTGTCGCCGGGGCGGTGCTGCGGCGCTGGTCGCGCCACAGGGAGACTCCGAGGCCGATCAGGGCGACGCCGACAGGGACGGCGAAAGGCCGGTTGAACGACTCCGGCAACACGGCGAGCGCGCCCGTGCCTACGGTGCCCACCGCGAGGAGCGCAGCCGCCCACCGTGCCAGGACGCGGGTGCGGAACAGGGCGATGCCGAACAGCAGGCCGCCGGCCATGTACCCGATGCCGGCGACGTTGAAGACGGTCTGCATGCTGCCGATGTCCCCAGCCGGGACGCCACCCGCGGCGGCGACGACAACGTCGTTCACGTACCCCGGGTTGGTGTGGGTCAGGGCGGGCAGGACGGTGGCGGCGATGACCTCGACGCTAAACATGGCCAGGTACCCGCCGGCGAAGAGCAGGTACCCGACCAGGCCGAGGAGGCCGGCCTTGCGGAACTGGCGCAGGTACATGCCGGTAACGCCTGCGAGCACGAGCGCCGTCATGACGACCTTGGCGCAGCTGCGCACCACCCACTCGGTGGTCTCGACCGAAGAGACCTCCATCGGCGGATGGTTGATCTGGACGGCGATGAAGATGCTCCCGGCGACCGCGGCTGCGGCGCCGGCGGCCTTGGCGAGGCCCGTGGTGGTGATGGTCATGACGTGCTCCCTGGTCTTGGAGTCTGGGCCCGGACGGGGTGTCCGGCCTGTCCAGGACAGTAGGAAGCGTCATGGTGACGCCACATCACCATGTGATGTGATCGGGTTGGTGATTCGTCCCTACAGCAGGCCGAGGTCCCTCGCGCGTCGGACGGCGGCCGGTCGGGTGTTCACGTCGAGCTTGGTGAAGATGTGCCGGGTGTGGGTGCGCAGCGTGTTGACGGAGACGAACAGCTGACGCGCGATCTCCGGACCCGTCAGGTCGGAGGCCAGCAGCCGGAGTACCTCGAGCTCCCGGTCACTCAGCCCGTCGTCGCCGGCCTGAGCAACGGCGGCTGCGGCCGGACTGGCGCCCGCGTCGTGATCGGCGATGCGCAGCAGCTCGCCGGCACGGTCGGAGTCCGGCAGGTCCGGTCGCGCCGCGGCCGCGCGGAGCAACTCGACCATCGCTGGTCCTTCATCGAGGAACAGGCGGACGTAGCCGCCCGGGGCACCGCTGGTGAGGGCTCGGCCCAGGTCGCTGAGAGCGAGGTCGAGGTCTCCCCGGGCGTGGTGGGCGAGCGCCGTCACGATGCCCGCGTCCACGACGCTCCCGCCACGATCGGCGTCCTGCGCCGCGGCACCAATGCGGTCCAGCAGATCCACGGCGGCGTCCAGGCTGCCGGCGTCGTGGTCGGACCGGTACTGGGCGACGAGGAGCCTGGCCAGGGTGAGGTGGTTGAACTCGGTCAGGAAGGCCGGCTCGTCGTCCGTGGTGATCCGATGCTCGCGTGCCCAGTCCCACGCGTCCGACAACCTGCCCTGGGCGATGCGGACCCTGGCCTTGACAGCTGGGATGGGCTGCATGTCGGGGAAGTAGCCGGGCAGGTAGAGCGGCTCTGCAAGGTCGAGCATCGCGGCGGCCGCTTCGAGGTCACCGCGGGCACGCTCCAGGCTCGCCATGGCGGTGTACCAACGGTGCCGGTTCTCCAGCAGCGACGCCGCGTCACCGAGCTCCCGAGCGGTCCGGAGGTGCTCCTCGGCCGAGTCGAGGTCACCGTGCTCGCGGAGCACGTCGGCCAGCCCCACATGCAGGTCGCCGGTGGTGGTCAGGACTGGATGGCGTTCCGTGGCCTGGAGCGCCCGCCCGTACAGCCGGCGCGCCTCGTCGGGTCGGCCGCGCGCCAGCCACATGCTGGCCAGGACGACGGTCGCGCCGAGCTCGTCGGCGATGTTGCCGGCCTCGCGCAGGCTGCGGACCGCATCGGTGAACGTGTCGAGGGCCGTATTCAGGTCGCCGGCAGCCCAGGCCGCAAGGCCGAGAAACCCCGCGGCCGCGGCGCGGGCGAGGTGGTCGCCCGGTCCCGCGAGCCCGAGCGCACGCCTCGCGTGATCGACCGTGCCGGAGATGTCGCCGCGGGCTTGGGCAACCGATGCGCGGTAGACCTCGATCATGGCCGGGAGCGCGCGCAGCTCCTCGTCGCGGCCGCGGATCGCGTCCTCGCGTGCGCTGGCAAGGTCACCACCGGCCTCGGCCGTGGGCCGGAGAGCGGCCTGCGCAGCCTCGAGCCACGTCTCGACCCCGTCGAGGTCGCCCTCGGAGAGCCGGACCCCGGCGAGGAAGGTCGCCAGGAGGGCACGACGCCGGACGACGTCCTCGGGCAGTGCCTGGAGCCAGTCGCGCAGGATGCGGTCCTGCCGGTGCCGGCGCAGGCCGGACAGGGCGAGCTCGACGAGCTCTGCGGCGTGTTCGGCGTCCCCGCTGGCGAGTGCATGGGGGATTGCGTCGGCCAGCAGGCCATGGTCGGCGTGCCAGCGTGCGGCTGCCTGGTGCAGCCCGGGCACTCGGTCCGGGTGCCCTGAGGTGAGCTGGGCGCGAAGCGCGTCGGCGAACAAGTGGTGGTAACGGAACCATTGCCGTTGGTCGTCAAGCGGGACGACGAACAGGTTCGAACGCTCGAGGGTTTCGAGCATCTGGTGTCCGCCCCCACGGCCGGTGACCGCGTCACACAACGGCCCGGTCAGCTCGTGAAGTACTGACGTGTCGAGGAGGAACGCTCGGACGTCGTCCGGTTGGCTGCGCAGAACCTCCTCGAGGAGGTAGTCGAGGACGAACCGGTGGCTTCCGCTGAACGCATCCACGAAGCCCCTGACGGCGTCGGCGTCACCGGTGTCGGCGCGACCGCGCGCCGACAGCGCGGCCAGCTGCAGCCCGACGGCCCACCCTTCCGTCCGGGCCTCGAGGGCGGCGACATGCGCCGGTTCGAGGTCCAGGCCCATGACCTGGTTGAGGAACGCGTCGGCCTCGGCCGGGGTGAACCGCAGGTCGGAGGCGCGCAGCTCGAGCAGCTCGCCTCGGGCCCGCAGCCGGGACAGTGGCACCGGCGGGTCCGCGCGTGTCGCGATGGCGAGGGTGACCTGGACAGGCAGGTTGTCGAGAAGGAACGTGAGGGCGTCGTGGACGGCGACTGCGTCGATGACGTGGTAGTCGTCGAGAACCACCACTGTTGGCTCATCGGCAGTGTCCAGGTCGTTGACGAGGCTGACCAAGACCGCGTCGGTCGGGACGTCCGGATCATGGTCCATCAAGGCGCGCGCATTAGCGCCCAGGTCGGGACTGGTGGTCTGGAGCGCGGCGACCAGGTGGGTCAGGAACCGGCGCACGTCGGCATCGCCCTTGTCGAGAGACAGCCACGCCACCCGAGGAGGCCCGTCGGGCGCTCTAGAGCCGTGGGACGCGAGCCACTGCGTCAGGACGGTGGTCTTGCCGAACCCCGCGGGTGCGGCAACAAGGACCAGCCTCGGCATCGAGCGCGGGTCGACCCGCAGCTGGTCGGTGAGCCGGGGACGGGGCACGAGCCGTCGCCGAGGCGTCGGGAGATGCAGCTTCGTGCCCAGCACCGGCATCCGGCCAGCGTAGGCTCGGCAGGAGGAGCCGGACGGCAGTGGTGACGGCGAGCTGGGTCCACTGCTCCCCCGTTGAGTCCGCCGTAGAGGGCGTCCTGGTTGTACTTGGGATCCACCCAGGGCCGGGCGTCACGGAACCAGGCCTGGCTGAACGCCAGGAAGGCGAGCAGGCCGGGGGCCACGAATGCGTAGACCATGTAAGCGACGATCGCGCCGGCGCTGCGGCGGATGAGGGCGCCAGCGTGAATCCGACCAGCAGGAGCAGCGTGTTACCGAGCGCGAAGTAGCCGATGTCGGCGAGGGACTGGTCCCAGACGGGTGGGGATGTCGGCTATCGCAGTGCCGACCACGTTGCCGACTGCGCCGACGGCGAACGCCACGAGTGTGGCTCCGGCGGCGACGAGGATGGCAGCCAGGGCCTTCGCGAGCAGGACGCGACCGCGGTGCGGAACGAGCGTGAGGGGTAGTAACACTCCACCCGACCGGAGCGTTCGCTGGACCATTCCTGGACCAAACCGTCCACGCCCAATGATAGATCTATGCTGAACACGGCTCTGACCTGCAGCTTCACAGTCTTAATCTTGGTGGAGCTGAGGGGATTCGAACCCCTGACCCCCTCCATGCCATGGAGGTGCGCTACCAACTGCGCTACAGCCCCTTCGCCCCCCAGAGGGCTCGGTGAGTCTACCGCGAGCACCTGGCCAGGCTCCAAATCGACACCACCCCCGAGCAAGATCCCGGTGAGTGGCGCCGAATGGTCCCTATCGCGCGCCCATGGCGACGATTCACCTCCACTCGAGCGGATCATGGGCTTTCGGCAGGCCCGAGCCGATGGAGACGCCGGACCCTACAACATCAGGAGTCGGCGGCCAGGTTGAACCTGGCCAGCACCCAACTCGGTCCGGACCGGGTGAGCTCGGCCCAGTGCGCGTTCCCGAACCCGGCGAGCGCCCGGTAGCGGGCCACGTCGTCCGGGCCGCCGTCGAGAAGCCTGAGAAGGCGCAGCATCCCACCGCGCATGGAGGCCCCGTGTCCGACGACGACGAGGGTCCCGCTCAGCTCGTCGGCCATCGCCTCGGCGTGCCCGCGTATCCCGGCTTCGCAGCGCACCCAGCACTGCGCCAACGACTCGCCGCCGCCGATCTGCAGGTCCTCCCCCGAGGTCCAGCGGGCGAACTCCTCTGGGAAGCGCTCGGCGATCTCGTTCCGCGTCAGCCCCTGCCAGGTACCGCCGTCCCGCTCCCGGAGTGCCGCGTCCAGGGCGACGTCCACCCCGAGGATCTTGGCCACCGGTTCGGCGGTCTGGACGGCGCGGGCCAGATCCGAGGCGACCACCCGGACGGCGCCGCGCGCCGTCTCCTCCGCCAACCACTCCCCCAGGACCACCGCCGCTGCAGCGGCCTGCGCGTACCCCACATCGTCCAGTTCGACGTCCAGGTGCCCCTGGAAACGGCCCTCGGCGTTGGACGCAGTCCGGCCGTGCCGGAGCAGGACCAGGCGGTGCGCGGTCACTGGCTCGGGTTGCGCGGCATTTCGGGCAGCTGGAGCGCCGGGCAGTCGCGCCAGAGCCGCTCGAGAGCGTAGTACTCCCGCTCCTCGGAGTGCTGAACGTGCACGACCAGCTCTCCGAAGTCGAGCAGCACCCAGCGTCCCTCCCGCTCCCCCTCCCTGCGGATCGGCTTGGCGCCCAGTCGGTTCAGCTTCTCCTCGACCGCCTCGACGATGGCCTTGACCTGGCGGTCCGTGGGCGCTGACGCCATGAGGAACACATCGGTGATTATCAGCTGGTCGCTGACGTCGAGCGCGACGATGTCGCTGGCGAGCTTGTCGTTGGCTGCGAACGCAGCGGCCGTGGCCAGCTCACGGGCGCGGTCGGTGGCGGTCACAGGCGAGGCCCCTCTCATGATCCGTACAGGCTGTACTTGCCGATGTACTGCACAACGCCGTCCGGCACCAGGTACCAGACCGGCGCCCCACGCCCAACCCGCTCGCGGCAGTCGGTCGAGGAGATCGCCATCGCCGGCACCTCGGTCAGGCTGACCCGCTGCGCCGGCAGCCCCGCGCTGTCCAAAACGTGTCCCGGCCGGGTGACCCCGATGAAATGGGCCAGCTCGAACAGCTCGTCGCTGTCCTTCCAGGACAGGATCTGGGCCAGCGCGTCGGCACCGGTGATGAAGTACAGCTCCCCTCCGGGACGCTCGGCGTGCAGATCGCGCAGCGTGTCGATGGTGTAGGTGGGTCCGGGCCGGTCGATGTCGACCCGGCTCACCGTGAACGCGGGGTTGGACGCCGTCGCGATCACGGTCATCAGATAGCGGTGTTCGGCCGGCGACACCGTGCGATCGCCCTTCTGCCAGGGACGTCCGGTCGGCACGAACACGACCTCGTCCAGGCCGAACTCAGCGGCCACCTCGCTGGCCGCGACCAGGTGACCGTGGTGAATCGGATCGAAGGTGCCGCCCATCACCCCGAGCCGGGCCGTGACCGGTCCGGCGGGCACCTGATCAGTGACCGCCCGCTCCGTGGCTGCTGCCCTGGTCGCGGGTGGCTTCGAAAGCACGTGAGTCATGCCGGTGCCACACGCCGCGGAACGCCCAGGTGATCGCCAGCAGTGCGGCGAAGACGATCAACGCGATGATGCCGAACCACACCGGTGTCAGCGGCAGCTCGGTGACGACCTCACCCTCGGTCAGCACGCTCATCCTCGGACGCTCCTTGCAGCCAGGTTGCTCGATCAGACGGGGTTAGGCTTCCCGCACAACACAGGTCAGTCTGGCATGCCCGAGCACCGGCTGCGACGACAGGGAGGCAGTGAGGCCGCGTGATGTCCGACCCCTCCCCGCCTGCCCTCCGCGCACGCCGCGGGCCGGCCGGCCGTCTGCCGACGCAGCGGCCCACGCTGAGCGTCGTCATCCCCATGTACGACGAAGAGGCGGTGCTGCCCCTGTTCGCGGCCCGGCTCCGCCCGGTGCTCGACGAGATGGCCGGGACCGGACAGATCACCGATTATGAGGTGGTCGCCGTCGACGACGGCAGCGCCGACGCCACCCCTGTGCTCCTGGCCAAGGAGCGCCGGAACTGGCCGCAGCTGCGCGTGGTCCGGCTGCGCGCCAACGCCGGGCACCAGGCGGCTCTGTCAGCAGGTCTGGCCCGCTGCCGCGGCGCCTGGGTGGCCACCCTCGACGCCGACCTGCAGGACCCTCCCGAGCTGCTGCCGCAGATGCTCGAACGGGCCGCCGCCGACCAGCTGGACGTCGTCTACGGCGTTCGCGCAGACCGCTCCAGCGACTCGGTGTTCAAGCGGCTCAGCGCGCGTGGCTACTACCGGCTGATGCGAGCCGTAGTCGGCGCGCAGATCTCCGCCGACGCGGGCGACTACCGGCTGGTCAGCCGGGCCACCGTGGAGGCCGTGAACAGCCTGCCCGAGCACCACCGGGTGCTGAGGCTGGTGATCCCGGTGCTCGGCTTCCCGTCGGCCGAGATCCCGTACCGACGCGAGGCCCGCGCCGCGGGACGAACCCACTACCCGCTGTCCCGGATGATCCGGCTGTCGATCGACAGTCTTACCGGCTTCTCCATCGCACCATTGCGCATGGCGACCTGGTTCGGCCTCGGCGGCGCCTTGCTCACCGCACTGCTGTTCGCCTTCGCACTCATCGCCTACCTCAGCGGGCAGACCGTCCCCGGCTGGACCTCGACCCTGCTCGCTGTCGCCGGCGTGGGCACCGTCCAGCTGCTCTGCCTCGGAGTGCTCGGCGAGTACGTGGGCCGCCTCTACACCCAGATGCAGGGCCGCCCGTCGTACTTCGTGGCCCACGACAGCCTGGACGACGAGCCCTCACGCCACCCTTGATCGGCGTCGGGGCAAGGCGTCGACCCATCATCTGGGTCAGATGCTCGCTCTGTCGGTGATCTTCAGCCGAACCGGCGGGCCCGCACCAGCATCGACACCCCCGGCAGGCCACCGAGAGGTAGCACCCGCTCGAACGCCACGACCGCACCCAGGGCCCGGTTCATCCAGGCCGGGGGGTCGTCCAGGTCGCTGCCGCTGGAGCACCGCCGCCGCAGAGCCACAGCCGGACGCAGCAGCACCATCCAGCTGCGTACCTCTTCCAGGACGAACCCGGCACCCGTGAGCAGGCTGGTCAGCTCCTCGCGCGAGTAGCGGCGCCAGTGCCCGACCGCCTCGTCGTGCGCCGACCACAGCCGCATGTCGACCGGCACCGCGACGAGGAAGGTACCGCCGGGGCGCAGCGCCTCAAACACGCTCACCGCCGCGGCCTTGTCGTCCTGCAGGTGCTCCAGCACGTCGTAGGCCACGACCAGGTCGAGGCTGGACGGCGCCAGCGGGAGCGCCGTGGCATCGCCGCGGAGCACCGGGATGCCACGCTCGGCGCAGACCTGCGCCCCCTCGGCCCCGTACTCCAGCGCCGCCGCCCGCCAGCCCTTCCGGATCAGCACCCTGGTGTTTCCGCCGCCGGCGGCGCCCACGTCGAGGGCGTCGCCCGGGGTGAGCCCGCGCAGCTCACGGGCCAGCAGCACCCGTCGCTCGGAGTACCACCAGTGCCGGTCCTCCACCTCGACCAGCGTGCGAATCTCGGTCGCCTCCACCCGCGGGCTCTCCTTCGTCGGTGGTCCAGTGGGCATCTGAGGTGAGGTCAGGCACGCACGTGGCCGTCACCGACCACGACCCACTTGGTCGAGGTCAGCTCGGCGAGGCCCATCGGCCCGCGGGCGTGCAGCTTCTGGGTCGAGATCCCGATCTCGGCACCGAGCCCGAACTCACCGCCATCGGTGAACGCGGTCGAGGCGTTGACGGCCACCACGGCCGAGTCGACCTCGGCGACGAAGCGGTCGGCGGCCTTGAGGTCGGTGGTCACGATCGCCTCGGTGTGCCCGGACGACCAGCATCGGATGTGGCCGATGGCGGCGTCGAGCGAGTCGACGACGGCCACCGCGATGTCGCTGTCCAGGTACTCGGTGGCCCAGTCCTGCTCGGTGGCCGGCAGCACAAGCGCAGCGTCCACGCCGGCCAGATCGGCCTGGACCGCGCTGCGCCCGTCGACGTGCAACCGCACCCCGCGCTCGGCCAGCGCCGGCAGCACCTGCGGCAGGAACCAGCGGGCCACGTCCTGGTGCACCAGCAGGGTCTCGGCCGCGTTGCACACCGACGTGCGCCGGGTCTTGGCGTTCACGACGATGGCCAGCGCCTGGTCCAGGTCCGCCGCCGAATCCACGTAGACGTGGCAGTTGCCGGTCCCCGTCTCGATCACCGGCACCGTCGAGTTCTGCACCACGTTCTGGATCAGGCCGGCGCCGCCACGGGGTACCAACAGGTCGACCAGCCCTCGTGCCTGCATCAGGTGCGTGACCCCCTCGCGGCCGAATCCGTCGATCGAGGTCACCGCGTCGGCCGGCAGCCCGGCCCGCTCCAGCGCGGCGCGGATCACCTCGACCAGTCGCTCGTTGGTCGCCGCCGCCGCCGAACCGCCACGCAGCACGGCCGCATTGCCACTCTTCAGCGCCAGCACGGCCGCGTCGACGGTGACGTTCGGCCGGGCTTCGTACACCATGCCCACCACACCCATCGGCACCCGCATCTGGCGCAGCTGCAGGCCGTTGGGCAACGTCGACCCTCGGACCAGCTCGCCGATCGGGTCGGGTAGGGAGGCGACGTGGCGCACGGCCGTGGCCATCGCATCCAGACGGCCGGGATCCAGGCGCAACCGGTCCAGGAGCCCATCGCCCAGGCCCTCGGCCCGGCCGCGCTCCAGGTCCCGGGCGTTGGCCTCGACGATCGAGGCGACCTCGGCGGTGAGCGTGTCGGCGATCTCGGCGAGTGCGGCGTCCTTGGTCTGACGCGAGGCCGTGGCCAACACCCGGGCAGCCTGGGCGGCTCTGGCGCACACGGCGCGGACCTGGTCACGCACCGATTCGGATGTGGCCGGCGACGAGGACGGCTCGGTCACCCCGGTCGAGGGGCCGTCACCTGGGGACCGGTTCTGGTCGCCGCGGCGCTCGTGGCTGTCGTGGGTCTGGCTGTCGGCCAACGTCATGAGGCCAAGCGTAGGCTCACCCGTCGTCGCCCTCCATCGGGCGGATCTCTCCCAGCTCGCCGACCTGGGCCCGGGCCGGCTCCGCCCATCGCCGCCGGGCGGTGTCCCGGTCGACCACCTCGAGCCCGACAACGCGCCACGGCGGCAGCTTCGCCGACTGCTCATGCGTGCGCCACAACCGCAACGCCTGGGCGACAGCCCCTTCGATGTCGACCGACTCGTCCCAGTACCGCACCTCAGCTCGGGTGCCGGCGTAGGCCGCCGAGACCAGGAACGGCTCCTCCTCGCTCAGCCGCTCCAGCCCGGCACGCACCTCTTCGGGCGGCATCCGAGAGCCACTGAGGGTGATCGTGACGAACCACAGCGCCGGCTCATCGCGATGCGCCGGCCGCCGACGGCGCCTGGTGGTGTCAAGCGGGATCCCGCGTAGCGGCGTGAGCGTCGCGAGCGGCTCATCGTCACCCGTGGTCACGTCCTCAGTCCATCAGGTGTCGGCGCCGTCCGTCACCTTTTCTCGCAAGAGGTTCGCGCAACAGCACCAGATCGTCGCGGTGTACGACCTCCCGCTCGTAACCAGAGCCCAGCTCGCGGGCCAGGTCACGGGTGGATCGGCCGAGCAGGGCCGGCAGCTCGGCGGCGTCGAAGTTCACCAGCCCTCGGGCCACGACCCGCCCCCCCGGTTCGGCCAGGTCGACCGGCTCACCGGCTGCGAAGCTCCCCTCCACCTGCACAACTCCGGCCGCAAGCAGTGACATTCGCCGCTCCACAACCGCGGCCACCGCTCCATCGTCGAGCACCAGCCGACCCGATGATCGCGCCGCGTGTGCCAACCAGAGCAGCCTGCGGTTGGTGCGCCGCGCCTGCGCGTCGAACCAGGTGCCCACATCCTCACCGGCCAGTGCCGCCCCGGCCAGGGCAGCACTGGTGAGCAGTACCGGAATGCCTGCGGCAGTGGCGATCTGAGCCGCCTCAACCTTCGTCACCATGCCGCCCAGCCCAACGCCTGCGACGCCGCTCCTGCCGATGGTCAGACCGTCGAGGTCGGCGGGTCCGCGCACCCACGGCACCCGGCGGGTGCCGGGACGGACCGGCGGCCCGTCGTAGAGGGCGTCGACGTCGGAGAGCAGCACCAGCAGATCGGCGTGCACCACGTGGGCGACGAGCGCAGCCAGCCGGTCGTTGTCCCCAAACTTGATCTCATGGGTGGCCACCGTGTCGTTCTCGTTGACCACCGGGACGACACCCATCGCCAGCAGCTTGTCCAGGGTGCGCCGCGCGTTCGCGTAGTGGCTGCGTCGCACGACGTCGTCCGCCGTCAGCAGAACCTGACCCACCCGCAGCCCTCGGGTGGCGAATGCGTCGCTGTAGCGAGCCGCGAGAAGGACCTGACCCACGCTGGCCGCTGCCTGCTGAGTAGCCAGGTCCCGGGGCCGGTGCGGCAGCCCGAGCGGGGAGAGCCCGGCGGCGATCGCGCCGGAGGAGACCAGCACCACCTCGTGGCCCGCCAACCGATGCTCGGCCAGCACGCAGACCAGGGCGTCCAGCCGCTCCGGGTCGAGACCGCCGTCCCGGGTGGTCAGAGAGGAGGAGCCCACCTTGACCACCACCCGGCGGGCCTGTTCGATACGGCGCTCCTCGTGGGCGGTCACGAGGCGCCGTCCTGGTCGCCACCGGGTTCCGCGGGGGGTTCGACGAGGGCCCGCTCCTCGACCGGTTCGGTGCGGGAGGGGTCGGTCCAGACCCCGGCCACTCGCTCGGCCGCCAGCTCGGCGCGGGCGTCGCTGCGGGCCTTGCGCCGCGCGGTGTACCGGCCCCGACGCTCCTCGTTGCCGGCGCGGCGGGGCCGATCGGCCTGCTCCAGCCGGACGTCGGTTCCGCGGGGCCCGGCAATCACCCCGGCCCCGGCGACGAGAGTGGGCTCCCAGTCGAACACCACGCCGTCGTCCCCGCCGATCACCACCTCGCTGCCGGCCACGGCGCCCGCCTCGAACAGCGCCTCCTCCACCCCGAGGCGGCCGAGCCGGTCGGCCAGGTACCCGACGGCCTCATCGTTGGCGAAGTCGGTCTGGCCCACCCAGCGCTCCGGTTTGTCGCCACGCACCCGGAACCGCACGCCGTCCGGGGCGCGCTCGACGGCGATCGTGAAGTCGACCTCGTCGACCGCGCGGGGGCGCAGCACGACGGGGGTCCGGGCGGGGGCCGGCGCCGTCTCCCGGGCCTGCTGGACGCGCCGGGCCATCGCGAAGGTGAGCTCGCGCAGGCCCTCGTGGCTGGCCGCGGAGGCCAGGTGCACCTCGACACCGCGGTCGAGCAGGTCGGGCAGCACCAGCTCGGCGAGCTCGCGGCCCTCAGGGACGTCGACCTTGTTCAGCACCACCACGGTCGGCCGCTCCGTCAACGGCGTGGTGCCGGGTTCGACAGGGTAGGCGTCGAGCTCGGCCTCGATCACGGCCAGGTCGCTCACCGGATCCCGGCCCGGCTCCAGCGTGGCGCAGTCCAGGACGTGCACCAACAGGGCGCATCGCTCGACGTGCCGCAGGAACTCCAGGCCGAGCCCTCGGCCCTGGCTCGCGCCCTCGATCAGCCCCGGGACGTCGGCGACGGTGAACCGCACCCCATCGGCGTCGACGACACCCAGGTTGGGCACCAGAGTGGTGAACGGGTAGTCGGCGATCTTGGGCCGCGCCGCGGACAGGGCGGCGACCAGGCTGGACTTGCCGGCGCTGGGGAACCCGACCAGGGCGACATCGGCGACCGTCTTCAGCTCGAGCACGAAGTCGCGGACGACGCCCGGCTCGCCGAGAAGGGCGAAACCGGGGGCCTTGCGGCGCGGCGAGGCGAGAGCGGCGTTGCCGAGCCCGCCGCGGCCACCGGCCGCCGCCACGAACCGGGTGCCGGCGCCCAGCAGGTCCGCAAGGACCTTGCCGTCCGCTGTCTTCACGACGGTTCCGTCCGGCACCGACAGCACCAGGTCGCGACCGGCCGCGCCGCTGCGGTGCCCACCTTGGCCGGGCTTGCCGGAGGTGGCACGACGGTGCGGGGAGTGGTGGTAGTCGAGCAGGGTGGTGGTCTGCGGGTCGACGACCAGGACGACGTCGCCGCCGTCGCCTCCGTTGCCGCCGTCCGGCCCCCCCAGCGGCTTGAACTTCTCCCGGTGGATCGAGGCGCAACCGTGCCCGCCATCGCCTGCTGCTGCGTGCAGCACGACGCGGTCCACGAACGTCGTCATCGAGAGCCCTCTGCGAACACAGGCGAAGGGCGGACCGGAGTGACCGGCACGCCCTTCACGGGGACGGGAGCCATGCTCCCTGGATCGGCCGGCGGGTTACTCCGCCGGGACCACGTTGACCACACGCCGCCCGCGCTTGACAGCGAACTGGACGGCCCCCCCGGCAGTCGCGAACAGGGTGTCATCCCCGCCGCGACCCACGTTGGCACCGGGGTGAAAGTGGGTGCCGCGCTGTCGCACCAAGATCTCGCCGGCGCCGACCACCTGGCCGCCGAAGCGCTTGACGCCGAGGCGTTGGGCGTTGGAGTCGCGCCCGTTGCGCGAGGAGCTGGCGCCCTTCTTGTGAGCCATGAGTCGGTTCCTGCCTTCTTGTTCTGCGGTGCTGTTGCGCGGGACGGTTCGCCGGTCAGGCGATGCCGGTGACCTTGATCCGGGTCAGCTGGCTGCGGTGACCCTGGCGGCGCCGGTAGCCGGTCTTGTTCTTGAACTTCATGATCTTGATCTTGGGGCCCTTGGCGGACTCGACGATCTCGGCGGTGACCTTGACCGTCGCCAGCTTGGCCGCCTCACTGGTCACCGAGGAGCCATCGACCACCAGCAGTGGAGTGAGCTCGACAGTCGATCCCGGGTCGCCGTCCAGCCGGTCCACGGTGAGGACGTCACCGACGGCTACCTTCTCCTGCCGGCCACCGGCGCGAACGATCGCGTACACCACAGACTCGCTCTCTACTTTGATCCATGCCGGGTCGACGTCGATCGAACCGGCTACCGCACGCGGCACGCCGCAGCCGACTGCACCCGCTGGAGACCGGCGCACATGACTGGGCGCACCCACACGCGCACCGCCGCACAGCGTACGGAGCGCACGGCGGCAGGGTCAAACCGGCTGCCGGAGGGTGTCCTGTCGGGGCGGCCGAGGTGCTCGGGCATCTGGACGTCTTAGCCTGCCATCGCGTCGGTACCGCTGTTCGAGTCCGGCGATCCCGGCGACTCGGCGGCTGGCGCCGCCGCGGCGGCGCCGGACCCCGAACCGTTGCCGCGGCTGCCGCGCCCGCCGCGGCCGGCGCGCCCCGACCGGGTCGATCCGCCGCCGCCGCCGTCCTGCGGCCGCTTCTCGACCGGCTCGTCATGCACGATCACGCCGCGGCCGTTGCAGTGTTCGCAGGTCTCGCTGAACACCTCGAGCAGGCCCTGACCAACCCGCTTGCGGGTCATCTGGACCAGCCCGAGCGAGGTCACCTCGGCAACCTGGTGCTTGGTGCGGTCCCGCCCCAGGCACTCCAGCAGCCGGCGCAGCACGAGGTCCCGGTTGGACTCCAGGACCATGTCGATGAAGTCGATGACGATGATCCCGCCGATGTCGCGCACCCTCAGCTGGCGCACGATCTCCTCGGCTGCTTCGACGTTGTTCTTGGTGACGGTCTCCTCGAGGTTGCCGCCGGCACCGGTGAACTTGCCGGTGTTCACGTCGATCACGGTCATCGCCTCGGTGCGGTCGATCACCAGCGACCCGCCCGAGGGCAGCCATACCTTGCGGTCCAGGGCCTTGGCCAGCTGCTCGTCCACCCGGTGGGCGGCGAACACGTCGCCGCGGCGGGTCCCCTCGACCTCCTCGTCCGGGTTCCACCTGGTCAGCCGGTCGACCAGGTCGGGTGCCACGTGACCGATGTAGGCGTGCAGGGTCTCCCAGGCGTCATCGCCGGAGATCACCAACGAGGCGAAGTCCTCGTTGTAGATGTCCCGGACGACACGGATCGCCAGGTCGGGCTCGCCGTACAGCAGCGCGGGCGCGTTCACCGAGCCGGACTTGGCCGAGATGTCCGCCCACTGCGCGGACAGCCGCGCCACGTCCCGGCGCAGCTCATCCTCGGAGGCGCCCTCCGCCGCGGTCCGCACGATCACCCCGGCGTCGTCCGGCACCACCTCGCGCAGGATCTTCTTCAGCCGGGCCCGCTCGGTGTCCGGCAGCTTGCGGGAGATCCCGGTCATCGACCCGTCGGGGACGTAGACCAGGTAGCGCCCGGGCAGCGAGATCTGGCTGGTGAGCCGGGCTCCCTTGTGCCCGATCGGGTCCTTGGTCACCTGCACAAGCACTGACTCGCCCGACTTCAGAGCGTGCTCGATCCGCTTGGGCTGGCCGTCCAGGCCCGCGGCGTCCCAGTTGACCTCGCCGGCGTACAGCACGGCGTTGCGGCCCTTGCCGACGTCGATGAAGGCCGCCTCCATGCTGGGCAGCACGTTCTGGACGCGGCCGAGGTAGGCGTTGCCGACCATCGAGGTCTGCGTCCGTCGGGCCACGTAGTGTTCGACCAGCACTCCATCCTCGAGCACCGCGATCTGGGTGCGACCCTCGCCCTCGCGCACCAGCATGACCCGTTCGACGCTCTCCCGGCGGGCCAGGAACTGCGCCTCGGTGATCACTGGGCGGCGCCGCCCGGCTTCGCGTCCCTCACGGCGGCGCTGCTTCTTGGCCTCGAGCCGGGTCGACCCGCGCACACCGGAGACGTCGGAGGAGCCCTGGCGTCCGTCTCGGACCCGGGTCACCGTGTTCGGAGGATCGTCCTCACCCTGACCGTCGCCTCCAGAGCCCCGGCGGCGGCGGCGACGGCGACGGCGGCTGCTCGTGCTCTCGGCGTCGTTGTCCTCATCCGCGCCGTCGCCGTCCTCACCCGAGGCGCCCGGTACCTCGGACTCGGCTGCGGCGGACGCGCCGTCTTCGCCGTCCGCGGCCTCGTCGTCCCGGCGTGCACGCCGGCCGCGGCCACCCCGGCGGCGGCGCCGCCGGCGCACGGCCTCCTCGTCCTCGTCGGTCTCGGCGGCCTGGGTATCGGAACCCGCGGATGCGTCGATCTGGTCAGCCTCGTCGGCGTCTTCACCTGGGCCCTGCCCGGACGACGACGCCGCCGGCTCGTCGCCGGGCTCGCCGACCTGTGGCGGACCGGATGGCCGGGACGCTGACCGACGCCGTCGCGGGGCCGCCGTGATCTCGGGCGCCTGGAACAACGGCATGGCCAGCACCGGCGTCGCGAACGGTTCGTCGCCCTGATCGGACGCCGTCGGCTCCGGCTCGGCGGGCTCCGGCTCGGCGGGCTCCTCTCCGGCGGCAGGCTGGGCCTCGGCGGCAGGCTGAGCCTCACCGGCAGACTGAGCCTCACCGGCAGGCTGAGCCTCACCGGCAGGCTGGGCCTCATCGGCAGACTGAGGATCAGCGGTCTTGCGCCGCGAGGCGCGCTTGCGCGGGGCCTTGCGCACCGGCACGTCGGCGTCGGATGACCGCGCATCAGAGGGCGCGGGCTCGGACGGCGCGGAGGTTGTCTCCCCGGCCTCGACAGCAGGTGCCTGAGCCTTCACTGCGTCGGACGTCGCGGCGGGAGTCGCCTCGACGGACGGGCTCGGCGGACCGGCCGGGCGAGAGGCGGCACGACGGCGCGGACGGCCGCTGCGCACCGCAGCGGCGGGCTCGCCCTCTGGCTGCGGGTCGCCCTCTGGCTGCGGGTCGCCGTCCGAGGGGGTGTGATCGTGGTGGTCACCGACCGAAAGGGCCTCGACCGAAGACAGCTGACCGGATGCCGGTGATTCGGTGCTGGTGGACTCGTCGTTCTCATCGAGCGACACGGGTGCTCCCGTTCGACCCCGGGCACCGGCCACACCCGTTCTGTCTCCGGTGACCGCGCGGGGCGGATCGTTCTGGTCGTCCCGCCGGGCTCGGCGGGACGGAAGCTTCAATACGCCCGGGACGATCGCGCGATGATCAGGCGCGGCACGTCATCAGGCGCCGCCGACTTCCCGGTCATCGGCCAGTGGGTCGGCAACCGTGTCGCTCTGCTCATCGAACGGCCCCTGCGCCAGCCGCGTCATCCGAACCGGAGACGGCGGCGCGAGGAGGGCCCGCGAGGAGAGAGCGGCGAGGACGTCGTCGGGTCGGACGGCGGGTGTGGTGTGCCGAACGACCAGTCGAAGTATCGCACAGTCACCCCCCTCACCTTGAGCCGGACGCGCAGCGAGAGCTGCGCTGATCACCGCCGCGCGGACGTCCACGGTGCGCGGACCGGACTTGGTTGTCTTGGTGACCTCGAGGCTGGACGCGGCCAACAGCGCGTGGGCGGCCGCATTGGCCTCCGCCTCGGGCACGCCCGGCAGCTCCACCCGCCACACAGACGCCTCCAGTCGATCGGCGAAGTGTGGGGTGCGCACCTCGACCACCTCGACGATGTCGAGCCCGACGGGTAGGGCTCGGTCCAGAGCCTCACCGAGCTCGCCCGGCTCCACCGGTTCGGCCAGTCCCAGCTCGAGGTACTCCGCCTCGCTGGCCGCCCCCATTGGGGCGGCGTTCGCGTAGCTGATCTTGGGATGCGGGGTGAACCCGGCGGAATAGGCCATCGGCGCACCGACGCGTCGCAACGCCCGCTCCAGCGCCCTCTGGAAGTCCCGATGGCTGCTGAACCGCAGCCGGCCTCGTTTGGCGTAGCGAACCCGTAGTCGCTGCACGACCGGCGGAGGGGGTGGACCCGGAGGGGTTCGTGCGGGTGGACGGGCGGCGGACACCGGGCCACATTACGCAGGTGTGGCCGTCACGATGTAGTTGTCCCGGTAGCGGCGCCGCACCGGGTCGAATGGGCCGCCGCAGGTGATCACTACGAGCCGGGCCTGAACGTCCTGGCGGAAGAACTGGTCGTCGGTGGCCAGGCTCTGCTGGTTGACGTAGCGGCTTGACGTCACCGTGTAGCGCTGCCGGTTCGTGCCGTCGCCGAGCTCGATCACCGCCCCCGGACGCACTCCCTTGAGCTGGTAGAGCACGCCTAGCCCGTACTTTCGCGAGTCGACATGACCGGCGATGACCAGCGTGCCACGGGCGTCGCCGACCCGTGCCCCGCCGTCCCAGATCCCGACCTCGGCCGGGTTCTCGGGGATCTCCAGTGCTCCGTCCGCGGCGACGCCGACCGAGATGACCGGGGCCTGGGTGCCAGTGGGCAACCGAAGCCGCGTGGGCACGAACGCAACCGTCTGCCCGGGCGCCGCGCTAGCTTGCCGTGCAGTGGGTATTCCCAACGGCACAGCGGACGGCGCCGGAAGCGTTTCCGGAGCGCTAGCGGTGGGCCTGGGCCCCGGGACCGGCACGTCGCCGGGCGAACCGGGTGCAGTGTCGCGCTGAGCGTCGACGGCGAACGACGACACGTCCGAACCCAGCGTCCCCTCGGTGAGATCGACGGTCGGGGTCCCGGCGGCCGGCATAGCAACCAGAGCGACCCCGGCCATCACCATGGTCAGGCCGTAGCCGCCCAGCGCGACGAGAGCCCCATGAGCTCCGGTGGTCACCTGGAGTGCCGGCTACCGATCACCGGACGTGTCGGCTGGCGGCGGTTGAGCAGAGCGAGCCCGACGAAGAAGAGCGCCGCGGTCAGCAGGGCAAGCGTCGCCACGCTGGGTCGCCCGGATGCAGAGATGAACGCGTCGGCGGCCTGTCCCCCGTCGCCTGTGCGCACCTGAGTCGGGCGCTCGGAGCCGACCACGCCCACCGGCAGTACCTGGACGACGGCGTCGGTGGTGCCGGCGGTGGCGTCGCCGATGGCGAACACCCGAGTCATGGTTCCTGCCTTCAGGTCCACGACCGTCGGGGCCAGGATCTCGGGTCCACTCGTGGCGGTCGGCACGACGTCGATCGTGCACCTCTTGGCCTGCAGCTCGAGGGTCAGCGACTCACCGCTGGCCACGTTGCGGAACAGCGGCTCGCCGTCGACCCGGATGTCGGCGGGGGGCGCCACGGCAACGTGCGAGACGACCAGACGTACCATGCCGGGCCTGACCGCAGACAGGTCATTCATGAAGACCGTTACCACCGGCTGGCGGGAGGCGTCGGCGGTCCGGTGGCCCACGACGTCCAGGCTGGCCCCCGCCCGAACACTGAACCGGGCGCTGACCAGCGTGTCGGTGCCTTCGCGGAAGGTGACCACGTGATCACCCGGCGCCAGGCGCAGCGGCCCGACCAAGGTCTTCGGGGCCGCCGCCGGAGCGACGTTGTTTCCGTCGACCAAAATGTCCGCTGTTGAGCCGGTAAGGCCGTGAACGATGTAGACGTCACCGGTGGTCGCCGCGCCCGAAGCGCCGGGCGCTCCGGCCATCGCCACCGCGATCAGCACTGCCATCGTCGCCAGACCACCGAGCAGGCGACGCGTCCTGCCGTCCCCCATCGAGCTCTCCTGTCCCTCGTCGTGACACGTCTTCCGCCCGAGTCTGTTGCCGCGAGTGGGGCCCCGTCGAGGGCGACCGCTCTGCGTGAGCACACTCTAGGCCGATCCGGGCTGTTGACGGCGGACCTTGGCCTTTCTGTCACGACCGTGGCTCAATCCGCCCCCTTGGGGGCACGCATCTGTACAGCGTGTGACCGAGATCCGGATATGGTGGGGGAACAAACCAGCGGAGTAGTCGTCCGCGCGTCGCGCGAGATCATCAACTGATGGCAGCCATGACCGAGTTCGGCGGACCCGACGGTGCCATTCGGTGTGTACTTGTACCAGTGAGAACGTACGCATCACGAGTGGCGAGCACCATCGCAACGGGAGGGTGACCATGACGGAGCGGGACCCCGCTCCCGTGACGGGGCCGTCCGGGGGTCAGGCACCCCCGGATCGATCTGACGCGCCCCAGACCGCCGACGCACCCGGCTCCCCCGATACGACTCTCGCGGACGACGCTACCCCGACCGCTACAGCCACGGCTGCGAAGAACGGCGCTACGGCCGAACCGGGCCAGGCGCGGGATGCGGAGGGTCTGCAGCCGGCCGGCCCTCACGGCAACGGGAAGCGTGCCCAGAAGCCGGTCGCCGTCCGCCCGGTCCGGGCCCCCATCGCCGGCCTGCGCCAGCGGATGGACAGCACGGCCGCACTGCGCCGCTCGCTGGACGCCAAGGAAGCCGAGGCCCTCGACCTGCGGGCCTCGATCGATCGACTCCGCCATGAGCTCGACCACGAAACAGGACCGGTCGCCGGCGCAGGCGCCGCCGCCGAGCCGCGCACCGTCGACGCCCCGCAGCCCGTCCGGCCCGACCCGAGGACGGCGAACGCCCCCGTGCCCGCGGCCGACCCGGTGACGGCCGCCGCCGCCGCCGAGTCCACCGGCACCTCGACGGCCACCGTCGACGGCCCCGGTGCCCCGCCGGGCGAGCGGGAGCAGACCGGGGGGCGAGGTCGAACCTCGCTCTGGGTGCTGACCGCGGTGGCCCTGACCCTGCTGCTGCTGCTCATCGTCTCGCGCTGCGCCGCATCGAGCGGAACGACGACCACCGGGGCGACACCGGCCGGTTCCGCCGCTCCCGGGCAGAGCACGGGCGCGCAGGGCTCCCCGGGGGCCCAGCCGGCAGCCGGGCCGGCGCCCGCTACCACGCCGATGGCCTGGCCGTCCGGCGCAGTACTCGTCCCCCCGGGGCTGCCCGCCACAGGGCCCGGACTGACCGACGCAGGCACCCACGTCGAAGCTGCGATCGACACCGACGGCACGTCGATCGACGTGTACGAGTCACTGGTCCTGCCCGCAGCCAGGACTGAACCACTGGTGCTCGCTCTGCCGACACTGACCAATGACGCTCGACCCGCTCTTGCCAACGTGCAGGTGGAGCTGGACGGGAACCCGGTGGCCGTGACCGCTGGGCCGGGCGACAGCCTGAGCGCCGAACCACCGAGCGGCTCCTCGTACACGAAGGCCGTCCTGCGGTACCGGTTGGCAAGCGCCGTGGTGGCGCAGCAGCCGGCCAAGGCGAACCGCGCGGCGGCCGTCGTGCTGCCGCTGACCGCCGGCCTGTCCCAGGCCGTCGGCGGGATCGTCGAGGTCCGGACCTCCGACCCGCAGGTGATCAGCGTCGACTGCCCGACGGTCGACCTCGCCGAACGACTCTGCGCCATGGAGCAGAACGGGGTCTGGACGGCCACGCTGCCGGCCACCGCGCAGCGTCCGGTGGTCTACCTGCTCCTCGACACCACGACCTGATCAGTCCCGTCGGGCGAGCTGGATCTCGGTGCCCAGCTGCGGGCACACCCCACAGTCGAAGCAGGGCGTCCACCGGCAGTCTTCGACCTCGACCGCCTGCGGCGCGGCCAGCGCGTCCTGCCAGTCCTCCCAGAGCCAGTCCTTGTCGAGGCCCGAGTCGAGATGGTCCCAGGGGAGCACCTCGCTCATCTCGCGCTCACGCGTGGTGTACCAGTCCACGTCCACGCCCTGGCCGGCCAGCGCCCGCTGCGCAGCGACCATCCAGCGGTCGAAGCTGAAGTGCTCGTTCCAGCCGTCGAACCGGCCGCCGTCCGCCCACACCTGCCGGATCACGGCGGCGATCCGACGATCGCCGCGGGAGAGCAGGCCCTCGACGATCCCCGGCTTGCCGTCGTGGTAGCGGAACCCGATCGCCCGTGAGAACTGCCGGTCGCCGCGGATCGCGTCGCGCAGCCTGGCGAGCCGGGCGTCGGTGTTCCCGTGGTCGAGCTGCGCGGCCCACTGGAACGGGGTGTGCGGCTTGGGCACGAACCCGCCGATGCTCACGGTGCATCGGATGTCCCGTGAGCCGGTGACCTCGCGTCCGGTGGCGATCACCCGCTTGGCCAGGTCGGCGATCTGCAGCACGTCCTCGTCGGTCTCGGTCGGCAGGCCGCACATGAAGTAGAGCTTCACCTGACGCCAGCCCGCCGAGTAGGCGGCGGCGACCGTTCGGACAAGGTCGTCCTCGGTGACCATCTTGTTGATCACCTTGCGGATCCGTTCGCTGCCGCCCTCCGGGGCGAAGGTGAGCCCCGATCGCCGACCGCCGCGCGAGAGCTCGTTCGCGAGGTCGATGTTGAAGGCGTCCACCCGGGTACTGGGCAGCGACAGGCCGATGTTGGAGCTCTCGTAGGTGTCGGCCAGGTCCTTGGTCATCCCAGCGATCTCCGAATGATCGGCGCTGGACAGGCTGAGCAGTCCGACCTCCTCGAAACCCGTTGCGGCCAAGCCCTTCTCGACCATCGAACGAACCCCACCGGTGGTCCGCTCGCGGACCGGTCTAGTGATCATCCCCGCCTGGCAGAAGCGACAGCCGCGGGTGCAGCCGCGAAAGATCTCCACGCTCATCCGCTCGTGCACGGTCTCGGCCAGTGGCACCAGCGGCTGCTTGGGGTATGGCCAGGCGTCCAGGTCCATCACCGTGTGTTTGCTGACCCGCCAGGGAACTCCGGGGCGGTTCGGCACCACCCGCCGGATCCGACCGTCGGGCAGGTAGTCGACGTCGTAGAACTGCGGCACGTACACCGACCCGGTTCGGGCGAGCTGCTCGAGCAGGCCCGTCCGACCGCCGGGGCGGCCGGACCGCTTCCAGCCCGCGATGATGTCGCTGATCGCCAGCACGGCCTGCTCACCGTCGCCGAGGACGGCGGCGTCGAGGAACTCGGCGATCGGCTCGGGGTTGAAGGCAGCGTGCCCCCCGGCCAGGACGATCGGTGCGTCCTCGCCGCGATCGGTCGCGGTGAAGGGGATCCCGGCCAGGTCGAGCGCGGTGAGCAGGTTCGTGTAGCCGAGCTCGGTGGAGAAGGAGACGCCCAGCACGTCGAACTCGCCGACCGGCCGATGGCCGTCGACGGTGAACTGCGGCACTCGGTGCTCGCGCATCAGCGTCTCGAGCTCCGGCCAGACCGCGTAGGTGCGCTCGGCGAGCACGTCAAGGCGCTCGTTGAGCACCTCGTAGAGGATCATCACGCCCTGGTTGGGCAGGCCGACCTCGTAGGCATCCGGGTACATCAGCGCCCATCGCACCGTCGCCTCGCCGGCGACGTCCCAGTCCTTGACCGTGCTGTTCAGCTCGCCGCCGACGTACTGGATCGGCTTGCTGACCGAGGCCAGCAGGGGTTCCAGCCGGTCGAAGACACTCTGCACAGGCATGAGGGAAGCCTAACTTGACCTGTCGGGCACCGAGCGCGACGGCCCACGCCCTCGGACGACCGGCTCAGCCGGCCGGCGCGGGGAACCAGAGAGCAATCTCGCGCACCGCCGACTCAGCCGAGTCGGACCCGTGGGCGAGGTTCTCGGTGCTGCCGTTCCCCCAGTCCCGGCCGAGGTCGCCCCGGATGCTGCCGGGTGCGGCCGCGGTGGAGTCCGTGGTGCCCATCAGCGAGCGCCAGCCCTCGACCACGCGCTCGCCCTCGATCACTGCGGCAACCACCGGCCCGGAGGACATGAACTCGACCAGCTCGGGGTAGAACGGCTTGCCGACGTGCTCGGCGTAGTGGGCTGCGAGCAGGTCGGCATCGGCATCACGCAGCCGCAACGCGGTGATCCGGTAGCCCTTCGTCTCGATCCGTCGCAGGATCGGCCCGACCACGCCCCGCGCGACGCCGTCCGGCTTGACCAGCACCAGGGACTGCCCCACCGCTACGTGCTCCGCGCCGCATGAGCCGGGCGGTACGACCGGCGTTCCCGGACCGTCCGGGTACCAGATCGCGATCTCCCGGGCCGCGGACTGCTCGCCGTCGGAGCCGTGCACGAGGTTCTCGGTGCTGCCCTGACCCCAGTCTCGGCCCAGGTCGCCACGGATCGTTCCAGGGGCCGCCACGGTGGGATCGGTCGTGCCGGCCAGTGACCGGAACCCCTCGATCGCCCGGTGCCCCTCGACCACGACGGAGACCAGGGGACCGGAGGACATGAACTCCAGGAGCGAAGGGAAGAAGTCCTTTCCGACGTGTTCGGCGTAGTGCCGTTGCAGCAGGTCGGCCCCGGCTCGACGCCGGTCGATGCGGACCAGCCGGTAGCCCTTGGCCTCGATCCGGGCCAGCACCTCACCGACGAGCCCCCGTTGCACGCCGTCCGGCTTGACCAGCACCAATGTCTGTTCAGTCACGTTCGCAGCCTATCCACCGAGGCCGAACGGGGGAGGTGACCGACGCCATGGCGGGACTACTGTCCGCCATCGCCCCCGCCCGCAGGCGCCTGGAGTGCTCGCTCCCGTTCGATCCGGCCACCCACCCGCAGAGCCAGCACCCACAGCAGCGCGAACACGGCACCGACGAAGTACATCGCGGGCAGCCACAGGCCGGTGGCGATCACCAGCACCTGCAGCAGACCGCCCAGCAGGAATCCAGCGCGCCAACGCAGTAGGCCGGCGGTCACCACACAGGCCAGAGCCAACCCGCCCAGGATCGTCAAGGACCGTCCGAGACCCAGATCGGAGTTCATCCGCCCGGCGACCAGGGCCCCGAAGAAGACGGCGAAGGCCTCCAGGACCAGCATGGAGGCGGCCAGTGTTCGTTTCGGTGACCGCATCATCGCAGCGGACCCGCCGCCCGTGGGTCATCGAGTCCGCTTGATGCCGCCGAACTCACCTCCGAGGGCGCGCGCAGCAGGGCCCGGACGTCGGCGACGATCGTGATGGACCCGGTGACCAGCACCGCCGCGCCCGGTCTTGCGCCCGCTTCGGCGAGGGCGACTGCGACGTCGATCGCCTCCGCGAGCCGGTGCACGACGTGCACCCTGTCCTCGCCGAAGATCTCAGCGGCGAGCTCCCCGAGCTCATCGGGATCCATAGACCGGGAAGAGGTCGAGGAGCTGATCACAACCTCGTCGAGAACCTCCTGCAGTGCGTCCAGGATGCCGCTCGCGTCCTTGTCGGCAAGCACCCCCACCAGGCCGACCATTCGGGAGAAGGCGAAGGACTCCTCGAGCGCGGTAGCCAGCGCCAGTGCACCGGCCGGGTTGTGCGCGGCGTCGACCAGTATCGTCGGGCTGCGCCGGACCACCTCGAGCCGACCCGGCGAGTCGACGGCGGCGAACGCAGCCCGCACCAGGTCGGGTTCGAGGCGCCCGCCCGGGATCGCTCCGCCCAGGAAGGCCTCGACCGCGGCGAGCGCGCAGACGGCGTTCTGCGCCTGGTGGGCGCCGTGCAGCGGGAGGAAGATGTCCTCGTAGTCCCCGCCCAGGCCGCGCAGAGTCAGTAGCTGCCCGCCGATGGCGAGCTCACGCGACTGGACGGCGAGATCGTGGCCCTCCCGCACCACAACGGCGCCGACGTCGGCCGCCCGGCGCGCGATCACCTCGGCTGCCTCCTCGCGAGGCTGCTCAGCCAGGACGACGACCGCGCCCGACGTGATGATCCCCGCCTTCTCAGCGGCGATGTCGCCCACGTCGTGCCCGAGGAAGTGCTGGTGGTCGACCGCGATCGGCGTCACCACCGCCACGCGCGCGTCGATGACGTTGGTGGCGTCCCAGGCGCCGCCCATCCCGACCTCGACGACCGCGGCGTCGACCGGGGCGTCGGCGAAGGCAGCATAGGCCATCGCGACGAGGACCTCGAAGAACGTCAGCCTCGGCTGCCCCGACTCGCCGCCGCGCGCGTCGACGAGGTCCAGGTAAGGACTCACCTCGTCGTAGACCTCGACGAACCGCCGGGCGCTGAGCGGCACGCCGTCCAGGCTGATCCGCTCCCGGACGTCGCTCAGGTGCGGGCTGGTGAACCGGCCCGTGCGCAGCCCATGCTCACGCAGCAGGCGTTCCACCATCCGGGCCGTCGAGGTCTTCCCGTTGGTCCCGGTCAGATGGACGGCGGCGTACGCGCTCTGCGGGTCGCCCAGCAGGTCGACGACAGCGGCGACCCGGTCCAGGCTGGGCACCAGGTCGTGCTCAGGTGCGCGGGCCAGGATCTCGCGGTAGACCTCGGCGAGCCGCTCCCCCGGCTCCCCGGCGGTCGGGTCGCTCATCGCTTGGCCAGCAGGATACGGATCGCCATGCCGTCCGAGAGCTCCCCGTGCTCGACGTCGGCTCGCCGGTCCTGGTGCTCGCTGGTGAGCTCGTCGGCAAGGGTCTCCGAGCGGATCAGGTCGCCGTGAACCGTGACGGCCTCGATGACCCTGGCATCGGGCGACTCGATGGTCAACGAGATCCGGTCCCCGACCGCCAACCCGGCCTCGCGTCGTTCCTGCTGCACCGCCCGGATCACGTCACGGGCCAAGCCCTCGGCCAGCGCCTGCGGCGTCACGGTGGTGTCGAGAACCACGAAGCCGCCGCTCGCCAGTACGGCGACGGCCGATCCCGACCCGGCGCCGTCCGAGGAGACCTGTTGCGCGACAACAGTTTCGAGCGTGTACTCGCCGTCGAGCAGATCGACGCCACCGCAGGTCACACCGGCAGGGGTCTGCTGCCAGTCCCCGCTCTTGCTCGCCCGGATCACCTGCTGCACCACCTTGCCGAGGCGCGGTCCGGCGGCGCGAGCGTTGACGGTGAGCCGCTGCGTGATCCCGATCGCGTGCGCCGCCGCCTCGTCGAGGGACAGCAGGCGTACCTCCCCCACGTTCACCTCGTCGGCGATCAGCGCCGCGAACGGCTCCAGCGCGGCCGGGTCGCCGCTCATCACAGTGAGCCGGGGCAGCGGCAGGCGCACCCGCAGCCCGGCCGACTTGCGTAGCCCCAAGGTCGCCGACGCGACCTCCCGAGCGGCGTCCATCGCGGTGACCAGCTCCGGGTCGGCGGGCAGCTCGGCGCGTGGCCCCAGGCCAACCGGGTCGTCGTGCACCGGCCAGTCCGTCAGGTGCACGCTGCGCCCTCCGGTCAGAGCACGCCAGATCTCCTCGCTGACCAAGGGCAGCAGCGGCGCCGAGAGCCGGGTGAGCACCTCGAGTGCGGTGTAGAGGGTGTCGAAGGCGTCCTGGGCATCCTGGGTCAGGCCGTCGGTGGCCCAGAACCGCTCCCGCGACCGGCGCACGTACCAGTTGGTCAGCACGTCGAGGTGGTCGCGCAGGCTCTGACAGGCTCCGGCGATGTCGTAGCCGTCGAGCTGTGTCGTCATCGTCGAGGCCAGGTCGGCGGTCTTGGCCAGCAGGTACCTGTCCAGCACGTCGGTCGAGTCGGTGCGTCGGCGGGCCTCGTAGCCGCTCTCGCCGCAGGTGTTCGCGTAGAGAGCGAAGAAGTACCAGACGTTCCACAACGGCAGCAGCACCTGGCGTACCCCGTCGCGTATTCCGCGCTCGGTGACCACGAGGTTGCCGCCACGCAGTACCGGTGAGCTCATCAGGAACCAGCGCATCGCGTCCGACCCGTCGCGGTCGAACACCTCTCGGACGTCGGGGTAGTTACGCAGGCTCTTGCTCATCTTGCGCCCGTCGTCACCGAGCAGGATGCCGTGGCTGACGCAGGTGGAGAACGCCGGACGGTCGAACAGCCCGGTGGCCAGCACGTGCATGGTGTAGAACCAGCCGCGGGTCTGGCCGATGTACTCGACGATGAAGTCGCCCGGGTAGTGACGGGAGAACCAGTCGGCGTTCTCGAACGGGTAGTGCACCTGCGCGAAGGGCATGGAGCCGGACTCGAACCAGCAGTCCAGCACCTCGGGCACTCGCCGCATCGTCGAGCGGCCGGTGGGGTCGTCGGGGTTCGGCCGGGTCAGCTCGTCGACGAAGGGGCGGTGCAGGTCGGTGACCTCCACCCCGAAGTCGCGTTCCAGCTCGGCCAGCGATCCGTAGACATCGGTGCGCGGGTAGGCCTCGTCATCGCTGACCCACACCGGGATCGGGCTGCCCCAGTAGCGGTTGCGGCTGATGGACCAGTCCCGGGCGTTCTCCAGCCACTTGCCGAACGAGCCGTCCTTGATGTGGTCGGGAACCCAGGTGATCTGCTGGTTCAGCTCGACCATCCGGTCCTTGATCGCGCTCACCTCGACGAACCAGCTGGAGACCGCGCGGTAGATCAACGGGTTGTCGCACCGCCAGCAGTGCGGGTAGGGGTGCTCATAGGACTCATGACGGACCAGGGCACCGGACGCCTTCAGGTCGGCCACGATCCTCGGGTTGGCGTCGAAGACCTGCATACCCGCGTAGTCGCTCACCTCGGCGGTGAACCGGCCGTGGGTGTCGACGGGAATGACCGGCTCGATCCCGGCCGCGTCGGTGACGAGCTTGTCCTCCTCACCGAAGGCCGGGGCGATGTGCACGATGCCGGTGCCCTCGTCGGTGGTGACGTAGTCGGCGGCGAGTACCTGATGGGCGTTCCGGCGACCGGTGAAGTAGTCGAACGGGGGGGTGAACCTGCTGGCGACCAACTCCGCGCCGGTGAAGGTGGCCAGCACGCGCGCCTCACCGAGCTCTCGCTCGAAATGGCCGATCCTGGCCGTGGCGAGCAGCACACGGCGCCCGGCGAGCGGGCTGGTCTCAGCCGGCTCCACCACGGCGTACTCCAGGTCCGGGTGTACCGCCATGGCGAGGTTGCTCGGCAGCGTCCACGGGGTCGTCGTCCAGATCAGCGCGCTCGCCCCGGCCGCCGGGCCGCTGGTCAGCTCCAGGGCGACGGTGACCGCCGGGTCCTGGCGCTGCCGGTAGACGTCGTCCATGCGGGTCTCGGTGTTGCTCAGCGGCGTCTCGCACCGCCAGCAGTACGCCAGCACCCTGAAGCCCTGGTAGACCAAGCCCTTGTCCCACAGGGACTTGAACGCCCAGATCACGCTCTCCATGTAGTCCAGGTCGAGGGTCTTGTAGTCGTTGACGAAGTCGACCCAGCGAGCCTGCCGGTGAACGTACTCCTCCCAGTCCTTGGTATAGGCCAGGACCGAGGAGCGGCAGGCGTCGTTGAACGTGCCGATGCCCATCTGTTCGATCTCGGCCTTGTGCGAGATGCCGAGCTGCTTCTCGGCCTCGACCTCGGCCGGCAGCCCGTGACAGTCCCAGCCGAAGCGGCGCTCCACGCGCCGCCCCCGCATGGTCTGGTAGCGCGGGACGACGTCCTTGACGTAGCCGGTGAGCAGGTGACCATAGTGCGGCAGCCCGTTGGCGAACGGCGGACCGTCGTAGAAGACGAACTCGTTGCCTCCAGGCGTGCCGTCCGCCGAGTCGGGGCTGCGGGCCTCGACACTGGCCTCGAAGGTGCGGTCGGCGTCCCAGTAGCGCCGGGTGCGCTCCTCGATCTCGGGCAGTCGCGGGCTCGCATCCACCGGCAGGGGGGTGCCGTCGGCATCCGGTGACATCTGCGACGAAGCCTTGGGATAGGTCACGGTGCTGTGCTCCTCGGGTGCCTCACGGTGCGGTTCCACCACGAGGACGACGCCACCGGACGGCCCCGGGGCACCGCGGTACCACCTCGCTTGCCGCCTCGCCGACCGGGATGGGCCCGGACGGCGTGACGACCGCTCTTCATCGGCTGTGACGGGCCGGTCCCGTCCGGTTCTACTGAGGCCGTCAAACGCGCTGAGCGCGCCCCTCGTGTCGGCCCGTTCTTCCGGAGGCTCGCCGGTGATGGCCGGGTCGACGCCTGTGACGCAATGGTAACCGGTCGCCGAGCCGTCAGGACCGTCGGCGCGCTGCCCAGCGCTCAGGCGACCGGCAGCGCGGCCAGCGCGGCGCGGAGACGGGCCACGTCGAGCTCGGCACGGTGCGCCCGGTCCCGGATCGAGGCCACCACGTGCTGGGGGGCCTTGGCCAGGAACTGCTCGTTGGCCAGTTTCGCCCCGGCCGCCTCAAGGTCCTTGCGGGCGGCGGCCAGGTCGCGGTCGAGCCGGCGGCGCTCGGCGGCGACATCGATCGCACCGTGCAGGTCGAGGGCGACGCGTACCGAGTCCGCCGCCAGGGTCGACGTGGCGTCGAAGCGGTCGCCGGGATCGGCCAGCATGGCCAGGGCGCGGATCTCCTCCTCGTGCACCGCCAAGGACGGCGCCAGCCCGCTGACCCGCGCCGGAACGCGCCGTCCGGGTGGCAGCCCCTGCTCGGAACGGAAGCGGCGGACCTCGGTGACCAGCTGCTGGAGTGCGGCCACCTCCGTCTCGGCCGCGGCATCATGCCGGTCTGTCGGCACCGCGGGCCAGGAGGCGACCACGAGCGAGGCCGCCTCTCCATTCCCCTCGGTGAGCCGGTTGAGCCGGGTCAGCTCGGTCCACAGTGCCTCGGTGACGAAAGGGGTGACCGGGTGGAGGAGACGTAGCACGACGTCGAAGACCTCACCGAGTACCCGGCGAGTCGCATCGGCCTGGGCCGGCCCCCGCGATGAGTCCTCCCGCAGCGGCAGCTTGGACAGCTCGAGGTACCAGTCGCACACCTCGTCCCACACGAAGTGGTAGAGCGCCTCGGAGAGCTTGGCGAACTGGAAGTCCTCGTACCCGGCGTCCACCTGGGCGGTCACCGTCGCCAACCGGGACAGGATCCACCGGTCGACCACGGACAGCCGGCTCGCCGGCGGCATCGGACCGGACGTCGTGGCGCCGTTCAGCAGGGCGAACCGACAGGCGTTCCAGAGCTTCGTGGTGAAGTTGCGGCTGCCCGCCACCCATTCCGCCCCGATCGGCACGTCCGTGCCGGGGTTCGCACCCCGGGCGAGGGTGAACCGTAGCGCGTCGGCGCCGTACGCCTCGATCCACTCCAATGGGTCGACGGTGTTGCCCCGCGACTTGCTCATCTTGCGCCCGTACTGGTCGCGCACCAGGCCGGTCAGCGCCACCGTCCGGAACGGCTGCACGCCGTCCATCGCGTACAGGCCGAACATCATCATCCGGGCGACCCAGAAGAAGATGATGTCGTAGCCGGTGAGCAGCACGTCGGTCGGATAGAACCGGCGCAGGTCCTCGGTGTCGTCGGGCCAGCCCAAGGTCGAGAACGGCCACAACGCACTGGAGAACCAGGTGTCCAGCACGTCGGGGTCCTGCGTCCAGCCGGGCGGCGCCGTCTCGTCCGGGCCGAGGCAGCGCTGCTCGCCGTCGGGTGAGTACCAGACCGGGATCCGGTGCCCCCACCACAGCTGACGCGAGATGCACCAGTCGTGCATCGAGTCGACCCAGTCGAAGTAGCGCGACTCCATGGTCTTCGGGTGGATCGTCACCCGACCGTCCCGCACCGCGTCGCCGGACGCCGCGGCCAGCGAACCCACCTTCACGAACCACTGCAGGCTGAGCCGCGGCTCGACAACCGTGCTGCAGCGCTGGCAGTGCCCGACCGCGTGCAGGTAGGGCCGCTTCTCGGCGACGATCCGGCCCTCCTCGCGCAGGGCGGCGACGACCGCCGGACGAGCCTCGAAGCGGTCCAGGCCGAAGAACGGCCCGGGCGCGGTCACCACCGCCCGCTCATCGAGCATGGTGATCGAGGGCAGCTGGTGGCGCTGGCCGATCTCGAAGTCGTTCGGGTCATGCGCCGGCGTCACCTTGACGGCACCGGTGCCGAACGCCGGGTCGACGTGCTCGTCGGCCACGATCGGGATCTGGCGGTCGGTCAGCGGCAGGTGGACCGTGGTGCCGACCAGGTGGGCATAGCGCTCGTCGTCCGGGTGCACCGCGACCGCGGTATCGCCGAGCATCGTCTCGGCCCGGGTGGTCGCCACCACCACGCTCGGCCCTGCATCGTCCAGCGCTCCGTACCGGATGCTGACCAGCTCACCGTCGTCCTCGGAGTGCTCGACCTCGATGTCGCTGAGGGCGGTCTGGCACCGCGGACACCAGTTGATGATCCGTTCGGCGCGGTAGATCAGCTGGTCGTCGTAGAGCCGCTTGAAGATGGTCTGGACGGCGCGGGACAGTCCCTCGTCCATGGTGAACCGCTCGCGGCTCCAGTCCACCCCGTCCCCGAGCCGGCGCATCTGGCCGAGGATCTTGCCTCCGTACTCGGCCTTCCACTCCCACACCTTCGCGACGAACTCCTCGCGGGTGTAGTCGTGCTTGCTCTTGCCCTCGGTCTCGGCCAGCTGGCGCTCGACCAGTGTCTGCGTCGCGATCCCGGCATGGTCCATACCGGGCAACCAGAGCGTGTCGTAGCCCTGCATCCGCCGGCGGCGGGTGAGGGCGTCCATCAGGGTGTGCTGGAACGCATGACCGATGTGCAGGCTGCCGGTCACGTTCGGCGGCGGGATCACGATGCAGTACGGCCTGCCGTGTCCCGTGCTGGGCGGGGTGAAGTAGCCCTGGGCCTCCCAGCGCTCGTACAACGCGCCCTCTACCTCGCTGGGGACGTATGTCGAGGGCAGATCGCTGTTCGGCCGTGCGGCCACGGAGAGGGCGTCGGACATACCGGGGAGTCTACGGATCGCGACCAAGGCTGTTCGACACCCGTCCATCGGGTGAGGAGCTCACCCGCCCCTGACCGCTCGCACGACCAGGACGCGATGCTGGGTCCAGGTGCCGCGCACGTCCAGCTGTTCTCGGTAGGGGACGTGGTCATCGAGGTGGTCGACCACGAAGCCTCTGTTCTCGATCCGGCTCACCAGCGCCGCGCTCGAGGGTAGTGCGTTCCATTGCTGCCGGGATTCGTAGCTGAAGGCGCAGCTGAGCAGGATCGAACCGCCGGTGGCCACCAGATCCAGAAGTGCGTCCAGGCCCCCGCTGGGGTTCGGCACTCGGTCGAGCAGGTGCGAGGCGACCACCAGCTGGTGCCGCTCGCTGCCGGCCAGGTCCTCCAACGAGCAGTGCCGCAGCCGGACGTTGGTCAGCCCCAGCCCAGACATCCGGCTCGGCGCAAACCCATAGTCGGAGGCGTCGAGCTCAACCGTCGAGGTGGGCGGTGCGCACACGACACGCCGGGCAAGGTCGATCATGACCGTCGACCGGTCGACACCGGTGAACCTGACCGCTGGGAAGGACCTCGCCAGATCGGCGAGGATCATGCCGGGACCGCACCCGACGTCCAGAACGCCGCCCCCGCTCGGGTCGATCCGTTCGGCGGCCAGGTCGTGCATCATCCGGTAGTAGTCCCGCGACATCTCCTCGCCGACCACCGCGTAGGTCCAGACCGCGGCGTAGCGCGCCACGAACGGCCGGATGGCGTATCGCTGGTCCTGGTCTACGGGCTCGAACTGGCGGGGCGGCGAACCGTCCGGTAGCGGACGGACCTCGATCCGCACGTCGTCCGCGGTTCCCTGGCCAGGCAACAACACCCCTCCATAACTTAGAGTGCATCTTGTGTGACAGTCTGTCAGACGCCCCGAGATCAACAACTCAGCCGAGGACCGGATGACGGAGCACCTGCCACTCTCACGGCTTGATGAACTGGCCGACCGCTCTCGACCGCTCGACCCCGACGCGAGCGCCAGGGAGGCGCTGCTGGCCGCCCTGACGGACCACGTGCAGCGTTTCCTAGCCGGAGTGGACTCCGAGCGCACTCTCGGGTCGACCCACGACGCGCAGTCCGCACTGGCACTGTCAGAATTCCCCCCGACGCCACGAGGAATGGCGCAGACCCTCGCCCTGCTCGAGGACCACGTCGACCATTCGGGGGTCGCCCTCACCTCCCCACGCAACGTCGGATACATCCCGGCCGGCGGGCTGTTCCACTCGGCCCTCGCCGGCCTGCTGGCCGGGGTGACCAATCGCTACACCGGGCTGCGGGACATCAGCCCCGGTGCAGTCGACCTGGAGACGGCCACCGTCCGCTGGCTGGCCGACTCGATCGGCTACCCCGCACACGCTCATGGCGTGCTCACGTCCGGGGCGAGCATCGCGACCACTGCGGCGGTGGCGGTGATCCGCGATCAGGCCGAGCTGATGCGGTCGGAGCCGGCGTCGGCAGTGGTGTATCTGACCTCGCAGACCCACCACTGCCTGGCCAAGGCCCTGCATCTGTGCGGGCTGCAGAACGTCGTCCGGCGTCAGGTCGCCGTGGACGGTCGTCGGCGGATGCTGCCTGAGGATCTGAACCGTGCAATCGTCGCGGATCGGGCGGCGGGTCGTCGTCCCTGGTTGGTGGTGGCCACCGCCGGAACGGTGAGCACCGGCGCGGTTGACCCGCTTGACGACATCGCCGACGTCTGCGCCCGGGAGGGGCTGTGGCTGCACGTGGACGCGGCCTATGGCGGCCTGTTCGCGCTGTGCCCGGAGGGACGGCAGGTCCTCGGCGGGCTCGACCGGGCCGACAGCGTCGTCCTCGACCCGCACAAGACGCTGTTCCTGCCCTACGGCACCGGCGCCCTCCTGCTGCGGGACGGCCGGCTTCTGGCGGAGTCCTTCGCGGCCGACGCAAGCTACCTGGACCGGCAGATCGACCTGGAGGAATCGGTGCGCTCGCCGGCGGACCTGTCCCCCGAGCTGACCAGGCCCTTCCGTGCTCTGGGCTTGTGGCTACCCCTGCAGCTGGCCGGCACCGACGCGTTCGTCGCGGCGCTGTCGGAGAAGATCCTGCTCGCCCGGTACCTGCACCGGCGCCTTGCGGACGAGCCCGGCTTCGAGGTCGCTCACCCACCGGACCTGTCGATCGTTGCCTTCCAGGCGCGGCCTCCCGCACCCTCCACCGGCGCGTCGCCGTCGGCCAGCGCGTTCACCGCCGCGCTGGCCCGAAGGCTACGGGCCGGTGGCCGCGTCTTCGCCACGTCGACCCGGCTGGAGGGCCAGGTGTACCTGCGGGCGGCCATCGGTTCGTTCCGCACCCATCTGGACGACGTCGAGGCGGCGTTCGACGCCATCGTCGACGAGGCCGGCCGGCTCGCCGGGAAGCCGACGTCCCGACGCCGTCCCGTCGGCACCAGCACCCGCGCGAAAGGACACCTCGTGAACGATCCCCGGCTGGAAGTGCTCGTTGACGTCGAGGGCCCTGATGAGGACGCAGCACGACAGTGCGAACTCGAGGTCCTCGGCCATTGGTACGGCGACACCCCCGACCTGCTCGAAAAGGCATACGGCCCGTACGAGGACGACACGGTGTTCCTGGCTCTGCGCCATGAACGTCACGGTGTGGTGGGCTTCGCCCGGCTGATCACCCCGGGTGCACTGCCACTGAAGACGATCGCCGACATCGGAAAGCCTCCCTGGTCAGCGGACGGTGAGCGCGCCGCCCGGTTGGCCGACCTCGACTTGGCTCGGACCTGGGACATCGCCACCATCGGAGTGCGCCCTGACGTGGGGGTTACCGGCCGGGTGGGTGGCGCGGCGTTGTACCGCTCGATCATCCACGTCGCCCTGGCCAACGGGATCCGCTCGGTGGTGGCGATCATCGACCGGCGGGTGCGGGCTCTCTTGGCCTCAGTTGGGCTGGTCCTGAACGATCTGCCGGGCACCACACCCCTGCCGTACATGGGTTCGGAAGCCTGTTCCCCGGTCTTCAGCCACATCGCCGACACGGTCGAACTCCAGCGAGTCGCAGCACCCCAGTTCTATCGCTACATCTCACTCGGCGAGGGGATGGACACCGTGGCATTACCACAGGGTGACGGGTTGCTGCTACGTCAGCACAACAGGTAGACGCGAGGCGTCCCGGATCAGACTGACACTCGCTGGGCGCTCCACTGGTTGATCCACTCACTGAGCTCGGATGCAGGCATGGGGCGAGCGAAGTGGTAGCCCTGGAGTACGTCGAACCCGAGATCGATCAGATCCTGGGCGGTCTCCTGGTCCTCTACTCCCTCGGCGACCGTTCGCAGGCCGAGACCGTGGGCCATCTGGTTGGTGGTGGACACGATCATTCGACTGCGCGGGTCGGTGCGCAGGGAGGAGACGAACGAGCGGTCCATCTTCAGCTCGTGCACCGGAAGCTCACGAAGGTAGGCGAGCGAGGAGTACCCGGTGCCGTAGTCGTCGATGGACACCTGTAACTGGTGCATCCGGATGTCCTCGATGAGCTCACGGGCCCGCGCGGGATCGCTGATGAAGGAGTCCTCCGTGACCTCGACGATCAGGCTGTTGTCGGTCAGACCGGCTGAGGCGGCCTCGTGGAACAACCGACCGAGCACCGGACCCGACAGCAGCTCCGGGGGGGCGATATTGATCGCCACGGCGAACGTGTGTCCCTCGGCTCGCCAACGGCGCGCATCGGCCACCACGGACCGAATCACCGCCTCGGACAACGCCGACATGAGGCCGGTGCGGCGCGCCACCGGCAGGAACACCCCCGGCGAGACCAAGCCGTCCAGCGGGTGGCGCCAGCGCACCAAGGCCTCGACCCCGATCACCTGGGTGCTCTGGGCGTTGATCTGGGGTTGATACCAGACCTCCAGCTGCCCGGCGGCGATGCCCTCGCGAAGGTCGGCGGCGACCAGCAGACGCTGCCGTGAGAAGTCGTCCCGGTCGGTGTGATACGTCATCACACCGTGACGGCCGTCCTTGGCCCGGTACATGGCGACGTCCGCCCGGCGCAGGATGTCGCCGGGGTTCTCCTCACCGTCGTCCCGCGTGGTGATGCCGATCGATCCGTTGATCGCCAGCTCGAGACCGTCAACCCGGACGGGCTTGCGGACCACATCGCGAATCGTCTCGGCGAGATCCAGCAGCTCATCCTCCTTGGCCGCCTCGACCACGAGTGCGAACTCATCCCCGCCGAGCCGAGCCACCATGCTCTTCTTGGGCAGCGTGAAGCGCAGCCGGCTGGCCACCGTTTGCAGCAGCGTGTCACCCGCGGAATGACCGAGACTGTCGTTGATCTCCTTGAAGCCGTCGAGGTCCAGCAGTAGGAGCGCCATCGGGAGTCTGCGCGCGAGCTCTTGCTCGAGGCGAATGACCACGGCGCGCCGGTTGGGCAGGCCAGTGAGCTCGTCGGTCTGCGACAGCCGCAGGGCCTCGGCGGCGCTGTTGGCCTCCCGCAGGGCGAGAACCAGACGGACGCCGACCGCCAGCAGTGTGACCACTGCAGGCACGACGACGAACGGACGTGCCTCGCCGCGCGGCTGGAAGGCCAGCACAGCGACGGCGACGGCCGCAGCTACCACCACTCCTAGACCCGAGAACCGCTGGGTGAGGACGTTCTCCCCCCACGAGGTAACCGGCCGGGTCGCGGAAGCGACCAACAGCAGGAACGCTGCGAACCAGGTCATGCTCAGCCACAGCCCGTAGCCGTAGGCTCCCGAGGACAGGTTCACCACCAGGCTGGTGTCCGCGGTCAAGAGCAGGACGAGGGCCACCACGAGGATGGCCGTCCTGGCGTCGAGCGGCCTGCGGCGCAGGATCACCTGCCCGACGATCATCATCATCAACGCGATGTCGAGCAGAGGGTAGAGCAGGGCGATCAGCAGGGGCACGCCATGGCCGCCGAACCGAGCCGCGAACGGGGTGACCAGCATGATGCCCGCCAGGCTGGACGCCCCGCCGCAGATGATCAGCATCTCCAGCCAGGTTCCCAGCGACGTCCGTTGGTGCGAGGCGACATCGAGCAGGACGAACGCGGCGAAGCCGAGATACGCCGACAGGAAGAGCCACTCACCCGGGGCCGGGAACTGCGTCGCAGCCGCTTGACCCCCCGCGTTCAAGATCGCTGAGCCGGCAGCCCATAGCAGAACACCGACCGCCAGTGACAGCAATGCCGCGCGCTGCGTGTGCAGGATCACCCCGGCGGTGATCACTTGGACCAGCAGTAGCGGGTAGACCATCCCCACCACAACGTTGGCCACGATCGCGCTCACGTCACCGCCCGCCGCCAGCCAGGCGATTGCGCCACCGGCGAGCACCAGCCACCCCGCCAGTCCGGCGAGCTTCACCACGATGGCGCCACGAGAGCCCCGCAAGCGGAGTCTGGACATCCGAGTGCCCCTTCGCCGAGCCGGGTCGGCACGTCAATAACCGGCCACATGAGTGTTGCGACATCGATCGGCGTGCCAAGGGGCGAACCTGAGCGAATCGAGGGTGGCCGGGCGGAGATCAGGTCTCGCGGGCCACCAGATGTTGGGCCGCCTGAGCCCGCGGCCGGACCACGAGCTGGTCGATGTTGACGTGGTGCGGCAGGGTGAGCGCCCATCGGACGCATTCGGCGACGTCCTGCGCCGTGAGCGGTTCGCGGACCCCGGCGTAGATCGACTCGGCCTTCGTCGCGTCCCCACGGCTGCGCTTGATCGAGAACTCCTCGGTCTTGACCATGCCGGGGGCGATCTCGATCACCCGGATGGGCTCACTCACCAGCTCCAGGCGCAGGGTGCGGGCCAAGACCCCTTCAGCGTGTTTCGCTGCGCAGTAGCCGGCTCCGCCCTGGTAAGTGATCAATGCGGCGGTTGAGGTCATGAACAGCAGGTCGCCCCGCCCTCCTGCCCGCAGCGCGGGCAGCACGGCCTGGGTCACCTGAAGAGTGCCGATCGTGTTGACCTCGAACATGGCGCGCCAGTCGGCCGGGTCGCCGTCCTCGACGCTCTCGAAGCCGATCGCGCCGCCGGCGATGTTGACCAGCGCGTGACAGGCGCCGTCCGGCCCGGCCGCCGCCGCGGCGACCCGCGCCACGTCGCCGGCGTCGGTAATATCGGCGACGCAGACCTCGCACCCGGTGCGCCCGGCCAGATCCTCCAGCCGCTCAGCCCGGCGGGCCACGGCCACGACAGACCAGCCGTCAGAGCGGAGCGCCTCAACGGTTGCGGCCCCGATCCCGCTGCTCGCGCCGGTGACGACGGCGCGCAAGGTCACGCCGACTTCTCGCGCGGCGTCCGGGTCTTCCGGGCGGGGGCCTCCCGCGGCACCAGGGTGGGGTTGACGTTCTCCAGCACGACCTCGCGGGTGACCACGACGCGGGCCACGTCGTCCCGGCTCGGCACGTCGAACATCACCGCCAGCAGCACCTCTTCCATGATCGCGCGCAGGCCCCGGGCGCCGGTGCCGCGCAGGATGGCCTGGTCGGCGACCGACTCGAGGGCGTCCTCGGTGAACTCGAGCTCTACGCCGTCGATCTCGAACATCCGCTGGTACTGCTTGACCAGGGCGTTCTTCGGTTCGGTGAGGATCGAGACAAGAGCTTCGCGGTCCAGGTTGGTCACCGTGGTGATCACCGGGAGCCGGCCGATGAACTCGGGGATCAGCCCGAACTTCAGCAGGTCCTCGGGCATCACGTCGGAGAAGGTGTCGGTCTCCTCGCGCTCGGACCGCAGCTGCGCCCCGAAACCGATCCCCCGCTTGCCGACCCGGGAGGAGATGATCTGGTCCAGGCCGGCGAACGCGCCACCGACGATGAACAGCACGTTCGTGGTGTCGATCTGGATGAACTCCTGGTGCGGGTGCTTGCGCCCGCCCTGCGGGGGCACGGATGCCGTCGTCCCCTCCAGGATCTTCAGCAGCGCCTGCTGCACGCCCTCACCGGAGACGTCACGGGTGATCGAGGGGTTCTCGCTCTTGCGCGCGATCTTGTCGACCTCGTCGATGTAGATGATCCCGGTTTCGGCCTTCTTGACGTCGTAGTCGGCCGCCTGGATCAGCTTGAGCAGGATGTTCTCGACGTCCTCGCCCACGTAGCCGGCCTCGGTCAGCGCAGTGGCGTCGGCGATCGCGAACGGCACGTTGAGCATCTTGGCCAGGGTCTGGGCGAGATAGGTCTTTCCGCACCCGGTGGGCCCGATGAGCAGGATGTTCGACTTGGCGATCTCGATCGGGTCCTCGCCGCGGCGTGCGGGCTCACCAGCCTGGATGCGCTTGTAGTGGTTGTAGACCGCGACGGCGAGCGACTTCTTCGCAGGCTCCTGACCCACCACGTACTGCTGGAGGAAGTCGAAGATCTCCTTGGGCTTGGGCAGCTCGACCAGGCCCAGCTCGCTGGCCTCGGCCAACTCCTCCTCGATGATCTCGTTGCACAGGTCGATGCACTCGTCGCAGATGTAGACCCCCGGTCCGGCGATCAGCTTCTTCACCTGCTTCTGGCTCTTGCCACAGAACGAGCACTTCAGCAGGTCGCCACCGTCACCGATGCGTGCCACTTGGTGTCCTTCCCGACTGCCAGTTCGACTCTAGGTCAGTGCTCATTGGCCGGATGCTTCCCATTGAACGCCACCACCGCCTCGATGTCAGCGAAAATCACCCGCGGAACGGCGGGTGTGTCAGCCGGTGCCGTAGGCGGATGTCGTGGTCTTCCGGCTTCCGAGCACCTGGTCGACCAGCCCGTACTCGACCGCCTGCTCGGCGGTGAGGATCTTGTCGCGCTCGATGTCCGATCGCACCTGCTCGACACTGCGGTTGGAGTGGCGGGACAGGGTCTCTTCCAGCCACTGCCGCATCCGCAGCACCTCGTTGGCCTGGATCTCGATGTCGGACGCCTGGCCGTAGTCGCCACTCATCAGAGCGGGCTGGTGGATCAGCACCCGGGCGTTGGGCAAGGCGAGACGCTTACCCTTGGTGCCCGCCGCCAGCAGCACGGCGGCCGCCGAGGCCGCCTGGCCGAGACACGTGGTCTGGATGTCCGGCTTGATGTACTGCATGGTGTCGTAGATCGCGGTCAGCGCGGTGAATGAGCCGCCCGGCGAGTTGATGTACATCATGATGTCGCGGTCCGGGTCGGCCGACTCGAGCACGATCAGCTGCGCCATGATGTCGTCGGCCGACGTGTCGTCCACCGGCGCCCCGAGGAAGATGATCCGGTCCTCGAACAGCTTGTTGTACGGGTCCTGGCGCTTGTAGCCGTAGGCCGTGCGCTCCTCGAACTGCGGGACGATGTAGCGGCCCGTGGGGTTCATCGTGGGCTCCTCAGAGGGTCGGGTGACCGGTGCGGGTTCGACGGGATCGGGCTCAGCTACTGGTGCCGCCGCCGCCGCTGACCTGCCCGGCCGAGCGCACGACGTGGTCGACCAGGCCGTACTCGAGGGCCTGATCGGCGGTGAACCAGCGGTCGCGGTCGGAGTCGCGCTCGATGGTCTCGACGCTCTGCCCGGTCTGCTCGGCGATCAGCTCGGCCATCTGCTTCTTCATGTGCAGGATCAGCTCCGCCTGAATCTTGATGTCGCTGGCGGTGCCGCCGATGCCGCCGAGCGGCTGATGCATCAGCACCCGGGCGTGCGGAAGGGCGTACCGCTTGCCCTTGGCCCCGGCGGACAGCAGGAACTGGCCCATCGAGGCCGCCAGCCCCATGGCCACCGTGGCGACGTCATTCGGGACGTACTGCATGGTGTCGTAGATCGCCATCCCGGCGGTGACCGAACCGCCCGGGGAGTTGATGTAGAGGAAGATGTCCTTGACTGGGTCCTCGGCCGTCAGCAGCAGCATCTGCGCACAGATCGCGTTCGCGTTCTCGTCCCGAACCTCGGAGCCGAGAAAGATGATCCGGTCCTTGAGCAACCGGTTGTAGATGTGCTCATCGAGCCCCATGCCCGGCTGGGGGCCACGGGCGATGCCCGGCACGGTCTTCTCGCTCACGAAGGTCTCCTGCGGTTGCTTTCGTCGGTCCCGCCGTCACCGGTCGTGTGGGGGAACGTGTCTCCCGGTCGCGCGTTCGGTACCGGCGGGCTGGTGGTCATCCCGGTGATGCCGACACTAACGTCAGCAACGGCGGAGGATGCTCCCGCCGCCAGCCGTGTTCGCTCACGGCGCACCGACGTCGACACCCACTGTGACGATGCCGATCGGCCGACGTCGTGCATGCCTGAGGCGGGCGCGGCTCAGGATGTCGGCTCGTCGGGGATGAAACCGCCGACGCTGCTCACGCTGATCGCACTGGGGTCGGCGGCCGCGCCGACCACGACGGACGGCGCCGGGCCGGCTGCCTCGCCCTCGTCGTCCTGCTCCTCGACCGACTCGATCGCGACGTCGACGTGCTCGGCCTGGTCGTCCGGCTCCTCGAGGTGCTCGTCCTCCCCCGCGGCCTCTTCCGCGGCCAGGGCGGTGAGGAAGCCGTCGATGTCGATGACCGAGCCCGAGGCGTCCTTGACGGTGACCTTGGTCAGCGTGGCGGCGAGCGCCTTGCGGCGTGCCACCTCACCGACCATGACCGGCATCTGGTTGGCCTCGTTCACCATCGAGACGAACCGGTTGGGGTCCACGCCGTACTGCTGCGCGGAGCCGACCAGGTAGTCGACCAGCTCGCGCTGCCCCACAGAGACCTGCTCGGCCTCGGCGAGAGCGTCGAGCAGGATCTGCGCACGCAGCCCCTGGCGGGTCTCCTCCTCGACCTCGGTGCGGTGCTCGTCGTCCTCGAGCCGGCTCTCGTTCTCGAGATGGCGGTGCACCTCCTCGGCGATGACCGCTTCCGGCACCGGGATGTCGAGGCGCTCCAGCAGCACCTCGACGAGACGCTCGCGGGCCTGCATGGCCTGTTCGAGGCGCTTGTGCTTCTCCACGTCCGCGCGCAGGCTCTCGCGCAGCTCGTCCAGGGTGTCGAACTCGCTGGCGAGCTGGGCGAAGTCGTCGTCCAGCTCGGGCAGCTGACGCTCCTTGACAGCTTGCAGGGTCAGCGCGACGTGCGCCTGCTGGCCGGCGAAGTCACCACCGGCCAGGGGCGCGTCGAAGGTGGTGGTCTCGTCCGCGGACAGACCGGTGAGGGCCTCATCCATGCCCTCGAGCATCGTGCCGCTACCGACCTGGTAGCTGATGCCCTTGACCGAGTCGACCTCGGTGTCACCGACGGTGGCCGCCAGGTCGAGGGTCACGTAGTCGCCGTCCACGGCAGGCCGCTCGATTGGCAGTAGCGTGCCGAAGCGCTCGCGAAGGGTCTCCAGCCGCTCGGCGATGTCGGAGTCGCCGACCTCGACGTCGTCCACCTCGACCTCGATGGACTCGAGGTCGGGCAGGGTGATCTCCGGACGGACGTCCACCTCGACGGTGAACTTGAGGTCACCGCCGACGCCCTCCGGCACGTCGGTCACCTCCACATCGGGGCGCCCCATCGGACGCACATCGCTTTCCTCGACCGCCTTGGCGTAGAAGCCGGGCAGTGCGTTGTTCACGGCCTCCTCAAGGACCGCGCCGCGGCCGAGCCGCTGGTCGATGATCCGAGGCGGCACCTTGCCCTTGCGAAAGCCCGGGATGCTCACCTGCGAGGAGATGGTCTTGTAGGCGGCGTCCACGCTGGGGGCGAGTTCCTCGTACGTCACCTCGACGGTGAGCTTGACCCGGGTCGGGTTGAGGGTCTCGACGGCGCTCTTCACTACGGATCTCCTGCAGGGACGGGGTTCGGCGGGCACGCCAGCGGCGGGGTCGGCACCGGCGCGAAACAGTCATCGTAGCCGTGTTCGACGGCACATCCGGACGACGCCAGCCACCCGCCGCCCCTTTCGGACCGGCTGAGTCGTGGCCGGTCGGGGTACCCGGATTCGAACCGGGGGCCTTCCGCTCCCGAAAGCGGACGCGCTACCAAGCTGCGCCATACCCCGTGGCCCGCAGTCGGGCGACAGCGCACAGCGTACGCGTACGGCGGCCGGCCCAGCGGAGGCACTACCCTGTGCTGCGCGAGGCGGTGACCGCGCTCGGTGCCTCGATGCGGGTGTAGCTCAATGGTAGAGCTCCAGCCTTCCAAGCTGGTCATGCGGGTTCGATTCCCGTCACCCGCTCCAGTGCATCACTGCAGGTCAGCGGCCTGTGGTGATCGTTCGGGGCGGCGGGACGGGCCGAAAACGTGTCAGTCCGGTCCCTATCGGTCCCAACGTACCGGCCATCGTCCGGGACGGATCGTGCCTGGCCCACGGTCTCGGGGCCTGTTTCGGCGCACTTCTGCGGTGCCCTTCGACCGGCTCGAGGACACTGTCGCCGAGGTGGTCGTCAAGCTGAAGACCATCCCGTGGTCGCAGCTCATGGCTCAGAAGATGGTGGTGAACCACGCCTACGAGCAGATGGGGCTCGGCGCGGTGCAGACCCTGGGTCCGATCCTGAACGGCGTCATGCGCAACACGCCGGACGCGCTCACGTGGATCGAGAAGGCCGACGCCGACGGCGTCCGACAGGCCATCATCGACCGCGACGGACCGTTCGGCGACTACAGCCAGGCCTCGAAGGACCGTCGTCCGAATCCCGAGCACGTGATCGAGGTGTGAGCATCGACAGCCGCAACCGCATCCTCGCCGAGGCCGAACGGCTGCTCGCCGACGGCGGCTTCGCTGGGACGAGCCTATCCCGCATCGCCACAGCCGCCGGCCTCGGCAACGCTGGGCTGATCCACCACTTCCCGTCGACGGCCGTGCTGTACCGGGCGGTGCTCGAGACGATCGCGGCCGACCTGGACGCGCGAGACGCCGCCGCCCTCGCATTCACCGACGACCCGGTCGCTCAGATCCGCGGCCCGGTCGACACCCTGCTGTCGCTGCACCGCGACCAGCCCACCGCCCTGATGATCATCGCCCAGGAGTTCCTCGACCGGTCCGGACGCATTCAGGGTGCGGGGGGGCTGCCGCTGGCCGGGGTCCGCGACACCGTAGGCGTGATCGAGGCCGGTCAGCGTCAGGGAAGCACCCGGCCAGGCGACCCGGTAGCGATGACCGCAGCACTGCACGGCGCACTGCTGCACGGCGTGCTCGGACGCCTCGTCTACGAGCGCACCGCCGACCGCACCACTGACCCTCGCGCCGACGACAACTGGGGACGCGAGATCGCACGAACTGCGCTCGTGGGCCTGGTCGTGCCGGACGCCACGTGAGCTGGTGGCTGCTCCGTTCGGGCGCTGACGTGGATGCTCTGCACCGCGTCTTGCGGGTGTGCAGGGGCGGAGGGTCGCCACTGCTGTGCCGTCCGCCCTGCGGAGTCATGAGTAGTCCGCTCGGGCTCAGCGAAGTCGCGAAGCCGTGGCCGGTTCCTTGACCGTGCCCTCAGCGCTCAGTCTGACGTGCGCGGATTGATCGCACACAGCGCAGCGAGGGCTCATACGCAGTGGGTGACCTCCTTTCTCACGCTCTTGCCGCCTTCCGTGCTGACGCACGGAGATGCCGCGTGACGCGCGCCTGTAGGCGACGCATCGTGCCGATGCTCGCTAGGCGGCCGCGGGACTGGCTACTCGGTTTCTAGGAGCTCGCGTCCACCTCCGCGGCGAGGTGCGTCACGGGGTGTTGGTGTCGCGGGTGCGCTCGTGGCGGAGCATCACGACGCCGTTGCCGAGGGTCCGGGTCTCGATCAGGCGCAGCGACGTCGGAGCGTGCGCCGGTCCGAAGAACTGCCGCCCTCGGCCGACCAGCACCGGGTGGACGTAGAGCCGGTACTCGTCGACGAGGTCGAGGCGGCGGAACTCCGCCACAAGGTCGGCGCCGCCGACGACGAGGTCGCCGCCGGGCTCGTCCTGCAGCGCCCCGACCTCCGCCGCGTCGACGTCCCGGACGAGCGTCGCATTCGGGCCGACCGACGTCAGCGTGCGCGAGTAGACGATCTTCGGCACGTCCCGCCAGATGCCGGCGAACTCGGCCATCGCACCGGCGTTCGCCGGGTCGTGGTCGGCCGTCGGCCAGAACGCCTCCATGAGCTCGTACGTCCGGCGGCCCTCGAGGAACGCGCCCCGCGTCCTGAGCTCGTCGTTCATGTGCTGGTGCAGCTCCTCGTCGACGAGGTGCCAGGTGATGTCCGAGTCGGGCCCCTCGAAGTACCCGTCCAGCGAGACGGAGACGTGGGCAACGATCCTGCGCATGAGGTCCTCGCTGACTGCTGTCGGCGGCGTCCCCGCCCAGTCTGCTGAGGCGCGCCCCATCAGACCAGGGGCCCGACCTCGCCAGACGCCCTGAGCGCCCCGCCGCCCAGCGGCGCTTCCTGCACCCACCCAACGCCGGGGTAGTTGAAGGAGGAAGGCGTCCGCTCATGCCGCACTGGGCACGACTGCGAGCGCTCGACAATGCCGCGTTGGCGGATGGCCCTAGAGATCAACCCTCGCGCTCGTGATGGGGTGGGTCGATGGGTGTCAGGCGCCGATGAGGTTGACCGAGCCTGGGCCGTAGCGGGCATCGAGGTCGGCCTGCAGCTGCGTGGTCGCCCGGATGACGGTCAGGTGCAGCCGGCCCGCGCGGGCGTTCGGTCTCGCCGTCAGGACCCGGGGTACGTCGATGTCCTGTTGGATCCGGGCCAGGTCCGCCACGCTGCGCGCGCCCCTGCTGACACACAGCGCGCCGCCCCAGACCGCGCGCAGACGGCGCTCCAGTGCCGCGGTGTCTCCCGTGGTGGCCACGTTGACGATGATCCGCGCCGGGTTGTTGTCCCGCTGATCGACCTCACCGGGCGGCACGTTCTGGTCCACCCACAGGGCGCTGTGACCGGGATCGGCCTCCGCCACCTCGATGAGCCGCTGGAGGGCTTCATGGGTCGCCGTGGCCGGGTCCACCGGTCGCCACCCACCCGCCGGCGGCGGACAGGGCGTCCCGCGCCGCCGCTCGAAGGGGTCAGGAGCGGGCGGCGGCCTCTGGGGCGCGTCGTCCAGCACGGTGGCCGGCTCGGTCAGGGTGAACCGCTCGCCGTCGAAGTGACCCACCACCTGGTAAAGGCCGTACCGGGTGCCGTGCACTCCCGCGTGCAGCACGGCGTCCCAGGACCAGCCGATCACGTCGGGGCCGTGGCACTTCGGCGGGTGCTACAGCGCCACAGAGCCCAGACACAGTTGCGGCCCGTGCGTCCCGTCCTCCAGGACCGTGCCGCGGGCCATGAATCGGCCGCCGTAGTCCTCGTCGACCAGGTCCACCGCCATGGCCGTCGAGACTAACCCGGGCTCGCCGTGACCGACCTGACCCCGGAACCGACCCGGTTCGCAGTGACACCGCAGAACTTCGGTTCCTCGGCCTCGTCGTCTCCTCCACCAGTCAGCTCGTCTCCTCCACCAGTCAGCACGCTTCTTGCACCCCGATGCTCGCGGCCCGTGTTGCCGCCATTCCGCGCCGACTTCCGATATGTGATGAGCTTGCATCGGCTGTCGGCGGGGTCGGGGTTCCGGTACCTGCTGCGACACACCGCAACCGGCGACGCGCCCTCTGCCACCGGGTTGTCGGGGTACTACCAGGCGTCGGGGAATCCGCCGGGGCGGTGGCTCGGCGCAGGCCTGGCCGGATTGGCGAACGGCGAGGGGCTCGCGGCCGGGACGGTGGTGACCGAGCCGGCGATGAGCGCGGTGTTCGGCGCCGCCGTCGACCCGCTGTCCGGGCGGCTGCTGGGCCGGGGGATGCCCCGGAACGGGGTGGCGGGGTTCGATCTGACCTTCACCGTCCCGAAGTCGGTCAGCGTGCTCTGGGCCCTCGGCGATAGCGCGGTCCGGCAGGCGGTTGAGACGGCCCACCACGCTGCGGTCGGGGACGCCCTGGCGCACATCGAGGCCCGGGCGTTGACGACCCGGACGGGGCACGGCGGCGCCGTCTCGATGCGGACCCGGGGTGCGGTCGCGGCAGCGTTCGACCACTACGACTCCCGCGCCCACGACCCGCATCTGCACACCCACCTCGTGCTGGCCAACCGGGTCCAGGGCATGGATGGACATTGGCGGGCCGTCGATGCCCGGCCCTGTACGCCGGGGCGGTCGCGTTCTCCGAGCTGTACGACGGCCTGCTCGCCGACCACCTCACCGCGGCCCTACCGGTCGGGTTCTCGTGGCGCGAGCGCGGACCCCGCCGCGCCCCCGCCTTCGAGGCCCGCCACGGTCGGCCCCCGACCCGGGTCGAGACGATCCGGCTGCGTCAGCAGGCAACCCTGGCCACCCGGCCAGGCCACGACCGTCCACCCCCTCACCCAGCTTCGGGCTGAGTGGACCCAACGCGTCGCGGCGTCCGGCCGGACACCCACCGGCGTCAGCGATGAAGCCCTTGCCAACTCCCCTGCGGCATCCACGACGCGATGATCGAGGCCGCCTACACGGCCTGGCACACCGATACCCACACCGGCCACGACAGCCTGCTCCTCGCTGCCGACACCGAGACCGTCACCACCCTCAACGCCCGTGCCCGCACCGACCGCATCCTCAGCGGCCACGTCAGTGCCGAGGGCATCCCCTACGGGACGGGACCACCGCCGGCGTCAGGAATCGGATCACCACCCGCCTCAACGCCCGCGCCTGACCGACCGCACCGGACGCCACATCCGCAACGGCGACACCTGGACCGTCGTCCACACCCGCCCCGTGGGCGACCTCTACGCCATCCCCGCCCAACCTCTGACGGACCGTGGGCGAGCCACGGACGTGGATGGGCCGGTCCGACCTGGTCGTCCTCCCTTATGGCTACGTCACCGAACACGTCCCACCTCGGCTACGCCACCACGGTGCACCGTGCCCAAGGCGCCACCGCCGACACCAGCCACCTCGTCACCGGATCTGGCATGACCCGCGAGCACCTTTGCGTCGCCCCCACTCGCGGCCGCCACGCCAACCACGCCTACGTGCCCGTCGACATCACCGGCCCCGAGACCGAGACCCACCAGCAGCATCCTGACTCCGATGTGACCGGTCGGGAGCTCCTCGACCGCATCCTCGCCACCACCTGTGCCGAGGTCTCCGCGACCGAACACCTCGACGCTCTGTGGTCCGCCGACGGTGCGGTGGACTGGGGGCACGCAGAAGCGGCGCCGGTCTGGGAGATCCGGACACCGCCGACCCCGACCATCTGATGAGTCGCACGACGCAGCCGCCGTAGACCCGGGTGCTGTGCGTGCTGGACCTACCATGAGGGTTATGGCGTTCGACCGGATCACCGCCGACCCCGACAAGCTCGAGGGCAGGCCGTGTATCCGCGGGCTGCGCATCACCGTGGAAACGGTGGTGCGCCTTGTGGCCGCCGGATGGTCGTTCGACGAGATCACCACCGAGTACCCCGACCTCGAGGTTGAGGACATCCAACAAGCGCTTGAATACGCTGCCTCGGCGTCCAGCGGCCACAGGTACCCGCTTCGCGAACCGGCATGAGGTTCTTGATCGACGAGAACCTGTCACCTCGTGTCGCGGAACTGCTGGTCGCCTCGGCCCATCAGGCTGTGCACGTCCGCGACGTCGGCCTGGGCGGGAGTCCTGATGCCGACATCGTCGAAGGGGGCGGTGGCCGAGGAGCGGATCATCGTCTCGGCAGATACCGACTTCGGTGCGCTGTTGGCACACCGTCGCACGAGTAGACCGTCTGTGATCTTGGTCCGAGCCTTAGTCGACCGCCGGCCTGCTGAGCTGGTGGGGATCTTGCTGGCCAACCTCGAACTGGTGCAGGGCGACCTCGACAGCGGTGCGGTCGTGGCCTTCACCCCATCGGACATCCGGGTCCGGATGCTGCCGCTGCTCTGACCGAACGGGCTAACGAGCCCACAACGGGCCCTTGGCCCGGCCTGCCACTGTGCGGCATCCCGCCAAGGCAGCCCAGCCCCGCCTGGGCCGCCGACCTCCGCTCACCCCAGAATTGCCGCCCCGAGAAACGTGCACATCCGGTCCCTCGGCGCACTTCCGCTGTGGGAGGTGCGATGCCCAGAGCACGTCGGCGCAAGACCACGCGGGACGAGTGGGACTCGATCACCCAGGCCCCGGACGACGCCTGGCGGCTGCGCTACCGCGGCCCGGACGGCACTCGCCGCGACGGCGGCCGGTTCCGGGAGCGGGCCGAGACGGACGACGCGTGGGTGCGGATACGGGCTTCCATCTTCGGCCGCACGTGGCGGGCCACGGCCTCGGCCGAGTCGCCGCTGCTGGCCGACTACGTCGCGTCGTGGCTGCAGCGGGCCGAGCTGTGCAGCAGCTGAGCCCGAGGATGGTGGCGCTGTACCGGCGGATGTTCGATCGGCTGGTACTGCGGGACGGCGGGGGCCTCGAGCTGGGGCCGGGTGCCGGTCGGGCGGCTCACCCGGGAGACGGTGATGGCCTGGCAGGATGCCAGCAGAATGGCGGCTCCCCCACCGAGCCGGCGGCTCCCGGTGGGCGCGGCGGCGGGGACCGGCAGTTCGAGCAGGCACGGACGGCGCTGGCGGCTGTGCGCGCACCGCGGCGGTGGAGGACGGGTACCTGGTCGAGCAACCGGTGCGGATGCGTCCGGGCACCCGGCCGCGCCGATCGTCGTGGTGGTGGTGGTGGTTCGACGCAAACCGCGCCGATCGTCAGCGTCAAGGTGCTGCGGCAGCTCGTCGAGGAGCTGCCGGCGCTGTACGGGCTCGCCGCGCTGATGACGGCGTTCGCCGGGCTGCGCGGCGGGGAGACGTTCGCGCTGGCCGTTCGGCACCGGCGGTACGGGCAGTCGGGCGGTGGACATCCGTGCCAAAGACCTTGACACGTTGCTGTTCACGACCCCGGATGGACGACCGGTGCGCTGCCACAACCGGTCCCACGCGATCGCGGGGCCCGGGCCAAGGCACCCGGCGCCGAACACCTCACCTGGCACGGCCTACGCCACACCGGCCTTGCCCTCGCCGCCTCCGTGCCCGGCGCTACCGTCCGCCACAGCATGGACCGCGCCGACCACAGCGCCCGCGCGCCGCCCTCATCTACCGGCACCCGGCACCTCGGCGGATCAGCACATCGCCGCCGAGCCGAAAGCCATCTTGGCGGCCACAACACAAGACGAGCGCAGCCAATCCTCATGAATAGCGCCACCGCACAGCCGGACAAGAACCACACGCTGCGGCACCTGCCTCCAGCCCAGGCAGCGAGCGGAACCGTCCGCACATGCTTGATATGTAGGTGATCGTGAGGCTCCGTGGATCATGGCTCTGCGCCTCGATCACCTACATGATCAGGCATTATGTGGCCCGCCAGGGCGCAGATGATCGAAGATCATCCACATAATGCCGATGGTCGGACGTTGGAATACTGCCGAATCGAGTGGATTGAGCCGCTATCGCCTTCCCGCTTCGGCGTGGTCGCCACGCCACTCGTGATGGACTAGAATTCTGGTCTATGGAGACGTGGCCGCTGTCCGAGGTCAAGGCGCGCCTGTCCGAGATCGCCGAGGAGGTCGAACGAACCCACCAACGCGTGAACATCACTCGGAACGGGCGCGACTACGTGGTGTTGATGTCGGCGGCAGACCTCGCGTCGTTGGAGGCGACACTGGAGCTGCTGTCCGACCCCGACGCCCTGGCCCGCCTCGCGCAGGCCCAGGCGGATCTAGCAGCAGGACACCAGGTCACCCCAGAGCAGATGGCCGCCGAGATGGAACAGCGCCGCCAGCGGGAACGCCCGAGTGCCTGAAGACGACGCCGAGACCGATCCCTATCGCCTGGTGCTCGCCCCAGGGGCACGCCGAGCTCTCGCCGAGACCCTTCCCACCGCAGCAGCCTTCGTCGCCTGGGAATTCATCACCGGACCGCTGCTCGAGCGGCCCCGAGTGGTCGGCGCGCCCCTGCGAGCCCCGTTCGAGGGCATGTGGCGAGCACGGCGGGGCGAATTCCGCGTCCGTTACCGCATCGACGAAGCCGGGCACACCGTCGATGTCCTCGACATCGACCACCGACGCGACGCCTACAACTCCTGAGCGCATCCGGAATTGCCGCCCTGACCTGGTCGAGCCTTGATGGCTTCGGCCGGGCTCCGCATACCCCGGCCCGCAACGGGGACTGCCCGCCTCCACCGCTGTGCTCGTTTCGTGGGACCTCTTGGCGCACGACCGGAGCGCTTCGTAGCCTGGGACTTCACATCCGTGCCGAATAGGACTCGCTGGAGCGGAAACTTCTGTGCATCTCGAACGTTTGACGCTGATCCCGGAGATAGTCGCCCATAAGGGCAGGGCGACGGTCGTCGTCGACATCTGTGCCCATCCCGACCTGCCGGAGGCGCCGGCCTACCGGCTCGTGCAAGCCCTCGACAAACGCCCCCACCATGTGGGCTCGTGCCCGGGGGCTATCGCTGCGTTCTCGCGGGACGACACGTGAACTGGTCAGACGGCGTCGGGTTCGGGACGCAGATCCGCAGATCGCCGTATTTCGACGCAACGGTCCGGTGGGGTGCGCAGGCCTTCTCGGTCTACAACCACATGTACATCCCGCGGGACTTCGGCGACCCCGAGCAGAACTTCTGGAACCTCGTGAACGACGCGATTCTCTGTGACGTCGCCGTGGAGCGTCAGGTCGAGATCACCGGTCCCGATGCTCCGGTGTTCATGCAGCTGCTCACGCCGCGCGACCTGTCCGAGCTGGTCGTCGGGCAGTGCAAGTACGTCCTCATCACGAATGCGGATGGCGGCATCATCAACGACCCGGTGTTGCTCCGGCTGGCCGAGAACCACTTCTGGATCTCCCTGGCCGACAGTGACGTGCTGCTGTGGGCCCAGGGTGTCGCCGTCCACTCCGGCATGGACGTAACGATCGTCGAGCCCGACGTCTCACCACTACAACTACAGGGGCCGAAGTCCGGCAAGGTGATGGAGGCGCTGTTCGGCGAAAGCATCCACGACCTGAGGTACTACTGGCTGCGCGAGGTCGATCTGGACGGGATCCCGCTCATCGTGTCGAGGACAGGCTGGTCCAGCGAACTCGGCTACGAGCTCTTTCTGCGGGACGGTTCACGAGGCGACGAGCTGTGGGAGAAGATCATGGCCGCAGGCGAACCGTTCGGACTCAGGCCGGGCCACACCTCATCGATTCGGCGGATCGAAGGCGGGATGCTCTCCTATCGCGCAGACGCCGACCTCGACACCAACCCCTACGAGCTCGGGCTCGACCGACTCGTCAGCCTCGACATGGAGGCGGATTTCATCGGCAAGGAAGCGCTCCGACGGATCCACGACGAGGGCGTGAGCCGGAAGCAGGTCGGTCTCGTGATCGAGGGCGACCCGCTGCCAGGCCCGAACACCACGTTCTGGCCGGTTCGATACGAAGGCGCCGCCGTCGGGAAGGTCACATCTGCGGTGTACTCGCCGCGGCTCGACCAGAACATCGCCTTGGCGATGGTCTCGGTGGGTGCAGCCGAGCTCGGAACCGAGGTCGACGTCACCACCGACTCCGGACCCTGTCGGGCAACTGTGGTCAACCGCCCGTTCTTCGACCCGAGGAAGTCCCTGGCCGCCGCACGGAGCGGGTAGAGCGGGCGGCTGGGCCATGGCGCGATCGCTTCCCAACAGGGGCCAAGAGCCCTCGAACATCACCCACCCGGTTTCCTGGCAGACACACCGGTCTACCGTCAGGCCAGTTACACCGTTCCCTGTACGGACCCCGGCCTGGTTGCCGCTCCAGATGATCACGGTGGGGCGTGCTGGTGCAGCGCCCCCGATTGGTCGATCGCCCGCGGCGCTTATCCGTCCGCTCGCGAATGCGATGGTCAGTCCGCGCAACATCCGCAATTGCCGCGAAGCGGCCATCACGCTCACTCATGCCGCCATCCGCGCGGCCATCCGCTCTTGCCGCGGGGAGGACGCGTAGCGTCAGCTACTCGCCGCGGGGAGCGCGGCCATACGCTCTTGAAGGGATGACACTCGTTGCGCTCACGGTGACAGGATCATCGCATCAGCGGTGTGCGTGGGAGCGGAATGTTCGACCGCAGTGTGGTGGACCTGCCCTGGACGAGCTCGCGATGACGTTGGCGGATCGGGAGTTCGAGCATCGGTGGCTGATTGATCCGCGGACGGGCCGGATCGCGTTGTGGACCGAGAACGGCAGGACGGCGGCCTCGACGGCGACGATTCGGTGGACGTGGACGAGACTGACCTGTTGGGCATCGACCCGGTGCCGTCGTCGGTGTGCCGCGATATGGCCGATTTCGCCGACGGGATCACAGACGAGCACGAGAGGGCCGTTCCTGTATGACGTTGCCCCTTGGCTGACCTCCCGCGGACCGTCGAACACCGCCAGAGTGCATCAACGTTGCTGGAGACCTGAGTCCGTGAGAACCGTCCGGCTGTCGCCCATATCGCCCAGAATGCTGCGCTGTGTCAGCGCGGAAGGACCTGTCACTGCGGCATCCAGACACATAGGAACTCGTCGGCCGTGGCCCGATCGGGCCAGTAACCGGCCGGGCAGATATGGCCTGTCCTGCCGAAGCGTGGATCTGATACAGGGCCCAGAGTCGTCGTAGCTCCTCCGCAAGGCGTGGAGCCCGACAGAAGGAGATCGACATGCCGTTCATCCAGGTCAAGGTCATTGAGAACGTCTTCAGTGACGACCAGAAGCAGGAGATCGTTCGGAGCCTCACCGACGCCATGGTGGGCATCGAGGGCGAGAACATGCGTGCCGTCACGTGGTGCGTGGTCGAGGAGGTCCGCAGCGGCAGCTGGGGGATCGCCGGCAACCCGCTTACCACCGCGGACGTGAAGGCACTGGCGGCGGGCGCGGGCGTCTGACCCGTCCACAGTTCGCCGTGCCAGATCGGGCGGACGCCCGCCCGCCTGGTAGGGCGGAGACCATACTGAGGACGATGACTTCCCTCGTGTCGGCGCGATCAGCACTGGACGCGGGTTCGTGGCAACTCGCCCGAACCGCGTTCCAGGCTGTCGCCGAGGAGAGCGCGGATCCGCTCGCCTACGAGGGTTTGGCCCAGGCCGCCTGGTGGCTCGACGAAGGTGAGATGTGCGTAGGGGCACGAGAGACGGCATACCGGCGTCATCGCGAGCTCGGTGACTCGCTCGGTGCGGCGCGCGCGGCCACCGGCCTGGCGTGGGACTCGCTGCTCTTTGGCCACGGCGAGTCCGTGGCGCTCGGCTGGTGGGGGCGGGCCGGGTCGCTCCTTGATGGGCTCGACGAATCGGCCGAGCACGGCTGGCACGCCGTGCGAGAGGCGGAGCTCGCCATGGAGGTCGGCCACGACCCCGATCGGGCGTTGGCGGCCGGCGTACGCGCGTCGGCCATCGCGCAACGGCTCGGCCTGGGAGACCTCGAGGTCGTCGGTCTGGCACTGCAGGGTCTCGCGATGACGAGCGCGGGAGACGTTGAGGGGGGCATGGCGCGGCTCAACGCGTCGGTGGCTGCTGCGACATCGGGCGACGTGGCGGACCCCATGTGGATGGGGAAGGTCTGCTGTTGGCTCATCGCGGCCTGCAGCCAGAACAGGGACGTGACGCGGGCGGCGGACTGGTGTCGCCGTGTGGAGGCCATCTGCGCCGAACGTGACCTCGCCCCCCTCTTCAACGTGTGCCGCATCCAGTACGCGTCGGTCCAGGTGGCGCGAGGGTCGTGGCGCGAGGCTGAGCAGGAGCTCACCGGGGTGCTCGAACGGCTCTCGGCGTCGCGCCGTACCTCCCGGCTCGAGGCGGTGGTGCAGCTGGGAGAGCTACGGCGTCGCCAGGGTCGGTTCGACGAGGCGGAGGCGCTCTTCGCACAGGCTGAGTTCCACCCGTCCGCGATCGCGGGGCGCGCACGGATTCACATGTCCGGCGGCGAACATGCGGTCGCTTGGACGGCGATCCGGGGCCTCCTGGAATGGCTGCCGAACGATAGCCGCCTCCTCCGCGCAGACGTTCTCTACCTCGCGGTAGTCGTCGCGCAGGCCGCTGGCGAGGAGGATGCAGCGCGGCTGCTCGCGGCCGAGCTTCGCCAAACGGCAGAGTTGACTGGCACCCAATCGCTGATGGCCACCGCCTCGGCCGCTGACGCGGTACTGGCGCCACTAGACGCTGCTGTTCCCTTGCTGACAGAGGCGGTGCGAAGGTTCAGCGCCGCGGGCCTGCGCTTCGATGAGGCCCACACCCGGCTTACCCTCGCGGAGGCGCTTCTCGCGACGGGTGACGGGTCCGCGGCCCGGCGTCATCTCGCGCTCGCGACGGAGGTCTTGTCCGAACTGTCCGCAGGCGACGATCTGGCGCGTGCGCGGCGGCTCGCCGATGCCGCCAGCGTGCCAGCAGTTGGTCCACTCTCGACCCGGGAGCGCGAAGTGCTGCGGTTGGTGTCTCAAGGGATGAGCAACCAAGAGATCGCGGTGACGCTCGTCCTCAGCGAGCACACAGTGCACCGGCACGTCGCCAACATCCTCACCAAGCTCGACCAGACCTCACGCACTGGCGCCGCGACGCACGCCATTCAAGCCGGGCTGCTCTGATCCACCGGTCGCGATGTGTCAGCAGCAGACCGGGGTCCAGGTCCTCATCAAGCCGCGGAGCGGCAGTATCCGCTCGCTCTTGCCGCTGTTCGTGCGTCGACAACGTGCCGAGATACCACAGGGCTCACGGGTCTTGATTGGGACTAGCGACGCCTGGGTGCGCCAGCACCCCGACCTGACGAAGTCCTGGCGGCGTTGAGCCGCAGCGCTTCAGCGAGCGATGCCCTCAGCGCGGAACTTGAGGCCGGCCGCTTCCATGGCGAGGTATCGCTCGGTGAGCTTTCGGTACAGCCGTCCCACGACCCCCCCGACCGCCCCGCTCATCACGACTCTCAGCTCTACCCGGGTGCCACCGTCGGGCAGCGGTGCGCACTCGTGGTGCGCAGACACCGTGCTGCCTGGCTGCCGCTGCTCCCAGGTGAAGGCGCTGCCGGGTTCGAACGCGGTCACCGTGTACGTGCCGGTCGGGATCCGCGGCTGGGAGACCTCAACTCGAGACCCGACGGCGAGGGGACCGGCGTCCAGCGGCCGGACGCCGCTCACTGAGTCCGTCCACTCCGGCCAGCGCTCGACGTCGACGAGCACCTCCCACACACGGTCCGGCGAGGCGGCCACATCGATGCTGATGCGCCGCTCCACGCCGTCCATCGTCGCAGAGATCAGGATCTCCCAGGAAGGCTCGACGTGTCCGATAGTGAAGGCACCCAAAGACGTCCGGACATGCCGCCTCTGCGGGCGGTTACTCTCGCCCGATTATGGCCCCCGCGCCTCGCGCGCAGCGCGCGACCACAGCTGGGGTGCGGCGCTCGAAGCGTTTCTGGCGCGCTCTCGATGTCCGTGCGAACGAGAATGCGCTCGCGGGGTGTAATGGCGTTGCATACTCCGGGTTAGGGGATGCCGAGGGCGGTGCAGCGGGCGGCGACTTCGCCTGTGCATATTTGGGCCGCTGTGACCCAGCCGTCGGCGAAGACCGTTGCCTTCGCGTTGGCCGGGGTCACCCAGATCCCGTTCACCAAGACCGCGGGCACTTGGGTGTTGGTTGTCGGGTCAAGCACGGTGCCCGTGGCGTCGGAGGGGAGGTCGGCGCCTTGGAGGAGCTCGAGGGCTGCCTTCGCCGCCGCGTCCGCCTCGATCCTGGGTGACTTGTAGACGGTGCCGGCTTGGTAGCCGAGGAGCACGTTCTGGATTCCCTCGATGGTGGCGTCCTGACCGGTTACCAGTACCTCGCCGGCCAGCCCCCTGGCCTTGAGGACCTGGATGGCCGCGTTGCCCAGGCCGTCGTTGGCGGTGATCGCACCCTTGAGGTCTGGGTTGTCGGCCAGCATCTGCTCGATAATCGGCCCGGCCAGGGTGTCGTCCCAGTTCGGCACGCCCTCATCCGGGCCCTTGGTGAAGGTCCCGTCGGCGTACAGCGGGTCGAGTACCGAGTTGTAGCCCTCGGCGAACAGGGCCGAGAAGTCGTCCGTTGGTGAGCCGTTCAACTCGGCTATCTTGGCGCCTCGAGGAACCCCCACCGCGTGAAGGGCGTCCACCAGACCCTGACCCATCAGCGCGCCCACGCCGACATTGTCGAAGGAGACGAAATGCGGTCGCTGAGCCTCCCAGAGTGAGCCGGTCGTAGTCGATCGACTTCACCCCGCTGGCCTTTGCGGCGGCCTCGATCGCGGCCCCGGTGTCGCCCACGTTCGTCAAGATGATGACCTTGGCACCCCACGCGATGGCCTGCTGCGCTTGGACGAGCTGGGTCTGCGCGTCCGCGGCGTAGGAGATACGGATCTGGCTGTCGGTGAAGGCCCATGTCAGCGGATCGCGGGCCGGGTCGGGGTCAACGCGGACACGCTGCGGTCCTGGGTCAAGCAAGCCGACCTCGACGCCGGGAAGCAGCCGGGCACGACGACCGATGACGCCAAGAAGATCAAAGTGCTGGAGGTCCAGGTCCGAGAGCTCCAACGCCGCGTCGCCCGCCAAGCCCTAACGGACGTTCCGGCGCAAGTCCGGCTGAGCGAAGATCAGCGGCAGGGAGAAGACCAACTAGGGGGATTAGCGCGGGGTGATCTCGCCCATGTCGACGAAGCCCTCAATCTCCTCGGCGTCGACATAGATGATCTTCGGCTGCGCCGAGACGATGTCCGGCATCGTGCTCGTGAAACGGTCCACATGGGGCTGCTTCATGTGCTCCTTGCCGGCAGCGTCGTCCCGGAAGCCCTCGATGGTGACGTACTCGTTCTCGTCGTCGAGGCTGCGGGAGAACTGGAAGAAGACGCATCCGGGCTCGGCGTTGACCGCCTTGGCGTAGTAGTCCGCGAGCTCGAGCCACTCGGCGTTCTTGTCTGGACGAATCGGGAACTTCACCACGATGAGGATCATGAGTGGAGCCTAAACCCGGACCGGAGCGCTCGAGAATTGCGGTGACGGTGACGGTGACGGTGATGGTGATGGTGACGGTGATGGTGACGGTGATGGTGATGGTGCGGCCGGTGTGCGGGAGCAGTCGCAGGGTGGGGCCGCAGCGGACGGTGCAGCAGGTGCGCCCAGGTGCGCCCAGGTGCCCACCAGAATCCGAATGTGCGTAGAGGGGATGCAGGTTGAACACCTCTGCCCGATCGATCTGGTCGAGGCGGTAGGTGCACCGTGGCCATCCGAGCGCTCCGAAGGCACGGTGACGCCGTTGGGGCCGGCGGTGGTCCTGATGCTCGATCCGGTCAGTACGTACAGGGCAACGCCGGCGGCGTACAGCAGCAGCGGCACCGTCGCGTCCCGCCCGCTCTGGCGCGGGACGCCTCCCAGAATGATGAGCGGAATCGCCAGCACAGCACAGCTGATGATCATGGTCCAGTTCGTGGCCCGCCCGGTGTAGATCGAGTATCGGCCCGTGCCGGCGTACGCGGGCTCGGTCCTGTCAGCTCCTCAATGAGGCGGATCAGCTCGGCGCGGCCGAGGCCGTGAGTGCGGGCGATAGTGATCAAGGTGTGGGCCGCCTCCATGACTGAGCACAGGTCAGGGGCGGTCGAGGTGACCCTCGCTCCGCGACCCCGGCGGAACTCGAGCAGGCCTTCGTCGCGCAGTTGCCGTTACGCGGCCAGGACGGTGTTGCGGTCCTCCGACAGTGCCACCGCGCGCTCGGCCGCTGGGGGGAGCTGCTCGCCGACGGCGAGCGCCCCCGAGGCCACGCCGTGGCGGACGCCGCTGGCGATCTGGTGCTGCAGCGTCCCCGGTCCAGTGTGTGGAAGATGGTGCTGGCGCGGAGCACAGGCCTCACACTGGTCCTATGGTGAGTCGCCCCCCGGCCCGAGGACGGGTCCTGTCCACCAGCCCTTTCGTCCGCACGGAGGTGGTCCTGCCCTCGACCGCAGACTTCAAGGTGGGTGACCGCGTCACCTTGGACAGCTGGGGCATGGGCCGCGTCGTGCAGGTGACGGAGATCGACGTAGTGGTCGACTTCGGGGCGGCAGGTCACCGCCGAATCCCGGCCGGGACCAAGGGGTTCTCCCCTCTGTAGCCCGGGCGCCGTGGCGCCGGCGAGTTCCGATCTCGCAACGGCGAGCAGAGGACCGCGGCTGTCGGTCAGCAGATCAGAGGTGCATGGCGTGATGACTTGCCATCTTCATGCGCTCTGCTTCGATGCGAACGGCCCCCTCCGTCTCGCGCGCTTCTGGGCCGGCGTCCAGGGCTGGGAGCTGGCCGCCGACCGCCACGACGGCACCTGCCAACGGTGATCAGCGCGAGGAGGTCGACCGTCTCGTGTCCCTGGGGGCCACTCGAATCGACATCGGCCAGGGCGAGGTCAGCTGGGTGGTGACGGCCGATCCCGACGGCAATGAGTTCTGTGTGGTGACACCCCGACAGCGTGACCAGGTCAGGGTGGCGACGACCCTCCGATCCTCCGCGGGGCGATGCCAAGGTCGTTAACTGAACTCGCGTTCCTGAATCGCAGCTCGACGACCCTCTTCGCCACCGCGGGGCTCCACTCTTGGAGCGCATACGACACCGGCCCCATGTCGCCGTCGTCGAGGTTCGCCCCCTCCTGGAAGCCAGGGTCGAGGATTCCTGATCGGATCCAGGGCCTGACTGAGGCGCTCGAGCAGCGGTCTCCTTCACTGACGGAACGTCCGCACCTTGCCGCGATCAGCACGGCCTTCACGCCTTTGCCGCTGCATGGCAGCTCAGTCGTCGATTGCTGAGGGATCGGACTCCCAGCACCCGCGGGGAGCGCCGGGCGCCGGCGTGGAGCTCACCCGCGACACGGTGGGCGGGTGACCTCCGCAGCCCGGGCACGCTGACACGCGAGAGTCGTCCTGCGTCGGTTTCGATAGCGTGTCGGCCGCGTGTCACCGACTGTCGGGGGTCGGCGGGAGGTGGCGGGCGACGAAGTCTATCTCGGCGCGGGCCTGGCGGACGCGTTCATCGTCCACCAGCGACCCGTGCCCGGCGTCGTACCGGTATACCTCGTACGGCACGCCGCGCTCGGCGAGTGCCGCCAGGTAGTTCTCGATCTGGCGAATCGGGCAGCGCGGGTCGTTCTCCCCGGCCAGGACCAGCACCGGCACGGCGACCCGGTCGACGTAGGTGATCGGGCTGCAGTCGGCGTATTTCTCGGGCACCTCGGCCGGTGAGCCGCCGAACAGGGCCCGGTCGAACGCCTTGAGGTTCTCCATCTCGTCCTCGTACGCGGCCACGTAGTCGGCCACCGGCACGCCCGCGACGCCGGCCGCCCACCGGTCCGGGTACACCCCAAGCCCGAGCAGGGTCAGGTACCCGCCCCAGGACGCCCCGGCCAGCACCACGCGGTCGCCGTCGGCCACCCCGATCGTCACCAGGTGGTCCCGGACCGCCACGATGTCCTCGAGTTCGACGTGGCCGACCCGCTGCTCCAGGGCGTCCCGCCAGGCCGAGCCGTACCCGGTCGAGCCGCGGTAGTTCACCTGCAGCACCGCGAACCCCTGGTCCACCCAGGCGCTTGGGTAGGCGATGAACCGGTCGGCGTCGTGGGCGGTCGGGCCGCCGTGCACGTCGATGAACAGAGGCAGCGGCCCAGGCGCGGTGTCGCCGTCCGGCGTCCGCGGACAGCGGAGCAGGGCGTGGATCCGCCCGACCGGTCCGTCCACCCAGACGTCCTCGACGGGAACGGACGGCGGCGCGGGCTCTGCCGGCGGGGCGATCACGACGGCACCGTCCGCGGTGCGCACCGCCGGCGGGACTGCGGCGGAGGACCACAGCGTCCACACCTCGTCGCCAGGACGGGCGGTGGCCGCAAGCACCGAGCCGTCGTCCGGGCCGACCGGGGTGGTCGCGCCGCCATCGAGGTCGAGCCGGAACACCCGGGTCCGCGCCGCGTGATCGACCGAGACCAGCAGGCTGTCCGCGCCGGGATACCAGTCGGCGTCGGAGATCTCGCCGTCCACCGCGATCTCCAGTTCGGCCTGTGTGCCGGCGCCGACGTCCCAGATCAGCAGTTCGCCACGGCCACGGCGCTCGTGCCGCACGACCAGCCGGGTGTCGCCGGCGACTGGCGCGAAACCGAGCGGCACCACCCCCTGACCAGGCCCGTCCCAGAGGGCGGCGACCGTCGAGCCGTCGGCGGTCCTGATCACCCGGATCGCCGGGTGCCTGTTGTCGCCATGCTCGCTGTGCGCGATCGCGATAAGGTGGCCGTCCTCGCTGAGCGCACCGACCCACGCGTCCTGGGCGTGTTCGTAGACGAGGCGCTCCCCCGCACCCGGGCGATGGACGTGGATCCGCGATCCGTAACCGTCGTCCGCCGAGCCGATCACCGCCAGGCCGTCCCGGCCGAGGGCGAGGCCGGCGGAGTAGGCGGCGGGAAGTCCTGTGGCTAGGGTCGCCGCTCCAGGAGCCGAGCCGAAGGGTTGCCGGCGCCAGAAGCCGTACTCGTCACCGTCGGCGTCGTCGAACCACCAGATCCACTCCCCGCCGGGGTCGATGGCACCGGTGACCGTGCCCTCGCGGCGGTTCGTGGCCCGGGTCAGCGCGCCGGTCGACAGGTCGAAGGAGTGCAGCTCGAGGACGCCGTCCGCGGTCACCACCACGACGCACCGGTCCGGGGCGTCCTGTGCCCAATCGGGGGGCCCCACCCGGCCGGCCCGGAACCGCTTCTCCCAGTCCGGCATCGGAGCCTTAGCCGCGGCAGCGTCACTCGTCCTCACGAGCCGATCATGCCAGGGTGTGCCGCATGACCGATGTGTACGGGCCGCCCGGACCAGCCGGCCGCCTCGTCGTGGACGACTCCCGCCTGCTCGACCCGATCGATGCCGGTACCCACGCCGACGGCTGGCGACGACGCCGCATGGTCCGAAGGGCCGGCGTACCTGCCCACCGAGGACGCCGTGAATCTCTAGGCTCGGGTGAGTGAGTGAGCAGGCAGCCGGCCTCGAGTTCAGCGTCAGGCGGGGTAGTTCGACCGATTTCGATGCGGTCAGTGGCTTGTATTCGGCGGTCGCCATGGAAGGGCTGTGGATCGCCGCGGAGGCGCCGGTCGACTGGACGTCCCAGCGCAGCGCGGCATGGGGCCGGACGGCTGACGACGAAGGCCTCGGAGCCTGGTTCTTGGCCACCGACGACGCTGCCCAACTCGTTGGCTACCTCACGGTCACCCGGGCCGGTGTCGAGCACGCCGAGTTCGGCATGGCGGTCTCGGCCGCGCACAGAGGGCTCGGCGTCGGCGGGGCACTGCTCGACGCGGCCGTCGCGTGGTGCCGGGCCGCAGCGCTGAGCAAGATCAACTGTCAGGTCTGGCCGCACAACGGCGCAGCATTGGCTCTGTACCGGTCACGAGGATTCCTTATCGAAGGCCGGCTGCGTCGACACTGGCGCCGCGGCAATGGACAGCTCTGGGACGCCATCATGATGGGCTTGGTACTTGACGAGCATTCTCCCGGCTCCGGGCTGGCGGACGCCGAATGATGTCAATGGCCAGGTTGGTGTCTCCGCTGGTGGCCAGGTGGAAGTTCTCGTCTCTTGCGGTGGTTCAGCGTGTTGGTGGGGTGGCTCCTCTCCTGGTTTGGCGTCGCGCATCCGGTAGGACTCACTGTTGGTGACGACGACGGTGGCGTGGTGCAGGAGCCGGTCCAGGATGGAGACGGCGGTGGTGTGCTCGGGTGGGAAGCGTCCCCATTGGTCGAACGACCAGTAGGAGGCCAGGGCCAGGGAGCGGCGTTCGTAGGCGGCGGCGACACGGTGGAACAGCAGCTGGGCGCCGGGGTCGTACCCCTACCTGGTCAGCGCCCGGCTGGGTTGGGCCTGCCACGTCGACGCCCAGAACGGCCCCGGCTTCCTGAGCGACGGCTTCTTGAGCGACGGCGTCCTGGCCGGACCTGGTCTGGCCCCGCTGGTCTACCGCCTCCCCCACACCGCCAGTCGGGTCGAGGCGGACGTCGTGATCGTCGATGCCGGGCGCAATGACGGCGTTACCTCCGAGCCGGAGCTTCACGCGGCCGTCACCCGGTACTTCACCGCGCTGAGCGCGGCGTACCCGCAGGCGCGCCTGGTCGTCGTCCCGCTGACCCTGCTCGAGTCGTGGCAGTCCGTGGAGTACCGGCACGTCGCCGTGGTGCTGCGCGAAGTCGGGCAGGCGCACCACACAGACATACTCACCTGGCTGCTGCCCACAGCCGGTTTCCGCTGACCGGTCGCCGGCGTGGGCCGGCTCAGCGGCCGTTGCCGCGCAGCAGCCGCAGCAGAACCAGCAGGAGCATCGCGAACATCTTCTCCGGGTAAGAGCGCGACGTTCCGACGGACAGGGCCGACCTGGTGTCGCGCCACCGCTCAAGCCGGGCTCCGTTCGGTGGACTGGCCATAGCCGGCCGCCGCGACGACCGCTTTGCCGATCATCGTGGAGCCCTCCAGCAACCGATGCGCCTCGGGGAGGGTGTCGGGCGTCAGCGGGCTGAGCGATCTGGTCAGCGTGGGCTTCAGGACACCCGAGTCGAACAGCCTCGCGGCCTCCTCGAGCAGGTCACGCTGGGCGGTGCTCGTGGGGTCGAACAGCGGCCTGGTGAACATCAGCTCCCAGTGCCAGGTCTGGCTCTTGACCTTGAGCGGCAGGATGTCGAGCCCTTCCGGCTCGTCGATGGCCGCCACCTGGCCGTGGACGGCCATGATGTCGGCGTACGTCTTCGCGACTTCCTCGCTCAGGTTGTGGTGGTCCACCACGTGGTGCGCACCCATTTGCTAGACCCAGTCCCGGGATTCCTCGCGGGATGCGGTGGCGATGACGGTCACGCCGGTGAGCTGCCGCGCCAGCTGGAGCACCATGGAACCGATGCCGCCCGCACCCGCCATCACCAGGAGTGTCCCGGTGCTGTCCGCGCTGAGACGCATCCGCTCGAACAGCGACTCCCAGGCGGTGATGGTGGTCAGGGGCGCGGCTGCGGCCTGGGCGAAGTCCAGGGACGCGGGCTTGTGCCCGACGATCCGCTCGTACACCAGGTGGTGTTCGGCATTGGCACCGGTGCTGGCGATGTTGCCGGCGTAGTAGACCTCGTCCCCGGCGCGAAGGCGGTGACCTCCGGACCGGTGGCGACGACCACTCCGGCCGCGTCGAAGCCCAGCACCTTGGGCGCTGTCTGCTCGGCGAAGGAAGCCCGGACCTTCACGTCGACCGGGTTCATCGAGACGGCGCGCACCTCGACGAGCAGGTTCTGGGGACCGATCGGTTCGAGGGGGATCTCGACCTCGGCGAAGGACGCCGGTGCGTCGACGTCTCCAGCGGCCAGGGCGGCGACGGCTCAAGTAGTACGCGGAAGGGGGGTGGCGGTCGACGTGTCCACGGTGTGCAGTCTCCTTCGTCCTTCGGGTCCGGCCCGGGGCGGTGCCTGAGCGGGAGACACGCCCCTGCTCACCAGCCACCGCGGTCGGGGCTCTTCACGTGCCGCGGACGACCGCCGCCGATGTGGCTCCCCTCCTCGACCTGGCTGACGCCGCTAGGACACTATGAGCGGCCCGGGTCAGAACGCCGCTAGCTGTTCGCGCGTCAGCCCGGACAGGCCCATGTTGTCCATGGTGCGGGCGCGCTCTGCGGCGAAGTCCTCATCGGCGACGATGGAGGCGATGTGGATCACGGCGTCCATGGTGGGGGTCGGCACCGACAGGTGCCGGGCCAGGTCGGTGAGGAACACCATCGAGTAGCCCACGTCTTCGGTCAGGTAGCGGTGGTGCAGCTCGTTCTGCGCCTTGATGCCGCGGAAGCCCGGTGCGGTGGAGTAACCGGTGGAGTAGTTGGGCTCGGTCATGTAGCCCTGTCGCACCCCGATATCCGGCTCGGCGAGGATGGCGACCCCGAGGGCCCGCGCGATGGCGAGCCGCTCGTCATCGACCGCCTTCATGAAGCGGCCGACCGCCTCGGTGACCCCCTCCTCGTAGAACATGAAGTCGCCGCCCGTGCGCTCGATGAGCGCAGCGTTGAGCAGAGTGACGGCCGGGTGGATGACCGGGTTGCCGTTCTGCAGCGTGGTCTGGAAGATCCCCGCAGCTTCCTCGGTGTTGCGGTACACCTGGCGGAGAACCTCCAGGAGCCGAGGCGTGTTGCTGCGCGGGGCGGCAGCGGCCGAGAAGCCGATATCGAACCGGTGGAAGATCCGCACACTGGCGTGCAGCGACGCCCGCGAGGCGTACGGCAGCGTGCTCGTCTCGCCTACGACGATGCTCTCGTCGTAGAGGTCCACCCCCGCGGCGTGCTTGAAAGCGAGGCTGCCGACGCACGAGCTGGGGCAGACCACGACGGTCATCCCTGGACGCAGGTGACCGCGGGTGTCGGCGCCGAACGACTCGGTGGCGTAGGCGGGGCCCACGACGAAGACGACCTCCACACCCTCCAGTGCCTCGGTGATGTCGGTGGTGACCGTCTCCAGCGGGACGAACCCCTCCAGCAGCCCCTCGGCCTGGATGCCGCCGCGTTCGCGAACCGGCGCCAGATGGTGGTCGTGGGCGCGTTGTGCGTACAGGGAGACCCGGTGTCCCTGGCTCGCCCACTCGTAGGCGACCGCTAGCCCTCCACCGCCCGCGCCCAGCACCGCGACGTTCATGAGGCTGACTCCCTTCGCCCGCGCGTCTCCTGAGTAGTCGACGGCAACCGTCTCACGGACGATGCGCCGCAGCGAGCCTGCCCCACGGACAGGGTGACCGGGATTCTGCTCCACCGCTCTACCGCCAGGGCTTACCTGCGGTGGATCGAAGCGACCCGACGCAGCCCGCAGGTACGGGGGTCAGTTCCTCGCCCGTTCCCGATGACGACCACCGCGTCGTGCGAAGCGTGCTTGCGGTGGCCGTGGTCGAGGCAGCAGGCTGCGCGATGGGACGGCACCGAGGAGTTGGCATGGGCACGTGGGTCGGGCAGACGGTTCGTGAGATCGCGGCTGCGGTGCAGGCCGGTACGACGACGCCAGGTGAGGTGATCCGGGAACATTTAGATCACATCGACCGATTCGACACACAAGTGGGAGCGTTCGTGCGGGTCCGGCACGAGCGGGCGGGCGCGGAGGCGGAGGCGGTCGCTGCCCGGGACGACCTCTCCGCCTTGCCCCTGGCCGGCGTCCCGGTCGCCGTCAAGGACAACGTGCAGGTGGCGGGTGAGCCGACCCGATTCGGGGCCAGCGTGACACCGGACACCCCGGCACCGCAGGATCACGAGGTCGTGCGGCGACTGCGCGCAGCGGGCGCGGTGGTCGTGGGCATCACCCGGATGCCGGAGCTGGGCGTGTGGGCGACCAGCGAAGACGCGAATGGGGTCGCCCGCAACCCGTGGAACCTTGAGCGAACCCCGGGCGGCTCCTCGGGCGGCAGCGCTGCGGCTGTGGCGGCGGCAATGGTGCCGGCCTCGCACGGCAACGACGGTCTGGGCTCGATCCGTATCCCGGCTGCCTGCTGCGGTCTGGTGGGGATCAAGCCCGGCGCCGGCGTGGTGCCGTCCGAGGTGGGCATAACCTCCTGGCGAGGACTTACAGAGAACGGTCCGCTGGCGACCACGGTCGAGGACACCGCCCTCCTGCTGTCGGTCATGGCCGCCAGGCCGGAGCTTGCAGACGTCTCACCGTCCCCCGGGCGGCTGACCGTCGCCGCCTCGACGATGGTCCCGCTGCCCGGGGTCGGCGTCGATCCGGAGATCACCAAGGCGGTCGTCGGTGCCGCTGTAGCGCTGCGGCAAGCCGGCCATGACATCTCTCGCGCCGACCCGCCGTACTCACAAGCCACCGCCAACGCGATCGTCGCGTGGTATCTGGCCGCGGCAGCGGACCAGGTCGATGTTCTGGACGACGCCGGACTTGAGCCGCGCCAACGCCGCAACGCGCAGATCGGGCGGATCGTGCAGCGACTCGGACGTGTCCGCCAGAGTGACCGAGACCGATGGAAGGTGCAGGCCGCGCAGTTCTTCGCTACCTACGACGTACTGCTGACACCGGTCATGACCGCAATGCCGCCCGCCGCCGCGGGCTGGCGCGATCGGTCCTGGCTGTCGAACTTCTGGGGGAGCGCCCAATGGGTTCCTTACCCCGGAGCGTGGAACTTCGCCCAGTACCCCAGCGTGGCCGTTCCCGCTGCGATGCACGCCAACGGCATGCCGATCGGGGTGCAACTGGTCGCCCCGCCCGGTGGCGAAGCGCTGCTGCTGTCCATCGCCCAGCAGTTGCAGTCCCAAAGACCGTGGCCACGCCACGCCCCCCTGGCAGGCCTCGGCTGACCTCACCCGACCTACCCCTTCGTTGACGTGAAGCTGAGCCGGCAGATCCGGACGGCGGTCTGCCGCAGGCGCAGGTTGTCCAGGGCACCCAGAGGGGATGCATGGTGAAGGTCGCGGTGGCCGGCGGCACCGGCCTGCTAGGACGTCTCGTGGTCCGGGAGCTGGCCCGACAAGGTGACGAAGGCGTCGTCCTGGCCCGCTCGGTCGGCGTGGACCTGTCCACGGGTGCGGGCACAGATGCGGCGCTGTCCGGGTGCAACGCCGTGGTCGACGTCACGAACGTCACGACGACGCGTCGCGCCAGGGCGGTGGCCTTCTTCGATGCCGAGACCCGGCACCTGCTCGCGGCTGCTGAGCGCGCCTGCGTCGGGCATGCGGTGGCCCTGTCGATCGTTGGGGTCGACACCGTCGACTTCGGCTACTACCTCGGCAAGCGCCGTCAGGAGGAGCTGCTCGCCGCTGGTCCCGTCCCATGGACGCTGGTGCGCGCGACGCAGTTCCACGAGTTCGCTGGGCAGCTCGTCGACCGCAACGTCGGCCCGATGGTCGTGGTGCCGAGCATGCTGAGCCGGCCCGTCGCCGCCGCTGAGGTCGCCGCCCATCTGGTCGATCTCGTGCATCGTGGTCCGCAGGGAGTGGCGCTGCCGATCGCAGGGCCTCAGACGCTCGCAATGCTCGACATGGTGCGCCGGTACCTGGCCGTCGTCGGACGGCGCCGCGCGGTCCTCCCCCTTCGGCTTCCCGGTCGGGCCGGCGCGGCGATGGCCACCGGCCGGCTGATACCGGATGAGCCGTTCCAGAGCGGGGTCATCACCTTCGACACGTACCTGTCCGACCTCCATGACGTGCGCCGGTAGCCTGCGGCAATGCGGCGACGGATCCTGCTCGGCCTGGTCGCCGTCCTGGTGGCGGCGTTGGCCGGCGGGCTGATCTACGCACGCCCGTTGCTGAAGACCGGCACCGGGTATGCAGCGCACAACGCGTGCGCCGTCCGGCTGGTCGCCGGGCGGGACGCCGACGCCCCGGCGCAGGACCTGCCCGACAACCCCCTGGTCCCCTTCCTGCGGACCTCGGTCGATCGCGACTCCGGTTCCGCACGCTCGGCCGTCCTCGGCGTGCTGTTCGGTCAGACCGCCTACTACACGCCGGGTTTCGGCTGCACGCTGGCGGCCGACCGGCCGTCCTTGCCAACCCTCCCTCAGGTGGCAGCAGTGACCGGGTCATGGTCCAACGGGCAACCGGTGATCACGTCCGACGACCCGGCGGTCACCGCCGCGATCGACGCGGAGTTCGGCTCGGACGCCGAGCAGCAGGCTCGGCTGAACACCCGCGCGGTCGTCGTCGTCCACGGCGGACAAATCGTCGCCGAGCGATACGCCGACGGCTTCACCGCCGACACCCGCCAGCTCGGCTGGTCAATGGCCAAGTCGGTGGCCAACCTGATGGCGGGCCGCATGGTGCAGCAAGGCCGGATCGCCCTGCCCGACAACGACCTGCGCCCGGAATGGACCGACGAGCGGGCCGGCATCAGTCTCGAACAGCTGCTCCAGATGACCTCGGGGCTGCAGTGGGACGAGACCTACGCGCTCGGCACCCCGATCACCCGGATGCTCTACCTGGAGCCGGACATGGGCGGCTACGCGGCCTCGCTACCGGCCGCCCACTCCCCCGGTACGTACCAGCAGTACTCCTCGGGCACCACGAACATCCTCTGCCAGGTACTGCAGGAACGCTCGGGGCTGGGCAGCGACATGGCATTCCGGCTGATGTTCGAACCGCTCGGCATGTCCAGCGCGGTGCTCGAACCGGACGCCGCCGGGCACCCGGTCTGCTCCTCCTACCTGTGGGCCACGCCGCGTGACTGGGCCGTAGTCGGCCAGTTCGCCCTGCAGAACGGCCGCTGGAACGGGGAGGACATGCTGCCGGCGGGCTGGATGCAGCGCTCGACCACAGTCCCCGACGTCGCGGGTGAGGAGGACGGCCACGCCGCACACTGGTGGGCCAACCGACGGTCCGACGGCAGGCTGCGGTTCCCGGCGATGCCCGAGGACACCTACTGGGCCTCAGGTCACGACGGGCAGCGCCTGTTCGTGGTGCCGTCGGCGGACCTGGTCGTTGTGCGGATGGGCTTCACGCCCGACGAGCAGGACCTCGGCGTCGACCGGCTGGTGGGTGACCTGACCCGAGCCCTCAGTGGTTAGGGACCAGGTCTCGTCGTAGTCAATCGTCAGCACCAGGACGGCCAGACCTGCGAGCAGCAGAGCGGAGTCGCCACTCAGCAGCCAGGCGGTCGCCGCTCGGTCGTCCGAGGCATGCGCGATCTGTGGGATGAGCACGACGAAGACCAGGTCGTAGAACAGCTCGATGAAGCTGACCGTGCGGTCCTCGTCGACCTCCCGCTGCGGACGAGGCGGGCGCGCAAACCGCTGCCGCAGCGCCGGCCTGAGCCCTTATGCGTCACGTGCCGGTGTGCTCACCGTGTCTTTCCTCCCCGATCGGCGTCGAGCCTGTCGAACCGGACGCCGGTCAGGTCCACGGAGACCTCCCACAGTCGGCGCGCGGTCGCCTCGTCCTTGGCTCGGTCGCTGCGACCGACAAGCACCGGGTGTCCACGCACCTCCTGGAACCCGCCGGGTCCGAAGTACTGGTCGCCGGTCACCTGCAGGTCGGTGGCGGCTCGTAGCGTCGGCAGCGCACCCATGGCCGCGGTCTGTACGAGCAGGTTCAGAAGCGGTCGCGCCAGCTGAATGGCGTTGTTGATCAACCCCCCGGGATTCTCGTGGCCGAGGTTGGTGTTGGCCCCTCCCGGGTGCGCGGCTAGCGCGATCGTCGACGCACCCGCCGCGGTCAGCCGGCGTTGCAGTTCGCGGGTGAACAGCAGGTTCGCCAGCTTGCTCTGGAAGTAGGCGCCTTGCGGCGAGTACGACCGCTCGGACTGCAGGTCCTCGAAGTCGATCCGTCCGGGTCTGTGCCCCGAGCTGCTGACGGTCACCACCCGGGACATGTCTGTGGCGAGCAGCAGCGACAGCAGCCGCCCGGTCAAGGCGAAGTGGCCGAGGTGGTTTACGCCGAGCTGCTGCTCGAAACCCTGCGCCGTCGTGCCGTAGGGGGTCCACATGATGCCGGCATTGTTGATCAGCCCGTCCAGCCGGTCCTGCTCCGACAAGACCCGCTCCGCCGCGGCGGCCACCGAGTCCAGGTCGGCCAGCTCGACCACGAACGGTGCGAGGCTGCCCAACGGGCCGTCCTGCTCGATCCGGGCGATGGCATCGCGCGCCTTGGCCTCGGTGCGGGCTCCCACCAGCACGTGGGCGCCGTGCTCGGCCAGTGCGCGGGCGGTCTCCCACCCCAGCCCACTGTTCGCGCCTGTCACCGCGAACACACGCCCGGACTGGTCCGGGATCGACGACTCGGTCCATCGCTCGTTCACGACGTACTCCTCGTAGCTGGGAAGGGCCGGTAGAACGAGCTGGGCTCCTCGTAGCCGAGCAGGCAAGAGATCTCCAGGTCGGGGATCGATTCGCGCGTGTACGTCATGTCGTCGTTACTCCTCGGTCGTCTCGCCAGAGCGAGTCTGCCCGTCGAACGACGCCACGGCAGTAGCAGAACGCGCCAATCCTGGCGCGGTCTGCGCCACAGGGTGCGCCCGACCGTTTGCCTCGCGGCCTTTCAGGACTCAGGAGGACTTCTTGACCGCTCGCTTGCGCGGGGCCGGCGCATCAGCTGCGGCGGCTTGGGGCGCCGCCGCGGCGGGCGACTTCTTCGCCGGTGCCTTCCTGGCGGGCGCCTTCTTGGCGGGAGCTGTCTTCGCGGGGGCCGTATCGGCAGAAGGCGCCTCCACAGCCGGCTTCTGCTCGGGTGCGACCGGCGCGGCAGGCGCGGCAGGCGCGGCAGGCGCGGCAGGCGCGGCAGGCGCGGCAGGCGCGGCTGCCTCGGTCTCGTGAGCTCCGGTCAGGGATAGCAGGCGGTGGGCGAAGCGTTGGTTCACGTCGAGCACCGTCTGAGCGAAACCGAAGGCCGAGTCGATCATTCGGTCGGGATCGAACGGGAGGTCGACCGAGGGAAGATGAGGGGCGCGGTCGTTCCAGGCGCGCACTGCATCGACGACAGCGTCCTGGCTTCGCCGGACCTGCTCGAGGGTCTGCTCGTTGAGGCTCTTGATGAGGTCACCGGGGTCTGGCATGGTCTTCCTTCCCTCGACGTTCGCGTTGTCCATAGTGTGCTGACATGGAGATCGGGGGAGCCACCCGGATCACGGGCGACTCCCCCGACGACTCATGCGTGGTCGGCTAGCCTTACTCGGGCTTGGCGGCCGCCAGCAGCTTGTGCACGAACTCCTTGTTCAGGTCGAGCAGCTGGCCGGCGAAGTCGTAAACGGAGTCGACGATCTGCGCGGGGTCACCGACGGCCTGCTTGAACTCGGCCGGAACCTCCGGCATTGCCGGAGCCTGCGGGGTGATCTTCGCCACACCCTCGCGCCAGGCCTGCAAGGCCTCGAGCGTGGCGGACTGGCCGGACTTGATTGCCTCGAGCGCCTGGGACTGCATGGCGGCAAGGGCTTCCTGAGGGGTCTGCATGATCTCTCCTGCGTTGGTTGTCGTTCGATCTACGGTTCGGACGCATCAGCGACGATGCCGGGCTCTGGCGACGCCGTCCCTGTCTGGGTCGGCGTCGCTGTTAACTATATTGAGCGCTCGCTCAGTATGTCAAGCGCGCAGGACCGGAACCCGCGGTCCGCTCACCTCGGATCGCGCTCGGCATGCGTGGCCAGGTAGCTGCGATACACGGTGAGCAGCGCGTCCTTCTCCGCCGCAGTCAGCCGTGGGTCGGCCAACACCGCCTGGTCCACCCCGCTGGGCCCGGCACCGGAGGAACCGGCATCCTCGGGACTACTGTCCCCCACACTCTCGCGCAGCAGCTCCTCCACCGTCATGTGCAGCGCCTCAGCGATCTGGGTGAGCACCTTCAGCGTCGGGTCGTGCAGGCCACGCTCGATCTGGCTGAGATAGGCGTTCGACACCTGGGTCGCCCGGGACAGCTCTCGCAGGGACATGTTCGCCAACTCGCGCTGGGACCGGATGAAGGCCCCCATCGCGTCACGTTGGGCCTGCCATGCCCCGGAGATCGGATCGGTCATCATCACCTCGCACCGGACCAGAAGCCGCTGAGGAACGATGCTCACTATATCAAGCAACTGACGCCGGTACCTGCGACCCTGGACGCACGGTCACGAGGGCCGCGCGTTCCAGGACTGGACGGCGTGGAAGCCGCGATACGGCGTGAGCACGCTGATCGTCCCCGTGTCGAGCGGGAACTGGTCCCCGCGCGAGAGATCCAGTCCCAGCCAGACCAGGGTGAGTACCCGCAGCGAATGCCCGTGTCCGAAGCAGATCACCTGGTCGGCGCCGCTGCTCTCCACCCGCTCGATCACCCGTCCCAGCCGCTCCCGCACCTGGGTCCCGTTCTCCCCTCCCGGCGGGGGCGTATCGTCCCAGATCCGCCAGCCCGGAAGCTCCTCGCGGATCTGCGCGCCGGTCCGGCCCTCGTAGGCGCCGTAGTGCCACTCGGCGAGGTCGGGATCGACCTCGAGCCGTCCGGCCGGGAACCCCGCCAGGAGAGCGGTTCGCCGCGCCCGTAGCCGTGGGCTGCACAGCACCAGGTCGAACATGTCCGGGTCGAGCCGTGCGCGCAACGTCTCGACCTGCGCCACGCCGCGCTCGGTCAGGTCGAGATCGGTGACCGAGGTGTGCCGCTGCGCCCTGCTCCACTCGGTCTCGCCGTGACGGACGAGGGTGATCGAGGTCACGAGGACTCCCGGACGACGTGATCCAGCCCACCGACCAGCCCACCGACCAGCCCGGTCATCGCCAGCGGGTATCCCGCGATCCCGAAGCCGACGACCACACCGCGGGCCACCGCGGAGACGACGGAGTGGTGCCGGAACTCCTCCCGGGCGTGCACGTTCGAGATGTGGCATTCGACGACCGGCAGCCCCGACCCGGCGATCGCGTCCCGTAGTGCCACCGAGGTGTGTGTCCAGGCACCAGGGTTGATCACCGCACCGATCACCTCCCCGGCAGCGTGCCGACGTCCGGCGTCATGGACCCACTCGACGAGTTCGCCCTCGTGGTTGGTCTGAGCACACTCGACGGCCACACCGAGCCGCGCAGCGTGCTCGCGGCACAACGCCTCGACGTCGTCCAGGGAGTGCGCCCCGTACACGTCGGGCTCCCGGCGGCCGAGCAGGTTCAGGTTGACCCCGTTGAGCACGAGCACGGTGCCAGCGGCCCGCCCACTCGTGCCCGCAGGACCACTCGTCGACTCAGCACCAGTCATCACCGGCCATATCTTGCCCCACCTAGGCTGGGCACTTATGACGGCACCATGGGGTCCACGCTGGCACGCTCAGACCGAGCGACCGGCCCGGCTCAGCGACGTGCCGTTCGCGCAGCTGCCGACCGAGCTGCGACTGCTGCTGGCCTACGAGGGCACGCTGGCGGGAGCCCTGGAGGCCGTCGTCCTGGCCCCGATCATCGCCGACGTCGAGGGGCACGAGGAGATGCGCTTGGACGCCGACCACGCCCGTTGGCTGTGTGCTCGCCCCGGCCAGCCGGCACTAAGCCGGCGGACGGCGCTGCGGACCGCCACCACCGGTCAGCTGCTCGTGCACGCTGACTCGGTGCTGTTGCTGGACCGGTTGCCCGCCGAGTTCGTCGCGGCGTTGGCGCAGGCTCCCGGCGGGCTCGGCGAGGCGTTCGCGGCGCTGGCGCTGGAGACCCGCCGCGAGCTGCTCTGGTTCGGCCGCACGCCGTTGCGTGGCCTGCGACCCGGTGATCGGGCGCTCGCCGGGAGCACCGGAGTCTCCCGCTGCTACCGCCTGATCGTCGACGCCGTTCCGGTGTGCTGCATCGAGGAGTCGTTCCCGGACACCGTTACCAGCCACCTCGAACCCGGCCCGGTCAGCAGCGGGTGATCATCCGTTGGCTGTTCGCCATGCAGGATCAGTCCTTGCGCCGCGATCTCGGTCACGGCAGGGGCGGCAGTGCCCCGGTTCTCTCATAGGCGCTGAGCATGTCGATCCGACGCTGGTGCCGCGGGTCATGGCTGAACGGCTCGGCGAGGTAGGCATCGACGAACCCCGCCGCCTCGCCGCGGCTGTGCATTCGGGCGCCGACCGCGAGCACGTTCGCGTCGTTGTGCTGCCGAGCCAGGACGGCCGTCTTGAGGCTCCAGGCGAGGGCCGATCGGACGCCGCGCACCTTGTTGGCCGCGATCTGCTCCCCGTTGCCTGACCCGCCGATCACGATGCCGAGGCTGTCCGGATCCTCCACAACGGCCTGGGCGACCCGCAGGCAGAACGGCGGGTAGTCGTCCAGCGGGTCATAGCGGTGCGGGCCATGGTCGACGATGTCGTGGCCGAGCTCGTTCAGGTGCCCCACGAGGTGCTGCTTCAGCTCGAATCCGGCGTGGTCGCTGCCCAGATGAACGCGCATGGCCGCAGTCTGTCAGGTGGTCGCGGCGCCCCGGGGCCACCAGGTGGCGCTTCAGGCGTCCGGGAAGCTGGGCCCCTCGGTCCGGGTGCGCTTGAGCTCGTAGAAGCCGGGAACCGAGGCCACCGCGACCGCTCCGTCCCACAGCCGGGCGGCCGTCGCGCCGCGCGGCGTCGGGGTGACCACCGGGCCGAAGAAGGCCACTCCGTTGACTGCGATCACCGGCGTCCCGACGTCGTCCCCGACCAGCTCGATAGCCCTGGCCGTACTCGCCCGCACGACCTGGTCGTGCTCATCGGCGTCCGCCGCCGCGAGCAGGTCGGGCGGCAGCCCCACCTCGGCCAGGGCCTCGGCCAGCACTGCATCCTGGTCCTTGCGCCCTCCCGGGTGCAGCCGGGTACCGATCGCGGTGTAGAGAGGCAGCAGGGAATCCTCGCCCTCTCGCTCAGCCGCGGCGGCGGCCACCCGGACCGGTCGCCAGGCCGTCTCCAGTCCCTTGCGGTAGTCCTCGGGAAGGTCCCGACCCTCGTTGAGCACCGCCAGGCTGAACAGGTTCCAGGTCACGTCCACCGGACGGAGCGTCGTCACCTCCAGCATCCAGCGAGAGGTCATCCAGGCCCACGGGCAGATCGGGTCGAACCAGAACTCGGCGCGCTCACGTGCCTGCTCGTCCGAGGTCGCTTCCATCACCGGGAGATACTCCCACGATGGGGTCGAACCCACCTCTCGGCGGGCCCGCCGCACGGCACGTCCCGCCGCAGAGCGTGCAGACAGCCGGTGAATGGCAGGATCGGTGTATGTCTGCTGCCGCCAACCTGACCCACGAGGAGGCAGCCCACCGGGCGTCCCTGCTCGCCGTCGAGGAGTACCACCTCGACCTGGACCTGACCGACGGCGCCGACCCTGACATCGGGACCGACACCTTCCGGTCCCGGACGACGGTCCGCTTCGCCTGTCACGACGTGGGCGCAAGCACCTTCATAGACCTCGTGGCGCCCCGGGTGCTCTCCGTCCGGCTGAACGGTCGCGACCTGACGGTGGCTGACGTGGTCGGTGGCGACAGGATCGAGCTGTCCGGCCTCGCCGCGCACAATGAGCTGGAGGTTCTGGCGGACTGCGCCTACATGCACACCGGCGAGGGACTGCACCGGTTCGTCGATCCGGTCGACCACGAGGTCTATCTGTACTCGCAGTTCGAGGTCGCGGACGCCCGACGGACGTTCGCATGCTTCGACCAGCCGGATCTCAAGGCGGCGTTCGCCGTCTCGGTCACCGCGCCCGAGCACTGGCAGGTCTTCTCCACCTCGCCGACACCCGAACCCGCGCCGTCCGGCCGCGACGACGGCACCGCCACCTGGCGTTTCGCGACCACGCCCCGGCTGTCCCCGTACGTCGTCTCGGTGGTCGCCGGTCCGTATCAGGGCGTGCGCGCCACGTTGACGAGCCGGGACGGGCGGACCATCCCGCTCGGCGTGCACTGCCGGACCTCGATGATGCCGTTCCTCGACGCCGAGCAGATCATCGAGGTGACCCGGGCGGGCTTCGCGCACTTCGAGGAGGTGTTCGACCTGGCGTATCCGTTCGCCAAGTACGACCAGGTGTTCGTGCCCGAGTTCAACGCCGGGGCGATGGAGAACGCCGCGTGCGTGACGTTCACCGACGACTACGTGTTCCGCTCCAAGACGACAGCGGCAACCGTCGAACGACGGGCGCTGACCGTGCTGCACGAGCTGGCCCACATGTGGTTCGGGGACCTGGTCACCATGCGGTGGTGGGACGACCTGTGGCTGAACGAGTCCTTCGCCGAGTATGCCAGCACCCGCTGCCAGGCCTCCTCGACCCGCTGGCGCAGCGCCTGGACGACGTTCCTGTCCGCCGAGAAGTCGTGGGCCTACCGCCAGGACCAGCTCAGCTCGACGCACCCGATCGTGGCCGAGATCCGCGACCTCGCCGACGTGGAGGTCAACTTCGACGGGATCACGTACGCCAAGGGTGCCTCAGTGCTCAAGCAACTGGTGCATTGGGTCGGCCAGGACGCCTTCGACGAGGGGGTACGGCGCTACTTCCGTCGCCATGCCTGGAGCAACACCACTTTGGCCGATCTGCTCGTCGAGCTGCGCGAGACCAGTGGCCAGGACGTCGAGAGCTGGGCGGTGACCTGGCTGGAGCGGGCCGGGGTGAACACGGTGCGCCCGCTCGTCGAGCAGGACGACGCCGGGACGATCCGCCGCCTCGTCGTGCAGCAGGAAGCCCCCGCGGACCATCCGGTGCTGCGCCAGCACCGGATCGGGATCGGCGGGTATGACGTCGTGGACCGGGGCCAGACGGGCGCGATATTCCGGCGCACCTGGAGCGTCGAGGTGAGCATCGACGGAGCAGGCACCGAGGTCACGGCGCTGGCCGGACGCCCGCAGCCGGCCCTGTTGCTGCTCAACGACGGCGACCTGGCCTACACCAAGATCCGCCTGGACGAGCGCTCGCTCGCCTCCGCAGTGGCTCACCTGGACGCCTTCGAGGACTCGCTGCCGGCGACCCTGGTCTGGGGCGCTGTCTGGGACATGACCCGGGACGCCGAGCTGGGACCCCGGGTTTTCGTCGACCTCGTGCTGCGCCACCTGCCCTCGGTCACCGACCCCAGCGTGCAGCAGACGCTGCTCAACCAGCTCGCAGCCACGCTCACCATGTACCTGGCCCCGGAGCATGCAGTGGCGACCCGGGAGGATGCCGCGCACCGGCTGCTCACGCTTCTGCGCCAGGCCGAGCCGGGCGGCGACACGCAGTTGCTGCTCATCCGCTCCTTCGCCGCATTGGCCCGGCGGGAGGACCACCTCCAGGTCATCGCGGGGCTGTTGAGCGGCGCGCAGACCCTGCCCGGTCTCGACGTCGACACAGACCTGCGGTGGACCCTGCTCACTTCATTGGTGGTCGGCGGCCGGGCCGGTGGGCCGCAGATCGACGCCGAGCTGAAGCGAGACGACACCGCTGCCGGCAGAGTGCGCGCGGCGGGGACACGGGCCGCGATTCCGACGGCGGCCGCCAAGCAGGCTGCCTGGAACAGTGTCGTCGTCGACGGTGATCTGCCGAACGCGATCAACCAGGCCGTGGTGCGGGGGTTCACCAGGGTGCACGACACCACGCTGCTCGAGCCGTTCGTGGAGCCCTACTTCGCCGCGTTGCACAGGATCTGGACCGAGCGCACCAATGAGCTGGCGACCCAGGTCGCCGAGGGCCTCTTCCCAGCCATGCTCGTCCGCCAGGACGTGCTGGAGCGCGCCGAGGACTGGCTGAAGGGCTCGGACAGAGAGCCCGCCTTGGCCCGGCTGGTCGCCGAGGGGCGGGACGGCCTGGCCCGCGCGTTGCGGGTCCAGGCCCGCGATGTCGCCGGCTGACCGCTTCACGCGGGAGCCCTGGGGGTCAGCGGCCGTTGACGGTGCGGGCCAGGGACGCAGCCCTGACCGACGCCATGACATCCTCGAGCAGCACGGGTCGGCCCACGCCGTCCGCCAGTGGGAGCTGCCAGTTGGGGTATTCGGTGGTCGTTCCCGGCTGATACATCGCGCGCCGGTCGCCGACCGCGTCGGCAAGCGCGACGCCGATCAGCTTGGCCGGCGTCCAGGTCAGGAAGCGGTGAAGCGCCTCGACCCGCTCCCGCTCGCTGGACTGCTCACCGAGCAGTCCGAGCTCCCCCAGCAGAGCCAGGACCGCCGCTCGGTCGGCCTCGTCGACCGCGATCTCTTCGACGGCCGGCCGGGTGAGCAGGCCCAGGCGGTCGCGCAGCTCGACGTGCTCACCGGCCAGATAGCCGGCGGTCGGCGGCAGGTCGTCCGCGCCGACCGTGGCCAGGCACAACTCGCGCCACGCCTGCGGCCGCAGCGGTTGGTTGTCCTGATCGCGTTCCCGCCACAGCACGGAGGTGCCCACCAGGCCGCGTTCGTGCAGGTAGTCCCGCGCCCACGGCTCGACACTATTGAGGTCCTCACCGATGACGATGGCTCCGGCGCGATGGGCCTCGAGGGCGAGGATGCCCACCAGCGCCTCATGGTCGTAGCGCACGTAGGTGCCCTCGGCCGGCGACGCCGTCAGCGGGATCCACCACAACCGGAACAGCCCGATCACATGGTCGACCCGTAGGCCTCCGCTGTGGCGCAGCACGGTCCGCAACGTGTCCCGGTACGGCTCGTAGCCGCGCTCGGCCAGTCGGTCCGGTCGCCAAGGCGGCTGGTTCCAGTCCTGGCCCTGACGGTTGACCGAGTCGGCCGGGGCGCCGACGGTCACGTCGCCGGCGAGCACGTCGGCCAACGCCCAGACGTCCGCGCCGTCAGGGTGCACCCCGCCGGCGAGCTCGTTGATGATCCCGATCGCCATCCCGGACTCCAGTGCCTGCCGCTGCGCAGCGGCCAGCTGCTCGTCCAGGCACCACTGCAGCCACATGTAGAACTGCACCCGGTCGGCGAGCTCCTCGCGGAGCTGGGCGACAGAGGTGGACCGGGCGTCGAGGGCGTGCGCCGGCCACGTGGACATCGGCAGGCCGTAGCGCTCGGTCAGCGCACACCAGGAGGCGAAGTCGAGCAGCCCGTCGCCCTCCCGCTCGCAGAACGCCTCGAACGAGGCCTGGCGGGCCCTCGACCGAGGCTGGGCGAACACCGTTTCCAGCGCCGCGCGCTTGGCCTCCCAGACCATGTCTCGGTCGATCGCCGCCGACTCCAGATTCATGCCCCGCATCGCCTCGGCCTGCCACTCGATCAGGGCGCGATCGGTCGAGGGCATGTACGCGACCTCGCGGATCTCCTCGACCCGCAGGTAGAGCGGGTTGGCGAACCGGCGGGTTGTCGGCAGCTGCGGCGAGGCCTCGATCGGAGCGATCACCTCGGCCGCATGCAGCGGGTTCACCTGGACGAAGTCAGCCCCATGGTCCCGGGCACTCCAGGCCGCCAGCTCCGAGAGGTCCGCCAGGTCACCCAGGCCCCAGGAAAACTGCGAGCGGACCGAGTAGAGATGGGTCGTGAACCCCCAGCCACGCCGCTCTCGGAGCGCCTCGGGCAGCTCGAGCCGCTGCGGGGTGATCACCAACGGCCGGTCGGTCTCACCCCCTCTAGCCCGAGCCTGGATTCTGTGCCAGCCCAGGGGCAGGTCCTGCGGCAGGCTGAAGAGCACCTCGCCGACCGTGCGTCCGTCGATCACCTGCGGGTCGACGTCGTGCTCCTGTTGCGTCAGTGGTATCCCCGCGGCGCCGCCTTCGAGGTGGACCCAGACCTCGACCGGGCTGCCGTCCTCGACATGCACCGGCACCGTCGCCTGGGTGCCCTGACGCAGCACCAGGACGTCGGGCAGCACCTGTCGCCAGGGCCGCTCTCGGGCGGCGGTCAGGGACCGGGCGACGGCCCGCTCGTCGGAGGCGTCTATGTCGAGGGCCGCGAGCACCGCACGGATCGTGGCGTCGCTGACCACGGTGTGCCGGCCCTGCCAGTCCCAGTACTCGGTCGCCACACCGTGCGCCTGGGCCAGCTCCACCAGGGCGGAGCCGGGCGAGGGCTTCGCGACCGCGGCGGGTCGCGCCGGGGTGGTCGGGGCGGGACGCTGGGCCGGCTGCGGCTCGGCGGCCGGTGCCGGATCCGGCGCGGTCTCGGACGGTGCCGGCTTCGCATCGGCGTCCGGCTCGTCGGACCCGGGAGGGGCGGCCTGGCCTTGGGGCACGTCACCCTGCGGGGGGTCGGCCGCCGACGCTTTCCGGGCCGCGGCGCCCCGGCGCGGAGCGCGCTTGGCAGGTGTCGCGCCGGCAACGCCGGCGCTGTCGGGCGGGCTCGCCGCAGGCGCCAGCGGCTCGCCGCCCGGTTCCGGGTCGCGCGCGGCACGAGTCGGGTGTGCGTCACTCACGTCTCGGCATCCTGCCAGAACACGGCGACAAGTCGACGTTCGCGCCGCCGGACCTCACTCGCCGGGCACTCTAGCCTGGCCCGATGCGCTACCCCGAAGCCACCCGCGGCGACCTGGTCGAGCACCTGCACGGCCGGTCGGTGCCCGACCCGTACCGGTGGCTGGAGGACGCCGATTCGGAACGGACCCGGTCCTGGGCGCGCGAGCAGGACGAGACCTACCAGCAGCACCTGACGACCTGGGGACAGCTCGGCCGGGCCGAGCAGCGGGTCAGCGAGCTGTTGGCCACCGGAATGGTCGGGGTTCCGGTGTGGCGCCGCGAAAGATGCTTCGTGATGCGTCGGGCACCCGGCCAGCAGCACGCCGTGCTGGTCGTCGAGGAACCCGCCGTCGAGGAATCCGGCTCCTCCCTCGGCGGCGATGAGACACAGGTGCGGCGGGTGGAGCGGGTGCTCATCGACCCGATGGCCCTCGACCCGCTCGGTCTGACCACCCTGGACGCCTGGCAACCGAGCAAGGAGGGCGACCTGCTCGCCTACCAGACCTCGACGGGCGGGACCGAGGAGAGTGTTCTGCGGGTGCTCGACGTCGCCACCGTGGCCGTCGTCGACGGTCCGATCGACCGGACCCGCTACTCCCCCGTGGCTTTTCTGCCGGGGGGCTCGGCCTACTACTACGTGCGGCGGCTGCCGCCGCAGGAGCTGCCCGAGGCCGAGCGGCAGTTCCACCGCAGGGTGGCGTTGCACCGCGTCGGCACCGATCCCGCCCACGACGTCGAGGTCTTCGGCTCCGGGCAGGACCTGCGCAGCTACTACGGCGTCCAGGTCTCCCGCGACGGTCGCTGGCTGTTGCTGTCGTCGGCGACCGGGACGGCGCCGCGCAACGACCTGTGGATCGCCGACCTCGGCGCGTCCCCGCCGGATCGACCGCAGCTGCGCCCGGTCGTGACCGGGCTGGACGCCCAGACCGGCGGCCACGTCGGACGGGACGGCCGGCTGTACCTGACCACCGATCTCGCCGCGCCCCGCAGGCGCCTGGTCGTGACCGACCCCGGCGACCCGGGGCCGTCCAGGTGGCGGACTCTGGTCGAGGAGGATCCGGACGCCGTGCTGGACGACTACGCCGTGCTGGACGGCCAGGAGGTGGGTGAGCCACTGCTGCTCGTGTCGTGGACCCGGCACGCCGTGAGCGAGATCACCGTGCACGAGGCCCGGACCGGGCGCCGGTTGGGCGGCGCCCGAGGCCGGGTCGACCTACCGGGCCTGGGCAGCCTGGGGAGCCTCGTCGAGCGCCCCGAGGGCGGACCACAGGTCCACGTGGCCTACACCGACCACACCACGGCGGCGCGAATCTACCGGCTCGACGCCCGGTCTGCGGGTCCGGACGGCGCGCTGGTCGCCCAGCTGCACGCCGAACCGCCCGGGCAGGTCGCCGTGCCAGGGGTGTCCGCCCGGGTGGTGGAGTTCTCCTCGGCCGATGGGACGGCGGTTCGGATGTTTGTGATCCGTCGCACCGACCACGGCCCCACCGGCGCCTCCGGACCGCGACCGACGATCCTGTACGGCTACGGCGGGTTCGGGGTGAGCCTGACCCCCGCCTACTCGGCGGCGATGCTGGCCTGGGTGGAGGCCGGCGGCGTCTACACGGTCGCCAACGTGCGTGGCGGTGGCGAGGAGGGCGAACAATGGCACCGAGCGGGAATGCTCGAGAACAGGCACCGGGTCGTCGAGGACTTCGAGGCGGCGGCGGACTGGCTGGTCGCCCATGGGGTGACCACGCCGGGGCAACTGTGCATCAGCGGGGGCTCCAACGGCGGGCTGCTGGTCGGTGCTGCACTGACCCGGCGGCCGCAGGCGTACCAGGCGGTGATCTGTTCCGCACCACTGCTCGACATGGTGCGCTACGAGAAGTTCGGACTCGGCATGAGCTGGAACGTCGAGTACGGCTCGGCCGACGTGGCGGTGGAGCTGGACTGGCTGCTCGGCTACTCGCCCTACCATCACGTCTCGCCACAGGCCGCGAGCGTGGACTACCCGGCGGTGCTGTTCACAGTTTTCGACGGTGACAGCCGGGTGGACCCGCTGCACGCCCGCAAGATGTGCGCCGCGCTGCAACACGCCACCTCGGGTGAGCGAGCGGTCCTGTTGCGACGAGAGAAGGACGTCGGGCACGGTGCTCGAGCGCTGGCCCGCACCGCGGCACTGTCCGCGCAGACCCTGGCCTTCGCCGCTCACTGGACCGGACTGGAGCTCGCGTGACCGAACTGCTGAACCGCCTCGGCGCCGACGCGCCATGGGTCGGGACCTGGGCCGAGCCGCTGTTCGGCATCCCGCTCCTGGTTCTCGCCATCCTGCTCGGGGGCGTACTCGCGCGCTACCTGCTGCACCGGGTGATCGACCGGGTCTGCACTGGAATCGCCGCCGGCACCGCCGGCCTGGCCCGGTTGGGGCCGGAGGAGCTGAGCGGGGCAGCCCGGATCGTCACTGCTCCGCTGCTGACGCAGCGACGCGAGCAACGCGCCAAGACCATCTCCTCGGTGCTGAAGAGCCTGGCCACCGCGGTGATCGCCAGTATCGTCCTGATCACCGTGCTCGACCTGCTCTCGGTGCCGGTGGCCCCGTTGCTGGCCAGCGCAGGCATCGTCGGGGTCGCCCTGGGCTTCGGCGCCCAGTCACTGGTCAAGGATGTGATCAGCGGAGTGCTCATGTTGGCGGAGGACCAGTACGGGGTCGGCGACGTCGTCGACCTGGGCGATGCCTCCGGAATGGTCGAGGCAGTGGGACTGCGGGTCACCCGGCTGCGCGACGTGAACGGCACCGTCTGGTACGTGCGCAACGGCGAGGTACTGCGGGTCGGCAACCAGTCCCAAGGCTGGGCGCGCGCCGTCCTGGACATTCCGGTCGGCTACGGCGAGGACCTCACCCGTGCCCAGGATCTGCTGCTGGCGGTCGCCCGCGGGCTGAAGGCGGACGACGGCTTCCGGGACATGGTCGTCGACGACCCCGAGGTCTGGGGCGTCGAAGACGTCAGCGCGGACAGCGTCGTGATCCGGGTGGTGGTCAAGACCCAGCCGCTCAAGCAGTGGGACGTGGCCCGAGAGCTGCGCCGACGGATCAAGGACCGCTTCGACGCCGAACAGATTCAGGTGGCGCACACGATCGGGGCGATCCGGATCGCCGACACCACGACGCCACCGGCCAAGGAGGCCGCAGACCACCCGCAGGGGCCTGCCTGACGCACAGGCCGGGTGATCGACCTGGGAATGTGCGCAGAATGGGACCGTGCAGCCCGACCAGCCTGACCCCCAGCCGACCTTCTACGAGCAGATCGGCGGCCACGACACGTTCGTCGCGCTCGTCGACCGGTTCTACGCCGGAGTCGCCGAGGACGAGCTGCTGCGGCCGATGTATCCCGAACAGGACCTGTCCGAGGCGAAGCGCCGGCTGCGGATGTTCCTGGAGCAGTACTGGGGCGGCCCGACGACGTACAGCGCCGAACGCGGGCACCCGCGACTGCGGATGCGGCACGCGCCGTTCCCGGTCGGCCCGGCGGCGCGGGATCGATGGCTGACCCATATGCGCGCCGCCGTGACCAGCCTCGGGCTCTCACCGGTGCACGAAGCGGTCTTGTGGGACTACCTGGAGCGCGCCGCGATCAGCATGGTGAACCGCCGTGACGACGTCCGGGTCAGCGCCCCGGACCGTGGTGGCGCCACCTGATCGGCTCGTCGCGCCAGCCGTCGAGCAGGTCATGCTCGGGCGGGGTCATCCGCCGCGGCCGGTCCTTGGTGCGGTCGAACAACACCAGCGTGGTCTCGGCCTGGGCGTACACCGTGGCCTCGTCCGCGCCGTCCAGCACCTGGTAGCCGAGATCGAAGCTGGCCACGTCGAGCTGGGTCACCCACAGGTCGACGGCCACCGGCGCCGGACGGTAGACCAGCGGCGTCAGGTACTCGATCTGCTGCCGCGCCACGATCAGCCCCGTGGTCACCACCGAGCCGCCGCCGTGGCTGCCGGTAGCGGCGAAGGCGACCACCCGTGCGTCCTCGATCAGTCGCAGAAACTGGACGTTGTTCACGTGGCCGTAGGCGTCCATGTCCGACCACCGCAACGGGGTCATCACTCGGCGGCGGCTCACCGGACCATCATGACGGAGGTCTCGCGGGACATACCGCAACGGGCGGCAGACCCCTTGGTCCGCCCTCGACGAGCACGCTCTGGCACACCTGAACGGCGATGTGTAACGAACTGGTCCGTTCGAGCGAAGATACCTGCGGACGAGACGTCGCGAGAGCGGCATCCCGTCCCGTCCTGGGTGGCGCACCACACGGGAGCCGTCATAGGGGGGTCGCGGGACGACGGGGCCGGCGGGGACCCGGACGTCAGTGGAGCGGAGGGGTCTCCACCGCCGTCCGGCCCCGGTCCCGCGGACGGTGACGTGACCCGTCATCGGCGTCCCGGTGGACGTCGCGGCTCGGCTCGGGCAGCCTCGATCTCGCCGTCACGGCAGCCGAGCAGCCGGAGGAGTCCGACGTGAGCGACCGCGCAACGACCCAGGACAACACGCCGACCGGCACCGTGCCGGACCTGCTGCGGATCCTCGCCCTCGGCGATGCGGCTGAGCTGGGCAAGGACACCTTCATCGGCCAGAGCCAGCGCCAGCCGTGGCACCGGGTCTACGGCGGCCAGGTGCTGGCCCAGGCGCTGGTGGCGGCCCAACGCACGGTCGACGCGGTGGGCACCGTCCGTCCGGTGCACTCGATGCACGCCTACTTCCTGCGCGCCGGCGACGACTCCGAGCCGATCACGTTCACGGTCGAGCGGCTGCGCGACGGCCAGTCGTTCTCGGCCCGCCGGGTGCATGCGATCCAGTTCGACCGCCCGATCCTGACCATGGCCGCCTCGTTCCAGGCGCCGGCCGACGGTCCGGACCACGCCGAGGCGATGCCGGACGGCGTGCCCGCGCCGGAGGACCTGCCGACCCTGAGCGAGCGGTACGCAGACCTGCGCAGCGCGTCGGCGCAACGCTGGCTGAGGGAACGTCCGATGGACCTGCGCCATGTCACCGCGCCGTCCTACATCGTCCCTGCTCCCGACCCGCAGCCCGGGCTGCGGCTCTGGATGCGCGCCCATGAATCGATCCCCGCCGCGCAGGACAACCCGGCGTTGCACGCCGCGGTGCTCGCCTATGCCAGCGACTACTCGATGCTGGAACCGGTCCTGCGCCGGCACGCTCGCACCTTCTCCGAGCCTGGGATCAAGATGGCCAGCCTGGACCACGCCATGTGGTTCCACCGACCGGCCCGCGTCGACACCTGGCTGCTGAACGACCTGGTCAGTCCGTCGGCACAGGGGGCACGGGGGCTGGGTCTGTCGCGGATCTACACCCGGGACGGCGTGCTGGTCGCCACCGTCGCCCAGGAGGGCATGATCCGGCTACCGGCCCAGTAACCCGCTCATGCTCCGCGGGTGCACCTGTCGGCGCCGCGAACAACGCTGTCAGATGTGCACCTGCGGAGCATGAGCGGGTGTGGTCAGTCCCGGGTCAACCTGCGATAGGTCACCCGGTGCGGGCGGGCGGCCTCCGCACCGAGCCGCGCCACCTTGTTCTCCTCGTAGCTGGCGAAGTTGCCCTCGAACCAGAACCATTTCGCCGGGTCCTCGTCATCGCCCTCGTAGGCGAGGATGTGAGTGGCCACCCGGTCGAGGAACCAGCGGTCGTGGGAGATCACGACCGCACAGCCGGGGAACTCCAGCAGCGCATTCTCCAGGGAGGAGAGCGTATCGACGTCCAGGTCGTTGGTGGGCTCGTCGAGCAGGAGCAGGTTGCCACCCTGTTTCAGGGTCATGGCAAGGTTCAGCCGGTTGCGCTCACCACCGGAGAGAACCCCGGCCCGCTTCTGCTGGTCCGGGCCTTTGAAGCCGAACGCGGAAACGTAAGCACGAGAGGGCATCTCGACGTGCCCCACCTTGATGTGGTCGAGCCCGTCGGAGACCACCTCCCAGACGGTCTTCCGCTCGTCGAGCCCGGAACGGGCTTGGTCGACATAGGCGATCTTGACTGTCTCGCCGATCTTGAGCTCGCCGTCGTCGATGGGCTCCAGTCCGACGATGGTCTTGAACAGGGTGGTCTTGCCGACCCCGTTCGGGCCGATGACACCGACGATTCCGTTGCGCGGAAGCGAGAACGACAGCCCATCGATCAGCATGCGGTCACCGAAGCCCTTGGTCAGGCCTTTGGCTTCGATTACCACGGCACCCAGCCGGGGACCCGGCGGGATCTGGATCTCATCGAAGTCGAGCTTGCGGGTCCGCTCGGCCTCGGCGGCCATTTCCTCGTAGCGGGCCAGCCTGGCCTTCGACTTGGTCTGGCGGCCCTTGGCGTTCTGCCGCACCCACTCCAGCTCTTCCTTGAGCCGCTTGGCGAGCTTGACATCCTTGCGGCCCTGCACCTGCAGCCGCTCCTGCTTCTTCTCCAGGTAGGTGGAGTAGTTGCCCTCGTAGGGGTAGAGCCGGCCGCGGTCGACCTCGGCGATCCACTGGGCGACGTTGTCGAGGAAGTAGCGGTCGTGGGTGATCGCGATCACGGCGCCGGGGTATGCGGCGAGATGTTGCTCGAGCCACTGCACGCTTTCGGCGTCCAGGTGGTTGGTCGGCTCGTCGAGCAGCAGCAAGTCGGGCTTGCTGAGCAGCAGCTTGCACAACGCCACCCGGCGGCGCTCCCCACCGGACAGGACGGTGACGTCGGCGTCCGGTGGTGGGCAGCGCAACGCGTCCATCGCCTGCTCGAGCTGGGCGTCCAGGTCCCAGGCGTCGGAGTGGTCGATGTCCTCCTGGAGCTTGCCCATCTCCTCCATCAGCTCGTCGGAGTAGTCAACGGCCAGCTTCTCGGCGATCTCGTTGTACCGGTCGAGCCTGACCTTGATCTCGCCGAGGCCCTCCTCGACGTTGCCGAGGACGGTCTTGTCCTCGTTGAGCGGCGGCTCCTGCTGCAGGATGCCGACGCTGTACCCGGCAGAGAGCCGGGCCTCGCCGTTGGACGGCTGGTCCAACCCGGCCATGATCTTGAGGATGGTCGACTTGCCCGCGCCGTTCGGGCCCACCATGCCGATCTTGGCGGACGGGTAGAAGGACATCGTCACGTCGTCGAGGATGACCTTGTCGCCGAGCGCTTTGCGCGCCTTCGTCATGGTGTAGATGAACTCCGCCATGCCTGTCAGGCTATCGTCGCGTGCCCCAGGTCCAGAACTCAGATCACGCTGAAGATCACGTTGCGTGGCAGCGGGCGGAAACAGCACGGTTCCACGCAACGTGATCTTCAACGTGCCGCTCGGACGAGGGGACGGCGGTAGTGGGCATCGGCCGCGAGGGGCCGGACGCGCACAAGGTGCCAGTCTGTGCGTATGGCTAAGGGCATCGCCGACAGCACCGGGTTCCGGATCGAGCACGACACTATGGGCGAGGTGCGGGTCCCCGCCAATGCGCTGTACGGCGCACAGACCCAGCGCGCCGTGGAGAACTTCCCGATCAGCGGCCTGCGTCTGGGGCGTTCTCTGATCTGGGCCCTGGGTGCCGTCAAGGCCGCCGCCGCAGCCACCAACGCCGAGCTCGGTGTCCTGGACGGCGAGGTGTCGGCAGCCGTCGAGCAGGCTGCCCGGGAGGTGGAGGACGGCGAGCACGACGCTCACTTCCCGGTCGACGTCTTCCAGACCGGGTCAGGGACGTCCTCGAACATGAACGCCAACGAGGTGATCGCCCACCTGGCCGGGCAGCGGCTGGGCCGTTCGGTGCACCCCAACGACGCGGTGAACGCCTCGCAGTCGAGCAACGACACCTTCCCCACCGCGGTTCACCTCGCCGCGACCCGGGCGGTGGTCACCGACCTGCAGCCGGCCTTGGAGCACCTCGCGCAGACGTTGGAGGCCAAGGCCGCGGAGACCGCCGACGTTGTCAAGGCCGGCCGAACCCACCTGATGGACGCGACTCCGGTCACACTCGGCCAGGAAATCGGTGGGTACGCCGCCCAGGTGCGCCGCGGCGTCGAACGCCTGGACGCCGCGCTGCCCCGGCTCGCGGAGGTGCCTCTGGGTGGAACCGCGGTCGGCACCGGCATCAACACCCCCGATGGGTTCGCGGCGCGCGTCGTGGCCGTTCTCGCCGCGCGGACCGGCCTGCCCGTCACCAAGGCGCGCGACCACTTCGAGGCCCAGGGCGCCCGAGACGCCCTGGTCGAGGTCTCCGGGGCGCTGCGCACCCTGGCGGTGAGCCTGACCAAGATCTGCAACGACCTGCGCTGGATGGGCTCCGGGCCGACCGCCGGGTTGGCCGAGATCCACCTGCCCGACCTGCAGCCCGGCTCGTCGATCATGCCGGGCAAGGTGAACCCCGTTGTGCCCGAAGCGGTTCTGCAGGTCTGCGCGCGAGTGATCGGTAACGACGCCACCATCACCTGGGCGTGCGCGAGTGGGTCGTTCGAGCTGAACGTGATGATGCCGGTGACGGCGCACGCCGTGCTGGAGTCGGTGGGCATCCTGGCGGCGGCGAGTCGGCTGCTCGCCGACCGGTGCGTCGCCGGTCTCACCGCTGACGCGGAGCGATGCCTGCGCTATGCCGAGTCCTCGCCGTCCGTGGTCACTCCCCTCAACAGGCTGATCGGATACGAGGCGGCGGCCACGGTCGCCAAGCACGCCGTAGCGCGCGCGATGACGGTACGCGAGGCGGTTGTGGACCTCGGCTTCGTCGAGCGCGGGCAGCTGACCGAGCAGCAGCTCGACGACGTGCTCGACGTCAGGTCGATGACGGGCCGCTGATGAGCCGCTGACGATTCGACGTTCCCCCCGCCGACGACGCTTACGCTTGTCCACCATGGAGTCGACCCTGCCCGGAACCGTCCGGCGCGGCTCCGCCCCGGCAGCCTCGAGACCGGCTGCGCAGTCCCCCGCCGACCGCTCCTGGTGGCGGGACGCCGTGACGTACCAGGTCTACATCCGCAGCTTCGCCGACGCCGACGGGGACGGCCTGGGCGATGTGGCGGGCATCCGGTCCCGACTCGCCTACATCGCCGACCTCGGCGTCGACGCGGTGTGGATCAACCCGTGGTATCCCTCCCCGCAGGCCGACGGGGGATATGACGTGTCCGACTACCGCGATATCGAACCGGCGTTGGGCACGCTCGACGACGCCCAGGCACTGATCGCCGACGCGCACGCGCTCGGGTTGAAGGTGCTCCTCGATATCGTGCCCAACCACACCAGCGACGAGCATGGGTGGTTCATCGAGGCGCTCGCCGCTGGGCCGGGCTCGCCGGAGCGCGAGAGGTACATCTTCCGTCGGGGCTGCGGCCCGGACGGCGCCCAACCACCGAACGACTGGAGATCGGTATTCGGCGGACGGGCCTGGACGCGGGTCACCGAGGCCGACGGCAGCCGCGGGGAGTGGTACCTGCATCTCTTCGACCCCAAGCAGCCAGACCTCAACTGGGACAACCCCGAGGTGCGTCGGGAGTTCGAGGACATCCTGCGGTTCTGGTTCGACCGCGGCGCCGACGGCTTCCGGATCGACGTCGCGCACGGACTGGTGAAGGACCCGGCGCTGCCCGACCTGGACGGGCGCGACGTCCGGGGCGTTGACGGTCACGAGCCGCACCTGCTCGACGCCGTCGACAGACCCGACCACCCGCACTGGGACCGGCCTGCCGTTCATGAGATCTACCGCTCCTGGCGCGCCGTGGCCGAGGCGTACGACCCGCCCAGGGTGTTCGTCGCCGAAGCCTGGGTGGCCAGCCCGCAGCGCCTGGCCGCCTACCTACGACCCGGTGGGCTGCACACGGCCTTCGACTTCCACTTCGTGACGGCTCCGTGGAACGCCCGGCCACTTCGTTCCACCGCGACGTCCAGCCTGGCCGCCCATGAGCAGGTCGGCGCGCCGGTGATGTGGGTGCTGTCCAACCACGACATCACCCGGCATGTCACCCGGCTCGGCCGACCCGACGCGCACGCGGTGAAGGACGCGTTGCACGGCCACGATCACGGCGCGGCCGACCTCGAGCTCGGCCGGCGGCGAGCCCGCGCTGCGCTGCTCCTCGAACTGGCCCTGCCCGGCGGGGTCTACCTCTACCAAGGCGAGGAGCTCGGCCTGGAGGAGGTCGAGGACCTGCCCGAGGATCTGCTCCAGGACCCGTCATGGGCGCGGTCCGGGCATACCGAACGCGGCCGGGACGGGTGCCGGGTTCCACTGCCCTGGACGGCGTCCGGCCCCTCGCTGGGGTTCGGCGCGGCCGCCGGGTGGCTGCCGCAACCGGCCCGATGGGCGGGCCCGGCGGGCCTATCGGTGCAGGTGCAGCAGGACGACCCGACCTCGATGCTGTCGTTCTACCGGACGGCGCTGCAGCTGCGGCGCGAGTTGGTCGGGCTGGGTGTGCTCGGTGCCGGCGACGCATCGCCGGTGCAGTGGCTCGACGACCCCGTCGAAGCGTTCCGGGCCGGTGCAGGCACCGGCCAGAAGCTGGATAGCGACATGCTCGCCTTCCGGCGCGGACCGCGTGGCGCCGGGTTGGTCTGCATCGTGAACACCGGATCCGACCCTGTCGACCTGCCCGACGGCGCGGTGCTGCTGGCCAGTGGTCCGCTGCTCGACTTCGCCGAGGCGGAACCCGGCTCAGGTGCACGACGCCGGCTGCCGGGCGACACGGCGGTGTGGCTGGCCGACTGAGCGCCGCCGTCAACCGCTGGTGACATCGAGGCCGGCGACCGCACCGATGACGATCACGGCAGGAGCCCGGACCTGGTCGCGCTCGGCGGCCTCAGCGATCTCGCGCAGTGCCGCGCGGGTCACCCGTTGACCTGGTAGTGACCCATCCTGGACCACGGCGACCGGGGTATCCGCTGCCCTGCCGTGGTCGAGCAGCACGTCCGCGATCTCGGCGAGCCGGTCAACGCCCATCAGGACCAAGATCGTGCCGCGCAGCCGGGCCAGGGCCGGCCAGTCGACCATCGTCGCCGGGTCGTGCGGGGACAGGTGGCCGGAGACGATCACCGCCTCGTGGGCCAGCCCGCGGTGCGTGAGCGGGATCCCGGCCAGGGCTGGGACCGACAGGGCGCTGGTCACTCCTGGGACGACGGTGACCGGTACGCCGGCCGCAACGCAGGCCAGCACCTCCTCGCTACCGCGACCGAACACGTACGGGTCCCCGCCCTTGAGCCGGACGACGAACAGCCCGTCGCGGGCACGGGCCACCATCAGGTCGTTGATCGCCTGCTGCGCCATCGCCCGGCCGCGCGGCAGCTTGGCCGCGTCGATCACTTCGACATCGCCGGCCAGCTCGGCGAGCAGGGGCTGCGGCGCCAGCCGGTCGGCGACCACGACGTCGGCCCTGGCGAGCAGCCGGCGCCCCCGGACCGTGATCAGCTCCGGGTCGCCCGGACCACCGCCGACGATCGCCACCCCCGGCGGCGCCTCGGTCACTCGGCGCCGTCGGGCTCGGACGTCCAGGCGGCCTTCGCGCAGCGCCTCGACGATCCCGTCGCGAACGGCGGCGGCGCGGCGGGGGTCGTCTCCCCCGAGCACCCCGACCTGTACCGATCCGTGGTGCCCGGTCGCGGGCGTCCTGGCCGTGCGGCCCGACCCACTGTCGGCCCGGACACAGAAGACCCGTAACGCGGCAGCCCGTGCAGCCACCGCGGTGTTGACCTCGGCGTCGTCGGTGAGCGCCAGCGCGTACCAGGCGCCGTCCAGGTCCTGCGGGTGATAGGGGCGCTGGAGCCAGGTCAGCTCGCCGCTCGGCAGCAGACCCTCGATGGTGGCGGTGATCGTCGGTGAGACGAGGACGATCTGGGCTCCGGCCTCCATCAGGGCCGGCAGCCGACGCTGCGCCAGCGATCCGCCGCCGACCATCACGACCCGGCGCCCGCTCAGGTCGAGCCCGGCCAGGTAGGGGCGGCTCATCGGGAGACCCCCGCATCGTCGAAAGTGGCCATGTCCCGCAGCACCCGGGCGGACGCCTGCACGATCGGCAGGGCCAACAGGGCCCCGGTTCCCTCGCCGAGTCGCAGATCAAGATCGATCAGCGGCCGCAGGCCGAGGTGGTCCAGGGCAACGCGATGGCCGGGTTCGGTGGAGCGGTGACCGGCCAGGCATGCCTCGACCGCCAGCGGGGCCAATGCATGAGCGACGAGCGCCGCGGCGCCGGCGATCACGCCGTCCAGGATGACCGGAACCTTCTGCGCGGCCGCCGAGAGGACGAACCCGGCAAGTGCCGCATGTTCCAGACCGCCGAGCGCGGCCAGCACGGCGAGCGGGTCGGACGCCCGGTTCGCGACGACGCCGCTGTGACGGGTCAGACCGGCCGTGACCACCTCGACCTTGCGGTTCCAGGTCACCTGGTCGACCCCGGTGCCGCGACCGGTGACCGCCTCGGGCGAAGCGCCGGTGAAGGCGGCGATCAAGGCGGCGGACGCGGTGGTGTTGGCGATGCCCATGTCACCGGTCAGCAGCACCTGCGCGCCGTCGGCCACCAGGTCGGCGGCCAGCTGGGCGCCGGCCAGGAGGGCCTGACGCGCCTGAGTGCGGGTCATCGCCGGCTCCTGGCTGAGGTCGGCGGTACCGGGCCGAACCCGCCGGGTCAGCAACCCGGGGGCCGCGGCGAGCTCTGTGGCCACGCCGACGTCGACGACCACGACCTGGGCGCCGACCTGCGCGGCCAGCACGTTGACCGCTGCCCCGCCGGCCAGGAAGTTGGCCACCATCTGGGCGGTCACCTCCTGCGGCCATGCCGTGACGCCCTGGGCGTGCACTCCGTGGTCGGCGGCGAAGACGGCGACCACGGCGCGCTCGGGGATCGGTGCCGGGCAGCGACCAGACAGCGCAGCGAGCCGGATCGAGACCTCCTCGAGCACCCCGAGCGCACCGACCGGTTTCGTCAGGTTCGCCTGCCGGGTCCTGGCCCGGTCGGCCGCCTGCTGGTCGACCGGAAGCACTGCGGCCAGCAGCCGGTTCAGCTCGGCCTGAGCCGAGTCATCCACAGGTGCAGGATCCCCACGCCCACTCGGATCGTGAGTCAACGGCCCGTCCTCCTGTACTCGGCGAGGCGGACCTCGCCGCGACGGGCTCCAACACCGGCAACGGCCGAGGCTGCCGCCGACACGGCGAGGCAGACCACGAGGGCGCCGGCGGAGGCCACCGTGACCAGCCGCGCCGCCCTCCGGATGTCGTCCACCGACGGTGGCCGGCCGGAGGCGCCGAGCAGCCCGCGGTCCTCCGCCGCGCCGTGGTAGGTGTTCAACCCGCCCAAGGTGATTCCGAGGGCGCCGGCGGCGGCCGCCTCGGGACGTCCCGCGTTCGGGCTCGGGTGGTCGCCGCCGTCCTCGGCCATGACCCTCAGCGCCCGACCGGGCGACCCGCCGACCGTCGGAGCGGCCACCGCCAGCAGAACACCGCTGACCCGGGCCGGAATCAGGTTCAGCGCATCGTCCAGGCGGGCAGAGGCCCAGCCGAAGCGAAGATACCGCGGCGACCGGTACCCGACCATCGCGTCCAGAGTGTTGACCGCCCGGTAGCCCAGCAAGCCCGGCACGCCGGCGACAGAGCCCCATAGCAGCGGAGCCACTACGGCGTCGCTGACGTTCTCGGCCAGGGACTCCACGCTGGCGCGGGCGAGCTCTGAGGCATTTAGCCCCGACGGGTCACGAGCGCACAGGTGGCGCAGTCGGGCACGGGCCTCGTCGAGGTCGCCACCCTCGAGCAGCTCAGCCATGACCAGACCCTCCCGCCGTAGGGAGGTGCCGCCCAGTACCGCCCAGGTGGCCACCGCGGTCCCGGCGACGCCTCGGGCGAACCCACGCTTCGTGGCGCGATCGACCGCCCAGCCAAGACCGGCAGCAGCGACGACGGCGGAAGCCGTGAACACCGTGCCACGCCGCCGGTCGTCGGCGTACAGCCGTCCCTCCAGCGCCCCCGCGTACCTGCCGAAAGCGGCCACCGGGTGGCCGCGCCGCGGATCGGCGAGCACAAGGTCGGCCAATGAACCGATGACCAGACCGAGCGCACGCGGCGTGAGCAGGTGGGCGGCCCACCGCGGCGCCGCGGTGCCGGACCAGGTGGGGGGTGCCTTCTGCCGACGCACGCAGGAGATCCTGCCGCACCGGCACGCCGACGCCGAACTCGCCGCGACCCGACGCTGGGTCAGCCCCGCCCGACCAGCTCGCCCAGTGCTCTGGCGGAGGCCTGCTCGCCCTCATCGAGGTCGACCTCGCCCGCGCCGTCGCCGCCGCGGTGCAGCGCATCCGGGTCGGCGCCCGGGTCCGGCGCAGCGGTGCCCTCGGGGTCGACCTCGGCGAGCAATGCGGCGACGTCGAGTCCGCGGGTGATGCTCTCGGCCGCCTCGGCCATCTCGTCGAGCTCGCGCTGGCCGGGCACTGGCCGGGGCTGAGCCCAGTTGACCTTCTCGAACGTGCCCCGCCCGTAGCCAAGGTCGAAGCCGACCGCGTCCGCCTCGATGTCGGCGCGGGTTCGGTACTGCCCATCGTCCGTGGTCCACTCCCGCACCACGAGGCGGCCGTGCACGATCACCCGCTGGCCCTTGTGAACGCAGTCGGCAACGTTGACCCCCAGCTGGCGCCAGCAGTTGACCTGTAGCCACGACGTCGGCTGGTCGCGCCAGACGTTGGTCTGACGGTCACGGACCCGCGGCGTGCTCGCCAGGCGGAAGCTGGTCACGAGGGACTCCCCGCCGTTCACCTCCCGCACGGACGGGTCCGTCCCCACGGTGCCGCACGCCGTGATCTTGATCTCGTTCATCGCTGTCTCCCTCTCCCGCCCGGCCCGGTGCCGGACCCGTTCAGCCTCACCGAGCTGGGACGGGACGGCACCGCGCGGTGACCGGACCTGTGGACAACACCGGGAGCCAACGCGGGTGGGGACGGAACGCCGAGGTCCTCGCGACCCCAGCGACTACAGGGCGCTGGTCAACGCCTCTCGGACGGTGCGGTGGTCGACCAGCACCTCGGCGATCGGCGCGATCACGTGCGACCAGGCGACATCCTGCACCGACTCCCGCATCGCGGCCGCGACCACCATCCGCCGCCGGGTCGCGCCCAGCTTGATCGCCTGCCGGGCCCCGAGCGTCACCAACCCACCGCCGACCAACCCGCCGGCCAACAGGAGCGTAGGCACGGGCGCCGCGCCGATATAGGGGGTCTGAACCTCGATCTGCAGGAAGGCCAGCAGTCCGAGCAGACCCAGCCAGACGAACCCGGCCACGGCGAGCAGGGCGAACAGGATCTGGACGACGTTCACCACCTGCCACCACGCCGGTCGGCGCAGCGTCAGGTCGACACCGGCGACCGCAGCGTCCAGCGCGTCGGACAGGTCGGCGTCCGGGCGGGCAGCGGAGGACAGAACGCTGTCGGCCCAGGCTCGGGGCAGCACGTCGGTCACCCCGCTGATGACCCGGCGCGCCGACAGCTCGACGCGGGCCTTCTGCGACGGCGTGGCCTCGGGCAACGCCGTCCGGGTGAGCTGGCGGAGCTCGCCCTCGGTGCCCTCGCCGAGCCGTAGCCGGCGCAGCGGATCGGGGCGCACCCGGTGCCACCAGCGCAGGAAGGGCCAGCCCATCGCCTGCCCGGCCTGGCGCTCGTAGTCCGTGGTGACCGCATCCAGCACCACCGGTACCCCGGCCGCCTGGGCCAGCGTGCCGACCAGCTCGTCGGCACCGCGCAGGTCCTTGGGCTCCGGCTCGCTCGCGGCGACGCCCTCGAGAAGCTGCCGCGCGGCCCGGTCCAGGTCGGCGGCGGCCCGTGCCGCAACCGCGCCCTGCACGTCGACCACCTCGGCGAGCAGCCGGCGTAGGTCCTCGACCCCGCGGCCCGTTGCAGCCGAGGTGACCAGCAGCCGCACCGAGTCCAGGCCGTCGGAGTCGAGCAGCCGGCGCAGGTCGGTACGGCAGGTCTCGGCCTCCTTGGGAGCCAGGGTGTCGATCTGGTTCAGCACGACGATCATCACGCCGTCGTGGTTGGCCAGCCGCTTGAGATAGCCGTGATGCAGTGCTTCATCGGCGTACTTCTGTGGGTCGACCACCCAGACCAGAAGGTCGACGAGCTCGACGAGGCGGTCCACCTCCAGCCGATGGGAGAGCTGGGTGGAGTCGTGGTCCGGCATGTCGAGCAGCACCAGACCGTGCAGCTCGGCCTCGCGGTCGGCGTCCAGCACGGTCTCGCGGACGGTTCGGTGCCGTCGCGGCACCTCGAGCCAGTCGAGGAGAGCATCGGCGCCTTCATCGCCCCAGACGCAGGCCGTCGCCCGACCGGTGGTCGGGCGACGTACGCCGGTCTCGGCCAGCTCCATGCCGGCCAGGGAGTTGAACAGGCTGGACTTGCCACTACCCGTGGCCCCGACCAGCGCGACGATGGTGTAGTCGGGACCGAGCCGAAGCCGGTCCCCGGTGCGCTCGATCACGGCCCGGGCATAGACACCCGCCCGCGCGTCGAGCCGATCCCCGGCCACCGTGAGCGCTCGCTCGATGCCCTCGGCACGGGTGGCCAGGTCAGGGCCTACGGCGTCGCGACCGGATCGCCCCACCTCAGCGTGCCTCCTCGACCGCGGTGGTCAGTGCGCGCAGCATCTCACCACGTCCGTCGCGGACCTCGGCGTCGTCGAGCAACCCTTCGATCCGGGATCTCTCGGCGTCCAGGATCCCATTGGCGCGTGCCACCAGGTCGACTCGAGCCTTCGTGGTCAGCGCCCGTACCGCCTGGTCGCCGAAGACGGCCTCGAGCAGACGCTGAGCCACGGCGGCCGTACCGGCGGCGATCCCCACCTCGGCACCGGTGATCCCCGCCGTGTGGCTGAACACCGTGAGCATGACGATCAGCCCGGCCGCGTTGACTCCCAGTGACATCGCGCGGGCACCAGCCCGGCGCGCGGCGCCTTCTGCGCCGACCAGCTCGATGACCCCGCTCTGCCAGTCCCGAATGGTTCGGGCCAGTCGCTCGTCGAAGTCCGAGGAGAGCCGCTGCTCGATCACCGACACACCGCCGGTCGAGTCGAGCAGGGCCGTGCCCTCGGGACGGGAGCGCCAGCGCATCACGGCCTCGTCCGCGGCGCGCTGGGCGGCGGCCCGGACCAGGGCCTGGACGCCGGTCTGGACGGCTTCGTCAAGTTGCTTGGTGGGCGCGGGATGGCCACGGACGGCGGTGCCGAGCCGGTCGCGCAGCCGGCTCACCGTGGCGTCGAGGCTGCGAAAGATGTCGCCGGTACCGACGAACTCCTGCCAGCGCGCGAGCACCTCCCCGCGCATCATCGTGCCGTCGCACAGGCGTTCCTCGAGCTGTTCGGACGCCTGGACGTACACCTCGTCGAGGTCGTCCCGCAGCCGCTCGTCGGCAGCGACCTGCTCGTCGGCCACGGCGGCGATCAGCGGCACCCGGTCGCGCAGGCTGTCCAGCACACCGACCAGAGTGCGCCGGATCACCACGTCACGGCTGCGGGAGTCGCGGGCCAGCCGGGTCAGCCAGGCGACCAGCGGCTGCACGGTCTCCCGGGGCAGGAAGCCTTCCGGCGTGCGCGTCGTCTCGGTGATGGTGAACAGCGGTGACGTCGCAAGCCCGCGGTCACGCAGCAGCGTCGCCAGGTGGGTGCGGACCTCCTTCAGGGCCTCGACCGGCACTCTGTCCAGCACGACGGCCACCGAGACGCCGCGCTCGACGGCCTGACGCAGCATCTGCCAGGGGACGGCGTCGGCGTAGCGGGCGGCGGTCGTGACGAAGATCCACAGGTCGGCGGCGGCGAGCAGCTGGAAGGCCAGCTCACGGTTGGTCTCGACCAGGGAGTCGATGTCGGGGGCGTCGACTATCGCGATTCCGGGGGGCATGCCCTCGTGCGGAACCAGACGCAGCGCCGTCACGAGAGGCGCGTCGACATCGATCGGCTGGACCGGTTCGGGAGCCTCGGAGGTCACCCGGGCCAGGCCCGGCAGGATGCGCTGGGAGAGGAAGGCGCCAGAGTCGTACGGGTGGTGGACGAGTACCGGCGAGCGGGTCGTCGGTCGCAGTACTCCGCTTCGGGTCACCTCGCGACGGACCAGCGAGTTGACCAACGTGGACTTGCCGGCGCCGGTGGAGCCGCCGACGACGGCCAGGACCGGGGCGTCCATGCGTCGCAGCCGCGGCAGCAGGTAGTCGTCGAGCTGGGCGATCAGTGTGTCCTTCTCACCCCGGCCCTCGTCCACTCCGGGAACCTCCAGCGGTAACCGCAGCGCGCCGAGCTCCGAGCGCAGCAGCTCGGTGGCTTCGAGCAGGTCCAGTGGCTGCTCGCCCTGGGCGGGCAGGTACTGAGCCGCCTGGCGGTCGGCCTCGTCGGCGATCTCCGCCGCTGTGTGCGCTCCCGCCGCGAGTTCGTCGACGAGCCCCTCGCCGTGCTCGGGGGCTTGCGCCGGCACCGGGCCGGGGGCACGCACAGGGCCTGCCCCGGAGCCGGGGCGGGCGCCGTCCACGGCATCGCGCACCTGCGGTTCCACCCGCCCTCCCTCCCGCTTGTTTGCTGGCATGACACGACGGGCGTCCACGGCACCGTTGACGCCCCGCCTCCATGCTCGACCCCAAGACTGCCCTGAGCAGCGCATCTTGCCAAACGATCGTGGACCGATTTCATCGGGTGGCAGCCGGCTCGGTCACAGTTCGTGTCGCCGTGACAGCCTACGGCCAGCATCGGAGGGACCGTCACCGACTCGGCACGGCCGGCTCGCGCCGATACTCTTGATCTGTCGCGGACGTGGCGGCCAAGGGCCCGTAGCTCAATGGACAGAGCATCCGGTTTCTACCCGGCTGGTTGGGGGTTCGAGTCCCTCCGGGCCTGCCCTACCGAGTTGTTCGCTGAGCCGGTTCCGTGAAGACCCGGCGCAGGGCGGTCATCTCAGTGAGGATCTTCAGCTCCTGGTCCCTGGCCCTGGGACCGGCGGTACCGCGGACCATGCGCTCGCGCAGGAAGGCAAGCTCGCTGCCAAGGTCCTGGAAGCTGCGCATCGCGTGCTCTGCGGACGGGCCACCACGACCCCGTGCCCACTCGCGCGCCTGGCGCCGCACGGCCAGTGAGCCGAGCATGCCGACCTCGGCCTCGGCGAGCCAGCCGGTGCTGCGGTAGACCGTCAGGTTCTTCTGGATCAACCGTCCCTCGCGACGGCGGGCCAGGAGGGCGAGAACGCCGAACAACACGAACACCGGAACCTGCAGCAGCACGTAGCCGCTGATGAAGCCGTTCAGGCCCGAGGACGCCGACAGGTTCCACGCCCCGTGCAGGAACACCGCAACGGCGAAGCCCACAGCGGTGGCCAGCACCCCCACCCAAGGCCGCCGGTCCCGGGCCGCGATGCCCAAGCCGATACCGATCGCGCCCGTGAACAGCGGATGCGCGAACGGGGAGACGATGCAGCGCAGCACGAACACCACCCCGGTGGCGACGCCGCCGTCCTCCAGGGTGCGGCCCAGGTAGAGGATGTTCTCGACGAAGGCGAACCCCACGCCGGCCAGGCCGGCGTACACGATGCCGTCGATGACACCGTCGAACTCCCGGCGGCGCAGCAACAGAACGAGCAGCACGGCCAGTCCTTTGAACGTCTCCTCGCTCAACGGCGCGATCAGGACGGCGGCCACGGTCGGGTCTCCGCCCGAGGCACGGATCGCCTGCACCGAGGCGGTGTTGACCACCAGGGCCCCGAACGTGGCGACGAAGGCCCCCCAGGCGAAGGCGAAGGTCAGCAGGTAGGCCGGTTCGGCCTCATAGCGGTCCAGCCACAGGAAGGTGGCCACCACCGGGAAGACCGGGATCGCCGCCAGGACGGCGCCGGTGAGCAGTCCCGCCGCTCCGGTCTCCGTGGCGATGGCGGCGATCGTCAGGACACCGCAGACCAGGCTGACCACTATCACCGCGGCGTGCACGAGCACCGACCGGGTCACCTCAAGGGCGCGTTCCCGACCCGGCGGCGGCGGCGCCGCGTACGGCGTGCCGGAGGTGCTCGCCGAGGTGGAGTCAGGTGGGCGGGGCATCGCCATGAGGCTAGCCGGGCCCGAAGCGGCGGGCAGCCCGCGATGGGCGGGGAGTGGCTCGAGGCCCGAGCCGTATTGTTGCGGCCGTGACAGAGAACTCGGCGAAGGTGGGCGAGCGGTCCCAGGACCGGATCGTGTGGATCGACTGCGAGATGACCGGACTCGACCTGGTCGCCGACGCGCTGGTCGAGCTCGCCGTCCTCGTCACCGATTCCGAGCTGAACGTCCTCGGCGAGGGCATCGACGTCGTGATCCGGCCCCCGCAACAGGCCCTGCAGCAGATGAACGACGTGGTCCGGCAGATGCACACCGATTCCGGGCTGCTCCAGGCACTGGACGAGGGCACCACCCTCGAAGAGGCCGAGCGGATGGCGCTGGAGTACGTGCGCACGTACGTCCCCGAGCCGCGCAGGGCTCCGCTGGCCGGCAACTCGGTGGCGACCGACCGCGGCTTCCTGGCCCGGGACATGCCGGAGCTGGAGTCCCACCTGCACTACCGGATCGTGGACGTCTCATCTATCAAGGAGTTGGCCCGGCGCTGGTACCCACGGGTCTACTACGCCTCGCCGGAGAAGAACGGCGGCCACCGGGCGCTCGCCGACATCCGCGACAGCATCAACGAGCTGCGGTACTACCGGGAGACGCTGTTCGTCGCGCATCCCGGCCCGGACAGCGAGAGCGCGCGGGCGGTGGCGGCCCGTTATCGTGGCGCGTCGGGCTGATCTGGTTCGGTATGCTGCGCGTGTCGTTCCGCGGTCCGGTCATCGAGCCGCCTGGGCGGCCATGGTGGGTGTAGCTCAGCTGGTAGAGCATCTGGTTGTGGTCCAGAGGGTCGCGGGTTCAAGTCCCGTCACTCACCCCAGGTTCGAAACTGGTCGCTCCCCAGCGCGGCGCCGTCACCGAACACGACCAGCGGGGACGAGCGCTCGCCCGCGGGTCCTCGACAGCGGCGCCCCGCCGTTGGAGGATGGCGACCAACGACGCCATGACATGGGTGTGCTCTTGCGTCCGCCGCGACGCCCGCGTGAGAGCTACGACCCCGATCGCTCCGTCTGAGCAGGCCCACGGACTCAGGGCAAGGTCTGACGGGGAGACCGAGTAGTCACACCCACCTAGACCTAGGTCCTAGCGGCACCCAGTGGTCAGCGGCCATGGTGTCCAGAGTGCATTCCACCAAGGGCGTGAACACCGGGGCCACGAGGGGCTGACTATGCCGAAGTACGTGTACGACTTCCACGAGGGAAACAAGGACCTGAAGGACCTGCTCGGCGGCAAGGGCGCGAACCTTGCCGAGATGACCAACATGGACCTGCCGGTTCCCCCCGGCTTCACGATCACCACCGAGGCATGCACCTACTGGCTGCGCCATAACGCGATACCGGAGGGACTGGACGACGAGATCGCCGAGCACCTCACCGCCGTGGAGAAGGCAGCGGGGCGCGAACTCGGGCAGAAGGACGACCCGCTGTTGCTGTCGGTGCGCTCAGGGGCCAAGTTCTCGATGCCCGGCATGATGGACACGGTGCTGAACATCGGTCTGAACGACGACAGCGTCAAGGGCCTGGTCAAGCACTCCGGTGACCCGCGCTTCGCCTGGGACTCCTACCGCCGGCTACTGCAGATGTTCGGCAAGACGGTGCTGGGCATCGACGGGGAGAAGTTCGACTCCGCGCTCGAGGCCGTCAAGGAGAAGAAGGGCACGACGAACGACCTGGGCCTGGACGCGAAGGACCTCCAGGGCCTGGTCAAGACCTTCAAGAGCGTGATCAAGAAAGAGACTGGTGTGCCGTTCCCGCAGGACCCGGTCGAGCAGCTCACCGAGGCGGTGCGCGCAGTCTTCCGGTCCTGGAACACCGACCGGGCCCGCCTTTACCGTCGCCAGGAGAAGATCTCCGACGACCTGGGCACCGCGGTCAACGTGATGGCGATGGTGTTCGGCAACCTCGGCGACAACTCGGGCACCGGGGTGGCGTTCACCCGGGACCCGGCGACCGGCATGCGGGGCTCCTACGGGGACTACCTGTCGAAGGCGCAGGGAGAGGACGTGGTCGCCGGGATCCGGAACACGTTGAGCCTGGACGACTTCGCCGAGCTCGACCAGAAGTCGCACGACGAGCTGATGGCGATCATGGAGAAGCTGGAGAGCCACTACAAGGACCTGTGCGACATCGAGTTCACGGTCGAGCGCGGCAAGCTGTGGATGCTGCAGACCCGGATCGGCAAGCGGACGGCGGCGGCCGCCTTCCGCATCGCCGTCCACATGGTCGACGAGGGCGTCATCGACCTGGACGCAGCCCTGACCCGAGTCACCGGCGAGCAGCTCGCCAAGCTGATGTTCCCGCAGTTCGACCCCAAGGCTCCGCGCATCGCGCTGGCCAAGGGCATGGCGGCGAGCCCGGGGGCCGCTGTCGGCAAGGCGGCCTTCGACAGCGCCACGGCCGTGGAGTGGGCAGGCAAGGGCGAGGACGTCATCCTGGTGCGCCGCGAGACGAACCCCGACGACCTGGGCGGCATGGTCGCCTCCCGCGGCGTGCTGACCAGCCGAGGCGGCAAGACCTCGCACGCCGCCGTGGTGGCGCGCGGTATGGGCCGCACCTGCGTGGTGGGCGTCGAGGCCCTGCGGGTCGATCCCCAGCACCACGAGGTGACCACCACCGACGGCAAGCGGTTCAGCGAGGGCGATGTCATCTCCATCGACGGAACGACCGGCCAGGTGTTCCTCGGCGCGGTTCCGGTGATCCCCTCCCCCGTGGCGCAGGTGCTGCGCGGTGAGGACGTGCAGGTCGAGGAGGAAGAGGAGCGCGAGCTGCTGGAATCCGTTCGGCGCCTGATGGAGCACGCGGACGCGCGGCGCCGCATGGGCGTGCGCGCCAACGCCGACACCCCCGAGGACGCCGTGCGAGCGCGGGGCTTCGGGGCCGGCGGGATCGGGTTGTGCCGGACCGAGCACATGTTCCTCGGGCCGCGCCGCCAGGTCGTCGAGCGGCTGATCCTGGCCCGTGAGCCGCAGACCCGCCATTCGGCGCTGAACGAGCTGCTGCCACTGCAGCGCGAGGACTTCGTCGGCATCCTCGAGGCGATGGACGGGCTGCCGGTGGTGATCCGGTTGCTCGACCCGCCCCTGCACGAGTTCCTGCCCGACTTCACCAGTCTGTCGGTGAAGGTAGCCCTCGCCGAGGCCAGCGGAAAGCGCGACACCGAGGCCGAGGAGCTGCTCCGCCAGGTGCAGCGGCTGCACGAACAGAACCCGATGCTCGGCATGCGCGGGGTGCGCCTCGGTCTGGTGGTGCCGGAGCTGTTCCAGCTGCAGGTCCAGGCGATCGCCGAGGCTGCGGCGCGGTTGAAGAAGGCCGGCAAGGACCCCCGCCCGGAGATCATGGTGCCGTTGATCGCCACCGTCGAAGAGCTGGTCATCGTCCGGCACGAGTCGGAGAAGACCCTCGCCCGGGTCGCCGAGGAGACGGGCGTGGACCTGCACATCCCGATCGGCACGATGATCGAGCTGCCACGGGCGGCCATGACGGCCGGACGGATCGCGGAGGAGGCCGACTTCTTCTCCTTCGGCACCAACGACATGACCCAGACGGTGTGGGGCTTCAGCCGAGACGACGTGGAGGCGGCCTTCTTCCCGCAGTACATGGAGGCGGGCGTGTTCGGGGTCAGCCCGTTCGAGTCGATCGACGTCGCCGGAGTCGGCCGGGTGGTCGGGATCGCGGCCTGGGAGGGCAAGGAGACCAAGCCCGATCTGGTCGTCGGGGTCTGCGGCGAGCACGGCGGCGACCCGGACTCGATCCACTTCTTCGACTCGATCTCGATCGACTACGTGTCCTGCTCGCCGTTCCGGGTGCCGGTTGCGCGGCTGGAGACCGCACGGGCCACCGTGCTGCACGAGAGCACGTCGGCGGCGGTCAGCGACAGCAGGTGAACTGACCTGACGTGCCGCCCCGGGTCCCGGGGCGGCACGTCAGACGTCGAGCTCGACCACGAGGCAACCGTGGTCCGAAGGCCACAGCCCGGACGGCGTGCGGTCGTCCGGCTCGCCGCCGAGCACCTCGGCACGGCGCACCGTGAACGCTCCCCCCTCCACGAGCGCCATATCGATCCGGTGGGCCAGGGCGGAGGTCGGGTTGCGCAGGTCGGCGGCCTGGCCGCTGGTCCCGCCCCCGCACAGGTCGTCCGGATGGATGTCGGCCCACGCGTCGACCAACCCGGCGGCCAGTAGCGTCTCGTAGGCGTCGCCGTCCGACTCGGCTCCGGGCAGAGTCGGCTCGCCGGAGCGGCAGCCCGGCGGGCGGCAGTTGAGGTCGCCGAGAACCAGCAGCGGTGCACCTCTGGAGCTGTGCAGGGCGTCGGCGACCAGCTGGCGAGCCTGGGCGGCGCGCACCTCGGAGTCGAACGCCTCGAGCTGCACGTTCACGACCCGGACGACGGCTCCGGCGATCCGGACGTCCACGGCGCACCACCCCCGGTCCACCTCGATGGGATAGCCGAGCACGGTGACGGCGACCCGATCCTCGAACAGTCGCCAGGACGGCGTCATGCCGCTCACCGCGGGGTCGTCGCGTACCAGAACGGCGCTACGGTCGGCCAGCTCGACCACCTGGCCGGTGACCTGTCGCAAGGCGCCTGACAGGGGGCCGCTGGTATAGGCGTCGCTGCGGGCGGCGACCCGGTACCCGGCCCCCTGCTCCCGCAACGAGTGCAGCAAGGTGTCGAGCAGATCGTGCGTGCGGTGCGCGCCGCCACCGCCGGCCCGCCACAGTGCGGCCTCCTGGACGGCGACGACGTCGGGAAGCTGGCGGGCGATCACTGCTGCCGCGGCCCGCATCCGCTCCACAGGGCGCGATGCCTCCACCGCGGACCACAACGAGGCGGTTCGCGCGGCCAGCCGATCCCGCTCCACCTCGCCGAACAGCGTCGAAAGATCGGCACCGAGGTAGAGGTTGTACGTCGCCACGGTGATACCGGTGGGGCGCATGGCAGAAGCCTATGCAGGTCGCCGGGCCGAAGGCGCGACGTGCTGTGCCACGGCGCGGTGAGGCACGGCACATGACGGGTCGGCCGGAGCAATCGATTTCAGCCGGGCACTGCGGCGCTGATAGCCTCGTCCAGCGTTCGCGCCGTTAGCTCAACTGGCAGAGCAGCTGACTCTTAATCAGCGGGTTCGGGGTTCGAGTCCCTGACGGCGCACCAACTCCCTGGTCAGGCCCATCCCTTCGGGGGTGGCCTTGATCATTCCCACACATTACCCACACTTTTCGTCTCCGGAAGTGTCGTCCTCGGGCACCTGCTGGCTACGGTCGACGGCCTCTAACACTCTTGCGGCGCCGGTGGTGCGGACGCTGCGCCCGAAGTAGTGATCGGTGGTCATGGAGACCTTGGCGTGCCCCAGTTGGTCGGCCGCCGACCGCGCCGATAGGCCGGCCTTGTCCATCAGGGTCGCCACGGTGCGTCGGAAGGTGTGCGACGTGATGTCGGGGTAGCCGGCCCGATCGAAGACGGCCCGAAGGTCACCCTGGGTGTTGCTCGGGTCGCGTATCTGCCCGGTCGGCGAGGTGAAGACGACGTCCCACTCGTTGGGCTCGCATGCGGCCAACCGCCGGCGCAGCATGGTGACGGCCCATCCTGGCAGTTCGATCTTGCGCCAGCCGTCCTTGGACTTTGGCTTCGGTTTGATGATCAGGCCGCGACCTGTGATCCGGATGACTGTGCCGCGGACTTCGAGGATGCCGTCGTCCAGGTCCAGGGACTGCCAGGTGATGGCCGACGTCTCGCCGATCCGCAGGCCTGTGGCCAACATCATGTCGGCAAGGTCAGGCAGGTCCCAGTCGATGGCCAGCTGGTCGGCAGCCAGCTTGGCCCGCAGGTCCCAGACCTGCTCGAGTTCCAACGCGTGCCGCTCCTTGTGCGCGGACCGGATCGAGGCGGCGTCCCTGACCGGGTTGGACCCGATCGCATCGTGGCGCGCCGCAAGTCCCATCAGCCCGGAGAGCACTGTGCGAGTCAGCTTGGCCACAGCGACACCGTGCTTCTCGCGAGTGGTTTTGAGCAGTCGATCAACCCGTGACACGGTGACCTCGCGCAGCCTCAGGGCGCCGATCGCGGGCAAGACCTGGTTGTCGAGCCGGTCGCGGTAAGTCTGCGACGTGCCCGGCGATCTATCGCCGGCGTCAACCGCTGCCTGGATCTCGCTGAACCACTCCTGGGCCAGCGCGGCCACGGTCGTGTCAGCCGTGATCTCGGCCGCAGCGTCGGTGCGGCCACGGTCGCGGCAGGCCTCCTTCAGCCGGTGGCGTGCTCGCGTCTCGGTCCGAGCGGTGCGCTCCAGCCCGCCTCGTGACGCCGTCGTAGTCGCGGTAGTTGACGACGGCCCGGACCCGGTGCGGCCCGAGGTTGTAGCAGTTGATCTCCCCCATCGTGCCAAGCGGGAGCGGTGGCCTGCCCACGCCACTCCCTTCAGGCCGCGGGATCGGTCAACGCGTCGAACCAGGCGATGACGTCGTCCGGCTTGTAGCGCAGGTACTTGCCCATCCGCCTCACCGGCGGCCCGTAGCCGCTGCTGCGCCACTGGTAGAGCGTGCGCACGGGGATGCCCAGATACTCGGCGACGTCCTGCACCGACCACAGACTCGGCTGCGCGCCCGCCGTGCGCTCTGGCCGAGAACCACCGGCGGTCTGGGCGCTCATCTCGCGCTCCGTCGGGCTGGTGCCTCATATGTGCCAGCCGGGGAGGTGGCCAGCCCCAGCATGGCCAGCTCACTGCCGCCACCGGGGGCCCCAATTGGAGAACCTCGACGTTGTCCCTCTGGACGGCGGCCATCGCAACGACGCGGTCGCGCCGGCCCAGCCATCCTCGATTGAGTGCACGGCAGTCGTGCCGATGCGGAACGCTCGGGCGGCGGACAGCAGGTCCACCGTCACACGCAGATCGTGCAACTCCACGGTCCGCCACCCCTGTCTCGCCATCTCGTCCTCCCAAGTGATGCGGCTCCAAAACCGTGCACATCGGCACGTGGCGCTGTCGGACCTACTCCAAACCCGCGCGCCCTGTACACAGACCAAAGACACCGGGGTCACCGGTGGCGGTCATGGTCAGGCTCGGACCTCAACCTGGCCGACACCAGTTGCCTGCTCACGACGGGCGTCCTGGGCCAGCCCACTGATGGCTGGCGCCGAGCCTGCCGCGTCCAGCTAGCGGGGCGGCGTGCCGTCGGCCGCCGACTGTCCCAGCGGCTCGACCTGCGCAAGGAACCCCCACGATCTCCACCTCCATATCTCGACCGGCTTCCAGCCAGCTGCGCGCAGCCTCCGGTCGGCGCTTGACCCTTTGGGCACGTGGGTCAACACGTGAAGCGCCGGACCTCCTTCCAGTGCACAACTCAGCACCAGGCAGATCTCGGCTGCCGAGATGTGCATCGCCCAGTTCCGCGGACCATGCCGCTGAGCTCCGACCGCCTGATTAGACCAGCTTCTAGGCGGGACAAGAGGCATGAAGGACCTCCGGGAAGGGTGCGGGGCACCCCGAAGGACGAGGCTCGCCGACCGTTTGACACGCCACTGCTCTCGACTGCAGGCTACTGATATGGTCTAAAAGTAGCAATTGATTCAAAAGGCGAATGAGGAGAACACTTGGCGAGGGCGCCGCCCACGCAACGGGCGCCGATACCCTTTCGCAGGTGAGCGAGGAGCAGCCCCGGCGCGTCGGAGCGCAGGAGGTAGCTGCACTCCTCGGCATACACCGAAGCACCGTGCGCCTGATCCCTCGGGAGCGGCTCCCCTATACACTCACTCCCGGGGGCAGCCGGCCGCCAGCACCGCCGTTACCTGCTGGACGACGTCGCCCGCTACGCCCGCGAGTACTTGGATCTCGATCTCGACCTCGCCGACTGACACCCGACAGCATCAGGGCGCGTGTTCGTCGCGCAGGGCAAAGGCGGAAGCGACACCAGCGGATCGTGCCCAGTGGCCCGGCTCAAATTCCAACTCGGCCGCGCGCACGAGGTCCGGGATGCCGGATCCGATCGGGCGGAAGCTACACCAGGCCTGTACCTGCGGACCCGTGAGGACCTTCACCCCGAACCGCTCGATCTCCGCCGCGGGGACCTGAGCACCACCCAGAGACGACGGTCAGCAGCAGCCAGGCGCCGTGCCGTTGTACGTGAGCGCGAAGCGACGACCGATGCCCCACGGCACCATTGTGGCCGCCGCCGTCAGGGTGACAGCGAGACGCCGGTTGCTGCTCACCAACTCGCCAGGAGCCGTCGGCGGCGCCCGACCGAGTCCCCTCCCGAGGCGCTGGACGTGGCGCCACTGGACTGGCCTCGGCCCGAGCAGGCAGCCAGCACGCCAGCGGCCGCGCCAGCACCGCCGAGGCGCAAGACCGCGCGCCGGTTGATCGCGGCGGCTTGAGGGATCACCCCTTCCTCCAAACCTTGATATACCCCCGAGGGTATCAACTACACCCGAGCTCGGCCTCGTGCCAGAGTGGCGGTGAAGAGGACGATGAGGGTCGGCTTGGGCTTCGCTCACGCGGCGTCCGTGGCCGTGGTCACGATCACCCCCTGATGGGGCGTCAAGGTCACCGGCGTCGCTCCCTCGGGCGCGGATCGAAGGTCGATGCAGTCACCACCTCTCCGCTCGGCCTGCGCTCGCACGGGCGACGCCCCGCCTCTCGGGTGCGAGGGGCGGGGCGTCGCGGGTGGTTCCTTGGGAGTGGCGTCGCTACGGACGAGCTGCGGCCTCGGCCAGCTCGGTCAGGGGCAAGCCGTCTTCTGAGCCAGCGCGAGGATGCCCTTGGACGTCTCCGCATCGGGCGTGATGCCGTTGCGCTCGAACCGAGCAGCGACGTGACCCAGGACGATGGCCATGTCCTCGCCCTGCGCGACGTCGAAGCAGGTGTTGTCCACGTCGTCGCCGATGGCCTCATCCGAGCGGCCGTCCGCCAGCGTCGGATACGCCTTCTTGTAGGCGCTGACGAATGCGGCCTTCTGCGCGGCGGATGGCCCTACCCGCCAGCGCCGACGCCCCTACGGCGGCCGCGGCATTCGGGCTCTCAACGGCGGTACCTGCTGAGCCACCGCATGCAGACAGCGTCAGGACGCCGCTGCAGAGGGCAGCGCCAAGGATCCTCTTCACGGTTCTCCTTGAATCAGCAACTCACATTGCGTCAGCAAGCGTAACGCAATGTATGCGACTGGGGCGGCCCGTTGGCGCGCCGGCAGCCACCTCCTTGGGCGAGTAGTCCCGAGTTGGGGCCAGACCGAAGGGAACTGCAGAAGGTTCCGGACCCCGTCCTACCTGACTACATGTAGTTGGAGCGGTACTTTCCGTGTCTATGAGGTTTGGGAGAGCCGAGAAGGAGAAGACCGATGCCTTGCACGTGGAGCGGCTCCGCGTCGTCGAGGCGTGGCCGACGGGCCGCATGTGTCAGAACGTTGTGGGCGAGAGCCACTACGAGGTAAATCTGAAACAGATCGCGGGACGCCTCGGCGGGGGGCCGACGGGAGAGGCCATCACCACAGCCGTGGTGATGGCTCAGCCCACCAACGAGTACGACCCGAACGCGGTGGCGGTGCTGATCGACGGGGCCATCGTCGGCCATCTGCCGCGCGAGGACGCGGCGGACTACTCCCCGCTGCTACAGATGCTCGCCGAACGGCAGGTCGCGCTCTCCGTGCCAGCGCGGGTGTGGTGGGGGGCCTGGGACGACGAGCGGTGGGCCGCGAGCGTCCAACTGGACCTCGGCCCGCCCGGCTTGCTGGTACCGGTGAACGCCCCCCCGTCGGACAATGCCATGCAGATCCCACCAGGGGCCGCGATGCAGGTCACCGGCGAGGACGCCCACATGGACGCTCTCGCACCGCTGGTCGCTGCGACCGGCCACGCCGCCGTCCTGGCCACCCTGCACGAAGTCACCGAGCAGAAGGCTCGCAGCACCCGGCAGGTGCTAGAAGTCCGGATCGACGGACGCCCGGTGGGCAGGCTCACGCCCGGGATGAGTGAGCATCTGCTGGCAGTGGTCCGGCACGCCGAACAGTCCGGGATCACGCTGTACGTGCGCGGCAGCGTTCGCGGGAACCCATTCAAGGCCGAGGTGACGCTCTATCCGACGCGGGCCGCCGATCTACCCCCCGCGTGGGTCGAGAATCTGAGTTCCAGGGCCACAGTCGCTGAGAGGTCGTCACCGCAGTCGAACCGCAAGTCGAAGGTCGTGACGCAGCCGGTCGCCCTTCCCCCTGCTGGCTGGTTCCCCAATCCCACAGGTCCCGGCTGGCGCTGGTGGGACGGCACCACCTGGACCGAGCACACGCACGATCAGTAGCCAAGCGGGGCTGGCATTGACGAGCAACCTGCCCCCGGCGTCCTCTTGGGGAGCGGCGGCGTTGTCGGTGGTGCGTTCCACCGGGCAACCCGCCCGGGACCCTCTTCGACCAGCTCGGCCATCCTCCCGGGGCATAGCACCCCCGGTCTGGGCAGTGGCCGCGTGGCGCTCGTCGGCATTCCCCCCGTGCATCACGATATGACATGATCAGTCACCGAAAGTAGTTCCTCCTTGGCGGAGTCCTCCCACGAACCGTGCACTGCAGCTGGTTGCCATCGGCCTCCTCTGCGTCATCGGCATCCTCGCTAACTGGTTCCCCGATAAGGGAGTTTCGGAGGATTCGTGGCGTTGTTGTTCGCCCTTCGCATCCCCGATTCGGGCTGGAATGGACCGGCTCGCTCGACGCGGCCGGAGCTAGGCTAGAGCAGAGTGTCAGCCTTGCCCGGGGCTGACTACCTCGCGGGGATGGTGGCCGGATTCGTCGCAACCTCAACGATCTTCGTCGCCTGGCGCGATCGGGTACACAGCTAGCTCAGGCGCCCTCACTCATGACTACGCAATGGCCCTGCCCGCTGCCCCGCATCTGCAGGTGTCTACCGGGCGGCCGCCTGACGAAGCGCTCGGTACAGCAGTCGCGTGTCGCCGAGCCGGCGGCGCAATTGCCGTTCCAGCCCCGCGATCGGGTACAGGTTCTGTGGGGCGCGGGCGTCCTTGTACTCGGTCGACGCGAACCGGGGCAAAGTCACCTGACTCAGGTTCGCCAGGTCGATCACGGTGTCGCGCTTCAAGTCGGCGCTGCATTCGATCCGCACGATGCCGGTCCACGGGGAGCCCACGGGGCAGGGCAGCCGCAGGTACCAAGAATGACGCTCCCAACTGGTCCCCATCAGGAACACCGGTGTCCGCTCCCCGGCCGTCAAACTGGCGACCATCGAATGCAGATTCGGCGGCAGGTACGCCGTCCGGTGACTCTTGATGAACCCGAGGGAACGCGGCAGATGCTGCCGGCCGCGCAACGGGCCGTCGACGACCAGCAGGTCCGCACCGTCATCCGGGCCCCGCCCCGCTAGCGCCGAACGCGCAGCGACCGCCGTCAAGACCTCGATGTCACCGAGGCGACGCTGCAACGCCTCCGACAACGTCATCGACAGCGGCACCATCGGGTTCGCCGGGGTGTGGCAGGCCTCGTAGGTGCCGGCATACGTCGTCACGTCGACGGCGTGCGGCGCGATGCTGAACAGGCCCCGGCGTGTCTCGACGGTCAGCAGGTGCGCCTGCTGGTGGCAGCAACACATCACGCCCGCCGCATACGACGCGCACAGGCCGGGCGTGGCATCCGTGGCCGGCGCACCACCGGTCGTTTCCTCATCGATCCAGACCCGGGCCTCGATGCGGCGGACCCCATCGACGAACAGCAGCGCCGACGGCTGCGCGATCGTCGAGTCCAGCCGAATGGAACGCCAGTCCGTGTCGGGCATCTCGACGTCCGTGGTGATGCTGGCGGTCGACTCGCCCAGATCGTCGTCGACCTCGACGCTGGACCCGTAGGACGGATCCCAGCCGTCCACACTGAACCGCATCCCTTCGCTTCCCGAGGGGCGCGTCGTCACGGCCGGCATCGACGGTGTGGTGGTCATGGGGTCTCTCGCACGACGCTGGACGTGATGGCGTCCCGACGGACCTTGTACCGGACCGGGACCCGTTCGGCGAGGGCGGCCACATGCGTGATCACGCCGACCATCCGTTCCCCGTTCGCGAGGCCTTCCAACGTGGTCGCGACCACTTCGAGGGTGTCCGGGTCGAGCGTGCCGAAACCTTCGTCGAGGAAGATGGAATCCAGCCGGGTCGCGCCGGCAGCGGCCAGGGTGGACATATGCGCGGACAGGGCCAACGCCAACGCCAGACTCGCCTGGAACGTCTCCCCGCCGGACAGAGTCCGCACCGAGCGTTTCGAGTCGGCGTCGGCGTGGTCGATGACGTAGAACTCGCCTTTGTCGTGGGTGAGGTCGAACTGTCCCCCGGACAGTTCCATCAGGCTTGCGGAAGCGTCCACGACCAGTGCGTCCAACGCGGCGGTTGCCAGCCACCGTTGGAAACGGTCAGCGCGCAGCAGATCGCCGAGCAGTTTCGCGACCTGCTGCTCCTTCTGGGCCTCGTCCCGGTCGCCGGAAAGGCGGGCGGCACGGTCGCGGCGCTCACCGATCTTCTCGGTCGCGGCGCGAGCCCGCTCCAGGGCAGCGGCGACCACCGGCAATGCCTGCCCAGCCAACTCGCCGTCAGGGACGTCCAGGCCGTGGTGGCTCATCTCGTCGGCCAATTGCGTACTGATCTGCCGGCGGGCCTGCCGGGCGTCATCGACTTGGGCTGCTGCGCCGGGGAGCGCGGCTGACAGGACCGCCGACTGGTCGCCGGCCCACCGGGTCAGTACGTTCCACGCCGCGAGGAGCCCCTCGTCGGGAAGTTCGGGGACGTCGAGCGCAACGAACGGGTCGCGGACCTTCCGCAGGCGAGCGAAGCCTGCGCTGATCTCCGCGGTCGCTTCCGCCAGGTTCACGCGAGCCTTCTCGTGGACTGTGCGAGCTGACAGCAGGACGGTGTCGGCCTGACGTTGGGCGGCTTCCAGCTGCGCGATGTGCGTCAGGAGTTCCTCGGCAGCAGCGTCCGTGGGGGCGCCGGCGAGCAGGTCGTCGAGTTCGGTCAGCCGTCGCGTCAGCTCGTCCAGCCGAGCCCGGGCCTGTTCGACGGCTTGCATGGCACGCTGCTGCGTGGCCCGGGCGTCGGAGACGTCTCGTTCACGGGCAGTGAAGGTGCCCTCAGCCTGGTGCAGCGCCGCCTCGGCCTGGGAGAGCTGGGCTTGAGCGGCCGTGAGGTGTTCCGTCTTTGCGGTGGCCTGCCCGTGCGCCCAGTCGGTCAGGGTGGTCCACGCGGTCAACAGGTCTGAGTCGTCGACGGCCGGAGCGCCGAGCGCAACGAGCGGGTCGCGTGCGGCCCGGACCGCTTCGCGGGCGGCAGCCTCGGCCGTCTCAACCCGTGTGAGGGCCTCAACGGCCTGCTTGGCCTGCTGCCGAGCCGTTTGCAGCGCCTGCCGTGCGGTACGGGCGGTGTCGTCCAGCGCCTGGAGGCTGCTCATCGCGTCGTCCACGCCCGCGACGTCACGTGGACCATCAGGAATGGCGGCGAGCAGGCGGTCGATTTCGGTGTTCTCCGTGCTCACTGCACCAGCGGCTGCCGATTGCGCGAGTTGCCCGGCGACGTGGGCCTTCTGCGCCCCCGCGAGCTGGGCCTGTTCGGCCCTGAGCGTGGCTTCCGCGACGGCGACCTCGGGGGCGTCCAGCTGGGTCGGGAGGAGTGTCACGGCCTGATCGCAGACCGGGCACGGCTCCCCCGGGATCAGATGCGGCCGCAGGACGGCGGCCGCGTTGGCCTGGCGGGCGGCGTGGACCGCGTCGGCGGCGGCCTTGACCCGCTCGGACGCGTCGGTCACCGCCCGCTCGGCGTCGCCGGCAGCGGTGCTCGCCTTCTCATAGGTTGCCTTCAAGGTTGGGATCCGGGCCTGCCTGTCGGCCAGTTGAGACAGCAGGTCACGTGCTCGCAGCAATACCGCCCGGTCCGGAGCGTCGCCGAGCGCGGTCTGGGCTGACGTGTCCGCGTCTTCCGCTGCCACGACGTCGGTCTGCGTCCGGGTGGCGACGACCCGGGCGCGGCTGACCCGGTCGGCCAGGTGCACCACATCAGCTGGGAGAGCCGGGCCTGTGAGAAGGTCGCGTTCCTCCATGGCCTTCTGAACCTGGGAGTTAGCGGCGCCAGCCACCTCCCGCGCCCGAGCCAGGACGTTGCGGGCGGACTCCAGGGCAGTCTCGGCCGTAGCAACCTGGTCGTTGGTGGTAGTCGCGGCAGAGACCGCGCTGGAGTGGGCTTGGACGGCGGCCGGACGCTGCGCGGCTTTGGTCGCCCGTTCGGCGTGATGAGAGCGCGCCGCCTCCAGTGGCCCTCGGGCCGGGGCGTCCTGCAGCTCGCGACGGGCGAGCATGTCGCGTTCCTGAGCGTCCGCCTCCTGATCGGCGGCGATCTTCACGGCGAGCGTCGCGGCGTCGTGCCGCGCGTCGAGGTCGGGCACGTCGTCCGGCACGGTGACCGCGCCGAGGAGCGACTGCTGCACGGTCAGGCGTTCATGGTTGGCCTGTGTCCGGGTGAGGGTCTGTGCGGCTGCGGCGAGCTCCGGCAGCCGCACCTGCACGTGCCCCATCAGTCGTTCCAGGTCGTCCTGGCGGGTCTGGGCCTCCTTGTGGGCGTCGTCGGTTGCGTCGGCCAGTTCGTCGACCTGTTCGGCCAGGACGTTGACGCGCTGTTCGGCCAGGGCGGCACGCTGGTTGGCGCGCCTCGCGATCTCCTCGTACCGCTCCGCCCCCAACAATTTGAGCAGGATCTTCTGACGGTCCGACGGCGGGGACTGCAGGAACTGGGCGAAGTCACCCTGCGGGAGGACGACGCACTGACAGAACTGCTCGAACGTCAAGCCGAGCAGCGTCTCGACCGCGTCGGACACGCCACCGTCGGAGGCGATCGGTTCGGTCAGGTCGTCCACCCCGCCAACCCGAGTCGGATCGGTGAGACGTTCGAGCCGGCTCCCTTTGCTCTGCACGCCGACGCTGGTGCGGCGCAGTTCGCGGGCCACGACGTACCGGTGCGGGCCGGCGTCGAACAGCAGCCGCACCGTGGCCCGGGTGGTGGTCGGGGCGAGCGCGAACTTGACGGCCGTCCGGTGAGCCCACCGAGGGGCCGACCCGTACAGCGCGAACGTCATCGCGTCCACGATCGTCGACTTGCCCGACCCGGTCGGGCCGACCAGCGCGAAGTAGTCGGCATCGGTGAAGTCGACCGTGGTCTGTTCGCGGAAGCTCGCGAACCCGTTCATCTCCAACAGGACCGGACGCATCTGGGTCTCCTCAGCTTTCCGTGCCGGCGCTGGTCAGATCGTCGTGCAGTTCGGCGAACAGCTTCCCGACCCGCTCGTCGTCCACGGACTGCTCACTGCAGAACTGCGCGAACAGGTCCTGCGGGCTCCGCTGACCGCGGTCCATCACCGGGCGGTCAGCGGCCGGCGCGGTGAACTCGGGGTCGATCCGCACCTCCAACGCGTTGGGCAGGACCGTGCTCACCTGCTCACGCAGCCCGGCCCGGGTCGATTCGCGGAGGAAGACCCGCAGGTAGTCGTCCTGGAAGTCGTCGGTCAGTGCGGCGAGCTCGTCGACCGTTCCGGTGACCGTCCGCAGCCGTCGACCAGCCCGGATCGGAATGTCCGTGACTCTCGCGGGAGTGGTAGGGGTGGCCTCGACCAGGCAGACCACGTTGGTGTTCTCCTGCTCCCCGAAGTCGATGGCCAGTGGCGAACCGCTGTAGTGCACCGGGCACGCCGCGGCCATCTGCTGGCGGCGATGCAGATGCCCCAACGCCACGTAGTGCGCCTCGACGGGAAAGATGTGCGCGGGCACCGAATACTCGAAGATCGACTGCGCGGCGCGTTCCCCGCCGCCCATCACGCCGTTCGTGATGGTCAGGTGCGACATCACGACGTTCACATGGTCCTCGGTGAACCCGGCGGTCAAGTTGCCCACCACGTCGCGGACCGTCTGGTCGTACTCGCCGACGTTCTCCGCAGGAGTGTTGGCGACCAGTTGCGCGGCCCGCACCGCCCAGCGTTGGGACAGGAACGGCAGCATCGAGACCCGGATCGGTTCACCCGTCGACCTGGCCGTGAAGGTGACCACGCCCCCGTTGTCCGCCGCCCGCGCCGCGCCAGCCAGATGGATCCCGGCATAACGCATCAGCGGCCGGTACGCCTCGAACGTGCTGGCATGGTCGTGGTTCCCGGCGATGGCGAGCACCTCGGCGCCCGTGCGACGCAGTTGGAGCAGCGTGTCGACGACCAGTTTCTGCGCCGACGCGGACGGCGCGAACGACTCATACAGGTCGCCGGCGATCAGGACCGCGTCGACCTGGTGTTCGTCGGCCACCTGGACGATTTCGCGCGAGCACCGCAGTCTGCTCCTCGAGCCGTTCGCGGCCTTTGAGGGTCTTGCCGACGTGCCAGTCGGAGGTGTGCAGGAACTTCACGTGCTCGGAGCTCCCTTCAACGCAGCCCCCCGACCTGGGCGGCCACACGCATGGGCGGCATGGATGGCATCGGCGCTATGGATGGCGTGGGTTGCGCCGTCAGAAGGGTGGGATGTCATCGTCGGGGACGGTCATCGGCAGCCTGGCGAACACGTCGCGTCCGGCCCGCCCGTCGGGCATGCCCGCGTCACGGGGCGGCAGGATCGGGCCGGCGCATTCGGACAGCCGGGTCGCCCAGGCCGGGAACGGGAACTCCACCGCGAGCGGGAGCGGGATCTCGGGCTGGGAGATGAACATCGTACCCGGCTTGGCGAGGGTGGCCCGGATCCGTTGGGAGGTCGGCAGGAACCCGTACTCGGGCCGGGACGCCTCGGCTGGGTCGAGCCGGCCGACGATCTTGATGCTGCTGTTGCTGACGATTCGGCGCTCGACCTCGCTGGCCGTCTGCTGCGCACCGATCAGGATGATGCCCAGGGAACGGCCTCGTTCGGCGATGTCGAGCAGGACGTCCTTGATCGGACTGTTGCCCTCTCTCGGGGGCGTACTTGTTCAACTCGTCGATCATGGTGAACAGGAGCCCGCCAGGTCCGGCTGCCTCCTTGCGGGCGGTCTCGCTCGCCAGGACGACACCGACCACGAACCGTTGGGCCCGTTCGGGCAGGTTGTGCAGGTCGACGACCGTGACCTGCTGGTTCGCGGTGGAGATGGCCCGGGATCCGGGATCGGCCAGGTCGCCGCGGATGATGTCCCGGAGCGCCTTGGCGGACGAACGCAACCGACGGACGAACGCGTTGACGGTGCCGGCACCGGTGACCGGTCCCGCCCACGCCGGGCGGGTGCTGTCGTCGCTGACCCGGGTGGTGATCAGTTCGACGAGCTCGTCGTACGTGCGGACCATCTCACCGTCGATGAAGGCCGCCCCGTCCTGGCCGGCGGGCTGCACGTCTAGGCGCAGCCGAGTGGTCACCTGGTGGACGACCATCGTGTACTGGTTGCGTTCGTCCTCCGCGTCGGCGAACACGTACGGCAGGAGCTCCTGCTGACACAGCTCCGTGATCGTCCACCAGAACGCGGAGACCCCGCTGGTGCGGCCGGCGACGTTGGGGCGACCGGTCTGATCATGAGCGAGCGGTGGAGCGTAGAAGCCGGCCGACGCGAACGGTTCGGCGGGCAACCCCAGCTGGGCGTACTCGAGCCTTAGCGCGTCGTCGAGGCGCTTGTTGGCCTGGTCGAGGAACAGCAGGTCCTCACCCTTCACGCTGAAGATCAGTGCTTTGGCGTTGACGCTGCGCGCTCCGAGCACTCCGGATCTGAAGATCGAGTGGAGGAGGAACAGGGCGAAGCTGGTCTTCGTCGCGACCCCAGAGATGCCGCTGATCGACACGTGCGCCCCACGGGTTCCGTCCAGGAACTCGAGGTTGACGTAGATCGGCACGCCGTCGCGGCCCAACCCGACCGGGACCTTGGCGTCCATCTGGTCGAAGTACAACGCCTGGGCGCGTTCCGTGTCGGTCGCGCGGCGCACGATCTCACCGGGGCGCGGAGGGACGTAGAACTCCGGCTCCACCCGGGTCGTCGTAACCTCCGCGATCTCCTGGACCTGGGCGGGTAGCACGCCGTCGGTGATCAGGAAGACGTCGGAGCCGAAACTGGCGCCCTCGTGCCGGGACCGGACCTGAGTGACGACGCCTGCCGTCATGACCGGCTCGATGCCCGGGACAGCGCGGACGGTCACGACCACGTCGTCCAGCTGCAGATACGCGTCAGCGGCCAGGGCGACACTGAACTGCAACGGGGTGGCGTCCTCGGTGCCCAGTACCCGGCCGACGACTCCGGCCGCCGCCCCGTGGCGAGCCCCCGGCGGCGGGGACCCGTCGGCCGCCGACTGTCCGTCCGGGGCGCTCGGTGCCTGCCATGCAGCGTCGCCCTGGTCGTCCTGCCAGGCCTCCGGGCTGTCAGTCACGGTTCTCCAACCTCACAATCACGCATCTCAGTGGATCACTTACGCACGGTAGACCACCCCTGCGACAGTCCAGGCCTGTCGCGATGAATTCGAGGGCAGCCCGCTGCGTCGAACGCCGTTCGTCGGACTGCCGCTAACCACCTCCACGGCCATGTCCGTACACCGACCAGGGCCTCACCGCGGGCTCGACATCGAAGGCCAGTGTCCGTCACCTGCGGGACCCACCCGGGCGGGACGCGGCGACCTGCCCTGTCCCATTTCTTTACTCGCATCCGGCGCCGCTACCCGTCGTCCCTTCCGCGTGTCGCCGATCGAGGACGCCCGGCACCTAGGGACCGGCCGGGCAGCTGCGTCGCGGTCAAGGAGCGGCCGCGAGCACCGCCAACCGGCGTCTGTCGTTGGGGGACGCTCCATTAGCGGCACAGGTAGATCGTCGTCTCAGTGGCTGGTCCGCATCCGGTCATCAGCGGAGTGGGCGTATAACGGATTCGGGCCGCGACCTGCTCCGGGCTCCACCAGCGGGGCTGCTCGTGTCTGCGAGTAGGCACTGATCGACGGCGGGCAGATCCACGCTCCAACCCGGGTGGATCACGCCGGAATGTGTCACCGTGCGGTCTCTCGCGCTGACCGGCGACCCTCCCGACAGTGGTACCGCCCGGTCATCGGCTGGGGCCGCGGCTGACCATTCCGGGTGCGTGCCCGGGGATCGGTGGTGGTGGGCGGTTCGGCCCGGTGCGGGCGGGGATGGTGGCCGGGTGCACGGGTCGGACCATTTCCAGGTGGGGGGCGAGCCGGGTCGCCGCGGCGACGTGGGGGGTCTCGTTGGTGGGGGTGATCGGGCGGACGGGGCCGACGGCCACGGCGGCGGCGTCGGTCGCTTCGGCGAGCGTGGTGAGGGCGCCGAGGACGCGTCGGTGCAGGGCCCTGACCATCGGCAGCGGCGTCCAGGCGCCGGCCGTGTCGGCGGGGGTCAGGAAGGCGCCGTCGGCGATCGCGGTGTACAGGTTGTCCTGGACGGTGCGAGCGAGCCGGACCAGGCGGGGCGCGGCGAGGGCCGCGAGGTCGGGGGTCAGGGCGCCCTCAGGACTGCTGATCACCAGGGCGGCGACCTGCCGGGCCTGGGTCACGGCCCGCGGATCGCCGACACTGGTGGCAGCCAGCGGCCAGTGGTGCCAGGACTCAGCGAACCGGTGATGGACCTGAGCGAGGTGACCCAACGCTGAGGCGGCCGCGGGGTCCTCGGCGGCGCGGGCGAGGTGATGAGCGATCACCGCGACGGCGCCGGCGAACAGCCGGTACTGGGTGGCGGTCAACGACGGTCCGTCCCCGACCGCGGTGCGGGCCCCGTCGAGGGCGGCGGGAGCCCGGGTGAGCATGGTGATCGACGCCGGGCCGGGGACCTGGACGCGGTAGTCCTCGGGCAGGGCACCGGAGCGGGCCAGCCGGATCACGACGTCGGCGGCCGCCGCCAGGTTCTGGGCGTGCTGTCGCGCCTGGTGCAGGACCACGCTCGCGTGGTGCAGCTCCGGCAGGGGGCTGCCGTGGAGCTGGTCCGCCAGTCCAAGGTCGAGGACGGCGACGGTGCCGGCCACGGCGGCGAGGTCGCCGATCATTGCCCACCGCCCGGTGGACGGATCCACCTGGGCTGGCTCGAGCGGGTCACGGCTGGCGTGGGCGGCGACCCGGTCGACGGCTCGGGCGGCCTGGACCCATGCGCGGGCGGACGGGGCGGTCGGCGGGTCCAGGAGGAGATCGGTGGGTGCCGGGCCGGCCACGTCGGTGACGGGGTAGCGGCGCAGCAGCACCCCGGTCGCGGCGATCGGGTTGTGCTGCAGTTCCTGGGCGGCGGTCACCGCCAGGGCCCGGGCGGTCGGCTTGGCACGGTCCTGGCCGGGCAGCATCGCCCGCCAGGTGACCACCAGCGCGGTGACGAGCTGGTCCCGGGCTTGCACCGCCGCGATCAGGTCCCGGTCGCGGCCGGTGAGGTCGCCCTGCCCGGAACATAGGAGGGTGTGCAGGTGCGAGGCCGCCGCGGCGAGCTCGGTGCTCGTCGACGTGCCGGCCGGGCCGGCCGGGCTGGACGGGCTGGACGGGCGGGTCATTGGTGCCCGCGGAGGCGGCCCGCGGCGGTGCCGGCCGCGATCAGCTCCCCCACCACCGCGTCCGCCGGAGGGCTGGCCAGGATCCGGTAGGCCTCGCCCAGGCTGCCGGGTCGCGGCGGGACCGGCAGGTGCAGCGCGCCCGCGGGGACCAGCGAGTCGAGGTCGCCGATGGCCTTCTCGACCGTCCACCACTCGGCGATGTCTAACCCGCCGTACAGGGCGTTCCAGGTCAGGACGCCCAGGGCGTCCTCCATCCAGCCGCTGTGCCGCCACACCGTCACGCTCACGCGAACCTCCCAATGCCAGTCCCGGCCACCGCATCTCGGTGGCCTCCGAATACGTCACGGTCTATGCCGTCGCGCGGCCCGCACCCCGGCGAGGTCGTCGAGCTGTGGGCAACGGGACGCCGCAGAGCGGATGTGGATGTCCACCCGGGCACGGTGAGCACCATCGGGCGGAGCGTCAGGTGCCCCAGGGCGAGGGCGACGCGGCCGGGGACGCCGGCGGTGACGCCGAGGAGTGGGCACCACCGTCGGGCAGGGCTGGGGCGGCGGGTCGTCCGGCGTTGTGGTGGTGTCACTGCCGCTGTCGCTGCTGCTGCCCCAGGTCAACGCGGCGTACGCGGCGGCCGAGCGGGGGTTGGCGGTGGTGTTGTCGATCCGCCAGCGGGCGTCACCGCCGTGGTCGACGTTGAAGTACACGTCGTAGATCACCCGGCCCGCGGGGTCGGCGCCGGGCGCGGCGGCGTGGGCGGCCATGAACGCGTGCATGTTCGTGATGAAGCCCGGGTGGTCCGACCCGGACGGGTCGTCGGCCCGTAATCCCCACTCCGGGAACGCCAACGGTTTGCCGTGCGCTGCCGCGAACGCCTGGTGGGCGCCGATTCCCGCGGGGGCTGTCGCCCCGTTCGGTGTCCATGAGGTGGGCGTCCCAGTCGGCGCGGGAATCCAATGGGACCCAGCCGGTGTACAGGTCGACGCCGTAGACGTCCACGACGTCATCGCCGGGCCACATCGCCGGGATCCCGATATCGGAGGCGGTGCCGGCGTTGGCGGTGAACACGATCCGAGCCGCCGGGAACTCGGCGCGGAGGATCGCCGCGTAGCGGCGCCACCCGGCCTGGAACGCGTCCACGGTGGAAGAGGTCACCGACCACGGCATCCAGTCGCCGTTCATCTCGTGCGCGATCTGGACGAACGTCGGGCCCTTCCCGGCCCGCGCGGTCGCCAGAGTCCGGGTGGCGTCGCTCCACCGCTCCTCGAACGCCCCGTCGGCGGCCTGCGCCCAGGTCTCCCCCGCCACCAGCGCGCCGACCGCCACACTGACCGCGCCGTCCCAGCCGGCCAGCGCCGCCGCCACCCCATGCAGGCGTTGCGCGGCGTCGTCGGTGTCCCCCCACGTCCCGATGATCCCCAACGGCTCCCCACGCATCGCCGCCAGCGACCCGTCCACCGCGGCCGGACCGGACGCCCCCGACAACCACCCGGTGGCGATCGAGCCGACGGATTCAACGCCCGGCGGAGCCGGGACCGGCTCGGTGACAGGGCACCCGCTGTCGACAGGGTGCCGCGGCGCTTGTTCTGTGGACGGCGGTTGCCCTTATCCACGAGCCGGCCCCGGCTCGGAGGGCACGGGATCCGGCTCGATCGCCACCCGGTGGTTGTCGTCCGGCCGGCCGCGGTGGACGGGTCGCTGGCCGCGATGCGCGGGACTCGTTGGGGATCATCGGGGCATGGAGACACCGACGACACCGCGCAATGCCGGCATGGGGTGGCGGCGGCCCTGGCCTGGGGCGGTCGGCGCGCTGGTGGCGGGGGAGACCTCTGGGCGCAGGCGGTCGCCGACGGGGCGTTCGAGGAGCGGTGGAGCGACGCCACCCGGACCCTGGCGACCGCGCCGGCCCCGACGTTCGTCCAGATCGCGCACGAGATGAACGGCGACTGGATGTCGTGGTGACCTCGTCACCGTGGACGCGTTCACAGCTGGGTGGCGCCGCTACGCGGCGATCCTCCGGGCCGAGTTCCCCAGGCGGCTCGGATCGTGTTCACCGCCAACGCCGGTACCGCTTCGGATATCGGGATCCCGGCGATGTGGCCCGGTGATGACGTTGTGAACTGCTGCGCGTCGATCTGTACACCGGCTGGGTCCCGTTGTCCGGGCCATTCGGGACGCCCACCTGATGGACACCGAACGGGGAGGCAGCCCGCAGTGGGCGGCGCCCACCAGGGATTTCGCCGCCGCGCCGCGGGTGCCGCTGGCGTTCCCGGAGTGGGGTACGGGCCGACGACCCCTCCGGGTCGGACCACCCGGACTTCATCACGAACATGCACGCATTTCCATGGCCGCGCACGCCGCGGCCGCCGGGGCCGTCCCGCAGGAACAGGGTGCATCTGCGTACCTCAACGTCAACCACACCGGCTGGCGGATCGAACAACACCACCGCGACCCCCCACTCGGCCGCAGCACCGCGTTGACCTCGGGCGCGGCAGCGGCAGCGACACCACCACAACGCCGGACGAGCCACCGCCCCAGCCCTGCCGACGGTGGTGCCCACCCTCGGCGTCACCGCCGCCGTCCCCGGCCGCGTCGCCCACGCCCTGGGGCACCTGACGCTCCGCCCGATGGTGTCGCCGGTGCCGGGTGGACATCCACGCTTGTGTGGCGTCCCGTTGCCCACAGCTCAAGGACCTCGCCGGGTGCGGGCCGCGCGACGGCATAGACCGTGACGTATTCGGAGGCCACCGAGATGCGGTGGCCGGGACTGGCATTGGGAGGTTCGCGTGAGCGTGACGGTGCGGCGGCGCCGCGGCTGGATGGAGGACGCCCTGGGCGTCCTGACCTGGAAGTTGTAGCAGGTAACTCGCCGAGTGGTGGACGGTCGAGAAGGCCATCGGCGACCTCGACTCGCTGGTCCCCGCCGGCGCGCTGCACCTGCCACTGCCCGCGACCCGGCGAGGCCTACGGTGGCCTGGCCAGCCCTCCGGCGGACGCGGTGGTAGGGGGAGCCGTCGCGGCCGCCTCCGCGGGCGCCGATGACCCGCCGTCACCCACAGCCCGCCCGGCCGGCGCGTCGAGCACCGAGCACGGCTCGCACCTACACGCCTGCCTATGTTCCGGGCAGGGCGACCTCACCGGCCGCAACCGGGACCTGACCGCGGCGGTGCAAGCCCGGGACCAGCTCGTCACCGCGCTGGTGGTCACCTGGCGGACGATCTTCCCGGCCAGGACCGTGCCAAGCCGACCGCCCGGGCCCTGGCGGTGACCGCCGCCCGCGCGACCCAATCACCGCGACCGGGGTGCTGCTGCGCCGCTACCCCGTCACCGACGTGGCCGGCCCGGCACCCACCGATCTCCTCCTGGACCGGCCCTGGCCCGCATGGGTCCCAGGCCGCACGAGCCGTCGACCGGGTCGCCGCCCACGCCAGCCGTGACCCGCTCGAGCCAGCCCAGGTCGATCCGTCCACCGGGCGGTGGGCAATGATCGGCGACCTCGCCGCCATGGCCGGCACCGTCGCCGTCCTCGACCCCGAATTGGCGGACCAGCTCCACGGCAGCCCGGAGCTGCACCACGCGAGTGTGGGGTGTCCGCCAGGCGCGAACAGGGCCAACCTGGCGGCGGCCGCCGACGTGGTGATCCGGCTGGCCCACTGGTGTGCCCACCGACTTCCGGTCCAGGTCCCGGGCCCGGCGTCGATCACCACGCTCACCCCCAGGTTCCCGCCGCCCTCGACGGGGCCCACCGCGGTCGGGGACGGAGCCGTCGTTGACGGCCACCCAGTACCGGCTGTGCGCCGGCGCCGTCGCGGTGATCGCTCATCACCTCGCCCGCGCCGCCGAGGACCCGCGGGCCGCTGCGTCTGGTGCACCTCGCTCAGGTCGTCGCCGGTTCGGCTGAGTATAGGCACCACTGGCAGCTGGCTGCCGCCCACTGTCGGCGATATGCGAGGGGCCACCCATGCACGGCAGGTCGCGGCCATCGGCCGGTCCTGAGGCGCCCTCAGCCCGACCTCGCGGCCCTCGCCGCGCCCGCCTGGTCCGGCTGGCTCGCACCGTCCAGGACAACCTGTACACCGCGATCGCCGACGGCGCCTTCCTGACCCCCCCGCGACACGGCCGGCGCCTGGACGCCCGCTCCCACGGTCAGGGCCCTGCACCGACGCGTCCTCGGCGCCCTCACCACGCTCGCGAAGCCACCGACGCCGCCGCCGTGGCCGTCGGCCCCGTCCGCCCGATCACCCCCACCAACGAGACCCCCCACGTCGCCGCGGCGACCCGGCTCGCCCCCACGGCGATCGTCCGACCCGCTGCACCCGGCCACCATCCCCGCCCGCACCAGGGGCCAACCGCCCACCACCACCGATCCCCGGGCGCCGCACCCGGGAGTGGGTCAGCCGCGGCCCCAGCCGATGACCGGGCATGCCCGTCTGGCGGGAGGGTCGCCGGTCAGCGCGAGAGACCACGGCGTGACACATTCGGCGTGATCCACCCGGGTTGGAGCGTGGATCTGCCCGCCGTCGATCAGTGCCTACTCGCAGACACGAGCAGCCCCGCTGGTGGAGCCCGGAGCAGGTCGCGGCCCGAATCCGTTCTATGCTCTCGCCCACTCCACTGATGACCGGATGCGACCAGCCGCTGAGAACGACGTTGCCTGTGCCGCTAATGGAGCGTCCCCCAACGACAGACGCCGGTTGGCGGTGCTCGCGGCCGCTCCTTGACCGCGAAGCGCAGCTGCCCGGCCGGTCCTAGGTGCCGGGCGTCCTCGATGAGCGACACAAAGGGCAACAGGGTAGCGGCGCCAGATGCGAGTAAAGAAATGGGACGGGCAGGTCGCCACGTCCCCCGGGTGGGTCCCGCAGGTGACGGACACTGGCCTTCGATGTCGAGCCCGCCGTGTTCTGGGTGGTCTACGGACATGGCCGTGGACACGGCGGTCCGACAAACAGCGTTCGACGCAGCGGGCTGTCCTCGAATTCATCGCGACAGGCCTGGACTGTCGCAGGGGTGGTCTACCGTGCGTAGTCAGATGCGTGATTGTGAGGTTGGAGAACCGTGACTGACAGCCCGGAGGCCTGGCAGGACGACCAGGGCGACGCTGCATGGCGCCGACACCGGACGGACAGTCGGCGGCCGAGGATCCCGCCGCCGGGGCTCGCCACGGGGCGGCGGCCGGAGTCGTCGGCCGGGTACTGGGCGCCGAGGACGCCGCCCCGTTGCAGTTCAGTGTCGGCCTGGCCGCTGACGCGCGTATCTGCAGCTGGACGACGTGGTCGTGACCGTCCGCGCTGTCCCAGGACGTCGAGCCGGTCCTGACGGCAGGCGTCGTGGCTCAGGTCCGGTCCGGCACGAGGGCGCCGGTTCGGCTGCGCGATCTTCGGTGCTACCCGCCCAGGTCCAGGAGATCGCGGAGGTTACGACGACCCGGGTGGAGCCGGAGTTCTACATCCTCCGCGCCCCGTGAGATCGTGCGCCGCGCGACCAACACGGAACGCGCCCAGGCGTGTGCTTCGACCGGATGGACGCCAAGGTCCCGGTCGGGTTGGGCCGCGACGGCGTGCCGATCTACGTCAACCTCGAGTTCCTGGACGGAACCCGTGGGGCGCACGTGTCGATCAGCAGCATGTCTGGGGTCGCGACGAAGACCAGCTTGGCCTGGTTCCTCCACTGGATACTTCAGATCCGGAGTGCTCGAGAGCGCGCAGCGTCAACGCCAAAGCACTGATCTTCAGCGTGAAGGGTGAGGACCTGCTGTTCCTCGACCAGGCCAACAAGCGCCTCGACGACGCGCTAAGGCTCGAGTACGCCCGGCTGGGGTTGCCCGCCGACCCGTTCCGCGTCGCCAGCTTGTACGCTCCACCGGCTCGCTCATGGTCGCCCCAACGTCGCCGGCCGCGCCAGCGGGGTCTCGCGTTCTGGTGGACGATCACGGAGCTGTGTCAGCAGGAGTTCCTGCCGTACGTGTTCGCCGACGCGGAGGACGAACGCAACCAGTACACGATGGTCGTCCACCAGGTGATCGGCTGCGCCTAGACGTGCAGCCCGCCGGCCAGGACGGGGCGGCCTTCATCGACGGTGAGATGGTCCGCGCGTACGAGGCGGAGAAGTTGGTGCCGAACTGATCACCACCCGGGTCAGCGAGACGAGCAGCACCCGCCCGGCGTGGGCGGGACCGGTGCCGCACCGTCAACGCGTTCGTCCGTGCGGCGTTTCGTCCGCCAAGGCGCTCCGGGACATCATCCGCGGCGACCCTGGCCGAATCCCGGATCCCGGGCCATCTCTACCGCGAACCAGCAGGTCACGGTCGTCGACCTGCGCAATTCGCCGAACGGGCCCAACGGTTCGTGGTCGGTGTCGTCCTGGCGAGCGAGACCGCCGCAAGGAGGCAGCCGGACCTGGCGGGCTCCTGTTTCCACCATGATCGACGAGTTGATGCACCCCCGAGGGCAACAGTCCGATCAAGGACGTCCTGCTCGACATCGCCGAACGAGGCCGGTTCCTGGGCATCATCCTGATCAGTGCGCGGCGGACAGCGCCGAATCGTCGGCGAGCATCGAGATCGTCGGCCGCTCGGACCCAGCCCGAGGCGTCCGCCCCGTACGGGTTCCTGACGACCTCCCAACGGATCGGGGCCACTCCTCGCCAAGCCGGGTACGAGATGTTCATCTCCCAGCCCGAGATCCGTCGCGGTGGGAGTTCCCGTTCCCGGCCTGGGCGACCCGGCTGTCCGAATGCGCCGGCCCGATCCTGCCGCCCCGTGACGCGGGCATGCCCAACGAGCAGCCAGCGCGACGTGTTCGCCAGGCTGCCGATGACCGTCCCCGACGATGACATCCCACCCTTCTGGCGCATCGCCGCACCATCCATAGCGCCGATGCCGTCCGTCGCCGTCGTGTCGGCCGCCCAGGCGGGGGGCTGCGTTTGAAGCGCCTCCGAGCGCGTGAAGTTCCTGCACACCTCCGACTGGCACGTCGGGCAAGACCCTCAAAGGCCGCGAACGGCTCGAAGAGCGGCTGCGGTGCTGCGCGAAATGGTCCAGGTGGCCGACGAACACCAGGTCGACGCGGTACGAGATCGCCGGCGACCTGCGTCGTTCGCGCCGTCCGCGTCGGCGCAGAAACTGGTCGTCGACACGCTGCTCCAACTGCGTCGCGGCACCGAGGTGCTCGCCGCCGAGAACACGACCATGCCAGCACGTTCGAGGCGTACCGGCCGCTGATGCGTTATGCCGGGATCCATCTGGCTGGCGCGGCGCGGGCGGCCAACGGGGGCGTGGAGTAGCTCTTCACGGCCACCATGGGTGAACCGATCCGGGTCTCGATGCTGCCGTTCCTGTCCCAACGCTGGGCGGTGCGGCCACCGCAACTGGTCGGCCGACACTCTCGGATTGCAGAGAGTACGACGGTCCGCGACGTGGTGGGCGACTTGACCGCCGGTTCACCAAGACCATGTGAACGTCGTGATGTGGCCGCCTGACCATCACGAACGGCGGTGGGCGGCGGGGAACGCGCCGCGCAGCTCGAGTATTCGGTGCCCGCGACGTTTCCCGTCGAGGCGCACTACGTGGCGTTGGCATGTGCATCGCCGCCAGCAGTCGCCGCACGTGTGCACCACTTGGGCATTTTCGCCCACTTGGCCATCGACTTCGGGGAGCAGGAGAACACCAACGTGGTATTCCTGGTGCGCAGCCCCTACCACTCCGCCGAGAGTCACGGACATTCCGATCCGGGCTGGTCGACGGCTGCGGACGGTCACCGGAACGGTCGAGCGAGGAGACCGCCGCACTGACCGACGACTTCCAGGACGACTACCTGCGGGTCTTCCTCCGCCAATCGACCCGGGCCGGGCTGCGTGAGCAGGTGGCACGGTCCTCCAAGCGCGTTGGACCACCGCGCCGGCCCGCTGACCGCCGGTGATGAGCGGAGCCGGCAGGACCTGTTCGCGCAGTTCCCCTGCATGAGCAGTCCGTGGACGACGGCGGTTCGGGAAGCTGTACATCACCGAACTGCACGACGATCTGACCAGCGCCGGCACCGGAAAGCTGAGGAGACCCAGATGCGTCCGGTCCTGTTGGAGATGAACGGGTTCGCGAGCTTCCGCGAACAGACCACGGTCGACTTCACCGATGCCGACTACTTCGGCGCTGGTCGGCCCGACCGGGTCGGGCAAGTCGACGATCGTGGACGCGATGGGCGCGCGCTGCTGCTGCGGGTCGGCCCCTCGGTGGGCTCACCGGACAGCGCGTCAAGTTCGCGCTCGCCCCGACCACCACCCGGGCCACGGTGCGGCTGCTGTTCGACGCCGGCCCGCACCGGTACGTCGTGGCCCGCGAACTGCGCCCGCGCCCAGCGTCGGCGTGCAGAGCAAAGGGAGCGAACGTCTCACCGATCCAACTCGGGTTGGCGGGGTGGACGACCTGACCGAACAATGGCCTCCGACGGTGGCGTGTCCGACGCGGTCGAGACGCTGCTCGGCTTGACGTTTCGAGCAGTGCGTCGTATTCCCGCAGGGTGACTTCGCCCAGTTCCTGCAGTCCCCACCATCGGACCGTCAGAAGATCCTGCTCAATTGTTCAGCGGGGGTATCGCGAGGCGCGCCGACCAGCATGCCGCCCTGGCCGAACAGCGCGTCAACGTCCTGGCCGAACAGGTCGACGAACTGGCCGACGCAACCGACGACGCCCACAAGGAGGCCCAGACCCGCCAGGACGACCTGGAACGACTGATGGGGCACGTGCACTGTGCACTCCGGGAGCCCGCCGCAGCCGCACAGACCCTCACCCGGACACAGGCCAACCATCAACGCCTGACCGTGCGGGCATGCTCCTCGGCGCGGTCGCTGCCGGACGACGTGCCCGACCTCGACGCGCGGGCCGCGACGCCGCGACGCTCGCCGTGAAGTCGCCGCCATCAGGAGGCGGACGCTCAGGAACGCGACATGCTTCGCCCGTCGCGAGCTGCAGCCCGGCCCGAGGGCCGCTGGAGGCGGCGCGCTCTCGTCGCGCCGAACGGCGGACCGAAAACCGCGCAGGTCCGGCCGCCGTCCAAGCCCACTCGGCGCCGTCTCTTCCGCGACTACCACCAACGACCAGGTTGCTACGGCCGAAGCTGCCCTGGAGTCCGCCCGCAACGTCCTGGCTCGGGCGCGGAGGCTGGCGCCGCTGACTCCAGGTTGGGAAAAGGAGGAACGCGACCTTCGCCGGCCCGGCTCTCCCAGCTGATGTGGTGCACCTGGCCGACCGGTCAGCCGCGCCCGGGTCGTCGCCACCCGGACAGACCGACGTCGTGGCAGCGGAAGACGCGGACACGTCGGCCCAGACCGCGCTCGGCGAACGTGGCGGTATTGCTGCGAGCACGTGACCTGCTGTCTGCGACAGGCAGGCTCCGGATCCCAACCTTGAAGGCAACCTATGAGAAGGCGAGCACCGCTGCCGGCGACGCCGTGAGGTGACCGACGCGTCCGAGCGGGTCCTGAGCCACCGCCGACGCGGTCCTCACCCGCCAGGCCAACGCGGCCGCCCCGTCCTGCGGCCGCATCTGATCCCGGGGGAGCCGTGCCCGGTCTGCTCCCTCCCCGAGCCCAGCTGGACGCCCCCGAGGTCGCCGTCGCGGAAGTCACGCTCGGCGAGACGGCCCAGCTCGGCGGGAGCGCAGAAGGCCCACGTCGCCGGGCAACTCGCGCAATCGGCAGCCGCTGGTGCAGTGAGCACGGAGAACACCGAAATCGACCGCCTGCTCGCCGCATTCCTGATGGTCCACGTGGGCGTGGACGACGCGATGAGCAGCCTCCAGGCGCTGGACGACACCGCCCGTACCGCACGGCAGGCGCTGCAAACGGCTCGGCAGCAGGCCAAGCAGGCCGTTGAGGCCCTCACACGGGCTGACGGCCGAGGCTGCCGCCCGCGAAGCGGTCCGCGCGACCCGCTCGTTGCGCTCGGCGCTCCGCCCAACGACTCAGACCTGTTGACCGCGTGGACCACCCTGACCGACTGGGCAGGCCACCGCAAAGACGGAACACCTCCGCGGCTCGACCCCCAGCTCTCCCAGGCCGAGGCGGCGCTGCACCAGGCTGGGCACCTTCACTGCCCGTGAACGAGACGTCTCCGACGCCCGGGCCACGCAGCAGCGTGCCATGCAAGCCGTCGAACAGGCCCGGGCTCGGCTGGACGAGCTGACGCGACGGCTGACCGAACTCGACGACCTGCTCGCCGGCGCCCCCACGGACGCTGCTGCCGAGGAACTCCTGACGCACATCGCGCAGCTGGAAGCCGCCCAACGTCAGGCCGACACCGTCCTGTAGCTCGCACAGTCCACGAGAAGGCTCGCGTGAACCTGGCGGAAGCGACCGCGGAGATCAGCGCAGGCTTCGGCTCCGCCTGCGGAAGGTCCGCGACCCGTTCGTTGCGCTCGACGTCCCCGAACTTCCCGACGAGGGGCTCCTCGCGGCGTGGAACGTACTGACCCGGTGGGCCGGCGACCAGTCGGCGGTCCTGTCAGCCGCGCTCCCCGGCGCAGCAGCCCAAGTCGATGACGCCCGGCAGGCCCGCCGGCAGATCAGTACGCAATTGGCCGACGAGATGAGCCACCACGGCCTGGACGTCCCTGACGGCGAGTTGGCTGGGCAGGCATTGCCGGTGGTCGCCGCTGCCCTGGAGCGGGCTCGCGCCGCGACCGAGAAGATCGGTGAGCGCCGCGACCGTGCCGCCCGCCTTTCCGGCGACCGGGACGAGGCCCAGAAGGAGCAGCAGGTCGCGAAACTGCTCGGCGATCTGCTGCGCGCTGACCGTTTCCAACGGTGGCTGGCAACCGCCGCGTTGGACGCACTGGTCGTGGACGCTTCCGCAAGCCTGATGGAACTGTCCGGGGGACAGTTCGACCTCACCCACGACAAAGGCGAGTTCTACGTCATCGACCACGCCGACGCCGACTCGAAACGCTCGGTGCGGACTCTGTCCGGCGGGGAGACGTTCCAGGCGAGTCTGGCGTTGGCGTTGGCCCTGTCCGCGCATATGTCCACCCTGGCCGCTGCCGGCGCGACCCGGCTGGATTCCATCTTCCTCGACGAAGGTTTCGGCACGCTCGACCCGGACACCCTCGAAGTGGTCGCGACCACGTTGGAAGGCCTCGCGAACGGGGAACGGATGGTCGGCGTGATCACGCATGTGGCCGCCCTCGCCGAACGGGTCCCGGTCCGGTACAAGGTCCGTCGGGACGCCATCACGTCCAGCGTCGTGCGAGAGACCCATGACCACCACACCGTCGATGCCGGCCGTGACGACGCGCCCCTCGGGAAGCGAAGGGATGCGGTTCAGTGTGGACAGCAGATCGTCCTACGGGTCCAGCGTCGAGGTCGACGACGATCTGGGCGAGTCGACCGCCAGCATCACCACGGACGTCGAGATGCCCGACACGGACTGGCGTTCCATTCGGCTGGACTCGACGATCGCGCAGCCGTCGGCGCTGCTGTTCGTCGATGGGGTCCGCCGCATCGAGGCCCGGGTCTGGATCGATGAGGAAACGACCGGTGGTGCGCCGGCCACGGATGCCACGCCCGGCCTGTGCGCGTCGTATGCGGCGGGCGTGATGTGTTGCTGCCACCAGCAGGCGCACCTGCTGACCGTCGAGACACGCCGGGGCCTGTTCAGCATCGCGCCGCACGCCGTCGACGTGACGACGTATGCCGGCACCTACGAGGCCTGCCACACCCCGGCGAACCCGATGGTGCCGCTGTCGATGACGTTGTCGGAGGCGTTGCAGCGTCGCCTCGGTGACATCGAGGTCTTGACGGCGGTCGCTGCGCGTTCGGCGCTAGCGGGGCGGGGCCCGGATGACGGTGCGGACCTGCTGGTCGTCGACGGCCCGTTGCGCGGCCGGCAGCATCTGCCGCGTTTCCTTCGTGGGGCTTCTCGATCAGCAATCACCGGATCGGCGTACCTGCCGCCGAATCTGCATTCGATGGTCGCCAGTTTGACGGCCGGGGAGCGGACACCGGTGTTCCTGATGGGGACCAGTTGGGAGCGTCATTGGTTGGTGCGTGCGGCTGCCGTGGTCGGTCGGGCTCCCCGTGGACCGGCATCGTGCGGATCGAGTGCAGCGCCGACTTGAAGCGCGGCCCTGATCGACCTGGCGAACCTGAGTCAGGTGACTTTGCCCGGTTCCGTGCACCAGGAGTAGAGGGGACGGCCCCGCCGCGCCCCACAGAACCTGTACCCGATCGCGGGGCTGGAACGGCAATTGCGCAGCCGCTGGCCGGCGACACGCGACTGCTTACCGAGCGCTTCGTCAGGCGGCCGCCCGGTAGACACCTGCAGATGCGGGGCAGCGGGCAGGGCCATTGCGTAGTCATGAGTGAGGGCGCCTGAGCTAGCTGTGTACCCAGGTCCGGCGCCAGGCGACGAAGATCGTTGAGGTTGCGACGAATCCGGCCACCATCCCCGCGAGGTAGTCAGCCCCGGGCAAGGCTGACACTCTGCTCTAGCCTCAGCTCCGGCCGCGTCGAGCGAGCCGGTCCATTCCGCCCGAATCGGGGATGGCGAAGGGCGAACAACAACGCCACGAATCCTCCGAAACTCCCTTATCGGGGAACCAGTTAGCGAGGATGCCGATGACGCAGAGGAGGCCGATGGCAACCAGCTGCAGTGCACGGTTCGTGGGAGGACTCCGCCAAGGAGGAACTACTTTCGGTGACTGATCATGTCATATCGTGATGCACGGGGGGAATGCCGACGAGCGCCACGCGGCCACTGCCCAGACCGGGGGTGCTATGCCCCGGGAGGATGGCCGAGCTGGTCGAAGAGGGTCCCGGGCGGGTTGCCCGGTGGAACGCACCACCGACAACGCCGCCGCTCCCCAAGAGGACGCCGGGGGCAGGTTGCTCGTCAATGCCAGCCCCGCTTGGCTACTGATCGTGCGTGTGCTCGGTCCAGGTGGTGCCGTCCCACCAGCGCCAGCCGGGTACCTGTGGGATTGGGGAACCAGCCAGCAGGGGGAAGGGCGACCGGCTGCGTCACGACCTTCGACTTGCGGTTCGACTGCGGTGACGACCTCTCAGCGACTGTGGCCCTGGAACTCAGATTCTCGACCCACGCGGGGGGTAGATCGGCGGCCCGCGTCGGATCAGCGTCACCTCGGCCTTGAATGGGTTCCCGCGAACGCTGCCGCGCACGTACAGCGTGATCCCGGACTGTTCGGCGTGCCGGACCACTGCCAGCAGATGCTCACTCATCCCGGGCGTGAGCCTGCCCACCGGGCGTCCGTCGATCCGGACTTCTAGCACCTGCCGGGTGCTGCGAGCCTTCTGCTCGGTGACTTCGTGCAGGGTGGCCAGGACGGCGGCGTGGCCGGTCGCAGCGACCAGCGGTGCGAGAGCGTCCATGTGGGCGTCCTCGCCGGTGACCTGCATCGCGGCCCCTGGTGGGATCTGCATGGCATTGTCCGACGGGGGGGCGTTCACCGGTACCAGCAAGCCGGGCGGGCCGAGGTCCAGTTGGACGCTCGCGGCCCACCGCTCGTCGTCCCAGGCCCCCCACCACACCCGCGCTGGCACGGAGAGCGCGACCTGCCGTTCGGCGAGCATCTGTAGCAGCGGGGAGTAGTCCGCCGCGTCCTCGCGCGGCAGATGGCCGACGATGGCCCCGTCGATCAGCACCGCCACCGCATTCGGGTCGTACTCGTTGGTGGGCTCAGCCATCACCACGGCTGTGGTGATGGCCTCTCCCGTCGGCCCCCCGCCGAGGCGTCCCGCGATCTGTTTCAGATTTACCTCGTAGTGGCTCTCGCCCACAACGTTCTGACACATGCGGCCCGTCGGCCACGCCTCGACGACGCGGAGCCGCTCCACGTGCAAGGCATCGGTCTTCTCCTTCTCGGCTCTCCCAAACCTCATAGACACGGAAAGTACCGCTCCAACTACATGTAGTCAGGTAAGACGTGGTCCGGAACCTTCTGCAGTTCCCTTCGGTCTGGCCCCAACTCGGGACTACTCGCCCAAGGAGGTGGCTGCCGGCGCGCCAACGGGCCGCCCCAGTCGCATACATTGCGTTACGCTTGCTGACGCAATGTGAGTTGTGACTTCAAGGAGAACCGTGAAGAGGATCCTTGGCGCTGCCCTCTGCAGCGGCGTCCTGACGCTGTCTGCATGCGGTGGCTCAGCAAGTACCGCCGTTGAGAGCCCGAATGCCGCCGCCGCCGTAGGGGCGTCGGCGCTGGCGGGTAGGCCATCCGCCGCGCAGAAGGCCGCATTCGTCAGCGCCTACAAGAAGGCGTATCCGACGCTGGCGGACGGCCGCTCGGATGAGGCCATCGGCGACGACGTGGACAACACCTGCTTCGACGTCGCGCAGGGCGAGGACATGGCCATCGTCCTGGGTCACGTCGCTGCTCGGTTCGAGCGCAACGGCATCACGCCCGATGCGGAGACGTCCAAGGGCATCCTCGCGCTGGCTCAGAAGACGGCCTGCCCCTAGACGAGCTGGCCGAGGCCGCAGCTCGTCCGTAGCGACGCCACTCCCAAGGAACCACCGCCGACGCCCCGCCCCTCGCACCCGAGAGAGGCGGGGCGTCGCCCGTGCGAGCGCAGGCCGAGCGGAGAGGTGGTGACTGCATCGGCCTTCGATCCGCGCCACGAGGGAGCGACGCGGTGACCTTGACGCCCCATCAGGGGGTGATCGTGACCACGGCCACGGACGCGGCGTGGGCGAAGCCCAAGCCGACCCTCATCGTCCTCTTCACCGCAACTCTGGCACGAGGCCGAGCTCGGGTGTAGTTGATACCCTCGGGGGTATATTCAAGGTTTGGAGGAAGGGGTGATCCCTCAAGCCGCCGCGATCAACCGGCGCGCGGTCTTGCGCCTCGGCGGTGCTGGCGCGGCCGCTGGTGTGCTGGCTGCCTGCTCGGGCCGAGGCCAGTCCAGTGGCGCCACGTCCAGCGCCTCGGGAGGGGACTCGGTCGGGCGCCGCCGACGGCTCCTGGCGAGTTGGTGAGCAGCAACCGGCGTCTCGCTGTCACCCTGACGGCGGCGGCCACAATGGTGCCGTGGGGCATCGGTCGTCGCTTCGCGCTCACGTACAACGGCACGGCGCCTGGCTGCTGCTGACCGTCGTCTCTGGGTGGTGCTCAGGTCCCCGCGGCGGAGATCGAGCGGTTCGGGGTGAAGGTCCTCACGGGTCCGCAGGTACAGGCCTGGTGTAGCTTCCGCCCGATCGGATCCGGCATCCCGGACCTCGTGCGCGCGGCCGAGTTGGAATTTGAGCCGGGCCACTGGGCACGATCCGCTGGTGTCGCTTCCGCCTTTGCCCTGCGCGACGAACACGCGCCCTGATGCTGTCGGGTGTCAGTCGGCGAGGTCGAGATCGAGATCCAAGTACTCGCGGGCGTAGCGGGCGACGTCGTCCAGCAGGTAACGGCGGTGCTGGCGGCCGGCTGCCCCCCGGGAGTGAGTGTGTAGGGGAGCCGCTCCCGAGGGATCAGGCGCACGGTGCTTCGGTGTATGCCGAGGAGTGCAGCCACCTCCTGCGCTCCGACGCGCCGGGGCTGCTCCTCGCTCACCTGCGAAAGGGTATCGGCGCCCGTTGCGTGGGCGGCGCCCTCGCCAAGTGTTCTCCTCATTCGCCTTTTGAATCAATTGCTACTTTTAGACCATATCAGTAGCCTGCAGTCGAGAGCAGTGGCGTGTCACACGGTCGGCGAGCCTCGTCCTTCGGGGTGCCCCGCACCCTTCCCGGAGGTCCTTCATGCCTCTTGTCCCGCCTTGAAGCTGGTCTGATCAGGCGGTCGGAGCTCAGCGGCATGATCCGCGGAACTGGGCGATGCACATCTCGGCTGCCGAGATCTGCCTGGTGCTGAGTTGTGCACTGGAAGGAGGTCCGGCGCTTCACGTGTTGACCCACGTGCCCAAAGGGTCAAGCGCCGACCGGAGGCTGCGCGCAGCTGGCTGGAAGCCGGTCGAGATATGGAGGTGGAGATCGTGGGGGTTCCTTGCGCAGGTCGAGCCGCTGGGACAGTCGGCGGCCGACGGCACGCCGCCCCGCTAGCTGGACGCGGCAGGCTCGGCGCCAGCCATCAGTGGGCTGGCCCAGGACGTCCGTCGTGAGCAGGCAACTGGTGTCGGCCAGGTTGAGGTCCGAGCGCTGACCATGACCGCCACCGGTGACCCCGGTGTCTTTGGTCTGCGTACAGGGCGCGCGGGTTTGGAGTAGGTCCGACAGCGCCACGTGCCGATGTGCACGGTTTTGGAGCCGCATCACTTGGGAGGACGAGATGGCGAGACAGGGGTGGCGGACCGTGGAGTTGCACGATCTGCGTGTGACGGTGGACCTGCTGTCCGCCGCCCGAGCGTTCCGCATCGGCACGACTGCCGTGCACTCAATCGAGGATGGCTGGGGCCGGCGCGACCGCGTCGTTGCGATGGCCGCCGTCCAGAGGGACAACGTCGAGGTTCTCCAGTTGGGGGCCCCCGGTGGCGGCAGTGAGCTGGCCATGCTGGGGCTGGCCACCTCCCCGGCTGGCACATATGAGGCACCAGCCCGACGGAGCGCGAGATGAGCGCCCAGACCGCCGGTGGTTCTCGGCCAGAGCGCACGGCGGGCGCGCAGCCGAGTCTGTGGTCGGTGCAGGACGTCGCCGAGTATCTGGGCATCCCCGTGCGCACGCTCTACCAGTGGCGCAGCAGCGGCTACGGGCCGCCGGTGAGGCGGATGGGCAAGTACCTGCGCTACAAGCCGGACGACGTCATCGCCTGGTTCGACGCGCTGACCGATCCCGCGGCCTGAAGGGAGTGGCGTGGGCAGACCACCGCTCCCGCTTGGCACGATGGGGGAGATCAACTGCTACAACCTCGGGCCGCACCGGGTCCGGGCCGTCGCCAACTACCGCGACTACGACGGCGTCACGAGGCGAGTGGAGCGCACCGCTCGGACCGAGACGCGAGCACGCCACCGGCTGAAGGAGGCCTGCCGCGACCGTGGCCGCACCGACGCTGCGGCCGAGATCACGGCTGACACGACCGTGGCCGCGCTGGCCCAGGAGTGGTTCAGCGAGATCCAGGCAGCGGTTGACGCCGGCGATAGGTCGCCGGGCACGTCGCAGACCTACCGCGACCGGCTCGACAACCAGGTCTTGCCCGCGATCGGCGCCCTGAGGTTGCGCGAGGTCACCGTGTCGCGGGTTGATCGACTGCTCAAAACCACTCGCGAGAAGCACGGTGTCGCTGTGGCCAAGCTGACTCGCACAGTGCTCTCCGGGCTGATGGGACTTGCGGCGCGCCACGATGCGATCGGGTCCAACCCGGTCAGGGACGCCGCCTCGATCCGGTCCGCGCACAAGGAGCGGCACGCGTTGGAACTCGAGCAGGTCTGGGACCTGCGGGCCAAGCTGGCTGCCGACCAGCTGGCCATCGACTGGGACCTGCCCGACTTTGCCGACATGATGTTGGCCACAGGCCTGCGGATCGGCGAGACGTCGGCCATCACCTGGCAGTCCCTGGACCTGGACGACGGCATCCTCGAAGTCCGCGGCACTGTCATCCGGATCACAGGTCGCGGCCTGATCATCAAACCGAAGCCAAAGTCCAAGGACGGCTGGCGCAAGATCGAACTGCCAGGATGGGCCGTCACCATGCTGCGCCGGCGGTTGGCCGCATGCGAGCCCAACGAGTGGGACGTCGTCTTCACCTCGCCGACCGGGCAGATACGCGACCCGAGCAACACCCAGGGTGACCTTCGGGCCGTCTTCGATCGGGCCGGCTACCCCGACATCACGTCGCACACCTTCCGACGCACCGTGGCGACCCTGATGGACAAGGCCGGCCTATCGGCGCGGTCGGCGGCCGACCAGCTGGGGCACGCCAAGGTCTCCATGACCACCGATCATTACTTCGGGCGCAGCGTCCGCACCACCGGCGCCGCGAAAGTGTTGGAGGCCGTCGACCGTAGCCAGCAGGTGCCCGAGGACGACACTTCCGGAGACGAAAAGTGTGGGTAATGTGTGGGAATGATCAAGGCCACCCCCGAAGGGATGGGCCTGACCTGGACGTTTGTGCGCCGTCAGGGACTCGAACCCCGAACCCGCTGATTAAGAGTCAGCTGCTCTGCCAGTTGAGCTAACGGCGCGAACGCTGGACGAGGCTATCAGCGCCGCAGTGCCCGGCTGAAATCGATTGCTCCGGCCGACCCGTCATGTGCCGTGCCTCACCGCGCCGTGGCACAGCACGTCGCGCCTTCGGCCCGGCGACCTGCATAGGCTTCTGCCATGCGCCCCACCGGTATCACCGTGGCGACGTACAACCTCTACCTCGGTGCCGATCTTTCGACGCTGTTCGGCGAGGTGGAGCGGGATCGGCTGGCCGCGCGAACCGCCTCGTTGTGGTCCGCGGTGGAGGCATCGCGCCCTGTGGAGCGGATGCGGGCCGCGGCAGCAGTGATCGCCCGCCAGCTTCCCGACGTCGTCGCCGTCCAGGAGGCCGCACTGTGGCGGGCCGGCGGTGGCGGCGCGCACCGCACGCACGATCTGCTCGACACCTTGCTGCACTCGTTGCGGGAGCAGGGGGCCGGGTACCGGGTCGCCGCCCGCAGCGACGCCTATACCAGCGGCCCCCTGTCAGGCGCCTTGCGACAGGTCACCGGCCAGGTGGTCGAGCTGGCCGACCGTAGCGCCGTTCTGGTACGCGACGACCCCGCGGTGAGCGGCATGACGCCGTCCTGGCGACTGTTCGAGGATCGGGTCGCCGTCACCGTGCTCGGCTATCCCATCGAGGTGGACCGGGGCTGGTGCGCCGTGGACGTCCGGATCGCCGGAGCCGTCGTCCGGGTCGTGAACGTGCAGCTCGAGGCGTTCGACGCCGAGGTGCGCGCCGCCCAGGCTCGCCAGCTGGTCGCCGACGCCCTGGCACAGCTCCGAGGTGCACCGCTGCTGGTTCTCGGCGACCTCAACTGCCGCCCGCCGGGCTGCCGCTCCGGCGAGCTGACTCTGCCCGGAGCCGAGTCGGACGGCGACGCCTACGAGACGCTACTGGCCGCCGGGTTGGTCGACGCGTGGGCTGACATCCATCCGGACGACCTGTGCGGGGGCGGGACCAGCGGCCAGGCCGCCGACCTGCGCAACCCGACCTCCGCCCTGGCCCACCGGATCGATATGGCGCTCGTGGAGGGGGGAGCGTTCACGGTGCGCCGTGCCGAGGTGCTCGGCGGCGAGCCGGACGACCGCACGCCGTCCGGGCTGTGGCCTTCGGACGACGGTTGCCTCGTGGTCGAGCTCGACGTCTGACGTGCCGCCCCGGGACCCGGGGCGGCACGTCAGGTCAGTTCACCTGCTGTCGCTGACCGCCGCCGACGTGCTCTCGTGCGGCACGGTGGCCCGTGCGGTCTCCAGCCGCGCAACCGGCACCCGGAACGGCGAGCAGGACACGTAGTCGATCGAGATCGAGTCGAAGAAGTGGATCGAGTCCGGGTCGCCGCCGTGCTCGCCGCAGACCCCGACGACCAGATCGGGCTTGGTCTCCTTGCCCTCCCAGGCCGCGATCCCGACCACCCGGCCGACTCCGGCGACGTCGATCGACTCGAACGGGCTGACCCCGAACACGCCCGCCTCCATGTACTGCGGGAAGAAGGCCGCCTCCACGTCGTCTCGGCTGAAGCCCCACACCGTCTGGGTCATGTCGTTGGTGCCGAAGGAGAAGAAGTCGGCCTCCTCCGCGATCCGTCCGGCCGTCATGGCCGCCGTGGCAGCTCGATCATCGTGCCGATCGGGATGTGCAGGTCCACGCCCGTCTCCTCGGCGACCCGGGCGAGGGTCTTCTCCGACTCGTGCCGGACGATGACCAGCTCTTCGACGGTGGCGATCAACGGCACCATGATCTCCGGGCGGGGGTCCTTGCCGGCCTCTTCAACCGCGCCGCAGCCTCGGCGATCGCCTGGACCTGCAGCTGGAACAGCTCGGCACGCACCAGACCGAGGCGCACCCCGCGCATGCCGAGCATCGGGTTCTGTTCGTGCAGCCGCTGCACCTGGCGGAGCAGCTCCTCGGCCTCGGTGTCGCGCTTTCCGCTGGCCTCGGCGAGGGCTACCTTCACCGACAGACCGGCGAAGTTGGGCAGGAACTCGTGCAGGGGCGGGTCGAGCAACCGGATCACCACCGGCAGCCCGTCCATCGCCTCGAGGATGCCGACGAAGTCCTCGCGCTGCAGTGGCAGCAGCTCGTTCAGCGCCGAATGGCGGGTCTGCGGCTCACGGGCCAGGATCAGCCGCTCGACGACCTGGCGGCGCGGCCCGAGGAACATGTGCTCGGTCCGGCACAACCCGATCCCGCCGGCCCCGAAGCCCCGCGCTCGCACGGCGTCCTCGGGGGTGTCGGCGTTGGCGCGCACGCCCATGCGGCGCCGCGCGTCCGCGTGCTCCATCAGGCGCCGAACGGATTCCAGCAGCTCGCGCTCCTCTTCCTCCTCGACCTGCACGTCCTCACCGCGCAGCACCTGCGCCACGGGGGAGGGGATCACCGGAACCGCGCCGAGGAACACCTGGCCGGTCGTTCCGTCGATGGAGATGACATCGCCCTCGCTGAACCGCTTGCCGTCGGTGGTGGTCACCTCGTGGTGCTGGGGATCGACCCGCAGGGCCTCGACGCCCACCACGCAGGTGCGGTCCATACCGCGCGCCACCACGGCGGCGTGCGAGGTCTTGCCGCCTCGGCTGGTCAGCACGCCGCGGGAGGCGACCATGCCGCCCAGGTCGTCGGGGTTGGTCTCGCGGCGCACCAGGATGACGTCCTCGCCCTTGCCTGCCCACTCCACGGCCGTGGCGCTGTCGAAGGCCGCCTTGCCGACAGCGGCCCCCGGGCTCGCCGCCATGCCCTTGGCCAGCGCGATGCGCGGAGCCTTGGGGTCGAACTGCGGGAACATCAGCTTGGCGAGCTGCTCGCCGGTGACTCGGGTCAGGGCTGCGTCCAGGTCGATGACGCCCTCGTCGACCATGTGGACGGCGATGCGGAAGGCGGCCGCCGCCGTCGCTTGCCGATCCGGGTCTGCAGCATCCACAGCTTGCCGCGCTCGACCGTGAACTCGATGTCGCACAGGTCCTTGTAGTGGCTCTCCAGCTTCTCCATGATCGCCATCAGCTCGTCGTGCGACTTCTGGTCGAGCTCGGCGAAGTCGTCCAGGCTCAACGTGTTCCGGATCCCGGCGACCACGTCCTCTCCCTGCGCCTTCGACAGGTAGTCCCCGTAGGACCGCGCATGCCGGTCGCCGGGTCCCGGGTGAACGCCACCCCGGTGCCCGAGTTGTCGCCGAGGTTGCCGAACACCATCGCCATCACGTTGACCGCGGTGCCCAGGTCGTCGGAGATCTTCTCCTGGCGACGGTAGAGGCGGGCCCGGTCGGTGTTCCAGGACCGGAAGACTGCGCGCACCGCCTCGGTGAGCTGCTCGACCGGGTCCTGCGGGAACGGCACACCAGTCTCTTTCTTGATCACGCTCTTGAAGGTCTTGACCAGGCCCTGGAGGTCCTTCGCGTCTAGGCCCAGGTCGTTCGTCGTGCCCTTCTTCTCCTTGACGGCCTCGAGCGCGGAGTCGAACTTCTCCCCGTCGATGCCCAGCACCGTCTTGCCGAACATCTGCAGTAGCCGGCGGTAGGAGTCCCAGGCGAAGCGCGGGTCACCGGAGTGCTTGACCAGGCCCTTGACGCTGTCGTCGTTCAGACCGATGTTCAGCACCGTGTCCATCATGCCGGGCATCGAGAACTTCGCCCCTGAGCGCACCGACAGCAACAGCGGGTCGTCCTTCTGCCCGAGTTCGCGCCCCGCTGCCTTCTCCACGGCGGTGAGGTGCTCGGCGATCTCGTCGTCCAGTCCCTCCGGTATCGCGTTATGGCGCAGCCAGTAGGTGCATGCCTCGGTGGTGATCGTGAAGCCGGGGGGAACCGGCAGGTCCATGTTGGTCATCTCGGCAAGGTTCGCGCCCTTGCCGCCGAGCAGGTCCTTCAGGTCCTTGTTTCCCTCGTGGAAGTCGTACACGTACTTTCGGCATAGTCAGCCCCTCGGGCCCTGGTGTCCACGCCCTTGGTGGAATGCACTCTGGACACCATGGCCGCTGACCACTGGGAGTCGCTAGGACGTAGGTCTAGGTCGGTGTGCACCTCTCGGTCCCCCCGTCAGACCTTGCCCTGAGGCCGTGGGCCTGCTCAGACGGAGCGATGGGGTGGTAGCTCACGCGGGCGTCGCGGCGGACGCAAGAGCACACCCATGTCATGGCGTCGTTGGTCGCCATCCTCCAACGGCGGGGCGCCGCTGTCGAGGACCCGCGGGCGAGCGCTCGTCCCCGCTGGTCGTGTTCGGTGACGGCGCCGCGCTGGGGGAGCGACCAGTTTTTCGAACCTGGGGTGAGTGGCGGGACTTGAACCCGCGCCCCGCGGACCACAACCAGATGATCTACCAGCTAAGCTACACCCACCATGGCCGCCCAGGCGGCTCGAATGTCCCGGACCGCGGAAGCGACACGCGCAGCATACCGGACCAGATCAGCCCGACGCGCCACGATGACGGGCCGCCACCGCCCGCGCGCTCTCGCCTGTCCGGGCCGGGATGCGCGACGCAGCGCGCCTGGTAGTACCGCAGCTCGTTGATGCTGTCGCGGATGTCGGCGAGCGCCCGGTGGCCGCCGTTCTTCTCCGGCGAGGCGTATGGGACCCGTGGGTACAGGCCGGGCCGACTCCTGGATAGATGGGAGTCACGATTGGTAGTGCAGGTGGGACTCCAGCTCGGGCATGTCCCGGGCCAGGAAGCCGCCGATGGTCGCCACCGAGTTGCCGGCCGGCCGAGCGCTGCGCGGCTGGGGACGTACGTGGCACGTACTCCAGCGCCATCCGCTCGGCCTCTTCGAGGGTGGTGCCCTCGTCCAGTGCCTTGAGCAGCCCGCCGAATGGGTGTGCACCTGCCGGACCACGCGTTCACCTGCTGCAGGGCCTGTTGTGGAGGCCGGATCACGACGTCGATGCCCTCGCCGAGGACGTTCAGCTCGGAATCGGTGACGAGGACGGCGAGTTCGACCAGCGCGTCGGCGACCAGGTCGAGTCCGGTGATGTCGCAGTGATCCACACGATCCGGTCCTGGGACGCTCGCCCACCTTCGCCGAGTTCTCGTCACGGCCGCAACGATAGGGCCTGGGCCTCGGGCCACTTCCCGCCCATCGCGGGCTGCCCGCCGCTTCGGGCCCGGCTAGCCTGATGGGCGATGCCCCGCCCAGCTGATTCCACCTCGGCGAGCGCTCGGCACGCCGTACGCGGCGCCGCCGCCGCCGGGTCGGAAACGCGCCCTTCAGGTGACCGGGTCGGTGCTGTGCACGCCGCGGTGAAGTGGTCGAGCCTGGTCTGCGGCCTCCTGACGATCGCCGCCATCGCCACGGAGATCGAAGCGGCCGACTGCTCACCGGCGCCGTCCTGGCGGCGATCCCGGTCTTCCCGGTGGTGGCCACCTTCCTGTGGCTGGACCGCTATGAGGCCGAACCGGGCTAGCTGCCGACCTTCGCCTTGGCCTGGGGGCCTTCGTCGCCACGTTCGGGGCCCTGGTCGTGACACCGCCTCGGTGCAGGCGATCCGTGCCTGGGCGGAGATCCCGACCGTGGCCGCCGTTGATCGCGCCGTTCGGGCGAGACGTCCTAGGACGCGCCGTGCTGCTCGTTCTGTTGCTGCGCCGCCGGGAGTTCGACGGCGTCATCGACTCATCGTGTAGCCGGGCTGGCCGGCGTGGGGTTCGCCTCGTCGAGAACATCCTTACCTGGACCGCACGCTGGAGGATGGCGGCGTCGCCACCGGGGTGGTGTTCGTGCTGCGCTGATGTTACCCGTTGCGCGCATCCGCTGTTCACGGGCGCGATCGGTATCGGCGTGGGCATCGCGGCCCGGAACCGGCGGCCTTGGGTGGCCGGGGTTGGCCACCGCTGTGGGCTTCGCCGTCGCGGTGTTCCTGCACGGGGCGTGGAACTTGTCGGCGTCCTCGGCCCTGAACGGCTTCATCAGCGGGTACGTGCTGTTGCAGGTTCCGGTGTTCGTGTTGTTCGGCGTTCTCGCCCTCCTGGCCCGCCGTCGCGAGGGACGGTTGATCCAGAAGAACCTGACGGTCTACCGCAGCACCGGCTGGCTCGCCGAGGCCGAGGTTGGCATGCTCGGCTCACTGGCTGTGCGGCGCCAGGCGCGCGAGTCGGCACGGGGTGTGGTGGCCCGTCCGCAGGCACGCGATGCGCAGCTTCCAGGACCTTGGCAGCGAGCTTGCCTTCCTGCGCGAGCGCATGGTCCGCGGTACCGCCGGTCCCAGGGCCAGGGACCAGGAGCCTGCAAGATCCTCACCGAGATGACCGCCCTGCGCCGGGTCTTCACGGAACCGGCTCAGCGAACAACTCGGTAGGGCAGGCCCGGAGGGTCTCGACCTCAACCAGCCGGGTAGAAACCGGATGCTTTGTCCATTGAGCTACGGGCCCTTGGCCGCCACGTCCGCGACAGATCAAGAGTATCGGCGCGAGCCGGCCGTGCCGAGTCGGTGACGGTCCCTCCGATGCTGGCCGTAGGCTGTCACGGCTACAGTTCAACTGTGACCGAGCTGGCTGCCACCCGATGAACTGGTTGACCACCGTTTGCAAGATGCGCTGCTCAGGGCAGTCTTGGGGTCGAGCATGGAGGCGGGGCGTCAACGGTGCCGTGGACGCCCGTCGTGTCATGCCAGCAAACAAGCGGGAGGGAGGGCGGGGGCGGAACCGCAGGTGCGCGATGCTCGTGGACGGCGCCCGCCCTGGCTCCGGGGCAGGCCTGGTGCGTGCCCCCGGCCCGGCGCCGGCGCAAGCCCCCGAGCACGGCGAGGGGCTCGTCGACGAACTCGCGGCGGGAGC
>CAWGTT010000006.1:0-149640 GCA_963825645.1 uncultured Actinomycetota bacterium
GGAGGAGACCTCGTACCGCTGGTCGAGCACACTCCCGACCAGCGGATCCCGAACCGTGGTGTCCACACCGGGAGTCTACGGTCGGGTCCATGATCCGGGGGGGTGGGCGCGGGGAGGCGCGGCTCCTAGCGGGCGGCCAGCTCCTTGGCGAACCTCGCACGGTGGGCCTTCACGCTGGCCACGTAGGCCTTGGTGTCCTTGTACATACCCCTGCTACGTACCGAGGCGAGGCCCTGGTAGTAGCCCGCGATCGCGTCGTCCTGGTCGGCGCGGGCCAGCAGAGCGGCCAGGACGGCGACTCCTGCCGTCACGTTGTCCTGCGGTAGCAGCAGGTCCAGCTTGCGGCCCACGAGGTCCGACGCCCACTTCCCGGTGCTGGGAATCACCTGCATGGTGCCGATGGCGTTGGCCGGGGAGACCGCCCGTTGGTTGAACCCCGACTCCTGGTAGGCGACACCCATGGCCAGAGCCGGGTCGACCCCCATCGCCCGCGCCGTCTTGATCACCATGGCCCGCATCTCGCCTCGACTGGGCACCGCCCGCTTGGCCAGTGTGGCCCGGTTGGCGGCGGCGGCCTGGGCCACGGCGTCGGGGTAGGTCCGGCCGAGAAACGTGTTCGGCACCTTCGGCTTCGGCGGGGCCGGCAGGAGCAGCTTCTGGCCTGGGTGGATCACGCTGGCCTCCTCCAGCGCGTTCAGCTTGAGCACTGTGGCCAGGGGGACCTTCTGGGACTGGCTGATTCCGATCAGCGAGTCCCCGCTCTTGACCACGTAGGTGCGGGTGGGCGGCCGTTCGGGGGCCGCGGGCTTGGCCGTCGTCGGGGGGGAGGCGGGCCGGCTGACGCCGGGCAAGGTGAGCCTCTGGCCGGGGTGGATCAGGTCGGCCGACCGCAGCCGGTTGGCGGCCACGATGGCCGCGGCAGAGATCTTGTGTCGCCCGGCGATGCCCAGCACCGTGTCGCCGGGCCTGACCTGGTAGGCCAAGGCCGGCGGCTTCGTGGCCGGGGTGACCTTGAGTCCGGGTAGTACCAGTTGTTGGCCGATCAGGAGCAGTCCGGAGGCCGGAAGGTGGTTCGCCGTCATGATCGCCTGGACGGGGATCCTGGTCCGCGCGGAGATGTGGGTGACGGTGTCGCCGGGTTTGACCGTGTAGGTCGCCGGGACCGCGGCCTGCACCGGCCCACGCCCGGGTGTCGTCAGCAGTCGGCCGCCCTCGAGGGGGCCACTCGGCTGGGCGGCCGCGACGGCGTGGGCAGGCGTGTGGGTGGTGGCCATCAGCGCAGCGGTGATGAGCGGCACCCCGGCGACCCGGAGGGCGAGCGGCATCTGCCCGCCGATCTGGTCGGCCATCTGCTCCACGCGGTCCGGCGATCCGGCGGCATGCCGGACCGCCGTCCTCCGCCGCGGCGCTCTCGATGTGGTGGGCGGTGCGTCAGGCGTCCTGCGGCGCTCCTGGCTCACTCGTGGTCCTCCGTGACGACGGCATCCGGCAGCCGAGAGACGCCGGCCGGGGGAAGTCGGCCGGAACGACACCGCGACTGTTGCTGCAGTGATAGTTGTGACGATTGTGACTGTTGGTGCGTCTGAGACCGTAGCGCAAAGCGGGACGAAAGGCGGAGCGACACGTCCGCCTCACGGAGGCGGCCGAGGTGCGGTCGAGTCGTTGGTCCTGAGCGGTCGAGTCGCTGGTCCTGAGCAGGCGAGTCGTGTCCTGAACTGGACCGTGACTGGGGAGCGGTACCACGCCGGCTCGCGTCAGCCGGGCCGGCTGCGCCATGCTGTGCCGGTGAGTGATCTCGACCTCCTGGTCAGCCACTGGCTGACCCTGCCGGACGTCGCCGAGCAGCTCGGCGTCGACGTGGTCCGGGTGCGGCGGCTGATCCAGGAACGGTTCCTGGTGGCTGTGCGGCGCGGGGAGCATTCTGTGCTCAGCGTGCCCGCCGACCTGCTCAAGGACGGCGAACCGCTGACCCAGCTGCCCGGCACTCTGACGGTGCTCTACGACGCCGGGTTCGGCGAGGAGTCGGCGCTGAGCTGGTTGCTCACCCCTGACGACACGCTGCCCGGCTCACCGCTCGAGGCACTACGAGCGGGACGCAAGACCGAGGTGCGTCGGCGGGCCCAGGCGCTGGCGTTCTGAGCCGTCAGGCGGCGTGCCAGCGCTGTTGCTCGCGTCGACAGGCCCGCGCGCGGCGCCAGGCCGGCAGCGCGACCTCGAGCCGACGCCGCAACGGGACGCTGACCCGATCCTTGAGCACCTGGTAGTCGGCGGCCTCGATCTCCTCGAGGATGCCGCCATAGAGGGTGAACGCGGTGCGCACGCAGTCCCGACTGGTGGGGTGCAGCATGTCGATTCCGGGCTCGGCGAAGGCGTACAGGGCGCGGGTTCGCTCGATCTCGAACTTCAGCAGCTCGCGGATCGGCGGGGTGACCCGGCCCGCTGCCAACAGCTCGCGAGTCACTCCGAAGACCTCGAGGTCCTCTTGGGGCAGGTAGACACGTCCGCGCTGGAGGTCCTCTCCGACGTCGCGGATGAAGTTGGTCATCTGGAACGCCTCGCCCAGCGCGCGGGCACGTGCCCCCGCCTCCGGCGCCATCGGCTCCAGGATCGGCAGCATCTGCAGCCCGATCACCGCCGCCGAGCCGTACATGTAGTGTTCAAGGTCGGCGTAGGTCGGGTAGCCGATCACCGTGATGTCGAGCTGCATCGACTCCAGGAACGCCTCGACGTGGGCCCGGGGCAGGCTCCAGCGGCGCATCGTATGGGCCATCGCTCGGGCCACCGGGTCGGCGTGCCGGGCCTGGGTCCGAGAGACCACGGCGCCGTCCGCGGTGGCGGTCGCGGACAACCCGTCCAGGAACGCCGTTCCCCAGTCGATCAAGGCTTGCGGATCGGGGTCGGTGAGCGAGTCGACGAACTCGTCGGCGCGCCGAGCGAAGCCGTACAGTGCCCAGACGTAGGGCCGCTTGGCCGGGGGCAGCAGCATCGTCGACAGGTAGTAGGTGCGGCCGTGCTCGCGGTGCAACCGCCGGCAGACCTCGTAGGCCTGGCGCAGTTGTGGGTCCTCGATCTGCGCGGCGTCCAGCGCCTGACGGCTCACGGCTGACATCCTGCCCGACTCACCCCTGCCGCCGGCCGGTCATCGCCAGGCCCGCGAGGTGTAGGACGGGTCGCGTCCGGTGATCCGTTCGGCGGCCAGACGTCCCGAGATCAGCACCATCGGCACCCCGACGCCGGGCTGGGTCCCGGAGCCGGTGAACACCACGTTCTCGCCCCACAGGTTGCCTGGGCGGAACGGGCCGCTCTGGGTGAAGGTGTGCGCGGCTGCGAACGGAGCGCCGGCGGCCATGCCCTGGGCCTGCCAGTCCAGCGGGGTGGTGATGTGCTCGACATCGATCGAGGAGGCGAAGTCGCGGTAGCCGCGGGCCTCGAGCGTGCGCAGCACGTGATCACGGTACTGCGGACCGATCCGCTGCCAGTCGATCGTCGACGTGGTGTTCGGGGTCGGGAACAGCACGTAGTAGATGTGCCGGTCCGGCGGGGCCAGACCGGGGTCGGTCTGGGTCGGGTTCGACACCAGCACCGACGGGTCCGACATCAGCCGGCCAGAGTCGAGCTCGGCGAAGACCTGCCGCCAGGCCGTCCCGAAGTGGATGTTGTGGTGGGCGAGCTGCGGGTAGCTCGCGCGCGACCCGGCCAGCAGTAGGTAGCAGGAAGGGGAGTAGCGCAGCCTGCCCACGCGGCGCGGAGTGTGTCCGAGCAGGTCCCGGTAGGCCACCGGCAGGTCGGGGTTGAGGACCACGGCGTCCGCGGCGATCCGTTCCCCGTCAGCGGTCAGGACGGCGTGCGCCCGCCCGCCGCTGTGCTCCACGGCGGTCACCGTGGTCGAGTAGCGGAAGGTGACGCCGTGCTTGGCCGACGCGTCGGCCATCGCCCGCGGAAGGGCGTGCATGCCGCCGCGCAGGGTGAAGACCCCGGCCACGGCGTCCATGTAGGAGATCACCGCGTAGATGGCCAGCGCCCGGTAGGGGGACACGCCCGCATACATCGCCTGGAAGGAGTAGAGGCGTTGGGTGCGCTCGTCCTTCAGATAACGGGCCACCGTCGGGGCCAGGCGACGAAAGCCCCCCGCGGCGACCAGCCGGGCCAGGTTCGGCAGGGTGGACGGCGCGAGCAGGTCGAGCGGGGAGCCGATCGATCGGTCGATGAAGTCGCGCATCTCGTAGTGGTACAGGCGAGACACGAAGTCGACGTATCGGGCGAACCCGGCTGCCTCCTGCGGGCCGCACACTCGTTCGATCTCGGCCTGCATCCTGCCCGTGTCGGCATGGACGTCCATCGTCGAGGAGTCGGCGAACGTCGCCCGGTACAGAGGGTCCAGCGGGGTCAGGTCGAGCCAGTCGGTCATCGACTCGCCGAGGCTGTCGAAGCAGTCCTCGATCAGGTCGGGCATGGTCAGCACGGTCGGTCCGGTGTCGAACCGATAGCTGCCCTCGGGCGTATCGGTGACGACCAGTCCGGCCCTGCCGCCGGGTACCGGCTCGCGCTCCAGCACCGTCACCCGCCGCCCGGCGCCGGCCAGCCTCATCGCTGCGGACAGGCCGGCCAGTCCCGCACCGACGACCACCACATGGTCGGTCCGGCCGCGAACGGTCTTCATCTGGTCACCTTCATGGATGTCGGGGTACTGAGATCGCTCTCAGTGGGCTCGTTGTGTGGTGGCGCTGACCAGGTCGTCGAGCACCTGGTAGGAGGGCTCGCCCAGCCCGAGCGCGGGCAGCGCGGCCAGGGCGGCCCGGGCCGCGGTGACCCGCTCGCAGATCATTGCTTCGACAGATGCGAGCGCGCCGGTCTCGACGATCACCTCGCGCAGAGCAGCGACGCCGTCCGCGTCCAGACCGGGGTCGCCGAGCAGCCGGTCGACCACGGCCGTCTGATCGGGTGAGGCGGTGGCCAGCGCCTGGCCGACCAGCACCGTGCGCTTGCCCTCGCGCAGGTCGTCGCCGGCCGGTTTGCCCGTTGTCGTGGCGTCGCCGAAGACGCCGAGCACGTCGTCGCGCAGCTGGAAGGCCTCACCCAGCGGAAGCCCGTAGGACCGGTACCCGTCGAGCAGGGCGTCCGAGGCGCCGGCCAGCGCACCGCCGATCTGCAGCGGCTCCTCGATGGTGTACTTCGCGCTCTTGTACCGGATCACCTGTCGGGCGCGTTCGACAGCATCCCCGGGCCCTGCAGTCTGCTGTTCCAGCATGTCCAGGTACTGCCCGGCCATGAGCTGGGTTCGCATCCGGTCGAAGGGACGGCGGCCTCGGCGCAAGGCCGTCGCGTCCAGCCCGCTGCCGGTGAGCAGCTCGTCGCTCCAGACCAGGCACAGGTCGCCGGCCAGAACCGCCGCCGCCATGCCGAAACGTTCGCCGTCGCCGTCCCAGCCGCCGTCGCCGTGCAGGCGGGCGAACCGACGGTGCACCGCCGGCATCCCGCGGCGGGTGTCGGAGTCGTCCATGACATCGTCGTGGATCAGCGCGGCGGCCTGGAACAGCTCCATCGCTGCCGCAGCGGCGACGATCGCCTCGCCATCCGGCCCGCCCGCTCCTCGCCAGCCCCAGTAGCAGAACGCCGCGCGCAGCCGCTTGCCCCCGCGCAGCAGGTCACTGATCGTGTCGGCCAGCACCAGGCAGTCCGGGGAGACGGTCTCCAGGGCGTCCTGTCTCTCCGCGACGAAGGCGTCGAGCACCTTATGCACGCGTTCGCGCAGACTGTCGGTGTCTAGCGGGTTGTGCGGCACGCAACGAGCCTAGACATACGCTGGGAACATGGCGACCGGATCCATCCCGGCTGGGGGGCCCACCCGCGGCGAGCGCTCGTTCTCCTTCGAGTTCTTCCCACCCAAGGACGATCATGGCGAGGAGGTGCTCTGGCGGGCGATCCGCCGGCTGGAGCCCCTGGCGCCCAGCTTCGTCTCGGTCACCTACGGCGCGGGCGGCTCCACCCGGGACCGAACCACTCGGGTCACCGCCCAGATCGCGGCGCAGACCATACTCACCCCGGTGGCCCACCTCACGTGCGTCGGCGCCTCGCGCGCCGAGCTGCGCCAGGTGATCGGGGCGTACGCCGACGGCGGGGTGCACACCGTGATGGCCCTGCGCGGCGATCCCCCGGGCGGGCCGGGCAGCACGTGGACGGCGCATCCCGAGGGTCTGGACCACGCCGTCGACCTGGTCCGGCTGGTCCGGGAGGTCAGCCGGTTCCGGGTCGGTGTCGCCGCGTTCCCCGACGGCCACCCGGAGAGCCCCGACCTCGACCACGACGCGAAGGTGCTCGTCGCCAAGGCCGAGGCGGGCGCAGACTTCGCCGTCACCCAGTTCTTCTTCGACGCCGACGCCTACTTCCGCCTGCTCGACCGGCTCGCCGAGCTCGACTGCCGTCTCCCGGTCATCCCGGGGATCATGCCGGTGACGAACATCTCCCAGGTGCAGCGCTTCGCCCAGCTCTCCGGCACCCCCGTGCCGGCGCCTGTCGTCGCCCGGCTCGACGCGGTCCACGATGATCCGGTGGCCGTTCGCCGGGTCGGCGTTGAGCTGGCCACCGACCTGTGCCGGCGGTTGCTGGACGGCGGCGCACCGGGGCTGCACTTCTACACGCTGAACCGTTCCACCGCGACGCTGGAGGTCTTCAACGAGCTCGGGGTGGGCCCGCGGTGAGTACCGCGGCGACGTCGTCGACGATCGCGGTGTCCGGGACCGGGCGGGCCAGCGCAGCACCGGACGTGATGCGCGTCCGACTGACGGCGAGCGCGATGCGTCCCACGGTCGCCGCAGCCCTTGCCGCCTCGGAGCAGGCCGTCACATCGATCCGAGCGGTGCTGTCAGACGCGGGTCTGGCGCCGGCCGACGCCGCCACGGTCGGGCTGTCGATCGTGGCGGAACAGGTCTGGGCCGAGCAGACCGGTCCACGCACGGTCGGGTTCCGCAGTGAGCACCGGCTGGCGCTGTCGCTGCGCGAGCTGTCCGAAGCGGGTCGCCTGCTGGGGGACGCCCTGGCCGGCGGCGGGGACGACCTGCGTCTCGACGGGGTCAGCTTCGAGGTCGAGGACGACGCTGCGCTGCTGGCCAGAGCCCGGGCCGCGGCCTGGGCGGACGCCGAGGCCGTCGGACGCCAGCTCGCGGAGCTGTCCGGTCGCCGGCTCGGTCCGGTCGAGATGATCACTGAGCAGGGCGGCACCGCCCCTGAGCCGATGCGGGTGGCGGCGCGGAGCAGCGAGCAGGACTCCGGTACCCCGGTAGGGGTGGAACCTGGCGTGGTCGCCGTCGAGGTGACCCTCGCCGTCCAGTGGTCCCTCGATCGTCCCTGAGCATGACTGCGCCCCACCAACGAGACGCCCGAACGAGAGGTGAGCATGACTGCCCTGCTGGGTGCCCACGTCGACCCCACCGACCCGCTGGGGCACGCCGAACGCATCGGCGCCCAGGTGATCCAGATCTTCCTCGCCGACCCGCAGAGCTGGCGCACGCCGCCGCCGCACCCGCAGGCCGACGCGCTGAGGGACAGCGGGCTGACGATCTACGTGCACGCCCCCTACCTGGTCAACCTGGCCAGCACGAACAACAAGATCCGGATCCCGAGCCGCAAGATCCTGGCCCAGCACGCCGAGGCGGCGGTCGCGATCGGTGCCAGAGGCCTGGTCGTTCACGGCGGGCACGTCACGGCCAAGGACGACCCCAGCGCCGGGATCGACAACTGGCGCAAGGCCCTGGAACGGGCCGATGCCGAGGGTGGCTACGGATTGACGATCCTGATCGAGAACACCGCCGGCGGTGAGAACGCGATGGCCCGCCGGTTCGACCGCCTGGCCATGCTCTGGGAGGCCGTCGGTGAGTTCGGACCCGGGTTCGTCCTGGACACCTGCCACGCCCATGCCGGTGGTGAGGAGCTGGCGGACATCGTCGACCGGGTGCGGTCCATCACCGGACGCATCGACCTGGTGCACGCCAACAGCTCCCGAGACTCGTTCGACTCCGGTGCCGACCGGCACGCCAACTTCGCCACCGGCACCGTCGACGCCGAGCTGATCGCGGCGGTCTGCCGGGACGCGGGCTGCGACGTCGTCATCGAGACCCCGGTCGAGGGACACGCCGACGACCTGGCCTTCCTCCGTGAGCGCCTGGGGTGAGGACGGCCAAAGCGGTTGCCGGCGCAGTGTTCCTGGCCACCGTCGTCCAGCTCGCGGTGGGGGCGTTCGTGCCCGGCCTGCAGCAGTTCGAGGGCAAGGCGTTCGGGGCTCGGCTGCTCGCCTACCCGGCGATGATGGCGGTGGTACCGGCCGGGTGGTGGCTCGTGCGCCGCCGCGCGACCGATGCCGGTGCGCCCGGCGCGGTGTCCGCGGCGGCGGTGCCATGGGCCGCCTTCGCCCTGGTGATGGCCCCGTTCCTGATCGACGTCACCGGCAACACCGCCGACCTGTACGACCGGGTGTGGTGGTGGGACGATGCGAACCACTTCGTCAACTGGGCGCTGCTGTGCGCCGGGATCGGTCTACTGGTCGGCGGGGGCATCGCGCGACCCTGGCAGCTGGTCACGCTGGTTACCGGGATCGGCGCCGTCCTGGCGATCGGCTGGGAGCTGGGCGAGTGGTACACCTTCATCCGACACGGCACCGAGCTCGACACCGCCTACACCGACACGCTCGGCGACGAGGCGCTGGGCACGCTGGGGGCGCTGCTCGCCGGTGTGGTGCTGGCCACCCGCGGTCGGCTTTTGGTCAGCGGTTGAACCGGCCGACCGCTCGCGCGTGCCGGCTGTCCAGCCAGAGCAGGAACAGGCCGTTGGCCGCGATCGCCCACCCGTCGCCGCGCCGGCGTGCAGTCCTGGCCAGGGCCACACCCCCGGCGATGTAGCCGACGTCCATCACGGCGTTGACCACCAGGATGCGGCGCAGCCTGAGCGCCCGGTGCGCAGCCGCGTCCTCGTCGGCCACCGGCTGCCGGCTGCGTGCCAGGGCGAGCGCGGCGATCAGTGCGTCGGTGCCCGCCCACGCGAGGTTCTGCCGGCCGAAGCCGGCCAGGTCGCCGCGTCCGGTACGCCGTGCCCAGACCCACAGCGCGCCGCCCGCAGCAGCCGAGGCCACCGCGAAGCGGCCGAGCTCGACGACCAGTCGGCGCTCGGCGGCCGCGACGGCCGAGGGCAGGGACGAGGTCTCGCTCGCCATGCTCAGAGCGTAGAGACCAGGAACTGCGCCGCCGACGCAGGGTCCAGCGCGGCCTCGATGCGCACGGCCATCTCGGGTCGCATCGCGGGCAGCCGATCGGCCGCGAACCAGCGTGCCTCGCTGTTCTCCCCGTCGGCGGGGTGCGGATCACCCGCCGTCCAGCGCAGCCGGAACACCAGGTCGAGGTAGCGCGCCTGGTCGCCGTTGTCGTAGATGATCGGATCGGTGACGTGGACGAGGCAGAGCCGTTCCGGGACGGCGTCCACGCCCGCCTCCTCGGCCACCTCACGGACCGCGGCGTCGGCGGGCTGCTCGCCGGGATCGATGATTCCCGTCACGGGGGTCCACGCGCCGTCGTCGGCACGGCGCACCATGAGCATCTCGTCACCGCGGTGGACCACGGCCGTCACTCCGGACAGCCACAGCGAATCGGTCCCGATCTTCTCGCGCAGGGCCAGGATGAAGCTGGGTATCGACACCGGATCAGCCTAGGCGCGGGCGCGTCGACGGGCCCGGAACCGGCGGATCTTGTGGATCAGCAGGGACACGACGACCAGTCCGGCGACCAGCAGGACGGCGGCGATCCCGGCAGCGACCCACGGGTAGGTGACCCCGAGGACCACGACTGCGGCCACGGCGACGTCCTCGACGGTGCTCACCGCGATGGTGCTGACCGGCTCGGGGGACGTGTTCACCGCAGCCCGCACCCCGGCCTTGACCGAATGGCTCGCCAGTGCGGTGAACCCGGCGATCCCGGCTGCCGCGGCCTCGTTGAGGGTGCCCGCCTGCCCGGCCAGCAGTGCCCCGACCGCCGCAGCCAGACCTGGACGGATCACCGTGTGAACGGTGTCCCAGGCCGAGTCCAGGTAGGGGATCTTGTCCGCGACCAGGTCGAGCAGCGTCAGCGCCGCGGCGGCGATCAGCACGTCGGTGCGTTGCAGGGCCGGCGGGATATCGTCAGCGCCGCCGAACCGGCCGATCAGGCCGAGCAGCAGCACCACCGCGTAGCTGTTGAGCCCGCTCGCCCAGCCGCTGCTGAACACCCACGGCAGCACCTCCATCAGGCGGCATCGCCTCTCGAGGGCCGGCCAGGCGAGCTCAGTGCCTCGGCGACGGTCCGGACGACCAGCTCGACCGTCTGCTGCGCGGCGTCCCACATCGCGGCGTGCCCGCAGTGGGGGATCCGGACCCATTGCGCTCCCGGCGGCGCCATCTCCCGACGCTGCGATGGGCGGGGCAGGATCAGGTCCCGGTCGCCGAACGCGATGACCGTCGGCACGATCACGTCCCTGGCCCGTTCGAACCGGCGGTGCCTCGTCGCCTCCAACATCGCCTCATAGGCCGTGCACCGCGCCAGGGCCTCGACCGCCGAGCGGGCCAGGTCGGCCGTGACGGACGCCGGGGCGGCGCTCACGCCGGAGAACGTGAGTCGGCGTACCGCGGCCAGCTCGAGCAGCGGTAGGGCCACGGTGCGGGTGCGCCGGGCCAGCGCCCGGTTCGCGCGCAGCAGGGGGCCGGGGGCGACCGGCCGCAGCCGCAGCCCCGCGGGGGCCAGGGCGACCAGGGAGGACGCGGCGCTGTCCGCCGCCATCTCGAGGCCCACCCAGCCGCCGAGGGAGTTGCCGACCACATGCGGATCGGGCACGCCCAGCTCGGTGCAGGCTCCGGCGAGCCGGCGGGCCAAGGCCGGGCAGTCCGCGCCGGCGTCGGCGACCAGCGGTGCCGAACGGCCGTGCCCGGGCAGGTCCACCACCAGCACGTGGTACCGCTCGGCCAGGGCAGGCAGTACCAGGGTCCAGGCCGAGCGGGACGAGCCGACCCCGTGCACCAGCAGCAGGGTGGGGGCGTCGTCAACCGGACGTCCCGTCCGCGTCACCGCGATGCCGGCGACGACGTCGCTCGGATCGCCATCGAGCAGGTCGAGCGCCTCGCGGGTCGTCGTCGGCGCCGGGTGTGCAGCGGTCGGTGTCATCGGGACCTCAGGCCACCTCGACGGACGTGCCACCGGTGATCCGGACCAGCTCGGCGTGGCTGGTGGGAAAGACGGTGCGGGCGTGCCCGGCCGCGGCCCAGACCTGGTCGTGTGCGGCCAGTGCGGCGTCGACCAGGGTCTGGACGTTCTGGGTATGGCCGACCGGGGCCACTCCGCCGATGACGAAACCTGTTCTCTCCCGGACGAACTCGGCTTCGGCCCGATCGAGCCGGGTCACTCCCAGCGCAGCAGCCACCTTCGCGGTGTCGACCCGATGGGCTCCGGAGGTGAGGATCAGCAGTGGACGGCGACCGCCGGGCGCGGCGCCGTCCGGGACCGCGAAGACGAGCGAGTTGGCGATCTGGGCGACCTCGACGCCGAGCTGCGCCGCGGCGGCCGTGGCGGTCCGTGCGTGGTCGTCGAGAACCACCACTCGGGTCGCGGCGCCCGCGGCTCCGGCCGCCGCGAGGGCGTCGACCACCCGGACGACGGCGGGATGGTCGCGCACCTGCGTCTGCGGGTCGGTGTGGCCGGTCGTCTCGGTCATGTCGCGACGATACGCCGACCACGCATCGGGCCGGCCTCCCCGACGCGGAAGCCGGCCCGACGCCGGTGCGGTCGGTCTTCTCGGGATCGTGACGACCTGGCCGGGCAGACCAGGGTCGACATCCGCGCCGTCCGTGGGCCGCCTGCGCAGTGCGCCGGCACCCTGAACCTAGGGGAAGATCACTCACAGCGCCCGGCGGTCGGATCGATACGGGCATGGCGTGCTCATTGTCACGGGGTGTGAGGGGACCGATGGGGTCAGAGACGACGGATCGAGCCGGGGGACCCGGCGGCCGGCCGGTCTGGGAGCCGGACGGCGACCTCGACGGCGTCCGGATCGAGGGCGTCGCGTTCGAGGACGTCGACGCACCGGGGGTGCGGTTGCTGGACTGCGAGCTGCAGTCGGTCACCCTGGCCGGTGGCACGCTGGACGGTTCCACGTGGCGCGAGTGCCGGCTCGGTGCCGTCCGGTTCACCGGGGTGGCGCTGGCCCGCAGCCAGTGGGTGGGCGGGCAGGTCGCCGAGTCCTCGCTCGCGGGCTGCGAGATGCACCAGGCGACGTGGACCCGGCTGAGCGTCGGCGGCTGCGTGCTCGACGGGGTCAACCTGCGTCAGTGCCGCTGGAAGGAGGTGCAGCTGACCGACTGCGTGCTGCGCGATGTCGACCTGGCTGGGGCGAGGCTGGCCGAGGTGCGGATGCGGGGGTGCACCCTGGAACGGGTCGACCTGACCAAAGCCGTTCTGTCGCAGGTAGATCTGCGGAGCTGTCGGTTGGGTCTGTCCCGCGGCTGGACCGCGCTGCGCGGGGCCACCATCGACCATGGCCAGCTGGTCGAGATCGCCCCGGCGCTGGCGGCCGAGCTGAAGATCACCGTGCGCTGAGCCGTTCCGTGCGCTGGCCGAGCTGGGTCTCCACGCGTTCCAGCAGGTCCAGAACGCCCTGGGCGGCCCAGACCCGGTTGCGTCCAGCGCCGGAGAGCTCGGTGAGCACCCCGGCTGCGGTCAGTCGGTCGACCGCCGCGTAGATGTTCTTGTCGGCGACAGCTCTGGCGGGCTGCTCGGGCCGCTCGCCGCTCGGGCGGGTCAGCTCGCGCAGGCTGTCGATGTCGACCACGGGCTGACGCAGCAGGGCGTCGAGCAGCCGGGCCGACGCGGAGCCGGATCGCGGGTGCACCGCCTCCTGCCATTGCGTGCGCAGGGCGGCCACGTCCCCGGCCAGGCGTAGTCCGGCGGTGGCAGCCCGGGTGGTGGCGGCGGCGAACCGGATCAGCCAGGCCTCCAACCGCCCGGCGCGGTAGTCGTCGAGTCCGACGAAATACCCGTCGACGTCTGCCAGCAGCACGGTGGAGACCGGCACCACGGTGCGTCGGGCCAGCTCACGTCGTCGCAGGAGCACGTGCACCAGGGCCCGGCCGGTGCGACCGTTGCCGTCGGTGAACGGGTGGATCGTCTCGAACTGTGCGTGTGCTACGGCGGCCTGGGCGATCGGGTCGACATCGGTGCGGTTGCAGAACGTCACCAGGTCGGTGACCAGGCCGGCCACTCGCTCCGGTGCGGGCGGGACGTAGAGGGCGCCGTGCGGAGAGAGGTCGCCACCGCCGACCCAGTTCTGCATGGTGCGTAGCCGGCCCGCCCAGCCGCCCTCGTAGGGATCTGCCTCCATCAGCAGCCGGTGCACGTGCAGCAGGTCGGCCACGTGGTACGGCGTCCGGGCAGGGGGAGTGGCGACCGCCGCCGACATCGCTCGCACGTTGGCCGCCACGTGGGCGGCGGCCGTCTGCACCGGGACCCCGCGGAGCATGGCCAGTCCCAGCTCCCGCTGGGTCGCCGCGAGGTGCTCGATCTTGGAGGAGGCCACCGACTCCGAGCGCAGCAGCGCGCCGGCCAGCGTGGTCACGTCGACGGTCGTCCTCTCGTCGAGCATCTGGACGGCGTCGCGCGCGGCCCGGAGCACCGGAGCCGCTTCGCCGAGCGGCACATGAAGGCCGGCGATCGGGGGCACCACGGCGACGTCGAGCGCCTCGGCAAGTCCGGTGCTGGTGGACCACGGTGAGTCCCACGGACGCTGTTCCTGCCCGAGGGCCGGCCAGTCAACCGTCATCACGGAGCTCCCTACGCTAGTCATAGTTACGGTTAGCCAATTCAATAGTAAGTATCAGAAGCCATCATGACGTGTGTGGCAATCGCGGGATCACCGGGCGTGCAGGCCGCGGCGCCTCGGCCGTTCGGGCCACGGAACTGCTGTTGACACCCATCCCGAGCGGTGTACAGTCGAATCGTTCGAACACTTGTTCGATCACCCGGCCGAGGGCTTCGCGGACTCCTGGTCGGGGGTGGGTTGTGGCGGGGCGACTCGACCCCGCCCCGTCACGGCTCGCGCCAGCGGGTCCGGGCGGGGTGTGGGGAAGCACCCCGCCCAGGACTCGTCGAGATGTCCCGCTTCCCCCGGGACACCGCCAGGTACGTCGTCCGGGCTTGTGCTCGCTATGGCGCCGCAGCACACGGCGAGCCGAGCCCGTGAGTGGGGAGGTCAGTGATGTCGCGACGCTTCACCGAGGTCGTCCACGTCGGGGTGCAGGACCGCCGACCGGCGGCGTTCCGCTGGCGGGGAAACCGCTACGTCGTGCACGAGGTGCTGGGGCACTGGCGTGAACGACGTCCCTGGTGGACCGGCGGGTCATCGGGTGGCTGGAGCAGGGAGCTGAGTGAGGAGTATGAGGTCTGGCGGGTCGAGGCATCCCGGTCCTGCGGTGGGTTGAACGCGGTGACCGGGGTCTACGACCTGTGCCTGGACGCCGGTGCCCGGCCCGATACCGGGGTATGGCGGCTGCTGCGCGTCGTGGACTGAGCGGACCGATCGCGATGGCGGTCCATGACAGCCCCGGCGAGCCACCACCTGAACCACCTGAACCACCTGAACCAACCGCCTTAGACGCCCCGAACCACCCGAGCGACTCGACCACCACGGAGGAACCCCAAATGACGGCGACGACTTTGAGCCGGCCGGTCTCCCAGCCTGCCGCGCTGGCCCTGCTCGACCGGTCTTCGGCCGGGTTGTTGCAGGCCTGCGCCGCTCGTACCGCGGCCGAGCGGTACGTCACCGCGCACCTCGCCGCGCTCCGGTCGGCGGCCGCGGTGCTCGCGGTGCGTGGGCGCAGCGGGCGAGGTGGTCCGCGCAGCGTCTGGGACCTGGTGCCCCGGGTCGCACCGGAGCTCACCGAGTGGGCCGCCTTCTTCGCCGCCACCGCTGCCCGCCGGGCGGCTGTCGAGGCCGGTCGCAGCGACGCGGTGACCCCTCGGGAAGCCGACGACCTGCTCCGCGACGCCGAGGCGTTCCAGCACGCGGTCGAGGCCGCGCTCGGCTTGCCCCAGTACCCGGTGCTTCCCGATGCCATCCCGTACTGCACCTGAGTTCACCCACCTGCACGTCGCCTCCGGCTACTCGTTGCGGTACGGGGCCTCCACCCCCGCCGCGCTGGTCAGGGCGGCTGCGGACCGGGGGATGACCGCACTGGCCCTCACCGACCGGGACGGGGTATACGGCGCGGTCAAGTTCGTCCGGGCCTGCCAGGACGCCGGGCTGAGCCCGCTGCTCGGGGTGGACCTCGCCGTCGAGGCGACCGGTACCGGCACGCCGGACCGCTGCGGTCCGTCCGGCGGGCCGCTGCGGTCCGTCCGGCGGCGCAGCCCGATCCGGGGCGGGGTCAGCGTCGATGCCCGCCACCCGCGGGTGAGCGTGCTCGCCTTCGGTGGGGACTCCTCGGTCGGCCGGCTGCCCGCAGAGGGCTGGCACCGGCTGTGCCGGCTGATCTCGGCCACCCACCTCCGCGGCGAGCGGGGGACTGCGGTGAGCACCGTGGGACTGGTCGGTGAGCATGCCCGCTCGAGCGAGGACGGCGCCGGGCCGGCGATGTTCGCCGTCCTGCTCGGACCGGACTCCGAGATGGGCCGGGCGGTGCTGGCTCGTCGCAGGGACCTGGCGTCGGCCCTCCTGGAGTCCTGGCGCCAGGCCCTGCCCGCCGGCAGCCTCGCCGTCGAGGTCGTCTGTCACCACGGTCCGCCGCAGCGCCCGGCCAGCCTCGGCCACGCCGCCCGGATGCTCGCCCTGGCCCGGCGGGCCGGGGTCCCCGCGGTGCTGACCAACGCCGTCCGGTGCGCCGACGTCGACGAGGCGGTCACCGTCGACGTACTGGACGCCGCTCGCCGGCTGGTGCCGCTCGACCTGCGCCACCTCGACCAGGTCAGCAGCGCCGGCTACCTTGCCGGACCGGCCGAGATGGTCCGGACCGCCCGAGAGGTCGCCGAGGCTGCGGGAGAGGGTGACGGCGGCGCCCGGCTGCTGGCCGACACGGCCGCCCTGGCCCTGCGCTGCCGGCTCGACGCCCGCGGTGACCTCGGTATCGGCACGGTGCACTTCCCCGAGCCGTTCCTACTCGGGCTGGGACCGGCCGAGGACCCGCTGGCCGTGCTGCGCAAGAAGTGCGACGCCGGAATCTCGGTCAAGTACCCCACCGCCGACCGGGTACTGCTGACGACGGTCACCGAGCGGCTGGACGCCGAGCTGGCCACCATCGAGGGCCTCGGGTACGCCTCGTACTTCCTCACCGTGGCCGGAGTCTGCGAGGACATCCGGGGGATCGGGGTGCGGGTGGCCGCCCGCGGGTCGGGGGCGGGCAGCCTGGTCAACCACCTGCTCGGCATCTCCGGGGTGGACCCGATCCGGCACCACCTGCTGATGGAGCGCTTCCTGTCTCCACTGCGCGCCCAGCTGCCCGACATCGACATCGACGTGGAGTCGGCCCGCCGCGACGAGGTCTACGCCGAGATCCTCGACCGGTTCGGCGCCGAGCGGGTCAGCTGCGTCTCAATGATGGACACCTACCGGGTCCGCCATGCCATCCGTGACGTCGGCGCCGCGCTCGGCATGCCGCCGGCCGAGATCGGCGCCATCGCCACGGCGTTTCCGCACATCCGGGCCCGGGATGCGCGCGACGCTCTGGTCGAACTGCCCGAGCTGCGTGCTGCCGGGCTGGCCTCGCCCCAGCTCGACCTGCTCTTCGACCTGGTCGAGCGGCTCGACGGTCTGCCCCGGCACATCGCAGTGCACCCGTGCGGAGTGCTGCTCTCCGACGCCAGCCTGCTCGACCGCACCCCGGTCGAGGCCAGCTGGCAGGGCCTGCCGATGAGCCAGTTCGACAAGGACGACGTCGAGGACCTGGGTCTGCTCAAGCTCGACGTCCTCGGCATCCGGATGCAGTCGGCGATGGCCTACGCGGTCCAGGAGGTGGATCGGGTGGACGGGGCGACGGTAGATCTCGACGCGGTGGGCCTGGACGACGAGGCCACCTTCCGGATGATCCGCACCGCGCACACCCTGGGGTGCTTCCAGATCGAGTCGCCGGGACAGCGCGAGCTGATCGGCCGGTTCGGCCCGGAGACGTTCACCGACATCGTCATCGACATCTCGCTGTTCCGGCCAGGACCGGTGAAGTCCGACATGATCACCCCGTTCCTGCGGGCCCGGCAGGGCTGGGACGAGGTCTCCTACCTGCATCCCGACCTGACCGAGGCGCTCGAAGAGACCAGCGGGGTGGTGGTCTTCCACGAGCAGGTGCTGCAGATCGTCTCGAGGATCACCGGCTGCACCCTGGCCGAGGCCGACGAGATCCGCCGAGCGATGGGATCGCGTGACGGGCAGCAGCAGGTCAAGGACTGGTTCGTCCCGAAAGCCCATGAGCGCGGCTACGACGGACTGACCGTGGACCGGATCTGGCAGGTGCTGGAGGCCTTCGCCTCGTTCGGGTTTTGCCGGGCCCACGCCGCGGCGTTCGCGCTGCCCACCTATCAGTCGGCCTGGCTGAAGGCCCACCACCCGGCGGCCTTCCTGGCCGGGGTGCTCACCCATGACCCCGGCATGTATCCCAAGCGACTCATCCTGGACGACGCGCGCAACCTCGGCATCGCCGTGCTGCCGCTGGACATCAACGCCTCCGATGAGGTCTACCGGGTGGAGCGGGCCGAGCCGGGCACGGACGGCGCGGGACCCCACCCCGGTGCCGACCTACCCGACGGGCGCGGTTACGGCATCCGGGTCCCGCTGACCGAGGTGAAGGGGATCGCCGAGGCCGAGGTGGCCCGGATCGTCGCCGGGCGGCCCTACGCCGACCTCGCCGACTTCCACCACCGCACCGGCACGTCCCGTCCGGTGGTCGAGAACCTCGTCCTGGCCGGCGGGTTCGACGCCCTCTACGGGCTGGACGTCGTGCTACCGGTGCGCACCCGACGCCGGATCACCCGCCGCGACCTGCTGCTCCAGGTCGCCGAGCTCGACCGCTGGACCCGGGCCAGGACCTCGTCGGCCGGCGGGCGGGGGCCGGGTGCGGGCAGACCGGCGTCGAGCGGGGTGTCCGCGGAAGCGACGTCAAGCGGAGCAGTCGCGGAGCGAATGCCTCGGTCGGCGCCCCCGACCGACTGGCGCCGCCCGGACCCGGTGCGTGAGGCCGCCGCCGCCCAGTCCCGCGCCCCGAGACCGGCCCCTGCCGCCGCCGAGCACGCCGTCCAGCTCGCCCTCGACCTGGGTGATGCTCCGGACGTGACGACGGCGACCGGTCTGCCGGAGATGACCGGCGCCGAGCGCACCCGGGCCGAGCTGGAGATCCTCGGCCTGGATGCCAGCCGGCACGTGCTCGACTACTACACCCCGATGCTGGAGGCGATGGGAGTCACCCGTTCCCGCGACCTGCTGCGCCGGCGCAGCCGTCGCGAGCTGCTCGTGGCCGGGGTCAAGGTGGCCACCCAGACCCCTCCGATACGGTCCGGACGCCGGGTGGTCTTCCTCACCCTGGACGACGCCACCGGCCCCGTGGACGCCACCTTCTTCGAAGACGTCCAGGGTCCGTACGCGGTGACGGTGTTCCACTCCTGGCTACTGCTGGTCCGCGGGGTGCTGCGCCGGACCGGACGGCGCGGGGTGTCGTTGCGGGCCACCGGGGCCTGGCCGCTGCCGGTGCTCTGGGAGGCATGGACCGCCGGTGGGCCGACCGCGGTCGAGCAGGTTCTGGCCGCTACCGAGGACGAGCCGTGGGCGGCCTCGGCGTCGTCCGCCGACCGGCTCGGTGGGTATCCCGATGGCCCGGGGTACCTGCCCGCTGCTGCGTTCGGCGGTGGGTTCGTGCGCACCCCGGAGCAGGAGCAGGAGGCGGCGGCAGCGGCGGCCGCCGCGACCGGGCTGCCGGTCGGTGACCGTTCGCCCGGCGACTCCGGCCACCTCCCCGATCGCGCACCGGTCGGTGAGCGAGCCGCGACGAGAGCCGGCGGGATGGGAGCCGGGCCGGTGCACCTGCGCCGGGTGCTGGTCGCTCCCACCGGGTACGTCCAGTCCCCGTACGCCGACCTGCAGACTCCGGGAGTGGACACCCGGAACACCCGCAGCGCGGTCACGACCGCAGAAGGACCGGGCGCCCCGGGTCGTCCGGCGCCGGCGCGAAAGCTGTGGCACTCCAGTCCCGGCAGCAGCGGGCGGTGATCGGGTGGTCGGCAGATGAGACCTCTAGGGTTGGCCACGTGCCCGACGTGCCCACCGCCGCGCCTGCCGGCGCCCCTGAGACCGGACCTCACCGCGAACCGGGCCCTGCTCCGGGCCGGGCCGAGCCGGGGGAGGCGATGCGATCGCGGCGCTGGACTCTGCGCAGCGACCCACGCAGTGCCGTCCGGACCGCAGCGGTCTGGGACGTGCTGGACGACTTCGCCGGCAGCCGGGCCGCCGCGCTGGGCCGCCCGCTCGACGTGCTCGATGTCGGTGGCGGTACCGGCGGCTTCGCGGTGCCCCTCGCCGAGCAGGGACACCGGGTCACGGTGGTCGACCCCAGCCCGGACGCACTTGCCGCATTGCATCGGCGGGCCGCCGAGGCCGATGTCGACGAACGGGTCCGTCCGGTGCAGGGCGACGCCGGGTCGCTGGTCGACCTGGTCGGAGCCGATAGTGCCGACCTGGTGCTGTGCCATGGGGTGCTCGAGTACACCGACGACCCGGCGGTGGCCCTCGCCGATGCCGTCGCCGTCCTGCGCCCCGGTGGGCTGCTCAGCCTGCTCGTCCTGCAACGCCTCGGCGCCGTCCTGGCCCGTGCCCTGGCCGGCCGCTTCCATGAGGCGCGGACCCTGCTCGACGACCCCCACGGCCGGGGTGGTGCAGGCGACCCGGTTCCGCGGCGTTTCGACCGGGACGGCGTGCTCGATCTGCTCGCCCGCCGCGGCATGCGGGTCCGGGCCGTCCACGGGGTCCGGTTGTTCGCCGACCTGCTGCCGGGTGTGCTGGTCGATGGGGATCCGGCCGCGGCGAGCGCGCTGCTCGACCTCGAACGTGCGGCCGGTGACCACGCCGCGTCGCCCGAGCTGGCGGCGATCGCCGCCCAGCTGCACGTGGTCGCCGAGTCGCCGGGCTGATCATCGATGAGCCGGCGTCAGCTCGATCGCTCGGCCTCGGGCGGGCAGGGTGGTCCCGATGACACTGCCGGGGGATATCCGCTCAGTGGCGACGACACCGGCTGCGTCGTGCTGCACGTCGATATGGACGCCTTCTACGCCTCGGTGGAGCTGATCGACCGGCCGCGGCTGCGCGGCCTACCGGTGATCGTCGGCGGCGGCAGCCGTGCCGTGGTGCTGTCGGCCACCTACGAGGCTCGCCGGTTCGGCGTCCATTCGGCGATGCCGATGAGCCGTGCCCGGCGGCTGTGCCCGCAGGCCGTCGTGGTCGAACCCGACCACCACCGCTACAGCCATGTATCACGCGGCGTGATGGAGATCTTCAGATCCATAACGCCCAATGTGGAACCACTCAGCCAGGACGAGGCCTTCCTCGACGTGTCCGGGGCAGTCCGTCGACTCGGGCGGCCGTCCCGGATCGCAGCCCTGATCCGGGACCGGGTCGCCGATGAGCAGCAGATCACCTGCTCGGTCGGGGTGGCCTCGACCAAGTTCGTCGCCAAGCTGGCCTCGGGTCGGGCCAAGCCCGACGGCATGCTCGTCGTCCCGGCCGCCCAGACCGTCCCCTTCCTGCACCGGCTGCCGGTCGGCGCGCTGTGGGGCGTGGGGGAGCGGACCGAGGAGGCCCTGGCCCGGCTCGGCCTGCACACCGTGGCCGACATCGCGCACACCCCGGCGGCCACCCTGGAACGTGCCCTGGGGGCGGCGCACGGCGCCCACCTGCACGAGCTGTCCTGGGGGCGTGACCCCCGCAAGGTGGTGGCCGAGCAGGTGGAGCGGAGTATCGGTGCCGAGGAGACCTTCTCCCACGACGTCGACGACCAGCAGGTCGTGCTCCGTGAGCTGCTCAGGCTTTCCGAGCGGGTCGCCGCCCGGCTGCGCGCGGCCGACATGATCGGACGCACCGTGGTGCTCAAGGTACGGTTCGCCGACTTCACCACCATCACCCGATCCCGCACTCTGGCCGAGCGCACCGATGTGGCCAGAGTCATCTACTCCACAGCCGGGTCGCTGTTCGAGGCATTGGCGCTGGACCGGGCGCGGCTGCGACTGGTCGGGGTGCGCCTGGAAGGTCTCGCCGAGGCAGGTGAGGGTCATCATCAGCTCGCCTTCGACGAGCGTGAACGTGGCTGGCGCGAGGCCGAGCAGGCGGTCGACCGGGCCAGCGCGCGGTTCGGAGCCGGGTCGGTGCGTCCGGCAAGCCTGGTCGATCCCGGCTGACCGGCTTGTCCCGGGCAGCCCGGGGAGGCACACTTCGCAGATAGGGGAAAAGGCGCGGTCGGTCAAGTGATATCCCGGACCGGCCGAGGATGCGCAGGACCGGGTTTCGCGAGGACCGGGGCCGACATATCCTGGTCATCACCCGCATGTAGTTGCCACTGGAGGTCGTCGTGCCGCTCAACGACAACGAGCAGCGCCTGCTCGAGCAGATGGAGCGCGCACTTTACGCAGAGGATCCCAAGTTCGCCTCCACCATGCGCGGCGCGGCTCGTCGAGGCGGGTCCCTACCCCGGATGGCGATCGGCCTCACCGGCGTTGTGGTCGGGCTCGTCGTTCTCGTCCTCGGTGTGGCCAGCGGCGAGATCGTGATCGGTGTCATCGGGTTCCTGGGCATGCTCGCCGGAACCGCCTATGCGCTGTCCTCCCGACGACGGACCGGTCCCACCGGCGTGGTCACCAAGGGTGGCACGGTGCGCCGCCCCAGCGGCTCCCGTCAGGCGAAGGTGGGGTTCATGCAGCGCATGGAGCAGCGCTGGAACCGGCGTCGCGACCAGCGCTGACACCCTCTCCGACCCGCCCACCGTCGTGAACCCATCGTCTCGGGCCCATCGTCTCGACCGCTGACCCCCGGCTACCGGAGCCGACCCACGTCAGTCCCTCCCCCTGGTCGACCGCGCCGTGGTCTGCCCATCCGCCAGCTCATCCGCCGGTCCGGTGGAGCCGCTCACACCGGCGCCGGGCGGGTCCAGCTCGACGTCGCCCGCTGAGTACCGTCGCGAGGCGGCGCTCAGCGCACCCGAGAGCGCCGCCAGGCCGGAGCGCGGGAAGAACCTGGCCCGGCGGCGATCCGTGGCACTGCGTCCGGCGGCGACCCCCCGCACGACCAGCTCGGCGTCGGCACGCACCGCGGTAGCAGTCCGCGCCGGCCCCTGGCCGGGCGGGGCGTAGCGCGCCTCCTCGACGTCGCCGACCAGCCGCGCCAAGGCGGCCTGCTCCTCGCCCCCAAGGTGATGGTCGGTGCTCAGCCGATGCGACATCGCCCGCGGGGTCCACGACCGCGCCCAGCTCACGCCGAGGTCGCCCAGCCCGTCTCGCAGCTCGTCCCAGGCCGCCTCGGCCACTAGGCCCGGGGAACGGGCCGTGCGCCACCGACGCCGTCGCGCCAGGGTCGAGGCGATCATCGGCACCGCGGCGAAGAGTGCCAGCAGCGCCAGCACGGCGAGCAGCCGCTTGGGCAGCATCTGCCAGAACGACCGGCTGGGCTCACCGCCGACCGGCACCGCCTCGTCGACCCCGGAGGGCCGGGTCTGGGCACTGGCCTGGGCCGAGGGAGCTGCCGAGACGCTGGCCGACGGGGTGGCCTCCGGCTCGCCCTCGTTCGCACCAGCCGGCTCGGCATAGCCCGGCACGTTGGCTACCCGGGCGGCCGGTGTCGGCTCGAACCGGGTCCAGCCGACGCCCTCGAAGTACAGCTCGGGCCAGGCGTGGGCGTCGCGCAGGGTGATCTCGTAGTCGTCGCCCACCTTGGTGCCGGGCAGGAATCCCACCGCGACTCGGGACGGGATCCCGAGAGTGCGCGCCATCACCGCCATCGCCGAGGCGAACTGCACGCAGTAGCCACGCTTGGCCTTGAGGAAGGCCAGGACGGCGTCTTCACCGCTGTCGTCCCCGGGGTTGCCGGTGACCTGCTCGTCGTAGGCGAACCCGCCCGAGTCGCGCAGATAGTCCTGCAGGGCGAGTGCCTGCTCGTAGTCGCTGCCGTCCCCCGCGACCCGAGCGGCGATGGTCCCGATCTCCACGGGCAGGCCGTCAGGCAGGGCGGTGAACTGCTCGCGGACCACGGCCGGTGCCCGCGGGGCGGCGGCGAGCTGGTCTGCGGTGGGGGAGACCACCAGATGCTCGGCCGTGTACGACGTGTTCTCGGTGCGTTGACCGTCGCCGACGACGTTCAGCGAGGTCTCCTCGTAGAGCCAGTCGCCGTCGATCTCGACAAGGCGCGTCGGGTAGGGCAGCGGGAGGTAGGTCTGGCTCAGGTTGCCCACCCTGATCGACGTCCGGTACCGGTCGACGGTGACGGCCGCACCGAGTCCGGGCGGGTCGGGAAGACCGTCCTGCACCCGCTGACGTCGGGAGATCGGCCCGGTCGAGGGCGCCCAGCGTTCGCCATCGAAGTAGTCGTCGGTGGCGATCCGCAGTGGCTCCGGGTCGGGCACCGTGGTCGAGTAGGTGATCACCGGGGTGTCGCTGCGCGCTGACAGGTTCTGGCGCAGGGTGAGGATCGGGTTGATCACGTTGATCCGGCCGCTTCCCCGGCCCTCTCCGGGACCGTCGCCAGTGCTCAGCAGCCGCTCACCGACTCCGGGAGTGATCACCGGCACGAGCACGGCGACCGCCAGTGCGACCAGGGCGACCCGCCGTCCGCCCTGCAGCGGCGTGCCGACGCGCGGCTGCCGGCCGGCGGCCCCTGCGCCCAGGACCCGTCCCCAGGCCTCGATCCGGTCCGCGCCGTCGGCACTGATCAGCACCAGGTACCCGACCGCGGCGATCACGAAGTAGACCCAGCTGATTCCGTCCGCGAGGACCGCCGCCGGCACGCAGTAGACCGCCAGCAGCGCGAGCCCCGCAGCCGCCGGCCGCTGCAGGGTCACCGCGACCAGATCGACGAGCAGCCCGACCACGCCGATCCCCAGAGTGACCAGCAGGACCATGCCGGGTGTCGTCGGCGCCGGCGGGGCCGAGGTCCCGATCACCTGGGCGCCCTCGGCCAGGCCGTCGCCGAGCCGGGTCAGGGCGCCCGGCCCCGGCAGTACGCCCCACAGCGCCTGGTCCCGCGCGAACAGCACCGTGAGCACGACGCCGAGCACCGCGGCCTGCGCAGCGGCGGTCACCGGCCACAGCACGGTCAGCTGGCGCACCACCACGCCGGTGAGCACCACGGCCACCACGGCCACCAGAACCGGGATGACCCAGGCTAAGTCGGCCAGCAGGGGGCGCAGGGTGAGGGCGGACGTCGTCGTGGCCAGCAAGCCGGCGGCAGCCAGACGCAGAGTGAACCAGTCCCGGACCGGATCGGAGATGACCGGGGGGTGGGCGGGACCAGGGTCGCTCGGGGAGAGTGAGCGGGCCGCGTCGTCGGGGTCGATGCGTCTGCGCGCGCTGGAGGAGGACGTCGTCGTGCTCATCGGGCGACTCCCAGCGGCGCCGGGGAGGGCGCCGAGCCGCCGGCGGCGACCCTCAGGCAGGTGGTCCAGACCTCGCCGATGTTCTGGAGCGGGCCTGCCTCGGCCACCAGCCATCCAGCGTGGCGCAGCGTGTCGGCGGCCTGGCGGCGGTGCTCGTCCATCCCCCTGGTGATGGCGGGCGGGAGCTGCGCCCACTGCGGCACGTTCAGCAGGACGGCGATCCCGACGGTGCGGGCGGGAAGGGCCACGCTGAGCTCGGCGGTGGCCGCCTGGTCGAGGTCACCCAGCACGGCCGTGACGATGCCGTCCGCGGCCGACATGCGCAGAGCCTTGCCCGCCGAGGCGAGGGTGCTCGCAGCGTCGAGCTCGACCAGGGCGAGCCGGTCCAGCAGCGCGTTCGCCGCCCCATCGCCGGTACCGGTCCAGCTCGTCGAGGCCTCGTCGGTCACCAGCCGGACGGCGTAACGCTGGGCCGTCAGGTGCGAGGCGATCGACGCGGCGGCGCTGACTGCCCACTCGAAGCTCGAGACCGGCCCCTCGCCGCGGTGGGCCGGATACCGGGTGTCGAGCAGGACGGTGGCCCGCATCTGACGAGGTTGTTCGTCACGGCGGACCATCAGCTCGCCGCGGCGCGCGGTGGAGCGCCAGTGCACCCGGCGCAGGTCGTCGCCGTGTCGGTACTCGCGGGTGGCCAGGTCATGTTCCCCACTGGCCGCGACCATGCCCCGGGAGGCCTCGCCGCTGCCGGCCCAGTGCCCCCCTCCGGGCGCGCCGACCAGCGGCCAGGTCTGGGGCAGGACCACGAGAGCATCGGTAGCGGTGAAGGATCGGGTGAGCTCGCACATGCCGAACGGGTCGGCGGTGGTCAGCGACAGCGGCCCGATCTCGTAGCGCCCGCGGCTCGTCGTCCGTAGCGAGTAGCTCACCGCGGCACGCCGTCCACCGGGCAACCGCGCGACGACGAACCGCGGTGAAGGCCCGAGCCGGTATGGCACGTGGTCCTCGGCCAGCAGGACGGCGGTGCCGGCGGGGGCGAGGTTGGTCAGCTCGAGACGCACGCGGGCGACCGATCCGGATACGGCCCGCCGCGGGGTGATGATGCGTTCCAGTCGGACCCGCAGATGGGACCTGGCGACCATGACCGCGCAGCCGAGCGGGATCGCGATCAGCAGCACCCCCACCCGCAGTAAGTCGCTCTGGCCGAGCAGGAAGGCGCATGCGGTGGCGGCGAGGCCGGCGGCGATGAACGAGCGCCCGCGCGTCGTCAGCCCACGCAGCGGCCCTCGGACCCGATCCCAGGCCGAGCCCGGCCCGGAGGCGTTCGACGGCGCTGTAGCGGTCATCGGCCGCTCAGGCGGTGGCCCGGGACCGTGGCACCGGCACCTGGGCGAGCAGCGCGGCCAGAACGTCCTCGGGACGGCGTTGGCCGATGGTGGCGTCGGTGCTCGGCAGCACCCGGTGGGCCAGCACGGACAGGGCCAGGGCCTGGACGTCGTCGGGGAGAACGTGGTTGCGTCCCTCGATGACGGCGTGGGCCTTGGCCGCTCGCAGCAGGTGGAGGGCCGCCCGCGGGGAGGCGCCCAGACGCAGGTCAGGGGTGGACCGAGTGGCCCGGACCAGCGCGACGACGTACTCCTTCACCGCGTCCGCTGCGTACACCGTGCGGGCGGTGGCGATCAGCCCGCGTATGGTGTCGGCGTCGCAGACCGGCACGAGGGAAGCCAGCGGATCGTGCTCGCCGTGCCGGTCGAGCATCTCCAGCTCGGCGGCGCCGGACGGGTACCCCATCGAGAGCCGAGCCATGAACCGGTCCCTCTGGGCCTCCGGCAACGGGTACGTGCCCTCCATCTCGATCGGGTTCTGGGTGGCGATGACGATGAACGGAGGCTGTAGCCGGTAGGTGGTGCCGTCCACGGTCACATGGCGCTCCTCCATGCACTCCAGCAGAGCCGACTGCGTCTTCGGGCTGGCCCGGTTGATCTCGTCGCCCACGACCACGTTGGCGAACACTGCGCCGGGCTTGAACTCGAAGTCGCCACGCTCCTGGCTGTAGACGCTCACGCCGGTGATGTCACTGGGGAGCAGGTCGGGGGTGAACTGGATCCGGCGGACCGAGCAGCCGATCGAGCGGGCGAGTGCCTTGGCCAGCATGGTCTTGCCGACCCCGGGCACGTCCTCCAGCAGCAGGTGGCCCTCCGCAACGAGGACCGTCACGGCCAGCCGCACGACGTCGGGCTTGCCGTCGATCACCTGCTCGACGGACTGCCGGATCTGACCGGTCACGCGCAGGAGACCGTCGATCGAGCTCGGTGCGATGGTGGTGGTCACCGTGCTAGCCCTGCCTTTCCGCCGCGGGTGGCCGCGGACACCTGGCCGAGGTGGCCTGAGAGCAGTGTCTCAGCCGTTCGTCCCTCCCACATTTCACCACCGCACACCCTTTGGCACCCCCTGGAGGAGTAGCGGCGGGACTAGATGCGGCGAATCACCGTATTGCCCCCGTGTTCGCTCGGGTTCGGCGACGTCGGCCGGCGCCGTCCGGCGGTCGCACTCGGCCCTCATGGCCAACTGCCTCCACTTCGCACCACGTATCTGACCTGCGATTTTGCCGATTCACTCGCGGGTTGGGCGCGGCGTGTCGATTGACCGTGGAGGGAAGTGGAGTACAGTGGGGCAACCGGGTGGAGCGGGGTGAGGAGGCGGGGACGACGATGTTCCTCGGTACTCACACCCCCCGCCTGGACGACAAGGGCCGGCTGATCCTTCCGGCGAAGTTCCGCGAGCAGCTGGAGGACGGCGTGGTGGTGACCCGCGGGCAGGAACGGTGCCTCTATGTCTTCCCGGTCGCCGAGTTCCAGCGCATCGCCGGTCAGTTCCGGCAGGCCCCCGTGACGAGCAAGCAGGCCCGCGACTACCTGCGGGTCTTCCTCTCGGGAGCCAGCGATGAAGCCATGGACCGCCAGGGCCGGATCACCGTGCCGGCCACCTTGCGCGACTACGCGGGGCTGAACCGCGACTGTGCGGTCATCGGTGCCGGCGACCGGATCGAGATCTGGGACTCGACGGCCTGGGATGCCTACCTCAGCGAGCAGGAGACGGCGTTCGCCGACCAGGCCGAGGAGGTGGTGCCGGGCGTCTTCTGAGCAAGCAGCCGAGTCGCCTCACGCGGCGCAGAGCAGATGGTCGAGCAACACGGCGGTGAGGTCTCCAGCCGCCCGGGGCGTCCTGACGCACCTTCCCCGGTGTCAGGCCGCCCGGACGGAGCGGATGGAGACCTGACCGCCGCTGTTCATCGGTGAGGAAAGGGTCGAGATGACGGACGGCACGCCGGCGCCGGCACAGAAGCCGGACCGGCACGTTCCGGTCCTGCTCGAACGGTGCGTCGCGCTGCTCGCTCCGGCACTGCAGAGGCCCGGCAGTGTCGTGGTCGACGCGACCGTCGGTCTCGGAGGGCATTCCTCCGCGCTGCTGGCCGACTGCCCGCAGGTCACCCTCGTGGGGATCGACCGCGACCGGCAGGCGCTGGACCTCGCCGCTCGACGGCTCGAGCCGTTCGCCGGACGGATCCACCTGGTGCACTCCGTCTACGACCGCATCCCGCAGATCCTGCGCGAGCTCGGTTACCGGCGGGTGGACGGCGTCCTGTTCGACCTGGGTGTCTCCTCCCTCCAGCTGGACGACGCCGGGCGAGGCTTCGCCTACGCCGTCGACGCGCCGCTCGACATGCGGATGGACCGCTCCGGGGGGATGACCGCCGCTGAGGTGCTGAACACCTATCCCATCGCCGAGCTGACCCGTGTGCTGCGGGACTACGGCGAGGAGCGGTTCGCCCGCCGGGTCGCCGAGGCGATCGCCCGGGAACGCGCGGTCGAGCCGTTCACCACCAGCGCCCGACTGGTCGAGCTGGTCCGCAACGCGATCCCGGCCGCCACCCGCCGCCAGGGCGGCCATCCCGCCAAACGCACCTTCCAAGGTCTGCGGATCGAGGTGAACGGGGAGCTGGCGGCACTGGCCAGGGCGGTGCCGGCGGGGGTGGCGGCATTGGCCGTGGGTGGCCGGATCGTCGCCCTGTCCTACCACTCGCTCGAGGACCGGATCGTCAAGCGGGCCCTGGTGCAGGGAGCGCGCAGCAGCGCTCCCCCCGGCCTGCCGGTCGAGCTGCCCGAGCACGCACCGTGGCTGCGGCTGTTGACCCGTGGCGCAGAGGTGGCGGATGCCGCCGAGGTGGCCGCCAACCCGCGCGCAGCGTCGGTGCGGCTGCGGGCTGCCGAGCGGCTTCGTGACGAGTACGAGAACGACCCGCCGTCGAGGGAGAACGCAGCATGAGCAGCGCCACCGCCGTCCGCAGCACCCGGGCTCGCGCTGCGACGGCGCCGGTCCCCACCGTTCGCGCACGGCTGCGCCTGGTCGGTGCTCCGCAGCGGCTACGCACCCGGGCCGGGCTGGTCACCGCCAGCTTCCTGGTGCTGGCGGTCGGAATGGTGGTGTTGCTGGTGCTCGCGGTGAGCGTGCAGCGCGGGGCCTACCAGATGCGTCAGCTGCGCGCCGAGACCGCCGAGCTGGTCGAGCAACGTCAGGCGCTCGCCGAGGAGATCGCCGCGCTGCAGGCTCCCCAGGCGCTTTCCGCCCAGGCGCGCGGCATCGGCATGGTGCCGGCGCCGAACCTGGCTGTCATCCGCCGCAGCGACGGTGTGGTGCTCGGGGAGGCGACCCCAGCCCGGCGCCCGCCCGCGCCGAGGGCACCGGTGCGGCCGTCCGCCACGTCCACGACGAAGCCCAGCGCCAAGCCCAGCACCCCGCCCACGCCCGATGCTGCCACGCCCGCTGCGGCCAAGCCCGACGCTGCCAAGCCCGCTGCGGCCAAGCCCGCTGCGGCCAAGCCCGACGCTGCCAAGCCCGCGTCGTCCCCGGCAGGCTGAGGGACGAGGGATGCCCAGGACCTCCATGCCTGCGCGCTCGACCACCGGCACGAGCCGAACGAGCCCAGCGCGCCGGGCCACCGGCATGAGCGGAACGAGCCGGAACGGTCCGGGCACCACCCGGTCCGGCGAGCCGCCTCGCCGGTCGCCCCGCCCGGCGCCGCGCCAGGGCGCCGCGATCCCCCCTCGACCACCCAGGCCGCCCAAGCCGGCCCGCCCGACCCGGCCACCGCGTCCGCCGGCCGACCCGAACCGGAGGATGCGGGTCGGACTGGTGCTGATGCTGTTCGTGCTGAGCATGTTCGCCGGCCGGCTGGTCCAGCTACAGGGCCTGGACGCCTCGGCGCTGGCCACCGCCGCGCTGGACCAACGCCAGGTCAAGGTGGAGCTGCTGGCCAAGCGAGGCGACATCACCGACTCCTCCGGAGCGGTGCTGGCAACAACCGTCGACCGGCGTGACGTGTTCGTCGACCAAACACTCGTCGGCGGCTACCAGCGTCGCACCGACGGGCGGCTCGTCGACGCCGGGCTCACCGGAGCCGCCGAGGACCTCGCCCCGCTGCTCGGCACGAGTGTTGAGGCCACCACGGCCAAGCTCACCGGCACCGGTCGCGGCGCCGTCCTCGCCCGCAACGTCACCCCGGACACCGCCCGCAAGGTGATGCGCCTCGCGGTCCCCGGCGTCGATACCCGGCAGGCGAGCCGGCGGATCTACCCGGCCGGCAGCATCGCCGCCAACGTGCTCGGCTTCGTATCGACGGTGGAGGACAAGGCCTACGGGGGAGTCGAGGGAGGGTTCGACAACCTGCTGGCCGGAACTCCGGGCTCAATCACCTACGAGCGGGGCAAGGACGGCACCCGGATCCCCACCGGTGTGAACCACGAGGTGGAGCCCCGCGACGGCGGGAGCGTCCGGCTGACGATCGACCGTGACCTGCAGTGGAAGGCGCAGCAGCTGATCGCCGACCAGGTCCGGGCGACGCAGGCGGAGTCCGGCTCGATCGTCGTCCTCGAGCCGCGTACCGGCGAGCTGCTGGCCCTGGCCACGGCGCCCACCTTCGACCCGAACGACCCGGGGGCGGCCGACGCCGCCGACCGCGGCGACCGCGCCCTGCTTGACGTCTTCGAGCCCGGGTCGACGTCGAAGGTGATCACCTTGTCCGCGGTGCTCGAGGAGGGGCTGGCCGATCCGTTGAGCCGGGTGACCGTGCCGAACCGGCTCAAGCGCTCGGACCGGAGCTTCCGCGACGCCGAGGAGCACGGAGTCGAGAAGCTGACGGCGGCCGGCGTCCTGGCCAAGTCGAGCAACATCGGCACCATCCTGCTCGGCGAGAAGGTGCCGCCGCAGACGATGGAGGGCTACCTGCGCAAGTTCGGCCTCGGTTCCCAGAGCGGGATCGGTCTGCCGGAGTCCCCGGGTCTGCTGGCCCCGGCCGCGTCGTGGAGCGGCTCGCAGCGTTACACGGTGCTGTTCGGCCAGGGGGTGTCGCTCAACACGCTCCAGTCTGCCCAGGTCTTCGCCACCATCGCCAACAACGGCCTCCGGGTGCCGCCACGGGTGGTGGCCGGCTATACCGAGCCCGACGGGACCTACCACGCCAAGGAGTCCGGGGCTCCGGTGCGGGTGCTCAGCGACACGACCGCCCGCAGCGTCCGCGAGATGATGGAGGGCGTCGTCGTGGAGGGCGGCACTGCGGTCAAGGCGGCGGTCCCCGGCTACCGGGTGGCCGGTAAGACCGGAACCGCCGAGCGCGCCGTCGGGGGCGGGTACCGCGGGTACACGGCCAGTTTCATCGGTATGGCGCCGGCCGAGGATCCCGCACTCGTGGTCGCCGTCGTGCTCCAGAGTCCGGTCCGCGGGCACTACGGAGGTGAGGTTGCCGCCCCTGTGTTCCGCGACCTGATGACGTATGCGCTCGCCCACCGCGCGGTGCCGCCGAGCACCACGAGTGCCCCGTCGATCCCGAGCACCTGGTCCTGACAGGTAGCCTCGCGACGTGCCGATCCCCGGTGGGCCACGACCTACCCACATCCCCGCGCGCTCCCTGCGCGAGGTGGCCGACCAGGCCGGGGCCGAGCTGGTCAGCGCCGGTGAGCCGCGTGCACTGGACGCGCCGGTCAGCGGCGTGACACTCAGCTCCGGCACGGTTCACCCGGGCGACCTGTACGCCGCGCTGCCCGGACAGCGCGTTCACGGTGGCGACTTCGCCGTGTCGGCCGCGGCCGCCGGAGCGGTCGCCGTGTTCACCGACCCGGACGGCGCGCGCCGGGCCGGCGGCTGCGGCCTGCCGATCCTGACCGTGCCCGCACCGCGTGAGCGGCTGGGACCGTTGGCCGCCTGGTTGTACGGCCGGCCGGCCGAGCGGCTGCTCACCCTTGCCGTGACCGGCACCAATGGCAAGACCACGACCAGCTACCTGCTCGACTCGGCGTTGCGGCGAGCCGGTCGGCGCACCGGGCTGGTCGGCACCGTGGTCCTGCGGGTGGCCGACGAGCTGATACCGGCCACCGGCACCACCCCGGAGGCGACGGACCTGCACGCATTGCTGGCGGTGATGGTCGAGCGCGGTGTCGAGGTGTGCTCGATGGAGATCTCGAGCCATGCCATCGACCAGCATCGGGTGGACGGCATGACCGTCGACGTCGCGGGGTTCACCAACCTGTCCCAGGACCACCTGGACTACCACCGCACGATGCAGGACTACTTCTCCGCCAAGGCGCACCTGTTCAGCCCGCAGCACTGCCACCGTGCGGTGATCTGTGTGGACGACACGTGGGGGCGGGCGCTGGCCGAACGCTGCGAGGTTCCACTGACCACGGTCGCCACCCGGACGGTGTCCGGCGGCTTGGGGCCGGCGCCGCACTGGCAGGTGGAGTGGACCGGCCACGCCGCCGGCACCGGCGTCGCCCGGATCCGGACTCCGGACGGCGCCCGGGTCGAGGTGGCACTGCCGCTGCCCGGCGATTTCAACGTGGCCAACGCGGTCCTCGCCCTGGCGATGCTCGTCGAGGCGGGTCTGGGACTCGACGAGGCGGTGAGCGCGCTGGCCTTGGCCGAGGCGGTGCCGGGGCGGATGGAGCGGGTCGGGCCGTTCGGGCAGCCCGGGGAGCCGCTCGCCGTGGTCGACTACGCGCACACCCCGGCCGCGGTGTCGGCCGCGTTGACATCGTTGCGCGAGAACGCCAAACCGCTGGTCGTGGTCATCGGAGCCGGCGGTGACCGGGACCGGGAGAAGCGTCCGATGATGGGCGCTGCGGCCGCGGAGGTCGCCGACCTCGTGGTGGTCACCGACGACAACCCGCGCTCGGAGGAGCCGGTAGGGATCAGGGCCGCGGTGCTGGCCGGTGCCCGGCGGGGCGCCCTGAGCTCGGGCGCCGAGGTGAGCGAGGTTCCGGACCGGCGTTCGGCGATCGCCGCGGCGGTGCGCCGGGCCTGGACGGCGGAGGGCACGGGTGTGGTGCTGGTGGCGGGCAAGGGGCACGAGCAGGGCCAGGAGACGATCGTGGACGGTGTGGTCACGGTGCTCCCGTTCGACGACCGCCGGGTGCTGGCCGAGGCCCTGGCGGCAGCCGGGTCCGGAGCCGGGAGCCGGGAGTGATCCAGCTGACCCTGGCCGAGGTGGCCGCCGCGGTCGGCGGCCGGCTGGTCGGCGGGGCCGAGCCCGACGCCCTGGTCGGTGGGCCGGTGGTGATCGACTCGCGTACGGTGCGCCCCGGCGCGTTGTTCGTGGCGATCGCCGGTCAGCACGTCGACGGGCACGACTTCGCCGCTGCCGCGGTGGCCACCGGTGCGGTCGCGGTGGTGGGCAGCCGCGACGCCGGCGTCCCCACGCTGCTGGTTGAGGACTCGGTGGCCGCCCTCGGCGCCCTGGCCCGCGCCGTCCGCGCCCGGCTGGCCGGGTTGACCGCGATCGGGATCACCGGGTCCAGCGGCAAGACCAGTACCAAGGACCTGTTGGCCCACCTGCTTGCCGGCCACGGTCCGACGGTGGCACCGCCCAACTCGTTCAACAACGAGATCGGGGTGCCGCTGACCGTGCTGCGCTGTGACGCCGGCACGGCGTACCTCATTGCCGAGATGGGCGCCCGCCGGCCCGGCAACATCGCGTATCTGTGCGACATCGTCGCCCCTCAGGTCGCGGTGGTGCTCAACGTCGGGTCCGCCCACATCGGCGTGTTCGGCAGCCGGGCGGCGACCGCCGCCACCAAGGGGGAGCTGGTCGAGGCGCTGGCGCCGGACGGCCTGGCCGTGCTCAACGCCGACGACGAGCTGGTCGCGGCGATGGCGAGGCGCACCAGGGCCCGCGTGGTCCTGGTCGGCCGGGCGCCGCAGGCCGACGTCCGGGCCGAGGACGTCCAGCTGGACGGCGCCGCGCGGGCCTCGTTCCTGCTGGTCAGCTCGCTGCCCGGCAAGCAGGGTTCGGTGCGGGTCACCCTGCGGGTGCACGGCGAGCACCAGGTCGGCAACGCCCTGGCCGCCGCCGCTGTGGGCCTGGCCGTCGGCATGGACCTGTCCACCGTCGCGCAGCGGCTCGGTGGTGCCCGCGCGGCCAGCACCGGGCGGATGCAGGTCGACCAGCGTGCTGACGGGGTGGTGGTGATCGACGACTCCTACAACGCCAACCCCGACTCGATGGCCGCGGCGTTGCGGGCCCTGGTCCGGGTCGAGACGCCCACCGATACCGGCCGGCGGCGCTGGGCGGTGCTCGGCGAGATGCTGGAGCTGGGCGAGGACGCGCCGGAGGCGCATCGGCGGATCGGGGCCCTGGCGGCGGAGCTGGGAGTGCACCGCGTGGTCGCCGTGGGAGCGGGCGCGAGCGCCTACCGCGTGGCGACCTCGGTCCAGGACGTCGATGAGGCCCTCGCCGTCCTCGACGGTGCGTTGCGCCCCGGTGACGTGGTGTTGGTCAAAGCGTCCCGGGCCGTCGGGTTGGACCGGTTGGCGCGTGCCCTGCTCGATTCGGACCCGCCGACGCGGCAGGATGAGGACGAGAGAGCCGAGCGATCCGGCGGGTCCGAGGGGCCGTCCGACGGGCCGTCCGGCGCGCAGGGAGTGGGTGTCGGGTGAAGACGGTCGTCATTGCGGCCGCGGTCGCCCTCGTGTGCTCGTTGTTCGGCACCCCGCTGTACATCCGGTTCCTGGTCCGTCGCGGGTTCGGGCAGTTCATCCGTGACGACGGACCCACGGCGCACCACACCAAACGCGGCACCCCGACGATGGGCGGAGCGGTGATCATCGCCGCGACCTTCCTCGGGTACGGCATCGCCCACCTGGCCACGATGTGGCGGCCCACCCTGTCCGCGCTGCTGGTGCTGTTCCTGATGGGCGGGCTCGGCTTCGTGGGCTGGCTGGACGACTACATCAAGATCTCCAAGCAGCGCAGTCTGGGCCTGCGGCCGGGTCCTAAGCTGCTCGGGCAGTCGCTGGTCGCCGTGGTGTTCGCCGTCGTGGCACTGACCATGCACAACGGTGACCGGCTCACGCCGGCCTCGACGAAGATCTCCTTTGTGCGGGACACCCCGATCGACCTCGCCTTCGCCGGGTCGGGCGTGGGTCTGGTCCTGTTCATCGGCTGGGCGCTGATCATGATCGCTGGGACCAGCAACGGGGTGAACCTCACCGACGGTCTGGACGGGCTGGCCAGCGGCGCCACTGTGGCCGTCGCCGGCTCCTACCTGCTGATCGGCACCTGGCAGTCCAACCAGTCCTGCAGCAGGCTGCCCAGCGCGCTGTGCTACGACGTCCGCGACCCGCTGGACCTGGCCGTCGTCGCGGCCTGCCTGCTCGGGTCGACGTTCGGGTTCCTGTGGTGGAATGCCTCCCCGGCCAAGATCTTCATGGGCGACACCGGGTCGCTGGCCCTGGGCGGGGCGCTGGCCGGGCTGGCGATCCTGACCCGCACCGAGCTGCTCCTGGTGATCCTCGGTGGCCTCTTCGTGATCATCCTGCTCTCGGTGGTCATCCAGGTGGGCTGGTTCAAGATGACCCGCAGGCGGGTGTTCCGGATGGCGCCGCTGCAGCACCACTTCGAGCTGGCCGGGTGGAACGAGGTCACGATCGTCATCCGGTTCTGGATCATCGCCGGCCTGTTCTGCGGGCTGGGCCTGGGTGCCTTCTACGCCGAGTGGGTGGTGGGCACCCAGTGAGCGTCCCGTCCGGTCCCGGACGGCACGCACCCGCGGGCGGACCGTCCTGGATGACTGATCTGACCCATCGTGATGCCGACTGGTCCCGGCTGCGGGTGCTGGTGACCGGGATCGGGGTGAGCGGCTACGCCGCGGCCGTCGCCCTTGCCGAGCGTGGCGCCGACGTCCTGGTTGTCGACGAGCGGCAGGGACCGGCCGAGCAGGGCAAGGCCGGTGTGCTCGAGGTGCTCGGAGCCGCGGTACGGCTCGGCGCCGAGGCGAGCACCGACCCTGCGGCCCTGGACGGCGGCCCGAACGGCGGCGCCGACCTCGTGGTGACCTCACCGGGCTGGCGGCCCGACCAGCCCCTGCTGGCCGCGGCGGCCGCGTCCGGCGTCCCGATCTGGGGCGAGGTCGAGCTCGCCTGGAGGATGCGGGCCGCGAGCGGGACGGCCGGTCGCCGTCCGGCGCCGTGGCTGACCCTGACCGGCACCAACGGCAAGACGACGACGGTGAGCATGCTGGCGGCGATGCTCGGTGCCGCCGGACGGCGTAGCGTCGCCGCGGGCAATGTCGGCACCCCACTCCTCGAGGCGGTTCTCCACCCCGATCCGTACGAGGTGATCGCGGTCGAGTTGTCCAGCTTCCAGCTGCACTGGGCGCACTCCCTGCGCCCCCTGGCCAGTGCCTGCCTGAACGTGGCACCCGACCACGTCGACTGGCACGGATCTCTGGCCGCCTACACCGCCGACAAGGGCCGGGTGTACACCGACACCGAGGTGGCCTGCATCTACAACGTGGCCGACCCGGTGACTGAGCAGCTGGTCCGTGAGGCCGACGTGATCGAGGGGTGCCGCGCGGTCGGGTTCACCCTCGGTGTGCCGGCGGTCTCGATGCTGGGGGTGGTCGAGGACGTGCTGTGCGACCGGGCGTTCGTCGCCGAGCGCCGCACCAGCGCCGCCGAGCTGGGCACCCTGGACGACGTGCGCATCGCTTGTGGCGGCACACTGGCCCCGCATTCGGTCGCCAACGCCCTTGCCGCCGGCGCGCTCGCCCGGGCTTACGGGGTGCCGGCCGTCGCCGTCCGGGACGGTCTGCGCGGCTTCACCCCGCAGCCGCACCGGATCGCCCGGGTGGCGCAGGCCGGCGGGGTGAGCTGGGTCGACGACTCCAAGGCCACCAACGCCCACGCGGCCGACGCCGCGCTGCGTGCCTTCTCCTCGGTGGTCTGGGTGGCCGGCGGCCTGGCCAAGGGTGGGCGGTTCGACGACCTCGTCGCGGCGCACGCCGGGCGGATTCGTGCCGCCGTACTGATCGGCACCGATCGGGCAGTGATCGCCGAGGCGCTGGCGCGACACGCGCCGCAGGTCGTGGTGGTCGAGGTGGCGGTCGATGACACTGACCCTGTGGCACTGATGGACGCGGTGGTGGCCGCCTCGGCCGAGCTGGCCGTGGACGGCGACGTCGTCCTACTCTCGCCCGCCTGCGCCTCGATGGACCAGTTCGTCTCCTACGCCCATCGCGGCGGCCTGTTCGCCGAGGCCGTCCGGCGCCGGGTGGGCTGAGCCGTGGCCGCCGGGACCGCGACGGCTGGCGAGGTTCGGCCCGCCCCGCGCAGCGTGTGGCTGGCCCGCCTGGAGTCCCCGTTGGCCGCCTACTACCTGATCCTGGGTGCCGGCTCGGCCCTGGTGGCGATCGGCCTGGTGATGGTGCTGTCCAGCTCGAGCGTCGAGTCGCTGGTCGAGTCCGGCAACCCCTACGCCGTGTTCTCCAAGCAGGCGGTGTTCGCCGCGCTCGGGCTTCCGCTGGCCTTCCTCGCCTCCCGCCTGCCGGAACGGTTCTGGACCGCGATCGCCTGGCCGGGGCTGCTGGCCGGTATGGCGGGGCTGGTTGCCGTGACCGCGTTCGGCACCACGGTGAACGGCAACCAGAACTGGATCGTGCTCGGCCCGGTGACCCTGCAGCCCTCCGAAGGCGCCAAGCTCGCACTGATCGTCTGGGCGGCGGCGGTGCTGGCCGCCAAGCAACAGCTGCTGGGCCAGGTCTCGCACGTGCTCGTCCCGGTGGTGCCGGGTGCCGTGGTCATGCTCGCCCTGGTGATGCTCGGCCACGACCTGGGCACGGCGCTGGTGCTGATCGGGATCGCCGGCGGCCTGCTGTTCACCGCCGGTGCGCCGCTGCGGGTGTTCCTGGCCGGGGGCCTTGCGGTCGGGGCCGTGGTGACCCTTCTGGTGGTGACGAGCCCGAACCGGATGGACCGGCTCGGGGCCTGGTCCGGCACGGCCGACTGTGACTACTACTCGGCCTGCTGGCAGCCCACCCACGGGCTGTGGGGCCTGGCCACCGGTGGCTGGTGGGGGGTGGGCCTGGGCGCCGGACGGGAGAAGTGGTCCTGGTTGCCCGAGGCGCACAACGACTACATCTTCGCTGTGATCGGCGAGGAGCTCGGCCTGGCCGGGACGCTCACCGTTCTCGTGCTGTTCGCGGCCCTGGGGGTCGGTCTGGTCCGGTTGGTGCTGGCCAGCGACGACCTGTTCGTCAAGATCGCCACCGGGGGAGTGCTGTCCTGGGTGCTCGGTCAGGCGATCCTCAACATCGGCACCGTGCTGGGGCTGCTGCCGGTGATCGGTCTGCCCCTGCCGCTGGTCTCCAGCGGCGGCTCGGCGCTGGTCACCACGATGGTCGCCCTCGGCATGGTGCTGGGCTTCGCGCGCCGGGTACCCGGCGCCGCCCAGGCCCTCGCCGCCCGTCCGGGGCTGGCTCGGCGCACGGTGGCGGTGCTGCCCGGCCGCGGCGCGTCGTCCCGGCCTCGCTCGGTGGCTCGGATCCCTGCGCGCGTCCCCTCGCGCGCGGCGGGCCGTTCCGGCGGACGCGGCGGCGGCCGATCCGGCGGCAGGCCGCGGTGAGCCTGTCCGTGCTGTTGGCCGGCGGTGGCACCACCGGTCACGTCGCCCCGCTGCTCGCGCTTGCCGACTGCCTGCGCCGCCGCGATCCGCAGACCCGGATCACGGTGCTCGGCACCGCCGAGGGGTTGGAGGCGCGCCTGGTGCCGCAGGCCGGCTACCCCCTGGCCGTGGTGCCTCGGGTCCCGATGCCCCGTCGCCCCTCCGCCGACCTGGTCCGGTTGGCCGGCCGGCTTCGTGCCGCGATCGCCACGACCGACCGGGCGATCGTGGACAGCGCGGCGGACGTCGTGGTCGGTTTCGGCGGGTACGTCTCCACCCCTGCCTACCTCGCCGCGCGGCGGCGGCGGGTGCCGATCGTCGTCCACGAGGCGAACGCGCGGCCGGGCCTGGCCAACCGGCTCGGCGCCCGGCTGACCCGGTACGTGGCCTGCGCCGTCCCGGGCACTGCGCTGCCCAGGGTGAAGGTGACCGGCATCCCGCTGCGCCGCGAGATCACCACCGCCGACCTGGCCGCGCTGCGGCCTCAGGCGCTGCGCGACCTCGGCCTGTCCGAGGCCTACCTCACCCTGGTGGTGACCGGCGGGTCGCTCGGCGCGCAGCGGCTGAACACGACCTTCGGTGCCTGCGCAGGCGATCTGCGTGCCGCCGGGGTGCAGGTGCTGCACCTGTGCGGGCGCGGCAAGCAGGTGGACCTTCCCGACGGCTGGGACGGCGCCGGGCCCCCTCGCTATGTGGTGCGCGAGTACCTGGACCGGATGGACCTCGCCTTCGCCGCCGCAGACCTGGTGGTCTGCCGAGCCGGAGCGGGCACCGTGGCCGAGGTAACGGCACTGGGCCTGCCCGCGGTGTACGTGCCGCTGCCCATCGGTAACGGCGAGCAGCGGTTCAACGCCGCGCCGGTGGTCGGCGCCGGGGGAGGGCTGCTGGTCGCCGACGCGCAGGCCACACCTGAGTGGGTCCGCGCCGCGCTGCTCGGTGTCGGCGGTCGCCCCGGTCTGCTCAGCGACCGGGACCGGTTGGCCGAGATGGGCAGGGCCGCAGCAGGTTTCGGCATCCGGGACGGCGACGAGCGACTCGCCGACTTGGTGGAGACGGCGAGCAGGGGAGGCCGGTGATGATGCCGCCCGTACCGAACCTGCCGAGCGACGACGGCCCGGACGATGCGCCGTTGCTCGACGTCGCCGACCTGGGCAGGGTGCATTTCATCGGGATCGGCGGGGTGGGCATGTCGGGACTGGCCCGGATCCTGCTCGCGCGGGGGGTGACGGTCTCCGGTAGCGACGCCCACGCCTCCGCGACGACCGAGGCGCTGACCGGGCTCGGCGCCCGGGTCCGCATCGGCCACCAGGGCGCCGACGTCGACCAGGCCGACACGGTCGTGGTGTCCTCGGCGATCCGGGAGACGAACCCCGAGCTGTCCGCCGCCCGCGCCGCCGGGTTGCGGATCCTGCACCGGTCGCAGGCCCTGGCCGCGCTGATGGCCGGTCGACGGGCCGTGGCCGTGGCCGGCACCCACGGCAAGACCACGACGACCTCGATGCTCACCGTGGCGCTGCAGCACTGCGGGGCCGACCCGTCGTTCGCGATCGGCGGCGAGCTCACCGGCCGGCCCAGTGAGACGGCCAGCGCCCACGAGGGCACCGGTGAGGTGTTCGTCGCCGAGGCCGACGAGTCCGACGCCTCGTTCCTTCGCTACCGCCCCACGGTGGCGATCATCACCAACGTCGAGCCCGACCACCTCGACCACTACGGCACGCCGGAGGCGGTGGCCGCGGCCTTCGACGCCTTCGCGCAACGGATCGTGCCGGGTGGCGTGCTCATCGCCTGCGGCGACGATCCCGGCGCCGCGCGCGTCGTGGACCGGGTGCGCGCCGTCGGGGCGGCCGCCGTTCTGACCTACGGCACGTCGCCGGGGTGCGACGTTCGGCTGGTCGGGGTGAGCCCGGCCGGAACGGGCGTCGACGTCCGGTTGGAGCCCTCGCCCACCCTTGCCGCGCGGGGCTGGGCCGCGGTCGAGCTGAGCATTCAGGTGCCGGGCGCCCACAACGCCGCCAACGCGGCGGCCGCGTGGACGGCCGGGCGCTGGCTCGGCCTGGACGGCGCGTGTTTGGCCGAGGGACTGGACTCGTTCGGCGGCACCCGGCGCCGGTTCGAGCCCAAAGGCGAGGTCGGCGCAGTCGTGGTGCGCGACGACTACGCCCACCACCCGACAGAGGTGGCGGCGCTGCTGAGGGCCGCCCGTGAGGCCTCCTCCGGGCGAGTTCTCGTGGTCTTCCAGCCCCATCTATACAGCCGGACCCGGCTCTTCGCCGAGGACTTCGGCCGCGCGCTCGGGCTGGCCGACGAGGTGGTGGTGCTCGACGTCTACGCGGCGCGGGAGGACCCCGAACCGGGCGTGGACGGCTCTCTGGTGGCCCGCGCCGTCCCACTGCCGCCAGACAGGGTCACCTTCGCGCCGGGCCCGGCCGAGGCCGTGGCCGTCCTGGCGGACCGGGCCCGGCCCGGTGACCTGGTGCTGACCGTCGGCGCCGGTGACGTGACCCGCCTCGGTCCGCAGCTGCTTGCCGAGCTCGCCGCCCGGGCCGAGCACGAGTCACCGCCGTGAGCCGCAGCGGGGCTGCGGCCCCGGCCCGGCGGGCGGCGTCCTCCGGGACGGCCGAGCGGTTCGCCGCCCGGGTGCGCTCGCGGCGGCGGCGCCGGATCGCCACCGCGGTGGCCGCGGTGCTGGTGCTCGCCGCCCTGGTCTGGCTGACGATCTTCTCCCCGTACCTGGTCGTCGAGCAGATCCGGGTGCGCGGCACCGACCGTGTGAGTCCCGCACAGGTTCATGCCCTGACCGGAGCCGAGCTGGGCCGCCCGATGGTGCTGCTCGACCCCTCGAAGCTGGCCCGATCGCTCGCCCAGATCCCGCTGGTGCGTTCGGTGCAGGTGCAGCGGAACTGGCCGGGCACGGTGACCGTCACGATCGCCGAACGCGTTGCGGTGGCGGTGGTTCCGGCGCCGGGCGGGGGCTTTCGGCTGGTCGACCGGGAGGGCGTTGAGGTGGAGTCGGTGACCAAACGGCCGGCTGGTCTGCCGTTCCTGGAGGTCGACGTCCGCCCGGCTGATCCCGTCTCCACGGCCGGCCTGAGCGCCGCGCTGGACGTACTGGAGTCGCTGCCGACGTCACTGCGCGAACGGCTGGTGGGCGTCGGCGCGGACTCACCGGACGGCGTCTGGCTGAGCGTGCGGGCGAAGGCGGGGCAGAAGGCCTCCAGGGTGGTCTGGGGGGACGCTTCGGCGGCCGAGCAGAAGGCCGAGCTGCTGGAGGTGCTGATCGGCTCGGCAGGATCCGACGGCGCCTCGGTCTACGACGTGAGTGCGCCCTCGGCGCCTGCTGTCCGTCCGCGCTGACCGGTCGCGCCGGCCGATGACGACCGATGGCCGACGAGGGGTTCGCTCCGCCGGGTGGGCGCGGGCGCCGACACACCCCGGCGGTCGTTGAATCACCCTCGGGTGCGACCGTACGGTCACTGCCATCACGAAGTTGACATAACTATAACCCTCTACTTGAGGTTGAAGGTTCTGGATCCGGCCGGATCCGCACGGTCCGAACGACTGGGTCCAATGGGGGACCACGGGTCCACGATCCGCGAGCGAGAGGCACCCGACGTGGCAGCACCGCAGAACTACCTGGCAGTCATCAAGGTCGTCGGCATCGGTGGCGGCGGTGTCAACGCCATCAACCGCATGATCGAGGTGGGCCTCAAGGGCGTCGAGTTCATCGCCATCAACACCGATGCCCAGGCTCTGCTGATGAGCGACGCCGACGTCAAGCTCGACGTCGGCCGCGAGCTCACCCGCGGTCTGGGTGCCGGGGCCGACCCCGAGGTCGGTCGCAAGGCAGCCGATGACCATGCCGAGGAGATCGAGGAGGTCCTCAAGGGGGCCGACATGGTCTTTGTCACGGCGGGCGAGGGTGGTGGGACGGGCACCGGGGGAGCGCCGGTGGTGGCCCGCATCGCCCGCTCGCTGGGCGCGCTGACCATCGGTGTGGTGACCAGACCGTTCACCTTCGAAGGACGGCGCCGGGCCACCCAGGCGGACGCCGGGATCACCTCGCTGCGCGAGGAGGTCGACACGCTGATCACGATCCCCAACGACCGGCTGCTGTCGATCAGCGACCGGCACGTCAGTGTGCTCGACGCCTTCCGCTCGGCCGACCAGGTCCTGCTCTCCGGCGTCCAGGGGATCACCGATCTGATCACCACGCCGGGCCTGATCAACCTCGACTTCGCCGACGTCAAGTCCGTGATGCAGGGCGCCGGCAGCGCCCTGATGGGCATCGGGTCGGCCCGGGGCGAGGACCGCGCGGTCCAGGCCGCCGAGACGGCCATCTCCTCCCCGCTGCTGGAGGCCAGCGTCGAGGGTGCCCACGGGGTGCTGCTGTCCATCCAGGGTGGGTCCGACCTCGGCCTGTTCGAGATCAACGAGGCGGCCCGCCTGGTCCAGGAGGCGGCGCACCCGGAGGCCAATATCATCTTCGGTGCGGTGATCGACGACGCCCTCGGCGACGAGGTCCGGGTCACCGTGATCGCGGCCGGCTTCGACGGCGGTGCGCCGGCCCGTCGTCGTGATGACCGGGCCCTCGGCCAGGTCTCCGGCCGATCTGTCGCGGCGGACTCCGACGGTGCTCCGCCCACCCGGGGCGGACTTGAGCGAGACAACGGCTATGCGGTCGCGACCAACGGGGCCGGCAACGGAGCGCTCGGCTCGCTCCCGGCCCCGGAGCGCGCTGCGGCGCCGTCCTACTCGTACGGCGGTCAGACCTACTCTGCTCCTTCGCACCCCGAGTCTGTCCGCCCGCTTCCGCTCGACGCCGAGCCCTACGGTCAGCGTCCGGTCGGAGCGCCCACGGTCGCCGAGCCGGTGACCCGGTCCTCCGGACTGCCGGCGGCCTCGCCCGGCCGGGGGGACACTCCCCGAGCTGCGGCCGAGGACGGCGGGCCGCGCGGGTCGGCCGACGGCATCGGCTCCTCGACCGTGCCCGGGGCGACGGCCTCCACGCCGTCCGACACACCCTCGCCGAGCAGCGAGGGCACCGACGCCGCGCCGCGATCGGTCGAGCTGCCCGGCGACCGTCCGGTCCGCGCCTCGAGCCGGTCCTTCCCGCTGGAGGACGACCTCGACGTGCCGGACTTCCTCAAGTAGTGCCGCCGGCGCCTGTCGATCTCGGGCCGGGAGTCCTGGCGGCGTTCACAACGCGCGCCGACGGCAACCTCGCCCAGCACGTGGGCGCCGATCCGGACGAGACGGCAGAGCACCTCGACCGCCTCGAGCGCTGGTGCGGTGCCCCGGTGGTGTTCGGCCGTCAGGTGCACGGCACTCGCGCCGCGACGGTCGGCCATGCCGGCACAGGCATCCGTGACGGCGACGGCATCGGTCAGGACGAGGACGGGGTCGACGCCTTGGTCACCGACGGGCCGGCGGTCGGGCTCGGGGTGCTCGTCGCCGACTGCGTCCCGGTTCTGCTCGCCGACCCCGTTGCGCGCGTTGTGGCGACGGCCCATGCGGGGCGGGTCGGCCTGCTCTGCGGGGTGCTGCGCAACGTCCTGGCCGTGATGTGCGAGCGAGGCGCCGAGCCCGGCCGGATCCGCGCGGTGCTGGGTCCGGCGGCCGGGCCGTGCTGCTACGAGGTGCCGGCCGACATGGCCAGGGAGGCCGTCGCGACGCTGCCGCAGCTGGCAGCCACCACCAGCTGGGGCACCCCGGCCCTCGACCTGCGGGCCGGCTGCCGGGCGGTTCTGGCCGGGGCCGGCGTGCGCGCGGTCGACCTGGTCGGCGGGTGCACGATCGAGGACCCGACGCTGTTCTCGCACCGTGCTTCACAGCGGTCCGGGCCGCACGGCCATCGCCGAGGCCGGCCCACCGGCCGGTTCGCCGGCGTGGTACGACTCCTTCCGTGACCGAGACGTCGACCGGCCCGTCCGCAGGAGTCTCGCGTCGGGACGAGCTGGCGCTGGGCCTGAGCCGGGTGCGACAGCGGATCGCGGATGCCTGCGAGCGGGCCGGCCGTGACGTGGCCGACATCACTCTGGTGGTCGTGACCAAGACCCACCCGGTCCAGGACCTCCGTCTGCTCGCCGAGTTCGGCGTCCGTGACCTGGGGGAGAGCCGGGAACAGGAGCTGACGGCCAAACACCGCGACCTCGGCCCGGTTCCGGGTGCGGAGCTGATGCGCTGGCACTTCATCGGCCGGCTGCAGACGAACAAGGCCCGGCGAGTGGCTCGGGCGGCCGACCTGGTTCACTCGGTGGACCGAGGCGACCTGCTGGCCCCGCTCAGCCGGGGAGCCGCCACGGCGGGGCGAGAGGTGGGCGCTCTGGTGCAGGTCAGTCTGGACGGTGACCCGACTCGCGGCGGTGTGGTCATCGACCAGGTGTGGCGGCTCGCCGACGAGGTGGCCCGGACCGAGCACCTGCGGCTGCGCGGGCTGATGGCCGTGGCGCCGCGCGACATCGCGCCGGAGAGGGCGTTCGCCGTCCTGAAGCCGCTGAGTCGCCGGTTGTGCCTCGAGCACCCCGGCGCCGACATCCTCTCGGCCGGCATGAGCGCCGATCTGGAGGCCGCTGTTACGGCCGGGGCGACACACCTGCGTGTCGGCACCGCGATACTCGGTGCGCGCGCACCGCTCAGGTAACGTCGCGACTCAGGGTGGCCGAGGTGGTGTACCGCGGTAACGAGAACCGTCGAACCGATGCAAGGAGTAGCGATGGGCGGCGCATTGCGCAAGACCATGGTCTACCTGGGGTTGGCCGAGGACGACGATCGGTACGACGCATACGACGTGGGCGAGGACTTTCCGGACGACGAGTTCGACCGTGAGGAGGACCGAGGACGTGGGCGCAGCCATTCCGAGAACGTCGAGCCGCCGCACGACGTGGAGCTGGCCGAGGAGCGGCGCGATGAGCGCCGGGCAGCCGTGACCCCGATCAACCGCGGCCAGATGGCACGGCTCGTTCAGCCGGCGCCGGTTCGCTCCGACCTGCACCGCATCTCGACGATTCATCCGCGGACCTACAACGAGGCTAAGACAATCGGCGAGGCCTTCCGCGCCGGTACGCCGGTGATCATGAATCTCTCTGACATGGACGACTCCGACGCCAAGCGGCTGGTCGACTTCGCGGCCGGTCTGGTCTTCGGCCTGCACGGTGCCATTGAGCGGGTGACCAGCAAGGTCTTCCTGTTGTCACCGGCCGACGTCGAGGTGGCGCCGGCGGAGAAGGTCAAGACGCCGGAGCGGACATTCTTCAACCAGAGCTGAGCTGGCGAGCCCCCGATGCGGGCACAGTTCGCAGCCAGGGCCACTCGTGGCGCACTATGGATGAGCCAACGCCCCGCTGTCGAACGGATCTGACGTGCAGCTGATCCTGAGCCTTCTCGGGTTCGTCGTTTTTCTCTTCCTCCTGGCCATGATCGGTCGGTTGATCTTCGACTGGATCCAGGCGTTCGCCCGAGACTGGAGGCCGGCCGGTCCGGTTCTGGTGGTGGCCGAGGGTGTCTACTCGGTCACTGACCCCCCACTCAGGGCGTTGCGTCGGGTGATTCCTCCCCTGCGTCTCGGCGCAGTGCAGATCGACTTGGCCTTCACCGTCCTGTTCGTCCTGGTCCTGGTTCTGTGGAGGTTGTTGCAGGCGTGACGGGTGATGGACGAAAGGCCGCTGAACACCTACGGTTCGGTGGTGATCGAGCGCCTGACCGGGCAGTTCGTTCAGCACGGCAGGCATCCGATACGGTGACACGGCGAGTCCGCACCACCGACCGAGTCTCTCCCGCGAGGTGACCACATGGCTCTGACCCCCGAGGACGTTGTCAACAAGCGTTTCCAAGCCACTAAGTTCCGTGAGGGCTACGACCAGGACGAGGTCGATGACTTCCTGGACGAGGTGGTGAACGAGCTGCGCCGCCTCAATGAGGAGAACGAGGACATGCGCAACAAGCTCGGTGCCTGCGAGCGCCGGGTCGGTGAACTGTCCCGCGCATCGGCGGCGCGCGAGAGCGCGCCGGAGCCCGAGGCGCCTGCGACGGTGGCCGCAGCAGTGATGGCCCCACCTCCCGCTCCCGCGCCGGTGCCTCAGCCGGTGATGGCTCCCGAGCCCATGCGCCCCGTAGCGCAGCTCGAGGCGGCCGCGCAGGGGCAGGGTCCTGAGGCTGCAGCGGGAATGCTCGCCCTGGCCCAGAAGCTGCACGACGAGTACGTGCGCAATGGCGAGCAGCAGCGCGACCGGATCGTCAACGAGGCCCGCGAGCACGCGCAGCGACTGGTTCGCGAGGCCGAGGAGAAGCAGCGCCAGACCCTCGGCTCGCTGGAGCAGGAGCGTTCGCTGTTGGAGCGCAAGATCGACGAGCTCCGGGCCTTCGAGCGCGAGTACCGCAGCCGGCTCAAGTCCTACCTGGAGGGTCAGCTGCGCGAGCTGGAGTCCAAGGCGGCCGTGGTGCCCAACCGTGGCCCGCAAGCGTCGGTGGCCACGGGCGGTAACGGCGGCGGTGGGTACAGCGGCCCGTTGCCCAGCCGTGGCGCCTACGCCGCGGAGCAGACCCCGGAACCTGCTCAGAGCTTCCCCTTCGGCGATCGCGGCTGAACGACATCCTCGCGCTCGAATCCTGAGGACCGGCTGACGCGTCCGCACTTGCGGTTCCGGGTCCCTGACGACGAGTCACCTGTGCGGGAGCGGGTGGCTCGTCGTCGTTGTGGTGGATGATCAGGCTGTACTGCACGGTCCGCCGTGTTGAGCAGTGTCCCGGCGCGCCCTATTCTTCCGGGACCGTCGAGGTCCGCAGCGTTGCGGATCGAGGAGGAGTCCGATGGCACAGCGCAGGGCACCGGCGAAGAAGGCTCCTGCCGCCGCGACGGTGCGGACCGCCGCGGTCTCGGCGGCGGCCACGAAGAAGACCGTGATCTCGAAGTCGGCAGCCGCCAAGACGGCGGCGAAGAAGGCAGTGGCGAAGAACACAGCTGCCAAGAAGACGACGGCCAAGAAGACGACGGCCAAGAAGACGACGGCCAAGAAGTCGACGGCCAAGAAGACGACGACCAAGAAGACGACGACCAAAGCCTCGCCGAAGAAGGCCGGAGCCAAGACCACCGCTCGACCTGCGCCGGCCAGGACGTCGACGACTCGGGCCAGGACCAGGAGGGTGGCGCCCCCGGGGCAGCACGTCGTCGGCGCTGGGGAGAGCCCCTGGTCCGACGCCGAGCTGGCCGAGCTGCGTTCTGGACTGGAATCCGAGCTGGTTCGCCTCCGCGACGAGCTCGAGACCATTGAGGAGAGCATCGCCGACGTCCTGCGGGACAGCGGCGACGGTAGCGGTGACGACCAGGCAGATACCGGTACGAAGGCCTTCGAGCGGGAGCAGGAGATGACCCTGCTCGCCAACACCCGCCAAGGCCTCACCCAGACCCACCATGCGCTCGAGCGGCTGGACGGCGGGCGCTACGGGGTCTGCGAGTCGTGTGACAACCCGATCGGCAAGGCACGTCTACAGGCCTTCCCGCGCGCGACCCTGTGTGTGGCCTGCAAGCAGCAGCAGGAGCGCCGCTGAGGCTAGCTCGCTGCGCTGGCGGCGCTGCGGACCTGCTCGGCCATCGTCGTGATCAGCCGACTAGGGGCGATGCCGAGTTCAGCCTGCAACACCTTCCGGAAGCCGTCGTACTGGCGCAGAGCGGCTGCAGGGTTACCCTCGGCCAGAAAGACCTGCATCAGCCGTCGCTGGGCGCTCTCACGCAGTGAATCGGCCTGCACTGCGGCGGTCGCCGCCTCGACCGCCAGCGCGTGGTTACCCGTGTCGAGGAAGCGGCCGGCGAGGGCGTCGAGGGCGTGTAGCCGGAGCTGGAACAGGCGTTCAGCCTCGGCCAGGACCCAGTCGTCCGTCCACCCGGGCAACAGCGCGCCGGCCAGGCTGCCACCGGGCAGGAGCGCGAGCGCCTCGGAGCCGACCGGCTCGCCAGGCTCGAGGCGCATGACGCCCCGGGCCAGTACCAGGAACCGAGCGATATCCACCTCGACCCCGTCGGCGAGCCGCACGTCGTGGGCGTTCACGTCCAACAGCGAGGCGCAGCGTCGCTGAAGAAAGCTGATCGCGGTCCGGACGCTGGCTCGTGCCCGTTCCTCCAGCACATCCGGCCAGAGCAGTCCCGCGGCCACCGACCGGGGCAACGGGCCGCGCACCGCCAATAGGACCACCAGCCGCTGACCACGCCCGGTCACCTCGACGGCACCACTCCCTGTGGAGAGCTGGAAGCCGTCCAGAAGGGACAGGTGCCAGATGGTGCCGCTTCGTAGGCCGGGGCCGTGGCTCATGAGGTCTACCTTCGCAAGTGGTCTCTGTGGCGACAGTGACTGGTGGGACAGGTCTGACTCATGTTAGAGGTACGAAACGCCTCAGAAACAGATAAGCGTCACGCCACGGTCACGATGCAACGACGTCTCTCGGTGTCTCCTGTGGGGCGTCACGCATCTCGCGACTCTGAACAGGGGGGAGGTGAACACCATGTCCCAAGAGATCACCCGTGCGGAGATCGACCTCCAGGCCGTCGAGCTGCTGCCCGAGCGTGCCGCGCTCAGTGGGTGGGGCCCGAGCTGGGTCAACATCGGCGCGACGAACACCGCTCTGGCTCTCAACGCCGACACGTTCCACTCGTACGCGGCGGCCGCTGCCAACCAGCAGATCTTGGTCCGCTGACCGATGGACGTCCGGTCCGGCTCGGTGGTCCGCAGGAACGAGCCGGGCCGGGCGCACCCATCCGATGCGGTGAAGGGAGGTGGACATGTCCCAGCTCAAAGAGGCGTCCGGGTTCTGCATTACCGCGATCGAGGTGGACGAGCAAGTGGTCGAGCTGCTCCCGCAGCGCGCCGCTCTCGGCGGCTTGGTCAACTTCGCGAACGTGAGCGCGGTGAACATCGCTATTGCGGTGAACGCCGCGACGATCGGGAGCACTGCAGGCGCTAGCGCAATGCAGGGAATCGGCGTCTCCCTCTGACGTGTGGGTGGTGCGTCGAACCGTGACGCGGGTGGTCGCCGTCCGCCCGGCGCGCCCTGAAGGGCCCGCCGATCTCGTTCACGGCGGCGACCACCCGCCGATCACCCGCACGACCCCGTACTCGGGCACCGCTGACGGAGAGGAGGTTGCCGTGACCCAGACCCCGGTCCATCCGCGCACCGAGCCGCGTACCGAGCCGCGCACCGAGCCCGGCGGGCCGGTCGGGGCTACCCCGACGCCCACGACCTCGAAGCTTCAGCGCTTCCCGGGTGTGCGTCTTCTGGGCCGCTACGAGGGCGGCGGCTACGTGGAGGACCGGTACTTGGTGATGCGGCCGGACGGCCAGCCGGTCTTGCTCACTCACCTGCCCTACCTGGTGGTCCGGTACTCCGACGGCTGCAGCGACGCTCACCGGGTGGCGGAGCGCGTCAGCATCGTCTACGGCCGGACGCTGGACCCCGAGCTGCTCACGCGCCTGGTCGAGGAGCGACTGGTACCCGTCGGGCTGATGCTGGCCCCGCACGCCCCCGCGACGTCCGCCGCCGCAACCGTGCCGGCCGTTCCCCCAGAGGCGTCGCCGGCCGTTCCCCCAGGGGCGCCGCCGGCCGTTCCCCCAGGGGCGCCGAGGGCCGTCACCGGTGGAAGCACCGCCCCCCCGGCGCCGCCGAAGGCCGAGCCGCTACTGGCCGTGACCCTGACGCAGGCCTTCCTGCCGACCCGTCTGGTCCGGCGGCTCGCCGTCCGGCTCGCACCGGCGTTCCACCCATGGGTGGTGGCCGTCGTGGTCATCGCGTTCGTGCTGAGCGACGCCTGGTTGCTGCTGTCGGCCGGGACCGGTACGGGCTCCCTGGTCGGCCCGGCCGACCTGCTCGCGGTGATCGCCCTGGTCGGGCTGTCCACATTGATGCACGAACTGGGGCACGCAGCAGGCTGCCGCTACGGCGGCGGCCGCCCCGGACCGATCGGTGCCGGGATGTACCTATGGTTCCCGGTCTTCTGGACCGACGTGACCGATGCCTACCGCCTCGACCGGGTGGGTCGGCTGCGCACCGACCTCGGCGGCGTCTACTTCAACGCCTGGTTCGTCGTCCTGGCGACGGCGCTGTACGCCGGCACCGGGTGGATGCCCCTTGCGGTGGCCGCTGCCTTGACGAACATCGTTGCGCTGCAACAGCTTCTGCCGGTGATCAGGCTTGACGGCTACTACATCTTGGGCGACCTGACCGGGGTGCCGAACCTGTTCGGGCTGCTCGGTCCAGCGCTGCTCAGCCTGATACCAGGCCGGAAGATGGACCCGCGGGTGATGGCGCTGCGGCCACGAGTCCGCCGGGTGGTGGCCGTGTGGGCACTGACGTCCACGCTCACTCTCGGAGCCGCCCTGGTCGCCCTCGTGGTCGGCGCCCCCGCCATGATCGGTAGCACCTGGTCGTCGATGCGGGTGGCCTGGGGCAGCGCCAGCAGCCGTGAGGACATCGCGGCCGCCGTCTTGGCCTGGGTCTACCTGATCGTCCTGGTACTGCCGTTCATCGGCTTCGCCGCTCTGCTCGTTCGTTCCGTGCGCCGGGCCCATCGACCCGCACGAAACCTGGTTCGGGAGGAACCCGTGACAACCGTCGAATCCACCGGCTCGGCCCGGCTAGCCTCCCAACCCGCTGCCACCGCGGGGCCGCGCGGCGTCCCGCAGCTGCCTCGGCTGGACGCCACGGCGTTCACCGAGGACGTGATGCTCAAGCAACGCCGCCGAGCGCCGCGCAAGGGCTGGCGGCGACACGTGTTCCTGGCCACCGGGGGGCTCGTTCACCCCGGCCCCAGCTCGGCCGAACGCCGTGAGGCCGAGCTCGTCGACCGGGTCCGGAGCCGGTTGACCAGCTCGCGGCGGGTCGTCGTGCTCAGCCGCAAAGGCGGGGCGGGCAAGACCACCACCACGCTGATGCTCGGGCACACGCTGGCCGTGCATCGCGGGGACCGGGTGGTCGCGCTCGACGCGAACCCGGACGCCGGGTCGCTGCCCTACCGCGTCGAGCGGGAGTCCTCGGCCACCGTGACCTCGCTGCTCGCCGACGCCGACCGGCTGACCAGCTACGCGCAGGTGCGGGCGCACACCTCGCAGGCGCCCAGCCGGCTGGAGATCGTCGCCTCCGACGACGACCCGCGGATCACGCACGCACTGGGTCAGGCCGACTACTCCCAGGCCATCGGCCTGCTCGACCAGCACTACATGCTGCTGTTGATGGACACCGGAACCGGGATCCTGGACGACGCCATCCAGGGGCTGCTCCGCGAGGCCGACCAGGTGGTGGTCGTCATGCCACCGGCTCTGGACGGCGCCCGGGTCGCCGCGTCGACGCTCGACTGGCTCGAGGAGCACGGCTATACCTCACTGGTCCGCGGTGCGGCCGCTGTGATCAACGGAGTCCGCGAGGAGGCCGGTCTGGTCCAGCTCGAGCAGATCGAGGCCCACTTCCAGGCGCGGTGCGCGGGGGTGGTTCAGATCCCCTGGGACCGGACCCTGGAGGCGGGCGGACGTACCGCCCTGGATGACCTGCGGCCGGCAACCCGGCGCGCGTACCTGGAGCTGGCCGCGTTGGTGGCCGACGGCTTCGACGACCAGTCGAGCAGGTCACGGTGAACAGCCGCGCCGCGCGCCTGGTCACCGGCGCCCTCCTCGCCGTCCCGCTGGCTCTGGCCGTGATGCCGGCACAGGCTGCCGTGACCGCGCCCGCAGCCATCTCGGCGCAGCCGGCGGCAAGTCTGCGGTCGGCACAGCTCGGCCCGCGCGAGCGGGTGGCTGCCTCCGCTCGGGCACGCGCCGCGCATACGGGCGAGTACCGCGGCGCCCTGTCCTTCCGGATATGGCGCGGAGATGCGACACCGGTCGCCGCCTCCAACCTTGCGGTGGCCTCGGCCACCTGTCGCAACTGTCGCGCTGTCGCGGTGTCGGTCCAGATCGTCGTGGCTGGGCACATCTACGACCTCTACCGTGCGCCGACGGCGGGGGAGCCGGCGTCGGTGCTTGTCAGCAACCAGGCGTTCGCCAAGAACGCCTCGCACGCCAGCACCACCCTTCGCTCTGGGGTTCGTCGGCAGGCGGTCACCTGCGACTCGTGCTCGACCATCGCTCTGGCCTACCAGTTCGTCCAGGTCAGCAGGCACCGCCTGGTGATCACGCCGGAGGCCCGGAGCCGGCTCGCCGTGATCGAACGCTCGATGCGCGCCGTGGCCAAGAGCCGGTTGTCCAACCGCACCGTCCAGGCGCGCCTCGACGCACTGGCCCTACAGATCGCTGACGTGCTGGAATCGGGGGTCGTGCTGGGACCGCACCCATGATCGCCCCGGTCGATTCGGCTCTGCACATCCCGCGGGTATCGGTGCTGATCGTGCGGGTCTGGTTCGAGGGCCCCGACGCCCACGAGCCCCAGTTCGGGCTCGCTCCCGGGCCGGACGACGACGGGGGTGTCCGCGCCAGGATCTGGTTCACCGAGAGAGTGAGTGACCTGCCGTTCGCCACGGTCACCGTCGCTTCTCTGGAGGATCTCGAGGAGGTGGTCGGCGGATGGCTGGGGCAGCTGCGGGCCGGTTGAGCCTGCTCGGCGGGTGGACGCTCTGGGTGGGGCCGAAACCCGTGCGGACGTCTCCGGCGGTGCAAAGGCTGGTGGCGCTGCTCGGGCTGCGCGGCGCCCAATGCCGGGCCGTGGCCGCGGGACGGTTGTTCCCCGGACGCCCGGAGCGGGCTGCCGCACGGCTGCGCGACCTGCTCTGGCATGCGACTCGTTCGGACCCGATGTTGCGCAGGGTGATCGTCGCCGACTCCGACCAGCTCGGGCTGGCGCCCCAGGTCGTCGTCGACGTCGAGGACCTGCGGGCGGCGGTGGGTGACCTGGAGGCCGGACGGCCCGGTGCCCTGGACCGGCTCCCGGAACGGGTCGACCTGCTGACGGGTTGGGACGAGCCCTGGGTCGTCCACGACCGTGACACGCTCAGCGCGGAGCTGCGCCGGGCCCTGTTGGGGTGGTGCCAAGACCGGCTCGAGCGCGGCGACCCTGGGGCTACGCTGATCGCCGCGGAGCGGGCGGCCTCGCTCGACCCGCTGGACGAGCCCGTTCTTCGGTGGCAGCTGCGTGCTCACCTGGCGCTGGGCGACATGGCCACGGCGGTCGTGCGTTTCGAGGCGTTCGCGCGCCTGCTACACACCGAGCTCGGGGTGGACCCGGAGTCGGCAACGTGCGACCTGGTCCGCCCCTTTCAGCGGGCCCCGGGCCTGCGGAAGGCGAGCGTCAGTGGGTGACCGTCACGTAGTGACCGCTGCTCTGGACGATGCCGCTGGCGACGATCTGCCCGTCCCGGACCACGCTGAGCTCCACTGAGGAGCTGCCGGACAGCTTGGTGACGCGTCCGGCGCTGGTGCCGCGGGTGTCGGAGATGGTCGCGTCGCCGCACCCCCGGTGGGAGTTCCCGTCGACGACCAGCACCCAGCAGGTGCCGGGGTCGGTCCGGACCGCGATGCTCGACGAGCTCGGCCGCCGGCCGCCGGCGGCGCCCCCGGTGACCACGCCGAGGTCCCCGGCGGTATCGATCGTCTGTCGCTGGATGACCGTGGCCCGGCTCCCGCGGCCCGACGTGGACGTGGACGCAGACCCGACATCCGAATCGCCGTCCGACAGGGAGATGTCGCGCCACTGGGACTTGTCGATGTTGCAGCCGGCCAGGGCCAGGACCGCCAGGCACGCAAGCGCGCCGACCAGGACCCGCTCACCGGGTCGCCGGGAGGTGGGCACGAGCCGTCGCATCGCCGTCCTGGTCCTCGCTGTGATGGTCATGCACGGGTCCGTCCCGCAGGCATCGCTGACGTACTCACGGTAACGAGGTCGCACCATGTATGCAGCGCGCCACGCGGCGCGATCCCGGACACACCGTTCACGCACCACCAAACATGGGCACAACGTCACGCCGTACCCGTCTAGCGGGCACAACGTCACGCCGTGCTCATCGGGGTGGACGGGCACAACGTCACGCCGTGCCCGTCTAGCGGGCACAACGTCACGTCGTGCTCATCGGGGTGGACGGGCACAACGTCACGCCGTGCGCATCGGGGTTGACGGGCTCATGGCAGGCTTGGTCTCATCATGGAGCCCCGCCCCTCCCGTCACCGGCTGGTGATCGTCCTGCTGCTGGTCGCCGCCGTCGTCCTCGCCGTCGACCAGACCAGCAAGATCCTGGTCGTCGCCAGGCTCACCGAGAACGACCCGGTCACGGTGATCGACGGGTGGCTGCAGCTGCGCCTGGTCCGCAACCCGGGAGCGGCCTTCTCGTTGAGCACCGGCACCACCTGGCTGTTCACGATCATCGCCTGCGTCGTGGTGATCGTGATCATCAGGATCGCGCGTCGACTGGGCAGCCTGCCCTGGGCGCTGGCCCTCGGTCTGTTGCTCGGCGGGGCGCTCGGCAACCTCACCGACCGCTTACTGCGCGAACCCGGTTTCGCTCGTGGTCACGTCGTCGACTTCATCGAGTACCTGCGATTCCCGTACATCTCGTTCCCGGTGTTCAACGTCGCCGACTCCTGCATCGTCACGGCCGCTTGCCTGATCGCGATCCTCGGCGCCCGTGAGGTGCCGATCGAGGGACGCCAGCAGCCGGCGCCGACCGCACCCGGCGACGACGTCGCCGCCCCGGAGCCACGCCCCGATGCCTGAGCGGCGCGAGCTGCCGGTGCCCGACGGGCTGGCCGGCGAGCGCGTCGACGCCGGCCTCGCCCGGCTCCTCGGCCTGTCCCGTACCGCGGCCGCGGATCTGGCCGCATCCGGCGCTGTCGTCCTGGACGGGCAGGTGGTGGGCAAGTCCCACCGGTTGCCGGCCAACGCCTGGCTCGAGGTGGAGCTGCCCGACCCGTCCGTCCCGGGTGGCCAGCCGGGGCCCGTGGTCGGCCTGGACGTCATCCACGACGACCAGGACATCATCGTGGTCGACAAGCCCGTGGGAGTGGCCGCCCACCCCAGCCCGGGTTGGTCCGGACCGACCGTGGTCGGGTCGCTGGCGGCGGCCGGGTATCGCGTGGCCACCTCGGGCGCCGCCGAACGGCAGGGCGTCGTGCACCGGCTCGACGTCGGGACCAGCGGGCTGATGGTGGTGGCGAAGAGCGAGCGTGCCTACTCGCTGCTCAAGCAGGCGTTCCGCGACCGCAGCGTCGACAAGGTCTACCACGCGGTCGTCCAGGGCCACCCGGACCCGACGACGGGCACCATCGACGCCCCGATCGCCCGCCACCCCACTCAGGACTACCGCTGGGCGGTGGTTGCCGGCGGCAAGCCGAGCATCACCCACTACGCGGTGCTCGAGGCGTTCTGGGCGGCCAGCCTGGTCGAGGTCCACCTGGAGACCGGACGGACCCACCAGATCCGCGTGCACTTCGCCGCGCTGCGCCATCCGTGCGCCGGGGACCTGACCTACGGGGCGGATCCCGTGCTGGCCCAGCGGCTCGGGCTGACCCGTCAGTGGCTGCACGCCGTCCGGCTGTCCTTTACCCACCCGGGCACCGGGGAGCCGGTGGAGTACATCAGCGGCTACCCGGCCGAACTCGAGCTCGCCCTCCAGGTGCTCCAGCGGTGAGGACGCCGCTGCCGGCCGATGTCGTGGACCTGACCGAACGGCTGCGTGCCGCCGGGTGCGTGTTCGCCGAGGAGGAGGCACACCTGCTGCTCGACGCCGCGGCCGATCCGGCCGAACTGGCGGCGACGGTCGACCGCCGGACCGCCGGGGAACCGTTGGAGCACGTCCTCGGCCGGCTCGACTTCGCGGGCCTGAGCGTAGGGCTGGGGCCCGGGGTTTTCGTGCCGCGCCGGCGCAGCGAGCTGCTGGTCGCCGCGGCGCTCGACGCGGCGGGCGGTACGGCACCGACCGTCGTGGTCGACCTGTGCTGCGGCTGCGGGGCAGTCGGCCTGGCCGTCGCGGCCGGCCTGGAGGACGCCCGGGACGGTGCGGTCCTCGAGCTGCAAGCAGTGGACGTCGACCCGGTGGCCGTCCGATGGACCCGGCGTAACCTGGCTCGGCTCGCCCCGCTGCGAGGGACCGCTGGGGGGATCGCCGCCGAAGTGCACCAGGGCGACCTCTACGCCGCGCTGCCGCCGCGGCTGCGCGGCACTGTCGCTCTGCTGCTCGCGGTGCCGCCTTATGTGCCTACCTCGCAGCTGTCACTGATGCCGCCGGAGGCCCGGCTGCATGAGCCGGTCGCCGCTCTGGACGGCGGGCCGGACGGTCTGGACGTGGCCCGCAGGATCGTGGCGGGGGCGCCGCAGTGGCTGGCCCAGGACGGCACCGTCCTGGTCGAGACCTCGGCGAGCCAGGTCGACGCCCTGGTCGAGGCGGTCGAGGCGGTCGGCCTGGGCCCGCGCGTGGTGACCAGCGAGGAGCCCGAGGCCGTTGTGGTGACAGGGCTCAACCGGAGCCCGTGGCGGTGCCGCCCTGCTGCTGGATGACCAGATAGACCACCACCGCCACCACCACCAGCGCCGCCAACACCGCGGCGATGATCTTGGGGATGCTGTAGGGGCGCTGGCCGATCACCTCACCGGTGTAGGCGTTGACGAACACCTGGTAGGTCTTGCCGCCGTACAGGTAGGCGGCGATCCACACCGGCAGCAGCATCAGTTTGAACATCAGGTCGCCGTACCGGGTGTCCATCGAGTGCACCTGCTGCACGTCGCCGCCGATGTCCGCCCGGCAGTCGCCGAGGATCACCGAGCGCATCTGCTGCTTGGCGTCCTCCAGCCCTTGGTCGGGCTCGACGTCATAGCGCAGGGTCTGGTAGCCGGCGAGGAACTCCGGCTGGTAGGCCTTGGCGCCCTCGAAGTGCCAGGGGGCCAGCTCGGCGATCTGGTCGGGGGAGAGCCGGGTGGTCGCCACCACCGCCACGTCGTCGAATGCCCGGGCGACAGTGCCCGAGGCCGGCCACCAGCGGGTCCGAACGACGCTGCGCATCTGGGTCTGCGGCTTGCCGTCCACCATGACCGTGACCGGGACCATCTCGACGTAGTTCTCGCCTCGCATCCCCGAGTAGCGGGTGGAGGTGCTGGCGTCGAAGGTCCAGTGCGGCAGGTAGGTGCCCTTGAGCGATTCGGTGGCGCCGACCCGCTTGAGCCGGTTCGGAGCGAACAGGCGCGAGCCCACCCAGGCCCGGACGGCGTCCTGGGCGCCGCGCCGGTCGACCGAGAACGGGACGACCCCCTCGGGCACGATCTGCTCGGCTGGGTCGACCTCGGCGACGACCGGTGAGCCGCAGAACTGGCAGAAGGTCGACAGGTCGTCGCTGTCCATCTGGGCGGCGCACCGTGGACAGGAGAGCAGGTGTTCGCCCAGCCGGGCGGTCGGCTTGATCGGCGAGGTCTGCCAGGCGACGTAGTCGTGCTCGTCGATCCTGTCGTCGTCCGGGGCGGCCAGCTGCTGGGTGAACCCGCAGTAGGGGCACAGCATCACCGTCGTGCCGGGCGCGTACTCGAGCCGGGCGCCACAGCCTGTGCACGGGAAGGTGCGCACCGCCGGACCAGCGGCGCTCGCCGCATTGTCGCCCTCCGGGGGACCGCCGGGGACGGACACCGTTGAACTGTCGTCGTTCACCGCGCAGGACCGCCCGCCCTCAGAAGGAGGACTGTGGCCGGTCGTCGCCGTTCGGGTGGTCTTGGCCAGGCTCGTCGCTACCCTCGCCCGTCCGGACCGCCTCCCCAGCGTGTTCCACGCCGGTGTCCTGTGCCGCGGGGGGCAGCGGCGGTGGGGCGATGGACAGCACCGGCGCCAGCGCAGCGATCTCGTGTGCCGGCTGCCACTGCTCCATCCCAGCGGTCCAGACCAGCGTGTCCGGGGTCAGCTCGCCCGAGGACACCTTGGCCGGCAGCTCCGGGCCGGGGAAGGGGCCCCGCTGCTGGCCGTCGACACCGAGGAACCACTGCACCGGAGGCGGCATCGGGGGAGGGGTGGCGGCGCTCGCGCCGGCCCCGCCCGAGGGAGCGGCACTCTGCGGCCGGAGCTGCTCGGCCATGCGTTGCCCGACGGCCAGGCCCACGCCCATGCCCAGCCCCTCGGCACCGCCCCCACCGGGGTTGCGTGCGGCGTCCTCGATGGCCTCGGCGGTCTGGAACTTCGTGTACTGGTCGAGATCGCCGACCACACCCATCTGGGTGCGCTTGTCCAGGGCCTGCTCCACCTCCGGCGGCACCGAGATGTTCTCGATGATGAAGTTGGAGATGGTGATCCCGAGGTTGGCCAGGTCCTCGGAGAGCACGCCGGCGATCCGCTGCCCGATGCTCTGCTGATGCGCGGCGAGGTCGAGCAGGGAGACCCCGGAGGTGGCCAGCGCCGTCCCGAGCTTTCCGACGATCATCTGGCGCAGGTAGTCCGAGACTTCCTCGGTGCGGAACTGGGGGTCTGTGCCGACTAGCTCGCGCAGCAGCTTGGTCGAGTCGGTGACCCGCATCGCGTAGGCACCGAAGGCCCGCAGTCGGACCATGCCGAACTCCGCGTCGCGCACGATCACGGGGTTCTGCGTGCCCCACTTCAGGTCCGTGAACTGACGGGTGTTGACGAAGTACACCTCGGCCTTGAACGGGGAGTCGAACCCGTACTTCCACCCTTTGATGGTGCTCAGGACGGGCAGGTTCCTCGTCTCCAGGGTGTGAGTGCCGGGCGTGAAGACGTCGGCGATCTGGCCCTCGTTGACGAAGACGGCGTTCTGGGTCTCCCGGACGACGAGCTGAGCGCCCATCTTGATCTCGTTGTCGTGCCGTGGGAACCGCCACACGATCGTGTCCCGGCTGTCGTCGAGCCATTCGATGATGTCGATGAACTCCCCGCGCAGCGAGTCGAACAGTCCCATCGATCCCTCTCCTCCAGCGGTCCCTGGACGCCGCGGCGATGCGGTCCCACATGATGCTAGCCCTCCCACCTGACCGAGTCTCACGTGCACCGCCACCTTGTTCGGTGACTGATCGCGACCGTGGGTGATCCGGCACCCGGCTTCGCGACACGCGGTCCGTCGTCGGCTGACGGCCCTCCTGCGCGGATGTGTCGGTGGCCCGGCCTAGGATGACGAGCACTCGTACCGTCAGATTCGCCGTCAGATTCGTGAACGCGTCGGCCGCCGCCGTCAGTCCTCCCCAGATCGGGGTGCGCTGCAGCGACTTCCCCCGGCCACGTGCCGCAGCCACGTGGAGAGGACTGCCGCATGCCCTCGGGTGGGTCGCCGGGAGCCGACTCCTTCGTTCACCTGCACGCGCACACCGAGTACTCGATGCTCGACGGCGCGGCCAAGATCGACGATCTCTTCGCCGAGGCCGCCCGGATGGGCATGCCCGCGCTGGCCACCACCGACCACGGGTTCGTGTTCGGCGCCTACGAGTTCTGGAAGAAGGCGCGCAAGTACGGCGTCAAGCCGATCATCGGGGTGGAGGCTTACCTGACTCCCGGCACCAGCCGGTTCGACCGCACCCGGGTGCGCTGGGGTGAGGCCGGCGAGGACGACGTCTCCGGCGGCGGCGCCTACACCCACCTCACCTTGTTGGCCAGCACCACGGCCGGGATGCACAACCTGTTCCGGATGTCCTCCCTGGCCAGCCTCGAGGGCCATTTCTACAAGCCGCGGATGGACCGCGAGCTGCTCTCTCGGTACAGCCAGGGCCTGATCGCCACCACCGGATGCCCCGGCGGTGAGGTGCACACCCGGCTGCGGCTCGGCCAGTACGAGGCGGCGCGGGAGGCGGCGGCGGAGTTCCGCGACATCTTCGGCGCGGAGAACTACTACTGCGAACTGATGGACCACGACCTGCTGGTCGAGAAGCGGGTGCGCACCGACCTGCTCCGGCTGGCCAAGGACCTCGGTCTGCCGCTGGTGGCCACGAACGACCTGCACTACACCCGCCCCGAGGACGCCCAGGCGCACGCGGTGCTGCTCTGCGTTCAGTCCGGCTCCACCCTGGCCGACCCGAAGCGGTTCAAGTTCGAGGCCGACGACTTCTACCTCAAGTCGCCGGCCGAGATGCGCCAGATCTGGCGCGAGCTGCCCGAGGCCTGCGACAACACCCTGCTGATCGCCGAGCGGTGCGAGGCCACCTTCACCGAGGGCGCGAACCTGATGCCTCGCTTCCCCGTGCCGCAGGGGGAGAGCGAGCAGTCCTGGTTCGTCCAGGAGGTCGAGCGCGGCCTGCATCGGCGCTACCCGGACGGTGTCCCCGAGGAGGCCCGCAAGCAGGCCGACTTCGAGGTCGACGTGGTCTGCCAGATGGGGTTCCCGGGCTACTTCCTCGTCGTCGCCGACTTCATCAACTGGGCCAAGGAGCGCGGCATCCGGGTGGGACCCGGCCGCGGATCGGCTGCCGGGTCACTGGCCGCCTACGCCACCGGCATCACCGACCTCGACCCGCTCCAGCACGGTCTGATCTTCGAACGCTTCCTCAACCCCGAGCGGGTCTCGATGCCGGACGTCGACGTCGACTTCGACGAGCGCCGGCGCGGCGAGGTGATCCGGTACGTCACCGACCGGTACGGCGAGGAGCGCGTCGCCCAGATCGTCACCTACGGCACCATCAAGGCCAAGCAGGCGCTCAAGGACGCCTCGCGGGTGCTCGGCTACCCGTTCTCGATGGGCGAGCGGCTGACCAAGGCCATGCCACCGCCGGTGATGGGCAAGGACATCCCGCTGGCCGGCATCTTCGACCCGGCTCACCCGCGGCACGGCGAGGCCGAGGAGTTCCGCCAGCTGCACGCCGGCGACCCCGAGGTGGCCAAGGTCGTCGAGACCGCCCGAGGGCTGGAGAACCTGAAGCGGCAGTGGGGCGTCCACGCGGCCGGGGTCATCATGTCGAGCGAACCGCTGATCGACCACATCCCGATCATGCGGCGCGAGCAGGACGGCGCGATCATCACGCAGTTCGACTACCCGACCTGCGAGACGCTCGGCCTGCTGAAGATGGACTTCCTCGGCCTGCGCAACCTGACCGTCATCGACGACGCCCTGAACAACATCGTCGTCAACGGCAAGGAAGCGGTCGATCTCGATCACCTGTCGGCCACCCTGGACGACAAGCTCACCTACGAGCTGCTCGCCGCCGGGGACACCCTCGGGGTGTTCCAGCTCGACGGCGGTGCGATGCGCACCTTGCTGCGCCAGATGCGCCCGGACAACTTCGAGGACATCTCCGCCGTCCTGGCCCTGTACCGGCCGGGGCCGATGGGGGCCAACTCGCACACCAACTACGCGCTGCGCAAGAACGGCCTGCAGCCGATCACTCCGATCCACCCCGAGCTCGCCGAGCCGCTCGCCGAGATCCTGGACACCACCTACGGGCTGATCGTCTACCAGGAGCAGGTGATGGCGATCGCGCAGAAGGTCGCCGGGTACAGCCTCGGCAAGGCCGACCTGCTGCGCCGCGCGATGGGCAAGAAGAAGCGCGAGATCCTCGACAAGGAGTTCGAGGGTTTCAGCGCCGGCATGAGCGAGAACGGCTACTCCGCGGCGGCCGTGAAGACCCTGTGGGACATCCTGGTCCCGTTCTCGGACTACGCCTTCAACAAGGCGCACACTGCCGGCTACGGGCTGGTCTCGTACTGGACCGCCTACCTCAAGGCCAACTACCCGTGCGAGTACATGGCCGCGCTGCTGACCAGCGTGCGCGATGACAAGGACAAGTCCGCCCTCTACCTCAACGAGTGCCGGCGGATGGGCATCAAGGTGCTGCCCCCCGACGTCAACTCCTCCGCCGCCGACTTCACCCCGGTGGGCGATGACATCCGGTTCGGGCTGGCCGCGATCCGCAACGTCGGAGCCAACGTCGTCGACGCGATCGTCGCGGCGCGTGGCGAGCACGCGCCCTACAGCTCCTTCCATGACTTCCTTCGCAAGGTGCCCTTGGCGGTCTGCAACAAGCGCACCGTCGAGTCACTGATCAAGGCCGGGGCCTTCGACTCCCTGGGCGAGTCCCGGCTCGGCATGGTCCGGGTGCACGAGCAGTGCGTCGAGGCGGTGGTCGGCGACAAGCGCAAGGAGGCGACCGGGCAGTTCTCGCTCTTCGGTGGTCTGGACGACGACAGCCCGGCTGAGTCGATGCTGCCCGCGGTCCCGGACGGCGAATGGGACAAGCAGGCCCTCCTCGCCGCCGAGCGGGAGATGCTCGGCCTGTACGTGTCGGACCATCCGCTGTTCGGCCTGGAGCACCTGCTCTCCCGCGAGGCCGACTGCCCGATCGCCACGCTCACCGCCGACGACGGCCGTCCGGACGGCGCCAACGTCACCATCGCCGGCATGATCAGCTCGCTGCAGCGCAAGCTGACCAAGAACGGCAACCAGTGGGCGATCGCAACCGTCGAGGACCTGGTGGGGGCGATCGAGGTGCTGTTCTTCCCGCAGACCTACCTGACCGTGCAGCACGCCCTGGCCGAAGACCTCGTGGTCGTGGTGCGGGGGAGGGTCAACCGCCGCGACGACGTTCCGACGATCTATGCCCAGGAACTGCGGATTCCCGACCTCTCGGAGGCCGGGAGCGGACCGGTGGTGGTCTCCATGCCGGTGTCCCGGTGCACGCCTCCCGTCGTCGAGCGGCTCAAGGACGTTCTTGCCACCCATCCGGGAGCCAGCGAGGTGCACCTCAGGCTGACCCGCACCGGGCGGGCCACCGTGATGCGGCTCGACGACGGTTTGCGGGTGACCGCGTCGCCGGCTCTGTTCGGTGATCTCAAGGCCCTGCTCGGTCCGCAATGCCTGGTCTGATCGGGCCGTGATCCCGCCGTACGGCGAAGCCGGCCCGCCGGCCAGTAGGCCGCCCCGAGGCCACCGGTAGGCTGGCGCCATGGCGCAGACGGTGGTGCCGGGGCATGGCGCACAGGGCCCCGGTCCCGGCACCGTCGAAGCCGCGGCACGCTGGCGCCGCAGACTCGCGTCGCCTGTGGGGGCGACGCTGGCGGCCGGCTTCGCCGCAGGCCTTGTCTGGCGCGTGCTGGCCGTGGTCGCCGCCGACGCCAGCGACCTCGGTGAGCGGCAGGTCGCCGCCGACGGGTCGTTCTTCGTCCTGACGGCGACCCTCGGTGTCCTCACCGCGATCGCCCTCTGGCGCCGTCCCGGCCGCGTTCCGGCGCTGCGGCTTGCCACGGTGTTGGTCTCGGCGACCGCTGCCTCGGCCCTGGCTGTCGCGGTGAGCTGGGCGGTGGGCGGACCGCTGCTGGCCGCCTGGGGCGGTCTGGTCGTCTGGCCCTGGGTGTGCGCGATGCTCGTCGCGGGCGTGGCCACCGTCCGCTTGGTGTTGCCGCCGCGCGAGTGAGCTGGTCGGCCCGCCTGGCGATCTCGCGTGCCTCCTAGGATCACCCCATGTCCACCGCCTCAACCCCGACCGCCCTTCGCCGTGAGCGCCTGGGCACCCGTCTCACCGCCGAGCGCGAGCGCTATCTGGGCTCGCATCCGCGCTCCCGAGAGCTGGTCGGCGCCGCCGACCATCTGTTCGGTCGGGTGCCGATGACCTGGATGAACAAGTGGAGTGGCGGTTTTCCGCTCTATCTCGACCGGGCCAGGGGCAACCGGGTGGTCGACGTCGACGGGCACAGCTACGTCGACTTCGCCCTGGGCGACACCGGGGCGATGGCCGGGCACAGCCCCGCAGCCACTGTCGAGGCGGTCACTCGCCGGGTGGCTGATCTCGGCGGGATCACCACGATGCTGCCCACCGAGGACGCCGAACGGGTCGCCGCCGAGCTGTCCCGCCGCTTCGGACTGCCGCAGTGGTCGTTCACCCTGACGGCTACCGACGCCAACCGGTGGGCGATCCGGCTGGCCCGACTCGCCACCGGCCGGCCCAAGATCTGCGTGTTCTCCTACTGCTACCACGGCTCGGTCGACGAGACGTTCGCCGTGTGCGGGCCGGACGGCCGGGCGATCGCCCGGCCCGGCAACGTGGCGCCGCCGGTCCCGCTGGAGGAGACCACCCGGGTGGTCGAGTTCAACGATGTGGAGGCGTTGCGGCGAGAGCTGTCCCACGGTGACGTCGCCGCCGTCCTGATGGAACCGGCGCTGACCAACATCGGCATCGTGCTGCCCGAGCAGGGGTACTCCGAGGCCGTCCGGCAGGCGTGTGACGACACCGGCACGCTGCTGATGATCGACGAGACGCATACCTTCTCCGCCGGTCCGGGCGGGGCCACTGCCGCCTGGCGGCTGCGTCCGGACCTGTTCGTGATCGGCAAGAGCATCGGCGGCGGGATCCCCTCCGGCGCCTACGGGATCACCGACGAGGTGGCCGAGCGGGTCGGCGCCCATCCCGATGCCGACCTCGTCGACGTCGGCGGGGTGGGCGGCACCCTGGCCGGGAACGCGCTGAGCGTGGCTGCGATGCGGGCCACCCTCGAACAGGTGCTGACCGAGGCGGCCTTCGAGCGCATGATCGCAATGGCCACTGCGTTCACCGCCGGGGTGCGCGAGGTGATCGCCACGGCCGGCCTGAGCTGGTCGGTCAGCCAGCTCGGGGCCCGCTCGGAGTACCGGTTCGCCGCACCCGCCCCTCGAACCGGCACCGCCTCCGCCGCGGCCGCCGACGAGGAGCTCGAGGAGTACCTCCACCTGTACCTGGTCAACCGGGGGGTGCTGATCACGCCGTTCCACAACATGGCGCTGATGTGCCCACAGACCACCCGGGACGACGTCGACCTGCACACCGTCCTGTTCGCCGAGGCCGTGCGGGAGCTGGTCGCCTAGCGCCGTCGTCAGCGTCCGTCGGGCCGGGTCGCGATGGCCGCTACCACGGCTCCGGTCAACGCAGCCAGGTCAGCCGGCGCCAGCTCGACGTCCAGTCCCCGCCGGCCGGCGCTGACCAGGATCGTCTCCTGCTCGCGGGCCATGGCGTCGAGCACCGTGCGCAGCCGGCGGCGCTGCCCGAGCGGGCTGATCCCGCCGACCACGTAGCCCGTGGCCTTCTGCGCGACGTGCGGATCGGCCATCGCCGCCCGCTTGCCGCCCACCGCGGCCGCCAGCGCCTTGAGGTCCAGCTGAGCGGTGACCGGCACCACGGCCACGGTCAGCGTCCCGTCCACCTCGGCGAGCAGGGTCTTGAACACCTTCTCCGGCGGGACCCCGAGCGCCGCTGCGGCCTGCCGCCCGTAGCCCAGACCGCGGGCGTGCGCGGTGGGGTCGTGCTCGTACGGCCGCACGGTGTGGGGGACGCCGGCCCGGCTCAGGACGGCGACGGCGGGGGTAGGGGCTCGCGCACCGGATGCTGTCGTGGCCATCAGTTGGGGCTGATCTCGCGACGGGCCAGGTCGACGGCCGGTAGCGCGTCGAACGCCGTGACCAGGGCCCGCTCCCGGCGCAGGAGGTCGATCTCGGCCTGGAGCCGATGCGCCGTGGTCGGCTCCTCGAGCAGCGACTGGCGATCGGGCAGATCGAGCACCATGGCCGCCGTGACGAGATAGGAGACCACGCGGGCGTCCTCGGGCAGCTCGGTCACCTCGACCCCGAGCCGGCGCCGGTAGTCGGCGAACTGGGCGACCACCGACCGGCGCAGCGCCTCCAGCTCCCCGGTGTCGGCGACGCCGTCCGGCTCGGGCAGGAACTCGACGAGCCCGGTCAGGTACGGGGTGCCGGCGTCGGCGTCGATGCCCACGAGACGGAACCGCGACTCGCCCACCGTGACGATGTCGAAGCGCCCGTCGGAGTAGGGGGTCACCTCGCGGAGCTCGGCGGTGCACCCGACCGGGTAGAGCTCCGGCTCGGCGGTGTTGGCGGGCGGGCCGACCGGCAGGTCGAGTTGCGGGGCGTCGACGGTGCTGGCTGCGTCCGACGGCCCGGCGGCCCCCCGGGGTGAGGCGACCTCGTGGCCGGCGCGGATCGCGACCACGCCGAACTGGCGCTCGACGTCGTCGGGTAGCGCCATCAGCGCCTCGACCAGCACCCGGTAGCGCTGTTCGAAGATGTGCAGCGGCAGCACCAACCCCGGCACCAGTACGGAGCCGAGCGGAAACAGCGGGAGGCGGACCGGCACCCCGCCAGGCTACCCACCGGCGGCGTCGACGCGGGCCGCCCGGGTGGGGCGGTTCAGGGCCTGGGAGACGGATCCGGACAGCGGCGCGAATAGACTCCTTCGGTGACCTCGTCGCTGATCCGCCGGATCGACCTGCGCGGGCGCCCGTTGCGCGCTCGCGAGCTGCGTGGGGTTGTGCCCCGCGCCGCCTTCGACGTCGCGCACGCCGTGGACGCCGTCCGGCCGATCTGCGCGGACGTTCGCCAGCGTGGCGTCGCGGCCCTGCTCGATGCCACCGAGCGTTTCGACGGAGTGCGGCCGGCCTCGATCGCCGTCCCGCAGGACGCCTTGCACCGGGCGCTGGAGGGCATCGACCCCGCAGTGCGTCAGGCGCTCGACGAGGCGATCGCCCGGGCTCGCCTCGTGCACCACGGCCAGCGGCCGGCGCCGTTGACGACCGAGGTGGCCCCTGGTGCAGTGGTCCGCCAACGCTGGGTGCCGGTCGGTCGCGTCGGCCTCTACGTACCCGGGGGACTGGCCGTCTACCCGAGCAGCGTGGTGATGAACGTGGTTCCGGCGCAGGAGGCCGGGGTCGACCAGATCGCCGTTACCAGTCCTGCTCAGCGGGACAATCCGGTCGGTTTCGAGGGATTGCCCAACCCAACCATCCTGGCCGCCTGCGCGCTGCTCGGCGTCAGCGAGGTGTACGCCGTGGGCGGTGCTCAGGCGGTTGCCATGTTCGCCTACGGTGCCCGCGACGGCGATGGTGCGTGGGTCTGCGAACCGGTCGACCTGGTCACCGGTCCGGGCAACATCTACGTCACGGCCGCCAAGCGGCTGCTCGAGGGTCTGATCGGGATCGACGCCGAGGCCGGCCCGACCGAGATCGCCGTGCTGGCCGACGAGACCGCCGACCCGGTCCACGTTGCCGCCGACCTGATCAGCCAGGCCGAACACGACCCGATGGCCGCCTCGGTGCTGGTCACCGACGCGCCGGAGCTTGCTGAGCAGGTCGCGGTCGAGCTCGATCGGCAGGCCGCCGCGACCAAGCACGTCGAGCGGGTCCGGACCGCCTTGGGCGGGGAGCAGTCGGCCATCGTGCTCGTGGACGACGTCGCCGCCGGCTTGGAGGTCGTCGACGCGTACGCGGCCGAGCACCTGGAGATCCAGACCCGGAACGCCGCAGAGGTGGCGATGCGGGTCCGCAACGCCGGGGCGATCTTCGTCGGCCCCTACGCGCCGGTCAGCCTTGGCGACTACTGCGCCGGGTCCAACCACGTGCTGCCCACCGGCGGCTGCGCCTACCACTCCAGCGGGCTGTCGGTGGCCTCGTTCCTGCGCGGCGTGCAGGTGATCGACTACCAGCGCCGGGGCCTTCTCGACGTCGCCGAGCACGTGATGCGTCTCGCCGACGCCGAGGACCTGCCCGCTCACGGTCATGCCGTCCGGGTGCGCTTCGAGGGCGTGCGTGCTCCGGACGACGCGCGATGACCGCGGTGGCCGAGCCCCCGATCCGGGAGGAGCTGCGCGGCCGTACCGCCTACGGGGCGCCGCAGCTCGACGTCCCGGTCCGGCTGAACACCAACGAGAACAGCTACCCGGTACCGCCCGCGGTGGTCGAGGAGATCGTGGCGGCGGTCCGCGCGGAGGCCGGGAACCTGAACCGCTACCCGGACCGGGAGTTCGCCGCGCTACGGGCCGATCTGGCCGGCTACCTGCGGGCCAGCGCGGGATGCCCGGTGACGCAGGACCAGGTGTGGGCCGGCAACGGCAGCAACGAGGTACTCCAGCATGTCTTCCAGGTCTTCGGCGGGCCTGGGCGCAGCGCGTTGGGGTTCACCCCGGCCTACTCGATGCACCCGCTGATCGCCGAGGGCACCCACACCGCCTGGGTCGACGGGTTCCGGGGGATCGGCCCGGACCGTCCGTTCGACCTCGGCCCGGCGATGGTCATCGAGCAGATCCGTCGCCACCAGCCCGAGCTGGTCTTCCTGGTCTCGCCGAACAACCCGACCGGTACCGCGCTCGGGCTCGACGTCGTCCGGGCCGCTCTCGAGGAGGCGGCCGCCTCGCGGGCGATGGTGGTGGTCGACGAGGCCTATGCCGAGTTCGCCCGCGCCGGCACCCCGAGTGCCCTCACCCTGCTTGATACCGGGCTCGGCGCCGGCTCCTGCGGCGGCGAGCCGTCCGCGACCGGGCGGCTGATCGTCACCCGGACCATGAGCAAGGCGTTCGCGCTCGCCGGGGTGCGGCTGGGCTACCTGGCCGCCGGCCCTCGGGTCTGCGAGGCGTTCCGCCTGGTCCGGCTGCCCTACCATCTCTCCTCGCTGACCCAGGCAGCGGCGCGTGCGGCGCTGGCCCATGCCGATGAGTTGCTCGCCACCGTCGAGGCGATCAAGGCTCAGCGCGACCGGATCGTCGAGCAGCTGACCGCTCTCGGTCTGAGTCCAGTGCCCAGCGATGCGAACTTCGTGCTGTTCGGCCACCTGGACGACGCCGCGGCCACGTGGCGGCAGCTGCTCGAACGCGGGGTGCTGGTCCGCGACGTCGGTATAGCGCACCATCTGCGAGTCACCGCGGGCACCGAGAGCGAGACCAGCGCCTTCCTCGACGCACTGGCAGACACCCTGGGAGAGAAGCGATGACAGCCGAGACTGGGAAGCCGGGCGGGCCGGCCGGGTCAGGTGGCCGGCGGGTCGCCCGCATCGAGCGGGCGACCAGCGAATCCAAGGTCACCCTCGATCTGGACCTGGACGGAACCGGCCGCGCGTCGGTCTCGACCGGGGTCGGCTTCTATGACCACATGCTGGCCAGCCTGGCCAAGCACGCGCTGTTCGACCTGAGCGTGCAGGCCAGCGGCGACGTCGAGGTCGACGCCCACCACACCGTCGAGGACGTCGCCATCGTGCTCGGCCAGGCGCTGCGCACCTGTCTCGGGGACAAGGCCGGAATCCGCCGCTTCGCCGATGCGATGGTGCCCCTCGACGAGACGCTGGTGCAGGCGGTGGTCGACGTCTCCGGCCGGCCGTATTGCGTGCACACCGGCGAGCCCGAGGGGCAGCAGTACGTGCTGATCGGCGCGGGATACGTCGGGTCGCTGACCCGCCATGTGCTGGAGACCCTGGCGGTCAACGCCCAGATCGCCCTGCATGTGCGGGTGCTGGCCGGCCGTGACCCGCACCACATCGTCGAGGCCCAGTTCAAGGCGGTGGCCAGGGCACTGCGCGCAGCGGTCGAGCCCGATCCGCGGGTGGTCGGCGTCCCGTCGACCAAAGGCAGCCTGTGACCGCAGTAAGGGTGGTCGTCCTCGACCACGGCTCGGGGAACCTGCGGTCGGCCGTCCGGGCTCTGGAACGGGTGGGGGCACGTGTCGAGCTGACCGCGGACCGGGCCGTGGCCCAGGACTGCGACGGCCTGGTCGTTCCGGGCGTCGGCGCCTTCGCCGCCGTCGCCCGCGGGCTACGCGCGGTTCACGGCGACCAGATCGTCGAGCGGCGCCTGGCCGGCGGCCGCCCGGTGCTCGGCATCTGCGTCGGTCTGCAGGTGATGTTCGATCGCTCCACCGAGCACGTCCGCGAGGGGGAGCCGGACACCCCCGGGCTGGGCCAGTGGCCTGGTGTGGTCGAACGCCTTCCGGCGCAGGTGGTTCCCCACATGGGATGGAACACCGTGTCGCCCCCCGAGGACAGCGTGTTGTTCGCCGGAGTGGCCGACGCCCGGTTCTACTTCGTGCACTCCTACGCGGTTCAGCGCTGGGAGTTCGTCGTCCGGGACGGGCAGACGGCCCACTTCGCGCCGCCGAAGCCGACCTGGACCGAGCACGGGGTGCCGTTCGTCGCCGCCGTCGAGAACGGGGCGTTGTCGGCGACACAGTTCCACCCCGAGAAGTCCGGGGACGCCGGGACGATGCTGCTGCAGAACTGGGTCCGATCGCTGTGATGGCCACCCGCCGGCGCCGCACCAGCCGTCGAACGACCCGTCGAACCGTGCGCCGGCGGCCGAAGCTGGCGACCACGCTCGGGTCGGTCGCCGCCCTGGCCCTGATGGCCTTCTACAGCCGGGTGGGTTGGCCGTGGCGGATCGGGGCAACGGTCGCGATCACGGTGGCGCTGGTCGGCTACTACCTGTGGAGCCACTCGCAGATCGAGGGTGACACCGACGACAGGACGACAGGCACATCGCGAGGAGGAGACCGGTGAGTGACAGGCTCGAGCTGCTGCCCGCCGTCGACGTTGCCGACGGGCAGGCCGTGCGGCTGGTCCAGGGCGAGGCCGGCAGCGAAACCGCCTACGGCGACCCGCTCGCCGCCGCGCTGGCCTGGCAAGAGGCCGGCGCCGAGTGGATCCACCTGGTCGACCTGGACGCCGCGTTCGGCCGTGGCTCCAACCGCGAGCTGCTGTCCGCGGTGGTCGGCGCACTCGAGGTCAAGGTCGAGATGAGCGGCGGGATTCGGGACGACGTCTCCTTGGCCGCGGCGATGGCGACCGGCTGCGCGAGGGTGAACCTCGGCACCGCGGCGCTGGAGGACCCGCAGTGGACCCGCAAGGCCATCGCCGAGTACGGCGACCAGGTCGCCGTGGGCCTCGACGTGCGGGGGACGACGCTGGCCGCCCGCGGCTGGACCCGTGAGGGCGGTGACCTGTGGGAGACCCTGGCCCGCCTCGACGAGGACGGCTGCGCCCGCTACGTGGTCACCGACGTGACCAAGGACGGCACCCTGCGCGGTCCGAACGTCGACCTGCTGCGGCGGGTGTGTGCGGCCACCGATCGTCCGGTGGTGGCCAGTGGGGGGATCTCCAGCCTGGCCGACCTGGTCGCCCTGCGCGCCCTGGTGCCGGACGGCCTCGAGGGCGCGATCGTCGGCAAGGCCCTGTACGCCAGGGCGTTCACTCTGCCGCAGGCGCTGGACGTGGCCGGCCGGGGCGATTGGGTCGGTGAGCCGGCCGGCTGATAACGTGGGCGACCGACCGACCAGGTCCTGCGACCTGGTGTGCAAAGAGGAGTCCCTCCCACCTGGTCACTCGCCGGTTCCCGGCGTGGGTGACGGGTTCACGGTCCTTGCCCCACCGCTCGCGGTGGGGTAGCACGGCGTCTGCGGACACCGTGGGAGCGGGACCGCAGAGCAGGCTCCCCGGCGCACCCGTGACGGGGAGCCCTCCTCGTCACGGCGGACCACCGACGCCTGACGAAGGAGCAGCACATCAGCGAGCCCCGGATCAACGACCGTATCCGTGTCCCCGAGGTACGGCTGGTCGGCCCCAACGGCGAACAGGTCGGCATCGTGCGCATCGAGCAGGCGCTGACCCTGGCCGCCGAGGCCGACCTCGACCTGGTCGAGGTCGCCCCCCAGGCACGGCCACCGGTCTGCAAGCTCATGGACTTCGGCAAGTTCAAGTACGAAGCCGATATGAAGGCCCGTGAGGCCCGGCGCAACCAGACGCACACGGTGCTCAAGGAGATCCGCCTCCGGCTGAAGATCGACCCGCACGACTACGGCACCAAGCGAGGCCATGTCGAGCGGTTTCTCAAGGCCGGAGACAAGGTCAAGGTCATGATCATGTTCCGTGGTCGTGAGCAGTCCCGTCCCGAGATGGGCGAGCGGCTCCTCCAGCGCATGGCCACCGACGTCGCCGAGTATGGCTACGTCGAGTCGATGCCGATGCGCGATGGACGCAACATGGTCATGGTCATCGGGCCACACAAGAAGAAGGCCGAGGCCAAGGCCGAGGCCCGGGCTGAGCGAACGGATCGCCGCCGACGCAGCGAGACGGCCGAGGTTCCGGCAGAGTCCACCCCCGGCACCGCCCATGGTGCCAGCGATGAGGAGAACGCGTAGCGATGCCGAAGATGAAGACCCACAGCGGGGCGAAGAAGCGGTTCCGGGCCACCGGATCCGGCAAACTCATGCGCGAGCAGGCCAACCGTCGTCACCTTTTCGAAGGCAAGCCCTCCACCCGCACCCGACGGCTCGCTGCTGACGTCGAGGTCGCGGCGAACAACAAGAAGACGGTCAAGCGCCTACTGGGGCGCTGACCAGTCCCTCATCGCCGCTGACGAAGGAGACACGACGTGGCACGCGTGAAGCGGGCGATCAACGCCCACAAGAAGCGCCGGGAAGTCCTCGAGCAGGCCAGCGGGTACCGCGGCCAGCGCTCGCGGCTCTACCGAAAGGCCAAGGAGCAGGTCACCCACTCCCTGGTCTACTCCTACCGCGACCGCCGGGCCCGCAAGGGTGACTTCCGGCGGCTGTGGATCCAGCGGATCAATGCCGCTGCCCGCGCTAACGGCATGACCTACAACCGGTTCATCCAGGGCCTGAAGGCCGCTGACGTGGAGGTCGACCGCCGGATGCTGGCCGAGCTGGCCGTCAACGACGCCGCGGCGTTCACGGCGCTGGTCGCGGTGGCCAAGCAGGCATTGCCGGCGAACACCTCGGCGAGCGCCGCCTGACCGCGGTCGACCCGACGTCCCGACAGCGCCCGGGGAACCGGCACACCTCCGCTCCGACGTCCACAACGTCGGACCGGGTCGCAGCGGTGCGCCGGCTCTCCGGGCGCTCGGCACGTCTGCGGGACGGCAGATTCGTCGCCGAGGGGCCTCAGGCGGTCCGGGAGGCGGTGACCACGGAGACGGCCGAGAACCTGGTCGAGACCGTCTACGCCACCGATGCGGCCCTCGTCCGGCACGGCGACATCGCGGGCTCGATCCGGGCTGCGGGGGTGCTCATCCAGGTCGTCACCCCGAAGGTGCTCGCTTCGATGAGCGACACGGTGACCCCGCAGGGAATGCTCGCGGTCTGCCGGCTGCTCGGCTCGTCACTTGAGGAGGTCGTCGCTGCGCGGCCGCACCTGGTCGCCGTCCTGGCCCGGGTGCGTGACCCCGGCAACGCGGGCACCGTGATCCGGGCTGCGGACGCCGCCGGGGCCGATGCGGTGGTGCTCACCGACGAGAGCGTCGACGTGCACAACCCCAAGTGCGTCCGGGCGACGGCGGGCAGCCTGTTCCACCTGCCCGTGGTGCACGGGGTCCCACTCGCGGAGGTCACGTCGTCCCTGCGCGCCGCGGGCCTGTCCGTGCTGGCCGCGGACGTCGCGGGCTCGGTCGACCTCGACGACCTGCAGGATGCACGCCACGGCATGCTCGGCTCGCCGGTGGCCTGGGTGTTCGGAAACGAGGCCTGGGGCCTGCCCGAGGAGGACCTGGCCCTCGCCGACGCCGTGGTCCGGGTACCGGTGCACGGTCGCGCCGAGAGCCTGAACCTGGCCACGGCGGCCACTGTCTGCCTCTACGCCACCGCCCGCGCTCAGCGCGGATCCGCCAGGTCGATCCAGTAGCGGCGCATCAGGCCGCGGACGTCCTCCAGGACCCCGCCCCACTTCTCGATCACCCGCGCCGACGCCGGGTTGGTCTGCTCGCAGGCCAGGAGCACCCGGTCGATGCCGAGGCCACGCGCCCGGTCCAGCGCCAGCCCCAGCACCTGCGTGGCGACTCCCCGACCCTGCGCCGAGGGGCGGACCGCGTAGCCGATGTGCCCGCCCTCGGCGCGCAGGTGGTCGTTCAGCTCATGCCGCAGCGACAGCGCCCCGACGTAGCGGTTCAGGCGTGCCCCGCGGCAGGTGATCCACAGCTTGTCGTCCGGCACCATGCCCAGCGGCCGCACGACGTCCTCGGTGGCCAGGCTGCGCAGGTGAGAGACGAAGGCGGCGAACCGCTCCGGGGCCGCCAGCTCGGCCGGTCGCCACGCCGCGGACCCCGGGTGAGGTTCCTCGTCGTCCGGGGTCAGACCCGAGCCGTGCTGATACTGCCCGATGGCGGTGAACTCGGCCGCAGCAGCGAGCCAGTCGGCGTGCAGCGCCAGGTCGGGACGGGTCAGCTCGATCCGGGGGCGCTCGGTGCCAGTCATAGGCGATCGTAGTTCGGGGCGGTGGGGGGTCGTCATCGGGTTTACGTCGGGCCTATGTCGGTGCGGCCCACATCTGGGCGGCCCACATCCGGGCAGCCCACATCCGTGCGGCCCAATCCGTGCGGCCTACAGTCGGTGTATGTCCGACCTGCAGTGCCCGGCGACCTTGCTGATCGCCCGGCACGGCGAGGCCCAGTACCCGACAGAGGGTGTGCTCAGCGGCCATGGCGGCCGGCTGACCGAGACCGGACGGCGCCAGGCGGTGGACCTGGCGGCCCGGCTGCGCCACCGCCGGGTGGCCGCGGTCTACACCAGCACGATGACCCCGGCGGTGCAGACCGGCGAGCTGGTCGCCGCCGAGCTCGAAGTGCGGGCGCGAGCCGTCGACGGCCTGCACGAGTTCTCGGTCGGTGACCTGGCTGGACTTGCCCACCTCGACCCGCGGCCACGGCGAGTCCTGCAGGCCTGGGCGGACGGCAAGCCGGCTGCCGGCCGTCCTGGTAGGGAGAGCCGGTTGGACGTCGTTGCGCGCTTCGAGGCCGCGGTGAACGCCATCGCCGACCTGCACCGCGGGGAGACCGCGGTGGCGATCAGCCACGGTGGGGTGATCTGCCTCGCGTTACCGCGGCTGGCCGGGAACGCACCGGGAGACAGGACCCGCCGGCAGTTCCTGCCGAACTGCGTGCCCGCTGAGGTGCGGGTGGACGGCGACGGCTGGTGGCTCGACTCCTGGCCGGGCACTGCCGACCGGTGGGTGGTCTGAAACGCGTTCGGGATCCAGGGGCGATATCTGCCAGACTCGATCTGATCCAGAACCTGACCCGTGATCGTGGATGGACATGTCTGCACCCAACAAGAGCTTCGACCCGGTGGAAGTGGCCGCCCTCAGTGCCGCGCAGCTCGACCGCCAGGTCGAGGAGGCGCTCGGCGCCGTGGCCGCCGCCGCCGACCTGGACGCGCTCAAGCAGGTCCGCACCGCCGTGGCCGGGGACCGTAGCCCGCTGGCTCTGGCCAACCGAGAGATCGGGGCACTGCCGCCCGCGGGCCGCAAGGAGGCCGGGATGCGGGTCGGCGCCGCGCGCGGGCGGGTCGCCCAGGCGCTTGCCGATCGCCAGGACGAGCTCGAGGCCGAACGCGACGAGCGGGTGCTCGTCGAGGAGCGGGTCGACGTCACCCTGCCCACCGAGACGATGCCGGAGGGCGCCCGGCATCCGTTGCAGCTGATCGCCGAACGGGTCGCGGACGTCTTCGTCGCCATGGGGTGGGAGGTCGCCGAGGGACCGGAGCTCGAGGCCGAGTGGTTCAACTTCGACGCCCTGAACTTCGACCCCGACCACCCGGCCCGCCAGATGCAGGACACCTTCTTCGTCGACCCGCCGTCCTCGGGGCTGGTGCTGCGCACCCACACCTCACCGGTCCAGGCCCGTGCCCTGCTCGAACGGGGCGTGCCCGTCTATGTCTGCGCACCCGGCAAGACGTTCCGTACCGACGAGCTCGACGCCACACACACCCCGGTGTTCCACCAGGTCGAGGGACTGGCCGTCGACGAGGGGCTGACGATGGCCCACCTGCGCGGTGCCCTGGACCACTTCGCCCGGGCCATGTTCGGGCCGGAGGCGGTCACCCGCTGGCGTCCGTCGTTCTTCCCGTTCACCGAGCCGAGCGCCGAGTTCGACCTGCGCTGCTTCGTCTGCGCCGGGAACGACTCGCGCTGTCGCACCTGCAGCGGTACCGGCTGGATCGAGTGGGGCGGCTGCGGCATGGTCAACCCGAACGTGTTGCGCGCCTGCGGCGTCGACCCCGAGCGCTACACCGGGTTCGCCTTCGGCATGGGTCTGGAGCGCACTCTGATGTTCCGGCACGGCATCGAGGACATGCGCGACATGGTCGAGGGTGACGTGCGGTTCAGCCGGCACTACGGGATGGACATCTGATGCGGGTTCCGCTGCCCTGGTTGGGCGAGTACGTCGCGCTGCCCGAGGGCGTGACCGGTGGGCAGGTGGCCTCCGACCTGGTGACAGTCGGCCTGGAGGAGGAGGCCGTCCACGGCGGCGGGGTGAGCGGACCACTGGTGGTCGGGCGGGTGCTCGAGTTCGTCGACGAGCCGCAGAGGAACGGCAAGACGATACGGTGGTGCAGCGTCGATGTGGGGGACGTCGGCGACGACGGGCAGTGCCGTCCGGTGGGCATCGTCTGCGGGGCGAACAACTTCGAGGCCGCTGACGCGGTCGTCGTGGTCCGTCCCGGTGCCCTGTTGCCCGGTGGGTTCGCGATCACGGCCCGCACGACCTACGGACACGTCTCCGAGGGCATGATTTGCTCGGCCGCGGAGCTCGGCCTGGGTGACGACCACACCGGGATCATCCGGCTGGCCGAGCTGGGTCTGGGGGACGTACCCGTCGGCACCGACGCCATCGCGCTGCTCGGTCTGGACTCCGAGACCGTCGAGGTCAACGTCACCCCGGACCGCGGCTACGCGTTGAGCATCCGCGGAGTGGCCCGCGAGTACTCCCACAGCACCGGCTCGGCGTTCACCGACCCGGCCGACCTCGACGTCCCCAAGCCCGACGAGGACGGCTTCCCCGTCGTCCTCGACGATGCCGCACCGATCCGCGGGCAGGGCGGGTGCGACCGGTACGTCGCACGAGTGGTGCGCGGGGTCGACGCCTCCGCCCGGTCCCCGCTGTGGATGCAGCGCCGACTCCAGCAGGCGGGGATGCGCCCGATCTCGCTGGCCGTCGACGTCACCAACTACGTCATGCTCGCCGTCGGCCAGCCGCTGCACGCCTTCGACCTCGACGCGCTGCAGGCCCCGATCGTGGTCCGCCGGGCCCGGGCGGCCGAGCGGCTGACCACCCTGGACGACGTCGAGCGGGTCCTCGACCCCGAGGACCTACTGATCACCGACGACGGCGGGCAGCGCGTGCTGGCCCTGGCCGGGGTGATGGGCGGTGCCAGCAGCGAGGTGGGCGCGGGCACCACCGACCTGCTCATCGAGGCCGCCCATTTCGACGCGGTGAGCGTCGCCCGCACGGCGCGACGGCACAAGCTGACCACCGAGGCCAGCCGGCGCTTCGAACGCGGCGTCGACCACGCGCTGCCCGACCGGGCTGCCGAGCTCGCCGTCCGGCTGTTGGTCGAGCACGGAGGCGGCGCCCCGGGCCCGGTGACCGACGCGGACCAGCGCGTCGACCGTTCCCCGATCACGATGGACGCCGCGCTCCCCGCCCGGGTGATCGGCGTGGACTACGCCACCGAGGATGTGGTGTCCACCCTGGAGGAGATCGGGTGCCAGGTCGAGCAGATCGGCGCCGAGGCCGGGCAGGGCACCGCGCCCCGCGTGGTGGTGCACCCGCCGAGCTGGCGCCCCGACCTGCAGGCGGGTGTCGACCTGGTCGAGGAGGTCGCGCGTCTGCGCGGCTACGAGGCAATCCCCTCGGTGCTGCCGGTGGCACCGCCGGGGCTGGGGCTGACCCATGCCCAGCGGGCCCGGCGGACCGTCGCCCGTGCTCTGGCCGAGCACGGCCTGGTCGAGGTGCTCAGCTACCCGTTCGTCGCCCCCGGTGTGCACGACACGCTCGGCCTGCCCCCGGACGATCCGCGCCGGCGCGCCGTCGCCCTGGCCAACCCGCTCTCGGACGAACAGCCGCTGCTGCGCACGTCCCTGCTCGACACGCTGCTGGAGACGTTGCGCCGCAACGTCTCCCGTGGCTTCACCGACATCGGGCTGTTCGAGATCGGTCTGGTCACCCGGCTCGAGACCGTGGGTGTCGTGACCGCCCCACGGCTGCCGCTGGCCCAGCTGCCGAGCCAGGACGACCTTGCCGAGCTGCACGGGGCGGTGCCGGCGCAGCCCCGGCGGGTCGCGGTCGTGCTGACCGGCAACCGGGTGCTACCTGGCTGGGCAGGGCCGGGCCGGGCTGCGAGCGCGGCGGACGCGATCGACGTGGCTCGTCTCATCGGGCGTCGCCTCGGGCTCGAGCTCGACGTCGTCGCCGACGACAACGCCCCCTGGCACCCGGGCCGCTGCGCCCGGGTCGAGCTGGACGGCGCGCTGGTGGGTCACGCCGGTGAGCTGCACCCGCGCGTGCTGACAGCCTTCGGCCTGCCGCCTCGCACGTGCGCCGCTGAGCTCGACCTGGACGCGCTGGTGGCCTCCTCCGACCGGGTCCGACCGGCCGCGCCGATCTCCACGTTCCCGGCGGCGAAGGAGGACGTCGCCCTCGTCGTGGATGCCGACGTCCCGGCCGGGCAGGTGGCAACGGCACTGCGCAACGGTGGCGGCGATCTGCTGGAATCGGTGAGGCTGTTCGACGTCTACTCCGGGCCCCAGCTGGGAGAGGGGAAGAAGTCACTGGCGTTCGCCCTACGGATGCGGGCCCCGGACCGCACGCTGACCGCGGCGGAGACGGCACAGGTCCGCGATGCCGCGGTGAGGGCGGCCGCAAAGCGCTGTGGTGCGGTCCTGCGCGGCTGATCCACCCGCCCCCAGCAGGCACACGCGGCTTTGGGCACAACGTCACGCCGTGCCCGTCTAGCGGGCACGGCGTGACGTTGTGCCCAAAGAGGGGTGCAGCCGATGTCACCCCTTGCCCCTGACACGCAACGCGGAGTCGCTGAATGTTCATGCGCGAGTATGTATTCTCATGCGCATGGTGTTGCGGGCGGCGGTTGCCGGAGCCAGTGGCTACGCCGGAGGTGAGCTGCTGCGCGTTCTGCTCGGCCACCCCGAGGTCGAGATCGGGGCACTGACCGCCTCGGCCAGTGCGGGCAGCACCATCGGGGAGCACCAACCCCACCTGCCGGGCCTCGCCGATCGGGTCATCGAGCCGACGTCGGTCGAGACCCTCGCCGGGCACGACGTGGTCTTCCTCGCCCTGCCGCACGGTGCCAGTGCCGAGCTGGCGGCACAGCTGCCGCAGGACACCCTGGTGGTGGACTGCGGGGCAGACCACCGACTGGCCGACCCCGCCGCCTGGGCCGAGTTCTACGGCGCCCAGCACGCCGGGTTCTGGCCCTACGGGCTTCCGGAGCTGCTGCTCGCCGACGGCAGCCGGCAGCGGGAGCGGCTGCGCGGCGTCCGGCGGATCGCGGTGCCCGGCTGCTACCCGACGGCGGTCAGCCTGGCCCTGGCCCCCGGTTTCGCCGCGGGGCTACTCGAGCCGGATGTCGTCGTCGTCGCCGCCAGCGGCACCTCTGGTGCGGGCAAGGCGGCCAGGCCGCACCTGCTCGGCAGCGAGGTGATCGGCTCGATGAGCCCGTACGGAGTCGGCGGGGTGCACCGGCACACCCCGGAAATGGAACAGAACCTGTCGGCCGCCGCCGACATGCCGGTCAGGGTGTCGTTCACGCCCACTCTGGCGCCCATGTCTCGCGGCATCCTCGCCACCTGCACCGCCCGGCTCTCGCCGGCGGCGGGGGATGTCGTCACCGAAACCGTTCGTGCCGCGTGGCACAAGGCCTGCGCCGACGAGCCGTTCCTCACCCTGCTGCCGCCGGGGCGGTGGCCCCGGACCGCGGACACCCACGGCGCCAACACCGCTCATCTGCAGGTCGCCCTCGACTCGCGCACCCGCCGGGTGGTCGTCGTGGCCGCGATCGACAACCTGACCAAGGGCACAGCGGGCGGCGCGGTCCAGGCGGCGAACATCGCCTTGGACCTGCCCGAGACCCTCGGCCTGCCGGTCAACGGCCTGGCGCCCTGACCATCCGGCCCGACAACCCGGCGACGTTCAGAACGGAGGAGCGCCATGCGTCTTCTGGTCAGCCCCCAGTCCGTGGCGATCGTCCGGCTGGAGGCCGATGCGCCCGACCCGCTGTGGGCGCGCGGTACACCGCTGTTCAGTATCACCCGTACCGACACCGAGACCAGCGTCGTATGCCCGACCACCGCGCTGCCCGACGACCCGCCGGGGCCGATGGAGGGGCCGTTCGTCGCCGTCGTGGTCGACGAGGTGCTCGATTTCGCCCAGGTCGGGGTCCTCGTCGCGTTGCTGAAACCCCTTGCCGACGCAGGGATCCCGGTGCTCACCCTGTCGACCTACGACACCGACTGGGTGCTGATCGACGCCGCGAAGGTGCCCACTGCGGCCGCTGTCTGGCGCGCCGCCGGGTACGAGGTCGTCGAACCTCAGGCCACCGTCTACCCGGGACGGAGGGACGACGAATGAGCGTCACCGCAGCCGCCGGGTTCCGTGCCGCGGGCGTCGCCGCGGGTCTGAAGAGCGGTGGGCTGCCGGACGTCGCGGTGGTCGTCAACGACGGACCGTCACACGCTGCCGCTGCGGTGTTCACCGGCAACCGGGTACAGGCCGCTCCGGTGGTCTGGTCGCGTCAGGTAGTGGCCGACGGGCGGGTCGACGCCGTGGTGCTGAACTCCGGCGGCGCGAACGCGTGCACCGGTCCCGACGGGTTCGCCGACACCCATCACACCGCCGAGCGGGCCGCCAGCCTGCTGGGCGTCGCTGCCGGTGACGTCGCGGTGTGCTCGACCGGGCTGATCGGGGAGCGGCTGGCGATGCCCCAGCTGCTGGCCGGACTGGACCAGGCCGTGGCCGGGCTGGACCCGGCCGGGGGGGACGCGGCCGCGCGGGCGATCATGACCACGGACACTGTGCCGAAGACCGCAGTGTCCGGCCCCGACCGTGACAGCACCGGTGGAACCGGGTGGGTGGTCGGCGGGATGGCCAAGGGAGCCGGCATGCTGGCGCCCGGCCTGGCGACCATGCTCGTCGTGCTGACCACCGACGCCGACGTCGACGCCGCTGGGTGCTGCGCGGCACTGCGGGAGGGCACGCGCACCACGTTCGACCGGGTCGACTCCGACGGCTGCATGTCCACCAACGACACCGTGCTGCTACTGGCCAGCGGGGCGAGCGGGATACGTCCCGACCCCGCGGTGTTCACCGAGGCGGTGCGTGCCGCCTGCGCCGACCTGGCCCGCCAGCTGATCGCAGACGCCGAGGGCGCCAGCCACGACATCGCCGTGGAGGTGACCGGCGCGGCGAGCGAGGACGACGCGGTCGAGGTGGCCCGGGCCGTGGCCCGCAGCAACCTGTTCAAGGCCGCGGTGTTCGGCAACGACCCGAACTGGGGCCGTGTGCTGGCCGCGGTCGGCACCACCTCGGCGCCGTTCGACCCGCTGGCCCTTGACGTGGCGATCAACGGCATCCAGGTGTGCCGTGCCGGCGGCGTCGGTCAGGACCGCTCGCTACGTCGACATGACCGCTCGCGAGGTGCGTGTCCTGGTCGACCTGCACGCCGGTTCGTCCACGGCGACAGTCTGGACCAGCGACCTCACTCACGGCTACGTCCACGAGAACAGCGCCTACTCGACATGACCTCCGACGACATGACCGCCGACGAGATGACCGCCGACGAGCACCCCCACCTGCGCGCTGCCGGCCTGACCGCCGGCGAGGCCACCCTCACCGCCCACGACAAGGCCAGGGTGCTGATCGAGGCCCTGCCCTGGCTTCAGCGCTTCGCTGGGGCGATCGTGGTGGTCAAGTACGGCGGCAACGCGATGGTCCGCGAGGAACTCAAGCGCGCCTTCGCCGAGGACATGGCCTTCCTGCGCAGTGCCGGCCTGCAGCCCGTGGTGGTGCACGGCGGCGGACCGCAGATCTCCTCAATGCTCGGTCGGCTCGGCATCCAGAGTGAGTTCCGTGGCGGCCTGCGGGTCACCACGCACGAGGCGATGGACGTCGTCCGGATGGTGCTGGTCGGTCAGGTCGGCCGGGAGCTGGTCGGTCTGGTCAACGGCTGCGGAGCCCGGGCGGTCGGCCTGTCCGGCGAGGACGCCGGGCTGTTCACGGCACGACGCCGGTCGGCGGTGGTCGACGGCGCCGAGGTGGACGTCGGCCTGGTCGGTGACGTCGTCGAGGTCGAGCCGTCCGCGGTGCTTGACCTGATCGAGGCCGGCCGGATCCCGGTGGTCTCCACCGTGGCGCCGGACGTGGACGGCCAGGTGCTCAATGTCAACGCCGACACCGCGGCCGCGGCGCTGGCCATCGCCCTGGGGGCCCAGAAGCTGGTCGTGCTGACCGATGTGGAGGGCGTCTACGCGCGCTGGCCGGACCGGTCCTCGCTACTGGCCGAGATCACCACTGACGAGCTGGAGACGATGATGGCGACCCTGCAATCGGGCATGGTGCCCAAGATGGAAGCGTGCCTACGCGCCGTCCGCGGGGGAGTGCCACGGGCGAGCGTGATCGACGGGCGGGTCGAGCACAGCGTGCTGCTCGAGGTGTTCACGCCCGAAGGCGTCGGAACGATGGTGCTGCCATGAGCCCGGACCTGCAGCTGCTGCCGCCCGGCTCCTCGGCGGCGTCCTGGACCCGGCGGCACGGCGAGTCGATCGTCGGCACGTACGGTGCGCCGCAACGGGTCCTGGTCCGCGGCGAGGGGTGCTACGTCTGGGACGCCGACGGCAACCGCTACCTCGACCTGCTGGCCGGGATCGCGGTCAACGCCCTCGGTCACGCCCATCCGTTCCTGGTCTCCGCCGTCGCCGCCCAGCTGGCCACGCTGGGACACACCTCGAACTTCTTCGCCACGGCGCCGCAGATCGCCCTGGCCGAACGGCTGCTCGACCTGCTCGAGGCACCGCCGTCCTCGAAGGTGTTCTTCGCCAACTCCGGGGCCGAGGCCACCGAAGCCGCAATCAAGGCCACTCGCCGCCTCGCCGAGCCGGGCCGGCGCACCTCGCTGGTGGCGACCGAGGGTGCCTTCCACGGCCGCACCCTCGGTGCCCTCGCGCTGACCCACAAGAGCGCCTACCGCGAGCCGTTCGAGCCGTTGCCTCCAGGGGTGGTGCACGTGCCATTCGGGGACGTCGACGCCCTGGCCGCGGCGCTGGACGACGAGGTCGCGGCCGTGGTGCTCGAACCGATCCAGGGCGAGGCCGGGGTCCGCATGCCTGCGCCGGGGTACCTCGGCGCGGCCCGCGAGCTCACCACCCGGGCCGGTGCACTGCTCGTGCTCGACGAGGTGCAGAGCGGGATCGGCCGGACCGGGTGCTGGTTCGCCCACCAGAACCCGGTGGTGCTCGGGGCGCCGGACGCCGATCCACCGCTCGTGCCCGACCTGGTCACCCTGGCCAAGGGGCTCGGCGGCGGTATCCCGATCGGGGCTCTGATCGCCCTCGGGGACTGTGCCGAGCTGCTCGGACCGGGCCAGCACGGCACCACCTTCGGCGGCAACTCCGTCGCGGCCGCCGCGGCCCTGGCCACGTTGCACGTCATCGAGCGGGATGACCTGTGCCGCAACGCCGCCGAGGTCGGAGCGGCATTGCGCTGCGGGGTCGAACAGCTCGCTCACCCCCTGGTGGCCGGCACTCGCGGCGTGGGCCTGATGATTGCCGTTCAGCTCACCCGCCCGGTATCGGCGACCGTCGCCGCCGCCCTCTTGGACCGAGGGTTCATCGTCAATGCCGTGGCCCCGGACGCGCTACGGCTGACCCCGCCGCTGGTCCTCACCGCGCAGCAGGCCTCGAGCTTCGTCGGGGCCCTGCCCCGGGCCCTGGACGTCGCGATGACTGAGGCGGGCGATCCCCGGTGAACGATGTGACACAGGCCGGCGGCGCCGCCGCGTCCGCCCGACACTACCTGCGCGACGACGACCTCAGCCCGGCCGAGCTGGTCGAGGTGCTCGACCTGGCCGATGCGCTCAAGCGCGACCGGTTCGCTTCCCGGGCTCTAGCCGGCCCGCGGACAGTCGCGGTGATCTTCGACAAGTCCTCGACCCGGACCCGCGTCTCGTTCAGCGTCGGCATCAGCGAGCTGGGCGGGTTCCCGCTGGTCATGGACGCTCAGACCAGCCAGATGGGCCGCGGCGAGAGCATCGAGGACACCACCAGGGTGCTGGAGCGGCAGTGCGCCGCGATCGTCTGGCGCACTGGGGCGCAGGACCGCTTGGACCGGATGGCTGCCGTCAGCGCTGTCCCGGTGGTGAACGCCTTGAGCGACTCCTTCCACCCATGCCAGCTCCTGGCCGACCTGCAGACGGTCCGCGAGCGGTTCGGCCGCCTGAGCGGGGTCCGGCTCACCTACCTCGGCGACGGCGCCAACAACATGGCCCGCTCCTTCCTGCTCGCCGGTGCCAACGCCGGAATGCACGTGCGCGTCGCCGCGCCGGACGGTCACCACCCGGACGGCGCGCTGCTCGCGGCGGCGGCGCAGCGAGCCGCCCGGACCGGGGGATCGGTGGACGTCACCCACGACCCGGCCGCAGCGACGACGGGGGCGGACGTCCTGGTCACCGACACGTGGGTGTCGATGGGTCAGGAGGCTGAGACCGCACGGCGGCTGGCGACGTTCGGTGACTACCGACTGGACGGCGCGGCGGTGGCCCGGGCGAGCGACCGGGCGATCGTTCTGCACTGCCTGCCGGCCTACCGGGGCAAGGAGATCAGCGCCGAGGTGCTGGACGGCCCGGCCTCGGCGGTCTGGGACGAGGCGGAGAACCGGCTGCACGCCCAGAAAGCGCTGCTGGTCTGGTTGCTGGGGCGTTCGGGCCGGAGCGGCCTCGATGCCGGGGGCGAGAAGGGGGCCCCCTGATGCTCAGCCCACCGACCAAGACCGCCCGGCACCGCACGATCGTCGACCTGCTGCGCCGGCACCCGGTGCGCTCCCAGGTGGAGTTGGCCGAGCTGCTGGCCCTGGACGGCGTGGTGGTCACCCAGGCGACGTTGTCCCGCGACCTGGTCGAGCTGGGTGCCGTGAAGGTGCGTTACAACGGCGGTGGCCTGGTCTACGCCGTCCCCGGCGAGGGCGGCGACCGCACCCCGCTGGCCGGGATCAGCCAGGAGGTGCTGGACTCCCGGCTGGCCCGACTGTGCGAGGAGGTGCTGGTCAGCGCAGACGCGTCGGCGAACCTAGTGGTCCTGCGCACCCCGCCCGGGGCCGCCCAGTTCCTGGCCTCGGCGATCGACCAGTCCCATCTGCCGGCGGTGCTCGGCACCATCGCCGGCGACGACACAGTGCTCGTGGTCACTGCAGAGACCTCCGGTGGAGAGGTGGTCGCGGCCCGGTTCCTCGATTTGGCAGGCAACCGTCCCGACCACGACGCTGAGCCGACCATTCGAGGCGGCGCGCCCGCTGCGTCGCACCAGATGGAGGAGTCGTGACCCAGACACCGGCCACAGGAGTCCAGGCACCGGTGAAGCTGTGGGGCGGCCGGTTCGCCTCCGGTCCCGCCGCGGCTCTCGAGGCGTTGTCGGCGTCGGTGAACTTCGACTGGGTGCTTGCTCCGTACGACATCGCCGGGTCCCGAGCGCACGCCCGCGTGCTGCACGCGGCCGGGCTGCTCAGCGACGGCGACCTCGCCGGCATGCTCGCCGGGCTCGACGCGCTCGAGCGCGACGTCGCCTCGGACGCATTCACGCCCACCCCGGCCGACGAAGACGTGCACACCGCTTTGGAACGCGGCCTGATCGAGCGGGTCGGCATGGAGCTGGGCGGGCGGCTCCGGGCCGGACGGTCCCGCAACGACCAGGTGGTGACCCTCTACCGGATGTACCTGCGCGACAGCGCGCGCGCGATCGCCGCCGCGGTCCTGGACCTGGCCGACGCCCTGCTCGCCCAGGCCGCGGCCCACCCGCTGGCACCGATGCCGGGCCGTACCCACTTCCAGCACGCCCAGCCGGTGCTGTTGGCCCACCACCTGCAGGCCCACGCCCACGCTCTGGCCCGCGACGTCGAGCGGCTGCGGGACTGGGACGTGCGCGCCGACTCCTCCGCCTATGGGGGCGGCGCGCTGGCCGGCTCCTCACTCGGGCTCGATCCCCAGGCGGTGGCCCGCGAGCTGGGCTTCAGCTCGGCCGCCGACAACTCGATCGACGCCACGGCGAGCCGCGACGTGGTCGCCGAGGTGGCCTTCGTCCTGGCGATGATCGGCGTCGACGTCTCCCGGATCGCCGAGGAGGTGATCGTCTTCTCGACCGCGGAGTTCGGCTTCGTGCGGCTGGACGACGCGTACGCCACCGGTTCGTCGATCATGCCGCAGAAGAAGAACCCGGACGTCGCTGAGCTGGCCCGGGGCAAGGCGGGCCGCCTCGTCGGCAACCTGGCCGGCCTGCTGACCACGCTTAAGGCCCTGCCGCTGGCCTACAACCGCGACCTGCAGGAGGACAAGGAACCGGTCATCGACTCGGTGGACCAGCTGCTGGTGCTACTGCCGGCGTTCACCGGGATGGTGGCCACGCTGCGCTTCGACACGGGTCGAATGGCCGCGCTCGCCCCGGCCGGGTTCTCCCTGGCCACCGACATCGCCGAGTGGCTGGTGCGCCAGGGGGTGCCGTTCCGGCAGGCGCACGAGCTGGCCGGAGAGTGCGTGCGCACCTGCGAGCAGCGCGGGATCGACCTGCACGAGCTGGCCGACGCCGACCTCGCGGCGATCTCGCCGCACCTGACCCCGCAGGTGCGCGGCGTGCTCGACGTGGCCGGGTCGCTGGCCTCCCGGGACACCCGAGGCGGGACGGCGCCGGTGCGGGTGGCCGAGCAGCGCCAGCGGCTGGTGGCCCGGCTGGCCGGGCTGCGGGCGTGGGCCGCCACCGGGGCGCACCGTAGTACGGCTGTGCGGGTATTGAGAATTGCGCGGGTTTGCCCGAGATGAGTCGGTAGCGTTGTGGTATGTCGATCACGGTGGCGGAGCAGGAGCGGATGGCGGCCAGGCTGGCGGAGATCAGGCCGTTCCTGGACGAGCGGGCTTGGCGGCTGCTGCTGGGGGCGGAGGCCCGGGCGATCGGGTACGGCGGGATGAAACTCGTTGCGGCGGCGGCGAAGGCCAAGGGGGACACCGTGTCGCGGGGCGCGCACGAACTGGAGGCCGGAGTGGTCCCGGATGGGCGGGTGCGGGCAGTGGGGGCCGGGCGCCCGGCCGCGGAGGTCGCCGACCCGGGCCTGGCGCCGGCGTTGGAGGAACTGGTCGCTCCGGAGACCCGGGGGGACCCGGAGTCGGCGTTGCGGTGGACGACGAAATCGACGTCCCATCTGGCCGATGAACTGACCGGGGCGGGTCACGAGGTCAGTTCGGTGACGGTGGGCCGGCTGCTGAAGCAGGCGGGGTACAGCTTGCAGGGCAACACCAAAACCGTTGAGGGTAAACAGCATCCGGACCGGGATGCCCAGTTCCGGTACATCAACACGCAGGTCAGCGCGTTCCAGGCGTCCGGTGACCCGGCCATCTCGGTCGATGCAAAGAAGAAGGAGTTGGTCGGCAACTACGCGAACAAGGGCGTCGAATGGATGCCCGCGGGCGCGCCGGAGCGGGTCAACGTCCACGACTTCGCAGACAAGGAGCTGGGCAAGGCGACCCCGTACGGCATCTACGACGTCACCGCGAACACCGGCTGGGTCAACGTCGGTACCGACGCCGACACCGGCGCGTTCGCGGTCGAGTCGATCCGCCGTTGGTGGCGCACAGTCGGACACGCCGCCTACCCGGACGCCACCCGTCTGCTGATCACCGCGGATTCGGGCGGGTCCAACGGCAGCAGGCTGCGGCTGTGGAAGACCGAACTGGCCGCCCTGGCCGCCGAGACCGGGCTGGAGATCACCGTCGTCCACCTGCCTCCCGGTACCTCCAAGTGGAACCGGATCGAGCACCGCCTGTTCAGCCACATCTCGATGAACTGGCGCGGGCGTCCGCTGACCTCCCACGAAGTGATCATCGAGACGATCGGGGCCGTCAAGACCAAGACCGGCCTGAGGTCCAGCCGCCTGCCGCTCCCAACGGACTAAGGCGGCGGGGAGAGCCGGGCTGTCGTGAGAACTGAGTCGTCGTGAAGGTCGGGGTCCAGCTGCCCGAGGTCGAGTACGAGATCGGTTTCGCCGACCTGCGCGGCTTGGCCCGGCTCGCCGAGATGGCCGGCTTCGACTCGATCTGGCTCGGTGACCACTTGCTCTACGACCTACCGGTCGGGCCGAGGGGTCCTTGGGAGGTGTGGACGTCGCTTGCCGCACTCGCCGCATCCACTGAGCGGGTCGAGCTGGGTCCGCTGGTGGCCTCGACCGGCTTCCACGCCCCGGCCATGCTGGCCAAGATGGCCGCCACGGTCGACGCGATCAGCGGCGGCCGGCTGGTGCTGGGCCTCGGGGCGGGGTGGAACCGCCGCGAGTACGCCGCGTTCGGGTTCTCGTTCGACCATCGGGTGTCCCGGTTTGCCGAGGCGTTCACGATCATCCGCACTCTGCTCACCGAAGGCAGGGTCGAGCTGCACGGGGCGTACTACGACGTGACCGACTGCGTGCTGCACCCCCGCTCGCCCCGGCCCGCGGGCCCGCCGCTGATGGTCGGCTCGATCGGGGAGCGGATGCAGGCGATCACGCTGCCGCACGTGGACTCGTGGAACGTGTGGTGGAGTGACTACGGCAACACCGCGACCGGATTCGCCGAGGTCAAGGCGGTCGTCGACGAGCGGATCGCAGCGATCGGCCGTACGGGGCAGGTGGCTGCGACCTGCGCCGTCCACGTGCGTCTGCCCGGCGGCACCGGGCGTCAGATGGGGGACTACCCGTCCGGTGCCGGCGAGCCGTTGCAGGGTCGGGCCGACGAGCTCGCCGAGCAGCTGACCGCCTTCGCCGACGCCGGTGCAGACCACGTCCAGCTGGTGCTCGACCCCATCGTGCCGGCGAGCATCGAGGTGCTCGCCGACGTCCTCGCGCTGCTGCGCTGAGGCGGCCGTGCTGACCCGCTCACAGCTCGCCGGCGGCGCTCCGGAGCTCGCCGCGGCGCTGCTGGGCACCGTTCTGGTGCATGACGGTGCCCACGGTTCGGGCGGCGGCGGTCGGGTGGCGGTCCGGCTGACGGAGGTGGAGGCGTACGCGGGCCCGGACGACCCCGGCTCGCACGGCTACCGCGGCCGGACGCCCCGTACCGAGGTGATGTTCGGCCCGCCCGGGCACCTGTACGTCTACTTCACCTACGGGATGCACTGGTGCGCCAACGTCGTCTGCGGCCCGGACGGCGAGTGCTCTGCCATCCTGCTGCGAGCCGGTGAGGTGGTGCAGGGCCTCGATCTCGCCCGTCGGCGCCGGGCCCGAGCCGACGGCCGGCGGCCCCGCGACGTCGACCTGGCGCGAGGACCCGCTCGGCTCACCCGCGCACTCGGTCTGGACGGCGAGCACAACGGCGCGGACCTGTGCGCCGGCGGTGGCCTCTGGCTGGAACCCGCGACCACGCCGATCCGGCAGGATGTGGTGCGCACCGGCGGTCGGGTCGGGGTGTCCGGTGCCGGCGGGGACCCCACGGCGTTCCCCTGGCGGTACTGGCTGGACGGCGAGCTGACCGTCTCGCGGTACCGCCGGGCGGTGCGGCGCGCGCCCCGGTAAGGACATCGCAGGACCTGAGAGCGGAGAGGACGGCCCCGAGCGTGAGCGAGACCGCACTGCCACCCGCGACCGACGTGCTGGACGAGCTGACGTGGCGCGGCCTGGTCGCCCAGATCACCGACGAGGAGGCGGTGCGCCAGGCGCTGATGGCCGGGCCGGTCACGGTCTACTGCGGGTTCGACCCGACCGCACCCAGCCTGCACTTCGGCAACTTCGTCCAGCTGGTCGTCCTGCGCCGGCTGCAGCGCGCCGGGCACCGGGTGATCTGCCTGGTCGGTGGGTCGACCGGGCTGATCGGTGACCCCAAGCCCACGTCCGAGCGGGTGCTGAAGACCAAGGAGCAGACCGCCGAGAACGTCGCCCGGATCACGGCGCTGGTCCGGCCGTTCCTCGATTTCGAGGGTGAGAACGCCGCGCTGCTCGTCGACAACCTCGACTGGACGGCGCCGCTGTCGGCGCTGGACTTCCTGCGCGAGATCGGCAAGCACTTCCGGGTCAACCAGATGATCCGCAAGGAGGCAGTGGCGGCGCGGCTGGAGAGTCACGAGGGGATCTCCTACACCGAGTTCAGCTACCAGCTGCTCCAGGCCTTGGACTACCTGCATCTGTTCCGCGCCTATGGATGCATGGTGCAGACCGGCGGCTCGGACCAGTGGGGCAACCTGATCGCCGGCGTCGACCTGATCCACCGGGTCGAGGGGAAGACCGTCCATGCCCTGACCACCCCGCTGCTCACCGACTCCGGCGGCACGAAGTTCGGCAAGACCGAGGGAAACGCCATCTGGCTGTCGGCCGACATGACCAGCCCCTACGCCTTCTACCAGTACTTCGTCAACGTGGAGGACGCATCGGTCGTCGGACTGCTCAAGGTGTTCACTGACCGCACGAGGCAGCAGATCGAGGAGCTGGCGCGCGCCACCGAGCAGCGACCGCAGGCCCGCCAGGCGCAGCGGGTGCTGGCCCGGGACGTCACCACCCTGGTGCACGGTCAGGAGGCGACCGCCCGGGTGGAGCAGGCAAGCCAGGCTCTGTTCGGACGGGCTGACCTGGCCGGGCTCGACGAGTCGACACTGGCCGACGCGGTCCGCGAGCTGCCCACGGCTCAGGTGGGGCGGGGCCGGCATTCGGTCGCTGAGCTGTTCGCCGCCGCGGGGCTGGTGAGCAGCAAGTCCGCGGGACGGCGGGCGATCGCCGAGGGGGGCGCGTACGTGAACAACGTCAAGGTGCTCGACGAGGACGCCGAGGTTGGCCCGGAGAGCCTCCTGCACGAGCGGTGGGCGCTGCTGCGTCGTGGGCGGCGGTCACTCGCTGTTGCCGAACTGGTCCGAGGATCATGAGCCGATCGGCCGGGTGCGCAGCGTGTCCGACACCTACGCTGAGTCGTATCGGCAGTTCAAGGACATGATCATCAATCGATTTGACTCAGCCAGAACGCCTCCGTAGTGTTTCTGCTGTCGCCCGGTAGGGAGAAACGGACACCCAAGGTGGTCGGTCTCGCAGGACGACTCCCACAAGGAACGCTTTCGTCGGTATGCCGACGGTGTTCGGCGCGGGATGGGTCGGCTATGATGGTGGTTTCCACCCTGTGGAATTGACTGAGAGTCGCGGTGGACCTAAGTTAGAAGGGTTGCCCCAGCGAACAGCCGAAAGGCTCGAGCTGGTGCGCGTCCGCTCCTTGAGAACTCAACAGCGTGCCAAAAGTCGATGCCAAAATAACCTCGTCAGCGAGGCGGCTCGACGGGCCCATCGGGCCCGGAGGGACGATCTCGCTGCGATTCCTTTGGTAGAGATAAGATGAATGAGTTCATCTGCTCAGCCAAGATCACGGTTCGTCAGAACCGTCTTCAGAGATGTCGGTGCGTCCCTCGCGGACGTGCCGTACAAGACATCAACGGAGAGTTTGATCCTGGCTCAGGACGAACGCTGGCGGCGTGCTTAACACATGCAAGTCGAACGGTGAACCCTCTTCGGAGGGGGATCAGTGGCGAACGGGTGAGTAACACGTGAGCAACCTGCCCCCGACTCTGGGATAACTCCGGGAAACCGGTGCTAATACCGGATATGAGACGCACAGGCATCTGAGCGTCTGGAAAGATTTATCGGTCGGGGATGGGCTCGCGGCCTATCAGCTAGTTGGTGAGGTAATGGCTCACCAAGGCGACGACGGGTAGCCGGCCTGAGAGGGCGACCGGCCACACTGGGACTGAGACACGGCCCAGACTCCTACGGGAGGCAGCAGTGGGGAATATTGCACAATGGGCGAAAGCCTGATGCAGCGACGCCGCGTGAGGGACGAAGGCCTTCGGGTTGTAAACCTCTTTCAGCAGGGAAGAAGCGAAAGTGACGGTACCTGCAGAAGAAGCACCGGCTAACTACGTGCCAGCAGCCGCGGTAATACGTAGGGTGCAAGCGTTGTCCGGAATTATTGGGCGTAAAGAGCTCGTAGGCGGTTTGTCGCGTCTGCTGTGAAAACTCAGGGCTCAACCCCGGGCCTGCAGTGGGTACGGGCAGACTAGAGTACGGTAGGGGAGACTGGAATTCCTGGTGTAGCGGTGAAATGCGCAGATATCAGGAGGAACACCGATGGCGAAGGCAGGTCTCTGGGCCGTAACTGACGCTGAGGAGCGAAAGCGTGGGGAGCAAACAGGATTAGATACCCTGGTAGTCCACGCCGTAAACGTTGGGCGCTAGGTGTGGGGCTCTTTCCACGAGTTCCGTGCCGCAGCTAACGCATTAAGCGCCCCGCCTGGGGAGTACGGCCGCAAGGCTAAAACTCAAAGGAATTGACGGGGGCCCGCACAAGCGGCGGAGCATGCGGATTAATTCGATGCAACGCGAAGAACCTTACCAAGGCTTGACATGAGCGGAAATCCGGCAGAGATGTCGGGTCCGTAAGGGCCGCTCACAGGTGGTGCATGGTTGTCGTCAGCTCGTGTCGTGAGATGTTGGGTTAAGTCCCGCAACGAGCGCAACCCTCGTTCTATGTTGCCAGCACGTAATGGTGGGGACTCATAGGAGACTGCCGGGGTCAACTCGGAGGAAGGTGGGGATGACGTCAAATCATCATGCCCCTTATGTCTTGGGCTTCACGCATGCTACAATGGCCAGTACAAAGGGCTGCGATACCGTAAGGTGGAGCGAATCCCAAAAAGCTGGTCTCAGTTCGGATTGGGGTCTGCAACTCGACCCCATGAAGTCGGAGTCGCTAGTAATCGCAGATCAGCAACGCTGCGGTGAATACGTTCCCGGGCCTTGTACACACCGCCCGTCACGTCACGAAAGTCGGTAACACCCGAAGCCGGTGGCCCAACCCTTGTGGAGGGAGCCGTCGAAGGTGGGACTGGCGATTGGGACTAAGTCGTAACAAGGTAGCCGTACCGGAAGGTGCGGCTGGATCACCTCCTTTCTAAGGAGCACCTGGCGCTGTTCGCAGCGTCCAGAGCCATAACTCGGGCGATCGTCCCGAGGTGGTTGCTCAAGGGTGGAACATCGACTACTTGGCCATCAGGTCGTTCAACGACTCAGTACATCCGCTTCGGTGGATAGGAACCGTCGATCGGACGTCTGGTGGCCAGGCACGCTGTTGGGTCCTGAGGGAACGGGCGATGCTCGGAACCTCCGGCGGGGCCTTGTTGGTCGCCGTCGAACGCGGGACCGGCTCACGGTCGAACCACTCACCCTGGCGGTGGGAAGGCGCCGAAGCATGAGCCGGGTATCCGCCCGTAGCTTGAGAACTGCACAGTGGACGCGAGCATCTTATTATCTGTGGTCAAGTTTTTAAGGGCACACGGTGGATGCCTAGGCACCAGGAGCCGAAGAAGGACGTAGGAGCCTGCGATAAGCCTCGAGGAGCTGGCAACCGAGCTGTGATTCGAGGATCTCCGAATGGGGAAACCCGGCTGGGGTCAATCCCAGTCACCCATGTCTGAACACATAGGACATGTGGAGGGAACGCGGGGAAGTGAAACATCTCAGTACCCGCAGGAAGAGAAAGCAACCGCGATTCCGTGAGTAGTGGCGAGCGAAAGCGGAAGAGGCTAAACCGATTGCATGTGATAGCCGGCAGGCGTTGTGTGATCGGGGTCGTGGGACCGCTTGGTCAGAACTGCCGTTCGGACAGGGAGTCAAAAATTCGCGTCATAGTCGAAGGGTCTTGAAAGTCCCGGCATAGAGGGTGGCACCCCCGTAGACGAAATGGCGTGAACTCCCGAGCGTGTTCCCAAGTAGCACGGGGCCCGAGAAATCCCGTGTGAATCTGGGGGGACCACCCCCTAAGCCTAAATACTCCCTGGTGACCGATAGCGGACAAGTACCGTGAGGGAAAGGTGAAAAGTACCCCGGGAGGGGAGTGAAATAGTACCTGAAACCGTGTGCCTACAATCCGTCGGAGCCTCCTTGTTGGGGTGACGGCGTGCCTTTTGAAGAATGAGCCTGCGAGTTAGTGGTATGTGGCGAGGTTAACCCGTGAGGGGAAGCCGTAGCGAAAGCGAGTCCGAATAGGGCGTCTCAGTCGCATGCTCTAGACCCGAAGCGGAGTGATCTACCCATGGCCAGGTTGAAGCGCGGGTAAGACCGCGTGGAGGACCGAACCCACCAGGGTTGAAAACCTGGGGGATGAGCTGTGGGTAGGGGTGAAAGGCCAATCAAACTCCGTGATAGCTGGTTCTCCCCGAAATGCATTTAGGTGCAGCGTCACGTGTTTCTTACCGGAGGTAGAGCTACTGGATGGCCAACGGGCCCTACAAGGTTACTGACGTCAGCCAAACTCCGAATGCCGGTAAGTGAGAGCGTGGCAGTGAGACTGCGGGGGATAAGCTCCGTAGTCGAGAGGGAAACAGCCCAGAACACCAGCTAAGGCCCCTAAGCGTGTGCTAAGTGGGAAAGGATGTGGAGTTGCCCAGACAACCAGGAGGTTGGCTTAGAAGCAGCCACCCTTGAAAGAGTGCGTAATAGCTCACTGGTCAAGTGATTCCGCGCCGACAATGTAGCGGGGCTCAAGCACACCGCCGAAGCTGTGTCATTCACACACGTGCCTGGTCTTCGGATCCAGGCGTGTGGATGGGTAGGGGAGCGTCGTGTGGCGAGTGAAGCGGCGGGGTGACCCAGCCGTGGACGCCACACGAGTGAGAATGCAGGCATGAGTAGCGAAAGACGGGTGAGAAACCCGTCCGCCGAATGACCAAGGGTTCCAGGGCCAGGCTAATCCGCCCTGGGTAAGTCGGGACCTAAGGCGAGGCCGACAGGCGTAGTCGATGGACAACGGGTTGATATTCCCGTACCGGCAAAGAACCGCCAATACCGAACCTGGGGATGCTAAGCGCCTGAAGCACGGAAAGGTCTTCGGACTGATTCGTGTGGAGCGCGCAAACCGAACCGGTACTAGGTAAGCAATGGGGTGACGCAGGAAGGTAGCCGCCGCGTGGCGATGGTTGTCCACGTCCAAGGGTGTAGGGCGAGGTGTAGGCAAATCCGCACCTCATGAGCCTGAGACCCGATGGTGACCGCAATTGCGGGAAGCAGGGTGATCCTATGCTGCCAAGAAAAGCCTCTAGCGAGGTTCGAGCCGCCCGTACCCTAAACCGACTCAGGTGGTCAGGTAGAGAATACCAAGGCGATCGAGAGAATCGTGGTTAAGGAACTCGGCAAAATGCCCCCGTAACTTCGGGAGAAGGGGGGCCTAAGGGGTGAAGCCGCTTGCCGGCTAGCTCTTGAAGGCCGCAGAGACCAGGGAGAAGCGACTGTTTACTAAAAACACAGGTCCGTGCCAAGTCGCAAGACGATGTATACGGACTGACGCCTGCCCGGTGCTGGAACGTTAAGGGGACGGGTTAGCCTCACGGCGAAGCTCAGAACTTAAGCGCCAGTAAACGGCGGTGGTAACTATAACCATCCTAAGGTAGCGAAATTCCTTGTCGGGTAAGTTCCGACCTGCACGAATGGCGTAACGACTTCTCCGCTGTCTCAACCGCGAACTCGGCGAAATTGCACTACGAGTAAAGATGCTCGTTACGCGCAGCAGGACGGAAAGACCCCGGGACCTTTACTACAGCTTGGTATTGGTGTTCGGAACGGCTTGTGTAGGATAGGTGGGAGACTGTGAAATCGTCACGCCAGTGTCGGTGGAGTCAACGTTGAAATACCACTCTGGTCGTTCTGGATGTCTAACTTCGGTCCGTGATCCGGATCAGGGACAGTGCCTGGTGGGTAGTTTAACTGGGGCGGTTGCCTCCCAAAGAGTAACGGAGGCGCTCAAAGGTTCCCTCAGCCTGGTTGGCAATCAGGTGTCGAGTGTAAGTGCACAAGGGAGCTTGACTGTGAGACAGACATGTCGAGCAGGGACGAAAGTCGGAACTAGTGATCCGGCCGTGGTATGTGGAAACGCGGTCGCTCAACGGATAAAAGGTACCCCGGGGATAACAGGCTGATCTTGCCCAAGAGTCCATATCGACGGCATGGTTTGGCACCTCGATGTCGGCTCGTCGCATCCTGGGGCTGGAGTCGGTCCCAAGGGTTGGGCTGTTCGCCCATTAAAGCGGTACGCGAGCTGGGTTTAGAACGTCGTGAGACAGTTCGGTCCCTATCCGCTGCGCGCGCAGGAGACTTGAGAAGGGCTGTCCTTAGTACGAGAGGACCGGGACGGACGAACCTCTGGTGTGTCAGTTGTTCCGCCAGGAGCATGGCTGATTAGCTACGTTCGGAAGGGATAACCGCTGAAGGCATCTAAGCGGGAAGCTCGCTTCGAGATGAGGTCTCCATGGGGTTTACCCCGAGAGGCTCCCAGCTAGACTACTGGGTTGATAGGCCGGATGTGGAAGTGCGGACCAAAGACGCATGAAGCTGACCGGTACTAATAAGCCGATAACTTGTCTAACAGATTCTGCTCGCGTCCACTGTGCGGTTCCCGAGATGCGGTCGGCTACGGCGACATCTCCATAGTGTTTCGGCGGCCATAGCGACGGGGAAACGCCCGGCTCCATTCCGAACCCGGAAGCTAAGCCCGTCTGCGCCGATGGTACTGCCCGGGGGACCGGGTGGGAGAGTAGGTCGCCGCCGGACATCTTTCACGATGGCGGCCACCCGTTTCGGGTGGCCGCCATCGGTGTTTTGGCGAACCGCCATGGCCCATGCTGGACAGTAGGCGCGGGAGACGAGACAGAGGAACATCCATGGTGGACGACGGTGACAACGAGAGACGCGGCGGCAAGGAACCCCCTCGCCGCCCCCGGCGCTCGTCGCCCTCGCGCGACCCTCGGCCGCCGCGTTCGGGTGGCCCGAGCCGGGACGGGGGTGGCAGGCGCGACGTCGGTGACGGCCCCAGGCGCGGGCCCGCTGGTGGCCCCCGGTCAGCGGGTTCACGGTCGGCCGGTCCTGGGTCCCCCGATTCCCGGCCGGCTGAGGAACGTCGCCCGTCCGGCCCGCCCCTGCCCGACGAGGTGACCGGCAAGGAACTTGACCGCGAGGTGCGGGCCGAGCTGTCGGGCCTGGGGACGTTCGGCTCGACGCTGGTGGCCAGGCACCTGGTGATGGTGGACGCGCTGCTCGACACCGATCCGGAACTGGCCTGGCAGCATGCTCTCGCCGCCCGGGCACGGGGTGCCCGCTTGGCCGTGGTCCGGGAGGCCGCCGGTCTGGCCGCCTACCGGACCGGCCGGTACGCAGAGGCACTGGCCGAGCTGCGAACCGTGCGAAGAATCACCGGCTCCACTGAGCACCTGCCGGTGATGGCCGATTGCGAGCGGGGGCTGGGTCGACCGGAACGGGCGATCGCATTGGCCACCTCCGCCGAGGCGGACGCGTTGCCGATCGACCGGCGGATTGAGATGCAGATCGTCGCGTCCGGCGCCCGGGCCGACCTCGGACAGGTCGCCGCCGCGGTGCTGGCTGTGCAGCTGCCCGAGCTGGAGAGCCGCACCGCCGCGGCGTGGCTGCCCCGCCTGCGTGCCGCGTACGCCTCCGCACTGGCTGCGGCCGGACGGAGGGAGGAAGCCGACGCGTGGGCCGCCCGGGCAGGTCGGTGGTGGTCCGATGACCTCGACCACGACCACTCCTTCGACCAGCAGCTCGACGCCGCGACGATCATCGATCTGGCCGACGACGAGAGGTCGCCCCGATGAGCACCGAACCCGCTGCTCCGGAGGGGATCCTTGCCAGTGACGGCTGTCTGGCCGCCGCCCACGACCTGGTGATCTTCGACCTGGACGGCGTGGTCTACGTCGGTCCCGACGCGGTGCCGGGAGCCGTGGAGACCATCGAGGCGCTGCGCTCCGGCTCCGGCACCGGCCGTCCTGTGCCGTGCTGCTTTCTCACGAACAACGCCAGTCGAACCCCGGACATGGTCGCCGAGCATCTGCGCGAGCTGTCGATTCCCGCTCGAAGCGAAGAAGTGCTCACCTCGGCGCAGGTCGCGGCGGGCCTCCTCGCCCAGCGGCTCCCGGCCGGCGCCCGCGTTCTGGTGATCGGAGGTGCCGGGCTGCTCGTCGCCCTACGCGAGGAAGGTCTGGTACCGGTGTCGTCGATGGACGAGGAGCCGGCCGCCGTCGTCCAGGGGTTCAGCCCCGACCTCAGCTGGCGCAGGCTCGCCGAAGCTGCCCGGGCGGTGCAGGCCAGGCTGTTCTGGGTGGCCACGAACCTCGACCTGACCGTGCCGACTCCGCACGGTCCCGCCCCGGGCAACGGATCACTGGTGCGTGCCGTCGCTACCGCAGCGGGACGCGAGCCCGACGCCGTGGCCGGCAAGCCGCGTCCCGAGCCGTTCCACGCCGCCGCGCGCCGGGCGGGCAGCAGCCGGCCGATCGTCGCCGGCGACCGGCTCGACACCGACCTCGAAGGCGCCCGCGCCGCTGGCATGCCGGCCTTGGCCGTGCTCTCCGGTATCGCGGGAGCCGGTGATCTGATCCTCGCACCGCCGCCGTTGCGCCCCAGCTACATCTCGACCGACGTCGCCGGGCTCCTCGCCGAGCATCCTGCGGTGGAGGTGCACGCCGGTTCGGACGGCTGGAACGCCCGGTGCCGGGCCGCCCAAGTGGTCAGCACGGCGGGCCGGCTCGACGTCGTGCGGGCCGGCCCCGACCCGGTCGACCTGCTCAGGGCGGCCAGCGGCGCGGCATGGGCGGGCGGCGACGTGCCTGGTCGCCGGGAGGACATCGCCGGTGTGCTCGACGTGCTGGCCGGTTACGAGTCCGCTCGGGAGTGGGCGCGATAGCGTGACGCTGCGGCGTCCATCCGCGGGCGCGGCGTACGGAGGAGCCGATGACGTACGACGAGGATCCGGGCCGGGCCGGCGTCGAAGCAGCCCACGGCGCCCGGACGAACGAGCCGGAGGAGGGGGGCGACCTTGCCCCGGTCCTGGAACCACCCGCAACGGGCGATCCGGCGCTCGACGAGATGCTGCTGGCGCTCGCTCAGGCCTCGGCGATCGCGCTGGAGGACCAGCTGCCGGTGATCGAGGCTGTGCACCGCGGCCTCCAGGACCGTCTCGCCGACGTCGAGGGCTGACCCCGTGACGTCGCGGCGCCGGCTCGACACCGAGCTGGTCCGGCGCGGCCTGGCCAGGTCACGCGCTCACGCCGACGAGCTCCTCGCCGCCGGCCGGGTGCTCGTCGCCGGGAGCGCGGCGACCAAGGCCGCTACACAGGTCGAGACGGCGGCCCCGATCCTCGTCACCCGAGCGAGCGAGGCCGGCGAGGCGGCCCCGGACTACGTCAGCCGCGGCGGCCACAAGCTCGTCGGGGCCCTGGACTCCTTCGCTCCGGGTGGCCTGGTCGTTGCCGGACGCCACGCCCTCGACGCCGGGGCCAGCACCGGAGGGTTCACCGACGTGCTGCTGCGCCGGGGCGCCGATCACGTGGTGGCCGTGGACGTCGGCTATGGCCAGCTCGCGTGGCGCCTGCGCCAGGACAGCCGGGTCACCGTGTTGGAGCGGGTCAACGTCCGCGAGCTGAGCGCCGACCGGCTGCCCTACCCGCCGGAGCTGGTGGTCTGCGACCTCTCCTTCATCTCACTGCGCCTGGTGCTGGCCCCGTTGGTCGCGGTGAGCAAGGCCGAGGCCGACCTGCTCGTGCTGGTCAAGCCGCAGTTCGAGGTCGGCCGGGACCGACTGGGGCGTGGCGGAGTGGTCCGCGACCCGTTGCTGCGAGCCGGCGCCGTCCGCGAGGTAGCCGCCGGCGGCGCCGCGAAGGGCCTTGGCGTCCTCGGCGTCTGCGCCAGCCCTCTGCCCGGCCCCCGAGGGAACGTGGAGTACTTCCTGTGGCTACGTCGGGACGCTCCGCCGCTGGTCGAGGCCGACCTGAACCGGGCCGTTCAGGAGGGGCCGGCATGACCCCGATAGCCCCTGGTGTCGGGGAGCGAAGGGTCCTGGTATTGGCCCATACCGGCCGGCCGGCCGCCGTCCGGGCAGCCGAGGAGGTGGTCGGCCTGCTCGACGGTGCCGGGATCCACCCCATCGCCCCAGCCGAGGAGGCTGCGGCCCTCGGCCCGGGCCCCCGATCGATGGTGATGGTGGCCGACCCGGCCATGGTCCTGGCCGGGATCGAGCTGGTGGTCGTCCTGGGCGGTGACGGCACCATCCTGCGGGCGGCGGAGGTGGTGCGCGGCAGCGCGGTTCCGATGCTCGGAGTGAATCTGGGGCACGTCGGCTTCCTCGCCGAGGCCGAGCACGACGACCTGGCCGACACCGTGCACCGGATCGCGCAACGTCGCTACGAGGTCGAGGAACGGATGACGCTCGACGTGCTGGTCGAGCTGGGCGACGAGGTGATCGGGTCGACCTGGGCGATCAACGAGGCGAGCGTCGAGAAGGTCAGCCGAGAGCGGATGATCGACGTCGTGCTGGAGGTCGACGACCGGCCGGTGACCGAGTTCGGTTGCGACGGAGTGGTTCTGGCCACCCCGACCGGCTCGACCGCCTACGCGTTCTCGGCCGGCGGTCCCGTGGTCTGGCCGGAGGTGGAGGCGCTGCTCCTGGTGCCGATCAGTGCCCACGCCCTGTTCGCCCGTCCCCTGGTGGTCGCGCCGAACTCGGTGCCTGCAGTCGAGGTGGTCTCTGCGGCCGGGGCCGTGTTGTGGTGCGACGGCCGCCGCAGCATCGACCTGCCGTTCGGCAGCCGGGTAGAGGTTCGCCGCTCCCCGCACCCGGTCCGGCTGGCCCGCCTGGCCCGTCCCCCGTTCACCGACAGGCTGGTGGCCAAGTTCGAGCTGCCGGTCCACGGCTGGCGTGGTCGAGCCCGGCACCGGGCCACCTAGGCTGGCCCTGTGCTGTTGGAGCTGCGCCTGAAGGGGCTCGGGGTGATCGCCGAGGCGGTACTCGACCTCGGCCCCGGACTCACGGTGGTCACCGGGGAGACCGGCGCGGGCAAGACGATGGTGGTGACCGGGCTCGGTCTGCTGCTGGGCGGGCGCGCCGACTCCGGTGCGGTCCGCGCCGGCGCCGGACAGGCGCTGGTCGAGGGGTGCGTGCGGGTCGATCCGGGCGGCCCTGCTGCGCGGCGGGCCGTCGAGGCCGGTGCCGAGCTCGACGAGGGCGACGTGCTGATCATCAGCCGCACGGTGAGCGCCGAGGGGCGGGGAAGGGCCTACCTGGGTGGCCGTTCGGTTCCGGTGGCCGTACTGTCCGAGCTGGCCGACGACCTCGTGGCCGTCCACGGGCAGAGCGACCAGATCCGGCTGCGGTTCCCGCTGCGTCAACGGCAGGCGCTGGACCGCTTCTCCGGCGCCGCCTTGGCCGCCATTCTGGGCGGCTACCGGCCCCGCTGGCAGCGGCTGCGTGAGGTCCAGGGCGAGCTCGACGAGCTGACCGTCCGCGCCCGTGAGCGGGCGGCCGAGGCCGAGCTGCTGCGCCTGGGACTGGCCGAGGTCGAGCGGGTCGACCCGCAGCCCGGTGAGGACGAGCGGCTGCGCGCGCAGGCCCAGCGGCTCGGCCACGTCGAGGAGCTGCAGGCCGCGGCGGCCCAGGCGCTCGGTGCGCTCGCCGGGCAGGACGAGGCGACGGGCTGGGGTTCCGGCGCGGACGCCGTGGACCTGCTCAACCAGGCCCGCCAGGTGCTCGAGACGGTGCGTGGACACGATGCTCGACTCGCGGTGCTGGCCGACCGGCTGGTCGAGATCAGCGTCCTGGCCGCCGACGTCGCCGCCGAGTGCGCCGGCTACACCCAAGACCTCGATGCCGACCCGGCGCGGCTCGCCGCGGTCGAGGAACGCCGGGCCGAGATCGCCGGGCTGACCCGCAGCTATGGGGAGAACGTCGCGGAGGTGCTGGAGTGGGCACGCAACGCCGGGCTGCGCCTTCTCGACCTGGAGGGCGACGACGAGCGTCGATCCGCCCTGCTGGGCGAACGGGACCGGCTCGTCACCGAGCTAGGCGAGCTCGCCGGTGAGGTGAGCCAGGAGCGTCGAGCGGCAGCGGTGCGGCTCGCCGACGCGGTGAGCAGGGAGCTGGCCGAGCTGGCGATGCCCCACGCCCGGCTTGAGGTGGTGGTGAGCCAGCGGGAGGCCGGGGACGGCGGCAGCGAGGGGACGGTGCTGCCCGTCCGCTGCGAGGGGTCCGAGGAGGCTCGGACCCTGGCGGCCGGACCGGACGGTGTCGACGAGGTCGAACTGCTGCTCAGCCCCCATCCCGGTGCGGCGGCTCGCCCGCTCGCCCGGGGGGCCTCCGGAGGGGAGCTGTCTCGGGTGATGCTCGGCCTGGAGGTGGTGCTCGGCGCCGCCGATCCGGTGCCGACGTTCGTCTTCGACGAGGTCGACGCGGGCGTCGGCGGCCGCAGTGCGCTCGGCATCGGACGCCGGCTGGCTCGGCTGGCCAGGACCGCCCAGGTGATCGTGGTGACCCACCTCCCGCAGGTGGCTGCCTATGCCGACCGGCACCTGGTGGTCACCAAGTCCAGCGCCGGCGAGGTGACCGAGAGCGGCGTCCGGCTCCTCGATGCCCCGGGGCGGGTCACCGAGCTGGCTCGGATGCTCGGCGGTATGGCCGAGTCGGGCAGCGCTCAGGCCCATGCAGAGGAGCTGCTCGCCACCGCTCGAGCAGAGCGCGAGGACGAGCCCTCCGCGGCTCTGCCGCGGCGTCGACGTGGGACGATCGTGGGGTGAGGATGCCGCTGGTGCGCAGGAGCCCGGCGCCGGCCGCTGGCCCCGGTCTGTGCGGGCCGGCCCGCGTCGACCGGCGCACCAAGAGCCTGACCAAGCGGCTGAAGCCCGGAGACATCGCCGTGATCGACCATCGCGACCTGGACAAGGTGTCGGGGGACGCCCTGGTCTCGTGCGCCCCGGCGGCCGTCGTGAACGCATCCCCCAGCATCTCCGGTCGCTACCCGAACACCGGCCCCGAGGCGATCATCGCCGCGGGGATCCCGCTGCTCGACGACGTCGGTCCGGAAGTCATGGACCGGCTGCGCGACGGCGATGAGATCCGGCTGCTCGACGGCGGCGTCTACGTCGGGGACACCCTGCTCGCCAAGGGGCTGGTCCAGGACGGTGAGACGCTCGAGGCGGCGATGGAGGAGGCCCGGGCCGGTATGGCGGTTCAGCTTGAAGAGTTCGTCGCGAACACGATGGACTACATGCAGCGCGAGCGTGGGCTGCTCCTGGACCGCATGGGCGTGCCGGAGATCGACACGGTGCTGGACGGCCGGCCGGTGCTGCTCGTCGTCCGCGGGCACCACTACCGGGAGGACCTCGCCACTCTGCGTCCGTACATCCGGGAGAACCGCCCTGTGCTGATCGGGGTCGACGGCGGGGCCGACGCCATCCTGGAGGCCGGCTACACACCGCACATCGTCGTCGGCGACATGGACTCGGTCACCGACCGGGCCCTGACCTGCGGCGCCGAGATCGTCGTGCACGCCTACCGGGACGGGCGTGCCCCCGGCTTGGAACGGGTCCGGGAGCTGGGCCTGGAGCCGGTCGTGTTCGCGACGACCGGCACCAGCGAGGATGTCGCGATGTTGCTCGCCGACGACAAGGGCGCCTCGGTGATCGTTGCCGTCGGTACCCACAACAACCTGGTCGAGTTCCTCGACAAAGGCAGGGCCGGTATGGCGAGCACCTGGCTGACCAGGCTTCGGGTGGGCGGAAAGCTCGTGGATGCCAAGGGCGTCTCGCGCCTGTACCGGCAGCGGATCTCCAACCGGCAGCTGGGCGTGCTTCTGCTCGCAGGCCTGTTCGCTCTGTTCGTCGCGCTCTACTCGACGCCGGGTGGCCAGGCCGTGTTCTCATTGATCGGCGCGCGGCTCGACGACCTCTGGTCGGTGGTCTCGTCCTTCGCCATCGAGGCGCCGCCGGAGGCGCTGTCCTGCACAGAGTGGCTGGCATGATCGACTTTCGGTACCACCTGGTCTCCCTGGTCTCGGTGTTCCTCGCGCTGGCGGTCGGCATCGTCCTCGGTGCCGGGCCGCTGCGCGGCGAGATCGCCCAGTCGATCAACACCCAGGTCGAGCAGCTACGCGACGAGAAGAACCAGCTGCGTAGTGAGCTGACGGCGGCCGAGCAGTCCGTGAAGAACCGCGACGCCTTCACCGAGGTGGTCCTGCCCGACCTGGTTGCAGGCCGGTTGACCGGCCGGAGCGTGGCCCTGGTGGTCCTGCCGGGCGTCGACGGCAGCGCCATCGATACGCTGGTCGTCGCCCTGCGCGCCGCGGGAGCCACCGTGACCACTCGGGTCGACGCCACACCCGACTGGACCGACCCGGAGTCCGACGACGTCCGGCGGGCCGCGTCCCGGCGCCTGGCGCCGTTGCTCACCCCCCTCGGGCTCCCGAACACCGTGAACGCCGGGCTGGCCCGTGCCCTACTGATCCCCGCCGTCGCCCCGGTCGGCGACCTCGGCGGCCCGATCGGCCCCGGTAGCGGTGAAGGGCAGGCGCCGATCGACGCGACATCCACCCGGATCATCAAGATCCTCGCCGATGCGGGGCTCGTCGACGTCCGCCAGGAGCCCGTCGCCCGCGCGGGGCTGGCCGTTGTCCTGGCGCCCAGTGTGGAGCTGGACGGATCCACCACGGAGCCGTCGATGCCGTCCACTCCCGCAACGCCCGGCTCGCTCCCCTCAACGCCGTTGTCCGCGTCCGCAGAGCGTACGCAGACCTCGACCAATGGCCCCGCGGTCGCAGCCTCCGACTCTGCTCGTCCGGCCACCACCTCGGCCACCATTCCGGCGGCCACGCTCACCTCGCCCGCCGTCACCACGGCCCAGGACGGCGTCGCGGCGTGGGCCGCACTGGCCTACCGGCTCGATCGCTCCGGAAACGGGGCCGTGGTGAGCGGGCCCGCCTCAGCCGCCGAGGAGTCGGGTGTGCTCAACGCCGTCCGGGCTGACAGTGACATTGCCGACCAGGTCAGCACCGTCGACCTGCTCGGCAGCCCGATGGGCGACGTAGCCACGGTGATGGCGCTGCAGGAACAGCTGCGTGGGGCGTCCGGCGCCTACGGGTTCGGCCGGGGCGCCACAGACGTGCTGCCCGACCTCGCCGGATCGAGCCGATGAAGGCGTTGGCAGCGGCGGCGGCGGCCATCGCCTCCGGCCTGGTCTGGCGCGCCATGGCAGCGGCCCCTCCCGGTGGTGCCGAGCGCTGGAGACGCACCAACCACCGCGGCGAGCCGATCAGCCTGCTCGAAGGACCGGCGGCGGCGCTCGGCACCGCGGCCGGTATCGTCGCGGCCCCCGGGCTGCCCCGCCGTGTCCGGGCGGCCGGCGTCCTGGCCTGTGTGGGCGCCGGCAGCATCGGGCTGCTCGACGACCTCGCCGAGCGGGGCGCCAGCAAGGGCCTTCGCGGCCACGTCGGTGCACTGCGTCATGGCGAGATCACCACCGGCATGGTGAAGATCGTCGGGATCGGGGCCACAGGTCTGGCGGCAGGCGCGTTGTCGCTGCCTTCCCGCGACGCCGGGCCGACCGCGCGGTGGTGGCTCGACGTAGCCGGGTCCGGGGCCTTGGTGGCCGGTGCAGCGAACCTGGTGAACCTGTTCGACCTGCGCCCGGGGCGGGCGCTCAAGGTGGTCCTGGCGGGTGCGCTCTTGGCGGCGCGGCCCGGTCCCGCGGCACTGCTGAGTGCCGCCACCGCCGGGGCCGCGGTGACGCTCCTGCCGCAGGACCTGTCTGAACGCTCGATGCTCGGTGACTGTGGAGCCAACGCGCTCGGCGCCGTCCTCGGCACGGCCGCCGTGGCAGGGCGGGCTCGGGGCGGTCGCCTCGGTGCCCTGGTGGCGGTCACCGCGCTGACCCTGGCCAGCGAGAAGGTCAGCTTCACCAAGGTCATCGAGTCCACCCCCGGGTTGCGCGACCTGGACGCGCTCGGCCGCCGCCCCCGGTGAGCGCGAGGCGCCGGTGAGCCGCCGAAACGTCGCGCTGCCCCTGGTCGGCGGCCTGCTGGCGTCGGCGGCGCTCATCTCGGTCCTGACCGTCGCTTCCCGCGTCACCGGCTTCGCCCGCCAGCTGGTGTTCTCCGCCTCGGTGGGTGCGGCCTGCGTGGGCGATACGTACAACACCGCGAACATCCTTCCCACCGCGCTGTTCGAGGTGGCGGCCGGCGGTGCGCTCTCCGCCACCCTGGTGCCGTTGCTGGCGCCGCTGTTGCCGGCCCGCACCGCCTCTGCGGAGCGCCTCGCCTCGGCGGTGCTCACCTGGACCGTCGTCGTGCTCGCTCCGCTGATGCTCGTGCTGATCGCGGCGGCCGGTCCAATCGCGCGTCTGCTGGTGCCCGTGGAGAACTGCCCAGGTCAGCGCGAGCTCGCCGCTGCCATGATCGGCGTTTTCGCCCCGCAGGTGGTGCTGTACGGGGTGGGGGCGGTGCTGGCCGGTCTGCTCCAGGCCGCCGGACGCTTCGCCTGGCCCGCGTTCGCCCCGGTGCTGTCCAGCCTGGTAGTGATGGCCGGCTATCTCGGGTATGCCTCCGTGGTGGGCGACGAGGCGGCGACGATGACCGGGTCGGCGCTGCCCGGCAGGGCGTTCGTCGCCCTCGCCTGGGGAACGACGGCCGGGGTGGCGGCGATGACCTTGCCACTGCTGATCCCGTTGTACCGCAATGGGTTCCGGCTCCGGCCCGGGCTGCGGATGCCGCCCGGCACCGGGTCCCGGGTGCTGCGGCTGGCCGGCTCCGGGGTGCTCGCCGTCCTCGCGCAGCAGGCCTTCCTGCTTGCGGTGGTGTGGTTGGCCAACTACCGCGGCGCCGCCGGCACGCTGGTGGCGTTCGGCTACACGCAGGCGCTCATCGTGCTGCCCTTCGCAGTGCTGGTAGCGCCACTGGTGACCGCGCTGTTCCCGCGGCTGGCCCGAGCCGCGAACGCCGGCGCCGGGGCGTTCCCGCCGCTGGCCGCTCGAGCGTTGCGGTCGGTGCTGCTGGCCGGTACGGCCGGTGCCGTGCTGCTCGCCTCGACCGCGCCCGCGGTGGCAGCCCTGTTCGACGTGCTCGACCGCGGCGACGTCGGACCGATGGCGAGCGCACTGCTCGCGGCGGCGCCGGGGCTGGTCGGATTCGCCGTCGTCGTGCTCGTCGGGCGGGCCCTGTACGCCCTCGAGGCTCCCGGCGCCGCCGCGGCCGGGACGTCCGTCGCCTGGCTGGCCGCCATCGTCCTGGCCGCCGCGGGGGTGCTCACCGCGTCGCCGGAGCGCGCTCTGCTGGCCCTGTCCGCGGGACAGAGCGTCGCCATGGTGATCGGCGCACTGGTGATGCTCGGTGTGCTGCGTCGCCGGCAGGGATCGGGAGCGCTCACCGGGCTGTTCCGGACCGCTGCCGTGGTGCTGCCCGCCGGCCTGGTCGCGGTCGCCGCGGGATGGTCGGTAGCACGCTGGCTCGGCGGCACCTGGCCGGTCGGCGTCCTCGCGAGCCTGACGGCCGCCGGGGCGGCTGCGGTGGTGGCGATGTTGGTCTTCGCCGTTCCGGTGGCCGGGGTGGCCGCCGATCTCGCAGCCGGCACCGGCGACCGAGACGACGGCTCCGAGGATGTCGCAGGAGGGGTTCTGCTCGTGCTCGGCCCGTCCGGCGGTGGTATCGGTCGGCACGTCCGGTCGCTGGCGCTGGGCCTTCATGCCCGAGGTCACGGTGTCGCGGTCGCGGCGCCGCCGGCCACGCTGAGGGCCTTCGGCTACGCCGAGCACGGGCTCGCCACCTGGCAGCTGGCGATCGGGGACCGGCCGCACCCGCTGCGCGATCTCGCCGCCGTCCGCCGGTTGCGTCGGCTCGGCCGGCGCGCGGCCGTGGTGCACGCCCATGGGCTGCGGGCCGGAGCGCTCAGCGTGCTGGCCTGCCGCCGGTCCAAGGTGCCCGTGGTGGTCACCGTGCACAACGCGCTTGTCACCGGCGACGCGCCGACACCGGGTCCGGCCTGGCAGGTGGCCGCCCTGGTGCACAGGCTGCTCGAGCGGGTCGTGGCGCGCGGCGCGGCTCACGTCCTGGTGGTCTCGGCCGATCTCGGTGAGCGGATGCGGGCGCTGGGAGCGTCCGGCGTCGACCGGGCGCTGGTGCCGGCGCCGGTGCGCGCGGCGGCGGGCGGCGAGGCCGTCGGTGCCGTGCGTGCCCGGGTCCGTTCCGACCTCGATGTGCCGGACGGCACCGCGTTGCTGGTCACGGTGGCCCGCCTCGCCCCGCAGAAGGGGCTGGAGGTGCTGCTGGACGCCGTGACGGAGCTGGTGGCGCCGCCGTCGCGACCTCTGCGGTGCGTCATCGCCGGAGACGGGCCGCTGCACGACGAGCTCGCCGCGGCCGTTGCCGCACGCGGCCTGCCGGTTCACTTGCTCGGACGGCGGGACGATGTCCCGGACCTGCTCCAGGCCGCCGATCTGGTGGTGGTGCCCAGCCTGTGGGAGGGGCAGCCGCTGGTGGTCCAGGAGGCGTTGCGGGTCGGCGCGGCGATCGTCGCCACGAATACCGGCGGTACCGCCGAGGTCACCGGCGAGGCAGCCTGGCTCGTCCCGCCGCGCCGCCCTGGGGAGCTCGCCGGCGCCATCCGCGGCCTGCTCGCCGACCCGGACGGCGCAGCGCGGTTGCGCCGCATCGCCGCGCGGCGTGCCGAGCTGCTGCCCACCGACACGCAGGCCCTGGACCAGGTGCTGACGCTCTACCGGCGCCTCGCGGCTGATAGGCTCGAATCCCGTGGTGCTGCGCATGCCTGAGGGATTCACCAAGCACATCTTCGTGACCGGCGGCGTTGCGTCGTCCCTGGGAAAGGGACTGACGGCCTCGAGCCTGGGCCACCTTCTCGGGGGCCGCGGACTGCGAGTGGTCATGCAGAAACTGGACCCGTACATCAACGTCGACCCCGGCACGATGAACCCGTTCCAGCACGGCGAGGTCTTCGTCACCGACGACGGCGCTGAGACCGACCTGGACATCGGTCACTACGAGCGCTTCCTGGACGTCGAGCTGGACGCCTCTGCCAACGTCACCACGGGGCAGGTCTACTCCGCGGTGATCGCCAAGGAGCGGCGCGGTGAGTACCTGGGCGACACGGTGCAGGTGATCCCGCACATCACCAACGAGATCAAAGCCCGGATGCGGGCCCAGGCGAGCGTCGAGGACCCTGACGGGCCGCCACACGTGATCATCACCGAGATCGGCGGCACCGTCGGCGACATCGAGTCGCTCCCGTTCCTGGAGGCGGCCCGCCAGATCCGCCACGACCTGGGCCGTGACAACGTCTTCTTCGTGCACGTCTCGCTGGTGCCATACCTGGCCCCGAGCGGAGAGCTGAAGACCAAGCCGACTCAGCACTCGGTGGCCGCGCTGCGCAGCATCGGCATCCAGCCCGACGCCATCGTCTGCCGCGCCGACCGCGAGATCCCGGCCGGGGTGAAGCGCAAGATCGCCCTGTTCTGCGACGTCGACAACGAGGCCGTCGTGGCCGCGGTGGACGCGCCGTCCATCTACGACATCCCCAAGGTCCTGCACGGCGAAGGGCTGGACGCCTACGTCGTCCGCCGGCTCGCTCTGCCGTTCCGGGACGTCGAGTGGCGTGCCTGGGACGAGCTGCTGCGCCGGGTGCACCGGCCGGCCCACCGGGTCGAGGTCGCCCTGGTCGGCAAGTACGTCGACCTGCCCGACGCCTACCTGTCGGTCACCGAAGCGCTGCGCGCCGGCGGGTTCGACCGGGACGCCAAGGTGGAGATCCGCTGGGTGGCCTCGGACACTTGCGAGACCTCCGAGGGCGCACGCCGGATGCTGGCCGGCGTTGACGCTGTCTGCGTGCCCGGCGGTTTCGGGGTGCGCGGCATCGAGGGGAAGGTCGGGGCGCTGCGCTGGGCCCGGGAGAACGAGGTACCCACCCTCGGGCTGTGCCTGGGCCTGCAGTGCATGGTGATCGAGTTCGCGCGGCACGTGGCGGGTCTGGCCGGCGCGAGCAGCAGCGAGTTCGACCCCGAGGCCGCGCACCCGGTGATCGCGACCATGGAAGAGCAGAAACAGATCGTGGACGGCGGGGGCGACCTCGGCGGCACCATGCGGCTCGGTGCCTTCCCGGCGGTGCTGGTGCCCGGCTCGATCGTGGCTCAGGCCTATGGGCGGGAGCGGGTCGTCGAGCGGCATCGGCATCGTTACGAGGTGAACAACACCTACCGGGCCCGGCTGGAGGTGGCCGGGCTGGTGGTCAGCGGCCAGTCCCCGGACCGCGAGCTGGTCGAGTTCGTCGAGCTGCCGCGTGAGGTGCACCCGTACTACGTCGCCACCCAGGCACACCCCGAGTTCACCTCGCGCCCGGACCGGGCCAACCCGTTGTTCGCCGGCCTGGTCGGCGCGGCTCTCGAGCGGCAGTCGGCGGGCCGGTTGCTGGACGTGGAGGCCACGGTTGCGTGACGAGTTCGTCGACCTGCCGGTACGGGCGCACGAACGGGTCTTCGACGGAGCCATCTGGGACGTCGTCCGGGACACGGTAGACCTCGGTCCCGGCGGCGTGGTGCGGCGTGAGTACGTCGAGCACCCGGGTGCGGTGTGCATCCTGGCCCTGGACGACGAGGAGCGGGTGCTGCTGCTCCGGCAGTACCGCCACCCGGTCCGGATGGCTCTGTGGGAGCTGCCGGCCGGCCTGCTCGACGTTCCCGGCGAGCCGGCGCTGGAGGCGGCCCGGCGAGAGCTGGCCGAGGAGGCCGACCTGCGCGCCGAGCGCTGGGATGTGCTGATCGACTGGTTCAACTCGCCGGGCGGCATGAGCGAGGCACTGCGCTGCTTCCTGGCTCGTGGCCTCAGCTCGGTGCCTGAGGCCGAGCGTCACGACCGGGACGGCGAGGAGATCGACATGCGCTCGCAGTGGTCCACCCTCGACGAGGCGCGCGAGGCGATCATGGCCGGGCGGGTGCACAACCCTGGTGCCGTGGTCGGCATCCTTGCCGCGTGCGCGGCCCGCGATCTGGGCTGGACGACTCTGCGGCCGGCCGACGCGCCCTGGCCGGAGCACCCGATCCTGGGCGGCAGCCGTCCGGCCGGTCGGCCCAGCTCGTAGTCGAACAAGATCCGGTGGGAGAACCCCTTGCTTCGATCGGCACGCCCCGTGGTTTCCGACTGGTCGAAGGCTGCCCGTAGCGGGGTCGTGGAGGCATCGCTGACGGCGCGGGAGTTACGTCGTGCGCTCCGGCTGCGGGGGGGAGGGGGGGTCGGGGGGTACGGTGCCGCGCAGGATGCGCGAAGGACCCCGCGTCCGGGGAGGAGTGCCGGGTGAGGGTGGGTGCCCCCCGAGAGTCGAACAGCCAACACGGGACTGCCGCAGGCTCCGCTGGACGTCCGGAGCCGATAAGGGACGCCGTCCGCAGCTATCTCGAGCATCTCGGAGTCGAGCGGGGGCTCTCGCCGAACACGCTCGCCGCCTACCGGCGCGACCTCGACCGCTACCTCGCTCACCTGGCCCGTCTCGGTGTCACCACTGCCGAGCAGGTCCGCGAGGAGCACGTCAGCGCGTTCCTGGTGGCGGTCCGGTCCGGTGCCGACTCGGGCGCCGTGCTCACCGCGACCTCGGCGGCGCGGGCGCTGGCCGCCGTCCGGGGCCTGCACCGGTTCCTCGTGCTCGAGGGACGCACCGGGCACAACCCGGCCGGCGACGTCCGCCCGCCCTCGGCACCCAGACGGCTGCCCAAGGCGATCAGCGTCGGCGACGTCGAGCGGCTGCTGGAGGCGGCCGCCCTCGGCGGGACTGCGAGCGGTCTGCGCGACCGCGCCATGCTCGAACTGCTCTACGGCAGCGGGGCGAGGATCAGCGAGGCGGTGGGGCTGGACCTGGACGATCTCGATTCCGCGGAGGGACTGGTCCGGCTGCGGGGCAAGGGGTCCAAGGAGCGGATCGTGCCGGTGGGCAGCTACGCGGGGCGCGCCCTGGACGCCTACCTGGTGCGCGTGCGGCCCGACCTGGCCCGGCGCGGTCGCGGTACGCCGGCGGTGTTCCTCAACCTGCGCGGCGGGAGACTGAGCCGGCAGAGCGTGTGGTCGGTGCTCACCGCGGCGGCTGAGCGGGCCGGCTTGGCCGCCCGGGTCTCCCCGCATACCTTGCGCCACTCCTTCGCCACTCACCTTCTCGAAGGCGGCGCCGACGTCCGGGTGGTGCAGGAGCTGCTGGGCCACGCCTCGGTGGCCACGACGCAGATCTACACGCTGGTGACCGCGGACACCCTGCGTGAGGTCTACGTGGCGGCGCACCCGCGCGCCCTGGCCCGGGCATGAGGCGCCCGGCGTGAGCGCCCACCGTGCAAGACATGGGCACAACGTCACGCCGTGCCCGTCTGGCGGGCACAACGTCACGCCGTGCCCACAAGGGGAGGTTGTGACGTAAGTGACGCGTGTGACAGATGTGGATCTTGTGTTTGAGCGACACGCGACGCGCCGGATAGCCTCGCGCGGTCAGAGTTCGCCGCGGGGGAGGATTGTGGTATTCGCGGCTTGCCCGAACGCCGCACGATGGGGCCGCACGACGGGGCCGCACGGAGGGAAGGTCGCAACGTGGTGCACCAGACACAGGACGGGTTGGCGGTCGTCCTCGACGTCACCGATGCTCCAGACGGATTCGCCGGGCTGGCCGGGTTGACCAACGGGGGGATCGGACCGACCGGGCGACCCATGCCGAACTTCCCGGCGCCACCGCCACTGTCCTCTCACGGGCCGGCGCGGATCATAGCGATGTGCAACCAGAAGGGCGGCGTCGGCAAGACCACGTCGACGATCAACCTGGGCGCCGCACTGGCCGAGTACGGACGGCGCGTGCTGCTGGTGGACTTCGACCCGCAGGGGGCGCTGTCGGTCGGTCTGGGCATCAACCCGCACGAGCTCGACCGCACCGTCTACAGCCTGCTGATGGACCGCAGTACCGACATCCGGGACGTGATCAGACCGGCCTCCGTGCCGGACATCGACTTGCTGCCGGCCAACATCGACCTGTCCGCAGCCGAGGTCCAGCTGGTCGGTGAGGTGGCCCGTGAGCAGGTGCTCGCCCGGGTGCTGCGGCCGATCGTCGACGACTACGACGTGGTTCTCATCGACTGCCAGCCCTCACTGGGCCTGCTCACCGTCAACGCGCTCACCGCCGCGCACGGCGTCGTGATCCCGCTGGAATGCGAGTTCTTCGCACTGCGCGGCGTCGCCTTGCTCGTGGAGACGATCGAGAAGGTCAAGGACCGGTTGAACCCGGGGCTCGAGGTCGACGGGATCCTCGCCACGATGTTCGACCCGCGCACCCTGCACAGCCGTGAGGTCGTCGCCCGGGTCGTCGAGGCGTTCGGTGAGCAGGTCTTCCACACCGTGATCGGGCGGACCGTGAAGTTCCCCGACGCCTCCGTGGCCGCCGAGCCGATCACCACGTATGCCGCCTCGCACGCCGGCGCCTACGCCTACCGCCTGCTGGCCCGCGAGCTCATCGCCCGTGGCGACGCCGCCTAGCGTGGCGGTGAGCGCACCCGAGGCCACAGCCGAGGCGACCGGGACCGACGGGACACCCGGGGGAGTGCTGCCCGGCCGCCAAGGTGGCTTCGAGGTGCACCTGGACAACTACGAGGGCCCCTTCGACCTCCTGCTCGGACTGATCGCCAAGCACAAGCTCGACGTCACCGAGATAGCCCTGGCTCAGGTGACCGACGAGTTCGTCGCCTGGATCCGGGCCCGCGGCAGCGACTGGGACCTCGGGGAGGCCAGCGAGTTCCTGCTCGTCGCGGCGACCCTGCTCGACCTCAAGGCCGCCCGGCTGCTACCGGCCGCCGAGGTCGAGGACGACGAGGACCTGGCCCTGCTGGAGGCCCGCGACCTGCTGTTCGCCCGGCTGCTGCAGTACCGAGCCTTCAAGGACGTCGCTGCGGCGCTGTCCGAGCGGATGGCCGTCGAGTCGCACCGCGTGGCGCGGTCCGCCGGTGTCGAGCCGCAGTTCGCGGCGTTGTTGCCCGAGCTGGTGCTGGGCATCACCCCGGATCAGCTGGCCCTCATCGCGGCCAAGGCGCTGCAGCCCAAACCCGTTGCCACGGTGGGTCTAGACCACCTGCACGCACCGGCGGTGAGCGTTCGGGAGCAGGCCGTGCTGATCGTCGCGCGGCTGCGGCGGACCCGCTCGGCGAGCTTCCGCGTGCTGGTCGCCGACGCGGACGCGACGAACGTGGTGGTGGCCAGGTTCCTGGCTCTGCTCGAACTGTTCCGGGAAGGCGCCGTAGCCTTCGACCAGGCCGCCGCTCTGGGCGAGCTGAGCATCCGATGGACCGGTAGCGAGGCCGGCGAGGTCGACGTCGACGACGACTATGAGCAGATGCGCGACGACGGACAGGGAGCAGCAGACAGTGAGCCAGTCGACTGACCAGCTCGATCAGCAGCGCGCACCGGCACCCGGTCCGGACACCCCCACCACCCCGCGCGCACCTCACACCTCCGACACGTGCGACCAGGTGGAACTGGACCTGGACACGCTGCCGTCGGGCGCCCGAGGGGCGCTCGAAGCGGTGCTGATGGTGCTCGAGGAACCGGTCAGCGAGACGGCCCTGGCCTCGGCGCTCGGCGTGACCGTCTCGGCGGTCACCGACCTGCTCGCCGAGCTGACCGCCGACTACGACGAGGCGGGCCGCGGGTTCCAGCTTCGGCGGGTCGCGGGTGGCTGGCGGATCTACAGCCGCAGCGAGTACGCGTCCGTGGTGGAGCGGTTCATGCTCGACGGCCAGACCGCCCGCCTCACTCAGGCGGCGCTGGAGACCCTGGCGATCGTCGCCTACCGCCAGCCCGTCAGCAGGGCCCGCGTCGGCGCCGTCCGGGGGGTGAACGTGGACGCCGTGATGCGCACGCTGCTCAACCGTGGCCTGGTCGAGGAGGCCGGGCATGACCCGGAGACCGGCGCGGTCCTCTATCGCACCAGTACCTACTTCCTGCACCGGATCGGGCTCACCTGTGTCGAGGAGCTGCCGGCCCTCGCCCCGTTCCTGCCCGAGATGGACGCCCTCGACGAGATCGGCGTCGGGGGGACGACGTGAGCCGCGATCCCAGAGACCGGCCCGCCCGTCCCGCTCGCCCCGCCCGGCGCGGCCGCTCTGCCGAGCCCGCTTCTCCCGCGCGCGACGTCCACGACCCGGACGGCGTTCGGCTGCAGAAGGTGCTCGCTCAGGCCGGGCTGGGCTCGCGGCGGGCTTGCGAGCAGCTGATCGCGGCGGGTCGGGTGCAGGTCGACGGCCAGCTGGTGCGCGAGCTCGGGGTGCGGGTCGACCCGCGTCGCGCGGTGGTGCACGTGGACGGGCTGCGCGTGCAGCTCGACGAGTCCCTGGTGACGATCGCGTTGAACAAGCCGGTGGGGGTGCTCTCGGCGATGAGCGATCCGCAGGGACGCCCGACGGTGGCAGACCTGGTGGGCGACCGGATCGACCAGAGGCTGTTCCACGTCGGCCGCCTCGACGTCGACACCGAGGGACTCCTGCTGCTGACCAACGACGGTGAGCTGGCCAACCGGCTGGCCCATCCCCGGTACGAGGTGCCCAAGGTCTACCTCGCCGAGATCGAGGTGACCGGCAGCAGCGTGCCGCGCGACCTCGGCCGGCGCCTGCTCGCCGGGATCGAGCTGGACGACGGATCGGCCACGGTCGACGAGTTCCGGGTGGTCGACGCCCGGCCGGGCAAGGCCCTGCTCGAGCTGGTGCTGCACGACGGCCGGAACCGGGTGGTGCGCCGTGTGTTGGAGGCCGCCGGGCACCCCGTGGTGCAGCTGGTCAGAACCCAGGTCGGGCCGATCCGGCTCGGTGACCTGCGGCCCGGCCGCACCCGGGTGATCTCCGGCGCCGAGCTGGGCAGCCTGATGGCGGCCGTGGGTCTGTAGCTCGACCGGTCACGCCTGGCACATGGCAGGCCCCTACCCTTGGGGCGTGAGCGTTCAGGCCGTGCGCGGGGCGACGCAGGTCCCCGTCGACGACAAGGAGACCGTGCTCTTCGCGACCCGCGAACTGGTGACCGAGGTGCTCGAGGTGAACGAGCTCGCTGACACCGACGTGGTCAGCGTGATCTTCACTGCGACCCGGGACATCTCGTCGGTTGCGCCGGCGATGGCGGCGCGCCAGCTCGGCCTGCACGACGTGGCCCTGATCTGCGCCCAGGAGATGTGGGTCGAGAACTCGATGCCGCGGGTGGTCCGGTTGCTGGCGCACATCGAGACCGACCGGCCGCGGGGGCGGCTGAGAAACGTGTATCTGCACGGCACCGAGACGCTGCGATCCGACGTCCCGGCCGTGCCGGGCCGACCGGTGACCGGTGATCGGTGAGCGAGGCTGGGACAGCGGTGGACGACTCTCTCTCGCGCCTCGGCGTCGGCACGGTCCGGGTGGTCGGGACCGGCCTGCTCGGCACCAGCATCGCGCTGGGCCTGCGGGCTCTCGGCGTCCGGGTGCTGCTGGCCGACCCCTCGCCGACCGCGCTGCAGCTGGCCTGCGACCTGGGCGCCGGGGAGGTCGATCCGGGAACGGCCGCCCACGGGGCGGTAGGCGAGCCTGTGGACCTGGTGGTGGTGGCGACCCCGCCCGACGTTACCGCGCAGGTCGTGCTCGCCGAGCTGACCGCCCACCAGCTGGCCACGGTCACCGATGTCGCCAGCGTCAAGGCCGGTGTGCTGGACCACGTGGTCGCCGGGGGCGGCGAGGTGACCCGCTACGTGGGCTCGCACCCGATGGCCGGCCGGGAACGCTCGGGTGCCGTGGCCGCGCGCGGAGATCTGTTCCTCGGCCGGCCCTGGGTGATCTGCCCCAGCGCCAAGGCCGAGCCGGCGCGCGTGGAGATCGTGCGCCGCCTGGCCGCGGCCCTCGGAGCCGGCGTCGTGGTCATGGATCCGGGCGAGCACGACCGTGCGGTGGCGCTCGTCTCCCACGTACCGCAGGTGGTGGCCAGCCTGGTCGCCGCCCGATTGCGCGACGCGCCCGACGACGCGGTGGCGATCGCCGGGCAGGGGCTGCGTGACGTCACCCGGATCGCCGGCAGCGACCCTTCGCTGTGGGCGCAGATCCTGGCCGGGAACGCGGCGTCGGTGGCCGCGGTGTTGCGGGCGCTACGCGGCGACCTGGACGGCGTGCTGACCGCCTTGGAGGCTCTCGCCGAGGAGCGGCCGGGCACCGCTGCCCGGGGTGCCCGGGCCGAGGTGGCCCGGGCGGTCGCGGCCGGCAACGCCGGACGGGACCGATTGCCCGGCAAACACGGCGCCCGGCCCATGGTCTACTCGGTGGTCACCGTCGTGATCCCCGACAAGCCGGGCACCCTGGCCCGGGTGTTCGCCGACATCGGCGACTTCGGCGTCAACGTCGAGGAGCTCGCCCTGGAGCATGCCCCGGGTCGAGCGGTCGGACTGCTAGAGCTGTCGGTGCTGCCCGCCGCCCGCGAGCACCTGGAGGCCTCACTCAGCGCACGCGGCTGGCGGGTCATCGCCTGAGCAGAGCCATCAGCACCGACAGGGCCTGCTCCTGCCTGCGGTGTTCGTCGAAGTTCGACGGGTCGAGCCAGCGATTGTGCGCCTCGCGTACCGCCGGCCAGCCATCGTCGGCGATCGCGAACCAGTCGGTGTCGCGGTTGCGGCCCTTGTAGACCAGGGCATGGCAGAACCGCCCCTCGTAGCGGAAGCCGAGCCTGGCGGCGGCTGCCCTCGACGGTGCGTTGAGGCTGTCGCACTTCCATTCCTAGCGCCGGTAGCCGAGCTCGTCGAACACATGGGCCCGCAGCAGCGAGGCCATTCCGTTGGCCGGCCCGCAGGTCGCGGGGGCGGTGCCTGCCTCTGGGCGGATCGCGAAGGTTACCCAGCCCTCGGGCCGGTGAGCGATGCGATCGCGCCACGCATCGATGTCGCAGGGAGGCTCGTCGCCGCGGTAGGTCCACAACGACTCGTTGGCCTCACCGCCGAGCGCCGCGAACAGGTGGTCGGCGTGGTCAGCGGTCAGTGGCTCGAGGACGAGGTAGCGCCCGGCGAGCCGGACCGGTCGTGGCATCGGCCGCGGCTGCCAGCCGGGGACGACCGGGCCGCCATCCTCGACTGGCGTCTCGACTGGCGCACCGACCGGCTGACCATGCCGGTTGACCCGTGGTTCGGGAGGGGCGTGGCCGTGCATGCCCCCTGTGTATCGCCGATCGGGGTGGTCAGGACAATGGATGTTCGTGTGAGCGTCGCGGACGCTGCCGCCGGGTGCACCGGTTCGAACCCTCACGATCACGTTGAAGATCACGTTGCGTGGAAGTGCTGCGAAACGGACCGGATCGACGCAACGTGATCTTCAACGTGATCTCCCGCGAGGTCGCCGGCCGCACCGACTGCCCACGAAACACGACCGGGCTTGGTAAGCGGCTAGTCTGAGTCGCCGTTCCCGGAATCACGTGCGGAGGTCGAAAGTGCCGGTCAATGACGGCGCGCAGCGCCGCACCGGGCTGGTCGTCGCCATCGACGGACCGTCCGGTTCGGGGAAGTCGAGCGTCTCCCGCGAGGTGGCCGCCCGGCTGGACCTGGCCTATCTCGACACCGGCGCCATGTACCGGGCCGTGACCTGGTCGGCATTGGCCGAGGGTCTCGACCTCGGCGACGCCCCGGCCGCCCAGGCGGACGTCGCCGACCACGCCCGCGCCCTGGACCTGGAGATCTCCATCGACCCTGGGGTATCCCACGTCGCCGTGGCGGGTATCGACATCACCTCGGCCATCCGGGAGCACAGGATCTCGGCCGCGGTCAGCGCGGTGGCGACCAACCTCGGCGTCCGGGCCGAGCTTCGTGATCGGCAGCGTGCGATCATCGGCGCAGCTCGGGACGGCGCCGGCATCGTCGCCGAGGGACGCGACATCACCACGGTGGTCGCGCCGGATGCCGATGTCCGAATCCTGCTCACCGCCGACGCCCGGGCCCGGCTGGAGCGCCGTGCGATCGAGATGCACGGGCAGGCCGGCGACGATGCGGTCGCCGCCATGCGCGACGTCGTCTTGCGACGTGACGCCGACGACTCCACCGTCTCGACCTTCCTCACCCCGGCCGAGGGCGTGGTCGAGCTCGACTCCTCCGGCCTGAGCTTCGCGCAGACCGTGGAAGCGGTCCTAGCGGCCGTGCCGGCCACTCTGAGAACGGCGCACTGCGCCGGGGAGGTGCGCGCGTGAACGGGACATCTGACGCTGCTCGCACGCTGCGTGCCGGGCTGGACGTCTACGACCTCTCCGAGGAGGACCGAGCCCTGATCGCCGGGGACGCGGGCGGCGGCGATGACGGCGAAACCCCCGGTCCGCTGCCGGTGCTCGCCGTCGTCGGCCGGCCCAACGTCGGCAAGTCCACGTTGGTCAACCGGGTGCTCGGACGGCGTGAAGCGGTTGTCGAGGACGTGCCCGGCGTCACCCGGGACCGGGTGAGCTATGAGGCCGACTGGGCTGGACGGCGCTTCATGGTGGTCGACACCGGGGGCTGGGAGCGGGACCTGCGGGGGATGGCGGCCCGGGTCGCCGAACAGGCCGAGATCGCTGTGGAGCTGGCCGACGCCGTCCTGTTCGTCGTCGACGCCACGGTCGGGGCCACCGACACCGACGAAGCGGTGGTGAAGCTGTTGCGGCGCAGCGGCAAACCGGTCGTCCTGGCCGCGAACAAGGTGGACGACGCCCGTGGCGAGTCGGATGCGGCAGCCCTGTGGAGCCTCGGGCTGGGGGAGCCGCACCCGGTCTCGGCGATCCACGGCCGGGGTAGCGGTGACCTGCTCGACGCCTGCCTGGCGGTCCTGCCGGACGTCTCCGCAGTCGGCGGCGACGGCGAGTCCGGTCTGCGCCGAGTGGCGCTGCTGGGTCGGCCCAACGTCGGCAAGTCCAGCCTGCTGAACGCCCTCGCGGGTCAGGATCGGGTGGTGGTCGACGCCACCGCCGGCACGACCAGGGACCCGGTCGACGAGGTGGTCGAGATCGGCGGTCGGCCGTGGCGGCTGGTCGACACGGCGGGGATCCGGCGCAAGCTGCACCAGAGCCAGGGAGCCGACTTCTACGCCTCGCTGCGGACCCGGGCGGCCCTGGAGAAGGCCGAGGTGGCCGTCGTGCTGCTCGACGCCTCGGAACCGCTCACCGAGCAGGACACCCGCGTGATCCAGATGGTGGTCGACGCCGGGCGGGCGCTCGTGATCGCCTACAACAAGTGGGACCTGGTCGACGAGGAACGGCGCAGGTATCTGGAACGGGAGTTCGAGATCGACCTGGTGCAAGTGCAGTGGGCGCCGCGGGTGAACGTCTCGGCCAAGACCCGGTGGCACGTCGACCGGCTGCAGCGGGCCCTGGACGTCGCGCTCTCCTCCTGGGAGCAGCGCATCCCCACCTCGCAGCTGAACGGCCTGCTCGCCGAGATCGTCGCGGCCCACCCGCACCCGTTGAGGGGGGGCAAGCAGCCACGGATCCTGTTCGGCACCCAGGCCGCCACTCGCCCGCCGCGGTTCGTGCTGTTCACCACGGGGTTCCTCGAGGCGGGATACCGTCGGTTCCTCGAGCGGCGGCTGCGCGAGGGGTTCGGTTTCGACGGCAGCCCGATCGAGATGTCGGTCCGCCCTCGGGAGAAGCGGAAATGACTGCAGCACAAGAACTCTTGCCGTCCGATGGACGCCGTGCGCTACCACCGGTGCCGCAACGGATCGCCGATGAGCTCGGCGTCGCCGTGCGGCAGGTCGAGTCGGCGGTCGCGTTGCTCGACGACGGGGCCACCGTCCCGTTCGTGGCTCGCTACCGCAAAGAGGCCACCGGCGGGCTGGACGACGCCCAGCTGCGCACCCTCGCCGACCGGCTCAGCTACCTGCGCGAGCTGGAGGAGCGGCGCGCCGCGGTCACCGAATCCGTTGCCGCGCAGGGGAAGCTGGCTCCCGAGCTGGCTGCTGCCATCGCCTCGGCGCAGACCAAGGCCCGGCTCGAGGACGTCTATCTGCCGTTCAAGCCGAAGCGGCGGACCAAGGCTCAGATCGCCCGTGAAGCCGGCCTGGAGCCGTTGCTCGACGACGTGCTCGCCGACCCACGGCACAACCCGATCGCCGTCGCGGCCGGGTATGTCAGCGTTGAGCGCGGCGTTGCCGACGCCGACGCGGCTCTGGACGGTGCCCGGGCGATCATGGTCGAGCGGTTCACCGAGGACGCCGACCTGCTGGCCGCGCTTCGGGAGCGGGTCTGGGCGCGTGGGGAGCTGGTCTCTGCCGTCCGGGAGGGCAAGCAGGGGGAGAGGGCGCGGTTCGCAGACTGGTTCGACCACCGCGAAGCACTGCGGACGGCGCCGTCGCACCGGGCACTGGCCTTGTTCCGCGGTGAGCGCGAGGGGGTTCTGGAGCTGACCCTCGACCCGCAGGACGTCGAGCTGGGCGCGCTCAGCGAGATCGAGCGGATGATCGCGGCGTCGGCGGGCATCCGCGACGAGGGCCGGGCCGCCGACCCGTGGCTGCTGGACGGCGTCCGATGGGCCTGGCGGACCAGGGTGGCGCTGCGGGTCGAGGGCGATGTCCGCGGCCGACTCCGGGAGGAGGCCGAGGCCGTGGCGGTGCGGGTGTTCGCGGGCAACCTGCGCGACCTGCTGCTGGCCGCGCCGGCCGGGTCCCGCCCGACCATGGGCCTGGACCCCGGGCTGCGGACGGGGGTGAAGGTAGCGGTAGTGGACGGCACGGGCAAGGTGGTCGCCACGGACACCATCTACCCGCACCCGCCGGCGAAGAAGTGGCAGGAGGCGCTGGACCGCCTTGCCGCCCTGGCTGCCCAGCACCGGGTGGAGCTGGTCTCGATCGGCAACGGGACGGCGTCCCGCGAGACGGAACGGCTGGCCGCCGAGCTGGCGACCCGGCACCCCGAGCTCAACCTGACCAGCGCCGTGGTCAGCGAGGCCGGGGCGTCGGTCTACTCGGCGTCCGCCTACGCCTCGGCCGAGCTGCCCGAGCTGGATGTGACGTTGCGCGGAGCGGTGTCGATCGCCCGGCGTCTGCAGGACCCGCTGGCGGAGCTGGTCAAGATCGACCCGAAGTCGATCGGGGTGGGTCAGTACCAGCACGACGTCGCCGAGGGGCTGCTCGCACACAGCCTGGACGGTGTCGTGGAGGACTGCGTCAACGCGGTCGGGGTCGAGGTGAACACCGCGTCGGCGCCGTTGTTGCGCCGCGTCTCCGGAGTCGGCGAGGGGCTCGCCGCGCTGATCGTGGCGCACCGGGACGCCAACGGGCCGTTCCGCTCCCGCCGCCAGCTGCTGGATGTGCCCAGGTTGGGGCCGAAGGCGTTCGAGCAGTGCGCGGGCTTCCTGCGGATCCACGACGGGCAGACCCCGCTGGACGCCTCGGCGGTGCACCCCGAGACCTACCCCGTGGTAGCCCGGATCGCAGCGGCCACCGGCGTCGGTGTCGGTGATCTCGTGGGCAACACTGCTGTTCTGCAACAGGTTTCGGCAGTCGACTTCGTCGACGAGCAGTTCGGGCTGCCGACGGTCGCCGACATCCTCGCCGAGCTCGACAAACCCGGCCGCGACCCGCGCCCGGCGTTCGTCTCGGCGCGCTTCGCCGAGGGCATCGAGAGCATGGCCGACCTACACCGCGGCATGACGCTGGAGGGCACCGTGACCAACGTCGCGGCGTTCGGTGCGTTCGTGGACATCGGGGTGCACCAGGACGGGCTGGTGCACGTCTCTCAGCTGTCGAACACCTTCGTGGCCGACCCTCGCAGCGTCGTCACCGTGGGTCAGGTAGTGACGGTTCGGGTGCTGGAGGTCGACCTCGAGCGCAAACGGATCTCGCTCACCATGTGCCTGGACGAGCCGAAGGAGCAGCCCAAGGCCACAAGCCGACGGCCGGGCCCGGGCGGAGGCCCGGGGCGCAAAGGTGGGGGTAGACCCGCGTCCCGCAACAGGGGGAAGGACGGTGCGGTGGCAGCCACGAGGTCGGCCGAGGGTAGGCCGGCCGAGGCGAAGCCGACGGAGGCGGAGTCGGCCGAGGCGAAGCCGACCGCTGTACGGTCAACGCAGGCGAAGCCAGCCCCGGCAAGAGGGCGCCCCGATCGAGTCGATTCGTCCCGACGGGCGGGTCAGTCCGGCTCGTCGGGGAGGACGCCAGGTCCGGACCGGTCGCCACGACCGGATAGCCGCAAACCCCGGCCCGTGCCGAACAGCGCCATAGCCGACGCCTTCCGACGAGCTGGGTGGGACGTCGACAAGCAGAGCTAGCCGGCTGGGCCGCAGTCGCTGCCCGCGCCACGCGCAACGACACCGGTGTCATGGGCGTGGAGTCGTGCGGACGATCGGCCGCGGTCGATGCGTTAGCATCATGAGGCCCCGGGGGACCGGGGCGCGACCGGGACGTGGCGCAGTTTGGTAGCGCACTTGACTGGGGGTCAAGGGGTCGCGAGTTCGAATCTCGCCGTCCCGACAGCGTGAGGGTTTCCGCAGGTCACATGCCTGCGGAGGCTGCGAGGTGCCTGTTCGGGGCGGCTTCTGATGTGAGCATGCCGCCTATGGAACCCTTGACTCGGCCAGTTTCCTTCGGGGTCTGCGCGATCAAGGGGGTCCCACCACTGGTGAACATGAACCTCATCGGCCTGAGGCGGGACTGCGGCGGGACGCGGGAGGCGCTGGGTCCGCTTGACCACGAGTCAAGGGTTCGGGCGTGGCGGCGTCGTGGTAGTGGTGGGACGACGTAGCGAGCGCAGGTGAGGGGCTGGGGTTGTTCAGCCCCGGTCCCATTCCGTAGTGAGCCACTCCAGGTCACGCTGATCACGGTGTCGCGCCTGGCGTTCTTGGTCGAGGAGCCGAGCCTCCTTGGTCAGGACGAGGGTGTAGGGGCTCCCCGAGCGTCGGGTGGAGTGGCCTACCGGGAGCTCGGCGGCGTCGATGCGTCCGTGGATGTGCTGACGGCCTGGCTTGGCCAGTCGCCACTCGGTGGTGCGTCGCGCCGGGTCGAGCAGGAATCCCCCGAGCGTCTCGCACAGCTCGCAGGTGCAGCCTACGGGCACGGTCAGGGACCAGTCGTCGTCCGCGCGCTCCGGCCGCGTCAGCCGATCCTGCAGCGCATCGACGCAGTCTGAGGCGAGATCGTCGAAGCCGGCGTTGCGACGCGCGTTGGGTGCCTGACCAGCAGCCGCACGCAGTGCCGTCATCAAGCAAGGGGTCAGCTCGGTGCTCCGCTCGCGGCAGAACTCGATCACCGACGTCCGGAGATCGGCTGCGCCGCCCGCGGCGACGGCCGCCAGCAGGGTCGCCAGCGGATCGCCCAAGGCGGCCAATTGCTGTGCCCGCCGGCTAGGTGCGGTCGCCGCAAGCGCCTGGCCGAGGTTCTCGCGCAGCGAGTCCCAAGAGAGTTCGAGGAGGCGGGCCGCCGTCGTCGTCCCCGGGTTCCTCGTCTCGAGCAGCGCCGAGCAGAGAGCCGGCAGTGACGCCAGCCAGCCCACCCGGTCCTTGGCGCCCGGTGACCACGCCTGGCGCCGTCCGAACCATGTCTGCATCAGCTCGGCCACCCACGCGTCGCCGTATCGCGCGGCGAGCGCGGCCAGCGGGGCCATGTGAGGCACGCGGAGCTCCTCGACTGGGAAGCGGCGCACGAGCAGCCGCGCAACCTGGGGGTCGTCGAGGGCTGCAGCTGCGCGCAACGCCGTGGCGAACAGCCTTCCCTTGTCCTGCGGGAGCGTGATGGTGTCCCAGAACGGCGCGAGCGTCGCCGCCGCGGTGCGGGCTGCGTCGAGGTCACCCGCCTTGACCTGCCCGAGTAGCTCCTCCAGGGCCCGGGACGGCGCGGCCTCTGCTCGGATCGCGAAGCTCTGATCCTGAGGCCACACCACGACGGCTGCACGCCGGTACCAGCGATCCAGCGTGTTGCCCCAGTTGCCCATGTAGCCCTCGTACTGCCAGGAGTAGGGCTGCAGCGCAGCGGACGGAGTACTCGCGCACACCTCGGCGTCCGTGATGCGTAGGGAGATGTCCCGCGAGGTACCTGCCTCGTCGACCCAGTGGGTGAGGTTGACCGAGGAGTCGATCAGGCTCTGCAGCTCGTACTCCTCCTGGTCCCGCTCGCGGGCGGGCTCCTCGTACCGGTAGTGGCGTCGGTAGACGGGTTCGGGTTCGTGGGCGTCCCAGATCTCCTGGATGTCGGCCAGGGCCAGAGCGCTGTCACAGCCCGAGCGTGCTGCCGCAGTCCGCAGCCGGGAGGCCCGCGCGATGTCGCCTCCCTTCAGACGGGACCAACTCAGGCCACGCTCGGTGTACTCATGGTCGAGCAGGTACACCAGCCGTCTGGGCGGATCGCTGTTCTGGTCGCGATAGGGGTGGACGACGCGGGTTGTGAAGTGCTGCGTCAGGTACTGAGCAAGCTGCTCGTCGTCCGCGTCGCTCTCACCAGCCGGGACGTCACCCTCACCCTCACCCTCGACGAGCAGGTTGTACGTCAGGGCGATCCGGTAGCCGGACCTCACCGGCAGGACCTCGTGGCGACGGTCGGCGTGGAAGGCCACCAACGCGAGTTCGGACTTCCAGCCCCGATGGGTCCGGGACTGGTCGCCGTGGTGGATGACGAGTTCGCCGCCGGTATGCGGCGTCGGCAGGGTCACCACCAGGGTTCCGATCATGGTGTCGTGCTTCTCGGAGTCCTGATGGGTCAGGAAGAACTGGCCCGGTTCGTAGACCAGGAGCGAGTGGAGGTCCGCGACCAGCCGGGAGGTGGGTGGCAGGCCGAGCTGCTGACGCACGGTGTCCAAGGCGGTCGTGAGGGCCTTGGTCCAGGTCACGCGCACCAGCTTTCGCGGGACCTCCCAGGTGTCGCGGACCTTCGGGTCGGTCAGGGTCTTCTCCCCCCGCCCGAACCGCGCAGGCGAAGCGAGCGTGATGAGTTCGCGTGCCTGGTCGGCCGGGACGGGAAACCGGATCCGCCCAAGGCCAGTGACCTCCAGGCGCAGGTCGCTCGCCTTAGCGGTGAGCTGGACACACGGCGGGAGCGGCGCTTCGACCCTGTTCAGGAGACTGGCAAGTCGCTCGCTCGCGCTGGTGGGCACGAGCGGCAGCCTACCGACCCCTCGGGCGAGTCCGGGATCGGCGACATCCTGCAGATGGACTTCACCAACAACGGGTTCAAGGACCACTGCATGATGAGGACGTATTCGAGCGGGCGCGTGCCCTGCCCGGTGTACCGACGACGGGTCAGAACGATGCGCCGCCGCCATCCCCGTCAGAAGGGCATGGTTGTGGGCAGGTGCGGGCGTGCGGGTGGGTGGCTCCGAGGTGTCACGAAGGCGGCGAGCAGTTCTAGCGACCCACGGCCGTCACGGCTAGAATTCTGGCCATGGAGACGACCTCTTTGGCGGATGCGAAGAACCGGCTGAGTGAGTTGGTCAGCGCCGTGCAGGGGACCTGGGAGCGGGTGACGATCACGAAGAACGGCCGCCCGGCGGCGGTGCTGATCGCGCCGGAAGACCTGGAGAGCCTGATCGAGACCCTGGAGATCTTGTCGGATCCGGACGCCATGGCGGCGATCCAGGAGGCGAGGACGGGCACTGGTGAGCGGACCACGGGGGAGGAGATGGCTGCTCTCTTGGCGCAGCGACTGGGGCGCGGCGCGGCGTGACGTACACGCTGCGGCTGTCTAAGGCGGCCCGGCGGGCGCTGGCGGAGACGTTGCCGGAGCAGATCGCGGCGGCGGTGTGGGAGTTCGTGTCCGGTCCGTTGCTGGAGAACCCGCACCGTGTGGGCAAGCCGCTGAGGTTTGGGTTGGAGGGGTTCTTCAGTGCGCGCCGTGGCCAGTACCGGGTGATCTACCGCATCGTGGACGACGAGGTCGTCGTCGAGGTCGTCAAGATCTCCCACCACAGCGATGCCTACGGGTAGCGGCACCGGCTCGAGTGCCGCGAGCATCGGCAGGCTGCCGACCGTCGACTCCTTGACTCGGCCGACTAAGATCGGTGGTGACCTGGGGCAAACAGGCTGAGCATGCCGCTGACCACCGCGGCTACTGGGGGTCAAGGGGTCGCGAGTTCGGATCTCGCCGTCCCGACCGGAAAATCGCAGGTCAAAGGCATGATCAATTGATATACCCCTCTGGGGTATGAAGATAATGTGCTGGCGTGTGCTGTGTGCTGACCTGATCTGAGACCTCTCCTCGCGATCGGCCCAACCGTGTTGGGTGCGATTCCCGCCAACTTGTGTGGTGGGAGCGAGGAGAACTGTGATGGCGATTCCGCGGACCGAGCCGTTGCCGAGCGGGCGTTGGCGTGGGGTGGCCACCGTCCAGGGCTCCCGGAACGCGGCGGGCACAGGTCCTCGCATCACCACGCACGATCTTGTTCGCGGATCCTGCTGAGTGGCCCCAGATGATCACGGCTGACGGAGGGAACTGGACGTGTTTGGAACATTGCTGGTTACCAGTTCCGCCGCGGGAACGCCGTCGAAAAAGATCGCCCTGCTGATGGGCCACGCGTCCACGACGACCACGGACGTCTACATCCAGTCCGCCGGTCCCCAGGTCGCCGAGGCCTGGATGCGTCACGCTGTGGGTGCCGAGAACTCGGCTCAGGGCGTTGACCTGGGCGTTCACGGCGCGGCGGGGATGTCATGATCTCGCGATGGGACTGCGTCTGGGGTACCTAATCGCTCGACGTCTCGTCAGCTGGCTGGGGTTGTTGGCTCGGTCGGAGGCGTCCAAGGACGTCGAGATCCTCGTGCTACGCCACCAGTTGGAGGTGCTGCATCGTCAGCATCGGCGAACGCGGCTGTCGTGGGTGGACCGGGCCGTGATCGCGGCACTGGCGCTTCGGCTGCCGCCGACGCGACGGATCGGGATGCTCGTCACCCCGGGCACGATCCTGCGGTGGCACCGTCGGCTGGTGGCCAGCCGCTGGGCAAGACACAGGAAGAGGCCGGGACGGCCACCGACACGGGCGGGTCTTCGGGCGCTGGTGACACGCCTGGCCAGGGAGAACCCGACGTGGGGCTACCGCCGGGTGCACGGTGAGCTCGCCGGGCTCGGCTACACGGTCGCGCCCTCGACGGTGTGGTCGATCCTCCACTCTGCGGGGCTGGACCCGGCGCCGAGACGGTCGGGCCCGACCTGGCAATAGTTCCTGACAGCCCAGGCCGAGGGCATCGTGGCCTGCGACTTCTTCCACCTCGAGACCATCACCCTGACGCGGCTCTACGTGTTCTTCGCCGTCGAGCACGCCACCCGCCAGGTCCGGATCCTCGGCGTCACCGCCCACCCGACAGGGGCGTGGGTGACGCAACAGGCCCGCAACCTGCTGATGGACCTCGACGACGCCGGCCGCCGCATCAGGTTCCTGATCCGCGATCGGGACACCAAGTTCACCGACGCGTTCGACGCTGTGTTCACCAATGTCGGCGCCGACGTGATCAAGATCCCCGTCCGGGCGCCTCGCGCGAACGCGATCTGCGAGCGGTTCGTGGGCAGTGTCCGCCGCGAGCTGCTCGACCGGATCCTGATCGTCAACGCGGCTCACGCCAGGACTGCCCTGGGCGAGTACGAAGCCCCTTTCAGGGCCTACCGGCATGGATGTTGATCCACTTCTGGGTGATCGGGTCGCTTGTCGTTGCGGGTGAGGGTGTTGTGGGTGGCGTGGACCGGGTTGTGGGGTGGGTACGGGTGGTGGCAGGGGTCGGGTGGGGGCCGGCGCGTTGATGGGGGCAGGCCTTGGCCTGCCTGTTCCTGGCCTGGTAGGGCCCGTGGAGGCTCGCCGGTCAAGAGCCGCGAGAGGTGATCGCGTCAGCGGGCGCCTCCCGTGGTCGCTGGCGGCGCGGAGCGCTCTTGAGGGGTGAGGGCGGGCCCGTACGCTGCGCCGGTCCCCATCCCGGCCCGGGCGCTGACGAGCGGACGCGCACGGGGTGTGCCTACCGTTCCGTGGTCGACCAAGACTGCGGAAGGGCGGGTGAGGCCCGTGCGCGTCACCACAGCATTCAACCGTCTGTTGGCCCTGCCGGGAACCCGGGTGACCGCGGTGGCCTTCACCGCGACGACGGTGAGCGTGACCGTCGGGTTGCGGCGCCGTCGGCTGGTCTGCCCGCACTGCGGATACACCACCGGCGCCCGCCATGACACCCGGCCGGTGGCCTCCCTCTGGCGGCATCTGGACCTGGCATCACGGCGGCTGCAGGTGCACGCCAGGCTGCGCCGACTGGCCTGTCCTGCCCATGGGGTGGTGGTCGAGGGCGTGCCGTTCGCCCGGCCTGGTTCGAGGTTCACCCGCGACTTCGAGGCGCTGGTCGGCTGGCTGGCCACCACGATGGATCAGACCGCGTTGGCCCGGCTGGTACGCATCGACTGGGACACCGTCGGCCGGATCATCACCCGGGTCCTCGACGAGGTCCTGGACACCGACAGGCTGGAGGACCTGTTCGTCATCGGGGTGGACGAAGTGGCCTGGCGTAAGGGCCAGAACTACGTGACGCTGGTCTCATCTCATACCCGCGCGCAGGTGGTGTGGGGCGCCCAGGGCCGCGACGCGGCCACCCTGGACGGCTTCTTCACCGAGCTGGGACCCGAACGCTCCGCGGCGGTCCAGGCGGTCAGCATGGACATGAGCGCCGGCTATGAGAAGAGCGTCCGCAAACCGGGCCACGCCCCACAGGCAACGATCTGTTTCGATCCCTTCCATGTGGTCGCCCTGGGCACCAAGGCGTTGGATACCGTGCGCCGCGAACACTGGCAGATCCTGCGCCGCAGTGACCCGACCGCGGCCCGCCGGTTCAAAGGCGCCCGCTGGGCGCTGCTGAAACGCCCCGAGAACCTGACCGACGATCAGGCCGCGACCTTGCGTCGGTTCCGCCGGGCCGGCGGCGCGATCTGGCGGGCCTACACCCTGCGGGAGGCACTCCGGGCGATCTTCTCCCCCGACCTGGACTACGCCGACGTCGAGCACCTGCTCGACCGGTTCTGCGCCAAGGCCTCTCGCAGCGGACTGAAACCCTTCGTCACCCTGGCACGGACCATCACCCGCCACCGTGACGGGATCCTCGCCGCGATCCGACTCCGAGTGAACAACGCCCGGCACGAGGGCCTCAACCGTCGCGTGCGACTCATCCTCACCCGCGCATACGGGTTCCACTCCCTGCACGCCGCGCTGGCACTCATCATGCTCACCCTCGGCCCCGTCACCCACGTCCTACCCCACGAACGACTCGGCTCCGGACCATAGATGTGGATCAACATCCATGCCGGAAGAGCCCCATTTCAACACCCATCGACCCCATCGCGCCTTGAGCCAAGCCGCACCGTTGCGTGCACTCCCAACAGCCCCCGCAGACCCCGACGTCACCCTCCGACGACGTGACCGGCTCGGCGGTCTGATCCATGAATATGCGCAGGTCGCATGACGATTGCAGAGTTCTCGGCACCCACACCTTCTCGGTCTGTGAGCCCACCCCTGCGACCGGTATCGCACTCGCCGGAACATGTGGCGGCCCAGGGTCTCAGAAGTTGAGAGAGATCGTGGCCGTCGCCTGGTAGGTGTTGGTGGCGTCGGGGGCGTCGGTGGTGGGCCAGCGCCGGCGGGACAGGGTGAGGGTGAGCCGATGGCTGCCCGGCTCAAAATGCGCGGCGGCGGTGGGGATCAGCAGCACGCGGCGGCCGTCACCGCTCTGCAGTGCCTGGACCGGCACGGGCACGTCCACATCCTCCGGCTGCATCCGGAAACGGCCCACCAGCTGCACGAGGTCGGTTGTCGCCAGCAGCACCGTGCCCGGCAGGGGCGAGGCGAGATCCGGAGCCAGTTCGCTGCCGTGGGGCAGTGCGGGCATCGCACCGGTCCGCCTGGCCAGCAGCTGCGCCGGTGATTGGGGGAGGAAGCCGGGCCGGACCACACCGCCCAGGAGCCGCAGGTCACCGCCCTGCCCGACCGCGACCACGGCCAGTGCGCCGGCGTTGGCCAGCGCCGGGTCCAAGGTCAGCCGCAGGCCGCCGCGCACGACGTCGACGTCCAGGATCGTGCGATCGGGATCCGGCCGGGGCGCCCGGACGTGGAGCGGTCCGCGCGGCCGCGGACCGGGGGAGGCTGGTTGGACCAGATCGTGGAGACGGTCGCGGAGCGACCCGGCCACCGTGGACGGCGGTAAGGGCTGTACCGGGAACGGAAGTCCGCCGGTGTGAGTGCGGTGCACCATCCCGGCCGTGATCTCGGATGTCAGGTCCAGGGGCTCGGGGGACTCGATCAGCAGCGCCTGGGCGCGACCGATGCTGTCGGTGACCCGGGTCAGTTCGAGGCTGGTGACGTCGTCCTTCAAGGGCAGTCCGAGCGCTCCGGCCCAGGCTGCGAACACCCGTTCACGATCCGCCGCCGTTGCTCCGGGCGCCATCACGGCGCTCACGTCGCCCGCGCCGGCCGCCCACAGTTGCGCCACGGTCGCCGTGGTCGTCCCCGGGCCCATGACGTCCGGCGCGGCATCGTCCAGCCGGCCGGACCACGACCCGATGTGGTCCTCGAACGAGCCGAACCGGCTGACTGTGAACCCGAACGCGAACAGGTCCAGGCCGTGCACCTGCAACGAGGTGAAGGCGACCGGGCCGCCGGCCACCAGGCAGAGCCGGCCCTCGCGCACGACGTCGCGATCGGCCTCGACCACGACCTCGCCGACCTGTGCCTTGACCCGGTCGTCGTAGGCGGTGGCCAGCAGGGTCACCGGCGGCACGTCCGCAGGGTCCGCGGGCACGGGCAGGACGGCGGCCGCGAGCTCGGTGAGAGGTCCGCCCACGGTGGTGCGCCGCCGGATGACGAGCCGGCCGCCGTCCACCGTCACGAAGATCCCGCGGGGGGCCGGGCCCGTCCCGCTGACGCCGAACCCGACCCCGGCTGGAGCCATGGGCTGCCCGGGCGATGCTGATCGCATGCCCACGGCGGCGGTCAGGTGGTCCCAGTCCGGATCACCGAACACTGCGTTGCCGGCAGCGGTGGTCTGCAGGCTGCCGTCGTCGGCGATGCTCCAGGCGCCGGTGGCCGGGAACCTTGAGAACGCGGTGTCGTCACCGGGCTCGAACGGGCGGCGGTCGACGAAACCCGCTCCCTCGACCCGCACGCTCGCGACGAAACGGGTGCTCGCGCTCCACTGGCCGTCCTCGCCCGGCGGGGGTGCGATCAGGACCGTGCCGATGAGCTCGCGCGGATCGCCCGGGCTGCACGGCACTCCCGGGCGCTGCGTCACCCGCGCCAGCCGGTGCAGCAGCGGGTCGGCGGTCACCATGGCCGTGCTGGTCGTCGTCCCCTGCGCAGGCTTGCCCCGCCAGGGCGGTCGGGGCCGGGGCGGTGGCGGCGGGACGCCCGCCCCGTGGTGGGTCGCGACCCAGTCCTCACCGGTGGTGGTGAAGACGGTCTCGGCCCCGCTGGCCACCTCCGGTTCGGCGACCAGTTGCATCCGCAGCAGCGTCGTCTGCTCGGCGGCGGTGCCGGGTGGCCGCACGTTCAGGGGGACGGCGACCAGGAAACCCTCGGAGAAGGCCAGGGTCACCGGCTCGGCACGGTAGAGCGCGCCGTTCGCGGTGCCGCCCGAATAGGCCTGCCGCACATGTGGTTCGAGCTCGTCACCGAGCCTGGTCACCGCGTTGAGGCCGGGCAGGCCCTTGGTGCGCACGTAGACGAACTCCTCCACGTCGGCCGGTTCGGTGGCGGTCGACGGATGGCCGATGGAGGCCCGGGTGGTGAGCCGGATCTCATACTCGTGGTTCGGCAGCAGGGCCAGCTTGCCCTTGCCCTCGTAACCGCCGCCCGCTCCGGCCTCGCAGGCCGCCGCCTCGAGCAGCAGCTCCAGGTAGTCGTCCAGGCCCACGTAGGAGGCTTCCTCGATCTCCAGCGTCACCGGCGTGACTGACGCCGCCCGGCGTGCCCCGGCCACCGGGTGCGCGATGCCCGGCGTCCGGGGGAGGATCCACACCTCGAACCGCCGGATCGGACCCTGCGCGCCGGCCAGGACGGACTGGAAGGCCGCGGTGCCCGCGCCCAGGTCGCGGCGGCCGACCTCGCGGCCGGTGCGGTCGAACATCACCAGCAGGGCCTGCACCCCGCGGGGCCAGGCCAGGCGGGCACCGCAGAAGGCGGCGTCCTGGTCGAGATCCGCGCGAGCCGCCACGCCCGGCGAGGCGATCGGCGTGACCGCCACCATGGTGCCGGCCGGCGCCCCGGCGAACTGGGCGGGGTGGGTCCAGCCGCCGCGGGGGAAGCGGATACTGCTGGTGCTGTCCGAGAACCGTGAGCGGGCCGGCAGATCCACGCCGGCCAGCGCATCCCGCCAGTGCACGCGGTGGAACAGATCGGCAAGGTCCTTGTCGTCCGGCGGGCGGCAGCAGGGCCATCCGGTGGCGAACCGCACCAGTTGCTCGTCGGATCGCGCGTCCGAGGTGGCGAACTCGTACGGGGCGACCCCGTTGAGCAGCAACCGCTTCGCGGCCGGCTGGCCGGCCACCTGCTGGTCCAGATCCCAGGTGGCGGCCAGCACCTGCTCGGCAAACGCACCCTGGAGCTGAACGCCGCCGGGATCGCTGAAGTCGGTGGTGAGCTCGATGCGATCGCTGAGCTGATGCCACGAACGGTCCGCACCGAAACGTGCCCGCCGCCGCACGGCGAGCCCGACCAGCTCGTAGGTGAGGGTGAGATCCCCGGACTGTTGCCGGCCCGGATCGCTCGCGAGCCCGGTGCCGAGCCCGAGCCGGTCGATCACCGGGACGCTCCACTCGACCGCGATGGTGGCATCGGTGGCGACCGGCCGCAGGGCGGTGTCCGCCGCCAGGTTCGCCAGCCGCACGGCCTCCGGCCGGGTCGGTGCCTGCAGTTCGCGCACCGAGTGCGTGGGCGACACCCCGGTGCCGTCCCAGTGCGGGTCGAACCGTTCGAGATGGGCCGGAAGCCGCTGCAGCGAGGCGGCTTCGATCGCGGCTGAACTCGCCAGCGGCTGGGCGGCGGCGGAGAGGGCGGCGGGGTCCAGTTCACCGAACTGCACCTCGAGCCGCCAGGTCACGTCAGGCAGGAACCAGGGCGTCTCGAGCCGGATCTGCGCCGACAGGTCACCGCGGGTGGGAGCCGCCCCGACCACCCGGAACTCCAGCCGGGCGCTGACCCCGATCCGCAGGAAGCCGAACAAGATGAAGCGGAAGCCGACCTCGATGAACACCATGGCCGCGTAGTCCGTCGACCCGGTGGTGAAGACCAGCACCTGGACGCCGAATCCGGCGTTGTAGCTGAGCTGGATGACCCCCCGCTTGCCGATACCACCCTCCACCCGCACGGCGAGCGCGAAGCCCTTCGGGCCGCCCTCGACCAGTTCCAGGCAGAAGGCGATCGACAGCGACGCCTCCAGCCAGAGGTCGACGCCGAACCGCAGCGTGAGCCAGCTGCTCTGGTCGGCCAGCCGCCCGATGGCGAGGGTCGCCGGGTCGTTGGACAGGAACAGGCTGCCCTTCAGCCCGCCGGCGCCGGCCAGCCATCCCGGCGCGTCCTTGACGAACGAGGCCATCGTGACGTTGACCGCGAGCACGGCACTGGTGCGGTCGTTCTCGCGGTCCCACTCGATCGCCAGGAAGCCCAGCGGCTCCGGCGCGATGGCGAACACCCGGGCCGAGAAGAGCATCCCGTGCTCAGCGGGGCTGTGGATGCCGAGGACGAAGAGGTCGAGCACGACCAGCCGTCCCAGGGCCACGAACGAGGCCGAGGCGCCGACCCCCCACGCCCAGGCATCGTCGATCACCTCCCACGCTGCCAGCCGCCGGTCTCCCGGCACGGTGAGCGGGTCGGAATCCAGGTACCACCGGTAGTAGCGGAGTTCGCGCGCGTCGCGATCGACCTCGCGCAGCTTGGGCTTCATGTTGTTCGCGTACAGCACGCGCGCGCCACGCAGTTCGACGCCGGCGATCGGGCCGAGCTGCCCGGCGTACACCGCTTGGACCATCAGGTAGTGGAAGCTCCCGGCGTCCGACGACCGGTGGCCGTGCAGCAGGTCGACCATCACCCGGTGCTCGACCTTGCCGACGTGGAAGGACACCGTCCCGGTGAAGCCGAACTCGGTGATGCTGGTGTCGGACTCCTCGCGTTCGCTGTAGTAGCCGCCCGCCTCGATCAGGAGGACCGAGCTCTTGAGCCGCAGGAAGAAGCCGTCGATCTTCAGCCGGGGCGCGGACTCGTTGCCCCGGACGCGCAGCCGCAGCCGCTTGACGGTGAGCGCGCCCTCGAGCCCGGCGGGCGGATCGATGACCAGGCCACCGGACAGGCTCAGATAGCTGGCGTCGTCCTCCGCGGTCAGCCCGAGCTCGGAGATGACGAAGCCGAGCGGGCCGAACCAGGCGACCACCCCGTCCGGCAGGGCGATGCCCTCCAGGTGGATCTCGCCGAACCGCCAGCCGGCGTTCTCCAGCGTGAAGGTGACGTGCTCACCGTTGAGAGCCCGCAGCCGGAAACCCTTGTGGTCGTCGGCACCGGTCGGGGGCAGCGAGACGAAGAGGTCGGCGGTCAGCAGCCAGCTGTCGACCGGGTCCTTGCCCTGGCCGAGCCAGCGGCCCAGGGAGAAGCCGCCGCGGATCGCCATCACGTCGAAGATCAGGATCTGCGCGATCTCGAAGTGGCCGAGGCGGTTGACGTCCTCGTGTGGCCCGTCAGACGGTTCCGGGGGCGTGCCCGGCGGGCTGTTCGGCGGGGTCGCGAAATCCCGCTGATAGGCCGCGGTCAGGGTGTACTCCGGTTCCAGCCCGATCTCGATGGCGTGCTGGGCGGTGGAGTCCGCGCCGAACACCAGCGCCGCGTGGAAGGTCAATCCGAGGTCCTCACCGATCTGCTCGCTCGGCTGGGACCGGTAGTACAGATCCTGGACGACGAACGTCAGGTGCGGATCGGAACTGATCCGGATCCGGACCGGCGCCCGCTCAAACGCGAAGACCTGCTCGGTGGACGCCGGATCGAGCACCCGCCGGCGCACCCCGGCGGTGAGGTGACGCGGCACCGGGAGCAGGAGCGGGCCCCGGAACGGGACCACCGCGTCCCCGAACACGAACTCGGCGGCCGGGCCCGGATCCGGGGTCGAGCCCGAACCAGGAGCGGGGGTCTCGTCCTCCTGGTGGTCGTTGAGCCAGTCGGCCAGACCCCGCAGCCGGGACGACTCCTCGTCGATGTCGGCCGAGCGGACGGCGAACAGGCCGTCGTTCGAGGCGGTGTGACTGGGCAGCCAGGGTTCGATGCTGTGCCGCAGCCACTCGATCCGGTCCCGGGCGAAACCCGGCGACGGCAGCAGCCGGAAGTCGTGCACGGCGGTGCAGGGCACGCCGGACAGCGCACACCGGCCGAAGGAGATCGGCACGGCCGGCTGGATGTCGAACTCGAGGTCCGCGGTCATGGTCAGGCGGACGTGGACCAGGACCGAGGTGCCCGGGCCGCCGCCGCGGCGATAGACTACCTGCAGATCGTCGAGCCGGCCCGGTTCGAACTCGCCCACGGTGACCGTCGCGTTGCCGGCCGGGTCGCCGGGCTCGTCGGGGTGGACCTCGATCAGGCCCGAGGGCAGCACGATCTCGACCGGCAGGCCCTCCAGCACCAGTTCCGGACCACCCTCCGCGCCCAGGGCCGCGACCATGCGTACGACGCGACCGGCCAGCGCGAACGGCTTGATCCGGAACTCGACGTCCGGCATCGACGTCAGGACGAACGGCCACCCGTCCGGGAACGACGGGAAACCCGTTGCGGGAAGCGAGAGTTCGGCCTCGACGGCGACACCGTCGGCCCGGGCGCCACCTCGGACCGCGAGCACGTGGACGGCCTGGTTGAGCGCCAGCAGCCACGGGGCCGGATCCGGTTCGTCACCACCGGCGACGTTACCGGTCTCCGGGCGCACGTGCGCCGAGGGCCAGCCCGAGACGAAGTCGCCGAACAGGCCGAACAGCGTCTGCGGCCCGGGCGCCATCAGGCTGTCTCCACCGCACTGGTCGGATCGACCACCGCGTCGAAGATCGCACCGTGATCGAACACCACCGGTAGATCGACCAGGAAGAACTTGAGCACGTCCAGGACCACGCCGTCCCCACCAGTGGCGTCGTACATCAGATGGGTCGGATGGGATCCGAAGGGGGTGAAGCGGTTGCCCAGGGCGGGCGACCGGTCGAACAGGCGGGCGGCGGCGATCGGGTCGTCGAGCAGGGGCCCCGCGCTGCTGGGCAGGTCCAGCATCTCGGCCCAGAGTTCACGCCGCAGTGCGGCGATCGGATTCGCCGGTGAGGTCCGCAGCTGCTGGGGCACGTTGAACGCGGTGATCTCGCCGTCGTGGTAGAGGCCGCGCCGATTGATGTTCGCCGAGCCGATCCCGGCGAAGACGTCGTCGACGATCATCATCTTGGCGTGCACGTAGATCCCGGCCAGGTCGGCCACCGTGGCCGCCGCACCGGCCTTGTGCTCCCGGGTGCGCGGTCCGGCGGTCAGGTTCGTCGCATCACGGCTGAACATCCGGGTCTCCGCGCCGCGCACGACCTCGAAGACGCGGCCCCGCACGCCCGCCGGTGGTGGCGTGGTGGACTCGTTGAAGGCGTACATCAGCTCGCCCTCGACGGCGAACCAGAACGGTGGCGGTGGCAGCCGCGAGGTGGGGCCGAGGACGACGGTGGGATCGACGCCACCCGAGGCGCTGAGGTCGGCCAGCAGCAGCAGACGGCCGGAGGCGGCCCGCAGCTCGTTGTCCGGAGTGGTGAAATGCCTACGGGGCGTACCGATCCGGACGATGCCCGCGCCAGCGTCGGCGTCCAGCAGGTCGGCCAGGAACGGCTCCCGGACGATCTCCCCGAACGGCTGGTCGGGAGTGCCCGGCAGCACGATGACCAGGGCGCCGATCTCACGCTGCTGGACCTTGCGCAGCAACGCGTCGCGGTACCGGGTCGGCGGCGTGAAGTACTGGTCCTCGATGTAGATGAACTCCCGCGCCCGGTCGATGGCGCGCAGCATTGTCTCGATGATGGTCCGGTCACCGTCCGGTGCGAACGCCAGTGCTCGCGAGGGGTCCGCGGCCTTGTAGTAGGTGCGGGCGACCTGGATGACGTCCGTGCCATCGCCGGCCGTTCCGGCCGGAGCCGGTTCGAAGGCCAGACCCGTTCCGCCGCCGTCCCGCTCCCAGCGTTCGGCGAACGTCAGCTCGATGTCCCGCGCGGCCGGGCCCTGGATCCGGGTGTGCACGTCGTGGTACGGCCCCGGCAGCAGATGGCGGGCGTCGTCCAGCCGGTTGGGGTTGAGATCGATTCCCCCGCAGTAGGCGTACCGCTCGTCGCCGGCTGCGACGACGGCGAACTTGGTGTGGTAGAAGCCGAAATGGCGGTCCAGCTTGATCAGCGAGTCGAAAGGGAAGCCGGACAGTGGCGGGCTCAGCGGATTGTCCTCGACTGTCGCCGGATGGGGCGAGAACCGGCTCACCGTGCTGGGAACCGTGCTGAGCAGATCGACGGCGTCCTTGTTCGGCTCCAGCGCACGGCCGTCGGTGCCGATGATCCAGGTGATCGCGATGCCGTTGATCGCGAACAGGGCGACCAGGATCACCGCGCCACCGGCATCGCTCCGCACGGCGTCCACCCGCTGCAGGCCCAGCAGCGTCCCGATCAGCGTGCTCACCACCACGATCTCGGCCGTCTCCACCGCCGTCCCGGAATCGAACTGGAAGAACTGGGGCGACAGCACCCGGGTGGCGCCACCGTGGCCCGCGAGCAGTTCCGCCGCCTCCTGCACGGTGACCGGGAGGGCGATGCCGTCCGGCGGAACCGGTTCGCGCGCCGCCAGTTCGGTGTCGGGGAAGGTCTGCCAGCCGCCGGTCAGGTGCAGCCCGCCCGAGCCGGCCCGGGCCGCCTCCTGCACCCGGTGGAACAGGTCGGAGAAGTAGGGCGTGCCGTTCACGAACGGTGTGAACCGGTTGCCGCGCGTGTAGCGCGCGAGCTTGGGGCCGGCGAACTGCGGCGCGAACCACTGCTGCAGGTCGAGCACCATCACGTGTCGGTGCTCGGGCGTTACCTCGATGGTCTGCGCGGCGTGGCCGGCGTCCTCCACCGTCGCGAGCTGGATGTCGGGCCCTGGATCGCCGTCCGGCAGTGCGGGCCGCAGGGTGACCGGAGCGCCAGCGGCGAACACACTGGCCAGCGGCATCTGCGTGGGGTCGGCGGCGTGCAGCCGGGCGACCGTTCGCTGCAGGTCGCCACCGTCGGCCGGGTCGAGCGTGGCGGCCACCGGCGTCCTGGCGCCGGCTCCGATCTCGACCACTCCAGCGGCGAGCGGAGCGCCGGCGTGGTCGAGCAGCATGACCGGCGGTTCGGCCGGATCCGGCCGGGCGGCGGTGAGAGCCGCTGCCAGCGCCTCCCATTCCGTCGACCCGCCGTGCGCGTCGATCAACTGCTGCAGCCACAGGCCTGGATCGCGGGCCAGCCGGTCCTGGGACACCACCAGGATGCTGACCCCCTCGGTGACCGCGAGCTGGTCATCCGGTCGTGCCCCGTCGCCGTCGTCGAAGGGGACCAGCGTCGTCCCCGGATCCAGAACGAGGTAGAAGGTGGGCAGTCCGCCCGGGAGTGCGGTCACCACCTCGCGGTGCCGGAAGGGGCTGACCTCCACCTGGACCACGTCACCGGCGCGGGACAGGGTCCCGAAGGCGGGCATCCGGACGGCGGCGGTCCCCGAGCGCGTCGCTCGCAGCGCGGGCAGACGCCGTCCCGCGTAGCGCAGCCCGTCCGGAACCAGGACGGATGGCGTGATCTCGAGCGACCAGCCGGCCGGTTCGATCGGCGGGACCAGACCGGCCATCAGGCACCTCCGGCGGTGAGCGTGACAACCGGCCCGGCCAGTCGCGACGGGATGCCGTCCCGGGTCATGGCGACGCCCCAGAGGGCCACCCGCCGCTGCGGCGCGGAGGCGAGCGTGCCGGTGAGGACGCGATCGGGCGGGACGGCGGCTCCGGCCGCACGGTCCAGGACCGCGGCCGGGCCGAGCAGCGACCCGTCGGCCAGCCGGACCCGGATTCCGCCGTCCGGATAGAGGTCTCGCCGGTTCGGCAGGCGCAGCAACTGCGCGGCGATCCGGGTGGTGTCGTCCGCCGGGGCCAGTCCGTCGCGGTCGTCGGCGAACAGCACCACGTGGGCCAGGTCGAACGCATCGCGCACGGTGGCCTCCACCTCGATCACCGGTCCGGGGCCGGATCGCACCCGCAGCTGCGGCGGGCCGGGCGAGCGCAGCGAGGGGACACGGACGATCTGGGGGACGACGGCGACGCCGGCCGACCGGTGGCCGGCCGGATCGGCCAGCCGGATGCGATGCACGTGCCGCTCGGCGTCCTGCGGCAGTACGTCCGCCACTGTGCCGAACGGAACCGGTTGCGGCAGGACGACCTTCCACAGCGGGGCGATACCGTCCGGGAAGCGCAGCAGCAGGTCCATCAGGAACCGGCCCTCCACGCTCGCCGGGACGCCGCTGCGGACCTGGGCCAGCGCAGCCGCGTGATCACCGGGGTTGGGCAGCGTGTAGGTGGCCTGCGCGCCGTCCGGGAACGCCACCCGCAGCATGTCTCCCGGGCCGGTGCCTAGGCAGGCGATCACCGAGCCGAGCGCGATCCGCTCGAGTTGCACGAGATGGCCCGGCGGCACGCTGACCGCGGGCAACAGGGCGGCGAGTTCGACCGCGGCGCTCACGGTCGGACCGGCGGGCTCGGCGGTGACCAGTTCCGGGACGTCCGGGAGCGGCGGGGGGACGACGAACTCGGGCCGGCCCCGGTAACGGGCCTGCACCGGCGCCGGTGCCACAGCGCTCTCGTTGCCGGGCCGGGTGCCGCCGGGGAAGGCATCGGGCACGTAGTTCTGGTCGTCGGCCGTGCTGACGCCGATCCACACGTGCGCCCGGGGGTGCCCGGCGTCCAGGACCAGGACGTCACGGACGATGTGCTGATAGGTGTCGTCGCCGGTGATCGGAATCACCGCGACGCGCTCGGCCCAGGCGGCCGGTCGCTGCTCGGCACCGGTCAGCACCGGGTGCACCTCGACGGTGCCTGGGCCCGGCATCAGTGACGGGTTGATGCGGCTCGGTTCGAGCTGCAGGGTGACGTCCTGCCCGGCAGCGGCGGCGGGATGGCCGGCCACCTCGAACTGCTCCGAGAGACGCAACCAGCTGCCACGCAGTGCATCGGCGGTGACCGGCTGGTCGAACCGGGCCGGGACCTCGATCAGCGGCCCGGTCACCACTCCGGGCCCGGTCACCGCACCGGTCACCGTGTCGGGCGGGATCGGCTGCCAGTAGACCCGGAACTCGGTGGCGAGCGGGTCCTGGTCGCGCTCGGCGCTGGTCCAGGCCCACTCCAGCACGATCGCGGTGGTGCTCAGCCCGAGCAGTGCACGGTCGGCGGCGCCAAGATCGGGATCGTCGTGCTGCAGCACACTTGCCGTGACGTTCGCGGGAACCGGGGGTGAGCGGTGTTTCTCGAGCCGGGTCGCCACGCCCTCGACCGGCGCCGACCGGCGACCGAGCACATCGACGGCCCGGATCCGGTACTGGTGCTCGCTGCCGGGCGGGTCGTCCGGGCGGGCGTCGTCCAGGGACATGGCGGCCGCGACGGGCACAGGGGGCGGGGCACGGTCGGGGAAGGCGTCCTCGAGCTCGATTCCCGGGATGAGCGGCGGGGCGTACCGCTGGCCGCCGCGCGATCCGAACGCGACGGTGTCGAGCGGGGCGTAGCTGTCGCCGGTGTCCGCGCGGCGGTGCTCCAGCTCGAAGTTCAGCGCGTCGAACGGCGGGAAGGCGCCGAGGTCGGGCGGCATCGGCACCCCGGGTGGCGTCCCGGCTGGAGGTGGCGGCTCCCAGCTGAGCCGGAGACCCAAGGGTTGCGGCGGCTGCGCCGGGACGCCGGGCAGGACCGGCTCCTGCAGGCTCGTCGTGTCCAGGGCAGCGGGCGCCACCGGAGCCGGGGTGTCCTCGAAGACCACTCCACTGAGCACCACACTGCGGATGACGACATCGTCCGGTGGGGCCGGGACGGCCAGCGGATCGTCGTCCAGCCCGACCGCCAGCAGGAACCCGGTGCCGCGCAGTTCGATGGTGCTCACCGGATCCGAGGTCTCGATGGTGAACCGCCCCGGGGCCGGCAACGGGCCACCGAAGGCCGACGAGGGGAAGCCGGGGAGGAACGGTGAGGTCTCGGCGCGCCACTCCAATGAGTTCTGCCCGCCCAGGTCCACCGTGACCCGTCGCACCGGCCACGGCAACGACAACGTCAGGCACGGATCACCCTGCAGGGCAATGCCTTTGCGCCCGGTCGCGGTAAGGTCACCGCCCGCCGGTGCAGGGTCGAGCTCGACCACGACCGGCACCGGGGTGGTCAGTCCAGCCGGGCCGAGGCTGAAGGTCTCCGGCAACGTGGTGCCGCGCGGCACGATATGGAACCCGTGCACGCTCTGCTGGAACTCGTGGCGAGGGAACCGGCCGGTGATCCGGTAGTCGTAGGCGTTTCCCGGAGTCAGGCCGGCCCCCGGGTCGAGCAGGCCGAAGCCCAGCATGCGCCGCCAGGCCGGATCGACCAGCAGGGCCAGCGCGTACGACCAGGAGCCCAGTTCGATGAACGGGTCGCCGGGCTCCTCGGCGGTGATCGAGGTCGCCCGGAGCGGGTCGCCAGTCTTCGCCGCGGCGCTGAGCAGGTCAGCGACGCTGTCGAAGACGTCCTCGTCGATCACCTCGCCCGGCAGCAGCCGGCTCTTGGCCGACGCTCGCTCGTCGGATCTGGTCGCGAGCGCCGGATCGAGTTCGCGGATCGGGATCTGCAGGTGATCGGCCAGCACCTTGGCCTGCGCCCACTCGGCCTCCTCCTTCTCCGGGTCGGGCGAGACGTCGAGGCACAGGGTCAGTGCGCTCACCGGTGCCGTGGTGTAGATCTGCACCTCGTCGGTGCCGAGTTCGTCGAACCGTGCGTGCTGCGTGCCGGACGGATCCCCGAGCACACGCATGGCCACGGCCTTGCCGTCGCGCAGGGCAATCACCTGGGCCTGCGCGACCCCGGCGTGGATCTCGACCACCCGGTGCGGCTCCGGCAGCCGGATCCGGTAGGCGATCGGCCGGGCGGGGGGCTGCGTGCTGGCCAGAGCCGTCACCCCGGCATCCGGGTGCGAGACTTGGCGGACCGCGATGTCGGCGATGTCGAGCGAGAGCCGCAGGACCCGGTGCAGCACAGCGAGTTCGGTGTCGGTCAGTTCCCGGCAGGTGACCTTCGGTCGCCCGGTGGCATCGCGGCGCTGGATCCGCCAGCCGTCCAGGGCCGCAGCGCTCCCCGGCGGCACGGTCCACATCAGGTGCACGCCGTCGGCTGACCCGCCGTCCCGCCGCCCCAGAGCGGCGGCGACGAAACCGCCGTCCATCAAGTCAGCCTAGCGGACTGGCGTTTCACCCGCGACGCACTCGTCTGGTGAGGAGAGGAAACGGACCCCGCGCCGCGGCGCCGGCTCGATCGGGCGGCCACCCATGACAAAGGACGCCTCCCGCAGGCCGCCCGGCACATGAGGCATACCATTGATCCGAATCGATGGCGGCGTCTACCAAGTGGAGAGCCATTCTTGAGGCACTGAGGCCCTCCGTGTCAACGACGGTCGGACTTGGCCCCCTCCGACGGTCGATACTTCGCTCAGCCCTCCGAAGGGCGCCAAGAACGGAGTTCCGTAAGTAGATCTCCCAACTGCGCATGAGCCGTGTCTGACCGCGCACAACAGTCGACCATGCATGGACCATTGGCCTCGATCCTTCGTGCGCCCAGCAGAACCGGAGGTGACCTCGTGTAGGTGATCAAGGGTTCGTAAGCTCGTCGTCGCTTGCCGGTGTGAGTCCGGTCCGGGTAGCTGCCAGGAGGCCCGGTAGCAGGCTGGCGGCTTGGTCTGGAAACGGGTCGGGTCGAAGCCCAGCGTCGAAGGCCCCGTTGGGGGGAGCGAGCGTGCGGTCCGTAGCGTGAAGCGAAGCCTGCGGCGTCGTTAGAGGTCCCGCCCGGTGACGGATGGGGGACAGGGAGTGCCGAGCCCCTCGAATCCGGGGTGAAGGCCATGGAAGCGGTGTAGATCCTGGAGTGCAGCCGTGAAGGACTCCCCGGCGTATGGGGCTCGGAACGTGCGCATAGTGGCGGCGGGAACTGGGGAGGCCCTCCCCGGCCCGGCAGGCTGCGGTTCCTGCTGGAGCGTCGGGTCCTAGCAGGCCAGCGCGATGTGGCGCGGACCCTGTCCTCGGTCCAGTGGTAGATCGGGCGTAGCTGGAGGTCGATGGCCTTCCAGGAGCGGAAGTCGGATTCGACTTCGGCGAGGGACTTGTAGACCCCGACGGTCTCGGCGGCGCCGATCTGGTTGGGCGGTAACGAGGTTCGGACCACGTAGATGCCGTCGATGGCTTGCTCGGCCTCGATCCGATCGGTGCGCCGCGACCAGGAGATCACGCCGTGGGCGACGTTCAGGTCGACGTGTTTGGCCATCTTGTACTTGGTGATGATCCGCCCGGCCCGCAGGGCGATCTTCGTGTGGTCCTTCAGGCGTCCGGCTGCGACGGTGGCGGCCAGCTTGGTCAGGGCGTCCTCGGTGGCCTGCAACAGCACGCCGCGTTTACGGGTGCGTTCGGCGGCCAGGAACGGGTTGCGGCAGACCATCAGTCGTTCACCGGGATAGTCGGGGTGGGTGATCTCGGCCAGGTCGCTCTGGTCGAACAGCGACAGTTGGATCGCGCCTTCCTCGGCCAGCGCCTTGATCTGCGGGGCCCGCAGCGCGGTGACCCAGGCCGCGTCGGGCAGTTTCCGCAGCGCCGTGATCCGCGCCTGTGCGACGATCCCCCGGTCACCGACGAAGGTGATGTCGCCCAGCCCGAACCGGGTCCGCACGGTGTCGGCCGCGGTGATGAACGCGGTCGGGTCACCGGTGTTCCCGGCGAACACCTGCACCGCGACCGGACGCCCCTGCGGGTCGGCGATGATCCCGTACTCGATCTGTGGCTTGCCGCTTTGCCGTCCCGGGATTGCCCCCGCGCGGCCAGCGGACAGGCCGAGCCTTCCATCCAGGAACTGGACAGGTCGTACAGCACCCGCCCGCCGGCGGACAGGTGCCGGGCCGCCAGGGCGGCCTCGATCGCCGGTTGCCGCTCCAGCAGCCAGTCCAGTGCGGCGTACACCTCATCGGTGGAGGTGTCGGCCAGCCCCAGGTCGGCCCCGACGCTGCTGTCGGCCCACCAGCGGGTCGCGGCCAGCTTCGAGCCCGGGTGGCAGACCCGAGCCAACACCAAGCCGAGCACCAGGTCACGCTGGCGGCACGGCGGGCCGATCAGCTCGACCAGGCCCAGTCGGGCGGCCATCGCAGCGGCGGCCGCGGCGTCCCCGTGCGGCAGCGACCGGGTGATCGCAAAGCCGTTGGGGCGCAGGGGTTGCTTCGTGCCGGCCGGCACGAACGTCTCACCCTTCAGCGAGCGGCGGATCACCTCGATCGTCTCGGCCGGAAGGTGGGACAGGTTCCCCAACGTCTCGGTCTTGACCTGCCCGTTCTCGCGGTAGGAGCGGCGCAGCAGATGCGTTAACCGGTATCCACCGGGAAGTGGATCTCGTGCCGGGTGGGCGTCGGAGGCGGCCGTAGTACTGGTTGAGCCGGGCGGACAACACAACCGCCGGTGAGGGAAGGGCCGCTGCTTCGTCGATGCGTATGGCTGTCGTGGAGGTGGCCCGGTGAGTGCCGTGAAGGCTAGTCCCGCCGCTGTGGGGTCCCGTGCGACGTCGGTGGTGGCCCCACCGGCGAAGCCGGATGACCCGGTCCGTGCCTTGCAGCATGCGCTATACCGGGCGGCCAAGGCCGATCCCGGACGTCGGTTCCACACGCTACGGGACAAGATCTTCCGCAGGGATGTCCTGTGGCGGGCGTGGGTTGCGGTGTATCGGAACAACGGTGCACCGGGCATCGACCGGACCACCCTGGCCGAGGTCGAGGAGTACGGGGTGTCCCGGCTGCTCGATGAGTTGGCCGACGAGCTGCGGGAGGGGGCGTATCGGCCGTTGCCGACCCGGCGGGTATGGATACCCAAGCCCGGGTCGGATCAACAGCGGCCGTTGTCGATTCCCGCGGTGCGTGACCGGATCGTGCAAGCTGCCGCCAAGATCGTGCTCGAGCCGGTCTTCGAGGCGGACTTCGCCGACTGCAGCTACGGGTTCCGGCCCCGGCGCAGTCCGCACGATGCCCTCCAGGTCGTCATCGATGAGTCCTGGCGGGGCAGACGGTGGGTGGTCGAGACGGACATCGCCGACTGTTTCACGGCGATCCCGCGTGAGGGGTTGATGCGAGCGGTCGAGGAACGCGTCAGCGACCGGGGTGTCCTGGAACTCCTGCGCGGCATGCTGCGTGCAGGGGTGATGGACGATGGCATCCTGCGGCGGGAGGTGAGCGGGACTCCACAAGGGGGTCCGGCCACGCCCCCAACGCAATGGCGAACTCGCAGAATGGTCACCCTCCGTGTCGGCGGTTGTGGCGTCTTCGGTGCGGGCGGCGTGTTCGCGGACCGGGATGCGGTGCCGGATGGTGATCTTCTCGGGTCCGATGAGGACGTCCTTGACGAGCAGGCGCAGGACGCGTTGCTGCTGCGCGACGTCGGCGGTGCCGACGCTGGTGCGCAGGCCGGCCAGGAAGCCTTCGAGGTCGTCGGCGAGCTTGAGGTAGACCTGCCGGTCCGCCTGCTGGGCGTCCAGGGCGTCGATCTGGGTGCGCAGGCTCGTCTCGCGGGCACGCAGGTCCGGGACCCGGGTGCGTAGCTCGTCGATGGTGATCAGTTCTTCCTGGTAGGCGGAGATCATCCGGTGGACGGCCGTGGTGGCCTGGGTGAGCGCGTCGGTGAGGCGTTTACGTTGGTGGACAACGGGATCGGCCGTGCGGGCGGCGTCCAGGCGGTGGTCGATCTCGGCGCGGATCAGGGCCGGGTCGGCCAGCAGGGCGGTGATGTGGTCCCAGACGACCTGGTCGAGGTAGTCCGCGCGAACGGGCTTGTTCGAACAGACCCGGCCGCCTTCGTACCGGAAGTCGTCGCTGCCCAGGCACCGGTAGTAGTAGATCTTGTTGCCGGCGCTGGTGGTGGTGTGCCCGCGGTAGTAGGCGTATCCGCAGCCGGCGCAGGCCGCCAGCCCCTGCAGCAGCGAGGGGACCTTGGAGTTGCGGGAGGCGAACCGCTTGTTGTCGGCCAGGCGCTGCCCGGCCCGCTCGAACGTCTCCGGGGTGATGATTGCCGGAACCGGGATGTGCACCCACTCCTCGGGCGGCCGGTCGACGGTCTTGATGGCCCGACCGGTGGAGCGGCCGGCCAGCCTCCCGACCCGGTTCAGTGCGGCGGATTCGTTGATGGCCTTGGTCTTTCCGTAGACGGCCTGACCGGCGTAGGCGGGGTTGCGCAGGATCGCCCAGACCACGCTGCGGTCCCAGCGGGTCTTCCCAGTGCGGGTCGGCGCGCCCTGCTCGCCCAACCAGCGGGCCAGGTCGGCGATCGAGACGCCCTCGTCGGCGTAGCGGCGGAACACCTCCCGGACCAGGACGGCCTCGTGCGCGACGATCTCGTAGGCGGCCGGGGCGTGCGGGGTCTTGCGCACGTACCGGTAGCCGTACGGCGCGCCGGACAGCACGTTCACGCTGCCGGCCCGGGCCCGGTGGGCCTTGCCGCGCCGGTACCGTTCCATGATCTGGGCCTTCTCGTACTCGGCGAACATGCCCTGGAACTGGACCATCAGCTGGTCTTCCGGGGAGTCCCCGCGCGGGCCCTTGACGAACTCGGTCCGGGTGCCGGCGCGGGTGAACTCCTCGATCAGCAGCGCCTGGTAGGCGAACTTGCGGGCCAGGCGGTCCGGGGAGTAGCAGATCACGACCTCGACGCCGATCCCGGCGACCAGGTCCCGCAGCCGCTCCAGCGCCGGGCGGGTCAGCGTCGCCCCGGAGTGCCCGTCGTCCTCGAACACGCACTGCTCAGGCACAGTCCACCCGGCGGCGGCCGCGTGCTCGCGCAGTGCCGCGGTCTGCGACCCGATCGTCTCGTCCTTCTTCTGCCGCGCCGACGACACCCGCGCGTAGATCGCGGCGGTCCGCTGCGGCCCGCCACTCGAGGTCGAGCTCGAGCTGGCCGTCCCACCGACCGGATCGCGTCTGATGTTGCGGGCGGGGTCGCTGCTCGGGGTGGTGTTGGTGCTGGTCACGAGCCAGCCGTCCTTCCTGACCCGCCGCATCCTGAACCGGTGGCCCGGTCGGGGCCGGCGCGGCGATCGGGCGGGTCGCTCGTTCGGGTACGAGGATGCCGTAAGCCACCGACAAGTCCGTGGCCGCATGGCGGTCGAAGACGAACACTGTCTCGACCACCCGCCCGCTCACCGCGACCGCTGTCCACCGGGAGCGTGTTGCAGGAACTCGACCAGCGCACGCGTCACCGCGGCGGAGATCGTGACCCCCTGATCGTGCGCATGCTCACGCACCCGATCCGCCAGCGAGGCCGGTAGCTTGACCGTGAACACCACGCTCGCCTCGGGCACCTCCACCGGCCCCGCCTGCGCGGCCTCGACATACCGGCGTCCCTGCCGGACCGACACCGAGAACCGGTGCGCCACAACATGTGCGGCCTCCACCGGCGCCATCCCCGACGCGAGCAGCCCAGCAGCGGCGTTGACCCGCTCGGCATGCTCCACGTCGTCGACACGACCACCAGCCATGCCACAATCGTACTACTCGACATGTCACAATCGCCGGTCGCCACGCCGGAGCTTCTCCAGCCGCCGATAACCCAGCGTCACCTCGAAGCAGAAGTTGCCCATTGCGTTGGGGGCGTGATTTCCCCGTTGCTCTGCAACGTCTACCTGCACCGGTTGGACCGGGCATGGAGTGTGCGCGAGCACGGGGTGCTGGTCCGGTTCGCTGATGATCTGCTGGTGATGTGCAAGTCCCGGCAGCAGGCTGAGGCCGCCCTGGCGCGGCTTCGGGCCCTGTTGGCCGACCTCGGGTTGGAACCGAAGGAGGCCAAGACCCGGATCGTGCACCTGACCGAGGGAGGCGAGGGGTTCGACTTCCTCGGCTTCCACCACCGGCTGGTGCGCGGGCGTCGCCGCGACGGAAGTCGCACCGGGGTGTTCCTTGCCCGCTGGCCTACGACCAAGGCCATGCAACGAGCCCGAGACCGGATCAGGGAACTGACCGCCCGGTCCCGGCTCGTGTTGCCCGTCGAAGCGACCGTGCAGCAACTCAACCTGTTCCTGCGCGGTTGGACCGGGTACTTCCGGTACGGGAATTCCTCCCGACACTTCGACAAGATCAACGGCTATGTGAGGATGCGGGTCGCGTTGATGATCAGCAAACGCCATCGACGCTCGCGTCACTACGGCTGGTCGGTTCTGCATTTCCAGTCCCGGACCAGCCTCGGCCTGATCGGCCTGCACGGAATCGTCGTCGCTCCCAGACCCTTCCGGGACTGGCGGGCCAGCCGGGCACGACCGAATGCCGGCGGTGAACGACGTCGGTGAGCCGTGTGCGGGAAAATCGCATGCACGG
>CAWGTT010000007.1:0-249194 GCA_963825645.1 uncultured Actinomycetota bacterium
GCGCAACGTGGCCCTTTGCGCTATCCGACTGCGTGCCGACCGTGCCTCGCCATTCCCACCATGGATTGCCGTTTGAGTCTGCCCCCTTGTACGTCGCGGGTTTGCAAGAACCAATGATCGTCACCAGATTCTGTGAGCAATCCAGAGTTGCTGGCCAGCGGGTGCTGGCGCCTTGAGAGCAAGGATGGTGCACCTATTGATAGAATGTACGTCTCCAGGGAACTCTGATCTCCTTCTGGAACTCGGCCTCCGGGCCGGACTTTCGGAGCCCAGGAGACGAAGGGGAGTCCGGCGACCACCACAACAGCAATGGCACCGAAAATCAATGAGGAGACTCTCAGCCAATTTCTAGACGTCTTGGAGGCCGTGAGTACGGAGATCGCTATTCCCAAGATCCCGACACACAGGCTAACAAACCCTTAGCCAACTGTCCGGCGACCCCTTCAAATGCGTTAGTCGGATCCCTCTGGGTCGATTCAAAACGCCAAGCCTTGGCATAGTAGCGGTTCCGATCGAGATGACGCCAAGTGACTCCTGGCGCGGCGAGTCTGCCGGTGGCGCAGTATCACCCAAATGGTCCGCGCATCACGTGCTTGGGCCAATCCCGGGCCAATCCCCGGGTCGGAGCGACCGAGGTCTGCCCCAAGCTGAACCACAGCCAGGGGCTCCGCCCACGGAAGGCCGCACAGCGGACCAGTGAGCGGTAGGCCGCTCCGCGGCTTACCTGTATCGCCTCTCCCGCACAAGTGGCACGGTTTGGTGTGTCGGGGCGCGCTCGATTCTCCGGCTTTCTCTCGGTCCTGGCGCGGTCTGCGATCGGGCGGGCCTGTCCGGGGTCGCGCAGCGATCGCGGAGCGACGGCCCCGCAGGGGCCGCCCTTGACGGGCCTGGCCGGGAGCGGATGCTGGCGCCGGCGAGGGAAAGCCGGGTCGGTGACGTGTCGATGTTCGTGTCCGCCGCCGTCGGCGGCGGGACGTTGTGGTGGTGATGGTGTGGTCGTCCTCCTCGCTGGTGAACGGGTCGAGCGTGGGACTGGTTGGCAGGTCGAGGGTTTGGGCAACCAGGCTTACCTCGGCGCGGACCTGTGTCGTGGTCCGGTCACATGATGATGGATGGGGTGCTTTCGCCCCGGCTGGGCTCCCGCTCTGGCGGGAGCGCGACCGTTCAATCTACTCAGGCCGCCCGTAACACGGGTTCCTGCCAGCAGGAACCACGGTGACGGTCTGACAGCCGCGTTGCTGGAACTGGCCGCTTCAGCCTCATCGGTTCGTGGGCCTCTTTCCTCTTTCTGCCGCACCAGGATCCACTGCACGGTGCTAAGGGACTCGGGTCTAGACGTAGGCGAAGGCGTCGTCGCCGAGATCGGTCAGGATGTGTACCGCCTGGCGGATGAGCCGGCGGGCCTGGGACAACGCTGCCCGTTTGGCGTCGATCCGGTTCTTCGCCGCCGCGTAGTACGCATGGTCCGGCGCGGACGGGCGGGCGTGCGTCTTGCCGGCCTCGTACAGACACCACCGCAACACGGGCGGGCCCTGCCGGGACAACCGCCCTCGGCTGCGCTTGCCCGCCGAGGAGTACACCGTGATGTCCAGACCGGCAAACCGGACCGCCTTCCGCACCGAGGAGAACCGGCCGGCCCCGCCCAGCCAGCACGTCAACGCCAAGGCAGTGATCGGCCCGACCCCGTACAACCGCCCGGCGAGCACCCGAGGGCCGTGCATGTGCCGGGCCGTGGTCAGCAGCTGCCGGCGCAGGATGTCCATCTGGGCCTCGGTCGCCTCCAGCATCAACACCGCGGCGGCGACCTGGGCCCGTCCCGCCGCCGACAGCTGCTCGGCCGCGACCGTGGCCAGCTGGGCCCGCCCGGCCGAGGTGTTCAGCTGCGGGCACGCCGTGGCGCCCTGGTGGAACAGCACCGCGTGGATCCGCTGCAGCCACGCCGTGTGGTCGCGGCGCAGGTCGTGATAGCAGCCCAACAGGGCCCGCGCCTCCACCACCTCCGTCGGCGGGATCCAGCACTCCGGTAACCGGCCGGCCAGGAGCAGGTCCCGCTGATGGCGGGCATCAGCCCGGTCGGTCTTGGCCCGCTTCTTGCGCCCCCGCAGGTTCGCGGTCTCGGCCGGTTCGGCCAGATGCGCGACCATCCCCGCCGCGGCCAGCTCCTCGGCGACGTACCGCCACCCGGTGCACCCCTCCACCGAGAACTCGACCTGGCCACGGTCGGCGCGGTCGGCGAACCGGCGCGCCAGCCAGTCCGCGAACTGCCGCCGGTCCGCGGACGGGATCTGCCCGACCGACACTTCCCCGGTGTCGGTATCGAGATAGTCGAACGTGATCTGCTGCCGGTGCACATCCAGCCCACCTACGATGCTCACAAGGGACCTCCTCAAGCTCCGGGCACGTCCCACAACGCGCCGGGTCGGTACTGGTACCGAAGCACCCCCGCGTCTGAGCTGGGGAGGTCCCCCCGTCTCGCTATCTCAACGTCAGCGGGGAATCCCAACGGCGCCGAGCCCGATGCATGTCATCTACCTGCGGGCGCGCAAGGCAGTGGCCGCATGGGCGTCAACCTGACAGGGAGGCGGAACACGCCTGACGCGCGTGTTCCGCACCTCGACAGGAGGCGCGCCACGCACCTGAGCCCGTTCCCCGGCACGCTCACCGAGGTGCGCGTCGCGGGGCACGCCGCGTACGACCGCGTCGTGTTCCAGATCAAACGCGCCATGCCCGGCTGGGACGTCCCTTACGTCAACATGGTGCACGCCGACGGCTCCGGGCTCCGGGCTGCGGGTCCCGGTCGCCGGAAGCGTCGCGCTGCACGCCGCGCTGCACGGCCTGAACGGCCACGACGAGCAAGGGCCGCGGAACCGCGACCGGTCTGAGCTCTTCTACCGGGTGGCCTGCCCTACGTCAGGTCAAGCCGGCCGGGACTTCGAGGCTGTGTTGTCCCTTGCGCTCGAAGTCAGCGACCGGCTCCACTTCCGGGACTCGCCCCTTCCAACCCGACCCGGGTCGTCGTCGACATCGCGCACCCGATCGCTCTGCCTTCCGAACGACCGCTAGCCAGATCTGGGCCCCACCCGGCGGTGGTGGCGTCACGATGGCCGGGATCCGCACAGGGGCCACCCCGGCTACGACCGGATCGTGCACGACCTGCCCGGAGCACGGCAACTGCTCGACGTCGGCTCCTGGTACGCCGGCGGCATGGACCAGCTCCCGCCGACGTTTTTGATCACCAGGCTGTGGACGTTCGCCGAAGCCAACTCGCCTGGTAGCCCCACCGTGCGCTGGAGCAGGCTGACGACGATCAAGGTCTGTCTGCTGAACCCGCGTGCCGTCACCGCGAAATGGCTCAACCCGAGCAGCCTCGACGTGCTCGCCTCCGCAGGAGCTCGACACGGCTACCGAACGTCCGTGATCGCGGGGGACCGGACTACCCGCGTGGTGATCGACATCACTCGCTGAGCTCCGCGCTGCGGTGCGTTTCACCCCGGCCGCGGTCGGGCAGGGCCACAGGTCACGCCGCGCTGCCGGATCGGCGCGATCGATCATCGCAGTGGCCGCCGCCGCCCTGGACGTGCTCAAGCAGGTCCGCACCGCGGAGGTCGCCTAACCAACCAGCCCTCCGGAGAACCCAGGGCGGTTCACCCCTGCTGAAGCCCCATGCCGGCCTGGTCGCGGGTAGACCAGCGCATCCGTTCTCGAACATCCCCCGCCGCCTGCTCGCGTCGGCCAGAGCTCGCCGCCCGGTCTGCAATGCTGGGCTGCGAGGAGGTGCTGCCCGTGGACGCAGCCGAGAAACGGATCGCCTTGCTGATCGACGCCGACAATGCGCCGGCGTCGAAGATCGAGGTGATCCTCGGCGAGGTGGCGCGGCACGGTGCGGCGAACGTGCGCCGGGCTTACGGCAACTGGAAGAGCCCGCACCTGAAGAGCTGGGAGGTGGTGCTGCACTCCTACGCCATCCGGCCGATCCAGCAGTTCGCCTACTCCAGCGGCAAGAACGCCTCCGACATGGCGATGGTCATCGACGCTATGGACCTGCTCTACGCCCGCTCACTGGACGCGTTCGCGATCGTCTCCAGCGACGCCGACTTCACCCCGCTGGTCATGCGGATCCTGACCGACGGACTCAAGGTGTACGGCTTCGGGGAGAAGAAGACCCCGGACCCGTTCGTCAACGCCTGCTCCCAGTTCATCTACGTCGAGGGACTCGGCGAGTCCACGCCGGCGTCCGGCGGGGGAGCCGGCAGCACGGGCGAGGCGGTGCTTCGCCCCGTCGGGCCCAAGCAGCTGCGCGGCGACGCCCGCCTGGTCCGCATGCTCAGGACGGCGGTCGAGGCCACTGAGGGCGACGACGGCTGGGTCCAGCTCGGCTCGGTCGGCAACCAGATCGCCAACCAGGCCTCGTTCGACCCGCGCAACTACGGGTACCGCAAGCTGAGCGACCTCGTCGAGGCCACCGAGCTCTTCGACGTCAAGCGCCAGAACCAGATCGTCCTCGTCCGCAACCGACGCAGCTCGAGTCAGGGGTAGCTCACCACCGTCACCGGGATGTCTGGGTTGGCGCTGGTCGACGACCCGCCGGTGCCGTTGACGACGTTGAGGATGCCACCCTTCCCGTTGGCTGGATCGAGGAAGATCGTGAGCAGGTTCTTGAGACTCCCGGCCGGCGGCGTGGTCGGGACCTCGCAAGAGTTGTCCGCGAGGATTCCCACGCCCTGGTTGAAGAAGCTGTAGCTGCCCATCCCGTTCTCGCCGTTCCGATCGTCTCGGTGTTCTGGTAGTGCTCGACGAACAGCCCGGTCGCTGTCACGTTGTCGCCGTTGACGATGACGCCGGTGTCGCCGTATTGACGGTCCAGCCGAACGAGCCGGGGTTGCCGTGGTCGGCGCGCCAGGACCAGATGTTGTCGAGGATGACGTTGTCACTGTTGACCTCGAGACTGACCGCGGCCTTGCCGACGTGAGGTCCGCCGATTCGGAGGACCGGTCCGCAGCCCATGGACCTGCCTGGTCGGAGTGGGCTCCTACGCGGTCGTGGTGAACTCCGACTGACCGACCTCCCCTCGAACCGGGACCGCTCGCGGAGCCCACGCGCAGCAAGACCGGCCGGCTCCGTGGAGCCGGCCGGTCCCGCCTCGGCGCCGAGGTCAGCTCACGGGTAGCTGACCACGTAGCTCGGGTCCTCGTAGTTGTCCGGGTCACCGGGATCGGGGATGCCGTCCACCGTGCCACCGACACCGTTGACCACGTGCTTGATCGTGCCCGGGCCGCTGAGGTTCTTCGTCATGACGTGGATCAGCTTGACGCCGGGCGTCTTCGGAACCTCGTAGCCGTTCTCGGTGACGATGTCGGGGTTGTTCCGGTTGTAGACGTAGACCCCGCCGCCCCACAGCTGGTGCTTCTTGACCTTGTCGCCGACCTTGTACGCGGCCCAGCCGAGGGTGCCGTCCGGAGTCGTCCAGTCCGCCTGGGTCGGCGGGTCGTACGGCAGCTCGTTCTGGTAGAGGATCACGCGGCCGTTCTCGCCGTTCCAGATGGTGTTGTACTCCTGGAAGTGCTCGACGAACAGCCCGGTCGCCGTGACGTCGTCGCCGTTGACGACGACGCCGTTACGGCCGACGTTGGTCGTCCACCGCTGGTTGTCGCCGAGGAACCCGTTGGGGCATACCGTGGCAGGTTCGTTGCACTTCTCGTCGAAGCCCTCGACGCCGTGGTCGGCTCGCCACACCCAGGTGTGGTCGATGAGGACGTGGTCGCTGTTGATCTGGAGGGCGACGTCGGCCTTGCCGATGTGCGGGCCGCCGACGCGGAAGTACACGTCACTGAGCGTCGTCGGGTTCTTCGGGTCCGTCTTCTTGGAACCCTTGTTGCCGTTCGGCTTGCCGACCTGCAGCAGCACCGGTGACTTGACGGTGCCCGCGTCGACGGTCACGCCGGCCACGATGATGCCCGGCCTGTCGGCGATCGTCAGTGGGGTGGCCCCCTTCACGGCGGTGAGTGTCGCCTGGCCCATGCCCAGGACGACAGTGTTGGCGCGTTTGATGGAGATACTCCTCGCGACGTCGTAGACGCCGGGGGTGAGGATCAGGTTCTTGCCGCGAGCGAGCTGGTTGTTGATCACCCGTACCGAGTCGCCCGGCTTGGCGACGAAGAAGTCGGCTGATCGGGATGGTTCGGCCAGGCGTCAGTTCTGCCGGCCCAGCTGATGCCGCTCGTGTTGGAGCGCGCGGACGGGACCCGGACCTGGTATCTGCCCTTGTCGTCGACGAACAGGTACGGCTTCTCCCGGCTCAGCGGGGTCTTCGCCAGTGTGGTGTACGGAGGGTCCGGGTAGGTGTCGTGCAGCGTCGGGGCGCCGACGACACCGGAGAAGACCTGGTTCCAGACGGCGTTCGACCACTCGAGCGACCTCGCTGTTGCGTGTGTACCACTGCTGCTGGGATCCATTGATCACGGTTCCCGCCCTGGAGTCGGCGATATAGCCGCCGCTCGCGAAGGACGGGCTCGAGCAGTAGTCCATGAGCGTGAGGCCGCCGCCCGGTGACGTCCACGCGACGCAGCGAGACCGCCTGCGAGACGGCCCAGAAGTTGTTGCCGTGCCCGGCAGCCGTCCTGGCCGATGCTGTTGACGTTGATGGTGAGGTTGGACAGGGAGCGCCAGAAGTTGTTCAGCGCGAAGCACTGATTCGGTGGGTTCGCCGTATCGTCGGTCGGAGCGCCGTTCGCGTCGAAGCAGCGGTTGTAGACCTCGATCTTTCCGTTGATCTGGACCTCGCCCGGCGAGGCGCCCAGACCGGCGACCTCGGTGTAGTACCCGACCTTGGCCAGCAACGGCTCAGTGTCGGTGCCGTACGTGCCCGGCAGGAAGTAGAAGCCGTAGCGCGCGCTGCCCATCTCGTTGTTGCGCTGCTTCTCCCAGATCGCGTCGAACTTCGCCTGGATCTGGCTGGTCGGCATGCTCGGATCGAAGATCGTCACGTTGGGCCCGAAGTCAGGTACCCTTTGCGGCGCCTTGAGCTGGACGCCTGCAGCCACGGTCCCGGCCGCCGGTTGCGCGCCGGCGGCGTTCCCGATGGGCGCGAACAGCGCAGCCACCATGACGCCGACAAGGGCGAGCAGCCGACTGCCGGCCCAGTTCCGTGCGTGGCGTGTCGAGCGCGATCCCCCCGGTGCCTCCTGCGAATGATGCGGTCTACGTTGACGCATATAGCCTCTCCTTCCGGACTCCGGACGCACAGACGTAGCCGGGACGGCGCAACGCTCGAGAGCGGGCGTCGGGGCGCGACCTACCTTCGGCCTCGCTCCGGCGTCCGTGCACCGGACCCACACGCGCGTGTCGGAGAGTGTGGGGAGGGTGTTGGGCGACAGCGACATGGCGGACGTCTGATGACGAGTCGGACATTAGCGCAGCCCGATCCGCCGGTCCAGAGAGCGCTATCCGGCGCCGTTCGATCGAAGATGCCCGGGCGGTGCCACGGCTGCCTGGGCCTACTCGTGCTGCTGGAGGGACCGGTTGCGTCCCATGCCGGCGAAGGCGTCGGGTTCACGCGAACGCAGCAGCGACGCGGAGATCACGCCGACGACGACGGCGACACCGATGAGTGAGGGCAGCAGCCAGCTGAGGATGCTCGTCTGGTCGCCGATCAGGAACCCGAACTGACTGGTGGCGTACATCGCCACCCCGGCCAGGCCGAGCATGGCCAGGGCCGGTGCGATCGTGGTGCGCCACGAGTTGTCGTCGAGCCCCTTGTTCCGCTGGAAGAACACGATCACGGACAGAGCCGACAGCGCCATCAGGTAGGCGATCGCCAGGGTGCCCAGCTGAGTCAGCCACGTGAACAGCGTCAGCCCCGGGTCCATACCGCGGATCGCGAAGATCGCTACGACGACCGCCGCCAGAGCGGTCTGGCTGAGCGAGCCCATGTGCGGGGAGAGGTGGACCTCGTGGGTGCGGCCCAGACGCTCGGGCACCAGACCTTCCCTGCCCAGCGCGTACGCATAGCGGGCCACGGCGTTGTGGAAGGCCAGCAGTGCAGCGAAGAGCGAGCTGGCGAACAGGAACAGCATCACCTTGTCGACCAGGAACGAGCCGAGGTATGGCGTGGCCATGGCGAACAGGAAGACCTGCACGTTGGGGCCGAAGTCCTGCCTGCCGCCCTGGACACGAACCTCGCCAAGGTGTCAATCGACCCGAGACCGTTCCAGGTCGCGAGCGGCGACGACCTGTTTACGACGACTCGCGGACCACCAGGGTCACCGGGAGGACCACGTGGTCGACGGAGTCGAGCGGCGGAAGGTCGTCCGGCGTCTCGAGGACCAGACCGGGACGTATCCGTGACACGAGCATCCGTGCCATCGCCCGGCCCTGGAGCACGGTGTCCTGCCGGACCGTCGTCAGCGGCGGATCGGCGAAGGTGGCCATCGGGATGTCGTCGAAGCCAACCACGGCGACGTCGTCGGGGACCTCGCGACCGGCCAGCCGAAGGGCCTTGAGGGCGCCGATGGCCATCAGGTCCGAGGCGACGAACAGGCCGTCGAGATCGGGCGCCCGGGCCAGCAGCCGAGTTGTCGCCAGCTCACCGCCGGTCATCGTGAAGTCTCCGCGCTCCACCCGAGCAGCCCGGAACGCCCGCCCGGCACCGGCTTTGAAGCCGGCAAGCCGGTCGATGCCGGCGGACATGTCCTTCGGTCCGCTGACCGTGCCCACCCTGGTCCGACCACGCTGCAGCAGGTGGCGCGCCGCCAGCTTCGCCCCGCCGACGTTGTCGTTGTCGACGTACGGAACAGCCAGATCAGGGTGTAGTGGCCGACCGCCGATGACGACCGGGATGCCCGCCCGGATCATGGCCTCGGGAAGCGGGTCGTGGGTCGCGTGCTCGGAGATCAGCAGAACGCCGTCGATCGGGGCGGACCGCAGGTACTGCTCGATCCGATCGAGATCCGGGTGTGACTGCGCCATCAGGAGCGTCACCTGCAGGCCTGCGCCCATCGCCTCATGACTGACACCGCGCACGATGTCGGCGAAGAACGGGTCCCCGAAGACCCGCACGTCAGGTTCGGAGGCCACCAGGGCGATGGTGTCGGTCCGCCGGGTCACCAGCGAACGGGCTGCCTGGTTGGGAACGTAGCCGAGATCAGCGACAGCCTGCTCGACCTTCTTCCGCAGCGCTGGCGCCACCGACGACGACCCGTTGACGACCCGGGACACCGTGGCTCTGGATACCCCGGCCAACGCCGCCACCTGCTCCAGGTTCGGCCGACCGGACGCCAGGGGCACCTGCGCCACTCTTTTTCCTCCGCGCTATTGCTGACCTGGCCTCACTCTATCGGTGGGTTGATGGGGGCAGTCCGTTGCGGGCGCGACGCCGCGGAACAACGACGCGCCTTCTCTGGGATGACGTGTCAGGGACACGTAGTCGTCAGTAACGGATCGTCAGCGGGACCGCGGGGTCCTGCCCGCCGCGGCTCGGGGCTTGTCGGTCGTGCCCGGTGATGACAGGGTGGGAGAGCGCTCTCAGCAGGCTAGGAGGTCACCGTGCAGGACGAGCCGGCAACACCCGTCATCGGGGGCACCTCGCCCGCCCGCCCGCCCGCTCCATCGACCGTCGAGGGACACCATGTGGACCTCGGCGGTCGGCGCTTCTATCGCATCGCCGACTTCGACGAGATGCCGCCGTTCCTCATGACATTGGCGGGCTTCAGCGACGTGTGGCTGTTCATCTCCAGCACCGGAGGACTGACCGCCGGACGCAGGGACGCCGATCACGCCCTGTTCCCCTACTACACCGAGGACAAGGTCAGCGAGGCTGCCGGCCGAACCGGCGGTGTGAGCCTGTTCCGGGTGGGTCTTCCCACGGGGGTCACGTCGCTCTGGGAGCCGTTCACGTCGTCGCGACCGGCCTCTGGGACCGAAGCGGTCCGGCGGGCCCTCTACAAGGACGCCCCGGGGACGACCCTCGTGTTCGAGGAGACCAGGACGGACCTCGGCCTGCGGGTGCGGGTCGCCTGGGAGACCAGCGAGCAGTACGGGGTGGTGCGAACCTGCGAGCTGACCTCGCTGTCGGCGTCCGAACAACCTGTCGAGGTCGTGGACGGGTTCGTCAACCTGCTACCCGCGGGTGTCACGGTCAAGGTCCAGAACGAGCTGAGCTGTCTGCTCGATGCGTACAAGCGATGCCAGGTCGACCTGGCGAGCGGGCTCGGGATGATCTGGTTGAACTCGACCCTGACCGACCTGGCCGAACCCAGCGAGTCACTGCACGCCAACGTCGCCTGGCAGATAGGGCTGGCCGATGTCGAGTACCTGCTCTCCGAACGGAGCCTGACGGCCTTTCGCGCTGGCGTGAGTCCCGGCGCCGATCGGGAGGTGCGCGGAGAGCGCGGCGCCTACCTCGTGCACACTCACCTCACGGTGCCTCCGGGTGGTACCCGTCGCTGGCGAACAGTTGCCGACGTCGGCCTCGATGCGGCCGACGTCGTCGCTCTCAGATCACAGCTGCAGCGACCCGACGTCATGGCCGAGGCGCTGGACGCCGATGTCATCGGCACCCGTACCGGACTCGAGGCGATCCTGGCCTCCTGCGACGGCTTCCAGCTCACCGATGACGAGTCGGCCACCACGCACCACCTGGCCAACACGCTGTTCAACGCCATGCGCGGCGGGGTTCCCGCCCACGGCTACACGGTCGAGGTGGATGATGTGCGTGCCTTCATCCATCGCCGCAGCCGCACGACCGCCGAACGGTGCGCCGACGTCCTGGACGACCTGCCCGACCGGCTGCAGATCGGTGACCTGATCTCCACGGCACGGGCTAAAGCAGACCCCGACCTGTTGCGCCTGGCGCTGGAGTACCTTCCCCTGACGTTCAGCCGCCGCCACGGAGACCCCAGCCGTCCCTGGAACAGGTTCCAGATCGCGATCCGCGCGGTCGACGGTGCTCCGCTACTGGACTACCAGGGGAACTGGCGCGACATCTTCCAGAACTGGGAGGCGCTTGCCTGGCAGTACCCGGAGTACGTCGAGTCGATGATCACCGTCTTCCTCGACGCGACCACCGCCGATGGCTACAACCCCTACCGGATCTCACGCAACGGAATCGACTGGGAGGTACCGGAACCCGACAACCCGTGGTCCAACATCGGCTACTGGAGCGACCATCAGATCGTCTACCTGCTCAGGCTCCTGCAAACCTCCCAACGCTTCCATCCCGGCCGACTGGCGGCATCGCTGAACGAGGCGCTCTTCACGCACGCCGACGTGCCGTACCGGATCAGACCGTACGCCTCGATGGTCCAGGACCCCTTCGCCACCATCGCCTTCGATGAAGAGCACGCCGCCTTGATTGAACACAGGGTCGTGCAGGTCGGATCGGACGGACGGCTCATCCATGGCCATGACGGGGATCTCGTCCGCGTCACCCTCGGTGAGAAGCTGCTGCTCCTGCTGCTCGCCAAGCTGGTCAACCTGGTCCCCGACGGCGGGATCTGGATGAACACACAACGGCCGGAATGGAACGACGCCAACAACGCGCTCGTGGGGCGCGGGCTGTCGATCGTCACGCTGGCCCAGCTGAGGCCGTACGTGCACGTCCTGCGCAGTCTCGTGGGCGGGTCCGTGCAGGTCACCGTCGAGCTACACGACCTGCTGTCGGCCGTCACGGCCACGCTCTCCCGCCACGCCCACCACGTGGACGGCGGGTTCGACGACGTCGGCCGCAGGGCGGTCATGGACGACCTCGGGGAGGCCGGCACCGCCTACCGGGAGCGCGTCTACCAGGGGTTCAGCGGGCGTCACACACCAGCACAGCCTGGCGAAATCGCCCGCCTGCTCGATCTGGCCCTGCAGTACGCGGACTCCACCATCCGGACCAACCGGCGCGACGACGCGCTCTACCACTCCTACAACACCCTCGACCTCGACGACGGCCGTGCCTCGGTCGCCCACCTGCCTGAGATGCTCGAGGGTCAGGTCGCGGTCCTGTCCAGTGGCCTGCTGGACGCGCAGGAGTCGGTCTCGCTACTGACCAGTCTGCGGAGCAGCCGGCTCTACCGGGCGGACCAGCACAGCTACCAGCTGTACCCGGACAAGTCCCTTCCCGGCTTTCTGAGTCACAACCGGATCGACCCGGCGCGAGCCGCCACGTGCCCGCTCCTCGACGCTCTTGCCGCCCGGGGCGACGTCTCGGTGGTGGTCCGGGACGTCGAGGGTGTCTTCCATTTCGCCAAGACGATTCACAACGCTCGCGACGTCACGTCGGCGCTCGACCATCTCACCGCAGATCCGCAGCTCCGCCGGGTGATCGACCGTGACCGCGAAACGCTCCGGGACCTCTTCGAGCTGGTCTTCCGCCACCGCGAGTTCACGGGACGTTCCGGTTCCTTCTTCGCCTACGAGGGACTCGGCAGTATCTACTGGCACATGGTCTCCAAGCTCATGCTGGCAACCCAGGAGAGCCTCGAGCGGGCGGTTGTCCAGGCTGATCCGCCATCCACTCTCCGGTCCCTTGCCATGGGCTACGAGGACATCCGGGCTGGTCTGGGCTACTGCAAGGATCCGGCCGTCTACGGAGCCTTCCCCTCGGACCCGTACTCCCATACCCCTGCAGGCCACGGCGCCCGGCAGCCGGGCATGACCGGCCAGGTCAAGGAGGAACTGTTGACACGCCTGGGCGAACTCGGGTTGCGAGTCACGGACGGCTGTATCTCCTTTCGGCCGATCTTGCTGCGCCCGACCGAGTGGTCCGCGGCTCCCGGCGAGCTCCGATACAACGACACCACGGGGCAGTGGCGCTCGTATCCGGTGCCGCGGAGCAGCCTCGCCTTCACGTTCTGTCAGGTCCCGGTCGTGTACCACCGAAGCGTTGAACCGATGCTGAAGAGCCACCTGGCGGACGGGCGCACCCTCATCTGGCCTGATCAACGACTCGACGCCGCCACCAGCTCGAGCATCTTCCGCCGCGCGGGGCTGGTCACCGGACTGACGCTTCACACACCTGCGGGGATCCTCGCATCTGAGCCCGAGGCCTGAACTACCGCAGCGGGTCCGGGGACTCCGGCGGCACCGGCAGCACGGGCGAATCGGCCGAGCTCTTCGACGTCAAGCGCCAGAGCCAGATCGTCCTCGTCCGCCCCCCGGCAGCTCGGGTCAGGGGTGGCTGACCGGGTCAGGGATGGCTGACTGCCGTCACCCGGACATCCGGGGCCCCGTCACCCACCTGCTCGTACAACGTCGTCCGCTGCCGGAGCCCGCGGCCGGCCGACTCGGCGATCTCCCGAAACGCCTTCTCGTCGAGAGACTGCCCGTGTACTGCCCCCGCGGCACGGCTGATGTTCTCGTCCATCAACGTGCCGCCGAGGTCGTTCACCCCGGCCCGGAGCAGCTGCCGCGCCCCGTCGGCGCCGAGCTTGACCCACGACGCCTGGACGTTGTCGATCAGGCCGTGGTAGACGATCCGGCCCACGGCGTGCATCAGCACCACCTCACGCCAGGTCGGCCCGCGGCGGGCGCCTCGCTTCAAGTAGATCGGCGCGGCCATATGCACGAACGGCAAGCCGACGAACTCGGTGAACCCACCCGTCTCGCGTTGCAGGTCCCGGGTGCGCAGCAGGTGTCGCGCCCAGTGCACCGGCTGCTCCACCGCACCGAACATGATCGTGATGTTCGACCGCAACCCGACGCCGTGCGCCGTCCGATGCGCGTCCAGCCACTCCTCGGTGTCGATCTTGTCGGGACACAGGACGGCGCGTACCTCGTCGTCCAGGATCTCGGCGGCGGTGCCGGGCAACGACCTCAGGCCCGCGTCCTGCAAACGGCGCAGGTAGTCGGCCAGGGGCTCGCCCAGCCGTCGCGCGCCCTCGGTCACCTCGAGCGCGGTGAACCCGTGCACGTGCAGCTGCGGGACGGCGGCCGCCACCGCCTCGGTGATCTCGACATAGGTGTTCCCGTCGAAGCTCGGGTGGATCCCGCCCTGCAGGCACACCTCGGTCGCGCCCTGCTCCCACGCCTGGACCGCGCGTTCGGCGACCTCGTCCGGCGAGAGCAGGTACGGGCGACCGCGCAGGTTCAGCGACAGCGGCCCCTTGGAGAACCCGCAGAACGTGCACCTGTACGTGCAGACGTTGGTGTAGTTGATGTTCCGATTCACCACGTAGGTGACCTCGTCGCCGACCGCGGCCGTGCGCAGAGAGTCGGCGGCCTCGGCGACGGCGCGTACCTCGGCGCCGCGAGCGGCGAACAGCGTGACGATCTGCGCCTCGCCGAGCTCGCGCCCTTCGGCCACCGCGTCCAGAACCTCGGCGACCGCACCGCCGACCGTCACCCCGGCCCGCCCCGAGAGCGGGATCAGGCTCATCGGTGGCGTGTCGGCGCCCGAATACCAGGCGGTCGAGCGGCGACCGACCGCGACCACCTCGGCACCCGATCCCACATCGGACGCCGGCCGGTAGCGCTCCGGCCAGACCGCCCCTGGGTCGTCGCGGGCCAGTCCCTCGGCGTCCGATCGGTCGAGAACGCCGAAGCGCAGGCCCTCGTCCAGCCAGCGCTCGGGACGTAGCGCGTACTCGGGATAGACGGTCAGCCGTGGGGCGAGCGTCCGCCCAACCGCTGCGGTCGCCGAGCGCAGTACGTCGACCGCGGGCCAAGGCCGCTCGGGGTTGACGTGGTCAGCGGTCACGGGCGAGACCCCACCCCAGTCGTCGATGCCCGCGCCCAGCAGATCACCGAGCAGCTCCGGTGCGGTGAGGTTCGGCGGTGCCTGCACGTGCACCTCGGGCGGCAGGATCAGCCGGGCGAGTGCGATCGCCTGCACGAAGTCCTCATGCGGGCAGGGGGCCGCGTTGCGCATCCGGGTGTCCGGTTTGGGGAGGAAGTTCTGGACGATCACCTCTTGCACCTGCCCGAACCGGCGGTGCGCCGCGGCGATCGCCTCCAGAGCGGCCACTCGGTCAGCGACGCTCTCGCCGATCCCGACCAGGATCCCGGTGGTGAACGGGATCGCCAGCAAGCCGGCCGCCTCCAGCGTCGCCAGCCGGCGCGCCGGGTCCTTGTCGGGTGCGCCGCGATGCGCGTCGAGGTCGCCGCGCAGCGACTCGATCATCATGCCCTGGGACGGCGCGACGGTCCGCAACAGCGCCAGGTCGTCGGCGTCCAGGGCCCCCGCGTTGACGTGCGGCAGCAGACCGGTCTCCTCACCCACCAGCCGACACATCGCTGCGACGTAGCCGACGGTGGAGCGGTAGCCGTTCTCGCGCAGCCAGTCCCGGGCCTGCGGGTAGCGGTCCTCCGGCTGCTCGCCGAGGGTGAACAACGCCTCATGGCAGCCGGCTTCGGCACCGCGGCGAGCGATGTCCAGCGCCTCGTCCGGGGTCAGGTAGGGCTGGGTCAGCCTGGCCGGTGCGGTGGCGAAGGTGCAGTAGCCGCAGCGGTCCCGGCAGAGCCGGGTGAGTGGCACGAACACCTTGGGGGAGTACGTGGTCCGCTGTCCATGAGCGGCGTCGCGCAGGTCTCGGGCGCGTGCGGTGAGGTCGTCCAGCGGCAGGTCGACAAGCGCGCGCATCGTGCTCCGTTCGCCCCTGGCCGGGGATCATCGCCGGGTGGTCAGCTCAGCCCCCAGTCTGACCCCTCGTTGGGCGCCGCGCTGGATGACCCGGGGCCGTCCCCAACGCTGGACGGGCCGTTCGACCAGCAGCCAGGACGCCGTGGCCATCGCGACGATGAGGATCAGCGACTGCGGGAGCTGTTGCCAGGCGTGCCGCTGGTCGCCCGGCCCGGTGCCCAGCACGACGCCCTGCCATAGGTAGACACCGTAGGAGATGGTGCCGAGCAGTCGCAGCGGCGCCACCTCCAGCATCCGCACCGGCCACGACCTCTGGTTGGTCACCACCAGCCACAGCCCGACCGCCATCCCGACGAGCTGAAGGTAGTAGCCCGTGGTCGCCCATCCCCAGGCCGGCGCCGCAGGCAGCCACAACGGCGCCAGGTAGGACGCAACCGCGACCGGTGCGAGCCAGAGCCGGGCCGGTGTCAGGGATCGGGTCGGCAGCAACGGATGCCGGCGAGCGGCCACGACGGCAAGGATGCAGCCGACGACCAGCGCGTCGGCCGCGGGTACGGTGAACCGGTTCCAGAAGAAGCCGGCCAGCAGGTGAGGGTGCATGGTGAGCAGCGCTCGCACCACCAGGCAGGCCGTCAGGCAGGCCAGCAAGCCGACCACCAGCCGTCGAAGCCGCCCTCGTGGCACGGCGAGCAGCACAAGGGGCCAGACCAGGTAGAAGTGCTCCTCGACGGCCAGGCTCCACGTCGCGGCCAGGGGGTGTGTGTAATGCGCTCGATCGACGAAGTTCGCCAAGTAGCCGGCTGCGAGCGCCAGGTGGCGTCCGGTGATCGGCGAGATCGCCCCGAGCCAGGCCAGTGCGGCGGTGGCCGCCAGCACGGTGAAGTAGCCGGGCAGCAGGCGCAGCGCCCGGTGCCACCAGAACCGAATCACCTGCACCCGGCCGGTCACGTGCTGCTCGACCAGCAGGTTTCGGCTGATGAGGAAGCCGGACAGGACGAAGAACAGCGTCACAGGTTGCACCAGGGCGGCGGCGCGGCTGCCGAGGCCCATGAAGGCGCCGGCGTGGACGGCGATGACGGTGAGGGCGGCCAGGGCCCGGACTCCGTCGAAACCGCGGATGCGCTCGGGCTGGTATGGCGCGTGCCTAGTCACTCAGGGATGGTAGCCGCCTACAGAAAGTAGCGATGGCCGGACGTTGTCAGAGGTGCTGACGTCAGGTGTATCTCCGCCGGGCAACCCTGCCTCTTCACTGTCAGAGATCCCCCCACGGGGCTGGAACACACGGGCAGGAACACGGGGCAGGAACACGGGAGAGAAGCCATGGCCAAGCGAGCCGTTCTGGTGGGCATCAACCGGTACGCCCAGCCGGGCTCCGACCTGCGTGGGTGCGTCAACGACGTACTCGACATGCAGGCTGTGCTGACCGAGCTCTACGGGTTCCGAGACGAGGACGTCACCACCCTGCTCGACGAGCAGGCCACCCAGGCCGGGATGCAGACCGCAATCACCGACCTGGTCACCTCCGGCGAGCCCGGTGACGTGCTCGTCCTGCACTACTCCGGGCACGGCTCGCATGTGCGCGATGTCAGCGGCGACGAGGACGACATGCGCGACGAGATCCTCTGCCCGCACGACATGTCCTGGGACACACCGTTCCTCGACGACTGGCTGCGCACCACGTTCGACAAGCTGGCGGACGGCGTGAACCTCACCGTGGTCATGGACTGCTGCCACTCAGGTTCGAACACCCGGGTCCTCAACCCGCCGGACGCTGCGGTGATCCCGCGGTACCTGCCCAACCCCTACCTCGTCGTCGACGACCACGACGTAGATCTGGTCGCCACCTCTCGCGGCGTCCGGGGGCGCCGGTCCCGGCGCCGCACGACGGGCACCGGCGACGTGCACGTCGTCAACCTCACCGAGTCGCTGATCACCGGCTGCCGGGACACCCAGACCTCGGCCGACGCCCGGATCAACGGCGAGTTTCACGGTGCCCTGACCTACTACCTGGTCGCGTCCATCCGCGAGCTGGGACCGCGGGCCTCCTACCGGCAGATCCACGCCCGCACCCGTGACCTACTGCGTGGCGAGTACGACCAGGTACCCCAGCTCGAGGGCCGCTCCGCCCACCTGGACAGCCCCTTCTTGTCGATGCGGGTCTGAGGACCATGACGGCCACCAGGGTGCGGGTCGCGCACGGCGACATCCGCTTCGCCCGGACCCCCGTGCTGGTCGGGCACTACAGCGGGGACGGCATCCTCAGCGCCGAGGCCGCGCTCGACCTCGCCCTGGACGGCCGGCTGTCCCGGTGCGCCCGGCTGGGGCTGTACCCGGGTTCGGTGGAGACCTGCCAGGTGTTCCTCGACCACGGCGCCTGGGTGGGGCCGCCGGGAGCCGTCGTGCTCGGGCTGGGCGAAGTGGGTCACCTCACCGTGGGGCAGCTCACCCAGGCCTTCGCCCATGCCGTCCTGACCCTGTCACTGCAAAGCGATCCCCACGGTGGGTCACCGGACGATCCGGACGGCGCCGGCGAATCGATGCACTGCCTGTCCCTGTCCACCCTGCTGATCGGTTCGGGCGCCGGCGGCCTGGGCGTCGCCGAGAGCGTGCAGGGGATCCTGGACGGCGTCCGTCGGGCGAACGACCGGCTACGTGCTGCCGGCTTCCCGATTCACGTGAGCGAGATCGAGATTCTCGAGATCTGGCAGGACCGGGCACTGCTCGCCGTCCGGGCGCTTCAGGACGCGGTGACCACCAACTCCCTGAGCGGCGCGTTCCGGGCCGATGAGCGGCTCCGCGTCGTGCGGGGCGGGCGCCGCCGTCCGATGTTCAGCGAGCCACCAGGCTGGTGGCAACGGGTGCACATCGACGCGACGGCGGACGGCGCCCTGGCCTTCGAGTCGCCGACCCGGCTGGCCGGGACGGCGGTCCGCACCGTCGCCACCCAGCGCCTGCTCGTCGACCGGCTGGTCACCACCCTGGTCGACTCGCCCTCGCCGGACCCGGCCTCGGCGAGAACGCTGTTCGAGCTCCTGATCCCGGCTGAGCTGAAGGAGCAGGCGCCGACCCTGGAGGATGTCGTCCTGGTCCTGGACAAGGGCTCGGCCCAGTACCCCTGGGAACTGCTCCAAGGGGCGTGGACCAGCGGGCAAGGCCGGCCGGCCACTCTGGACCGCGGCGTGATCCGCCAGCTCACGTCGGACTCGTTCCGCAGCCGGGTGCTCGCCGCGACCGGGACCCAGGCCCTGGTGATCGGTGACACGGACAGCGGGCTGGCCCCGCTGCCCGGTGCCCAGCAGGAGGCGCGCCACGTCCACGACGCCCTGTCGGAAGCGGGGTTCGGCTGCACGACGCTGATCCGCCCCCGGGGCACCCGGGTGGTGCAGGAGCTCTTCGCCCGCCCCTACCGGGTGGTTCACATTGCCGCTCACGGCGTTCGCGACCTGCCGGTGGTGGCCGCCGGGCCGTCGACGAACGGCGGCGGGCGGCAGGAGACGGTGACGGGCGTGGTGCTGGGCGAGGGCATGTACCTCACCGCCACCGAGATCGCCCAGATGAGCCAGGCGCCCGACCTGGTCTTCGTCAACTGCTGCCATCTGGGCGCGGTCGACGAGCGGGCGGGGCTACCTGCGGCGCCGGCGTCGGCCACCGGGCCGACCCCTCGGGCCGGTCGCCAGGACTACCACAAGCTCGCCGCGTCGCTGGCGGCCGAGCTCATCGACGCCGGGGTGCGAGTGGTCGTCGTGAGCGGCTGGGCGGTCGACGACGATGCCGCGACGACGTTCGCCACCACGCTGTACCGCGGCCTTCTCGACGGGCTGCCCTTCGGTGACGCACTCACCTCGGCTCGCGCCCAGACGTGGGAGCGCCATCAAGAGGTGAACACCTGGGGGGCATACCAGTGCTACGCCGACCCCGACTTCCGGCTCAGCCACACCACCCCAGGCGGGCGCGCCTGCGTCGCGGCGCCCCGACCGGCCTGCGTCGAGCAGGTGGAGGCGGCGATCGACAACATCACCCAGTCGATGACCGTGGCCCGCACCACCGACCGCTGCCTGGCCGCACTGGATGTGTACCGCTCGGGCCTGGAGGGCAGCGACTGGCTGCACCAGGCACGCGTGCAGGTGCGCTTGGCCCACGCCTACAGCGAAGCGGGGGAGCTGGCGACGGCTCTGGACTGGTTCGAACGCGCCGTCCGGGACGGCTCGGCGATGTTGACCCTGCGCGACGTCGAGATGCGGGCCGACCTGCGGGTGCGGCTGGCCGTCGAGCAGGCCCTCACGGGCGCCGTGCCGGTTGCCGAGGCCGTGCCCCGGATCGACGCGGCGACCACCACGCTGACCGCCCTGCTCAGCGACCCCGGTCTGACCTCGGCGGCCCACGCCGGACCGCCCGATCTGGACACGCTCGCGGATGCCCCAGGAGCCGACCTCGACCGGCTCTGGGTACTGGGCATGGCCTACCAGCGCCGGGCGCACGTCAGTGCCGGCGGACGGGAGCAGGCCCTGACCGCCACGGCGGCCTGCATGCGGGCCGCGCTGGCCGTGCCGACCCGCCCGCCGGACCGCCCCCGGGCCGGCGTCGTCGCCCAGCTGGTGCGGGCCGAGCTTGCCCTGTGCTGGACGCGCTCGGCCAGTCGTCCGATCGATGGTGCGGCCGGCGCCTCAACCGGCGTCTCCACCGAAGTCGCCACCGTGGCGCCGGCACTCATCGAGCAGACCCTCTGCGAGGCGCGCACGGTCGCCGAGCGCTCGCCCACCTTCTGGCGCCGTGCGGTCTGCGTCGACCTTCAGGTGCTGGCGGCGCTGAGCCGCGGTGAGGTCGGCGGGGATGTCGTCCAGCGGCTCGCCGCCGACTACCGGCGAGCCGTGCGCGCGGCCAGCGCCCGTGAGCTGGCTCTGCTCGCCGAGAGCATCGAGTTCCTCGTCGAGATGGCGACCCCGGTGCCGGCGGCGGCCGCGGTCCTGATCTCCCTGCGCGACGCGGTACGAGACGCCGGTCCTCAGCGCCAGGACTGACCCTGAGGCGCTGTGCCATCAGGACCGGGAATGCTACGTCTTCGCCCGTCCGGTCCGGTCCGGTCGGGTCGGGCCCGCCATCGCGGCCCCCTCCTGATGGTTCCACACAGACTGGAGCAGACGATGGCATCGCGACTCAACCCGTATCTCAGCTTCGACGGCAACGCCCGACAGGCGATGGAGTTCTACGGCGAGGTATTCGGCGCCGCGCCGACCTTCTCCACCTACGGCGAGTTCGGCGACGCGTCCGAGCCGGGGGCCGACAAGATCATGCATGGCGCGCTCGAGACGCCCGCCGGCGACGCCCTGATGGGCGCCGACGTCCCCCGGGGACGTCGTACAACCCAGGTGACTCGATGGCTGTCAGCCTTTTCGGGGACGACGAGGCCGAGCTGTGTGGCTACTGGGACAAGCTGGCCGAGGGTGGCACGGTGAGCGTCCCGCTGGAGAAGCCGATGTGGGGCGATCTCTTCGGTATGTGCACCGACAGGTTCGGCATCGTCTGGATGGTCAACATCGCCCAGCCGCAGGGCTCCTGAGCCGGCGGTCAGCGGCGCCGCTCGCGCGCCTCCCAGCACGCACGGTGCCAGTGCCGTCGGTCCCGCACGCCGCCGAACGCGCCGATCGGCTGCTCTGCGGGCCAGGTCACCAGGTGCGCCGTCCCCGCTGGGATCTCCTGCCGGCACCCGGGGCAGCGATAGCTCTTGACCGCGGCCGTGGTGCTGAGCGCCCGGACCAGCCACTCGCCGTCGGGGTGTTGCTCCAGCCGACCGCCGCCGCGCAGAGCGCGGTCGACGTCGAGCGGCTCGACACCTGCGGCGGGTTGGGCCCGCCCGCGTCCGCGTCGTCGTGGCCGGTTGCTCCGGGGCATGCCGCCAGCCTCTCAAAGCCCAGATCCGCTTGCCGCCCAGTGGGGACGGCGGGGTGCGGGATCGACAGCAGACGAGATCACTACACTGCGGCGGCGTGCTCATCACAACCCTCTGACGCATCCAGCGCAGAGCCCAATGCCGCCACATCCACTGCGCCGAGCGCAACCGCCACGACGTCGCTCCCGGTCACGCCCACCGCGAGCCCGACGACACCTGCGGCCCTGATCGCGACCCGGGCGCCGTCGCGGACGACCCCGCCCCGAGTGACCTGGTCCTGGACGTCGGCGGCGTGATCCGGATCGGCGGCCACAGCTCCGCCTCGATGGGGTGGCAGGAGACCCGCGACGCGATCTCGGCGGCGCTCGGCCCGCCGCAGAAGACGACCCTGGTCGGCCAGGGCTGCGAAACCCACGTGATGCCCGGTTTCGCGATCACCTGGAAGAACCTCCGGGTGCCTTTCATCGCCTCCGGCTACGCCTGCGGCAGCTGAGGCGTGCCCACTACCCGGTGACGCCGTCCAACGCTCGGCCCGGCCCACACGGCAATCCTGCCGGTGGGCCGGGCCCGAGACGGTCGGTCGGGTCTGGGTCAGCGGCTGATGCTGCGCCGGTTCATGCTGCGGTAGATGAGCAGGGCGATGATGGCTCCGATGACGGAGCCGATGATGCCGGTCGATCGCAAGGCGATCTCTCCGCTGAGCAGGGAACCGAGGAAGCCGCCGACGAACGAGCCGACGATGCCGAGGCCGATGGTCATCGGGATGCTCATCGGGTCGGGACCGGGCACCAGCAAGCGGGCCAGGAAGCCGGCGATCGCGCCGATGATCAGGATGCCGATAATGAAGCCGAGCACGGGACTCTCCTTCCAGGGCCCCGGCGCTGGTCACGTGAGTGCCAAGTGGAACGCAGACGAGGCCCTTCCCACATAGTGGGGCAAAGAGCGCCGCATGTGCATGTCCCGAGATAGTCGGCGGCCCGGACCCTCTCCTCGATCCACGTGCCGACCGTCTCGTCGATCGAGGGCCGACACCAGAAGTCGTCGTCCTCGGCGTACGAAACGGCTCTCGCTGTCCGGTGCCCACACCGGCTGGGACTCGCTGGCCAGGGTGTCGATCAGGTGGTGATCGTGCTGGCGTCCCGCCTTAATGGGGGACGTCGGTCGGGCGTGTGGTCATGCTTCCTCGTCGGTTGCGGGTGTCACACCGGTCGACGCGGGTGTCGCGCCGTCTGAGCTCTGGCAGGTCGGGCAAAGCCCCCAGTAGATGACCTCGGCCTCGTCGATGACGTAGCCCGCGGTGCTGGCCGGGGCGAGGCAGGGCGCGGACCCGGTGGCGCAGTCGACGTCCTCGACGCGACCGCAGCCTCGGCAGACCAGGTGATGGTGGTTGTCCGCGACCCGGACCTCATAGCGGGCCGATGATCCGGCGGGCTCGATCCGACGCAGCAGGCCTGCCCCGGTCAGGGCATGCAGGACGTCATAGACCGCCTGGGTGGAGACGGCGCCGTGCCGGGCGCGGACGGCACGGGCGATGGTGTCGGCGTCGGCGTGCGGGTGAGCGATGGTCTCGGTCAGCACGGCCTTGCGCGGGGTGGTCACTCGAAGCCCGGCAGCTCTGAGCTGCTCCTCGACGTCGAGTTCTGACGGCACGGTTCGACTCCATCACCCAGTTTGGAACGAGTCAAGTCCAGAGGTCCCGGGTAGCCGGTAGCCGGTAGCTGGTAGCCGGTCACCGGTCGCCCGGGAAGTCACCGGCCCGGCCGAGCAGCGCTGCTGCCTGCGTACCCAGCCGCCCGGCCACCCAGGTGCCGGTCGCCGCGGCCGCGGTCAGGTCGATCCCGGTGTCGAAACCGGAGCGGTGCAGCAGGTACACCAGGTCTTCGGTGGCGACGTTGCCTGTGGCGGCGGGGGCGAAGGGGCAGCCGCCGATTCCGCCGAGGCTGGAGTCCAGGACCTCGACCCCCGCCTCGGCGGCGGCCAAGGCGTTGGCGTAGCCCGTGTTGCGGGTGTTGTGGAAGTGCGCCCGCAGGGCGATGTCGCCGCCGCCGGGCAGCGCTCGGATGCCCGCGACGAGCCGGCGCACCTGAGCCGGCACCCCGACCCCGATCGTGTCGGCCACGGCGACCTCGTCGGCCCCGGCCGCCAGGCAGGTCGCGGCGATCTCCAGCACCGCCTCGGGGTCGACCTCACCCTCGAAAGGGCAGCCGAAGGAGGTGGAGATCACCACGCTTGCGGTGATGCCCGCGGTGTGGGCCTGCTCGATGATCTCGCCGGCGGCAGCGGTCATCTCGGCGACGCCCGCGCCCTGGTTGCGCCGTCCGAAGGTCTCGCTCGCCGCCACGACGACGTTGACCTCGTCGACCCCGGCCGCCAGCGCCCGCTGCATCCCGCGCCGGTTGAGGACCAGCCCGATGTAGTGCACGCCGGGATCGGCGAACTGCTCGGGCAGAAACCCCGGTGCCCGCAGGCCCTCCATCACAGCCTCGGCGTCGGCCATCTGCGGTACCAGCCGCGGATGGACGAAGCTCGCGGCCTCGATGCGTCGTGCCCCGGCCAGCACCGCGCGGCGGATCAGCTCGAGCTTGTCGGCGGTGGGCAGCACCCGCTCCTCGTTCTGCAGGCCGTCCCGCGGGCCCACCTCGACGATGGTGACGGTGCCCGGTGCCGTACTCATGGAATCGAGTCTGCCACCGGCACCTGCGGGCTCAGCGCTCCTCGCGGGGAACGAAGTGCTGGTCGACCTCGCCCACGTAGATCTGGCGCGGGCGGTAGATCCGCGACTTCGGGTCGTCGTGGATCTCCCTCCAGTTGGCGATCCACCCCGGCATCCTGCCCATCGCGAACATGACGGTGAACATCTCCTGCGGAATGCCCATCGCCCGAAGGATCATACCGCTGTAGAAATCGACGTTCGGGTAGAGCTTGCGCTCGATGAAGTACTCGTCGTTGAGTGCCACCTGCTCGAGCTCGAGGGCGATGTCGAGCAGCGGGTCGTTGGCGTGGTGCTGCTTGAGCATCGCGTCGGCGGCCCCCTTGAGGATCTTCGAGCGCGGGTCGAAGCTCTTGTACACCCGGTGCCCGAAACCCATGAGCTTCAGGCCGTCCTCGCGGTTCTTGACCTTCCTGACGTACTCGTCGACCGAGATTCCGGAGGCCCGGATCCGTTCCAGCATCTCCACAACGGCCACGTTGGCGCCGCCGTGCAGCGGACCCCACAGGGCGCAGACCCCGGCCGCGCAGCTGGCGTACATGTTGGCCTCGCTGGAGGCGACCATGCGCACGGTGCTGGTCGAGCAGTTCTGTTCGTGGTCGGCGTGCAGTAGCAGGAAGAGGTTCAGCGCCCGGGCCACCTCGGGCGTTGGCACGTACTCCTTGTACGGCAGCGAGAACATCATGTGCAGGAAGTTCTCGACGTACTTGAAGTCGTAGCGCGGGTACATGAGCGGCTCGTCGATCGAGGACTTGTGGCTCGCCGCGGCGATCGTGCGCACGGTCGACAGGAGCCGGGCGGCCGCCGCCTCGAGGTCGGCGTCGTTACGGATCTGCTGCTGCGGCTCGTGCACGCTCAGTGCGTTGATCATCGCCGATAGGATGGCCATCGGGTGCGCGTTCGGCGGGAAGGCGTCGAAGTGCTTGCGCATGCTCATCGGCATCATCGAGCTCTCAGTCAGCAGATCGCTGAACCGGTCCCGGTCGGCGACCGTCGGCAACCGGCCGAAGATCACCAGCCAGGCCGCCTCGACGAACGAGCTGTTGTCGGCGAGCTCCTCGATCGGGATCCCGCGGTAGCGCAGGATGCCGCGCTCGCCGTCCACGTAGGTGATCGCGGATCGGCACGAGCCGGTGTTGCCATAGCCGTCGTCCAGGGTGATGTGGCCGGTCTTGGCCCGCAGTCCGCTGATGTCGACGGCCAGTTCGTGTTCGGTGCCCTCGATGACGGGTAGCTCGTAGGACGCGCCGTCCAGCTCGATTCGGGCGGTTCGGCTCATCGTGCACTCCTCATCGTCCTGGGCCATCGTCCGAGGCCCGGTTCGTCGTTCGTCGGCGCCGTGCTGCGCCCTCTGATCCATGGCAGGTCGCCATGACAACCTAGTCGAGCACCTGGTTCCACTGGCAACGAGCCGGCAACGCCCCGGTTACGGGCGGCTCGACGAGCGCCGGTTGCGAATACCCGGCCCCGCTCCTGTCCCCGGTCCTGACCCCGGTCCGGGCACGCGGGGCTGCACCGCCGTCGGCATCGGCATGGCCGGTCCGCCGGCGGCCGCGCTCACCTGGGTAGCCTTGATCTGCTTGAGCCCGGAGGTGATCATGCCGAGCACGACCACCCAGGCAAGGATCCCGAGCAGGGCGTACTTGAGCAGGAACGGCGGCTGCACGTCGAGGTCCCACAGTATGTGCAGCCCCGTCACCAGTCCCAGGATCCGCAGGACGCGCAGGTCCAGCAGCATCTTCGGGCCGAGCACCTGGTCACGCTTGACCCGCCACAGCGCTCCGGCGACCAGCGCGGTCCAGACCACGTGCCCGAACGGGGCCAGCGCCCCGCGCAGGAAGATCACGTTGATCGAGGCGCCGACGTCGATCCGGCCACTGGACAGCATGACGTTCAGCGCGTACCCGGCCGATTCGAACGCGGCGAAGCCGGCTCCGACCGCGGCCCCGAAGAGCATCCCGTTGAGGATCCACGGGTACCGTCGCCCCGGCAGTCGCCAGGTGATCAGGAAGACCGCAAGCAGCTTGCCGACCTCCTCGAGCACCCCGACCGAGATCGGGTTCGGCGTCCCGCCCGGCGCAGCGCCGAACTGCACCAGGACCAGGGTGATCGCCAGCGACAGCGCCCCGCCGACCAGGAAGGCGTGGGTCACCGTGTACAGCGAGACGTTGCGCGGGGTGTTCGCCTCGAAGAAGAACACCAGGACGGCGAGCGGGACGACGAAGCTGCCGATCATGATCATGCCGGGCAGTAGGTTGATGTTGTCGGACATCTTCACCATGGCCACGAAGCCGAGGAAGAGCAGGGACGCGGTGCCGTAGAACCGCACGAACATCCACGGCTTGAACCAGTCCGACTCGACCTTCTCCAGCGGCGGAACGAACCCGGGTAGCCCGGTGGCGAAGTTCTGCTCGATCTCGTCGCGTGTGTGCCGCTGCGCCGCGAGGGAGAACAGCTCGCGCAGCCGGAACCCGCGGATCCGCTCCACCCCGGCGAAGTCGGCCAGCCGGTCGGTGAACGCCACCAGCGGGCCGCGGGTGCTGTGCGGTCCGGTGTCGGTGCCGGCGTACGGCGCGGTGTAAGGGGCCTGGCCGGGGTAGGCCTCGCCGGTGAGGTCGGGCGGGGCAGCGGCGGCAACCTCGGCAGGAGGTGAGGCGGCGCCGGCAGGGGGTGAGGCGGCGCCGGCAGGGGGCGGGGCGGCGGCGCCGGCAGAGGAGGAGGACGGCGCCAGGGCAGGGGCGGGCCCAGCCGGACCCGGCGTGCGCTGAGCAGCCAGCAGCGGCCAGGCCTCGGTCAGTGTCAGCCAGGCGCTTCCTCCGTCCGGCCAGAACAGAGCCGTCCCGGGAAGCTGCCGGGTGCTCAGCCACTGACCCACGTGGGAGGCGGGGAACGGTCCGGACGTCGTTCCGTCGAGATGCACGAACCAGTCGGACAATGGGACCCCTGCCATGTGGATGCAGTGCGGGCGCGCTCGCCCTCCACACCAGAACCTAGCCTGCGTCGTGCTTCTAGTCGCCCGCGACCATGAACTGCCAGGTGCCCGCGGTGCCGTCGATGCCGACCCGCCAGCCGAGGTACCCGCTGCCGTCCGTTCGCATCTTCTGGGCCTCGGCTGGGGTCAGCAGGCCGGCGTCGACCACCTCCTGCCAGGCCGCGTCGTCGTTCTCGCCGGCCAGAGTCGCCACCGCGGGCCAGACCGACAGCGGTCGTCCGCTGGTCGTGTCCGAGACCGGCGTCGTGCCGAGCACGCGCACCAGCGCCGCGTAGCGCTCGTCCGGCTGTTCCGGCAGGACGAACGCCTCGGCCGGGGTGACCAGGCCGAAGCTGAGGTTGGTCTGGTCCCGGGTGGCGAGTGCGATGAGCTGCTGGCTGTCGCACGCCACGGCCGCCTCGAACAGGGTCTGCGCGGTGGTGCTCGCTGCCGTGGTCAGGCCGACGGTGTTCGGTGCGGTGGGCGGATCGGCCACCGTGGCGGCCGAGCAGGCCGCCGAGCCGGAGGTGGCCGGTGTCGTGACGTCGGCGGACGGGGTGGGCCCGGCCGACGACGTGCTCGGCTCACCGGCGGTGACCGACGGAGACGAGGTGGCGTCCGGCTCGGGGTCCGAGCATCCCGCTGTGACCACGGTGGCGGCCAGCACGGTGGCCAGGGCGCACAGAACAGGACCCCGTGGTGTCAGGCGACGCATGACTCTCCTCAGCGTTCGACGTCCCCCTCGGTAGATGCACCGCGCCGTCCCGGAGGTTACGTGGCCCGCCGCTGTCTTACCAACGTGGCCGGTGCCGGGTAGGGCTGCGCGGCAGCTCCCCGGACGATGCCGATCTCTCGGACGGCGCCCGCAGCGGTGGTCCACCGGCCCGGCGGACGTCGGCAGCCGGGATCCAGTCCGTGCGGGTCGGCCCACCCGGCGGGGTCCAGGAGACTTCGACCGCCTCACGGGTCCAGGCCAGCGCCTCGGCGGGCATGGCCATCACCTCACCGGTGGACCAGCGCATGGTGGCCACCACCGCGATCGGGGTGCGGGCACGGGTCACCTGACCGTTCGGGACGGCACGGAAGATGCGAGGGGAGCTGCCCATGGGCCGACCTTTCGCGAAGCCTTTCATGAAGCACGACGGTGAACTCGACCCGTTCTTACGGTAACCCGCCGACGCCGCCTGAGTCGAACAAGCGTTCGATGTGATAGCCCGATCGGCCTATTGCCCACTCGGAGAGTCAGTCGCAGATGTCGGTGTCTGCGCTGCGCCCCTGCACGCCGTCCAGCACCACCTGCGAGGGGCCGGACGGCGAGGAGGACGGTCCGGGCGAGGAAGACGGTGCGGGCGAGGCGGACGGCGTCGCGTCCGCGTTACCGGAGTCCAGGTCGATGGGGCGGTCGTGACGCAGCGCCGTCCACAGCTCGGCGGCCGGGTCGACCCAGACCAGCCGGTTGATGTCGCTCGGATCCGGACCGTTCGGCACGGTGATGAACTGGGTGTTCTTCAGTCCGACGTGCTGCACGTCCTGCGCGAAGGCGACCAGCCGGGCCAGGCTGGACAGCTCCGGGTTCATCAGCAGTGACCGGGTGACCGCGTCGAGGAAGGCGTAGGTGCGGGCCGGATTGACCAGGGTGCCGGCGCTGGTGGCCTTCTGCAGCACCGAGGACAGGAACGCCTGCTGTCGTTCGATCCGGCCCAGGTCGCTGCCGTCGCCGAGGGTGTACCGCTCGCGCACGTAGGCCAGCGCGGTCTGCCCGTCCACGTCGCTGCGCCCGGCCGGTAGGTGGATGTTGTGCTTGGTGTCGTTGACTGGCTTGGCCAGGCAGATCGGCACCGTGCCGAGGGCGTCGACGACCTCGGTGAAGCCGGTGAAGTCGACCACCACCCAGTCGTCGATGCGCACTCCGGTCAGCGACTCGACGGTCTTCAGCGTGCAGGCCGGTCCGCCCGTGGTGAACGCATCGTTGAAGATCCGCCGCGACCCGGGGGAGACGGCTCCGGTCGCCGGGTCGATGCAGTCGGGCACCTCGACCATCGAGTCCCGCGGGATGCTCACCGCAGTCGCCCAGCTGCGGTCGGCGGCCAGGTGCACCACCAGCGTGGTGTCGGACTTCGCGCCGGTCTCGGTTCCACCGCCGATGAAGCTGTTCTCGCCTTCGCGGGAGTCCGAGCCCATCACCAGCACGTTGACCGGCCGCCCGCCGTCCGGGTTCACCGGGGCCAGGGAGGGCCGGTCGGCCCCGAGCATCGGGGTGAGGTCGGCTGTGCGGATGTTGCTCTGGAGCACTGTGAGCGCCACCAGGGTTCCGCCGCCGACCAGCAGCACCAGCGTGGCCAGCCCGACCAGGATGCGGCGCCCCCAGCGCGCGCGGTCGGGCGCGGCGTGCGAGCCGCGGCGCGGCTCTCTTGTCGGCGTGGGCTGGCTCACGACTGCGATGGTCGCATGGACAATGGGCAGCTGCCCGGGGTCAGCGCACCCTAACGGCACTGCTCACGGCAGCCATCGTGCGGTCGGTGGCCGGCACCGCGACCCGGTAGACGGCCCCACGGGTCAGCCGAGTGAAGCTGAGTCGGCCGGTCGAGGGAAGGGTCCTGGTGGCCACGGTGCGCCAACGGGAGCCCACCCGCTGCAGCAGCCGGACCCGGGTGCCGCGGGCGACCGGGTTGACGGTAGTGGTCACGATACGGATCCCTGCCTTGACCGGCACCCGCGGCAGCACGTTGATCAGCACCGGCCGGGAGACGGTGTTCGCAACCCGGGACGATCCGGCGTAGCGCGCCGAGACGGTCAGGGTGCCGGAGGCCCGCACGGCCAGCGAGATGCGGCCGGAGGAGTCGGTGCGCCGAGTCAGGCAGCGCAGGGTCTGCGACGGCGCGGCCGTGCTGCACATCGCCACCTGCGCACCCGCCAGCCCCTTGCCGCCGGAGGTGAGCCGGAACACCACTCTGGCCAGCGAGAGGTACGGCGCCCGGTAGGGAGCGGAGACGACGTCCAGCGAGCTCACCGCAGCCGAGGTGATCGCCCGGCCGGGCAGCGCCGCGCCGCCGGCCACCTGCTTGGCCAGGTCCAGCGCCGCCAGCGGCTGGACCAGGCCGTACCCGCTGGAATTGTCCCGGCCGGAAGCGCCGACGTCGCGCGCGCTCCGGGTGAGGATGATGGCCACGTCGCCCGGGGTGGCCCGAGGTGCGGCGGCCCGCACCAGCGCAGCGGTGGCGGTCACCAGCGGTGCCGACATCGACGTGCCGTCCATGTACGCGTAGGTGTTCGGCGGGTAGGTGGAGACGATGTCGACGCCGGGGGCGAGCAGGTCCACGCCGGCCCCGGTGCTGGAGAACGCCGCCGGCCGGTCGCTGGTGTCGCTCGCGCCGACTCCGATCACCCCCGGGAAGGCGGCCGGGTAGATCGTCGGGTTCCCCTGGGCCCGCATGTTGCCGGCCGCACTGACTACGACCACATCGTGCTGGAGCGCGTAGGCGATCGCGGCGTCCTCGGCCGCGGAGTAGTCCGGTGAGCCGACCGACAGGTTGATCACCCGCGCGCCCCGGTCGACCGCCCAGACGACCCCGTTCGCCACGTCGGCGTCGGTGCCCGCGCCGTCCGCGCCGAGTACCCGGACGGGCAGGATCCGCACCCCCTGGCCCAGGCCGGCAGTGCCGATCCCGTTGCCGGCCAGGGATGAGATGGCGCCGGCCACGTGGGTGCCGTGCCCGTGCGCGTCGAGCTGGCCGTTGCCGCTCGCGACGAAGTCACGTCCGCTCAGGACGACGCCGGCAAGGTCGGGGTGGCGGGCGTCGACACCGGTGTCGAGCACCGCCACGGTCACTCCGTTGCCGCGTTGGCTCGACCAGACCTGCTCGGCGGAGAGCCGGGTCAGCGCCCACTGCGCGTCGCGGTACGGGTCGGTGGCCTGGATCCGCACCGTCGAGGCCAGGCTGACGTCGAGCACCTCGGGGTCGGTCAGGGCCGCGGTGACCACCTGGCGGGCCCGGGTGAGGTCGGGGGTGGACACGGTGTCGACCACCGGGCGCCCGTCGACCTCGCGGACGGTCACGAGGTTCACGGTGCCCCGCAGCGGGGCGCGGTCCAGCACGGCGGAGGGCGAACGCCGGGGGCGCTTGCGCAGGGGAGCGGCCCACGCGGCCGGGTGTGGCGGCGAGCTGCGGAACCGGCCGGCGTCGGGATCGGCGGCCTTCATGAGCGAGGTGCGCCCGGACGCCGACACCGTGTCCGGAGCCGTCCCGTCGGTGGCCTCGGCAGTCGTTGTGCCGGTGGTCCTCGGCGCTGCCGCCGCCGGAGCGTCGGGGTCGCCGGTCTTGGTGGCAGCGTTGCCCCGCGCGGCGCGTTCGAGCGTGGAGGGTGCCTCGCTCGCCGTCTTGGCGGTCCCCGGCACCGGATCGGTCTCGAGGACGGTGGCGTGCGGCCGGGTGTCCGGAATGGCGCAGCCGGACGTCACTGCGATGGCGGGGACGAGCAGCGTGATCAGCACGATCGTGGCGGCGGGAGAGCGTCGTCCGGTGAAGGTCCCGAATGGCCACCTAGGGTATCTGAGCACGCACATACAGTGACATGATTGACCCGCAAGGACCAGCACTCTGAGGAATGGCCGCGTTGATCCGCGGCGGAACTGGCGTCCGGCGGGCTCCACGGGAACCTGCATCCCGCCTCGTGCGTGCAAGAGTTTGACTCATGGACGCCGACGCGCTCCGCCAGGCCAACCTTCGGCGGATGAAGCTGATCGCCACCGCCCTGCTGGGGGTGGCGGCGCTGATCTACGTCCTGACCCTGTCCGGCCGGGACTCCGGCTGGGTCGGCTTCGTCAACTCGGCCGCCGAGGCGGCCATGGTCGGGGCGGTCGCCGACTGGTTCGCCGTGACGGCCCTGTTCCGCCATCCGCTCGGCCTGCCGATCCCGCACACGGCGATCATCCCGACCCGCAAGGACGCTCTCGGGCACAGCCTGCAGGACTTCGTGGCGACCCACTTCCTGGCCGAGGACGTGGTTCGGGAGAAGGTCGCTGGAGCCCGGATCGCGCACCGGTCCGGGCAGTGGCTCAGCAGGCGGCCCAACGCCGAACGGGCGACCGCCGAGCTGGCCAGCGTTGCCCGCGGCGCGCTGACCGTGCTCCGCGACGACACAGTGGTCGCCGTCCTCGACGACGTGTTCTTCCGTGCGGTGCTTCGCCGCCCGTGGGGCCCGCCGGCCGGGCGGCTGCTGGCTCGGATCGTCGCCGACGGCGCCCACCGCCGGCTGGTCGACGTCGGCGTCGACCACCTGCACGCCTGGCTCAGCGAGCACGAGCAGGTGATCGTCCGGATGGTCCTGGAGCGGGCCCCCGCCTGGACGCCGACCTGGCTGGACCAGCGGGTCGCCCACCGCGCCTACGCCGAGGCGCTGCACTTCGCCGCCGATATGCGCGCCGACCCGGACCATCGGGCCCGCAAGGCACTGGACAGTCTCATCGCCGAGTTCGCCGCCGACCTGCAGGACGACCCCGCGATGCAGATCAAGGCCGACGCCTTCCGCGACCGACTGCTCTCCCATCCCGACGTGCGGGACGCTGTGGCCCAGCTGTGGGCCACTGTGCGCCGCTCGATCGAGGAGGCGGTCGACGACCCCGGCAGCGACCTACGCCGCCGCGCCGTCGACGCCGTCCAGGCCTTCGGCGAGCGGTTGGTGACGGACGCCGAGCTGCAGCGCCGGCTCGACGGCTACGCCGAGGACGGCGCCGCCCACCTGGTCACCAGCTACAGCAGCGAGGTGGTCACCGTGATCTCGGAGACGGTGCAGCGCTGGGACGGCGCCGAGGCATCCCGCCGGATCGAGTTGCACGTGGGACGGGACCTGCAGTTCATCCGGATCAACGGCACGGTGGTCGGCGGGCTGGTGGGCCTGCTCATCCACACCGTCACTGTCACGGTCACCTGACGCAGCGCAATCACGACTACACCTTTGGCCCAGTGCTGCCGATGACTGCTGCGTGCTTCTCCTGGTTGCGCCTTCCGTGCCCACTGAGCTCACGGCCGGCTCCGGCCCCGTCATCGGGGCGCGTGAGGCCGCGCTCGGCGTCCTGGCCCTGGTGATCTGTGGACTTCTCGTGCGCCTTGCCCGACCGATGCTGCGTTACCGGCACGCCCGTCTGGTCGGGGCGACCCCCGAGGATGCGCTGCTGCAGGCCGGTCTCGGTCAGCAGACGGCGAGCCCGCCGGCTGAGTCCGGGGAACCGGCCGTGGCGGTCACCGTGCTGCCCAGCTCGCAGGACAGCGATCCGGTCGCGCTGGAGCTCGGCGAGCAGGACCTCGCTCTGGTGGACGTCCTGGGTCAGGACCATCCGATGAGCGCCCCGGGCCGACACCGCACCGCAGCCGCCCGGCCCTCCGGGGGAGAGCCGGCCGAGGCCCTGGACGCCGATGCCCTGCTCGCGTCGCCGGTCGAGACCCTCGAACCGGTGGAGCCGGTCGAGGCACCCGCGGACCACGAGGAGTCCCGGACCGGCGATACCTCCGAGGCGCCCGAGGCGCCCGAGGCGCCCGAGATACCTGAGACATCCGAGACACCTGAGGGGTCCGAGGTGCCCGAGCCGGTGGAGTCGGTCGAGCCGGTGGAGTCGGCGGGCCTGCCTGCCGCGGACGAACCGGCCCGGAACGACGTGTCGCTCACGATGAGCAGGCGCCCTGTGGCTGAAAGTAATGACATGGACGGTGCGGCGGGGTCTTCCCGAGCTGGTGACTTCTACGGGGTCGACTGGCATGACGAGGAGTGGCGGGGCATCGACCTGACAGGTCGCTCCGATGCCGGCAGCGACGGTGAGGGCACGACAGGTGAGTGGTGGCTCGAGCAGCGCGGCGGGCCGGTCACGGTCGCGGATGTCGTGCAGCCGGCGGCCTGCGACGACGCAGAGGGCGATGTCGCGGCAGACGCTGAGCCGGAGGATGATTCGACCGCCTCCTGGTGGGAGTCGGTCGCCCGGTCGGACCTGGCCATCCCGGTGGCTGCTCAGTTCGCCGAGTCCGAGGACCGGTTCGACCAGGTCGACCAGATCGACCAGATCGACCAGATCGACCAGGGGGCCGGATCGGCGGACGGAGCCGTACCGACGCCTCGGGCCTCGGGCTACCTCACTGCCGCCCAACGCGACGCATTGCGCACCGCGCACGGTCGGCTGCGGGCTGCTGCAGACCGGATCGCGATCGCCCGGATCGTCGCCGAGGAGTCCTGGGTGCTGGTCGGCGCGGACAGCGTGGCGCTCATCGTGCCCACCCCCGACGGTCCGCGAACCCTTGCCCTGCACCCGGCCGCGAGCATGACCTGGGGTCCGCAGACCCTTGCCGCGCTGGTGTCGGTGGGCGGCCCGCTGCGAGCGGTCCTTGACGGGGACCCGCTGGCCGAGGGCGGCTCGACGGCGGTGCTCGCCGTCCCGATCGCCAGCGCAGGCGTCCGGGTCGGCACCCTGGTGGCCCGGCGGGTGACCCCGCGTGCCTTCGGCGCGGTCGAGGAGAGCCTGCTCGACCGCCTGGCCAGGATCGCCGGCCACGCCCTGGACCGGCTGACCCGCCGAGGCATGCTCCGCCGTGAGGAGGGCATCACAGACCCGGTGACCGACCTTCCCCCGCAGAGCCGGCTGGTGCAGGACCTACAAGCGGCGTTGCGCACCCAGAACGAGCACGGCATGCCGCTCTCGCTCGTTGTCGCCGAGGTGGAGGGACTGCCGAGGATGCGCACCGAGGTCGGTGAGGAGCCGGCCGACGAGACGCTGGCCCAGGTGGCCAACATCGTGATCGACGGTCTGCGGGTCGGCGACGTTCCGTACCGCTTCGGGGACGATGTGCTCGCCGTGCTGCTCGCGGGCACCGACCCGGACGTCGCGACGGCGGTCGCGCAGCGGCTCACCGCGGCGGTGAGTGATCTCGTCGGCGTCGAGGTGGCGCAGACCTACGATCTCACCCACCCGCTGCGGCTGCGGGCTGTGGTCATCCCGGTGACCGGTACCGCCCAACGGGTCGTGAACGAGGCCGAACGGGCCCTGACCGTGCAGCGGGTTCAGGCACGCTGGACCTGAGCCGTCCGTGGACCGGAGGCGGTCGCTCGGTGCCGACCTCGCCGCTCGCCCGGGTCAACCAGCCGTCTGGTCGACGATCCGCCATGCCTGACCGTCCTGCGACCGGACCAGGGTGTACTCCCGCCGGGTGAGCGGGTCCGCGTCGTCCTGGCGGAAGGTCGCCGTGACCTGCGAGGTGTCGGCGAACCCCGAGATGCGCTCACCGGTCGTCGCGCCCTCGACCCGCACATCGGCATACCGCGGCGCCGGGTCCAACCGCCCGTACTGCAGCTGCTGGCCCAGTACCAGGGCGTTCGCGGTCTCGAAGTCCCGGGCGCTCACCGCCTCGAGATAGACCTGCACCACCTGTTCGGGGGAGGCGGACGGCCCGGGGTCGGGGATGTCGGCGTGCTGCGGAGCCCATGCCCATAGCGCGGCGCCGACGGGCACCGCGGCCGCGGTCAGCGCTGCACCGGTCGAGGAGATCAGCGTCATGCCGGCCAGCATCCCGCAGTGCGGGCGGCGCGTCACCGACCCGGACCGAACGGTCGGTCCGGCGGCTGGTTCTCCTCAGCGAGCGGTCCGCCGTCGTGGCCCCGGCCCCGGGCGCCGGGCGCCGATCGACGTCGCCGTGACCGGCGGACCGTCCTGCGGCGAGTGCTCGAGGTGCAGCACGATCCGGCGCAGCGAGGCGGTCAGTCGGTCCCGATCCTCCTGCGAGAGGCTGGAGATCACCGTCGACTCGCAGGCGCTGAGCGCTGGGAACACCCGTGCCATCAGCTCCTCGCCCTCGCCGGTCAAGGAGAGCAGCACGCGACGCGCGTCGTCCGGATGATGGCTGCGCCGCACCAGGGAGCGTGACTCCAGGGTGCTCACCACACCGGTCAGGGTGGACTTGGAGATCCCCGCTTCGGAGGCGACATGACGGGACTCGATGCGCTCCCAGACCCAGACCACCCACAGCACCACCCACCCGGTCCAGGTCAGCCCGTGCGGCGTGAGCACTTGGCGCTCGAAGTGGTTGCGCATGGCGCCGGCCGCGCGGTAGACGCTGGTCACGGCGGCCATCGCGGCATGGTCCACCGGGAGCCCGGTGAGCCTCTCGGCGACGGCGCGTTCGGTCTGCTCGAGTGTGTACTGACCGGTCACAGAAGCCCCTCCCCCACTCGCCCGGCGGTCACCGGCGAGCGCACTCACGGCGGATCTGTTCAGCCGTGCTCCCCCGGGTCGGTGAGTTCCCCCACACGCCTCCCGGTTCGATGCTAGGGCGATGGCGGCCGTAGGGGCAGATGCCAGGCGCACCTGTGACGACCGGGTGGAAGGAATCGCCGCCCGCCACCCGGTTTGGTCGCTAGGAGCAACCGAACGAAACACACAGTGATCATGTAGTGACGGCGGCGACGAGTCGGCGTTGGTCCGGCGATCGACCGCTACGCGACACTGGTGGGGTGCCATCGACTCCTCCGAGCGCCTCGCGCGTCGTCATCGTCGGTGCCTCGCTCGGCGGGCTGCGGGCTGCGGAGTCGATCCGCGGCGCCGGGTTCGACGGCGAGCTGGTCGTGGTCGGCGCCGAGGCGTACCTGCCGTACAACCGTCCCCCGCTGTCGAAGGAGGCCCTGGCGTCACCGGAGCCGCCGGACGCCGCGGCGCTCGCGTTCCGCCGCCGCGCGAGCGTGGACGACGTCCGCTGGCTGACCGGACGCACAGTGGTCGCGGCCGCCCTCCCGGACGGTTCGCGGTCCGGCTGGGTCGAGCTGGACGACGGGAGCCGGCAGGCAGCGGACGGCCTGGTCGCGGCCAGCGGGCTGCGACCACGACGACTGGACCTGCCCGGACCGGCGACCGGGCGGCACACTCTGCGCACCGTGGACGATGCCGCCGCCCTGCGCAGGAGGCTCGGCCCGGGTCGCCGGCTCGTGGTGCTCGGTGCCGGGTTCATCGGCTGCGAGGTCGCGGCAACCGCGCGGGGTCTCGGCTGCGAGGTGGAGGTCGTTGCGCCGGAACAGGTTCCGATGCAGCGACCGCTCGGCATCGAGGTTGGCGCCGCGCTGGCCCGGCGGCACGAGGGGCACGGGGTCCGATTCCGGCTGGGCCGACGTCCGGTGGCGTTCGAGGAGTCCGGTGACGGCGGCCGGGTCGGGCGGGTGCTGCTGGACGACGGGTCGGTGCTCGAGGCCGACCTCGTCCTCGAAGCGCTCGGCTGCCTGCCGAACGTGGAGTGGTTGACCGGTACCGGTGTCGACCTGACCGACGGCGTCCTGACCGACGGCTGGCTGCGCGCCCTCGGCGAGGACGGCGCCGTCCGCCCGAGCCTGGTCGCCGTGGGCGACCTGGCCCGGTACCCGAACGCCCTGTTCGACGACGTACCGCGGAGGGTCGAGCACTGGAGCAACCCGACCGACACCGCCCGACGAGCCGGACCCGCCCTGGTTGCCCACCTGGAGGGCGCCGATGCGGCCGATCGCGTTCCGGCACCGTTCGCTCCGATGCCGTCGTTCTGGACTGACCAGTTCGACGTCCGGCTGCAGTCCTTCGGCGTGCTCAGCCTGGCCGACGAGGTGCGGCTGCTGGACGGTGAAGTGGACGGCGAGTTCGTCGTCGGCTACCTGCGCGACGGCGCACTGGTCGGGGTGGTCGGAGCCGGCATGATGGCGACCCTCATGACCTACCGCGCCAAGATCGCCGCCCGGTAGCCGGCCGCGCGGCCAGGTCAGCAGACCGCGCTGATGTCCTGAGCCTGCTTGGCCTGCTCCGGGTCCTCGGTGGCCTTCGGGCTCGGCGTGGTCGCGGGGGCGGAGGGTGTGGGCGAGGCGGCTGACGACGGCTTCGGGGGAGGGTTGATCGCCTCGGCGACCATCTCCCGCATCGCCGCGATGTCCGGGTCCGTGGGGTCGATCACGCTGGTGGTGAACGCCAGGCTGCGCATCCCGGTCTTCTGCACCTTCTGGGTGAGCTCGACCCAGGCCGCCAGGTCGCTGAGCGGGACGCCGGTGGTGATGTTGTCCTTGGCCGCCGCGGCGATCTGGGGGAAGGCGAGGGCCACTCGGGCAGGGTCGGCCTGCTGGGCGACCGCGCCGATCACGCAGCGCTGGCGACGCATCCGGTCGTAGTCGTCGGTGGACCAGCGCGACCGGGCGTACCAGAGCGCCTTGTAGCCGTTCAGGTGCTGGTTGGGCCCGGCCTCGATCCAGTCCTTGGCCACTGGGTTCTCCGAGCTGCCGCCGATCGGCAGCCGCTCCCGCACGTTCACGGTGATCCCGCCGATGGCGTCGACGAACTGCATGAAGCCGCGCAGGTTGAGCATCGCGTACTGGTCCACCGGCAGCCCGGTGACCTGCTCCGCCGCTTCGGACGTGGCGCGCAGGCCGGCGTGGAAAGCGTCCGGCTCATCGGGGTAGTAGTCCTGCCAGTGCTCCTCGCCGAAGGTCCAGAAGGCGTTGAGCAGGCACTGCGGGACGCCGTTCGCGTCGACGCAGTCGAAGCCGCCGGGGTACTCGACGGCCTGCCGGGTGCCGGGCGGGAACGGCACCTTCTCCAGGTTGCGCGGCAGTGAGAAGAGCACGGTGTCGCCGGTCTGGGTGTTGATGCTGGCCAGGATCAGGGTGTCGGGCCGGATCCCGATCCGGTCGGCTCCGGCGTCCGAACCGATCAGCAGCACGTTCACCCGGGCGGTGTTGGCCCACGGGTCGGAGTGGCTGCTGTTCGGACCCGCGCCCATCGCGCCGGTGCTGGCGCCGAAGATGCCGGTCAGGGTGTCCCGCATGATGACGGCGTAGCTGGCGGTCTTGGCCGCGGGGACCGCTACCAGGGCGATCAGCGAGGTGACCAGCAACGCACTGATCACCCGCTGGACAGCGCCAAGGTGGGCGTAGCGCCGCAGCGCCGAATGGGTGCCGATCACCATCGCCGCCCAGGCCAGCACCAGGGTGACCAGGACGGCGGCCAGGACCAGGAACCGGTCAGGCTGGCTCACCATCAGGCGGAGCACGGAGACGGGGTCGCCCACGACGACGAAGGTCACCGCGACCGAGACGAGCAGCGACGCCGCCGTCACCGCGATCAGGCCGCTGGTGCGCCGTCCGGCGGCGATCAGGCCGGTGCCGGGCAGCAGGCTGCCGAGCAGGGTCCAGCCGACCACCCGGGCGAAGTTCTGCCCGTAGCTCGTCGCGTGCCGCCCGCGCGGGGGCATCCCGCGGCGCTTCGGGCCGGCGGTGTCGGTGCTGCCCCGGGACGGTGCGGGGCCCGGCGGCAGGAACGCGTGGTCGAGCCCGTTCGGTCCAGGGTCGCGTTGGTTCGACGGGGCCGGTGCGGGGACGCCTGCGGCGTGCCGATGCCGGTGGGTCTCCCGGGGGAGATGACCGGAGTGCGGCGCGACCTGGGTCACTACGTGCACCTCCGAGTACGGCTCGACGCTGTTCGCCGGCGCCGCCGACCTACGCATCATGGTCGCACACAGGCGAGATTGTCGAGCCGTCGGTGACGTCCCGCGGTGGCGGCCCCGATCGTCCTCGGCGCTGGTCAGAGGTGGTCCGCGACCCGAGGTGACCGGACGTTCACCGGCGGTCGGGACGGCGCGTGGAGGAGGTCTCGCAGGGTGCCCGCCATGGTCGTCCGGCGTGGTTCGGGGACCGCGACGACGTGACGCTGGGTAAACGTTCGCGGGTCCTGGGTGCGGCTTTGCCCGGCGTTCGCGGCGGCCGCTACCCTGGCGGAGCACGGGGAGGCGTCGCCTAGTCCGGTCTATGGCGCCCGCCTGCTAAGCGGGTTTGGGGCTACAACCCCATCGCGGGTTCAAATCCCGCCGCCTCCGCCCCGGCACACGGGTCCCGGTTCTCCTCGAGCCGGGACCCGCGGCGTCTTCGGGGCAGGACCAAGATCGCCGCCGGGGCGAGCTTGTGACCCGGCAGGTGGGTCCGAAGCTCACCCTGACGCCGATGATGAGAAGGGGTGGGATGAGCGCGCACGGTCATCGGCGGGGGCGGACCGTCGTCGTCGCCGTCTCGGGGGTCGGCGCCGCGGTGCTGCTCGCCGGCAGCGCGGCGCTGGGCCCCTCCGTCGAACCGCGCGCCGTATCGCTCGCCTCCTCGCCGGACGGCGCCGAGGTAGGCGCGCCGACCGTCGTCCTCAGCCCGTCAGGGCGGCCAGTCACCCCGTCCGCATCGCCAGCCGTATCGCCCAGCCCGTGCGCCGCCCCGGCGCAGGCCGAGCTGCCGCGGGGCGGCCGCGAGCTGTTTCCCCGCTACCGGCTGGTCGGGTTCAGCGGCGGTCCCGGAACGGCGGCGTTCGGCCGGCTCGGCGTAGGGGACCTGGACGAGCGGGCGCGGGAGATCGAACGGCTCGGGGGCTCCTACCGCGTGGGTGGGCGTGAGGTGCTTCCTGTGCTCGAGCTGATCACCGTGGTGGTGCACGGGAGTCCGGGGGACGACGGGATGTACAACTCCCGGATCGACGCGGCGGTGATCGATCGGCACCTGGCGGCGGCCCGGCGTCATAAGGCCCTGCTGCTGCTCAACATCCAGCCGGGCCGGGCCCGGTTCCTCGACGAGGTGCAGGGGCTGGAGCGCTGGCTGCGCGAACCTGATGTCGGATTGGCCCTCGACCCGGAGTGGGCCGTCGCGGCGCCCAAGGTGCCCGGACGTAGCTACGGGTCGGTGACCGGGGATGAGCTCGACGCGGTGAGCGCCTATGTCGCCGATGTCGTCGCGCGGTACGACCTGCCGGAGAAACCGGTCGTGGTGCACCAGCTGGCCCCGTCGATCCTGAGCCGCGGCGGGAAGCTGCAGGCCCGGGACGGCGTGGTGATGATCAAGAGTGTGGACGGGATCGGCCCACCCGGAGCGAAGATCGCCACCTGGACCCGGCTGACCACCGGCATGTCGACCGTCTTCCACCCCGGCTTCAAGCTCTTCTTCGAAGAGGACGCCGAGGGCGCCTCGCGGCTGATGCGCGCCGCCGAGGTGATGGCGCTGAGGCCGCGGCCGGAGTACGTGCTCTACGAGTGAGGTAGAGACTCGGTTCGCCGAGTCAGTGCGGGGTTCCGGCAACGGACGCGGCGCCGGCCATGACGAGCCGGAGCATGCGCTCGGCCAGCTCGTCGTCCTCCCGAGTGGAGCGCTCGGCCGGCAGGCCCAGAGCGTCGGCCATGCTGGTCAGGTCGAGCCGGTCGCCGAGCTGGCTGACGCCGTGGGCCAGAGCCCAGACGAGGGCCACGCCGTCCAGGCTGCCCCTGAGATCCGGCATCGCCCGCACGACGCTGCGGTGCAGGCGGCGCAGGGTGTCCCGGGCGGCCTCGGCCAGGGCGGGGTCGTCCCGGTCGACCAGATCGGTCCGCCACATCACCGCCGCGTAGCCGGGCTTCGTCCGGTGCAGATGCACGTATGCCCGCACCTGCGCCGTGACGGCGTCGAGTGGATCGACGGCCCCGGCGGCCGCCTCGTCCATGACTGCGGCGAGCGCCCGGAAACCGTCGGTGGCCAGTGCCGTGAGCAGGTCGCGGCGGTCGCCGAAATGGTGGCGGGGCGCTGTGTGGCTCACCCCGGCGCGGCGGGCCACCTCGCGCACCGAGAAGCCGTCCGGTCCCCGCTCGGCGATCACGTCGAGCGCTGCCCGGCGGACGGCGGAGGGCAGATCCCCGTGGTGGTACGTGGTCGTCGAGGCCATGCCGAGAGGGTGCCGCACGATCTTTCCATTGACAAGTTCGCTCGGGGCGGAGCACGCTTGTCTTTCCACTGGCAAGATCAATCTCACTGACACCGGAGGGCCGAGCCATGAGCCGGACGCCGCTCGCCGTGCACCCGCGACCCGCTGCCGGCCCGCCGGTCGTGTTCCTGCACGGCGTGTTCATGGACCACTCGCTCTGGATGCCGGTGCTGGCCCTGCGTCCGGAGATCGACGCGCTGGTTGCGGACATGCCGGGGCACGGCGACAGTCCGGCCACGGCACTGAGCAGCCTGCCCGAGCACATCGACACGGTCCTGGCCACGCTGGACGCCGCGGGTCTGGACCGTCCGGTCGTGGTGGGGCACAGCTGGGGCGGCATGGTCGGACTGCGCCTGGCCGCGTCCCGCCCGGACCGCGTCGCCGGCCTGGTGCTCGTGAACACGCCGCTGCTGCGGACCCGCGGGTCGACCCGGGCCGGCTTCCGGATGCAGACCGGACTGCTCGCCGCAGGTCTTCCCGCGGGGGTGTACGGCAGCCTGGCGGCTCGGGCGTTGATCGGGGCGGAGCACCGCGCCGGCCACCCGCAGGACGCCACTGACCTGGTCGAGCGGACCCGGCGGCAGGGCCGGCGCACGATCCGGCGGACGCTGGAGGCGGTGCTGCTCGACCCGCATGACGCCGTCGATCTAGTCGCCGACCTGGTCGTGCCGTGGGCTGCGGTCGCCGGGCAGGACGACTACGTCCTCGAGGGCGGCGTCGGCGAGCAGTTGCATGCGCTCGGTGACCTCAGGGTGGCCCGAGGCGGGCACACCAGCCCGCTCGAGGACCCCGCCGCCGTCGCCGAGACCATCGACCTCGTCCTCGACCGGGTTGCCGCACGCAGCCCGCAGAAAGGGCGCTCCGAGACCGGTGTCGTCTGACGTCGTCCACGCGGTCCGCACAGCAGAGCCGGAGGAGACAGACGCGGTAGCGACGTCACGCGAAGCAGTCGCAGAGCGTCCGTCTCCTCCGGCTCACGTGACCCGAAGCAGTTGACGGAGGGTTACTGCATGCCGAGCCGGGTCTTCAGCGCGTCCAGCTCGTCGAGCAGCGTGGACGGCGTCTTGGAGCCGATCTTGGCGAACCACTCATCGATCAGCGGCACCTCGCCACGCCATGCCTCGACGTCCACGCCGGTGACCTCGGCGACGTCCTCCTCGGAGATGTCCAGGCCGTCCAGGTTCAGCGATCCCGGGGAGGGCACCAGACCGATCGCGGTCTCGGTGGCGTCCTTCGTGCCCTCGATCCGGCCGATGATCCACTCGAGCACCCGGCTGTTGTCGCCGAATCCGGGCCACAGGAACCGGCCGTCCTCGCTCTTGCGGAACCAGTTGACGAAGAAGATCCTGGGCAGCTTGTCGGCGTCCGCGGACTTGCCGATGTTCAGCCAGTGCTTGAAGTAGTCACCCGCGTGGTAGCCGATGAAGGGCAGCATCGCCATCGGGTCACGCCGGACGACACCGACCGCGCCGGTAGCCGCGGCCGTGGTCTCGCTGCTGGTGGTAGCGGCGATGAAGACGCCGTGCGGCCAGTCGCGGGCCTCGGTGACCAGCGGGACGACGGCGCGCCGCCGCCCGCCGAACAGGATCGCCGAGATCGGCACGCCCTGCGGGTCGTAGTACTCCGGAGCAAGGATCGTGCAGTTGGCGATCGGGGTGCAGAACCGGCTGTTCGGGTGGCTGCTCACCACGCCGGAGTCCGGCGTCCAGTCATTGCGCTTCCAGTCGGTCAGGTGGGCCGGCGGTTCATCGGTCATGCCCTCCCACCACACATCGCCGTCGTCGGTGTACGCGACGTTGGTGAAGATGGAGCCGCCCGCCTCGACTGCGCGCATCGCATTGGCGTTGGTGTCCCAGCCAGTGCCCGGCGCGACGCCGAACAGGCCCGCCTCGGGGTTCTGGGCGTACAGGCGGCCGTCGGCGCCGAAGTGCATCCAGGAGATGTCGTCACCGACCATCTCGGCGGTCCACCCGGGGATCGTCGGCTCGATCATCGCCATGTTGGTCTTGCCGCAGGCGCTGGGGAAGGCCGCCGCAATGTAGTACGACTTCTTCTCGGGGCTGGTGAGCTTGAGGATCAGCATGTGCTCGGCCATCCAGCCCTCGTCGCGGGCCATGACGCTGGCGATCCGCAGGGCGTAGCACTTCTTGCCGAGCAGGGCGTTGCCGCCGTACCCCGAGCCGTAGGACCAGATCTCGCGGGACTCCGGGAAGTGGGTGATGTACTTGGTCTCGTTGCAGGGCCACGGCACGTCGGCCTGACCGGGCTGGAGCGGGGCGCCCACGCTGTGGACGCACTTGACGAACGACGCGTCGGTGCCCATCTTGGCGAGTACATCGGCGCCCATCCGGGTCATGATCCTCATGGAGACCACGACGTACTGGCTGTCGGTGATCTCGACGCCGAAGAACGGGCGATCGGCTTCGAGCCGGCCCATCACGAACGGGATCACGTACATGGTGCGGCCGCGCATGGAGCCCTCGAACAGCGGGTTCAGGGTGGCCCGCATCTCGTCGGGGTCCATCCAGTGGTTCGTCGGGCCGGCGTCGTCCTTGTCGTGGGAGCAGATGAACGTGCGGTCCTCCACGCGTGCGACGTCGCTGGGGTCGCTGGCGCACCAGTAGCTGTTCGGCTTCTTGTCGAGCTTGGTGAACGTGCTGCCCGCGACCAGCGAGGCCATCATCGCCTCGTTCTCGGCCTCCGAGCCGTCACACCAGTGGATGGCGTCCGGCTTGACCAGCCGGGCGATCTCGTCGACCCAGTCGCGCAGCGCGGCGTGGTCGGTGGGGACATTGGTAGCGGTGGGGGTACTGGTCACGTTTGCAGCCCTTCATCGTCTGGACCCGTATGTGCGAAACGCTCGGGACCAGCCCGGGCGACATCGACCAAGCACAGTGCGAAGCGGCGACCGCCACGCAATGTGGAACGGTTCGAGGTTACGGGCTCGTGATGCGAAGGTCAGTGGCCAGAAGTCCCTGGAAGCGCTCCCATTTTTGTCGTCTAGGTCATAGTGCCGGCATGCTGTGCCCGGTTCGCTCCGTGGTAGCCCCTTGCAGGCCTCCTTATGGCTGGCCGATCGTCGCTCAGTCCCCCCTCCGACGACCTTCGCGCAAGGAAGCGGGTGTGGCAGGGTGCGCCTCGTGGAGCGGGTGCGGGCGGACGGCGTTCGACACGTGCGCGGGCGTGCCGCGCGCTGGCCGCTAATAGCGCTTGCAGGGCTGGTCGCGCTGGTGCTGCTGGGCTCCTGGCTGCCCTCGCGGGCCGCCCGTCAGGGCGTCACTGCGCAGGATCCGTCGTCCTGCCCTTCCCGAGTGGCGGACGTCGCGTTCCCGGCCCGGCCAGGACGCGACCGACTGCTGCTGCCCGCCGGGTACCAGGCGCTCGCGCCGGTGACCGCGACCTGGTGCCGGTATGGCGACGACGGCGCCCTGACCGGGGCGGCTCGGCTCGATGCGGCCCGGACGGCGCGGCTCGCCGCGCTGCTGGTGGCTCCGCCCGGCGGCTGGCCCGACGATGCCCTGGCGGCGAAGGAGATCCGGCCGCTCACCGACGCCGAGCTGGCCGCGGTCGCCGCGCCGGAGTGTGCGGCGCCGTCCGCTGCTGATCTTCTGGTGTTCACCTACGGCGAGGGCTCGGACGCCGCGGTGCTGGTCCGCAGCCGGCCGTGCGGGGATGCGTCGAACGGGGTGATCACCGTGCGGGTGCCGGCCGGTCTGGCGGCGGCGCTGAGTGGCAGCTGAGTGCCGTTCACGGGCTGCCGAAGAGCGGCGCGACTGGCTAGTGTCGGCGAATGAGTGATCAGGGCCCGAACCCCTTTGTCATCGACATCGAGACGGCGACGCGGGAGAACACCAACTACAGGACGGCGCTGTGGACCGGGGGGTCACTGCAGCTCACCGTGATGTCGATCCCGCCCGGCGAGGACATCGGGCTGGAGGTGCACCCTGACCGGGACCAGTTCCTGCGAATCGAGGCGGGTCGCGGCTGGGTGCGGATCGGGCCTGGGCGCGACGACGTGACCTTCGAGCGCGAGGTGTCCGACGACGACGTGGTGCTGGTGCCGGCCGGCTACTGGCACGACGTCACCAACACCGGGCCGGAGGACCTCAAGCTGTACTCGCTGTACGCACCGCCCGAGCATCCCCACGGCACCGTCCACGCGACGAAGGCCGACGCGGACGCCGCCGAGCACCACTGACCGGGACCTGATTCTGACCTGTGCCGAGTGGGCATCGAGATTCGGACATCGTTCGGGGGTCCGCTAACATCGATGCCTGCTGACCTCCGGCAGGAGGGCAGCACGAGCACCCGTAGCTCAACGGGTAGAGCTTCTCACTACGGATCATGTAGTCAGGGTCTCTGACCAGCACGGATGCGGGCGCGTTCGGACCCGAACCCCGGATCCGAACCCAAGGGACACAACTGAAGATCGAGCCGGCGCTCGTAGCTCAACGGATAGAGCATTTGACTACGGATCAAAAGGTTGGGGGTTCGAATCCCTCCGAGCGCGCCACAAAACTGCAGGTCAGAGGCTTGCGCCTTCTGGCTGCATCATTCGCTAGAGTTGCGTGACCGTTCTCTGGGCGGAGTTCCGACTGTCCAAGCGTTCGCAGGTCCCGGATCAGGTGCACCAGTGCAAGCGTGTACCGGGCGGGCGGCGACCAGCGGGCCCGTCGACGACTCCCTGAGGTGCGGGAGCGGCGGGACGAGCGGACGGATCCGTGCGGGTGGGAGATGACGGCTCCTCCAGTGGGCCGATGCACGCGCCGCGGACGCCGTCTATCGCCTCACGCCGGTCCAACTGTTGGCCAACCGATACCCGACCGCGGGGCTGGTTGAGTTCGGTTTGTAGGCCGATCTTCCTGGCAGATCCAACCGGCAGTCCGTGAGTGGTGTGTACACACGCGCCGACGGCAGAACCCCATCAGCCATGTCAGAGACCAGCACCCGACCGTCCCGCCTCAGCACCGGAGCCCGGCGGGCATGACGGCGCCGAGCCAGTACAACCGAGAGCCGACGAAGCAGGCGGTGCCGACGTCATCACGCCGGCCGTCGTCCTTGCTTCTGGTCTGAGCCACAGCTCTTCCTTGGTAGCTGATGCCTCCACGCTCCGGGGGGATCTCCACGACCGGTTCCGGACGTTGAGGCGAGTTCGTCCCGGAGCTGAGGGGCCCGGGCGGTTCTTCATCGGATCTTCAGGGAACCGTTAGGGAGTCTCGATCGTCGGTGGGCAGGGTTGAGTTGATCAAAGTGGTCTTGTTGGTGATCTGTCGTGCCCGAGGGGTGGCTGCGTGACGTGACGACGACCATGGAGGTGATCGGCTGATGGGGCAGTCCACGACCGCGGTGATACACCGTGATCACCGGGAGTGTGAGTGCTGCAGGTGTTGCCGGCTGGAGGAGCAACGCCGTTCCCCGGGGCGGGAGCACGGGGGCCACGCTGATCACAGCGGGCATGAGCAGATGTTCCGGCAGCGGTTCTGGGTGTCGCTGGCGCTCAGTGTGCCGGTGTTGTTCTGGAGCGAGCTGATCCAGCGTGGGCTGGGGTACGCGGCGCCGGTGTTCCCCGGGAGCGGGCTGATCGTCCCGGTGTTGTCGACGATGGTGTTCGTCTACGGCGGGCTGCCGTTCCTGAGCATGGCTCGGTGGGAGCTGGCGGCCCGTGCGCCGGCGATGATGACGTTGATCTCGCTGGCGATCACCGTGGCCTATGGGTTCAGCCTGGCCACCTTGGTGTGGGACCTGGGGGAGGGGTTCTTCTGGGAGCTGGTCACCCTGACCGACATCATGCTGCTGGGGCACTGGTTGGAGATGCGCAGCGTCCGGCAGGCGTCCGGGGCGTTGGACGCCTTGGCCCAACTGATGCCGGACACCGCCGAGGTCGTGCTGGCCGACGGCCGGGTCGATGAGCGCCCGGCGACCGAGCTGCGTGTGGGGGACACCTTCTTGGTTCGCCCAGGATCCGCCGTCCCGGCCGACGGGGTGGTGGTGGAGGGTTCGTCCGAGATCAACGAGGCGATGATCACCGGGGAGTCCCGTCCGCTGGACAAAGGCCCGGGCACGCGGCTGATCGCTGGGACGGTGAACGAGGGCAACGGCAGCCTGCGGGCCGAGGTCGTTGCGACCGGTGATGACACGGCCTTGGCGGGGATCATGCGCCTGGTGGCCGAGGCGCAGGCCAGTCGATCCCCGACACAGCTGCTGGCCGATCGGGCCGCGGCGCTGCTGTTCTGGGCCGCGTTGGCCTCGGCGGCGGTGACACTCCTGGTGTGGTCGATCATCGAGGGCGGGGTGGACCAGCCGACCATTGCGCGGGTCGTGACCGTCCTGGTGATCGCCTGCCCGCACGCCCTCGGGCTGGCGATCCCGCTGGTCGTGGCCAACACGACCCAGCTGGCCGCGGCCAACGGCGTCCTGATCCGGGACCGGGAGGCGATCGACACCGCCCGTCTGCTGGACACGATCGCGGTGGACAAGACTGGAACCCTGACAGAGGGTTCGATTGGCGTCGCCGAGATCGCCACGGTCGACGGGGTCTCCGAGGACGACGCGCTGGCCGCGGCAGCAGCGGTCGAGGGCGACTCCGAGCACCTGATGGCCCGCGCCATCCGGAAGGCCGCCGAGCGACGCGAGCTGCAACTGCCAGGCGTGGACAGCTTCGAGATCCTCAAGGGCCGCGGCGTGGCGGCGGTCGTCGACGGGCACCGGGTCCACATCGGTGGGCCCCGGATGCTGGAGCACCTGCAGGCCACGCCGACCGAGGCCCTGTCGGCCTTCGCCACCGACGCCGGTCGGCAGGGTTCCTCGGTGGTGTACCTGGTGCGTGACGGCAAACCGGTCGCGGCGTTCGCCCTGGCCGACGTCATCCGTCCGGAGAGCTACACGGCGGTGCGCGCGCTGCACGAACGGGGCGTCGACGTGGCGATGCTCACCGGCGATAGCGAGGACGTTGCCAAGGCTGTCGCCGACGAGCTAGGGATCGACACCTACCGAGCCCAGGTGCTCCCGGCCGACAAGGACGACTACATCGCCGAGCTCCAGCAGGGTGGACGGATGGTCGCCATGGTCGGTGACGGGGTCAACGATGCCCCGGCCCTGACCCGTGCCGACATCGGTATCGCGATCGGTGGGGGCACGGACGTGGCGGTGGAGTCGGCCGGGCTGATCCTGGTGAAGAGCAACCCGCTGGACATCGTCCGCATCCTGAAGCTGAGCGCGGCCAGCTACCGTAAGCAGCTGCAGAACATCTGGTGGGGCGCCGGCTACAACATCGTCGCGATCCCGCTCGCCGCCGGTGTGCTCGCACCGGTCGGCTTCATCATGCCGCCGGCCGTTGGTGCGCTGTTGATGTCGGTGAGCACCATCGTGGTGGCGATCAACGCTCAGCTGCTGCGCCGTGTGGACCTGAGCGTGGAGTAGCCGGAATGGATGTTCTCATGGTTGCCGACAACCCTGGGCGATGGCTGCTGCACAGCCACAACGCCCACCACGACGAGGCGGGGATGATCATCCGCCTTGGCTACATTTCCTGACCTCACGAGGAGTCTTCCTTCATGCATGTACGAGCTGCCGCCGCCCTCGCCGTCACCTTCGGCCTGCTCGTCGCCGGGTGCGGCTCGGGGACGGCGGGTGACGACAGCGCCGCCTCGAACCCGCCGGCCGCGGCCACGAGCCACGCCAGTCCGCAGCCGTCGGGGAGCCCCACCACACTGAGCGGCTCACAGCAGACGGAGCCGACCCTGGAGCAGGTGGGGCTGTCCACCCCGATCCCGCACATCCACGGAGCCGTCGTTGACGCAGATGGGTCAGTACGGGCCGGAACCCACGAAGGCGTCCGCGTGATCACCCGTTCTGGACAGGTGCGCGCCGTCGGCCCGCGGGACGACCTCATGGGCATGACCGGGCAACCGGGCACGGCGCACCTCATCTCATCCGGGCACCCGGGACAGGGCAGCCGGTTCCCCAACCCCGTCGGTCTGATCCGCAGCGAGGACGGCGGCGAGACCTGGACGTCCGCATCGCTGGCCGGTGAGATCGACTTCCACGCTCTGGCCACCAGTGGAGACTTCGTCGTCGGCTTCGACGGGGTCAGCGGTCTGGTCACCTCCCAGGACGGGGGAAAGACCTGGTCGAAGGCCGCGTCGATGGCCGCCATGTCGTTGGCGGCAATCGGTGACCAGGTGTGGGCCACCACGCCGGAGGGGCTGCGGCACAGCTCGGATAAGGCCGCTACGTTCGCGGCGGTTCCGGATGCGCCGATGCTCTGGCTGGTCGCCGCCGGTGGCGATGGGTCGTTGTGGGGCGTGGATGCCGACGGCATGGCCTGGCGCAGCCGCGACGGGCAGACCTGGAGCAAGCACCTGCAGCTGCCGGAAGTGCACGCCATCGCGGTTGCCGACTACACCACCGCCTACGCCGTCGGCGACAGTGCCCTCATCGCCTTGACGGCGTGAGACATGAATCCCCTGCCGAAGGGGAGAGAGAACGCCATGAGCCATGCCACAAAGATCACGTTGGACGAACCGATCGACCAGGTCGAGGAACGGGTACGCCACGCCCTGTCCGAGCAGGGGTTCGGGGTGCTGACCTACATCGACATGGCGGCCACCCTGAAGGAGAAGATCGGCGCCGAGATCCCGCCCTACCGGGTCCTCGGTGCCTGCCGACCACCACTGGCTGCGCAGGCGCTGCGGGCCGAGCCGGACGTCGGCCTGCTGCTCCCGTGCAACGTCGCCTCTACCGCGACGGCGAGCAGACGGTCGTCGCCGCCTTGACCTCACTTACCGGCCAGTCCTGACCACGTGACACCCGACAGAACCCCGGGTGGCGGCGCGTGTGATGTGGCCGGTGGCGCGGTCGATGTCCCGGTCTGTGGTCCATCGGCCTAGGGAGAGCCGGATGGCGGACAGGGCTCGCCCTCGGTCTAGGCCCATGGCGGTCAGGACCGGGGAGGGGTCGGTAGTCCCGGTATGGCAGGCCGATCCGGTGGACGCCGCGAGTTCTGGGAGGGCGTGGAGCAGCTGGTCGCCGTCGGTGTCGTCGATGCTGATGTTCAGGGTGTGGGGGAGGCGGTGGGCGGGGTGGCCGTTGAGGTGGACCCGTCCGGGCAGAGCCGCGGCCACGCCGTGGTGGAGTCGGTCTCGGTGGGCGGTGATGTGGTACGGCGTACTGGAGGCCAGCTCCGCGGCGGCGACGTCTGCGGCGGCGCCAAGCCCGACGGCGAGGGCGACGTTCTCGGTTCCGGTCCGCAGGCCGCGTTCTTGGCCGCCGCCGGGGACGAGGGATTTCGAGCTGGACGCTGTCTCGGAGATAGAGGGCGGCGATGCCTTTGGGGGCGTACATCAGGTAGGTGACCCGGATGCCGTGGAGGCGCTGCAGCGCCTCACAGGCTCGCAGCACCGCGGGGTGCTCGGTGGCCTGGGTGATCACGTGTGGGCGGTGGGTGTTCCAGCGGTCGGGGCGCTCGTGCAGGGCTGCCAGGGTGGCGCCGCGGATCACGAGGCTGTCGGCTTCAGATCCGCTGCCGGTGAAGACCAGGTGGTGGGGTTCGGCGCCGATCAGCGCGGCGACCTGGCCTCGTGCGCGCTCGAGGGCGGTGCGAGGACAGCGGCCGTAGGCGTGGCTGCTGGAGGGGTTGCCGAAGTGGCGGGTCAGGTAGGGCAGCAGGGCGTCGGTGACACGGGGGTCGACCGGGGTGGTGGCGTTGTAGTCAAGGTAGACGGGTCCGCCGGCCAGCGCGGGATGCTCCGGGTGGGCTAGCGGGGACGACGGCGCAGCGGGGCGGATCATGCGACGTCCTGGGTGGTGACGGGGAGGTCGGCGAGGCGCCATTCGAGAATGCCGTCGACCAGGCGCCGGGCCTTGCGGCCGTGGGCGGTCAGCAGCCGGACGGCGTCGTGGGCCAGGACGCAGTACGCGCCGCGGCAGTAGGCGACGATTTCCGTGCCGGCGGGGAACTCGCCGAGCCGGTCGGGCAGGTCGGTGAGGGGAACCGAGACGGCTCCGGGGATGTGGCCGGCGGCGTACTCCTCGGCGGGGCGGACGTCGAGGACGGTGATGTCGCCGGCTCGGGCGCGGCGCAGCAGTTCGGCGCGGTCGACCTGTTGGGTGTCGTCGGGCCCCAGGTAGGCGGCGGAGGCTGCCGCGACGTCGCTGAGGTGGGTCGCGGAGACCTGTTGCAGGTGGCCGTACAGCGCCGCGACGTCCGGCCCGGCGAGCCGGTAGTAGACGTGGGTGCCCTGCTTGCGGGTGGCGACCAGGTGCGCGTGCTTGAGGGTCTGTAGGTGTGCCGAGCAGTTGGTGACGGCGAGGTTCGCGGCACCCGCCAACGACTCGACCGGGCGTTCGCCCTGGGCGAGCAGGTCGAGCAGTTCCAGCCGTTTGGGGCTGGCCAAGGCCTTGGCGACACGGGCGAACTGCTCGAACAGTGCGTCCTTGCGCTCCCGCCGGGTCATCGTGCCCTCCCTGTTGCCGCTGCCTGCCGCCGCGAACACTGCTCGGTCACCTCGCATATTCTATAGAATATTGGAATATAGTCCTGGCGGGATAGGGCGTGCGGACCGAAGGAGCCGGCGATGGACGCGGCCAGCCATCTGGAACGGGCCGGATGCCCCGACGTCACCGTGATCACCGGCGGCCCCAACGACGGGGCCGCGGCGACGAACACTCTGCTAAGGACTGGGTCGTGACCACCCCCGACCCCGTTCTCCCTAGCGCGGTCGGCCCAGCCGCCGCCGACCGCTCGGGCGCCGGCCCGCGGCTGGGTCTGCGGGTCAACGCAGCCCAGTTCACCCTTCTGGTGGCGGTCAACGCGTTGGTCGGGGGGATGCTCGGTCAGGAACGTACGGTCCTGCCGCTGCTCGCGGACCGGGTGTTCCACGTCGCGGCCTACACCGCGGCGCTCGGATACATCGTCGCGTTCGGTGCGGTCAAGGCCGCGACCAACTACCTCGCCGGCACGTTGTCGGACGCCTACGGCCGCAAACCGGTCCTGGTCGCCGGGTGGCTGATCGGCCTGCCGGTCCCGCTGCTGCTGATCTGGGCGCCGAGCTGGGGGTGGGTGATCACCGCGAACGTCCTGCTCGGGATCAACCAGGGCCTGACCTGGTCCACCACCGTCATCATGAAGATCGACCTCGTCGGACCCGCCCGGCGGGGCCTGGCGATGGGACTGAACGAGGCCGCCGGCTACGGGGCCGTCGCCGCGACAGCGTTGGCGACCGGGTTCATCGCCGCCCGCTACGGCCTGCGACCCGAGCCGTTCTACCTCGGCCTCGCGTTCGCTGCCCTCGGGCTGGGCGTCTCGACGCTGCTCGTCTGCGAGACCCACCACCACGCCCGCACCGAAGCCGCCCACCACGCCCCCGCCCCGGGGCAGCTGACCAGTCGGCAGATCTTCACCCGGACCTCGTTCACCGACCCGGCCCTGTCCTCGGCGAGCCAGGCCGGCATGGTGAACAACCTCAACGACGGCCTCGCCTGGGGACTGTTCCCACTGCTGTTCGCCACAGCCGGACTGTCGGTGGCCCGAATCGGGATACTGGCCGCGCTCTACCCGGCCGTGTGGGGAGCCGGGCAGCTGGTCACCGGGGCGCTGTCCGACCGGCTCGGACGCAAACCGTTGATCGTGGCCGGGATGGGGCTGCAGGCCCTCGCCCTGGCCGGGTTCGCAGCAGCCGGATCATTCCGGTGGTGGGCCGTCGCGGCGGTCGGCCTGGGGGCCGGGACCGCGCTGGTCTACCCGACCCTGCTCGCCGCGATCGGGGACGTCGCCCACCCGACCTGGCGGGCCCGGTCGGTGGGGGTCTACCGGCTCTGGCGCGATGGCGGGTTCGCGGTCGGCGCCCTGCTGTCCGGGGTGATCGCCGACCTATGGGGGATCCGGCCCGCGATCTGGACCGTCGCCGTCCTCACCGCCGCCTCAGGTGCCCTGGTCGCCGCCCGGATGCATGAGACCCTGCGCCGCGACCCGGTACTGCCCGTCACGTGATCCCCGGCTGCGTCACCGGCGTCGCCTTCCCGCTGCTGACTGGCGAGGCCCACGCCCAGGAATCGGCGCTCCGGGTGGGCAACCCGCTGCGCGAGGTCCCTGGTCACGAGGGACGGTGCTTGCCGGTGAGCGGGGGGAGGGTGAGGGTGAAGCGGGCGCCGTGTCCGGGTCCGTCGGAGTGGGCGCTGATCTGGCCGTGGTGGGCGTCGATGATGGCGCGGGTGATGGTCAGGCCGATCCCGGAGCCGCGCCGTCCGGGGGAGGTTCCCGGGGCGGGCATGAGGTCGGTTGGGCCGGTCGGGGGGTCCGGGCTGCGGGCGGCGTCGGTGCGGTAGAAGCGTTCGAAGAGGTGGGGTGCCTGGGCGGGGGTGAATCCGGTGCCGGTGTCGGTGACGGTCAGGCGGGCCATGGCGGGTTCGCCGGGGCTCGGGTCGGTGGTGTCGACGGTGAGGGTGACGTCGCCGCCGGTGGGGGTGTGCCGTAGGGCGTTGTCGAGCAGGTTCATCACTGCTTCGAGGAGCCGGTCGGTGTCGGCCTTGACGGTGGGGCCGGGGCGTGCCGCGTGCACCGTCAGGTGCACGTCGCGGGTCTGGTAGCGGGGGCGGACCACGGTGGCGGCGCGGTCGGCGAGGTCGGCGAGCGGGACGGGGGCGGGGTGCAGGGCGAGCTGGCGTTCTTCGGCTCGGGACACCGATTCCAGGTCGGCGACGAGGCGGTGCAGGCGGGAGGCCTGTTCGGTCAGGGTGGTCAGGCTGGTCTGGTCGACCGGTAGGACGCCGTCGGTGATCGCTTCGATGGTGGCTTCCAGGGAGGCCATCGGGGTGCGCAGCTCGTGGCCGAGGTCGGTGAGCAGCCGCCGGCGGGTGTGTTCTGCATGGGCGAGCCGTCGGGAGAGCTGGTTGACCGCGGTGGCCAGGGCGGTGAACTCGGGCCCGAGGCCGGGGTCGGATACGGCGGTGTCGTAGTGGCCGTCGGCCAGGCGGGTGGTGGTCGCGGCGAGGGCGGTGACTGGTGCGGCAAGGCGGCGAGCGACCAGCCAGGTGATCAGTCCGGCCGCGGCCACGGCGACCAGGGTGCCGATCCCCAGGGCGAGGAGGGTGGCCTGGGTGAACGCCCGCTCGACGTGGGTCTGCACGCTCGGGGTCAGCTCGGGTATCCCGGCGCGGCTCAGGTGGGTCACGAAGATCGGGGGAGCGATCAGCAGGGCGACCACGAGCAGGGTGCCGGCTCCGGCGGCCACGACGAGTCCCATGGCGGTGAACAGTCGTCCGCCCAGGCCCAGCCGGGCGAACCACGCCCGCCGGCGCGGCGTCGCGGCTGTGAGGGCGCCGTCGGCGTTCCCTGCCGGGCGCGACGACGGGGTGGTGTCGGTCGTCGACGGGATCCTCATCCCGGGCCCATCCGGTAGCCGACGCCGCGCACGGTCAGGATGTAGCGGGGGTCAGCGGCGTCGTCGCCGAGCTTGCGGCGCAGGTGGCCGACGTGGATGTCGACCAGGTGCTCGTCGCCGACCCAGTCGCCGCCCCAGACCGCTTCGATGAGGTGGCGGCGGGTGAACGCTTGCCGCGGCCGGGCGCTGAGGGTGTCCAGGACGTCGAACTCGGTGCGGGTCAGTCCCACGACCTGCTCGCCGAGGCGCGCTTCGCGGGCCTTGGGCTCCACGGTGAGTGCTCCGAACCGGCGTATGTCACCGGGGCTCGGGACGCCGTGGCCGGCAGGTTCCGCACGGGGGCGGCGCAGCATGGTGCGGATCCGGGCGACCAGCTCGCGGGGGCTGAACGGCTTGGTCAGGTAGTCGTCGGCGCCGACGGACAGCCCGATCAGCGTGTCCATCTCGTCGGCGCGGGCAGTCAGCATGATCACGTAGGCGTCGGTGAAGGTCCGCAGCACGCGGCAGACCTCGACGCCGTCGATGCCGGGCAGCATCAGGTCGAGGACCACGACGTCCGGGACGTCCTGGCGGGCCAGCCGCAGCGCCTGTTCGCCGTCCGCGGCGGTCTGGACCTCGAAGCCCTCGCGTTCCAGGTAGCCGGCCACCGCGCGGACCAGGGCGGGCTCGTCGTCCACGACCAGGGCCCGGACAGCGGCGGTGCCCGGGCCGAGGGTTGCGGGGTCGATGCTCACCCGCTCACGTCTCGATCATGGCGACGAAGCTGCCGTGCCAGGTGTGGTACCAGACCGCTCCGGTCACCGCGTTCACCGACATCATCCCGACCACGGTCCCGTCCTTCAGGGTGTGCAGGGTGTAGTAGCCGGGGAAGGCCATGGGCTCGGCGGCAGTCAGCCCCGTGCTCTGGGCGGCCAACCAGGCCTGAGCGTCTTGGACCGCCTGGGCCGGACCGACCTGGGTGGCTACCGAACCCGTGGGGTGCATGCCGTAGCGGGTGTTCCACATCATCGCCGGGCCGTACTCGATGCTCACCGCACCGGTCTGCGGGTCGATGAGGACCTCGGTGGCGCCGGCGCCGTCGGCGGTCAGCAGTTCGCTGTAGTAGCCGTTGGAGAACTGCATCACCTCACCGGCGTGCAGGCCGCCGATCTGGTCAGCGAACGCCTGGGCGCGGGTCTTGGCCGCCGCCATCGTGGTGACCGGCTGCCCGTCACCGGCCAGCCCGTAGCGCCCGCCGGTCATCCAGGTGCCGCCCGGCCCGTAGCCGCCCATCATCCCCGGCCCGGAACCCGTCCCCATCATCCCCGGGCCGTCGGAGACCCCGGCTTGCCAGAACGTCGCGCCGCTGCGGCCGACACCCGCAGCTACCGCCGCGATGCTGCCGCCCAGCAGGGCCACCGCGACGACCAGCGCGGCGACCAGCCAGCCCCGGGACCTGCGGCTCACTTCATGCCCCTCGCCTGCGTCAGCGCGGCCCGCTGCATCTGGTAGGTCTCGATGTCGATCTCGCCGCGGGCGAACCGGCGGTCCAAGATCTTCTCCGGTGACTCCTGCCGCTCGCCGCCTGTGCCGCCACCGGATCCGGCGGGCAGCAGCCGGACCACCAGGTACAAGATCACCCCAAGCAGGATCAGCCAGAACAGGCCCATACCCAGCCAGCCGCCCCAGCCCATCCCGTCGCCGTACCATCCCATCATCGTCGTACTCCTTCCACTGCGCGGATCTCGCGATCCGGTTTGCCGACGAATCGAGGCTCGATCCGTCCTTCCACGAGACCAGCCTGCCGGGCGGGTACAAACGTCGGCCGAGACCAACGACGAAGATTCAACGAAGATCGTCACCGTTTGCCACAACGTATCCGTCCGCTGACCGCCGGCCTGACTCGACGCGGCCAGGTGCCGGGACGGTGAGAGCCCGGGGCCGGCGGGCACGTTGAGAGCTGGTCGACGACAGCTCTCACCGGCAGGTCACCGGCGGCTCGCGGCCGTCGCCGTTGCTGGTTCGATGGTGACCAGCGGGCGTACGGAGGTGTCGGCGAGCAGAGTGACGAGCCGGGTCACGGGGGCCGGCGATCAGCCACCACCCGGCAAGGGTGGTCACGACCGCGCCGAACGCGGGGCCGGCGGCGACGTCGTGGGGGCATTGGGCCGCGATGTGGACCCGGGAGAAGGCGAGCAGGACGGCTGCTGCGGCCGCGAGGAGGCCGAGGCGTCGGGAGACCAGCCACAGTCCGGTCGCGGTGGCGCCGGCCGTCACGGCGTGGTCGGAGGGGAAGGACCGGAGGGAAAGGAGTAGTCGGCCGACGGGTGTACCAGGACCGGGGGCGTGCGGTAGGAGGGTGTAAGGCCTGGCCTCGTGGACCAGGGCGACGAGCGGCTGGTCGAGGGTCACCGCCAGGAGCGTGGCCGCACCGGCCCAGACGGACGCCGTGACCGCGCGCGGCCCGCGGCGTCGGTGCCTGCCACCAGCCGGTCAGGAGTAGCCGGCGAAATAGGATCAACAGCCATCCGTCGGACGGAGCGGTCAGGATCAGGATGCTCCCTGCGGGGGTGTGGGGTCCGAGGCTGGTGACGAGACCGGCGGGTGGGCCGGGCCGAGGAGTCGTTCCATGAGCGTGGGGTCGGCTGGCCAGGCGTCGACCAGGACCTGCCGGGGGACCCGCCGGGCGGCATACCGGAACGCCAGGGCGACCACGACGACGTCGTCCAGGGGACCGATCACCGGCAGGAACTCGGGGATCAGGTCGATCGGGGACAGCACCCACAACCCGGCCAGGACGATCGCGACCTTCGCCCGGCGAGGAACCTGCGGTGAGGCACGCAGACGGCGGACCGTGGTCACACAGGCCGGTAAAAAGGCGGCCAGGTCACGCGCCGTCCCCGGCGGCAGCGTCCTGGCCAGCACGACGAGCGCCAGCCAACTGGTCAGAACCAGCCCGACGGTGATCACCCCGCCGAGAAGCCAGTCACTCATCCTCGCCTCCCAGAGCCAGCGGCGGGCCATCGTCGGGGCCGCTGCGGTGGATGGCCCGGTAGACCTGGTCGGCGTAGTAGTCGAGTACCTCGACGCACGCCTTCAGCCGCCGCTCCGCCTCGGCTGCCTCGGGGAGCTCGAGAACGTCGCGGGCCTTGAGGTCGCGGTACCAGCGCCGCAAGCGGTCCAGGCTCTGCTCCTCTTCCTCCAGCTCGCCCAAGGTGAACTTGCCGGAGCGGACCTCTTTGGCGATCTCGGTCTCGAACTTGCCGCAGTCATCGACGAACTCGGCCCACTCCTGCACGCGGGCCTGCGTGAACGCTTCCCGCAACATCCCGTCTCCGTCGCCGGTGCGGTGGGCGACATCGAGGACTGTGACGTCGCCGCCGCCGCGCCGCGCCAGGTCGGCCGCTCGGTCGACCGCCGCCGCGAACACCGGCGACTCCGGGAACGTCCAGACGCCTGGCGCCACGGGGACCGCGCCCGCCCGGCGCAGCTCCCGCCACACCGCCACCCGGTGCCGGGACGGCTCGCCGGACAACCGGACGATCAGGAGAACCCACGTCACGCAGCGAGTGTATCCGTGATATCGATCGACTATGTAACCGTCGTCACAACGGCCAGTCGACCTGCCGTCCCAGCGTGCTCGTGGCGGTCTCGGCGGCTGTGCGACAGGCCCTGATGGATTGCACACTCACGACCCGTGCACGCTGCCTGCGGCTGCGAGGGGGTGTCCTCCGGTGACGTGGTCCCGAAATACCCTCCGGGGGTATAGTGTTGTGGAGAGCACGGATGGACCGGCGTGGTGAGCGACGAGAAGAACACGATGACGGGCCGCACGTACCCGGTCGAGGGCATGGAGTGGCCGTCGGTGGGTGTCGAGATCGACGACGCTGTGGTCGCTGCAGCGTGGATCAGGCCGCGCGACACGGTCAGAGACTGATCGGCTGGACGCCGCAGAACCCCCGAATACGCAGTCAGGAGAACCGAGATGACCACTCAGGCGGGCACACAGGCGAGCCAGGTGCCGATCGCAGATGCCGTTCACGTGGACCTGGCCATCGGCGGGATGACGTGTGCCTCCTGTGCGGCCAGGATCGAGAAGAAGCTCAACCGCCTGGACGGCGTCCAGGCGAGCGTGAACTACGCCACCGAGACCGCCACCGTGGACTACGACGCGGCCACGGTGGACCCGCAGAGCCTGGTCTCCACGGTTGAGGCCACCGGCTACACCGCCCGGCTACCGCGGCCCCGCAGCAGCGCCACGGCGACGGGCCCGGCGCCGACAATCGAGCAGGGGCCGGGCGGTGAGGGAAGCGACGAGACCGACAGCCTGAGGCAGCGCCTGCTCGTCTCGGCACTGCTGACCGTTCCTGTGGTGGCCATGGCCATGGTCCCGCCGCTGCAGTTCCGGTTCTGGCAGTGGGCTTCCCTGACCCTGGCCGCACCGGTCGTCGTGTGGGGCGCCTGGCCGTTCCACCGGGCCGCGGCGCTCAACGCCCGTCACCGCGCCGCCACCATGGACACACTGATCTCGGTCGGCGTCGTGGCCGCGCTCGGCTGGTCCCTGTGGGCGCTGCTCCTCGGCGGGGCCGGGGAGCCGGGCGTCGGGATGACGTTCCAGCTCGTGCCCGATGCCGCGACCGGTCACCCGGAGATCTACCTCGAGGTCGCCGCCGGGGTCACCACGTTGATCCTTCTGGGCCGCTACTTCGAGGCCCGCGCCAAGCGGCGTTCCGGGGCCGCGTTGCGGGCACTGCTGGCCCTCGGGGCCAAGGACGTCGGGGTCGTGCGCGGCGGGCAGGAGACGCGGATCCCGATCGAGCAGCTCGCCGTGGGCGACAGCTTCGTCGTCCGCCCCGGCGAGAAGATCGCCACCGACGGCGTGGTCATCGACGGCACTTCCGCCGTCGACGCCAGCATGCTCACCGGCGAGTCGGTTCCCGTCGAGGTCGCGCCGGGCGACGACGTCGCCGGGGCCACGGTGAACGCCGGGGGACGGCTGGTTGTGCGGGCAACCCGGGTCGGGGAGGACACCGCCCTGGCCCAGATCGCCCGCCTGGTCACCGCGGCGCAGTCCGGCAAGGCCTCCGTGCAGCGCCTGGCCGACCGGGTCTCGGCGGTCTTCGTCCCGGTCGTCATCGCCTTGTCCGTGGCCACGCTCGTCTTCTGGCTCGCGCAGGGTGCCGGCGCCACCAAGGCGTTCACCGCAGCGGTCGCCGTCCTGATCATCGCCTGTCCTTGCGCGCTCGGCCTGGCCACCCCGACCGCCCTGCTGGTCGGGACGGGGCGCGGGGCCCAGCTCGGCATCCTCATCAAAGGACCCCAGATCCTCGAGTCCACTCGCCGGGTCGACACGATCGTCCTGGACAAGACCGGCACCGTGACCACCGGGAAGATGAGCGTGATCGACGTCGTCCCCGACGGCGGGACCGAGGCGTCGGACGTCCTGCGACTGGGGGGCGCCCTCGAGCACGCCTCCGAGCACCCGATCGCCCGAGCGATCGCCACCGCCGCCGCCGACCGCGCGGAGCTGCCACCGGTCACCGACTTCACCAGCCTGGCCGGGCTGGGCGTGACCGGAACGGTCGACGGCCACGCCGTGCTCGTCGGCCGGGCCTCCCTGCTGCAGGAGCGGGGGCTCATCATCCCGGTGGTTCTGCAACGGGCGCGGGAGGAGGCAGAAGCAGCCGGTCGCACCCCGGTCTTCGTCGCCTGGGAGGGCGCCGTCCGCGGTGTCCTAGTCGTCGCCGACACGGTCAAGCCGACCAGCCGCCAGGCTATCGACGCCCTCAAGCGTCTCGGCCTGACCCCCGTCCTGCTCACCGGCGACAACGAGCGCACCGCCCACGCGGTGGCCCGACAGGTGGGCATCGACGAGGTCATCGCCGAGGTGATGCCGGCCGACAAGGTGGCCGTCATCGAGCGTCTCCAGACGCAGGGACGGGTCGTCGCCATGACCGGCGACGGGGTCAACGACGCGGCCGCCCTCGCCCAGGCCGACCTCGGCCTGGCCGTCGGCACCGGGACGGACGTCGCGATCGAGGCCAGCGACCTGACCCTGGTCACTGGTGACCTTCGCGCCGCGGCCGACGCGATCCGCCTGTCCCGGCGCACGCTGGCCACGATCAAGGGCAACCTCTTCTGGGCGTTCGCCTACAACGTGGCGGCGTTGCCCCTCGCCGCTGCGGGACTGCTCAACCCGCTCATCGCTGGTGCCGCCATGGCCTTCAGCTCCGTCTTCGTCGTGACGAACTCGCTGCGCCTACGGCGCTTCTCGGCCCTCCACACCGGCTGACAGTTCCTCATTACCCGGACTCCGCTGGGTGACCGGAATACGGTAGGGGGGTTCTGCTGTCCTCAGCAGGTCAGGCATCGGTCGGAGGGTGGACGCCGTGGAGTCCCAGCGAATGCCGCCGAGCTCGGCGAGTCCTGTCGACCACCCGTCGCCGGGGTACGCCGACACGAAGGACGCCCACCTGAAACGGCTACGACGGATCGAAGGGCAGGTCCGTGGGCTCCAGCGGCTGGTGGAGTCCGACACCTACTGCATCGATGTGCTGACCCAGGTATCGGCGGCCACCCGCGCGCTGGAGTCCTTCGCGCTGAACCTGCTCGAGGAGCATCTGTCGCACTGCGTGACCCAGGCGATCGAGGCCGGCGGCGTCGAAGCGCAGATCAAGGTGCGCGAGGCCAGCGACGCCATCGCCCGGCTCGTACGGTCCTGACACAAACGCGGACCCGGCGAACAGGCCCGCACAACCGCTCGGTGATCATCAACGCAATGGGAGGACACGATGTCGACCACGAGTACGTACCGGGTGCGCGGAATGACCTGCGGGCACTGCGTTAGCGCGGTCACCCAAGAGCTCACCGCCCTTGACGGCGTCGCGGAGGTGGTCGTCGACCTCGACGCCACAGGGGCATCGGTGGTGACCGTCACGAGCCAGGGCCCGCTCTCCAGGGAGCAGGTGACGACCGCCCTCGACGAGGCGGGGGACTACCACCTCGTCGACGTGGACGCTTGAGCGTCCCCCTTCGGAGAAGGCCGTAGGCCTGCTCGACGCGCTGGCCACCGGGTGCGGGGATGGTGTCCTCCTCGGTCTCACCGTGGCGCGGCACGTCCAGACATGTTGGGTGGCGCCAGCTTCCACGTCCGGGAGGCCCGTGTGACGAGGGGCCGGGCTCACCCGTCCAGGGATCGCGGTTGTTTGCTCTCTATGCCGCACTCACCGGCCGTCGGAGTTCTCGCAACCACGTACGTCTGTGCCTTCATGCGTGATCTTCTCCAGCCCGCGACGCGAAGCCGCGGAGGTCACCCCGAACCACACTCACGAAGTCCCTGACGGACCCGGCTCCGCCCGCGGTGCTGGTGAGTCAGTAGAGGACGATGAGCCGGGGCTGTCGCAGCTGGTCTGATCTCGGTGGCAACGAGGCCGTGCGGGAGCAGGCGCATCGATACCTGACCAGACGGGGGATGCGTCGCCGCGAGGTCGGGGTCCATCCCGGCCCGGATGGCGGCGAGGACGTGCTCGAGCGCGACGGCGAGTTGAGTCAACGAGCGTCGCGCGGCCTGCGGCGAAGTGCGCCAGGGCGAAGGCGATCACCAGGCGCGGGACGAGGTCGGCGACCGGGTACCGGACCTGGATCGTGCCGTGAAACATCCCTATTGAGCTCGGTCGGGTCAGTCGATCAGGCAGTGGTTCATCGCGACGACGGCGAGGGTGCGGGTGGCGGTGAGGACTTCGTCGATGGGGACGTTCTCGTTCGGGCTGTGGGCGAGACTGGCGTCTCCGGGGCCGTAGTGGATGGTGGGTATGCCGGCTATCCCGGTCATGAGCCTGAGGTCGCTGCCGTAGGGGGCGCCCCAGGTGTGCTGTGCTCGCGTTGAGATCGACCGGTGGGCGTCTCGCACGGTTGAGATGATCGAGGCGTCCGGGTCGGTCTGTCCGGGGGCGAATTGGCCTCCCCACCACTGGACCTCGACGGGGTGGTCGCGCAGCCAGGGGTCCTGGGCACAGGCAAGGGCCACCGCTTCGATGAGCAGTCCGCGGGCGTCGTCGGGCGACTCGCCGAGCGCGACGCCGTAGCGTCCCTCGGCGATCAGCTGGTCGGGCACCGACGACGGCCAATCGCCGGAGCGGAGGAGGCCGATCTCGATGGGGTAGGCGATGTCCCACCGCGACATGAGGGGATGCGTGTCGGCGTTGCGTCGAGCCTCCAGTTGCCGAAGCGCCGCAAACACGGGCCAGAACTTCTCGATCGCGCTCACCCCGGACGTGCGGCGGGAGGCGTGGGTGGCCAGCCCGGGGACGCGCAACCTGAAGGTGAGCGATCCGCCGTTCGCCGGGACCAGGTCCAGTGATGTCGGTTCGGGGATGACGCAGGCGTCCGCGCGCCAGCCTCGAGCCAGGGTCGCGTAGGTGCCGAGCCCACCGTCTTCCTCGCCCTGGACGCTGGCTAGCACGAGGTCGCCTCGCAACGGCACGTTCAGCGTGGTCATGGCGCGGGTCGCCCACAACGCTGCGACGAGACCGCCCTTCATGTCGCAGGTGCCGCGACCGTAGACGAAGTGGCGGTCTACTGCGCCGCTGAATGGATCGCCCGGCTGCCACGTCGCCAGGTCGCCCGGCGGCACGACGTCGACATGGGCGTTGAGCATCAGCGACGGCCCGTCGCCGCGGCCACGCAGCGCCCCGACGAGGCCCCAGGCCTCACGACGGTCCACCTCCACGCCGGGGAAGTCTGGGGCGGCGATGGTGTCGGCCAGCGGGATCTGCCAGTGGTCGACCTCCAGCCCGAGGCCGGACAGGTGGGTGGCCACAGCGTCCTGAACGACGTTCTCCTCGTCTGAGCCGGACACGCTGGGGATGCGTACCAGGTCGGCGAGGCAGGCCACGATCTGCGGAGCATGCTCATCGATGTAGTCCAGGACGCGGGATCGCCAGGCCGCCTCGGAGGCCGCGCGGGAGTCATGGGGCGTGGGGTGCTCGTTCGTCGGCATGGTTCGGTGATCTTCCGTGATGGGGCGGGGTCGTGGGGTTGCGTGCCGTGGTCTGCGGCGCGTCGGGCGGCCCGGATCGCGGCGGTCATGGCGGCAAGGCGGTGCTTGAGCTGGGTGAGGACGTCGGCGAGGCGTGCCGGGTCACCCGGCAAGCCGGACGGACCAGCGGCCGGGCGATGCGGAACAGCTCGCGAACCAGCACGGCCTCGTGCGCGATGACCTGGTGAGCGGCCGGGGCGTGCGGGGTCTTGGCGACGTACCGGTAGCCGAACGGAGCGCGGCCCAGCACGTTCACGTTCACGCTCCCGTCCCGGGCCCGGTGGGCCTTGTCGCGCCGGTACCGTTCCATGATCTGGGCCTTCTCGTACTCGGCGAACATGCCCTGGAACTGGACCAGCAGCTGGTCTTCCGGGGAGTCCCCGCGACTTCGACCTGGGTGGAGGACTCCGCGGCCGGGGCGACGGTGGGCCAGCCAGAACCGGGAGACCACGTCCATCACCGCGCCCGCTCGTGGCACTACGGGCGAAGGGCCCGCGTGCGGGGCCGGGGTCAGGACCGTGTGAGGTTGGCCGCCACCTGGCCGAGGACGAACAGCACCAGAACGAGGGCGAGCACGCGGACCGTCAGCGCCCGCCCGGAGGTTCGGGATACGAGAACCGCGCTCGCGGCCGCACCTTGGATGACCAGGACGGTCGTCCCGGCCGCCACGAACAGGCCCGTGACATCGATCGCGGTCCACAGGGCGACCAGGCCGGCCACGGCGACGACGAGTCCGCCGAGGGCGCCGACGCCGATCGCTGCTCTGTCCCGCTGGCCCGTTCGGTCGAGGACCCAGGCGAGCGCTGTCACGGCCACCGCCAGGGTCGCGTAGGCGACCGGGATCCGGCGAAACAGCGCGGCGTCGGGCAGCAACGCCGGCTCCCGCGACTGGTCGAACACGGGGGCGAACACCCCGGCGTGGAAGAAGAGGTCGATGCCGACGGTGGCCGCCCACGCCAACGCGACCCGGGCGGGCGTGAGCGCCCACCGGTCGTCGGGGGAGGGGTCGACGGTCATGGACGCACCTCCCGTGGCTGCGGGTCCCCGTCGTTACGGTAGGCCCCGCCTTCAGGTCCGCTTCCAGCTCCTCGAGCAACCGGACACCCCGTACTCCTCGACATCGGCCAACGTGGTCTGGTCAACACCCGGCGCGCCGTTGTTGCGGCGCACCTGGCCCCACGCCCGCTGTAGGACATCCCTGCTGTGGACCTTGTCATACAGCGCGTGGAATCGTCGTCCGGGATCGGCCTTGGCCGGCCGGTAGAGCGCATGTAGCAGGGCACGGACCGCGTCGAGAGTCTCGAAGCGGGGGTGGGACCAGCCATCACGGCACTCCCCGGCCACTCGTTGGCAACCTAACGCATGGACGAAGCGGCGGCCCTTCCCATCCCGGCGGTGATGTTGTCCGTCCGGCTCGAGCGGTACCAGGGCTCCCCAGTTCCCGCCGTCACCTTCTGAACGTCCCACGCCCCCAAACGCCGGGGACTTCCTGACGGTTGTTCTCCAGGATCTTCACCGCTTCCATGGCCTTCGCCCTGAGGGACGAGGCTCGGCTCTCCCTGATCCCGCTTCCGCGGGCACATTCACGGCGCGGCAGGCTTCGCTTGACGCTGCGGACCGCTCAGTCGCTCCCCCAACACGGGCTCTTGACGCTGTGGACTGTTGAGCAAAGGACCAAAGATCCGTGTCTGCGGACCTTCGCCTGGTGAAGGCTGCCTAGCGGGTAGCCGTTCGCCTTGGCGAGGTCTCCGGCGTCCCAGCGCATGGTCAGTAGCGGCTGCACCTGATCTCAGGAGGCGCCATGACCGCAATGACGACGGCTGCCGTCCTTGAGTGTTCCGGCATCCGCAAGGCGTTCGGTGATCTGGTGGCCGTCAAGGACATCGGGTTCAGCATCGCCCCGGGCGAGACCTACGGGCTGCTCGGCCCCAACGGCGCCGGCAAGACGACGACGATCTCGATCATCGCGGGGCTCCTCGACCGCGACGGGGGCGAGGTCCGTCTGGCCGGCGAACCGATGAGCCCGGATGCCACGAGGACGAAGCGGCTGGTCGGGCTGGTCCCTCAGGACCTTGCCATCTACCCGGACCTGGGTGCTGCCGAGAACCTCGAGTTCTTCGGACGCCTGCAGGGCCTCAAGGGTGAGCCACTGCGCACGCGGGTGGCCGAGGTGCTTGAGATGATCGGGCTCACCGAGCGGGCCCGTGACCGTGCAGGGACCTACTCCGGGGGCATGAAACGACGGCTGAACATCGGCATCGGCCTGCTCCACCGCCCTGCCCTGCTGATCCTGGACGAGCCGACGGTGGGCGTCGATCCGCAGAGCCGCAACGCGATCCTGGAGAGCATCGAGCTCCTCGGCTCCCGGGGCATGGCGATCCTCTACACGACCCACTACATGGAGGAGGCCGAGCGTCTGTGCGACCGGGTCGGGATCGTGGACCAGGGGGAGATCAAGGCCGAGGGGACGCAGCAGCAGCTGGTCCAGATCGTCGGGCAGCGTGACCGGCTCACCCTCACCGCCAGCGGTGCACTCGGCGCGACCGTCGCCGCGCTCGCGGCGCTGCCGGTGGTGGAGGACGCCGCTGCAGCGGGCGATGCGATCACGCTGACCGTCGACCGAGCCCACGAGCACCTGCCCGAGATCCTGTCGGTGGCCGGGCGGTCGGGGTCGGTGGTGCGCAGCGTGGACGTCGACACCGCCAACCTGGAGTCGGTGTTCCTGAAGCTCACCGGCAAGGCGCTCCGGGAGTGATCATGGGCGCCGTCTGGACCATCGCGCGCAAGGATCTGAAGCAGAGGCTCCGGGACCGCTCCGCGTACATCCTGGGGATCATCGCGCCGCTGGGCCTGGCACTGGTCTTCGGCTTCGTGCTGAACCCGATCTCGGACTTCACGTTCAGCGCCACCTATGCGGTCGCCGATCTCGACGGCGGCCCGGTGGCCCAGTCGTTCGTGGACGATGTTCTGTCCTCCACCGAGGGCGTCAAGGTCGTCACGGTCGACACCGCGGCCGAGGCGGAGACACTGGTCGGCGTTGATGTCGGCCCGCTCGGCGCCTCGGAGGAGGCTGCCGGCGCCGACGCGGCGTTCGTCTTCCCGCAGGGCTTCTCGGCCGACGTGCAGTCCGAGCGCCCAGTGGCCATGCAAGTGATCGGCAACCAGGCGTCGGCGACGAACGCGGGGACCGCCGTCGCCCTCGCCCAGGGGTACGCCAGCGAGCTCACGTCGGTGCGGGTGACGGTGGCGACCGTGGAGTACTTCGCCGGAGAGCCCGTCGATCGGTTCGCCACCGGTGTAGAGGTTCTGGGTACCCCGAGCCCGGCAGCACTCGTTGATGACACCGCCGCCACCAAACAGCTCGACAGCGTGACGTTCTACGCCGCCGGGATGTCGATCTTCTTCTTGTTCTTCACGGCGCAGTCGGGCGTCACCGCGCTGCTCGAGGAGCGACGCGGAGGCACCATGGCCCGGTTGCTCTCCTCGCCGATCTCCGCCGCCGCCGTGCTCGGCGGGAAGATGGTCGCCGCGTTCGTGATCAGCCTCCTCAGCATGGCCGTCCTCGTCGTCGCCACCACGTTGAGCGTCGGCGCCGAATGGGGCAACCCGATAGGTGTGGCCCTGCTCGTCCTGGCCGCCGTGGTGGCGGCCCTGGGCATCGTGGCCTTCATCGGCAGCTTCGCCCGGACCCCGGAGCAGTCCGCCGCCGCGGGCTCGCTGGTCGGCATCGTCCTCGGCTTCCTCGGCGGCACGTTCTTCGACGTCTCCCAGGCGGGCGGCCTCATCGCCGACCTTCGCTTCATCTCCCCGCACGGGTGGTTCATGCAGGGCCTGGCCGACCTCAGCGCCGGCGACCTCGCCGTCGTCGCCACCCCTGTCCTAGCGATGCTTGCGTTCGGTGTGGTCACGGGAGGGCTCGGGCTTGTCCGGCTGAAGAGGGGGCTGCGCGCATGAAGGCGATCGCCATCGGCCGCGTCACCCTGGTCCGCTACTTCCGGGACCGGGCCGCGATCTTCACCGTGTTCGTGCTACCGCTGATGATCGTGCTGCTGCTCGGTGCGGCCTCCGGTGGTGCGGCCGTGCCGAAGCTGGGCTTCGCGGCGCCGAGCCCCGACGCCATGACGACCGAGCTGCTTGCCAGCATGGAGACGGTCGAGGGAGTGGACGTCGTCCAGATCGACAGCCCCGACTCCGCCGTCCGCCAGGTCGAGCGCGGGGACCTGCAGGCTGCGGTCATCCTGCCCGCCGACTATGAACAGACCTTGCGTGCTGGGGGCGACGTCGTCATCCGCTTCGTTCACCGGGAGAGCCCGACCGTCCAGGGCATCACCGGGGTCATCGAGGCGGCGGTCACCCGGCAGGCAACCCTCCTCCGTACGGCGCGGTTCGTCGAGACCCGAGACCTGGGAACCTTCGACGAGGCGCTCGGTGTGGCCCAGGAGGCCCAGACCCAACTACCGCCGGTCGTCGTCGAGGCATCCACCGCGGGCGAGCCGTTCGCTCTGGCAGGGCTCGGCCAGTTCGACGTCTACTCCCAGGGGATGCTCGTCCTGTTCATCTTCATGACCACGCTCACCGCCGCAGCGACCATGGTCCAGACGCGTTCCCTGGGTGTGGCGCGGCGGATGTTCGCCACGCCCACCTCTGTCCGCACGATGATCGCCGGTGAGGCTCTCGGTCGGTTCGCGCTGGCCATCCTGCAGGGCGTCTTCATCTTCGTCGGCACCTGGCTGCTCTTCGGCGTCCAGTGGGGTGACCCTCTCGGTGCCGCCGCCACTATCGTGGTCTTCTCCGCGGTGGCCAGCGCCGCGGCCATGCTGCTCGGGGCGCTGGCGGGCAACGAGCAGCAGGCCGGGGGGCTGTCCTGGGCGGTCGGGATCGGGTTCGCGGCGCTCGGCGGGTGCATGTTCCCGCTCGCCGTCCTGGAGGTTCTGTCCGAGACGGTCTACCGCGTCGCCCACGTGACACCTCACGCCTGGGCACTCGAGGCGTTCCAGACCCTGGTGGTGGACGACGGCGGCGTCGCCGACATCGCGGGCTATCTACTGATCTTGGTCGGCTACGCGGCGGTGCTGTTCCTGCTGGCCACGTGGCGGCTGCGGGTCGTGCTCGTACGGTGAGGCATGGGACTCGGTCGAGACTCTCGCAGGCCGCCGTCGCGAGTCGAACGAGGGCGGGCTGATCCCGGTGCTGGTCGTCCTCGGCCAGGTGGCTGCCAACCTCATCCGGACGTGACCTCGGGCCCGCACGCGGGCCCTTCGCCTGTAGCGCCACGAGCGGGCGCGATGTGAGGTGGAGTCGGTGGAGGTGACCTGTGCGAACGCTCGAGGACTCCGTCGACATCGACGTTCCACCCGAACGCCTGTGGGCGTGGCTGGGCGGTCTGGCCGAGCACTACACCGCATGGCACCCCGATCACGTCTCGGCCACCTGGAGACGGGGCGAACCCCTCCAGGTCGGCGCCGTCCTTGAGGCGGTCGAGGACCTCGGGGGGCATCGGGAGCACCTCGAGCTCGAGGTGACCGCCGTCGCCCCGCCCAACCGCCTGACGTATCGGATCCGGGGCCTGCACTCCCTGCTGCTGCCCGGTGGCGCCTTCGAGGTGTCTGCCCATGGTCAGGGCTCACGTTTCACGGCCACCGTCAGGCGTCGCGGCGGTGCGCTCACGGAGCGGCTGCTGCGGCGTCGCACCGCGGCGCTGCGCGCCCACATGCGTCAAGAGGGGGAGAACCTCAAACGGCTGATGGAGGCGAGGCCATGACCGCCCGACCACGCACCCCGCCGTCGCGGCTCTTATCCCGCGGACGCGTCGCGGGCCCGGGACCTCCTGCGGACGAGCGCGTACGCCGTCGCCCTCCACCGTGCGCTCGTCGACCAGGGGAAGGAGCCGAAGGCAGCCAACGCGCTCATCTCGGACGCCGTGTTCGCCTCGATCCGGCCCACCCGTGACGCGCTGGCGCGGGTTGCTCGGCTGCGACACCGTGACCCGGTACGCCGCGCGACCTGGGTGTCAGACATTTCCCGACGCGTCTACTACACCCCGCCCGACTGGCAGATGCACGACGTGCCGGTCGAGGGGGGCTTCGGCATGGACGTGACCCGCTGCGTCGTCGCCGAGTTCTTCGACTCCCTCGGCATGAGCCGGCTCTGCGTGGACGCGATCTGCGACCAGGACGCCCGGGTCGCGGCGCACCACGGCATCGCCTTCTCCCGGTCGGGGACCCTGGCCGAGGGCGCAGACCGATGCGACTTCCGCTACCACCTCACCCCGCAGGTCGCCTCTCGAGCGGTCAGCGGGAGCGGCGTTACGCACTCGAACACCGCCGAGGTGGCGGACCCGGGGGTGGCCCGATCGGAGCGTGGGGGTTTTGGGCCCGGTCGTTCTCGTCGCCGTTCCTGAAGAATGATCATGAAGGCGCTAGTCCGTGGAGGTTCGATCATGGTCGTTCTACCAGGCCGCGGTACCGGCTCAGCGGACGTGGCGGCCGTAAGCCGGGGGTCTTCCGACGCGGGTCGGCGGTGGGTCACCGCGGGGGTGCTGGTAACGGGCGCCGTGGCTGCGAACGCGGCCTTCTTCGGCCTCGGGGCCTCTTTCGACTACCCGGACATCCTTGACAGGCCAACGCAGGACATCCTCCTGCTGTTCGATGACACGCGCTCGACGACGACGGCGTGGTTCGCCGTGCTGGCGTTGGGTGCCGCGCTGCTTATCCCTGGCGCAGTGCTCTTGGCTCGGTTCGGGCGTGGCCGGGCCGCGAGGTGGTCCCTGTGGGCTGGCGTCGCAGCCGGGGTCGTGCAGGTGGTCGGATTGTCGCGCTGGTTCGTCGTCGTTCCGGGATATGTCGATCGAGCCCTCGATCCGACCGCCACGGCTGCGGCGCACTCGAACGCCAGGTCCGCCTTCGAGACGGCTCATCATGTGCTCGGCACAATCGTTGGTGAAACGCTCGGCTGCACCTTCACCGCTGCCTGGACGATCCTCATCATCCTTGCCTTCCCGGCCGCAGCCACCTGGTGGCGGGCAGCGGGCGCGCTGACGGCCGTGCTCATACTCCTGGGGTCCTGGTTCCACTGGGAGTACCAGGCACCGACTTGGCCAACTTCGTCGGCTACGTGCTCTGGAGCCTGTGGCTGATCGCGCTCGCCGTCCTGCTGGTCCGCGGTCAGCTCGCCCTCGGTACGAGCCACCGCGACTCGCGAAGGCTGGCAAGAGCAGTCACGTGATCGCCACGGCGACCGAGGGCCTGCTGGGTAATGGTCGGGCGGACTTCAGCCAGGTTCGGCCAGGTGCCCATCGACGTGCTTCTGGGCTCGACCGGTCACGTACGTTGAAGCGAAGATGAGGGCGAAGGGGATCCATGTCCCCAGCGGGCTGGTGAACATCTCCAGACTGCGCTCGATGACCAAGGCCACCAGGAAGAAGTCCATCAGGATCACGAAGGATAGGAACGTGACGGCCGTCTGCAGTGGCGTGGTGTATCCCCACCGTCTGAAGTAGTTCCAGGACACGATGGTGAAGATGATCGGTGCGGCGACGGCGTGCACCAGCAGGGCGGTCTCGACCGACGCGACGGCCATCCCGATCCCCATTGTCAGGCCGCACAGCGCCCATCCGACGAAGGCGTGGCCCAGCAACGTGGCAAGCCGACCCCTCAAGGCGGTCAGCGGTCGGCGTTCTTGTAGGTGAGTCATGACGTCAGCTCCCATGAGGCGAACGCACGTCGCGCGGCGGCGGGGATGGCTGCTGGCGAGCTCAGACATGAGTCCGCTCGGGTTGGCTCGGTCCCAGGACCGATGGCCGTCCGTGGCGTCGGGCCTGGATGTCGAGCAGGATCAGCGCGGTGCCCTGGACCATGATCAGTGTGCTGATGATCGCCGCGAGCGGGCCGGTGACGGCTGCTTGGGTGGCGCCGACGAAGTTGTACACGCCGTGCCAGACGATGACGAGCAGGATGCTGGCGCCGGAGCGGTTGTACAGCCAGGTCAGTACGAACGCGCCGCAGGACAGACCGAGGAACATGCCGACGTAGTCCACGGCTCCGAACTCGCGGTAGGACTGGATGACGAAGAACTGCGGGAGGTGCCAGGCGAACCACAGGGGCGCCAGGATGAGCGTGGCCGTCAGTGGGTGAACCGGCGCTGCAGCTGGGGCAGCGCGTAGCCGCGCCATCCGGTCTCCTCGCCGAGGCTGCCCACCAGGGTGATCGCGAGGAACACTCCGACCAGGCCGAGTGTTGGGGTGCCGCTGAATCGGCCGAAGTCGCCCACCTGCGGCAGGTCCTGGCCGGTCAGCGACATCCCGGCCAGGGCGAGCAGCAGGAACCCGGCGGGGCTGACGGCGACCAGCCACCAGCGGAGGCCGACGCGCCAGCGACCCATCCTGGCGGCGAGGTCACCTAGGCCGGTTCGGCCGGCCGTCATCGCGGTGACGGTGACGGCGGCGATCGCGGGGCCGAGCAGTGCCGGGTAATGCGTCGGCCATCCCTGGCCGCGCAGGACGACCTGGTCGCCGAGGGCCAGAGGGATCGCCCAGGCCCAGCTGATCGCGAACGCGACTGCGAAGAAGACCACGAGGGGCCGCGCGTGGAAGCGTCCGCGGACCGGACTGGTGGTGAGGTGACTTCTCGTCGTCGCCATGTCGATCACCCACCCGGGATACCGCCAGACTGCGCCGCCGGACGGCGGCCCGCAAGAACCCCAAGGTCCCCGCCACGGCACCTCGTGCCAGCCGCACGTGACGTCCGGCCCGGGGCCCAGCGCGGCCGGGTCGAGGACCATGAGGGTGTGGGCTGGCCTGAGATCCGTCATGGTCGGTGGTGGCTCTTGAGGTGTGTGGGCGGTTCTCGGCTCGGTGTCCTGGCCATCGGTCGGGTCGTGTCGCCGTTGCAGCGGCGCCTTTACCGCTGGACGGGGGGTCGCCTCTCGCTGACCGGTCGCGCACCCGTGCTTCTCCTGACCACGACCGGACGGCGTACCGGGGCGCAGCGCACCGTCCCGGTGTTCTACCTCCGTGACGGTGACCGCTTGGTCGTCTGCAACGTGAACCCGGGTTTCGAGCGGCCGAACCCGTGGACCCTCAACCTGCGGGCCGAGCCCCGCGCCCGGGTGCAGGTCGGCCGGACCGTTCTGGACGTCGTGGCGCGGGCGGCTACCGAGGCCGAGCTGGATCGCTTCTGGCCGCGCCTGGTCGAGGTGTGGCCCGCCTACCGGGAGTTCCACCGCCGGGGCGGCGCGCGGTCGGTGTTCGTGTTCGACCCAGTTGCCGCCTGAGGGTGCGTCGGTGCAGGGCCAGTGCGAGGGCCACCAGCGGAACGTGGAGGACCGGGAGGCTGTGGGCCAGTCGAGGGGGGAGGAAGATGTCGGTGACCGACCCGTGGTCGGCGCCGAGCGACTGGGCGAGCCCGGTGAGCGGGCAGCGGGCGCGGTTGCCCAGGTAGACAAGGCTCTCCCCGGCCACCACCGCGGCCGCGGCGCCGACGCGACGGTCCGCCCGTCCCCGCCAGCCTGCCCAGATCACGTAGCCCAGCGCGGACTCGACGGTGAACCAGATCAGCGTGTGCACGGTCTTGACGGCCAGCAGCATTCCCCGTTCGTGACGGGGGCGGCTCATCGGCCACCGCCGCGGTCGGTGCCGTGGCCGGCTCGGTGGTCGGCGAGGAAGCGCAGGATCCGCTCGTCAGTGAGCGCTGGTTGTTCCATGTTGATCAGGTGCCCGCAGTCGGGGACGAGTACGGTCTCGACGTCGGGGATGTGCCGGCGGGTTCGGGCCAGGGCCCGGTGGGGGTCGTAGATCACCTCCCGCTGCCCGATCATGAGAAGGGTCGGACCGCGACCTGGCGCAGTTGTTCGGGTGGGAACGCGGCGGGGAACACGGCGCGGCGCTGGTAGCGGAAGTGTTTCAGGTGCAGGGTCAGCAGCCGCACGATCCGCTCGTCGACCGGGGTGCGGCCGCCGAACAGGCCCCGGATCGAGGGGGGTCCGGTCCAGGCCGGCATAAGGGGGCCGAGCCGGATGAACGCCTGCATCATCGGCCGGAAGGGCAGGACAGTGGCGGCGGGTGCCAGCAGCACCAGGGCATCGACACGCTCCGGGGACCGCAGCGTGTGGTTGAGGGCGAGCCACCCGCCTTGCGAGGAGCCGATGACCGGGCACCGGTCGAGGCCCAGCCCGTCGAGGGTGTCGGTGACCCAGTCCGCGCAGTCGCCTCCGGTGAGGATCGGGCGGGTCATCGTGCCCCGGCCGGCCGATCCGATGAAGTCCGGTGCGAGCGTCCGCCGCGTGCGGGTGAGGGCGGCCGCGTTCGGGTACCACTGGACGGCGCCGAACCCGGTCGCGGCGTGCAGGAGCACCACCGCCGCACCGTCGGGTGGGCCGCTGTCGACCACGTGGGTCTGCCCGAACCGGGTCGGGACGTACCTCGAGGTGAACGGGACCGGCCACAGGCCCATGGCGGCGTCGTAGGCGTCGAGGTAGGCGTCGCGGCCTGGCGGCGTCCGCCAGCCGGCGGGGCGGATCCCGGTCACGGTGACCGGGCCGCGTCGAGCTCGCGCAGCAGGGTGGCCTGCTCCTCGGCGGACTTGGCCAGCCACCACTCGCGGACGCCGGAGGCGTCGTGCCGGACGGCGACATCGGCGTAGGTGGTGAACTGCTGCTGTGGGAAGTCGCCGGGCAGGCCGCGCAGGTGGGTGTCGAGGAAGCCGGTGACGACGTCGTTGAGGACGTCAAGCATGAGGCGGCCGTCGATGGGGCCGGTGAGCATGGTGTGCAGGGGGCCCCGGGTCATCAGCTGAGTGTCGGAGACCCCGGGGTGGGTGCTGCCATTGATCTGCAGCTGGACGACGTCCTCGCGGGTGCCGGCGGTCTCGAAGCGTTCGTGGGAGAAGTCGTTGTAGGCGAACGGCCGTCCTGGGGGATTGCCCACGACACCGAGGGCGTTGATCGAGTCCGAGTACAGCATCAGGAACGGGACCGGGATGTCGGTGTTGACCCCGGTGTAGTGGAAGTCGCTGCTGTCGAGGTTGATCGCGGCGGCGCACCGGGGGTCGGCATAGGCGAGGGCAGCCGCGGTGGAGCCGCCGAACGACATGCCCGTGTGAGCGACCCGGGACAGGTCCGCACGGTCGACGATGTCCGCGATCCCCTCCGGGGCAAGCCCTTTCGCAAGGACGTTCTCGACGAAGAGCACGTCGTCCACCCAGATGGTCGGGCTGTCCAGCAGGACCCGGTCACCGGTCAGCGGGCCCGCCTGGATCTGGCCGAGAAGACCCTGGAAGCGTTCGTCGTAGGTCGTGCCGGCCATGAACTTGGGCCCGGTCTCCAGGAACACCCGCTTGGCCTCCTCGGAGGGGTTCGGGTCCTGCTCTCGCGCGCCCTGGGCCTGGGTGAGGACGGTGCCGTCCGGGAAGGCGACGGGTGCGGCGTCGAAGGGGTGGGCGACGGAGAAGACCACGTACCCCCGGCTGGCCAGATGCTCCATCAAGGCGGTGTTCTGGGCGACGTAGGAGTCGAGTCCGTGGCTGAAGAACACGACCGGCAGGGGTTGCCCGCCGTCCAGCACCGGTGCGCCGGGGTAGGAATGCGTCCGGACGTGCCCGAGGTGAGAGTAGAAGAAGGACGGCAGTCCCAGCTCATGGCTGGCCAGCCACGGGTACGTGGTGTCGAGCTCGGTGGCCGTGGCGTAGGGGCGCCGTTCGAGGCCGTCGGTCGTTGCGGCCGGGTACCAGACCCGCACCGCCAGGCGGCGGGGCTGGTCAGCCGGCGCGTCGAGGACGCCGAGGCGGCTGGTGTCGGTCAGCGCGACGTCCCGCACCCCGACCGGGTGTTCGCCGCCGGGGTCGGGCAGGTCGAACACCGGCACCAGGTACAGCGGCGCCACAGCCACGGCTGACAGCAGCAGGAACACGGTGCCGGAGACGAACGGGACCCGGGTCGTGGCCGAAGGTGCCCGCGCGGGCCTGCGTCGACCGCGAACAGCCAGCACGACCAGGAGCACGACGGCGACGAGCCCGCCGACTGCGGCCTGCCAACGACCGTCGAGCACGCTGAGCACGCCGAACACGGCGGCGCCGGCCGCGCAGACCCACAACACCGGCGTCCGGCGGGGCAGGCCGCGCCACAACCAGGCCACGCAGAACGCCAGCAGGCAGGTGACCAGCAGCAGGTCGGTGACCAGCAGTCCGGCGGGCGCGATCCCTGGCGGGTTCATGGCAGAGAGCCTTCGACGACGCGGGTGTCGGCGACCCAGTCGTGCAACGCCCGGTGCTGCCGGTCCAGGCTCATCACGACCACGGACGCAAGGACCACGGCCTGGGCGGTGATCGACAGCGCGACCATGCCCACCGAGTCGGGGTCGGCGACCAGGCCGAAGACGGCGGTGTGGGCCAGTTGCCACGGCAGGAACTTGACCGCCGACCTGGCCAGTGACCGCCGCCGGGTCAGCCGCCTCCCCGCGCGGTCGACCACCCGAAGTCGCATGCGGCGCTTGCCGAAGGTGGCCTGGCGGGTGGAGGACTCCTGCCAGGCGAAGGTGAGCGTCGCCGGGGCGACGAGGGTGGCGAACGCGAACGCGTCCGCCACCCGAGGCGAGCCGAAGTCCACCCCGGCTGATCGGGCGACCAGCCCGACCACCGCGGCGAAGACCGCCCAGCCGGCGATCACCGCCAGATCCAGCGCCAGCGCCGTCAGTCTGCGCACCGTGCCGGCCGCCTGCGGCGGGGGAGCGATACCGGGCGGGGAGCCCGGACGGTCCCGCCGAGTGCGTTCCGCGGCCGGGCGCCTCATCGCGGGCCGTCCCTGAGTCCGGCGACCGCGGGATGGATGCTCTGGACCGGTTCGGGAGGCTCGGTGACCCGAGCGCGTGGTGCGAGGTTACGCCGGCCGTACCGCCACAGCAGCGCCAGGCCGGTCACCGTGATTGCGGCGCCGTAGGCCGTGGGCAGCAGGTCGGTGTCGGTCGGGGTATTGATGGTGATGTCGAGGCTGGCGTGGAACAGGGCCAACGCCAACAGGTTCCCGCCGCTGGCGTTGAACAGCCACGTCATGATCACGGCGCCGGTGAGGAAGGAGAAGAACAGTCCGCCGAACCCGGCCAGGTCCATCGCCAGGTAGCCGTCGACGAAGGTGAACAGCGGCAGGTGCCACGCCGTCCAGATCACCGCCACGATCAGTGTGGCCGCCAGCGCGCTCATCCGGGCCTGGAGCCGCGGCAGCAGGAAGCCTCGCCAACCGACCTCCTCACCGAACCCATACAGGACGAGGTTGCCCAGCCAGTACCAGCCGATCCCGAGCAGCCCCACCAGGTTCCACCGCCAGTCCCGCACCATCAGGCACCGCCGAACCAGTCGGCGCAGCCCGTCCGCTCCCGACAGCCTCCAGGTGAGCAGGACCCCGGCGACCATGGGACCGATCCCGCCCAGCAGGTGGAAGTAGACCCAGGCAGGCCCGTCGACCCATCCCTGCGCCGTGGCCACCTGGGGCAGCCAGATCAGCCAAGAGACGGCATAGGCCAGTCCGGTGAAGACGAGGACCGATGTGACCAACCGGCGGGTGGGCGTGCTCATGGCATGCCTCCTCGCGATGGACGGGCCGGTGGGAAGGTGACGGTGCCGTAGACGCTCATCCGCCGCCACCACACGACGGTGACGGTGATCGCCAGGACGGTGCCCAGGACCCCGGTGTAGGTGTCCCAGGTCGGGGAGACCTCGGGGACGGCGACGTGCACCACGCTGTGCGTGAAGTGCCACAGCGCGCAGAGCGCGATGCTCCCGCCGGTGCTGTTGTACAGCCAGGCCAGGAACAGGCCGCCGATCACGATCACCACGCCCTGCGCGACCTGCTCGCCGAACGCCGCATCGGCCATGCCCTCCCGGTACAGGTAGAACGGCAGGTGCCACGCCACCCAGATCCCACCCAGGACTAGGGCGGCCGGCAACGGCCGGAACCGCGCCTGCAGGCGCGGCAGCGCAGTCCCGCGCCAACCCATCTCCTCGCCCAGCCCGTAGGCGACAGCGGGAACGACCAGCGCCAGCAGCCAGCCGCTCCCGGCGAGGCGATCAGAGTCGGCGAGCAACGACAATGACGGCCACCCGCCGTCCACGACCCGGGTGACCCACGCTGCCGGAGCCAGGAACAGCAACGGGCTGAGCGCCGCCAGGTAGAACCACGGCGACACCCGCCAGAGGGTCAACCCGCGCCGCAGGTGCCCAGCCGCGAGCGGACTGCGTCGGGCGACCACCAGCGCGGCCAGCAGCGGCCCGAGCGCCCCGACGGCATGCCACTGCGTGCCGACCGTTGCGCCGACCCACCCCTGCCGAGACGCCGCGATCGGTGCCGTTAGCACCCACGTCCCCGCGAACGCCACCACCAGGAACGTGCCCAGGCCGGAGTTGACCCGCTGAGCGTTCCGCTGCCCGGTGGCCGTCACGGCCTTCACCTCCGCAGCATCACGACGGCGGGCGCGATGTCTGCCGGCTGGCCGATCCGGCGTCACCCACACGTCGAGCGCCCACCCAGATCCCTGACGAGGGTGGAGTCACCTCACCTGTCTGCGTCACCCATCGTCTGCGACGGCTCTGGTAGCCGACGTGGGACAAACGTCGTCTGCGGCCTTCGCGGAGCCCCCAGGTTCGTCTGGACCGTCTCTGGGGGGCGCGGCGTGTCAACTGGCCACGGTGACCGATCATCGGGTGGCCGATGGGACCTTGTGCCCCGACCGGGTTGCAGGCCCAGGGGCGAGGATGACGTGCGTGACGACGTCGGGGCGTCGGTGGGCGTCGCCCGTCGGCGGTGCGGTTTCGGTGGCCTCGGGCATGACCGGGTACTGGATCATCGCTCTGACGGCCGTGGCATCGACCCTGGTACTGGCTCACGTGCTGGACGACGATTCGTTCCGCCGTTTCTACGGACCGCTGCCTCCGGTGGTGGTCGTCGTGGTCGCCGCTCTGGCCGGGGCCGTCTCGCTTCGCCGCCTCGCGACTCGCCGGTGGCTCCCGACCCGCCGTCACCGCGCGAGTCACCTGTTCCGATCAGGCGTCACCGGCATCGCGTTCGCCGCGATTGCCCTCGCTGTCGACGCGTGGTGGATCCACTTCCCCCGGGACATGAACGTTGCCTGGCCGCACTCGTTGTTGTTCTACCCCGCCATCGGGTTCGTGGCCGAGGTCGTCTTCCATCTCGCCCCCTTGGCCTTGGTCGTGACTGTCCAACGTTCGAGGGCTGCCAGCGACGGTGGTGTCGCGGTGGCCATCGCGGTCGTCGCCGGAGTCGAGGCGCTCTTCCATACCCTTGATGCCCTCACCGGTCCGGAGCCCTGGCTAGCCCTGTTCGTTGCTCCCCAGCTTGCGGCGGTTGGGATCTGCCAGCTCGTCCTCCTTAGGAGATACGGCTTCGCAGCCATGTACGCGTTTCGCCTCGGCTACTACCTGCTGTGGCACGTCGTCTGGGGCTACGCACGCCTGTCCCTGCTCTTCTGAGACCTGCTCTTCCGAGACCCCGGGCCCGACCCTCCCAGTGCTCCGCGGCAGTGGCCCGAAACCCTCCGCCCACGCCAGGCGGCGCCCGCCCGAAGGCGGGCGCCACCAGGAGCCCCGGGTGCCCTACCCGACCTGGTGGGTCCGGTCGCGCAGCTGGGTCCGGTCGCCGGTCAGGGTCTGGTCCTGACGGTGCGTCCGAAGCTGGTCACCGTCGCACGTGGCCGCGCACGAGGCATCCCACAGCCGGTCGCGGGTCTGGGTCATCAGCTGGTCCTGGGTCGCGGCAGGGTCGCACGTCCCGTCCCGCAGCCGATCACGCACCTGGTCCGACGTGGCTGGGGCGGTCACCCCGTAGCCGGGCCGCTCGGGAGACTGAGCTCCGGCGGACGCCGCCTGGGCGCCGGCGAGGGCGGTCGCGCCGATCGCCAGCGCGGCGACCGGGGCTGTCAGCAGCAGTGTCGTGGTCCTCATCTCGTCACCTCCTTGCCTCAGTTCCCATCCCATCGCGGGACGGTGACCAAGGGACGCAGACCGCATGGAGACCGTATGGAGACCTGCCCACCGTCCGCGCCATGGCGCTCGTCCGGTCGCCGAGGTGCACCTGAATAGGCCGCGCCCGCCTGCCGATCCGAGCTCCTGCTGGCGAATGCGTGACTGCTGGAGGGGTTGGCGACGTGGTCGGCGAGGCAACCCTCACGGGCGCGTCGGATCGGCCGGGGCGGCCTGCACTCGTCGGTGTCGGTGGCGCCTGGGATCAGTGCACTGCGCGCAGCGCGTCCTCGATCCCGCGGTGGAAGGTGGGGTAGGCGTAGATCATCTGCTCCAGGGTCTGGGTGGGCACGGCCGCGTGGACGGCGACCGCGAGCGCGCCCAGGACCTCCCCGCCATTCGGGCCGGCGGCGGTGGCGCCGACCAGCACGCCGCGGTCGGCGTCCGCGACGAGCTTGATGAACCCGTCGTTGCCGGCCTTGTGGATCCAGCCGCGGGCCGAGCTGGGCACCTGGCTGGTCCCGACCCGGACCCGCAGCCCGGACTCCTGGGCCTGGCCTTGAGTCAGGCCGACAGCGCCCACCTCGGGGTCGGTGAAGGTCACCCGGGGCAGGGCGTGGTAGCTCGCGGGTGGGCCCTGCTCGCCGAGGATCGAGCGGACCGCGATCTGCGCCTGGTACATCGCGACGTGGGTGAACGCGCCGCGCCCGGTGAGGTCGCCGACCGCCCACAGGCCGGTTGCGGCACGCAGGTGCTCGTCCACCTCGAGCCAGCGCGCCGAGGGGTCCAGGCCGACGGACTCCAGGCCGAGTCTGCCCAGGTCGGCCCGCCGGCCGGTCGCCACCAGCAGCTGCTCGGCGCTCAGCTCCTGTCCGCCGACCGTCACGGTGAAGCCCGTCGAGTCGTGGCGGACGGCGTCCGCCGCGGACCCGGTGCGAACGGTCAGGCCCTCGCGGGTCAGGACGTAGGCGACCAGGGCGCCGGCCTCGGGCTCCTCCAGCGGCAGCAGCCGGTCGGCCGCCTCGACCACCGTGACCTCGGCGCCGAAGCGGGCGAACACCTGGGCCAGCTCCAGCCCGACCGCGCCGCCACCCAGCACGATCAGCGAGCGCGGCGGCTGTTCGGCCTCGATGGCCTGCCGGTTGGTCCAGAACGGGGTTCCCTCCAGCCCGTCGATCGGGGGGACCGCGGCCTGCGTGCCCGTTGCGAGCACGACGCCGCGGCGGGCGGTGAACACCTGGTCGCCGACCTGGACCTGGCCGGGCCCGGCCAGCCGACCGGTGCCGCGCACGAACGTGCCGCCCTTTTCGACGAACCGGTCCACGGCGACGGTGTCGTCCCAGCTGTCCGTGGCCTCCCGCCGGATCCGCTGTGCCACTGGCGCGTAGTCCGGGGTGACGGAGACCTGACCGGCCATGCCGGGGATCCGGCGGGCCTCGGCGAGCAGGTCGGCCGCCCGGATCATCATCTTCGACGGCACGCACCCCCAGTATGGGCACTCCCCACCGACCAGGGTGGACTCCACCCCGACCACGTCCAGGCCCGCCTCGGCGAGCCGCCCGGCGACGTCCTCACCGCCAGGCCCCATACCGATAACGACGACGTCCACGCTCTGGCTCACGACACTCCTTAGTTGTGCGGCTTGTGTCCGTGACCACCCGAACGCGGCGGGCACGGCGCCGTTTCCCACGGCAGACGATCTGATCGTCCCAGGCCATCACGTACTCCCTATGAATCGCTGGTCCGGGGAAGGAGTGGCTACCCTCCACCGCGGTGACCGTGAATCGCCGAGTCGCCAGAGTCGTTGCCGGAGCTGGGACGAGGAACGACCCGGACCGGGTTCCCCACGACATAGCGACGATGAGACCGACCACAACTGCCGGCGGCCGCGCTGTCAGAGACGGCGCGGGCGCCGAGAGCCCCTTCCCGGCGGTGGACGCCTCGATCGTCCCCGTCGTGACCGGCGAGCAGATGCGGGAGGTCGACCGGCTGATGATCGAGGAGTTCGGGATCAGCCTGCTGCAGATGATGGAGAACGCCAACCGCGGCGTCGACGTCGCGGTGGTCCTGGCCGGTCCCGACCCGCGACCCGGCACCGCGGCCGCCGTCCAGCTCGGCTCCCTGCAGGCGATGGGCGTGCCGATCTCGACCACCCCCCGACCGGCGGCGCTCGTCATCGACGCGTTGGTCGGCTACGGGCTGGTCGGGCCGCTGAGCGGCGCCGCCCGCGAGCTGGCGGCGTGGGCCGACGGCACCGATGCGCCCGTGCTGTCCCTGGACGCGCCGACCGGTCTGGACGTCACAACCGGAGCCGGCGTGCCGGGCGTCGTCACCGCGACCGCCACTGTGACGCTGGCGCTACCCAAGCCGGGCCTGCTCGGTACACCCCGGACCGGCGAGCTCTACCTGGCCGACATCTCGGTCCCGGCCGCGGTATACCGGCGGCTCGGCATCGAGGTGCCGGTGCTGTTCGCCCGGACCCAGGTCATCCGTCTCCTGGAAACCAGGTCGCCGCACCCGGTCGGGCGCAGGACGGGGCCGGCGTGAGCACCCCGCTGGAGGACTACGCGCTGATAGGGGACACCCACACGGCCGCACTGGTCAGCCGGGACGGGTCCGTGGACTGGCTGTGCCTTCCACGCTTCGACTCCGGCGCGTGTTTCGCGGCCCTGCTGGGTGAGGCCTCCCACGGCCACTGGACCATCACCGCGCACGCACCCAGCACGGGGATCCAGCGCCGCTACCGGCCAGGAACCCTCATCCTGGAGACCGAGCTCGCCACCGAGTCGGGCCGGGTCCGGGTGATCGACTTCATGCCACACCGGCACAAGCACCCGACCATGGTCCGCATCGTCGAGGGCGTCGAGGGTGCCGTCGCGATGAGCATGGTGCTTCGGCTGCGGCTGGACTACGGGTGGGTCGTGCCCTGGGTGCGGCGCACGAGCTCCGGCCTTCACGCCGTCGCCGGACCCGACGGACTGTGCCTGCAGACCCCGGTCCCGGTAAGGGGCCAGGACATGCAGACGGTCGCCGACTTCAGCGTCGAGGCCGGCCAACGCCTGTCGTTCGTGCTCGTGTGGCATCCCTCGGCGACCGACCCCCCGGAACCCGTCGACGCCGACGAGGCTCTCGCGTCCTGCACGGCCGAATGGCGACGCTGGGCGGCGCGAGGGACCTACGTCGGCCCGTACGCTGACGCCGTCCGACGGTCGCTGCTCACCCTCAAGGCGCTGACCTACGAGCCCTCGGGGGCGATCGTCGCGGCACCCACCACGTCCTTGCCCGAGCACCTGGGCGGGGAGCGGAACTGGGACTACCGCTACACCTGGCTCCGGGACGCCACATTCACCCTGCTGGCGCTGCTGACCAACGGCTACCTCGACGAAGCCGAGAAATGGCGTGCCTGGCTGCTCCGCGCCGCCGCCGGCGACCCCGTCCAGCTGCAGATCATGTACGGCATCGACGGGGAGCGACGCCTGCCCGAGCTGACCCTGGACTGGCTGCCGGGCTACGAGGAGTCCCGGCCCGTCCGGGTCGGCAACGGCGCGGCCGGACAGTTCCAGCTCGACGTCTACGGCGAGGTGCTTGACGCGCTGCACACCGCACGGCACGCCGGCCTCGCCCCGGACGACGACACGTGGGCGCTGCAACTCCAGCTCCTGGGCTTCCTCGAGCACCACTGGCAGGCACCCGACGAGGGACTGTGGGAGATCCGCGGACAACGCAGACACTTCACCTACTCCAAGGCGATGGCCTGGGCCGCGTTCGACCGCGCCGCCTGCGCCGCCGGCCTGTGGGGCCTGCCCGGCCCCGCCGAGCACTGGCGGGCGCTGGCCGACCGGATCCATGACGACGTCTGCCGCAACGGGTACGACCCCGACCGGAACACCTTCGTCCAGTCCTACGGCTCCACCGCCCTGGACGCCAGCCTGCTCCTGCTCCCACTCATCGGGTTCCTCCCGGCGACCGACCCGCGGATCATCGGCACCGTCGCCGCGATCGAGGCCGACCTCACCGTCGACGGCCTCGTCCAGCGCTACCTCACCGACCCCGAAACCGACCCCGAAACCGACCCTGACCCCGAAACCGACATCGACGGCGGGAGCGCCCCTGCGACGACCGGCGACGGGCTGCCCCCCGGTGAGGGGACCTTCCTGCTGTGCTCGTTCTGGCTCGTCGACAACCTCGCCCTGCAAGGCCGCCTGGGCGACGCCACGGCGCTGTTCGAGCAGCTGCTCGACTTGCGCAACGACGTCGGCCTGCTCAGCGAGGAGTATGACCCGTCCACCGGCCGCCTCTTGGGGAACCTGCCCCAGGCGTTCTCCCACATCGGGCTCGTCAACTCGGCCTGCCGCCTTGCGGCGGCCTCGCAGCCGGCATTCTTGGTGCCACCTCGCGACGGCCATCGTCCGTGATCACCGACGCCGCAACACGCGGGCCGACATCCAGGCCCAGAGCTCTGCTCAGGTGGGCGGGATGAGGACGAGCTTGCCCACGAACTTCTTGTCGAGGAAGGCTTCTTGCGCTGCCACGATGTCCGCCAGCACGAAAGTCCTCGCCACCACCGGCGTGAGCCGGCCTTCCTCGACGTAGCGAACGAGGTGCTCGAACACCCTGCGGGGCTGGAACGTGCTGCCCGCAAGGGTGAGGTCCTTCAAATACAGTGTTCGAACGTCGAGTTCCACGATCGGACCTGCGATCGCACCCGAGGTGCCATAACGGCCCTGTCGACGGAGAACCTCCAGCAGGGAAGGCCATTGGGGCCCGGCGACCAGATCGGCGACGCAGTCGACCGACTCGGCGCCGAGTTCGCTCACGAGGTTGGCGGCGCGATCCAGCACGAGGTGTGCCCCGAGGGCGGCAACCGCGTCCGCTTTCGACACCGAGGCCTGGGCGACCACATGAGCGCCGCGCAGCTTCGCCAGCTGTACCGCGGCCGAGCCGACCCCTCCCGATGCTCCGGTGACCAGAACGGTCTCGCCGGCCGAGAGCCCGATCCTGTCCAACAGTGCTTCGGCCGTGGAGTACGAGCACGGCAGCGCCGCCAGCTCGATGTCGCTCAGATCGGTCTGCACGGTGAAGGCCTGATCGGCCCGGACGGCGCAGAACTGGGCGAAGCCACCGTCGAACTCCGAGCCGACGGTGACACACGCCGTCGGATCGTCGGGGTCGAGGTTCTGGATGGGGCGCACGATGACTCGGTCACCGACCCGGGAAGGGTCGACGCGCTCCCCCGTCGCCACGATCGTCCCGGCGATGTCGGCTCCCTGGATGCGTGGAAAGCTCAGTCCGCCCGACCATCCGCCGTCTCCGGTCACGTCCAGGTCGAAGCCGTCGCCCCCACTGCCGGTGGCCTCAGTGACGTTCTTCGAGTACCAGCCGATACGGGTGTTGATATCGGTGTTGTTGACGCCCGCTGCAGAGACTCGAATCAGCACCTCGTTGTCAGCGGGTTGGGGGACTGCCCTGTCGGTGCGGTACTGGAGCCTGTCGAAGCCACCGTGTCCTGTCAGCAGCACAGCGTGCATGTGGGCTGGCAATGTCATGAGCAGTCAGGGCCTTCCATCGGCCCATGCTCATGGTGGACTGGCCGATCGTCAAGCAGAACGCCTGGGCTCGCGACCCGCCAGCGGTAGGGGTTCTGAGGCAACCCGGTGTGCTCGCCCAGCTCCTGGCTACGCAGTAGACACGGGGTGGCGGAATCGAGGTCGTTACGCTCGCAGGCGATCTGGCTGATTCCGACGTACATGTCCGCCGTTCCCCGCAGCGCTGTCCCGGCTTCGTGGGAGGCGAGTCGCAAAGCCTGCTCGTAGGTGCGCAGCGCCTCCCCGAGGCGACCTTGCGTGCTGCGGATGTCCGCCAGCGTGATCGAGCATCCGAGGACGTCGGAGATATGCCCGGCCTGCTGCAGCCCCTCGACAGAGGCGGAGTAGGCCGCAGTCGCGGCCTCGAAGTCTCCGATGCCCCAGAACGCGAGTCCCGAGAGGGTCGATGCCCCGGCCCGGATGAGGTGGTCGTCTCGTGCTGCGCGGTCGATCGCCAAGTGGGCGTGCCTGATGGTGGCGGGCGCGTCGCCCCGAACCAGTGCCAGTGCGGCGTGGTACATCTGGATCGCTCCCGGGAGGCGGGGGAGCTCCTTCTCGTCGAGGACGACCATCCCTGCCTGTGGTGTCCGGGGCCCCTGGCGGTCGGTGGGGGGTCCTCGAGGTCCCCGGCGGCCAAGGCGTGGCGAATCGCCGGCGACGGTCCAGCGACTCAAGCATGGCCTTGCCGCCGTGCTGCGTGGTGACGGCGTCACACAGCGGGCCGCTCAGCCGGTCCAAGATGGAGGTCTGGACCAGGAGGTCCGGACGTGGTCGGGTTGACGCCTCAGCACCCCCTTCTACCAGGTAGTCGACGATGTACCGGCTGTGGCGCAACGCGAAGAAGAGAAGGACACCCACGTCTGCTCTTCCTAGGAGCAGGCGGCGTCGACGAGGTGCGGGCGGCGGTCTTGGCGGCGCCGGCGGACCTCGTGAACCAGACCACTACTTGGTGGCGATGAGCCACCCGAACTCGCTGGTGATCCTCAACCCGAGTCCCGGCACGACGCCATCGGCGAACGCGCTGCGCAGCGCCCGGCGGAACCGCTCCTCGCCGATCTGCTCGACGGCGGGGAATGACGGGCCGGCCGCTAGGGCAGCGCGGGTGAAGGTGTCCAGGTCGGGGAACTCGTTGGTCACCGAGACGGCGCCCCGGGCCAGCACGCGCAGCTCCGCCGACTCCAGGAGCGCCTCGGCCACCCCAGGCCGTCCCGTCTGGCCCTGGTCCAGGGTGGCCTGAGTGTGTGAGGGCGGACTGTTCTGTGCCACCGTGATGAAGTACGGCAGCAGACCGAGCCGCTTGGGTGGGCCCCAGAACGTCATGCCGAACGTTCCGCCCGGCTTGAGCACCCGGGCCGCCTCCGCGGCAGCCTGCTCGCACCCCACCCAGATCGAGTTGAAACTGGTCACCACGTCGAACGCGCCGTCGCCCCAGGGCAACGCGTTCATGTCCCCGACGCGCAGATCCGCGTCAGTGGTGCGCGCCCGAGCAACCTCGAGCAACGCCGCCGAGGCGTCCAGCCCGGCCACCGCGGCGCCCCGGTCGGCCGCGAGCCGAAGAGCGAAGCCCGAACCACACCCGATGTCCAGGACCGACGTCCCAACCGTCACACCGCACTGATCGAAGACAGTCTGGTTCGCCGGTCGGGCATACGGCTCGAACAGGTACGCCCAGTCCACGGCCCGAGAACCCCACGCCTCGCCCGCTGACTCCCAGCCCATCGTGGCCTCCAGCCTGCTCAGACGACACAGGTGGGCCGCAGCCTCAGGATGACCTATCCAGGACCGAAGCGGTAACCCGTCCGTGCCCTCCGCCCGCGGCCAGAGCCGACGGGCCGTCGTGCTGTTCAGCGTGCCGATCGCAGCGAGCTACGTCATTGACCGGTAATGCCCGGATCACCCACGGTCAACGGCAACGCTGGCTGACCTCGCCGTGCCGGAGCCGCGGCGGGACCCCGACCGAGGCGAGGTGCTGCCACGGGTGTTGGCCACCGAAGAACCCTCAACCTCCCCGTGCGGGCCGCCGATGACAACCCAGCGGCACGAGACAGAGTGGTCACCCTTGAGAGAAGGATCGGTGTGGGGCGTTCTGGACCGGCGCTCGCCCGACCGACTGCTTCGGTGCACGTCGGCCGCCAGCCCATCCTCGACGTGCACGGTCACGTGTACGGGTACGAGCTGCTGTTCAGAGGGACTGCGCAGGCGCCCATGGCGGGCGTGCAGGCGGCCGACGCGGATGCCGCGACGACCGCCACCATCCTGTCCGCCTTCTCGGAGTTCGGAAGCCAGCTGCTCGGTGGCCGTCTCGGCTTCGTGAACCTGACCCGCGCATTCATCGTCGGCGAGTTGCCGGTTCCGTTCCCGCCTGCTTCCGCCGTGCTCGAAGTGCTCGAGTCGATCGAGATCGACGACGAGGTAGTCGAGGGAGCACGTCGCCGGATCGCCGAGGGCCACCGGCTGGCATTGGACGACTTCGTCTGGACCCCGGAGGCCGCGCAGCTGCTGGAGCTCGCCGACATCGTCAAACTCGACGTTCTCGAGCCGACGTGGGACGAGGTAATCGAGACCATCGCACGATGCGCGCCACACAACGTCCGGTTCCTGGCCGAGCGGGTCGAGGACGCCGCAATGTACGAGAAGGCCAAAGCGGCGGGGTTCGAGCTGTTTCAGGGGTTTCACCTAGGCCGCCCGCAGACCATGTCGGTGGAGAGCCTCGGCCCCGGTCAGGTGATGGCGCTGCAGATGCTGGCCAAGCTCGCGGATGCGGACACTACTGCGAGGGACGTCGAAGCGCTGCTGCGCACAGACCCAGCCCTGAGCGTGCGGCTGCTGCGGATCGCGAACTCGGCGCACATGGGCCTGTCGCGGTCGGTCTCGTCCATCCGGGACGCCGTCGTGTTCGTCGGGCTGGCCCGATTGCGGGCCTGGATGGTGCTGATCGTGATGGCGTCCAGCAGCGTCGCGGAGGAGCGGATCGGCTCGGCGCTGGTTCGAGCCCGCACCTGCGAGCTCGCCGCCGGCAAGATATGCGGCGGCGTCCGCCCCGACATCGCGTTCACGCTCGGCCTGCTGCACGGTGTGGCCGAGGCATTGCATCTCGCGCCGGACGAGCTCGTGACCGGGATGCCCGCGCTTGCCGACGATCTAAAGGGGGCGCTCGTCGGCGATCCTGGTCCTCTGCGGACCGTTCTGGATGCTGTGCTGGCGTACGAGAAGGGTGACCTTGACCGGCCGTCCGGCGACCCGGACGGCATCGTCGGGATCGCCGATGCTTATCTTCAGGCACTGGCCTGGACGACGAGGACCGTGGCAGGAGCCGATCAGGCGTGAGGCGTCTGGCCGTGGAGCTTCGCAGCAGTGTTGGTTGAACGTCACCGTCAACGTCGAGACGGCCAGGTGAGCGTGAGGTACCCGCCGACCAGTCCGGCGAAGGGCGCGAGTGGGAGCGGCGATCGCAACCGGGCCACGATGTCGCCGATGCCCGGGATGATGGCATGCGCGGTCGAGCTCACGCCGGTGGCTGACTGGGCTCGCGCTCGGCAGGCGCGTCGCGGGTCGCCCTTCGTCGGGTCCGCCGGCTGAGGAGCGCTCCAACCAGAGGCAGCTCGGCGATACCTTCCGCCTCGGCGATGGCCAGTCCTTGCGCGGGCACACCGCCGATTCCGCTGAGGACGGCGTATCGGGGTCGCCACAGCGGCTGGAACTTCTCGTTGTACCGCCACAGTGACTCGATCTGCATGCTGTCGGAGAAGCGATGCAGGACTCGGCGTTCGAGGTCGCTGAGCGGGCCGTCGTCCTGTTCTCCGGCCAGGACGGCGCGCATCACGGCGAAGTTGAGGCCGAGCCCCCACTGTCCTTGCGACGTCAGGTGGTTGATGGTCTCGACCAGGATGTAGTCCGTCAGGCCGTTGGGCAGGTCGGTGTCGACGGAGCGGCGCATCACGTCCAGTGACCAGCCGCTGATGTCGTTCGCGGGGACGAAGTGGCAGAACCCGGCGGGCTTGCCGTCGGGTCCGTGGGCCACGGCGAGCAGCAGGCCGGTGTCGTCGGGATCGAACAGCCTGGACAGGGTCATCGAGAAGCCGCGCTCGATGTCGCCCTGTCGGCTCTGCGTCATCAGGGCGCGAAGCTCGCCGGCCAACGTCGGCGGCATCCGGGCCGGGTCGTAGAACCGCACCATGTATCCAGCACGCTGCACCCGGCGATAGGCGCTCCGCAGCCCTTTCATGGCCCGCCCTTCCAGGGTGAAAGCCGGGCAGTTCACGATGGCTTCGTCGCCGATGTAGACCGGGCGTAGCCCGGCCGCCTCGTAGATCGGCAGCCACCCCGCGCCGGCGCCGAGCACGGCGAGGGACCAGCCGTGACGATCGGCGAAGGCGGTGAACTCCGCCCACGCCGTCGGCCACTGCTCCGGCGGGCCGACGGGATCGGGGGAGACCAGGCAGACACCGCCCCGGACGGCGTAGGCGACCACGCAGTCGTCGGTGAAGAACCAGGACTTGTCACCGCGCAGGGCGAAGTAGCCCAGCGTGTCACCGCCGTACTCGGAGACCAGCCGTCGGGCGTGTGCCAGGTCGGCCCGGTGCTCACCGGGGGTGGGCTCGCGGCGCAGGCGAGGTTGGGTGAGCAGCCAGCCGAGGGGCAGCAGCAGGCTGAGGCCGACCGCCCAGAGGGCGGGGGTGAGGAAGGCGGCGCGGGCGGTGGCGCCGGTGGCCCTCGGCTGCCCGGTGGCGATCACCAGGGCGATCGACATCCCGATCACGAACAGGCCCGTGACAGCCGACAGGGCAGCGGCCCGTCGCAGCTGCCGGCTGTCGGGGTGGACCCGGAAGGCTCTCCGATGCCGGGCCAACCACCCCGCCACCAGGAGCGTGGCAAGGGTCTCCTCGACGTCGATCCCCTTGGCCAGGTGCAGAACGGCCGTGATCACCAGAAGACCCAGGGTCACGGTCAAGGCCAGGCTGCTTCCCCGGCGGAGACCGCGGGCCAGCAGCAGCAGGGCCACGCAGGCGAAGACGAGGCTTGCCGCGGCTGTCTGCGGCAGCTGGACCGGCAGAACCTCGAGCAGGTCTCGCAACCGAAACCGCAACGGCAGAGTGAGCGCCGAGACCAGCCCCAGCATGGCGAGAACGCTGATGGCTGTTGCGGCGATCCGTCGGGTCCGCTGGCGCTGGGCGGGTTGCTGGAGGCGATCTTGGGGCAGTGGCCACCCGGCCTCACCTGGCAGCGTCGCGACAACCTGAGGGGTGCCGGGGCGAGTGGCCTGTCGGCGGGCGGCGAGCCTCTCCAGCCGGGTCGCCTCCCCGGTCGGTGTCTCAGCGAGTAGCAGGCGCACCCGCAGGTCGTGGACGACGTCGATCTCCACCCACGAGCGGCGTAGCACCGGTGTGAAGACCGGAGGCAGTCCGAACCGGCCGGAGCGGGCTTCCACATGGCGCAGGCCGCATCCGCTGTTGGCGTAGAACCCGCCGGGGATCGCCGCCAGCTCGGGTTGGTGCGTGTGCCCAGTGACAAGACCGGCGAGGCCGCCGGAGCAGACAGCCGTGGCGGCAGTGCGCGGGGCGCCGTTGGCGTGGGCGCCCCACGGGCCGAGTCGGCCGGCGCCCATCGAGGAATAGACGGTCCGTGCCACGAGGATCACCAGCGCCGAGAGCAGGGCGGTCTCGGCCAGGAGCCCGAGACCGGTGATCAGCAGCCATCGCTGAGCGTGGCCGAACTCGTCCGAACGCGACGTCACCCGCACCACGAGCGGCAGCCGCAGCAGCAGCAGCACCAGCAGTGGCAGCAACAGCCACCAGGCCCGGCCACCCAACTGCCGGTAGACCAGACGGGACGCCACGAATCGGCCGGCGGCGCTCGGATCGGCCAGCGCCCCCAGATCGGCCATCAGCGGCGTCCGGGTCACCGCGGGCAGCACCTGCTGGACCACGTGCTGGCCCAGCGGGGAGTCCAACGGGTTGCGGGGATCGCTCAGGGCGTTCGCCGGGTCGAAGGCATGCCCGTGTTCGCACCGCACCACGCGCCGTCCGGCCGGCGTGTCGAACTCGAGGTCGACGGACAGGGCGGTCCGCGCCCCGAGCCGCTCGGACATCGTGCGGGCCGAGACGCCGTCCCACGCCATCGGTGCGTCGTGATCGCCGACCACGACGATCACCTGCCGCCCCTCGCCGGCGGCGAACTCGGCCAGGGCCGTCGTCAAGGCCGGGTGGGCGTCCAGGGCACTCATCACGGTGCCCTCGGGCTCGCCCCACAGTTCGACGAGATCGCCGTTCAGAACGACGACCCCCGGCCCCTCCCAGGTCGAGAGCCGCGCGACGAGTTCCTGCTCGATCTGGAGCGACCCCGAGGTCGCGGCCTGACGCAGGTGCAGGTCACTCGTCACGAGCACGAGCGAGTCCGCCGGCAGCGACACGTCGATCCGATCAGGAACAGCGTGTGGCTCCTCGTCGACCTCGGCACCCGGTTCCGACGCGGGAGCGCCCGTCGGCGAGTGATCGGGCGGGTGATCGCGCGCGGCGGCGCCGGTCGGGTGCGCGGGATCTGCGCCGGAGGTCATGATGTCGCCCCCTCAGTGGTTCGTCCCACCGGACGGCGTCGCGCCACCGCCTGAGCCGATGACAATCACCGACAGGGTACCCAGGGGCCCGTTCCGCGTGATCGCGGATCAGCCCGCTGGTGAGCGCGGTCGTGACGGCGTCTGGTCCCCCCACCCGGACAGGGCCTGGAGAATCGCCGCGGCGATCACGCGATGGCCCGCCCTGTTGGGATGGTCGCCGTCCGAGGCGAGCAGCTCGGTGCACTCCTCGGAGCCCTCGGCGCCTTTGAAGGCGGCTCGGGTGTCCGCGTAGTGCGTGGAACACCCACAGCATCACCGCGAACGTCACGAAGTCGAAGATGGAGCTGAGCGGTCCGAAGGGCTCGCTTCCGCGGACGTGATGTCGATCGTGAGGTGAGTCCGATAGAGCATGTGGTGACGGTGTGAATACGCCCGGCATCGGCTCAGGTCAGCCGGTCACGGCGGCGGCGCCGATGCGACGCCGTGTTTCGTTGGGCGGGTGCCCGTAGCGGCTGGGGGGCGAGGGCTGGAAGCGACGATGCGCCCGGACATCCGCAGACCGTCGGCGTTAGCGTGCTCGTGTGGTGCCTGGCCTTGAGTCTCACGGCGCAGCAGGGCGTGAGGCCGTTGCGCGTGGCGCGGCTGGTCCCGGCGGGGTAGGTCCGGACGTCGTGGGCGCGGTCCGCGTTCCGGACCAGCCTTCCTGGCTGGTCCCGTTCGGGGTCGTCGCCATGGTGGGCGTCGGCGCGGGGATCGTGGCGGCCGGGCTCCCAGCGGGGCGAGAGGCGCTCACTCTCGTGCTGCTCGTCGCGGCTGCCGCGCTGTGGGCACTCGCTCTGACCGAGCGCATCACGGACCTGCGGGTGGTGGTGCCCGCGCTGGTCGGAGTGGGCCTGGCTGGAGCGGGGCTGGACTGGTTACAGTCCAGGGGCCCGGGTTTCGTCGCCGGCTACATGGCCTTGGCCGGGCTGGCGTTACGGGCGCCACGCCGTCTGGCGCTGCTGGCCGGTGTGCCTGTCCTGGCGGCCGTGGCCGCCACGGAGGCCCGTGGGTCTCGCACCGCGACGAGCGCGGTCCTGTCTGTGGCGCTCGGCGCGGGCTTCCTGTTCCTGGTCTCGGCGTTCGCGGCGATGAACCGGGACGCCCGGCGCCAGGCGGTGCAGCTGATGGAGCAGCAGGCCCTGACGCAGCGGGCCCGCGAGCAGGCCGTGGCGCTGGCAGAGCGCTCCCGCTTGGCTCGGGAGCTGCATGACGTGCTCGCCCACAGCCTGGCCGGGCTCACCGTCCAGCTCGAGGCCGCCCGGCTTCTGGCGGACACGTCCGGGTCGGACGCCAGGGTGGTCGAGCAGATCGCGCGAGCCCAGGCGTTGGCACGCGAAGGCATGTCCGACGCGACGCGGGCGGTCCGGGCGCTGCGCGGCGACGAGATGCCGGGTCCTGCCGCCCTGTCGCGGCTCGTCGCGAACTTCGAGCGGTCCTCGGGAGTACCGACTGCTTTCGAGGTCGAGGGGACTGCGGCCCCGCTGGCCGCGGAGGCCGGTCTCACCCTGTACCGGACCGTCCAGGAGTGCCTGACCAACGTGGCCAAGCACGCCGGGCGGGGCGCTGCGGCGCACGTGTGGGTGCGGTGGGGGGTCAGTGAGGTCGAGGTCGCTGTCGCCGACCGTGGTGGGGACGGCGCGGGCTCCGGGATGCCCTCGAGCGGCAGCGGTTTGACCGGGATGTCCGAGCGGGCGGCGTCGTTGGGCGGCACACTGGTCGCAGGATCGACCGGCTCCGGGTTCGAGGTGCGCCTGACGCTCCCGCTCGATGCGCAGGAGGGGGTTACCGGATGAGCGAGGCCCTTGAGGCGGGCGCATCCGAGCGGGTGGTCCGGGTGCTGGTCGCCGACGACCAGAAGGTCGTCCGCGACGGCCTGGCTCTGATGCTCGCGCTGCTGCCCGGTATCGAGGTGGTGGGGTCGGCCGTCGACGGGGACGACGCCGTGCGGCAGGCCTGCGCGCTGTCCCCGGACGTCGTCCTGATGGACCTACGGATGCCGCACTGCGATGGCGTGGAGGCTACTCGGCGGCTGGCGCAGCAGCAGCCCGTCGCGCGTGTAGTCGTGCTGACGACGTACTCCGACGACGAGTCGGTCTTCGCCGCCCTCCAGGCTGGGGCGCTCGGGTTCCTCACCAAGGCGGCTGGAGCCGAGGAGATCCGCCAGGCCGTCACGGCGGTCGCGGCGGGTCACGCTCAGCTCGACACCGGCGTGCAGCGGATGCTTATCGAGGCGCTGGCTCGCGGGGAGCGGGTCGGCGTGCCCGGCGACGGCCAGGGTGGCGGCCGCGCCGCTGAGGCCCGACCGGAGCTGCCCCACCCGTTGACCCCACGCGAGGTCGACGTTCTCACCCGCATTGCCGAAGGCCTGTCGAACGCCGAGATCGCCGCGACCCTGGTCGTCTCGGAGGCGACAGTCAAGACACACGTCAACCACCTGCTCGCCAAGACCGGCTTGCGGGACCGGGCCCAGCTCGTGGCCTACGCATACCGGCACCGCCTGCTCGGCTAGGACGCGTCGCCGTGATGTCCACCCGTGGGTGGACGCCGGCCGCGGTGGAGGATCCATCCGCGCGCCGATGGGTTTGCGCCGCATCGTCTCTAGCGTCGGAGACGGCCGACGAGCCCGCTGGACGAGCGGAGCCGGGACGGTCCCGACACCAGGAGTTCTCGATGTCCACCAGCCAGTACCTACTCAACCTCGGACTGCTCGCCTACATCCTGTGGGCCAACCTCGGCACTCGGCCGATCACCCGGACCCGGCTGACGCTGCCGCTGGTCATCGTCGTGGGTGTCGCCGTGGGGTTCCTCAGCCACGTCCCGACCGCCGGTAACGACGCCACCCTCGAGGTCGTCCTCGCCCTCGCCGGTGCCGCCCTCGGCGTCGCGGCGGGGCTGCTCGTGAGAGTGGAACGCACGACGAACGGCACGCAGGTGATGCGGGCCGGCGCCGCCTACGCGGCCCTGTGGGTCGCGGTGATCGGTGGCCGGATGCTCTTCGCCTACGGCGCCGACCATTGGTACCCCCGGCAGATCGCCCAGTTCTCGATCACCCACCGGATCACCGGGGCGGACGCCTGGACCTCCGCGTTCGTGCTGATGGCGCTGGCCATGGTTCTGACCCGGGTCGCCGTCACAGCCCTGCGGACAGCGCAGGTCGCTCGGCGTCCGGTCGGGGCCCCGGCCTGAACGCCGTGGGCGCCCCAACGACCGTGCGCCGCCGACGCGCACACGGTGATGGCCGACCCCAGCACGTGGTGGAAGGTGTGTCGCCGCAGGACCGCCAGCCGAAGAAGTGCACGCCGACGGCCAAGTGATCCACGGCAGGGTTCGGTCTCTGTCCTCCGCTGACGCCGTACGGGTGTGATGCCGTTGTCGTTGAGGCGGCTGCCGCGGCCACGGCCGTGGTGCCGCCTCTCGCGGCTCGGACTGGCCCGAGACCGGGTCGGCGTCAGGACTATGAGTGGGGGAACAGGCCTGGTTGAGTGGGGATGGCACAAAGTAGGTGAGTCGCGTGGAATGGGGTGTCCCGTGAACAGACTGTTCGTGCTGGTGGCTGCCGCCACCTTGCTAGCGGCGTGTTCGGGAGCCTCGGACAGCACGTCGCCGTCGCCGTCGATCTCGTCGTCGCCGTTGACGTCTGCGAGCACGTCCCTCGCCGGTTCTGGGACCCCGCCGACGGATGAGCAGGTCGCCTGGGCCGGGCGTGTGTGTACTGACGCGGGCCAGCTCAAGACGTCGATCCAGGGCTTGGCCGCGGCGGCGACGACCGGCGGTGGGGATGTCCAGACCCGCCTCTCTGCGCAGATCGAGACGATCAAGACGTCGGCGACCACGTTGACCGACACGGTTGCCGCGGTTCCGTCCGGCGGTCTTGACGACCCGGACCTGATGGCGGTGCAGACCTCGTCCGAGCAACTGCGTTCGTCCATCGACACGCTCGAGACCGCGGTGAACGACGTGCAGGGCACCTCAGGAGCGGCTAGGGCCCGGGCGCTGGCCGATGTCGTCGCCGCCGTAAACGCCCCGCTGACCGCGTTGGGCGCCACCACCGATGCGATAGGCACCGCCGCCAAGAACGGAACGGGGGCGATCGGCCAGGCCTTTGCGGCCAACAGTTCCTGCAGTGCGTTGACGTCGTAGCGCGCGTGGGGTCAGATGCCCCTCATGGTTCTGACCCGGGTCGCCGTCACGGCCCTGCGGACAGCGCAGGTCGCTCGGCGTCCGGTCGGGGCCCCGGCCTGAACGCCATGAGCGCCCCAGCGACCAACGTGGCGTTCCGCGGTGGTGATCACGGCTGCCGCACGCGCCGACGGGCTGCCCTTGGCAGGGGCGCCCGCTCGGCGCACAGTGGAGGGATGACACCTGACAGCAGCGACAACCAGCCGCGAGAGCCGGCCCCGGACTTGGAGTACGACCTCGCGCACGAGGGCGAGGCCGCCGGCCGGGTCGCCGGTGCACCCTCCAGGTCGGAGCACCAGCACATCTACGTCGCAACGCAGAAGGACGGCGACGACGGCGACTACGGCTACGACCTGGCTCACGACGTCCCCGGCCGGTGACACCGCGCGCCTGAACATCGTCAGGGTGAGGTGGTGCCCCAGCAGATGGGTCAGAACCCTCACCCGGAAGGCGATCACGAGGATGCCACCGACGGCGGCCCAACCGAGTCTGGACGACAGAGTCGAACGGGCCTCAGGTCCGCCCGACCTGTGTCTGAGCCTGCTTCAGCGCCGCCGCGATCTCCTGGTCCCTCAGCCGCTCCAGCAGCGCTTCGGGCATGCCGACGACGTCGAAGAGAGCCGAAGCGATCGCGTGGTCGTAGCCCTCGACGATGATGGCGCCGACTGTCGCGGCGAGGCGCCGGAACGCCTGCACCAGCTTTGCTCCGTCCGTCGCGTCGAGCCCGGAGCTGTCTACGTTCTCGGCGACGAAACTGACGGTGAAGTCGGCCATCGCCATCATCATCGGGTTGCTGACCTTGCGTAGCACGTGGACCAGGCCCACCATCGCCATCCAGGCGAAGTACTGGTCGTCCAACGGTCCGTTCACGGTACGCCGCCACCAGTGCGACAGGGTGCCCTCCCGCGCCGGCCGCTCGCCGTCCCGGAAGACCTTGGCCGTCGTCGGATGGGCGTAGAGCGTGTCGTAGAAGCCCTTGACGACCTCATCCTCCAACTCCAGCAACATGTCACGGTTGGAGACGATCACTGCGGCGTCCTGTGCAGTGAAGCGACTCCCCGGTGGCATGTCCGCGATCGCCGCGCGGGCGATGGCCAGCATCGGTTCCATTGCTTCGCCTAGCTGAGCAGTCGGCTGATCAGGACCGAGGCGGCGCGAGCCTCGATGCGCATCAGCCCGAGATTGGAGTCGCTTGGCCCGGACAACACCAAGACCGCCTGATCACCGGCGGCATAGGCGACCATGTACCCGTTCTCACCACGCACGACCGCTTCCTGGAAGCCCCCGAGATTCGTGCGTTCACTGATCCTCTTGCCGAGGCCGAGCGCCGTCGCGGCCATTGCGGCCACTCGGTCGGCGTCCGCTTCGGCGAACTCATGCGCGACCGGCAGACCGTCCACCGAGGCGATCATCGCCCCATGCAGCTCTGGTATCGACCGCCGCACACCGGCCAGAATGCGCTGCAGCGCCTCGTGCTTGCCCATGGGCGCCACATCGTTGGACACCCCACTGACCGCTGTCATCGCCGCTCCTTCGTGATGGACGACGGGCACGGCGATTACGCCGGCCTCGTCGGGGGGGCTGCTCTGGACTCGGTGGCCGGTCTGCTCGTCCCGTACATCGTCTGGCGCGGAGGTCGCGGGACCGATCCCGAGCTCGGAGGCCATGTTCCGGGCGACTTCCCGGATCATGTCCTCGTCCGAGAGCTCCTTCAGATCGGCGGTGGCCGTCGGGGTGGTCGCGTCCCGGCCCGAAAAGCGTGCCCGAAGCCGTGATAGGCCCGATGCTCGAGCGGCATGGGAGTCCCGCTCCTGCATGTACTGAGTCCCTTCCTCAGCCGCGCCGCACAACGTGGCGAACAGTTAGTTCTCCGCTACGCACAGTGGGGTTACGGCTCCGATCCGGTGTACTGCTTCTCCGACCGAAACAGTAGATCCCCGGTTCGATCGAGCCAGATAATAACAGTGCGCTAACCTGCGCGAAGGCCGATCCGAGGTAGGGATGCATACGCGAATCCATGACGGCTCAGTCCTTGAGCGGCCGGGACACTTGTGGGGTCTCGTCGCCCTGTTCGCGATCGTTCTTGTCGCGTCCTGGGCCACCGCCTCCCGTATCGAGGGCGACGTCCGTACCCGTGTGCAGGCCGCTATGGCCGCGGCCGATCTGCCGGTTCAGGTGCAGGTCCACGGTCGTGACGTGGTGGTCGAGGAGATGGCGACCGTTGGGATCGGCGGGAGCCCCCAGATCACAGCGAAGGCCGCTGACCTGCTCGAACGCGCTGCTGCCGCCGCCGCTGGGGTGGATGGAGTGCGGGTGGTGACCCGGCAGGCGGCCCCTGACACTGCCGCGGCGCCGACGGTGCCTGCACCGCAGCCGACGGCCCCGGCACCCCAGCCGACGGCCCCGGCACCGCAGCCGACGGCCCCGGCCGTCACGCCGACGGCCCCGGGCGTGGAACTGTCTGTGCCACTCGGCTCGGACGGCGCCGCAGCGACGCCGTCGACCTCACCGTCACCATTCTCCACGGTCACCATTCTCTTTCCATCATCAAGTGACGCGCTCTCCGCTGCGGCCATTGCGGACATTCGACGGGTAGCGATATACATGAAAGCCGACAAAGCATCGACCGTAGTTATTCGCGGGCATTCAGACGGCCTTGGTTCAGAGGCGGTGAAGAAACGAATATCAGTACTACGGGCTCAGACGACGCGCGATTTCTTGGTCTCTCGCGGAATACCCATCAGTCGCACCTCGATCGAGGCATACTCGGACAGGAGGCCGCTAGCCTCCAACAGCACCGCAGCCGGGCGTGCGCAGAATCGGCGCGCGACCATCGACCTCAAGGACCCCCGCTGATGCTGACTGGCCTCCCGTACCTGTTCGCCCAGGTCGCGCTGCTGGCGGTCGGCGCTGCGATACTTGGCCTCCTGGGCGGCCGCTACCTGTGGGCGGGTCGGCGGCGAGAACAGGTATCCGACCCGGGGCGGCCCGGGGCAGCGATCGCCTCGGACACGTCTCCCGCCGCCCCGGCCGACTTGGAGCCGGCCCTGTCGGGCCTCGAACAACGGCTACGAGCCTCGGAGTCCGAGGTCGAGGACCTGCGCCAGGCGATGTCGCACATCGCAGATCGCAAGGACACCGAGATGGGACGCTTGGAGAGCGGCGCCATCCGCGCCCTGGACACGGTGATCCTGACCCATCAAGAACAGATCACCGCCTTGGAGGCCAGACTCGAGGCCACTGAACTGGCGGCGACTGAGCAGGCGGAGCTGCTCGCGGCGGAGCGCGTTCTCGGCCAACGACTTCGGGCGGCGCTCGACTCGCGGGACTCACGGATCGCTGCGTTGTCCCGCCAGTTGAACGGCTCAGGAGGTCCAGGTCTCGACGCGTCTGACGGACCCTACGCATGACCACCAGTCGCCTGTCATGTGGCACGGGTGCAGCGGCGCAGGAACCGGTGGGCTGATGGCGCCGAATGGGTGAGTCTGGCTATCTGATCACAATCTGTCGCACTCGGGACTAGGCTGCGCGCCTAGACGCCGGCCCGGGGTGGGCCCGTGGCCGGCGGGTCACGACAAGGAGCGTCACGGATGTCGAACCGCACCGAACAGATCAATACAGTCCTGCAAGCCCTGGTCAGCAGCTCCCCTGACGTCGAGGGGGCGGCGCTGGTGACAATGGACGGTCTGCCCCTTGCTTCTGCGCTTCCTGCGGGTTCGGACGAGGACCGGGTGTCGGCGATGGGCGCCGCGGCGCTGTCGATGGGGGAACGGACCGTCGCCGAGCTGAAGCGGGGAACGCTTGAGCAGGTGTACGTCAAAGGCAACGGTGGCTACGTCATCCTGATGCAGGCCGGCTCCGAGACCGTACTCGAGACGATCTCCAGCTCTGATGCCCGCCTGGGCCTGCTCCTGTACGAGATGAAGCTTGCTGCGAAGGAACTCGCCACGCTGGTATGAAACCGTTGCGGGACATGACACCCGAGGACGTCGTCGAGGCCGGCCGGTCGTGCGTCCTCACCTACTACGACGGCACCTCGAGAACTGTGATCACGACAGCTCGGGAGACGCTGTTCCCCACCGGGGAACTGATCGTCTCGCAGACCGACGCGGCCGGCACGATCACAATGTGCAACGAGGCGTTCGTGCGGATGTCCGGGTACGCGCGCGAAGAACTCATGGGGGCGCCTCACTCGATCCTGCGGCACCCCGACATGCCGCGTGCTGCTTTCGCCGACCTGTGGGACACGGTGAACGCCGGCAAGCGCTGGAGCGGGTACGTGAAGAACCTGCGAAAGGACGGCGGGTTCTACTGGGTCTACGCGACGGTGATCCCGAAGGTGCGCGACGGAAAGATCGTCGGCCACACGTCGGTGCGTCGAGAGCCCTCGCGTACCAAAGTCGATGAAGCCGCGGAGCTATACGTCTCGATGCTGGGCGACGAACGAGTGTCAGGGGGTTCGGCATGACGCATCAGTTCGCGATCAGCCCCGATGTGCATGCGCGGAACATCACCGACTGGTTCCTGCTGAACACCCGGCTTCAGCGCGTGACGGGTGCGGCCTTCCACGCGGCCACCTACGACGACTTCGCCGATCTGCACGCCGCTTACGACGCCGGGCAGGTCGACCTCGTGTTCGCCAACGCAGCCGACACCGCGATGCTGGTGCGTGACCGCGGCTATCTGCCGATTGCCGGACCGGCCGACGTCTCGGACGAGGCGGCGATCGTGGTCGCCGACGACAGCCCGCTCCTCACCCTGCTGGACGCCGCAGGTCACCTCTCGGTTGCGGCCACGGACGCCCCGGACGTCGAGCGGATCTGCCGGATCCTTCTCGAACCGGCCGATCTGGGCCCGGAGCAGATCGACGTCGCCTACAAGCGCAACTACGTCCTGGTGGCCAAGGCCGTGATCACCGGAGAGGTACAGGCGGGGTTCTTCCTGCGAGCGGCCTTCGACGATCTCTCTCAGGTGACGCAGTCGCGGTTACGGCCACTCATCTCGAGCCAGATCTACGTCGTCCGGCACTGCATGCTGGCCAGCCCGGCGCTGGCCCACCAGGTCGACTGCATAGTGGCCGGACTGGAGGCGATGGCGGACAACCCTGCCGACCAAGGCCTGCTCGAGGGGCTGGGAGCACCTGCCGGATGGCGACGGATGACCATGGACGACACCCAGTTCATGATCGATCTCATGGACGCGCTGGCTCAGGGGTAAACCGGCCCATTGGCGACGGTGGCGTCGACCATCGCCATCGACCTGCTCCTGAGTGACCACCCGGCCACATCCACGTCACCGGGACCTCGGCACCTTGACCTCCCCCGCGGTAAGAGTGTGCTGGACCTACAAGCCCACAGCGCCCGCAAGAGGAGGTAGATCCCGTGGCCATGGACACTCCCGCGTGGGAGGCGGTTCCGGTCGACACGCCGGACGACGTGAACGTCGTGATCGGGCAGTCGCACTTCATCAAGACGGTCGAGGACCTGCATGAGGCGTTGGCGGGCGTCAGTCCCTCGCTGCGGTTCGGGCTGGCCTTCTGCGAGGCGTCCGGGCCACGGCTGGTCCGGCGGTCCGGCAATGACTCCGAACTGGTGGAGCTCGCGACGAACAACGCCTTGGCGATCGGGGCCGGGCACTCGTTCGTGATCTGCCTGCGCGACGGGTTCCCGGTCAACGTCCTCAACCAGGTGAAGACCGTCCCGGAGGTGTGCACGATCTTCTGCGCGACGGCCAACCCGGTGGAGGTGCTCGTCGTGACGACCACCCGCGGCCGCGGCGTCATCGGCGTCGTCGACGGTCAGCCGCCCTTGGGCGTGGAGACAGAGGCCGATGCCACCACCCGGCATGACCTGTTACGCGCCATCGGTTACAAGCTCTGAGCCGAGGTCCGATGAGTACAGATGTCTGCATGGACGATCCGTACACCGTCCCGACCCGGTACTGGCACCGCCTGCCGGACGGCCGCCTGCAGTGCGACGTGTGCCCGCGTGCCTGTCGGTTGCACGACGGGCAGCGCGGCTTGTGCTTCGTCCGGGCGAGGACAGCGGACCAGATCGTGCTGACGAGCTACGGCCGTTCGAGCGGCTTCTGCGTCGACCCGATCGAGAAGAAGCCCTTGTACCACTTCCTGCCGGGCACCCCGGTGCTGTCCTTCGGAACCGCGGGCTGCAATCTCGCGTGCCGGTTCTGCCAGAACTGGGACATCAGCAAGTCCCGAGAAACGCACCGGTTGACCGACTCCGCCTCCCCAGAGGAGATCGCGCGGACGGCGCAGGAGCTCGGCTGCCGCAGCGTCGCCTTCACCTACAACGACCCGGTGATCTTCCTCGAGTACGCGATGGACGTCGCGGACGCCTGTCACGAGCGGGGAATCCGGGCGGTGGCGGTGTCGGCCGGGTACATGTGCGCGCCTGCCCGACGAGACTTCTACGCGCACCTGGATGCCGCCAACATCGACCTCAAGGCCTTCTCCGACAAGTTCTACCGCAAGGTCACCCTCGGCCGGCTCGCGCCGGTGCTGGACACGCTGTCCTACCTGCGCCACGAGACCGACGTCTGGCTGGAGATCACCACCTTGCTGATCCCGGGTCACAACGACGGCCCCGCGGAGATCGAGGCACTGACCCGCTGGGTGCTCGACGAGCTGGGAGCCGATGTCCCCGTGCACTTCTCGGCGTTCCATCCCGACTTCAAGATGCTCGACGTCCCGCCGACACCGCCTGCCACGCTGGCCCAGGCACGGCGAATCGCGCTCGACAACGGCCTGCGTCACGTCTACACCGGGAACGTGCGTGACCCGGAGGGGGGGACCACGTACTGCCCAGGCTGCACGGCACCTGTCGTCGTCCGGGACGGCTACCGGATCGACGGCTACCGCCTCGATGACGAGGGTCGGTGCCGGGTCTGCGGTACCCGGCTCCCTGGGCTGTACGACGGAGCGGCCGGCGCCTGGGGTCCGCGCCGTCTGCCGGTCCGTCTGGCCTCGGAGCGGTGACCCGATGGCCGGGATCATCGGCGGACGTCGGACGCGCAGGCCCGCGGTCGCCGGCTTGTTCTACCCCGCCGCACCGGAGGAGCTCGCTGCCACGGTGGACGGCCTGCTGTCAGCCGCGCGCGACGCCTCGGCGTCCGTCCCCGAGGCCGCACCCGGTCACCATCCGCCGCCCATCCGGGCGCTCATCGTCCCGCACGCCGGGTACGTCTACAGCGGACCTGTGGCCGCGAGCGGCTACGCCGCCCTGAGGGCTCAGGACGTCGAGCCGCCGCGCCGCGTCGTCCTGCTCGGGCCCTCCCACTACGTCCCCCTGGACGGCATGGCCTGCGCCGCCGCGGACCGCTGGCGGACGCCACTCGGTGAGGTCGAGGTCGAGCGGGCGCCCGGCATTCCCCCCGACGACCGGCCCCACGCCGACGAGCACGCGCTGGAGGTGCAGCTGCCGTTCCTGCAACGGGTCGCACAACCGCTCGGGCAACGCCGGCTCATCGTCGTTCCGATCGCCGTGGGGCGCACTGCGGCAGCAGACGTGTCGGACCGCCTCGACGCCCTCGAGGCGACCGGACCGACCGTGGTCGTGGTCAGTACCGATCTGAGTCACTACCACGACGCGGCCACCGCCGCTCGGCTGGACCGGCGGACGGCGGAGGCGATCCTCTCCCGGGACGTGCACGCGATCCGGCCCGAGGACGCCTGCGGGGCCTGGGCCCTTCGCGGTCTGCTCGACCACTCACGTCGCCGCGGCAGGTCGATCCAGCTCCTCGACCTGCGCACGTCAGCCGACACTGCCGGTGGCCCCGAGCGCGTCGTGGGGTACGGAGCGTTCACCGTGACCGGGGGCACGTGACGAGCGGTCTCAGGTGAGGTGGCTCAGGAACCAGTCACGAGCAAGGGCGGCGGCCGATTCCAGGGTGCCCCGTTCCTCGAACAGATGCGTCGCACCCGGGACGACCTCGAGCCGGGCCTCGCAGCGAAGGCCGGCCAGCGCCTGCCGGTTCAGCGCGAGCACCTCGCGATCCCGCCCCCCGACGATGAGCAGAGTCGGGGCGCGGACCGTTGCCAGCTGGGGACCCGCCAGGTCCGGCCTGCCGCCCCGCGAGACGATCGCGGACACGTCCGCGGGGGGCTCGGCCGCCGCCCACAGCGCCGCCGCGGCGCCCGTACTGGCACCGAACCACCCGACTCGCAGCCCCGTGAGCTCGGGACGGGCGCGACACCACGCCGTGGCGCCCGACAGCCGATCGGCGAGCAGCGGGACGTCGAACACGTTGCGCCGGTCGAGGCCCTCCCCCGCAGTAAGCAGGTCGAACAGGACGGTCGCCAGTCCGGATCGGTTGAGGAGCCGGGCGACGAGCGCGTTGCGCGGGCTGTGGCGGCTGCTGCCGCTGCCGTGGGCGAACAACACCAGACCGGCCGCCGGGTCCGGTAGGTCCAGCCGGCCGTCGAGCGGCACGTCCCCCACCGAGAGCCGGATCTCCTCGGTGCGTAGCGGCGGACCCTCCAGGGGTTGATCGACATCCATGGCGACCTCCACGGTCGAGACAGCCCTCCCTGCCAGCGTCCCGCCGATCGACGCGAGATGACCGGACCGAAGGTCGGTCGCAGCGGTCAGGACGAGGTCCCGCGGGTGGCTGCGTCGGCCGTCTCCAGGTGCGGCCCGTCGACCGGGCACGCGAACGCGGGGCCGGTCCTCTGAGGTCCCTCCGGCACCGGCCAGGCCTCGATCCCGGGGGAGGGCCGTGGGTTGCGGATCCCGGCAGCGGCCAGTGCTGCACCGGCGACCAGCAGGGCGACACTGATCCCGATCGAGATCCGGAAGCCACTGCTGAACGCCGTCGCGGACCGGTAGTCGTCGCCGCTCAGGCCGGAAAGGGTGGGCAACAGCGCCACGGCGAGTAGGCCGGCGGCCCGGGCCACCGCGTTGTTCACCCCCGACGCCACCCCGACATGCTCGGGAGGGGCGGCGGCGAGCACCGTCGAGGTGAGCGGGGCGACCATCGTGGCCAGCCCGAGCCCGAACACCGACACGGCCGGCACTACGTCCCGCCAGAACGAGGCGCCCGACTCGATACGCAGCGTCAACAACAGGCCGCCGGAGGCGATCAGTGGGCCGGCGGTCATCTGCAGCCGCGGCCCGATCCGCTGGGCCAGCGCGCCGGATCGCGCCGACAGGGCCAGCATCACGAACGTCACCGGCAGTAGCGAGGCGCCGGCCAGCAGCGGGCTGAATCCGGCCACCACCTGCAGATTCAGCACCAGCAGGAAGAACACCGCGCCCAGCGCCGCGTATACGGCGAAGGTGACGAGGTTGGCCACGGTGAACTGGTGGGAGCGGAACATCAGCGGGGGAACGAGCGGCGCCGGGCTCGTGCGCTGCACCCCGACGAAGGTGGCCAGGGCCAGCACGCCGACGGCTGCGGCGACCACGGTGGCGGCGGACACCGGGCGGCTGCCGACGGCGATCGAGGCATAGGTGATGCCGGCCAGACCCACCGCCCCGAGCACGGTGCCGGTCACGTCCAACGGTCGACCGGCCGCCGACGGGTCCGAGCTCTCGGGCACGTTCCGCAGGGCGACCACGACCACCAGCGCGGCGAGCGGCAGGTTGATCAGGAACACCAGGCGCCACGACCACACGTCGATCAGCCAGCCACCGAGGAACGGCCCGATCGCGGCGGCGATCCCGCCGAGGCCGGACCAGGCTCCGATGGCCCGGGCCCGGTCCGGAGCCGAGAACGAGGCAGAGAGGATGGCAAGACTGCTCGGGGTGAGCAGCGCCCCTCCGATGCCCTGCAGCGCCCTGGCCGCCACCAGGACGCCGATCGAGGGGGCCAACCCGCACAGCGCCGAGGCAAGGGCGAACCACACGGTGCCGACAACGAACATCCGGCGCCGGCCCAGCCGATCCGACAGCGACCCGCCCAGCAGGATGAGGGCCGCCAGGGTGAGGGTGTACCCGTTCAGGGTCCACTGCAGACCGCCCAGGTCCGAGTCCAGGTCCTGGCCGATCCGGCCGAGCGCCACATTGACCACAGTGGCGTCGAGCATGGCCATCCCCGAGCCCAGGACGGTGGCCAGGATCACCCAGCGGCCCGCGGGCTCGCCGAACCTGGCCTGTCCCTGAGCGACCATCCCGCCATCATCCACGCGGCCGGCCCCTTGGGGATCGCTCAAGCCCGCCATCGCGACGGATCTGCGCTGGCAGCTAGGCGGCCGGCGGCACGCACACCTCAGTGTCGTCCACCGTCGCCAGGGCGTCGTCCAGGGCCTTCAGGTCCTTCGGGGCCGCCGCCACCGTGGCCGTCCAGCGCTGAAGGTAGGCCTGGTCGTGCGCCTCGCCCGCCATCGCGTCGAGGTGACTCGACCACGCGTCGACCACCTTCGTCGCAGCGGTCACGGCGGCGTAGCTCGCCTGTGCGTAGGCGGCGCATACGGCTGCCTGACCGGCCCGACCGTCAGCGGATCCAGCGGAGAGGATCTGGGCAACCCGGGCGCATGCCCCACGGTCGGCGTCGAACGGGGTCTTCGCTTCCCGGAACCGGGTGACGTCCTGCGGGCCGGGCGCTTTCGACTCCTTCCACAACGCCTTCGCCTGGGCAGAGGTGATCTCCCCACGATCGAAGGCCTGCTGTGCCCCGATGTGCGTGACCCAGTGGGAGGCTGCGGTCCGACCCGCCGTCAAGGTGGCCGTGGCCGCCTGCAGCTCCGCCTCGCATCGAGCCCAGGCGGTCGCCGCTGCGGCAACGTTGGTGGCTGACGGCGCGTCTACCTGGCCGCCGCGGGCAACGCTGGGCGCAGAGGGCGCGGTTCCGGTCCCAGACGGCGGGGCACCCGCCTGTTGGCCCCCGGCGACGGTGCCGAAGGAACCGAAGAGGACTATCCAGAACCCGTAGCCCAACAGGGCGGTTGCTGTCACGGCCCCGAGGAGGACCGCGGCAGGACGCCAGAGCCCGGCGCGAAGTCGAGGGGTCGTCATGCAGTCTTCCTCCGGGTGATCAGGTACTCAGCGTAAGTGGTAGCCGCGCCTCTGCGCCAGGAAGGTCACTCTTGGTGACCAGCTCCGGTCGGGCCACACCCCATGGGTAGTTCTGCCCACCCCGGCCAATCGTTGATGGGTGGTCCGGCCGACGCGGTCCGCCGGCCCCACTTCCTAGCGTCAGATGCACCGAGCGTCAGATGCACCGAGCGTCAGATGCACCGAGCGTCAGATGCACCGAGCGTCAGATGCACCGAGCGTCAGATGCACCGAGCGTCAGATGCACCGAGACGGGGAGCAGTCATGCACAGGATCGAGACCGTCATCATCGGGGCCGGGCAGGCCGGCCTGGCCACGGCCTACCACCTGCGCCGCGTGGGCAGGGAGTGTGTCGTCCTGGACGGCGGCCGGCGGGTCGGTGACCAGTGGCGCCGGCAGTGGGACAGCCTGCGGCTGTACTCGCCGGCGAAGTTCGACGCGCTGCCCGGGATGGCCTTCCCGGCCCCGCCGTGGTCCTACCCCGGCAAGGACGAAGTCGCCGACTACCTGGAGGCGTATGCCCGGCGCTGGGACCTGCCGGTCCTCCTCGGCGTCCGCGTCGACCGGGTCACCGGTGCGCAGGACGGCGAGGGGTTCGTCGTCGACACCACCGCGGGCACCTGGCACTGCGGCAACGTCGTGGTGGCAACGGGCACCTTCGGGCGCACGCCGGTCGTGCCGGAATGCGCCGCCCAGCTCGACCCGTCGATCCTGCAGCTGCATTCCAGCGAGTACCGTCGTCCCGGGCAGCTCCAGGACGGTCCGGTCCTGGTGGTCGGCGCGTCCCACTCCGGCTGCGACATCGCCTACGAGGTCGCGCAGACCCGGCCGACCACCCTGGTCGGTCGCGACTGCGGGCAGATCCCGATCCGGCTGGAGTCCCGCCGGATCCGGGCCGTCTTCCCGGTGCTGGTGTTCCTGTGGCGACACCTCATGACCCGGCGAACGCCGTTGGGGCGCAAGGAGATGGCGCTGGTCCGGTTCCACGGCGGGCCGATGCTGCGGGTGAAGCGCTCCGACCTCGCCGCGCGCGGCGTCGTCCGCAACGAGGCGCGGGTGGACGGCGTCTGGGATGGTCGCCCGGTGCTGAGTGACGGGAGCGTGGTCGAGGCCGCCAACGTCATCTGGGCGACCGGCTTCCGTCAGTCGTTCGACTGGCTCGACCTACCGGTCGTCGGGGACGATGGGTGGCCGCGGGAGTACCGCGGCGTCGCGGACGACGTCCCCGGGCTGTTCTTCTGCGGCCTGTCCTTCCAGTTCTCGTTCTCGTCGATGCTGATGGCCGGGGTCGGGCGGGACGCTCAGTACGTCGCCTCAAAGGTCGCCGACCGGTCGGCGCGAAACACCGCAGCCTGGGAGCGCCAGGTCGCGTGATGCGGCCAAGCGTTGCGGACTCACGACGCGAGTATCGTCCGGACGAGGAGGTACTCGCGATGGGCGTGGTCGATGAGCTGCTCCGGGCACGCGCGGACTTCGAACGCGGCGAGTGGACCGCGGCGCTCCAGGCCTGGTCAGGCGTCGAGCCCGATCGCCTGAGCGCCGACGATCTTTCGGCCCTGGGGGTGGCGGCCTTCCTGGTGGGCCGGCGCGAGGTCGCGGTCGAGACGTTCCAGCGGGCGTTCCGGTCGTGCGAGGGCTCGGGCGACCTGGCCGGCGCCATCGCGTCCGCCTTCCACCTGTCCATGCTCTTCGGCACCGGAGGCGAACCCGCGCTGGCGGCCGGCTGGACCGCCCGGGCGCAGCGACTGCTCGAGGAGCTGGGGCGTGACGCCGTGGCGACCGGTTATGTCGCCTTCCTGCGGATGCACGCCTACCTCGCTGCCGCCGACTGGCCGGCTGCGGCGGCCTGCGCCGCTGAGACCGTGGCCGCGGCGGGGCGGCACGGCGACCGCGACCTGCTCGCCCTGGGACTGTGCTCGCAGGGCAGGCTGAGGATCTACTCCGGCCAGGTGGCCGCGGGTCTGGCCCTGCTCGACGAGGCGATGGCGGGCGTCACGGCCGGGGAGGTCTCGGCCATCGTCTTCGGCCACGTCTACTGCGCCGCGATCGAGGGCTGCCAGGAGATCGCCGACCTCGGCCGGGTCGCGGAGTGGACGTCGGCCCTGCACCGCTGGTGCGCTGCCCAGCCGGGACTGGTGGCCTTCACCGGCCAGTGCGCGGTGCACCGCGGCCAGGTGATGCGGTTGCGGGGAGCGTGGGTCGAGGCATTGGAGGAGCTCACGCTGGCGGTCGAGCGCTACCGGCGGGTGGGCTCGATGGACGCCGCCGGTCTGGCCGAGTGCGAGCGCGGCGACCTGCTGCGGCTGCGTGGTGAGTACGCCGCGGCCGAGGAGGCCTATCAGCGTTCCGGGGAGCATGGCTATGACCCGCAGCCCGGCCTGGCGCTGCTCTGGCTGGCGCGCGGGTCGGATCGGGCCGCCTCGGCCGCCGTCCGGCGGTTGCTCGACGAACCCGGCGCGCCGGTGCGCCGCGCTCGGCTGCTGCCCGGTGCGATCGACCTGCTGGTCGCCACCGGCCAGGTGGACGACGCCCGCTCCGCCGCCGTGGAGCTGGACGGCGTCGCCACCGACATCGCCACCTCGGCGCTGGTGGCCCAGGCGGCGTACGCGTCGGCGGCCGTCGAGCTCGCCGCGGGGGACCCGTCGGGGGCGCTGCCCTACCTGCGAAAGGCGCGCCGGCTGTGGGCCCGCGTGGACAGTCCCTACGAGAGCGCCCGGGTGCGGCACCTGACCGGGCGCGCGCTGGCGGCGCTCGGCGACCACGAGTCCGCCCGGCAGGAGTGGGAGTCGGCGCGCGATGCCTTTCTGATCGTGGGTGCCCGGCCGGATCTCGAGGAGGTGGGTCGGCTGCTCGGCCCGGGCATGTTGCCCGCCGGGCTGACCGCACGCGAGGTCGAGGTGCTGCGGCTGGTCGCCTCCGGGCGCAGCAACGCCCAGATCGCCGGTGAGCTCGTGCTCAGCGACAAGACCGTAGCCCGGCACCTGTCGAACATCTTCACCAAGCTCGACGTCACCTCCCGGACCGCCGCCGCCGCCTTCGCCTTCGAGCACGGCCTGGCCTGAGTCCGGGATCACAGGCCCGCGTCGCATGATCGGCGTCAGGGTGAGGTTTCGCCCCAGCCAACGGGTCAGAACCTCACACTGACCGCGATCGATCCCCCAGTGATCGGCGCCCATCATGATCGCCGCCGGCCGGCGGGTCAGGGCAGGCTGAGGACGGCGGCGCCTGTGACCCGGTCGCCGGCCAGGTCGCGCAGCGCGGTGTCGGCGCCGGTGAACGGGCGGACGTCGACGGTCGCGCGCACCCCGAGGGCTGCGGCCAGGCGAAGGAACTCCTCGCCGTCCGCCCGGGTGTTGGCGGTGACGCTGCGTACCTCGCGTTCCTCGAACAGCTCGCGGGCGTAGTTCAGGGGCGGCACGTCGGACAGGTGGATCCCGGCGATGGACAGAATCCCGCCGCGGTCCAGAGCCCGCAGCGCGACTGGCACCAGGGTGCCGACGGGGGCGAACAGGATCGCCGCGTCGAGCTTTTCCGGCGGTTCGGCGTCGGCGCCGCCGGCCGAGGCTGCTCCGAGCTCGAGTGCCAGCCGCTGCGCGTCCGGGGACCGGGTGAGCACGTGCACTGTGGCGCCCTGCGCGAGGGCGACCTGGGCGACCAGGTGCGCCGAGGCGCCGAAGCCGTAGATGCCCAGCCGCCCGCCCGGCGGCAGAGCGGCGCGTTTGAGGGACCGGTAGCCGACGATGCCGGCGCAAAGCAGCGGAGCGGCGTGCACGTCGTCCACCGTCTCGGGCAGCCGATAGGCGAAGGCGGCGTCCACCACGGCCAGCTCGGCGAACCCACCGTCCGCGTCCCACCCGGTGAACTGCGTTGCGGGGCAAAGGTTCTCCCGTCCCGAGCGGCAGTACCGGCAGGCGCCGCAGGTACCCCGTAGCCATGCGATGCCGACCCGGTCGCCGATCGCGAACCGGGTGGTGCCCTCACCGACGACGTCCACCAGGCCGACCACCTCGTGGCCGGGGACAGTGCACGCCCGGCGCGGCGCCAGGTCGCCCTCGGCGAGGTGCAGGTCGGTCCGGCACACGCCGCAGGCCCGCACGGAGACCCTGATCTGGCCGGGACCTGGAACCGGATCCTCCCGCTCGGTGAGACGCAACGGCCGGGCCGTGGCCACCGGGCCCGGTTGCTCGACTACCCAGGCACGCATCGGACCTCCAGGACTAAACCGTCGCCCGGACGGCCCACGCGGTCGCGCGGGTCGTGAACGGCCCGTCAGGCAGCAGTGCCCGGCAGCGCCGGCTGAGCTCCTCGCGCTCCGGCGGGGTCAGCGCGGCGACGTGGGCGCCAGCGGGGCCGACGCCGAGGGTGTACGGACGCCACCAGTCCTCGAAGGAGGCATGGGCGACCTCGATCGTCAGTGGGGTCGCTGTGCTGTCGTGCAGGCCCGCCTGCGTGAACAGAGCCTGCAGGTGTCCTTCGCGGACCCCGGGCAGGGTCGACTCATCGGGCGTCCCGGGGCTCAGCTCGCGGGCGGCGTCCCAGAACACCGCCAGCGGGCCGGTACCGCCGGCCTGGTCCCAGACGTTCGCCGCGACGACCCCGCCCGGCCGGCAGGCGCGGGCCATCTCGGTCAGGCCCGCCACCGGGTCGGCCATGAAGTGCACGACGAGCTGGGCGAGGGCGGCGTCGAACCCGCCGTCCTCGTAGGGCAGGTCTTCGGCGTCACCCAGCCGGACATCCACGCCGGGAAAGCGCTTCTGCATGACGGCGACGAAGGACTGCGACGGGTCCACGGCACGTACCCGGCCAGTGCCGAGCCGGGTGACGAGGACGTCGGTCAGGGCACCGGTGCCACATCCGACGTCCAACACCGTCTGACCGGCGGCGACCCCGGCGAAGTCGGCGAACACCGCGGCGAGCGGCCCCGAGAACCGCCCCATGAACAGCCCGTACGCATCCGCGCTGACCTCGAACGACACACCTGCCATCCTGCTCCGCAGCCGCAGCGATGTCAGTACCGATCCTCAGCTCATCCGACGGTGAGAAACGGCGTCACGGTGGCCACCGGTGCGATCTGACGTTGAACGCCTCGGCCTCCATGCTGCGACCGCGCTCGACGCTGTGCCTGTCGCCATCATGCTCCAATGAGGCTGCACCAGCGGACCTGCGCCGCAGTCCGCGAGCAGTCGCCGGCCAAGGAGCTCCGCACCATGCCCACGATGCGAGCCGTCGTACTCGATGCACCCGGACCGCCGGATGCCCTCCAGATCCGTGACGTTCCGGTCCCCACCCCGCGCAGCGGACAGGTCCTGGTCAAGGTCGAAGCCTTCGGACTGAACCGATCCGAGCTGCACACCCGCCTCGGGCTGGGCGACGGCGTCACCTTTCCCCGCGTTCTGGGGATCGAGGCCACCGGCACCGTCGTGGAGTGCCCGGGCGGCGAGTTCGACCATGGGCAGCAGGTCGCCGCGCTGATGGGCGGGATGGGCCGCACCGTCGACGGCGGGTACGCCGAGTACACCTGCGTTCCGGTCGGTCAGGTCGTGCCGTTCACCAGCGAGCTCGGCTGGGAGATCCTCGGCGCGGTCCCCGAGATGCTGCAGACCGCGCACGGATCACTCACCGTCGGCCTCGACGCCCGCGCCGGCCAGTCTTTGCTCATCCGAGGTGGCACGTCCTCGGTCGGCATGGCCACGGCCGTGCTCGCCAAACGACTCGACATGACTGTCCTGTCCACCACCCGAAACCCGAGCAAGGCCGGGGCGCTCGAGCGCATCGGCGTCGACCACGTCCTGGTCGACGACGGCGCCGTCGCGGACCAGGCCCGCTCGGAGTTCCCCGCCGGCGTCGACGTCGCCCTCGAGCTGATCGGTACCCCGACGCTGCCCGACACGCTGCGAGCGACCCGTGTCCACGGTGTGGTGTGCTTCACCGGGATGCTGTCCAACCAGTGGACCGTCCGCGACTTCTATCCCATCGACTACCTGCCCCGCGGGGTGCGGCTGACGGCCTACGGCGGGGACGCCACCGACCTCCCCGTCGGAGTACTGCAGGGCTTCCTCGATGCCGTTGCCGCCGGTGAGGCGGTCGTGCCCCTGCACCGCACCTACCGACTCGACGAGATCGCGCAGGCACACGCCGACATGGAGGCCGGACGCGCCACCGGCAAGCTGGTCGTGCTCCCATGACCTCGACGCGGATGACCCGACTCGCCGGCAGAGCCCCGGTGCTGTTCAGCCTCGCGGTCTGCGCGGTGTTCCTCGTCATCGTCGTTGTGGCCGGTGTGGCGAGCTACCCGGCGGACTCCGACATGGCCGCAGCGCTGATCTCGGCGACGGCCATGCTGCTCGGCGTCCTGGTTCTGCTGGCGCTGCTGAACCGCCTCGGCTGGCTGGAGTCGGCGGGCGTGTCACGCGTGGGCGATCGACGTGCCTGGCTGCTCCTCCTGCCGTTCCTGCTCTACGTGCCGGCCATTCACGTACTGGCCGTCTTCGCCACGGCGGAGGTGGCGCCGCCATCGGGCGGGCTGACCGGTGCACTCGTCGTCGAGAACCTGGTCGACGGTGGCCTGCTGCAGGAGGTCACCTTTCGCGCACTGGTGCTGCACGCGCTGGTTCGCGCCTGGGGCTCCACCCGCGGTGGCATCGCACGAGCCGTCGCCGTCAGCGCCGTCCTGTTCAGCGCCGTCCACTTGCTGAACCTGGCTGCCGGGAACACGCTGTCGACCACGCTGCTTCAGCTGGTCGACACCCTGCTGGCGGGCTTCTACCTGGCGGTCGTCGTCCTGTTCGCCAAGAGCATCTGGCCCGCCGTCGTTCTGCACGCCAGCGGGAACATCGTGACCACGGTGCTGGCTGCGGGAGCCACGGACTTCGCCGAGACCACCCAGGCGTGGGCGTGGCTCATCGTTCTCAAGGTGCCTGTCTACGTGCTGGCGCTGTACCTGTGGCAGCGGTTGCCGTTGCGAGCCGCTGGGATGTCGAGACCTTCGCCCTGACGGCCCCGCTGGTCCTCTGGTCGAGGAGCGCGATATCCAGCGGCCGAGAACCGGCGAGAGATACTCCTGGTGTGCTGCGGGCGAGGACCGTGCTGGGACGCGAGCGCGAGCTCGCCCTCCTCAGCCGGGTGACATCACCCCGGGCCGGCGGCGGGGGCGGCGCCCTGGTCACCGGGGACGCGGGTCTGGGCAAGTCGGCGCTGGTGCGGACCGCGGTCACCGCGGACCGAATGGTGCTCGGGCGCTCCGCGCCGTCCACGTCGCCGTCCCTGGCTCCGGTGGTCGAGGTGGCCCTCGGACTGGTGGACGCTGGGGCCTCGCTCACGCCCGCTGCGCTGGGCGTGTACCGCCCGGCCGTCGAGGCGCTCCTGCCGGAGCTGATGGATTCCGTGGGCCGGTGGCAGGGCGAGGCACCGCAACCAGCTGTCATCGCCGACGCCCTGCTGCGGCTGTGGTCCACGCTGCCGGTGCCGAGGCGGCCCGTGCTGGTGGTGGAGGACCTGCACTGGGCCGGGGAAGGCACCTGGTCTGTGCTGCAACGGATCTGCCGGCGCGCGGGGCCGGTCGGAGCCGCGCTCGTCCTGACCAGCCGCCCGGAGGGGCCGTGGTGGTCGCAGTTGCGCCACCTGGTCAGCTCGGGGGACTGCCTGGCCGTTGCCCTGGAGCCGCTGCCGCCGGACCAGGTCGCCGCGTTGGTGGCCGACTGCCTGCGGACGCCGGTGCGTGCGCTGCCCGCCGGGCTGCTGTCGGCCGTCGCCGCGGCGACCGGCCGGCCGCTGCTGATCGAGGAGCTGCTCTCCGACCTGGAACGGACCGGATCCCTGACGTCGGGACCGGAGGGCTGGACCTGGACCGAGGGCCGGCCAGCGGTGCCGAAGTCGCTGGAGGAGGCGACCCGCACCCGACTGGACGAGTTGCATCGCGACCATGTCCGGGTGGTCGAGCGGGCCGCCGTTCTCGGAGCCCGACCGGATCTGGACCTGTTGGCCACCTCGCTGGCCGCGACACCGGACGACGTCGCCGCAGCCGTCCGCGCCGCGGCCACGGCGGGGGTGCTGGAGATCGAACCGGCGAGTGGGCGGGCGGCGTTCCGGCACGAGCTGGTGCGCGACGCGGTCCTGGCCGGTGTGCTGGAGCCGCAACGGCGCGAGCATGCGAGGCGACTGTTCGAGGCCGTGGCCGACCGTCCGGTGTCCGAGCCGGCGGCGTGGAGCCGGGTGGTCGCCGGCTGGGACAGCGACCGGCTGGCCCTGGCCGCCGAGCTGAGCCTGGCGGCGGGGCTGGTCCCGGTCGCGGCCGAGCTGCACCTGCTGACCGCTCGTCGCCTGCTTGAGCGGGGACTGCCGTTGGCCGCGGCAGCCGTGGCCGAGACCGCGACGCAGATCGCCGTGGATCCGCGACGACGATCCGAAGCGCTGGCCAGTCAGGTGGAGGCGTTGGCGCTGGCCGGGCAGGTCGATCGTGCGCTGGCGATGGCGGCCCGGCTCGACGCGCTGCCCGATGCCCGACCCGGGCCGCAGGTGCGCGACGCGGTGGCCCGGGCCACAGCGCACCAGGGGGACTGGGCCGGCGCCGAGCGGCTCCTGGAACCGTTGCGCGGCCCGGACGAGCGCGCCGGCACTACGGCTCTGGCGGCGCTGATCGCCCTGGAGCGTGGGCGGCCCACCGAGGCAACCGCGCTGGCGCGCCGGGCGCTCGACCGGCAGGACAGGGGCTCGGCGGGCTGCCAGGCGCTCGAAGTGCTCGGCCGCGTCGCCCGAGGTCACGACCTGGAGCAGGCCCAGCACTGGTTCCGCCGGTGCGTAGCTGTGGCCGAGGCCGACGGGCTGGTGCTGTGGCGGGCCCGCGCGCTGCACGAGGACGCGACCATCGAGCAGCTGCGGACGCTGGACGTCGAACTGCTGCACCGGGCCCGCGTCAGCGCCGTGGACGCCGGAGCGCCCGGGCTGGTCTCGGCGGTGGACTTCCACCTGGCAGCCGTTCACGGGGTGCGGTTCGAGGCCGACGAATCCCTGGTGGTCGCCCGCCGGCTGCTCGGCGACGCACGCAGCCAGGGCGCCGACCGGCTGCAGGCCTGGGCCTGGGTGCTGATCGGCCAGGCCCACGCGGTGGCCGGTCACCGGGACCAGGCCGACCTCGCGGCAGCCGAGGCCCTGGGGCTGGCCGGGGACGATCCCGAGATCGAGGGGGTCGCCGCCTGCGTCTGCCGCGGGTTGGGGTCGCTGCTCGCCGAGGACACCGCTGCGGCCCTGCAGCAGTGGCGCTCCGGAGTCCACGCGTTGCGCCGAAGCCCCGTCCTCACGCCGTTGCCACCGTGGTACCTGTGGCCGGTTCTGGCCACCGTGGCCGACATGGACGGTGACGGCGGGGCGCTCGCCCGACGGGAGACCGCGGCGGACGAGCTGCGGGTCACCCCGGGCATGGACGGTCTTTGGCACCTGGCCCAGGCCGTTGCCGCCGGCCGGCAAGGGAACGTCGAAGCGGCCAGGTCGGCGGCCGCGGGTGCCGCCGTCCGGTTCGCCGCCGTACCGGGCTTCGCCGGCTGGGCGCACCTGGGGTACCGCTGGGTGGCGGCCGATGCGATCGCCGCGGGGTGGGGCGACCCCGCCGCCTGGATGCCGGACGCTGCGCAGTGGTTCACCGAGAGGGGTTTCGACGCGGTCGCGGCCGCCTGCCGCGGGCTGGCCGGCCGGGCCGGCGTCCGCCGCCGCCGGGGTCGCGGTCAGGGCGCCGTCCCGGAGCACCTCGACCGGCTCGGTGTCACGAGCCGGGAGCTCGACGTGCTGCGGCACGTGGCCGACGGCCTGACGAACGCCGAGATCGCCGACCGGCTATACCTGTCGCCGCGCACGGTCAAGGGGTATGTCGAACAGCTCCTGGCCAAGACCGGCGCTGGGAACCGGACCCAGCTGGCGGGGCGCCTCGAGCGGCCCTAAACCCGCCGAACGGCGGGTCACCGCAGCGCGTGCGCGCGGCAGCCTGCTGGGCACCACGAGGTCCGTGACAGCACGAGACCCGACCGCAGGAGGCCGACATGACCACCCAGACCACTCCCACCGCAACGAGCACCGTGTCCGCTACCGCCGCATCCAACTCGGCACTCATCCGCCGCCTGGTCGAGGAGTTCCAGCGCGGCGACCTCGCCGCCGTCCAGAGCCACTTCGCCCCGGACGCCGTCTGGGAGCTGCCGGGCCGCGGCACCTTGGCCGGCGAGTACCGCGGTCCCGCGGAGATCGTCGCCTTCCTGGCCCGTTCGTTCGAGCTCTCGGGCGGCACGTTGCGCCTCGAGCTGCTCGACGTCTTGGGCAGTGACCACGGTGCCGCCCACGTGCAGCGGGTCACCGCCGAGAACGCTGGCCGCAGCCTCGACTGCGTGGAGGTGCTGGTCCACGAGGTCGCCGACGGCCGGATCCTGCACACGTACCACCGTCCGGACCAGTACGCGATCGACGCCTTCTTCGGCTGAGCCCGGGCGCCGGTACCTCAGACCCCCGCACCCCCGAGGAAGGTGGTGGTGACGAACCGGCGCATCCCGGCCTGCAGCTCCTTGAGGCTGCGGCAGCTGCCCTCCGGTATCGCAGCGAGGTCCTGCAACTGGCTGCGCGGGGTCCCGCCCAGCCCGGAGATCACGTCGATGGCGGTGGGGTCCAGGTCTGACATCGCCAGAACGCCCATCAGCTCCACGGCGCGTTGGACGAGCTCGGGGGAGTCCGACCCGGTAAGGCAGCACTTCACCAGCTCGTGCAGCTCGGCGCGGACGCCGGCCAGCAAGACGGCGCGCAGTTCCGGGGGTGATGCCTTGGCCTGCCGGATCCATTCGGCGAGAACGGCTTTCGTGACGATAGTGGCCCGGATCCCGCCGGCCAGGCTGACGGTTCCGCCGGGGCCGGCGACCAGGGTCCCGGTCTCCAACAGCACCCCGAGCTGGTCCTCCAGCTCCGCCTGCGACATCACGTCCAGGAAGGCGCGAACCGGGACCTCCTGCTGCAGGGGTCCGTGCGCCTTGTAGACGTCCGCGATGACCTTGAGCATCTCAGCCCCCACCTCATTCCTCCTCGATCGGCCTTGCCGTGACCGCCGTCCACGGTCACCGGCCCCGGCGGGCACCGCTTGATGGTCGGCAGGCGGCGTGGTCCGCTGAAGGGTTGGCCCCCGCGCGCGTGACGAACATCCCTGCAGGGCCGGTCGACAGAGCAGGAGGATCGGGCCATGGCTACCTTCACGTTGCTCGCGGACGGCACGACGGTCGAGTTGCGAGAGGCGACGCTGGCGGACGAGCCCGCGGTGGCCGCGATGTATGAGGAGATGTCGAGCGAGGACCGGTACCTGCGCTTCCTGGGAGCCGGGTCGATGGGGCTGGCGGCCGCCAAGCGTGCCTGCCGGGGTACCACGCCGAGTCATCTGGCGCTTCTGGCGGTCCTGGACGACGAGGTGATCGGGCTCGCCGAGCACGAGCCGACCGACGTGCCCGGCGAGGTCGAGGTGGCCTGCGCGGTCGCCGACGGCCGCCATCGCCGTGGCGTGGCCACCGTGCTGCTGGAGCACCTGGTCCGGCGCGCCATGGACTCCGGGGTCCGGATCTTCGTCGCCGACGTTCTCGCCTACAACCACCCGATGCTCGACGTGTTCGCGGACATGGGTCTGCGGATCGAGAGGCACATCGCCAGCGGTGTGGTGGAGGTGCGGATCCCGCTCGTCGAGGACGAGAGCTTCCTGGACGCGGTGGGCGAGCGCGAGCGCACCGCCGACGTGAACAGCCTGATGCCGTTGCTGCGACCGGCATCGGTGGCCGTCGTCGGGGTGAGCCGACGCTCCCGCAGCGTCGGCCGGGCGATCCTGGACAACCTTCTCGACAGCGGCTTCGAGGGGCCGATCTACCCCGTGAACCCCCAGGCCGAGCGGATCGCCCACGTGATCTGCTACCCCTCGGTGGCCGCGCTGCCCCAGACCCCGGACCTGGCCGTCCTCGCCGTGCCGGCCGCCGTCGTCCCGCAGGTCGCCGAGCAGTGCGGCGAACGCGGCATCCGGAGTCTGCTCGTGGTCACCTCCGGGCTGTCCGGCGAGCCGGGCCGGGCGCTGCACGACATCTGCCGCCGGCACGGCATGCGGATGGTCGGGCCCAACTGTCTGGGCATCGCGAACACCGACCCGACGATCCGTCTGGACGCCACGTTCGGGGCCCGCACGCCGGCGCATGGCACGGCCGGGGTTGCGGTGCAGTCCGGCGGAGTGGGCATCGCGGTGCTGGAGCACCTGAGCCGGCTCGGGCTCGGGGTCAGCACGTTCGTCTCGCTCGGCGACAAGTTCGACGTCAGCGGCAACGACCTGCTGCAGTGGTGGTCCAGCGACGGCGTGACCCGGATGGCGGTGCTCTACCTGGAGTCGTTCGGCAACCCCCGAAAGTTCTCCCGGCTCGCCCGCAAGCTGAGCCGGCAGATGCCGGTGCTGACCGTGTCTGCCGGGCGCTCGGAGGCCGGGCAGCGGGCGGCGGCATCGCACACCGCCGCTGTCGCCACCCCGTACGTCACCCGTGATGCGCTCTACCGGCAGGCTGGCGTGATCGCCACCGAGGGGCTCGCCGAGCTGACCGCCAGCGTCGCCATGCTGGGCACGCAACCGCTGCCGATGGGGAACCGGGTGGCCATCGTCTCCAACGCCGGCGGCGCCGGGGTCCTGGGCGCCGACGCCTGCGCGGATGTCGGGCTGCGCGTGCCGCCGTTGCCGACCGAACTCGCCGAGAAGCTGGCCGCGATCCTGCCCGTGGGTGCGGCGACGCAGAACCCCATCGACACCACCGCCGCGGCCACCACCGAGACCTTCCGGGCCGTGATCGAGCTGCTGCAGGAGAGCCGGCACGTCGACGCGCTGATTGTGGCGCTCACCCCGACGGCACTCGGCCAGCTGACGGCGGCGCTGCTCGACGCGCCGGCCGTCGGACGGCTGCCGGTGGCCGCGGTGCTGCTCGATCAGGCCGAGACGGTCCGCCTGCTGCTCGGTTCGGATCGACGCAAGCTCCCGGCCTACCCGGACGTCACCGGGGCTGCGGCCGCGCTGGCTCGGGCCAGTGAGCACTCCGCCTGGCTTCGCCGTCCGCACGGCTCGGTGCCCGAGCTGACCGGCATCGACCGGGAGGCGGCTCAGGCCCTGGTGGACGAGGCCCTGGCGGCCCAACCGGACGGCGGATGGCTGTCACCCGATGCGGCGACCCGTTTGCTGGTCTGCTACGGCATCCCGACGCTACAGATCCGGATGGCCCACAGTGCGCAGGAGGCCGTTGCGATCGCCGACGAGTTCGGCGGCCCGGTCGCACTCAAGGCGTACTGGCCGGAGCTGGTGCACAAGAGCGATCTCGGGGCGGTGCTGCTCGACGTGTCCGGCCACCGCGCCGTCCGAGCGGGCTACGCCGATCTCGAGGCCCGGCTCGGTGAGCAGATGGTGGCGGTCGCGGTGCAGCCGATGGGCCGCTCCGGGCTGGAGCTGCTGGCCGGGATCGTCTCCGACGCCGTGTTCGGCCCCCTGGTCGTGTTCGGGTTGGGCGGCGTGGCCACCGACGTGCTCGCCGACCGGGGCGCTCGGCTCACCCCGCTGACCGACCTGGAGGCCGCCGAGCTGGTCCGCTCGCTGCGGACCGCCCCGCTGCTGATGGGTTACCGCGGCCAGCCGGGCGTCGACCTGGCCGGGGTCGAGGACGTGCTGCTGCGGCTGGCTCAGCTCGCCGACGACCTCGAAGACGTGGTCGAGCTGGACCTCAACCCGCTGCTGGCCCGCCCGGACGGCGTCGAGGTCCAGGACGCCCGGGTACGGGTGGAGCCCCGCGAGCCAATCAACCCATTCCTGCGCCGGCTGCGCTAGACGAACCCCGTTCGGGGGCTCACGTCAGCGCTGGAGTGCGGGCAGGACCTCGCGTCCGAACACCTCGATCCATTCGGCCTGGTTGCGGCCGACGTTGTGTAGGTAGACGTGGTCGAAGCCGAGGTCGACGAACTTCTGGATGTGCGCGCGGTGGACGTCCGGGTCGGCGGAGATGACCATGCGGCCCTCGAAGTCCTCGGGGCGGACGAGCTTGGCCATCTGCTCGAAGTCGAACGGGGAGCGGATATCGGCCTTCGGGAACTTCATGCCGCCGTTGGGCCACTCGGTCATCGCGTTGACCAGCGCCTCCTCGTCGGTTGCCGCCCAGGACAGGTGCAGCTGCAGCACTCTCGGCATGGTGTCCGGGTCCTTGCCGGCCTCCCGCGCCCCCTCGGCGAACTTGTCGAACAGCCCGCCGATCTTGTTCAGCGGCGCGCCCACGGTGATGATGCCGTCGGCGAGCCGGCCGGTGCGCTTGGCGTTGATCGGGCCCGCGGTGGCCACCAGGATCGGCGGTGGCTGCTCCGGCATCGTCCATAGCCGGGTCGACTCGAGCTTGAAGAACCGGCCGTCGTGCTTGACGTCCTTGCCTGCTGCCGAGGCGTCGAACAGCTTCTTGATGATCTCGACCGCCTCGAACATCCGCAGCGAGCGTTCAGCGGCCTCCGGCCAGTAGCCGGCGATCACGTGCTCGTTCAGGGCCTCCCCGGCCCCGACCCCGAGCCAGGACCGACCTGGGTACATGTCCTCCAAAGTCGCCGCCGCCTGCGCCACCAACGCCGGATGGAACCGGAAGCTCGGACAGGTCACGCCCGGCCCCAGATCCCCACGGGTGCGTTCCCCCACCGCCGTCAGCACGTTCCACACGAACGCCGCCTGGCCCTGCTGCGGCACCCAGGGCTGGAAATGGTCGGCGGCCATGCAGCCGGAGAAGCCGTGCTCCTCGGCCAGGACCTGGTAACCCACGACCTCCTGCGGCCCGAACTGCTCCAACATCGCCGCATACCCCACGGAAAGACCAGCCATGGTCAGACGGTACCTGTCGGTCGGGTGGACCTCTCGTCGGTGGGCCAGTATGCGCTGCTCCCTGCGCGGCAACACCTCGTCGGCTACCTGCCGCGGCGCCTCTTCGCCGTGCGCCGCTGATCACGGTGAAGATCACGTGGCGTGAAACCGCACGGATACCGGCCGGATCCACTCAACGTGATCTTCACCGTGGTCGTCAGGGGCCGGCGGGGGCCAGGCGGCGCGTGATGTCGGCGCACTCGACGCATACCCGCTCCGGCATCACGCCGGCCCGGATCAAGCCCGCGAAGAGCAGGCAACCGACGCACAGCCCGAAGACCGCCTCGAGGAACGGGAAGACAATCATCGCAGCGGCGACCGACCAGGCCGCGACGCCCCAGCCGAGCAGACCGAACGCGACGACCGTCACCGAGCAGACCAGCCCGATGCTCGCCGCAAACCTCTTGGGCGGGCCGGCGGTGGGTCGTGGCCGGGCGGGCAGGCGAGGCCGCAGCACCCGCAGCGCCACCTGGGCGAGCGGGCTGCGTGGGCCGAAGGCGACTCGCAGGGCGAAGTCCACAGCGAGCAGCGCGAAGATCTGCCACCACCCGGTCACGGCGGCGAGGGACGAGATCACCAAGACCTGGGCGGCGACGAGCCTGACCGTGACCTCGTCGACGATGTCGGGGAAGAAGAAGGGGGACCGCACGAGATGGTTCAACCGACAACTTCGGCCAAACACTCCCGCTTCGCCCGGTCCGCCTGAGCGAGCTGACGCGACATCGGTCATTCTTGATTGATGCCCGCCGCTCGTGCCGACCGATTCGCTCGCTCCCGCCTCACGCTCACTGTCACCGTCAGTGCCGTGACACTCGCCGCTGCGCTCGTGCTCACCGGGTGCTCACCGGCGCCCGGCGACGGCGACGTCGGCCAGGTCCCGGCCGGGCGGCAGGCCACGGCCGGCGCGTCGTCCGGTTCGGCGTCGCCGGGCACGGCGTCCGGCGCCACGACTGAGGTTCCGGCCAGCCCGGCGCCGGGCCCGGCTCTGGCGGTGGAGGAGGTGACCGGTGGTCTCGAGCACGGCTGGGACATCGGTTTCCTGCCTGACGGGAAGGTCCTGGTCTCCCAGCGGCCCGGACGGCTCACCCTGCTCTCCGGCGTCCGGCGCGGCGCCACGGCGACCGAGGTCGAGGCGGACTTCTCCGACCTGTTCGTCCGCGGCGAGGGCGGACTGCTCGGCATGGTGGTCCACCCCGACTTCGCCACCAGCCGCCAGTTCACCACCTGTCAGAACCACGCCTCGGGCGAAGCGCCGGTCGACGTCCGGTTGGTCACCTGGCGGCTCTCGGACGACGGGCGGCGGGCCGAGCGGGTCAAGGATCTGTTGACCGGGTTGCCGACGGCCGGGGGCGGTCGGCACTCCGGCTGCCGCCCGACCTTGGCCGAGGACGGCGCGCTGCTGGTCGGCACCGGCGATACCGCTCGTGGCCGGATCCCGCAGGACCTGACCAGCCTCGGTGGGAAGGTGCTGCGCCTGGACCTGAAGACCGGGAACCCGTTGCCGGACAACCCGTTCGCCACAGCCGCCGACGTCGACCAGCGCTACGTGTACAGCTACGGTCACCGCAACATCCAGGGTGTGGCGATCCGGCCCGGTACCGGGCAGATCTACACCGCCGAGCACGGCCCGAGCTTCAACGACGAGGTCAACCTGATCCGCGCCGGCGCCAACTACGGCTGGGATCCCTCGCGCGGCGGAACGGTCGGCGGATACGACGAGAGCGTGCCGATGACCGACACCGCGCGGTTCCCCGATGCGGTGCCCGCCATCTGGCAGTCGGGCCAGCGCACCCAGGCGATCTGCGCGGCCGCCTTTCTCGACGGCGCGCAGTGGGGCGCCTTCGACGGCGCCCTGGTGGTGACCGCCCTCAAGGGGGCCAAGCTGCTTGTGCTCAGCCTCGATGCGGCCGGGCGGCTGGAGTCGGTCGCCGTCCCCGAGGCCACCAACGGACCCTACGGCCGGTTGCGCGCGGCGAGGCTCGGCCCGGACGGCGCCTTATACGTGACCACCACCAACGGCGACGACGACAAGCTGTTGCGGATCACGCCACGATGACCGATCGTATCGACGGGTCGCGCGAACCCGGTGCACCCCACTGGGTCCGCGCCTCACTCGACCTCGCTGTGGCGGACTGGCCGGCCGACCGGGACTTCTGGTCGAGGCTGACCGGATGGCCACCCTCGGCCTCGTCCGGCGAGAGCGGTGAGGTCGCCGCGCTTCGCCCGACGGTCGGTGACGCCTACCTGCGCGTGCTGCGGCTCGAGGGGGCCCCGAGCCGGATCCACCTGGACCTGCACGTCGCCGATCTCGACTGTGCAGCTGCCCGTGCGCTCAGTCTGGGCGCCCGACCGGTGCTCGACCGCAGGCCTGACGACGGCCGGGCGCTTGTCTCGCCGGCAGGGTTGGTCTTTGGCCTGATCACCGAGCCGTGTGGCGAGGTCCCGCCGCCGGCGACCTGGCTGAGAGCGGGGACCCGGCCCGTGTCGTATCGCAGCCGGCTCTCCCAGGTGTGCCTCGACGTCCCGGGTACGGTGTTCGAGACCGAGGTGCGGTTCTGGACGGCGTTCATCGCCCGCCCGGCTCGGGTCTTCGACGTCTCCGCGGACTTCGTCGCCCTCGACCGCCCCCCGGATCAGCCGCTGCGGCTGATCCTGCAGCGGCTCGGCCGCGACGACGCCGGCCTCCTGGCGCGGGCCCACCTGGAGTGGTGGACCGACGACCTGCGCGCTGAGGTCGAGCGCCACCTGGCCGCCGGTGCCCGCCGCGAGGCCCGGGACGCGAGCGGCCCGTACTGGCGGGTGCTTCGCGACCCCGGCGACCTGCCGTACTGCGTCATCGCCCGCGACCCGGTCACCGGCCGCTCGATCGCCTGACCCGGTCGGTCGGTCGGTCGGCTCCGCCCGCTCACCCGTCGGACAGCGCCAGGGCCAGGCAGACCAGCGAAGCCACGCCGGCGAGGGTGCGGGCGGTGTGCCAGGCCACCCACCTGCCCTCGAAGGCCGTGCGGGCCGCCTCGAGGTCCTCTTGCGCCGCCGCCAACCGGTCGTTGAGCGGGATGTGCACCGCAGCCGTGATCGCCACGACGGCCAGGTACAGCGCCGCGCCCGCGACCACCCAGGCCCAACCGGGTCGCCCCCAGAACAGGACGGCGGCGGTGATCGCGAACAGCGGGGTGCCCAGGAACGCCAGGAGGAACGGTGGGTTGACGATGGCGGTGTTGATCCGCTGCATCACCGCGACGAAGGTGCGGTCGTCGGTGCGCGCCAGGGCGGGCATCACGGCGACCGCAAAGGCGAAGAGCAGCCCGGCCACCAGGGCGCAGCCGAGTGTCGCGGCGACCAGAACGAGGCGACGAGTGAGGTCCACAGCTGCGATCAGACCGTATCGACGTGAGACGATCCATGGTTGATCAGGTCGATCTCATACGCGAACGTCTATGCTCCCCTGATGGATGCCCTCGACGGCCTGCTCAACGCGCCCCGAGCCCGGGGCGCGTTCACGCTGCGGGCCTGCCTCGACCCACCCTTCGGCATCGACGTGCGCGACGAGGCCCCGCTGACCCTCCTCGCCGTGGTCCGTGGCGGTGCCTGGCTGGTGCCGGACGGCGAGCGACCGGTCCGCCTCGAGGTCGGCGACCTGGCGCTGCGAGCCGGTCCGGCCCCCTACCAGGTGCTCGACCGACCCACCGCAGTGATCCGCACCGTCGTGCTGCCCGGTCAGCGCATCGCCACCGTCGACGGTGAGGAGCTCTGCGACGAGCTGGAGCTCGGGCCCGGCATGTGGGGTAAGCGCCCGGACGCCGAGACGATGCTACTGATCGGCACCTACCCCACGCCCGGCGAGCTCGGCCGTTCTCTGCTCGCCGTGCTGCCACCGCTAGTCGTGGTCCGCGCGGGCCGCACCGACCAGCGGCTGATCGCGCTACTGCACGACGAGACCGCTCGCAGCGAGCCCGGGCAGGGTGTGGTCCTGGACCGGCTGCTCGACCTGGTGCTGGTCAGTGCGGTCCGCACCTGGCTGGGCCAGGCGGACCATGGCGCCGGCGCCGTCCCGGCCTGGTACCTCGGCCGCCGCGACCCGGTGGTCGCCCGTGCCATGGACCTGCTGCACGCCGAGCCGTCGCGGCCGTGGACGATCGCCGCCCTGGCGCGGGAGGTCGGGGTGTCCCGGGCCACCTTGGCCCGAAGGTTCACCGAGCTGGTGGGCGAGCCTCCGATGGCCTACCTCACCGCGTGGCGCCTGGCGCTGGCCGCTGACCGGCTGGCCGAGCCCGGCAGCACGCTGTCCGCTGTGGCCCGCTCCGTCGGCTACGGAACACCTTTCGCGCTGAGCGCCGCCTTCAAACGGGTGCGCGGGATGACCCCACGCGAGCATCGCCGCGTTCTGTCAGCGACGTCCCGGCCGACTCCCAGATGACCCCTGCAGGGTGGTCACTCTCAACCATCGGATCCACCAAGAGGTACGAAAGGACGCGGCGATGCATGCTCGCGCGCAGGTCGAGGACCACGACCTCGGCCTGTCCCACGACCTGCCCACCTTGCTCAGCCGCCGCGGCATGCTGGCGGCCTTCGCCGGCATCGGCGCGGTCGCCCTGGCCGCATGTGGCGACGACGCCGCGAGCGGTACCTCCGCATCGTCCGCGTCGGCCGGCTCGAGCGAGGAGCTGATCCCCACCGAGACGGCCGGACCGTATCCGGGCGACGGCTCGAACGGACCGAACGTGCTCACCGAGAGCGGCATAGGGCACGGGCCGGCGTACCGCTGATCGGTGCGATGCTGGCCGGGTGCTGACCGAGCGTCCGATCCAGCGGCTGTCCCGCTACGACGGCGCCGAGTTCCACGCGGTTGGAGCCGGCGAGCTCGGCGAGCCGGCGGCGTCGGCCGGTGCCCGGTCCGATGCGGATCAGGTGCTCCACGTGTTCGCGCACGGCTGGCAGCCCGGCTACCGGGTGCGTGAGCGCCTGTTGGCCACCGTCGAGGACGTACCGGCGTTGCCGGCCTGGGACCGGCGGTTGGTCGACACTACGGGACGGCCGCTGATCGATGACTACATCGAGCTGCTGGACGCCCTCGCCGCGCTCGGTCGGCAGCACACCGTGCTGTGGTACTCCTGGCTCGACGAGTCGGCCACCGACGCCGACCTCTTCCAGGCGTTCCGGTCCCGGCAGGCCACGCAGGTCAACGGACGGCGGCTGGCGCTGGCCCTGCATCACAGCGGCGCGACCGGTTCCGCGGCCCGCCTGCACCTGATCGGGCACAGCCACGGCAGCGCGGTAGTCACCCACGCCGCGGCTGCCCTGGTTCGTTCGCCTGACCAGCTCACCCTGCTGGATGCCCCGGAGGACCCGATCAGCCGGGTCGGTGGTGCCAGTGACCTGATTGACGTGGTCCTGCCGCGTCTGGGTCCGGGACGCCGTCCGGGGCAGACGTTCGTCGACTCCTACGCCTCGGCGTTCGGGCGTCCCTACCACCGTCGCCCGGGTCTGTCGGAGGTGGTCGACGTGCAGCTCGGGGCGCCGTGGACCTGGTCCCGAGACGCCTTGCGGGTGATCAATGCCGCGCATCTGTACCCCGTGCAGTGGTATGCGCGATCGGTGCGCGAGCCGGACCGTGGGGTCGGCTACGGTTGGTCGCCGTTGATCGGTGCGGACCCCACCGCGCTGCACTCCTGGTACTACGCGCTGCCGCAGTTCCCGCTGGCCGTGAGCCGGCACGTCGCCGACCCGGTCACCCGGTTCGGCGAGGCGCTCACCGAGCGGGTCGTGGACCGGGTCGCCCAGCACGGCGAACCAGACGGCCGGCCCGAACCCGCGGACCCGTCCGACCCTGACGCTCGCCCGGGTCGCTCCGCGCGCTCGGGGCCTGGCCGGCCGCGCGTCCGCCCGGTCGAGGGGGTCTCGCTGGCCGTGGTCGGCGAAGGCGCGGCAGCCGCCGTCGTTCTCACCCAGCGTGGGGACGAACTGATCGAGTTCGACCTTGTGATGGACGGCTGCGCAGGCGAGGAGCTGGTTGAGCTCGACGTTGACGGGGCTCCCGCGTTCACCGCTGCGGCCGCCTACCCGGTGCCGCCCTCGGGCCGCTACCTGATGCTCGCCGACGGGCGCGAGGGCGAGCATCTGGTCACCGTGCGGTTCCGCGGAGGCGACGCCGGTGCCAGGGCTCGGGTGGTCAACCTGCGCCTGGTCACTGCGGCGCGGCCGACGCCGGGGTTCACCCTCGCCCGGACCGCATCGGTGATCTTCGCCGCGGGTGCGGCCACCGGCGGCGTCGCGACCCTGCTGGGCGTGCTCGCCGCGCGGGGCGCGGTTCGGCGGCTGGCCGGGCACGTCGGGAAGCCGGGCAGGTCGCCAGGGAGCCAACCGAGCGGTTAGCCGCGGGCGAGGTGGCGAGCGATCACCATCCGCTGGATCTGGTTCGTGCCCTCGAAGATCTGCATGACCTTCGCTTCGCGCATGAAGCGCTCGACGGGGAAGTCCCGGGTGTAGCCGACCCCCCCGTGCACCTGGACGGCGTCGGTGGTCACCCGCATCGCGGCGTCCGTCGCGACCAGCTTGGCGACGGATGCCTGCCGGGCGAAGGGCCGTCCGGCGTCCTTGAGCCGGGCCGCGTGCAGGTACGTGGCCCGCGCCGACTCGACCGCCGCCGCCATGTCGGCGAGCAGGAAGGCCAGGCCCTGGTGCTCGATCACCGGCCGGCCGAAGGTCTCCCGCTCCCGGGCGTAGGCCACGGCGTGGTCCAGGGCGGACTGGGCGAGTCCCACCGCCACGGCGCTCACCCCGAGCCGACCGGCGTCCAGGGCGGCCAGGGCGATCGGTAACCCCTGGCCGACGGCGCCGATCAGGGCCAACTCACCCAAGGCGGCGCCGTCCAGGTTCATCGTGGTGGTGTGTGAGGCGTTGAGCCCCATCTTCCCCTCCGGCGGCGATGCGCTCAGACCCGTTGTGCCGGAGGGGATGTGGAAGCACGACAGGCCGTTTCCGCCGTCCTCGGAGGTCCGCAGGAACGTGGTGTAGTAGTCGGCTTGTCCGCCGTGGGTGACCCACGCCTTGGCCCCGTCGGCCAGCCAGCCCCCGGCGGTGTGCCGGGCTCGAGCGGTGATCGCAGCCGGGTCCGAGCCGGCGTGCGCCTCGGACAGGCAGTAGGCGCCCAGCCAGGCTCCGCCGACCATCTGTGGCAGCAGTTCGGCGCGTTGGCGCGCAGAGCCGAAGGCGGCCACGGGCAGGACGCTCAGCGTGTGCACGCTCACCCCGAGCGCGACGCTCGCCCAGCGCATCGCGAGCTCCTCGACCACCTGCAGGTAGACCGCGTAGGGCTGGCCGCCGCCGCCCACGTCCTCGCCGAACGGCAGACCCAACAGCCCCGCCTCGCCCAGCAGGGTGAACACCTCCCTGGGGAACCGCTCGGCCCGCTCGTCGATCGCGCAGCGCGGCACCAGCTCGGCGTCGGCGATCTGGCGGGTCAGGTCGATCAGGTCGCGGGCTTCGCCGCCCGGCAGCTCACGCTCGATTCGCACTGCCTCACCGTACGCACCGGTGCGCCGAACGGTGAGCCGTCAGCCGACGCCGTCGTGCACCAACCGGCCGCGGCCACCGGTCTTGGCCGCGTACAGGTTGCGGTCGGCCGCATCGAGCGAGGCGGTGACGTCCCTGGCCAGCCCGGTGGACAGGCCGGCACTGACGCTGACCGCAAGCCCATCGACGATGCGCTCCCAGTCGTGGTCGGCGACCTGGCGGACCAGGTGGTCGGCGCGGTCCACGACGTCCATCGGGCCGTGTCCGGTCAGAAGCAGGAGGAACTCGTCACCGCCGAGGCGAACCGCCATGTCGGTGGCTCGGGTCAGGTCGAGCAACATCGAGCCGAGGCGGCGCAGCACCTCATCGCCGACTGCGTGGCCGAACCGGTCGTTGACGGTCTTGAAATGATCGATGTCGACCATCAGGACCGCCACGGCATCGTTGCCCGGGCCGTGCCGTAGCCGGGTGAGGTGACGGGAGTACGCATGCCGGTTGGCCAGCCCGGTGAGCTCGTCGAGGTAGGCCCGACGGTGTGACCGCTCGGTGTCCAGCACCGAGCGTTCGGCGTGCAGCTGGGCCCGGGCGGCACTGAGCACCTCGTCACGGGTCGCGAGCCGTTGCCGGGTCTGATGCTCGGCGTAACGACGCCAGCCCGGGCTGCTGGTGTCGGACTGCGCCGCCAGGTACATCCCCAGATGTGTCACCATCCGCCGGGTGACGATGTCATCGTGCAGCAGAGCGGTCTCGGCGAGCGCCGCGGCGCCGACGCCGTCCCCCTCGTCCAGCCGCCGGATCGCCTGGCCGAGGAGCGCCAGGGCTCGGTACCCCTGCCGCCGTACCGGTGCCAGAGCCGACAGCAGCACCTCCGTGGGCACGCTCTCCGGTTCGTGGGCCACCGCTTCGTAGAGCGAGTTGACGGCCGCCTGCTCGGCCAGCCACTCCACCGGGATCCGTTCGAGCACGGTGGCCGGCACCCGCGAGCGCGTGCCCGCGAGCTGACTGGCCTGCTGGCGCTCGCCGGACTCCAGCAGGTCGCAGACCCGCGGCAGGAGGACCGCCTGGCGGTTCAGAGCGACGGCGTGGTGGTACAGCTGGGCGACCCGGGTCAGTCCCGGCGGCCACGCTTCGTCAAGGGCGTGTGCGGCCCTGTCGAGCATCTCCTCGGCGAGCTCGCTGAGCCCCCGCTGGGCGTACGCGGCGAAGCAGGTCACGTAGGCCATCGGGCGGTGGACCACCGACCCGGCGAGGTCATCCAGGAGAACGACGGCACGGGGGAGATCGCGATTGCTCGCGATGTCATGCACGGTGGCCAGGGCCCAGGCGTTGGCGACCAGGGCGTCGTCGCCGGATCTCTGCGCCGAATCGAGCATGGCGGCGACATGGTCAGTGGCCTGCTGGGTGTGCTCGGCGAGCAGGGCGGCGGCGAAATCCAGTAGATGGACGACGTCCCACCACTGGTTGCGGCGGGCCACCTCGAGGCGTGAGCCGACCTCGTCGCCACACTGCGTGGCTTGGGAGAGCTCGATCAGCTCGTAGGCGCGGACCAGCGCTTGCGATCGACTGAGGCGCCCTGGACCGAGGCCAACGTACGGTGGCGCCGCGGCTACTGCTCCACCGTTGAGCGGAACGACCATCAGCCTGGCGGTGTGACCGGAGCGGGCGACGCCTGGGCGCCGCCGGCCGGTCGTGGACTGGTCGATGCGGCGCGGTGTTCGGTCTTTCTCACGATCCTCAGGGCTCCTCGGGTCGCGAGTCGTTCGGGCGATTGACGTCGTCGCCGGGACGAGCGCCAGACGGTCAACCGTCAGGACCCGGACATGACTGCCCAACCGACCATACCCGTACCGGTCGTGTCCGGACAGGGTGCAGCCGGGCGAAAGGTCGCCGATCCCGGGACCCGTCGATTTGAGGGTCCACCGCGCCACGACAGGCCGGTCCAGATGGCTACCCGGGAGCCCGCGCGCCCTGCCGGGACGCGGCCGGTTCGGTGGTCGCCGCCACCGAGTACCCCTTGCTGGACCAGTCGGCGACCACGCTGTACCGATCGCCTCGGACCAGGGTGACCCGGAACTCGAACACCGCTTGGGCCAACCGCCCGGTGCGGTGGATCCGCAGGCAGGCCACGCCGTCCGGGACGGCGAGCATGCCCCGTTCGCGGACCGTCGGAACCACCGCACTGATCCGCTCGGTGGCGCCGCTGAGCCGGATCCCGGTCCGGGAGTCGAGCTCGTCATACAGGGCGGTGTGGGTGAAGTCGGCGTCGAGCAGTTCGCCGCCCGCGGCGGCCGGCAGCCACACCTCGTCGTGGGCGAGCGGCTCGCCGTCGGCCAGCCGGATCCTTTCCAGATGGAACAGCTCGGCCGTGGCGTCCAGGCCGAGCTGCGCGGCGGCGGCGGCGTCCCGGGTCAGCTCATGGGCGAGCACCACACTGGTCTGCTCCATGCCTCGCGCCTCGACGTCGCGGAACAGCGAGTACAGGGCGCCGAGGGGTTGCTCGATGTTCTTGCGCACCTGGGTGGCCCGCCCGCGCGTGGTGTCCAGGACGCCGCGCTCGCGCAGCCTGCGCAGGGCCTCGCGCACCGTGTGCCGGGAGACCGCGTACTCGACGACGAGGTCGTGCTCACCGGGGAACGCGATGTCGAACGTGCCCAGAGCCAGGCGCCGGCTCAGGTCGTCGTGCAGCTGGGCCCACAGCGGCATCGGGCTGTCCCGGTCCAACGCGCGGGCGTCGCCGCGTGTCGAGATGCTCACCGGTGACCGGCTCCCGGTCGCAGGGGTGGCGAGGTCGTCATCGACACGACGGTACGCCCGCCGGTCAGGCGGCGGCGTGGGTGGCATCCCAGGCGGCGTAGCCGCCGAGCAGGTCCGAGACGTCGTCCAGTCCACGCTGACGCAGCAGGCTCGCCGCGACGCTGGAGCGCCAGCCCCCTGCGCAGTAGATGACCACGGGGCGGTCGGTGGGCACCTCGTCGAGTCGCCGGCCCAGCTCGGGGAGCGGGATGTGCAGCGAGTCCGGGATCATCCCGGCCTCGAGCTCGCCGAGGTTGCGCACGTCGAGGAGGGCGGGCGAGGAGTCGGAGGAACACACCTCGTCGAGCTGGTGGGGGGTGAGCCGGCTGGCCGGCCCGACCATGTCCGCAAGCTCCACCAGGGACTGCTCGGGGTCGGCCAGGTAGCCCAGGACATGGTCGAAGCCGATCCGAGCCATGCGGATGGCGGTCTCCTGCTCGCTGCCGTACGGGGTGACCAGCACCACCCGGTCCTGCGGCTGGAGCACCATCCCGGCGGTCTCGGCGAAGCGCCCGTCGGCCGGGACGTTGATCGACCCGGCCAAGTGACCTCCGGCGAAGTCCGGGGTGTCCCGCGCATCCACGACCAGGGCCCCGTCGGCGATCGCAGCGCGGACGGCGGCAGGCGTCATGGCCGGCACCTCGCGGCCGGCCTCCAGCAGGTCCCTGTCCTGGCGGTTGAGGATCGCGTCGTAGACGAAGTACTCGGGCGCCGTGGTCTGCCCGGCGGTGACCAGGGCGACGAACTGCTCCTCGGTCATCGGCTGGCAGGCGTAGTTGAACAGGCGCTGCTCGCCGATCGTGGACTGGCGCTCGGTGGACAGGTTCTTGCCGCACGCCGAGCCGGCACCGTGGGCGGGGAAGACCCGGACGGCGTCCGGCAGACCCATCAGCTTGCGCTGGATCGAGTCGTAGAGCAACGACCCCAGCTCGTCTGCGGTGACCCCGATGGAGGCGAGCAGGTCGGGCCGGCCCACGTCACCGATGAACAGCGCATCGCCGGTCAGCACCCCGTAGGGCACCTCGTCGCCGGCGTGCTCATAGACCAGGAGGCTGATCGACTCGGGGGTGTGTCCCGGGGTCTCCATGATCTCCAGTACGACGTCGCCCAGGCTGATCCGCTCGCCGTCGGCCAGGTGTCGGATCTCGTACTCGGCCTCGGCCGCCCGCCCGTAGCCGATCCAGGCGCCGGTGGCCGCGGCGACCTCGAGGTGACCGGCCAGGAAGTCGGCGTGGAAGTGGGTGTTGATCACGCCCACGATGCGCAGCCCGTTGGCGGCAGCGTCGTCCAGGAACTCGGTGATGTCGCGCCGCGGGTCGACGACGACGGCCTGACCGGACTCGGTGTCGCCGATCAGGTACGAGGCCTGGGACAGGCAGTCGAGGTAATGCTGGGCGAAGTACACGGTGTCCTCCTGGACGGGTATTCGGTCTGGCTCGGTGCGGTGTCGGTGTCGGTCGTCGGTTCGGCTCGCGGGACGGGCGGGCGGGGGCCCGTCACCGCTGAACATATACCCCCATGGGTATAATTCCTTCGGCTCGTGCGGGGCCCTTCATGTCGGTGAGTACGGCCGGCACCTGCTGGACCATGACCAGGGCCCCCATGGCGAGGACCATCACCCCGAATGTGCGGCGAAGGGTCGGCTGGGCGACCATTCCGGCCCAGTGTGCGCCCGCGAGGCTGCCGATCACGGCGGCCCCGGTGACCGCCAGCGCCAACGACCACGGTACGTCGGTGCCGTGCAGGTGCCCGGCCAGCCCGGCGGCCGACTGCACGGTGATCACGACCAGGGACGTGCCGATGGCGGCGCTCATCTCCAAACCGGCGACGAGGGTGAGTGCGGGCACGATCAGGAAGCCGCCTCCGGCGCCGACGAAACCGGTGACGGTCCCCACCAGCACGCCGAGGCCCACGACTGCGGTCAACCAGCGTGTTCTGTGGTCCGTCGACGACGGCGCCGGCGGGCTCGATGACCGCCGGCCGCGGATCATCGCGCCCGCGGTGGCGAGCATCATTACGGCGAACGTGGCCAGCAGGACCGACCCGGGGACCAGGGTGGCCAGGCGGCCGCCGACGTAGGCGCCGACCATGCCGCCTGCGGCGAACGGCAGGGCGGTCGGCCAGATCACCCGGCCGCGGCGGGCGTGCGGGATCACAACGATCGCGCTGGTCACGCCGACCACGAACAGCGACGTCGCCACGGCCTCCTGTGGGTCGAGGGAGGCCACGTAGACCAGGAGCGGCACCGCGAGGATCGACCCGCCTCCGCCGAGCAGGCCCAGCGAGACGCCGACCGCGACGGCCAGGACGACGACGAGGACGGATACCACGCGTCGAGCATGTCATGAGTACGGATGTCCGTACAAGTGCTAAAGTCCCTTGCTACGTATTCGGATGTCCGGACATCATTGCGACATCGTTCCCGCTTGCCCCACCTACGATCAGGAGTTGCCATGGCGACCGAGCAGCACCCCATCGTCATCATCGGAGGCGGCAGCGCGGGGATCACAGTCGCGGCGCGCCTGCGCAGAGCCGGCGCCACCGGCATCGCTGTCATCGAGCCGTCCCCGGTGCACTACTACCAACCGTTGTGGACCCTGGTAGGAGGCGGCCTCGCCGATGCCCGGAAGTCGGCGCGACCGGAGGCGTCGGTGATGCCGAGCGGGGTGCGCTGGATCCGCGGGTCGGCGGTCGGTGTGGACCCGGAACGACACCGGGTGCTGCTCGCCGACGGCGGCGACGTGGGATTCGAGTCCCTCGTCGTGGCTCCCGGCATCCAGCTGAACTGGGACGGCATCGCGGGTCTGGAGTCCACGCTCGGCCGTGACGGGGTGTCCAGCAACTACTCCTACGAGATGGCGCCGGCGACCTGGCGGTTCATCCAGGAGACCACGAGCGGGGCGGCGGTCTTCACGCAGCCGAACGGGGCGATCAAGTGCGCCGGCGCTCCGCAGAAGATCGCCTACCTGGCCTGCGACTACTGGCGACGTCAGGGGGTGCTCCAGGACATCGACGTGCACATGGTGTTGCCGACGCCCGGCATGTTCGGGGTACCGGAGTTCGCCCGCATCCTCGAGCAGGTCGTCGAGCGGTACGGGATCACGGTGCACTTCACCAGCGAGGCGGTCGAGATCGACGCCGACAAGCGGGAGGTCGTCGTCCGCAGCCTCGCTGACGACACCAAGGCGCGTCTGCCGTACGACGTGCTGCACGTGGTGCCGCCGCAGTCGGCGCCGGACTGGATCCGCTCCGGTCCGCTCGCCGACCCGGCGAACCCGGCGGGCTACGTCGAGGTCGACCAGCACACTCTGCAGCACGTGCGCTACCCGGACGTGTTCGCCCTTGGCGACGCGTCGAACACCCCGAACTCGAAGACCGGCGCGGCGGTCCGCCACCAGGCCCCGGTCCTGGTGCAGAACCTGATGGCGCATCGGTCGGGTACCCCGCTGGTCGGCTCTTACGACGGCTACGCCTCCTGCCCGCTGACCACCGCGCGGGACCGGATGCTGTTGGCCGAGTTCGACTACACGATGCAGCCCGCGCCCAGCATCCCGATCCTCAACACCACGCGGGAGCACCGCGACTTCGGCCTGCTCAAGAAGGTGGGTCTGCCGGTGCTGTACTGGAACCTGATGTTGCGCGGTCTCGCCTGACACGTGCCGACGATGAGAGTGGACAGTTTCTGCGTGACACGCGCGCGTGTCACGCAGAAACTGTCCACTCGGCCGGGTCAGGGCAGCGTGACGTAGCCGTTCTTGGCCTTCCACAGGAAGTACTTCTCAAAGGCCAGCTTCATCGCGTGCGCCTGAGGTCCCGGAATCAGCACGCCGTGCTTGCGTGGCGGCAACATCTTGTCGGCGAGGATGATCACGCCGTTGTTGCCGGCGTCCATCACGCAGACCGCTGGGATGTCGCCGAAGCTCTTGACCTGCGTGGGCCGCTCGCCCTTGATCTGGGCGGCGATGTTCTTGGCCGCGGTGTGTGCCATCACCTCAGTCGGGAAGCCGGTCTTCGGGATGCCGACGGGGGTCGGGGTCTGCCAGGGCACCTCGACCGCGGCGGCCACGCCGACGGCGTACACGTCCTGGTACGTCTCGCTCTGATAGGTGTCCAGCACCCGCACGTATCCCTTGTCATCCGAGAGCGTCTTGGTCTGGCGCACCACGTCCTGACCCAAGAACGGGGGCACGACCATGGCGTACTTGAACGGAAGCCGGGTGCCGTCGGCCAGGCTCATTGCGCCGGCGTCGATGTGGTCGATCGGGCCGCCGACGTACGGGGTGATCTTCTCCTTCTTCAGGAACATGCCGAGCAGCGTCTCGCCGTGCGGCAGGCCACCGATCCCGAAGTGGCCGAGGAAGGGTTCGGAGGTGACGTAGGACAGCCTGACCTGCTTCCTGAGCCCGGCCTTGCGCAGCTGGTACGAGGTGTTGAAGAGGAACTCGTAGGCTGCGCCGAAGCAGCCTGCCCCCTGGCTGGCCGCGATGACCACATCGCCGGGGTCGCCGAGGAAGCGCCTCCAAGCCTCGCCCGCCTTGATCGCGTCGGGCAGGGTGGTGATGGTGACCGCGTTCTCGGCCAGCCCGGGCACGGCGTCCATGTTGTTCTGGTAACCGGTGGCGATGACCAGGTAGTCGTAGGCGTACTGGGTGCCCTCGGTCGAGGAATCGGCGACGGTGACCAGCTTGTGCTCCGGGTCGATCGCCGTCGCGGCGGCGTGCACGAACTCCACGTCGTGCTCGGTGAAGGTGGGCCCGACCTTGAAGCTGATCTGCTTCGCCGAGCGCTTGCCGAACGGCAGCCAGATCAGGCTCGGGTTGAACAGGAACCGCTCGGACGGCGAGATCACCGTGACGTCGACGTCGCCGTGCAGCTCGTGCTTGACGGCGAGAGCGGCGGTCAGGCCACCGAAGTTGGAGCCGAGGACGAGGACCTTCTTGCGCATGCCGGACGCCTCCATGATCGACGGGTAGGGGGCCGACCCCACGAACCGTGTGGACAGTTTCTCGACGACACGCTGGCGCGTGGTCGAGAAACTGTCCACACGGGGTGGGCCGGCGGCGGCGCGATACCCCGGGGGGTACGATGGCCGGGCCGGCGCGAGGTCGGCGCGTCCTGCGCGGACGGGCATCCGGGAGGCTGGCATGCAGATCGACGAGGACGAGGCGAAGCAGGTCATCCATCGGCTGCGCCGGGCGCGGGGCCAGATCGACGGCGTCATCTCCATGATCGAGGAGGGTCGGCCCTGTCGGGACATCGTCACCCAGCTGGCCGCGGCGTCCCGGGCGCTCGACCGGGCCGGGTTCAAGATCGTGGCGAACAGCCTGCGCCAGTGCATGATCGGTGAGGGCGGCGAGAGTGAGATGACGGGTGAGGAGCTCGAGAAGCTCTTCCTCTCCCTGGCGTGATACCCAGGCCGTCCGCTCAGGCGGCCTGGAAGGACCGCTTGGACAGGCCGAAGAAAAAGCCCTCCACCGTGGTGATCACCTGGGTGCCGCGATCCGCGGCGCCGAGGGTCACGAACAGCGGCACGTAGTGCTCGACGGTCGGGTGCGCGTACGGCATGCCCGGTGCCCGGTCGGCGAACGCGGCCAGCTCGTCGAGGTCGCCGTCGGCGAGGGCCTGCGCGGCCCAGGCGTCGAAGTCGCTCGACCAGGCGGGGGCCGGGGACCGGCCCAGGAACTGCGCGTGGCTGAGGAAGGGCAGCCCGTGGGTCATGAAGCCGGAGCCGATCACCAGCGTCCCCTCCTCACGCAGCGGGCGCAGCCGGTCCCCGAGCTGCAGCAGCCGCAGGGGGTCGTGCGTGGGCATGCTCAGCTGCAGCACCGGGACGTCGGCCGCGGGGTACATCACCATCAACGGGACCCACGCGCCGTGGTCCAGACCGCGGCGTGGATGGCGATGGACGCTCTCGCCGTCCGGCATCGCGGACACCACCCGGTCGGCCAGGTCGGAGGCGTCCGGCGTCGGGTAGGCCAGCCGGTTGTAGATCGGGTCGAAACCCGAGAAGTCGTAGACCAGCGGGGTGCCCGCGGCGCCCTGGCTCACGCTCAGCGGCGCCGTCTCCCAGTGGGCGCTCACGATCAGCACGTTCTTCGGCTTGGGCAGCTGCGTCGACCAGGTGAACAGCTCGTCCATCCAGGGCCGGCTCTCCAGTAGCGGGGGAGCACCGTGGCTGAGATACAGGGCCGGCAGCGCGCCGTCCGCTTCGGTCCAGGCACGGTGGACCTGAGCCCCTGACATGGAGCGGGTCAGGAAGTCCTGGTAGGGATGCGCGGGCATGGGTAGGCTCCTTTATTCCTCAACTATATTATCTGTCCCATCAGTGAAAGGGCAACGTCCATGTCGACAGCAGCACAGCGCTGGGCCGAGCAGCTGGCGGCCTGGCGGATCCCTGATGAGATCATCGCGCAGGCGCCACGCTCGCCGTGGATCCACCCGGTCGAGGCGTTCACGGTCACCGACGAGATCCCGGACACACCGTCGCACCGCCGTGCTCGGGAGGGCCTTGTCGATGCCGAGGCCCATGCCGGGGCGGACGCCACAGGTCGAGCCGGCGCAGCCCCATCCGTGCTCGATATCGGCTGCGGCGGTGGACGGGCGGCGTTCGCCGTCGTGCCGCCAGCCCGTCGGGTGAGGGGGGTCGACGTCAACCCGGACATGCTCGCCGCCTTCGCCGCCGCCGCCGCTCGCCGGGGCGTGGACCATGACGAGCTGCTGGGTAGCTGGCCGGACGTCGCCGATCGGGCACCGATGGCGGACGTGGTCCTCGCTCACCATGTCGCGTACAACGTGGCGGACCTGGCTGAGTTCGCCCTCGCCGCCGGAGCGCACGCCCGGCGCCGCGTCGTCCTGGAGCTGCCGCAGCGTCACCCGCTGAGCCCGATGGCTCCGCTGTGGCGGCACTTCTGGGGTCTCGTACGCCCTGACGGGCCTACCGCGGACGACGCGCTCGCGGTGCTCGTCGAGGCGGGCCTGCCGGCCCGACTCGAGTCTTGGACGGAGGAGATCCAGGACGGCAACCGCAGCGGGCGTGCTGCTCTGCCCTGGGCGCGCCGCGTCGAGCTGACCCGGATCCGGCTCTGCCTACCAGCCGACCGGGACGACGAGGTCGCCGAGGCGATGGCCCGCTGGGACGCCTCCACAACGCGCCAGGTGGCCACCCTGTGGTGGCCGTCAGGCTGACCCGCGCGTACGTAGATCACCTTTCGATGAGCACGTCCTGGCCGGCGGCGACGAGCAGCAGTCCGTCCGGGCCGGGCCGCACCTGCTGCACGGTCAGCCCATAGGGCAGCGGTGGGATCCGGAACCGCCCGGTGATCAGCTGGGATGCCACTGACGCCAGCGGGTCTGTCGTGTCCGAGGGGGCCAGGCCGAGCACCAGGTCCTGGCCCTCAACGCTGACCCTGACCGGTATCACCAGACGGACGGACAGTCCCGCCGCCTCGTAGGTGCCCGTGATCCGCAGCACGCCGTCCGGTCCGCCGGTGATGGCAAGGTCCTTGATCCGAACGCCCACCTGACGGGAGAGCCCGTCCGCCTGGGCGGCGACCACACTGCTGAGGCTCGGGTAGTCGATCGTCGCCTCGACCTGCAGCCGCTCGGCCCGGATGGCGGGTATCGCATCGTCGAGCACTTCGCGGAACGGGATGCTGACGCCGTCCATCGTCGCTTTCGCGTCACGAACCGGCATCGCCCCGGGCGCGGTCAGGGTGGGCGAGCTGACGATCATCTGGTTGTAGCGGCCCCGCAATGCAGCGAGGAGGAACAGGTTGTCGATCATGTCGACCTGTGGCCGTTCGGCCAGGTTCTCGGTGAGCTGGATCTGCTCGGCGACCCGCTCCTCGGTCATCGTCTCGACCCGGCGGTCGACGACCAGCAAGACGACGACCAGCACCGCCGATACGGCGAGCAGCACGAGTAGTCGCCGCATCCGCCGCGTCAGAGCTCGCGGACCGTGCGACGTAGGACGCTGCGGCGCGGCGCGTCATCCGGGTCGAGGCCGTCCAGCAGGATCTCGTGCACCGGTCCGACTGCTCGGTACCCCTGAGCCTGGATGAACCGGCTCAATCGGCGCAGTGCGATCTCCCGCTCGCGATCGGTCCCGGAACGCATCAGCTGCGCCGCCCATCGCTCGTGAAGTCGTCCTGTTCGGACGGCGTCATGGTCGGACGGGGCGGGCTCGCCGCCGTCACCCACCGGCACGGCGAGCATGAGCGTCCACCGTGCATCGTCGTCATGCCACAGCACTTCGAGCGGCGCCGGCTCGGCGTCCGGACGGTCCGCCAGGGCCGCGCGTTCCGCGCAGCGCAGCGCGTCGACCGCCTCGGCCCAGACCAGACTGGCGCCGGGCGAATGTGCGCCGTCGACCATGAGGTAGGTGATCGGCGGGACGTGCACGATCACCGGAGACCGAGGAGGTGAGTACAGCGCGCCGTGGTCGAGGACGACAGAGGTATTCATCGCGCCCTCCCTCGTGACGGCGACGCGTCGGTGAGCCAACACCGACATCATCACACCGCCGGTGCCGGGTGGGGCCGGGTCATTCGCCCCGCGTTCCCGACGGCGCCCCGCCGAGCAGCCGGCGGTCGACACCGAACGGCAGCTCCAGCCGATGCCGTGCCAGCAGGTCCTCGTTGCCGAGAAGGTCCGCGGTGGGTCCGTCGGCGGCGATCACGCCGCCGGAGAGGATCACGGAGCGGGGGCACAGCTGGAGCGCGTAGAGCAGGTCGTGCGTGACCATGAGGACGGTGACATCGAGGGCGTTCAGCACCTCCGCCAGCTCGCGCCGGCTGGCCGGGTCGAGGTTGCTGGAGGGTTCGTCCAGGACCAGGATCTCCGGATCCATCGACAGCACGGTGGCCACAGCCGCCCGGCGACGCTGGCCGAACGAGAGATGGTGCGGAGGCCGGTCAGCGAGGTCGAGCAGTCCGACCTGGCCGAGGGCCCGGTCCACCCGGGCGTCGAGCTCCGCCCCGCGCAGGCCGAGGTTGGCCGGACCGAACGCCACGTCGTCGCGGACCGTGGGCATGAACAGCTGGTCGTCGGGGTCCTGGAAGACCACCCCGACCCGGCGGCGCACCTCGCGAAGGTGGGGTTCCACGACGTCCAGGCCGGCCACCTGCACCCGCCCCCGCCCGGGGCTCAGGATGCCGTTCAGGTGCAGCACCAGAGTGGTCTTGCCGGCCCCGTTCGGCCCGAGCAGGGCCACGCGCTCACCTGGGGCGAGGCGGAGGTTCACCCCGAACAGGGCCTGGTGACCGTCGGGGTAGGCATAGGCGAGCTTGTCGACCAGCAGGGACGGCGCCGGCCCCCCGGGCGGCTCTGTGGAGCCGGTGCGGGCTGCATCGGCGGTGGCCTGGGCGGCAGAGGCTCTGGTCATGCGACCATCCTTGCGACAGTAGCGATCACGGCTGCGGTAGCGGGCAGGGCGAGCGCCGTCAGCCACTCGGACCGGGAGGCGGTCAGGTCTGTGACCAGGGGCATCCGGCCGGTGTAGCCGCGCGACAACATCGCCAGGTGGACTCGTTCGCCGCGCTCGTAGGAGCGGATGAACAACGCTCCGGCGGAACGGGCCACCACCGGTACGTGGCGGACATCCCGTGCTTCGAAACCCCTTGCGGTACGGGCGATCCGCATTCGGCGCAGCTCGTCGGTGATCACATCGGCGTAGCGGACCATGAAGGTCATGATCTGCACCAGAAGGGCCGGCATGCCGAGGCGTTCCAGCCCGAGCAACATCATTCGAAGGTCGGTGGTCGCCGCGAGCAGGATCGAGGTCACCACGCCGAGAGTGGCCTTGGCGAGGACGTTCCAGGCCGCCCACAGCCCGGGCAGGCTGACCGAGAGCCCGAGCACGTCGATGCGCTCACCGGGGGTGAGGAAGGGCATGGCCGCCGCGAACAGCACGAACGGCACCTCGACGAGCATGCGCCGGCCGATCAGTGGCAGCGGCACGCGCGCCAGCCCCGCGATCACGAGCAGGAGTGCCGCGTAGCAGCCGAACGCCCAGACCTGACGGGGCGGGGTGAGGACGACCAGGACGACGAAGCTCAGCGCGGCGACCAGCTTGCAGTGGGCCGCCAGCCGGTGCGCGATCGAGTCACCGGGGACGTAGAGGCGGTGGGCGTGTCCGGAGGCCATGGCGGTCTGCAGGTTCGGCCGGTCAGCGGGTGGGCTCGCGCCGGCGCAGCAGGCGAGCCAGCCCGTAGAACACGGCGAGGGTGACCAGCACGCCGACGACGCCGGCCAGGGATCGGCCGACGGCGCCGTCCAGGAAGCTCGCCTGGTAGTCGGCGAGCGGGGAGCCGGACGTCGCGCTGTCCGCCGCCGTGCCGCCGAACCCGGTGTCGGCGGCGACCTTCTCCAGTCCGTCCGGCGCGCTGCTGGCGAACAGGCTGAGCCCGCCGGCCACCAGCAGCGCCACGACCAGGGCGAGAATGGCGAGCCGCCGGTCACGCATCGTGGACGCCTGCGTCGGTCGCCGTTTCGGCCACTGGCGAGAAGCCGTGTGCGGCAGCCGGTTCGGCGGCCGGTTGCGTACGCAGCTCGAGGTCGCCGCGCAGGTGGCCGGCGCCGCGCACCAGGTCCGGTCGGACGGCGAGGACGCTGCCGATCGTGGCGGCGGTGATGAGTGCCTCGCCGAGCCCGATCAGCAGGTGCACCCCGACCATGGCGGTCACCACCGTGCTCACCGGGATGTCGCTGGTCCCGCCGATCGCATAGAAGGCCGTGAACCCGGCAGCGGCCGCCGGCACGGAGACGAAGGCGCCGACGGCGCCGGCCGTGAGCAGGCCGAAACGGGTCTTGGGGAGCAGCCGGACCAGGAGTAGGTAGGTCAGGTACCCCACCCCGAGCCCAATGATCGACATGTTCGTGACGTTGACTCCGATGGCGGTCAGGCCCCCGTCGGCGAAGAACAGTCCCTGGACGAGCAGGACCACGGCGATGCACAGCGCCCCGGTGTACGGCCCGACCAGGACGGCCGCCAGCACCCCGCCGAGCAGGTGACCGCTGGTTCCGGCGGCGATCGGGAAGTTGATCATCTGGGCGGCGAAGACGAAGGCGGCCACCAGCCCGGCCATCGGGGCTGCGCGGTCGTCGAGCTCGCGCCGGGCCCCACGCAATGACACAGCGATACCGGCCGCGGCCACGGCCGCAGCGCCGAGTGACACCGGGACGTCGATGAAGCCGTCAGGTACATGCATTGTGGTCCGCCCTCCTGGCCGGTGACGCGACGGGCTGCCCAGGTCAATTGCGAACGTAACCCTGTTGGGAATGACTTGCAATTAGAGTCACTCAGAGTGGCCACGCTCTCCTGGCCGAGTGGGATCACGCTCACCCCGGACGGGCACAACGTCACGCCGTGCCCGCTAGACGGGCACGGCGTGACGTTGTGCCCGTCCCGGGGGGTGCCGTCAGTGGTCGGGGTCGAGGAGGCGCAGGGCCAGCGTCGGGCAGGCGGCGACGGCCCGGCGGGCGTCGTCCAGCAGGGCGGGACGCACTCCCTGCGCCCACACCACCGGGTAGCCCCACTCGTCGCGTCCGATCAGCTCGGGCAGGAGCTCATGGCACAGGCCGTGGGCCTTGCACTGGGGCCAGTCCACCCGCAGCCTCTTGGCCACCCGCCGTGACCTCCGGCTGGCAGCGGCCGGCCGGACCGCGGGAACCGAGCCGGTCTGCGCGATCCGTGGCACCAGGCCGGGGCTCGGGGCCATGTCCAATTCGGCCGAGCCGGTCGGTCGGGTCGGCCCGGACGGCGCCCGGTCGGGATCGCCGGTCATCGCAGCTCACTGGTCATCGCAGCTCACCGCAGGTCACGCCGCCTCCGTCCGGTCGCCGCCGCCTGGCGGCGCAGTGGCGCGGGCCGAATCGAGCACTCTCCGGTCAGGTGCGCAGCCACCTCCACCGGGAAGGCTCTCAGCAACGAGCGGACCAGTCGCACCGTGCCGTCCGGGTGAGCACAGGCCCCCCGACCCGGCAGCAGCCCGACCAGTTCCTCCAGCCGGTCGAGCGTCGCCTCGCCGCAGCCGCCGAGGGACAACGCGTCGCACGCCTCGGCCAGCGCCGGCAACCCGTTGAAGCACGGCCCGCACCGGCGAGCGCTCTGCCCCGCCAGGTAGGCGACCACGCGGGCCGTGAGCTGCACCGGGCAGGCGCCGGGGGCCACCGGCAGCACGACTCCCGCGCCGATGCCGGCGTGCACCTGGGCGAGGTCGGACCGGCTGATCCGGTGCCTCGTCACCTGCTCCGCGGTCAGCCACGCCCCGTGGTACCCGCCGACGACGCACGGCGCCCCGACGTCGCGGCCGCAGTAGGCAAGGACCTCGGCCAGCCGCACCCCGAAGGGCACCTCGAGGACGACGCCGGCCGGGCCGTCCCCGCCGACGGTCAGCAGCGTCGTCCCGGGTTCCTCGACGGTGCCGAGCTGGGCGTACTGCTGCGGGCCGAGCGCGGTCAGCGCAGCGACCTGCGCATAGGTCTCGGCGTTCGACAGCAGGGTGGGCCGCCCGCGCAGCCCGCTGACCGCCTCGGGCGCCCACGCCGTCACCGGGAGGTTCTCCCGACCCGAGAGCAGCTCCAGAACGGCGCGCGCCTGACCCCCGACGAAGCCGCCGCTGGTCTCGTCGGCGGTGAACTCGACCGGACCGTCGTGGTGGCGGATCGCCTCCTGGACGGCGGGCAGCAGGTCCGGCCGCTCCCCGGCCACCACGACGTGCGCCACGTCGGCGCCGAGGGCCCGGGCCACGACGGTGGCGCCGTCCAGGACCAGGTGCGGAACGGTGAGCAGTACCGCGCTGTCCTTCGCGCTGCCCGGCTCCCCTTCGGCGGCGTTGACCACCACGGACCGACGTTTCCCGGAGGCCAGCGCAGTGGACAGCTTGCGGGAGAACGGGAACCCCGCCCCGCCGCGACCGCGCACCTGCGCGGAGCTGGTCAGCCCGACGAGCTCGTCGGCTCCGATGGGCGCCGGGCTGCCCCACCGGTGCCGGTGCGCGGCCAGGCCGCCGCCGTCCGCTGCGCCGGCGAGCAGCCGCGGGCCGCCGAGTACGCAGACCTCGCCGGCGTACCCGGCGGGGACGACGACCTGCCCCGCCGTCATCGTCCGGTCGCCGCGTCGAGGGCCCAGCGGCGCTCCCGGACCAGGGTGGCCAGCCGGACGGCACCGGCCATCGCCACCACGGCAACGCTGACCAGGGTGACCCCGAGCCCCCACCAGGTCCGTGCGTCGGTGCCGATCAGCACCCCGTGCACGACGCCGAGCGCCCAGGTGAGGTAGGTCAGCAGGTGCACCGCGCGCCAGACTCGGTGCGACAGCCTGGACCGGAGCAGGCTGGTCGCCACCACCAGCGTCATGAACACGAATGCCAGGGCCGACAGGGTCAGCGGCACCCGTTCCTTGGCCACGTACTCGCCCCCGACCGGCAGGACGACGTGGTACCAGCGCAGGTCGACGAACTCGTCGAGGACTGCGGCGGAGGCATGGACGAGGAGCAGCAGGGTGGCCAGCAGTGAGACGTTGCGATGCAGACCCTGGGTGGCGAAACGTGGCCAGAACCGCGACCCGGCCCGGGCCGTCGACAGCACCCCGAGCGCGGTGGCCAGCGTAAGTAGGGCGACGAGCACGACACCGGTGCCGCGGTTGGCGAACCAGAGCGTCATCGGGTCAGGCCTCTCATCGGGCCGGTCCTGGCCACCCTGCGAGGGTAACCACGTCGCCGTCCCGGGCCACCAGCCGAGCGGGCATCCCGCGGGCCTCCAGCCATCCGGTGGCGCGGTCGCCGAGCACCAGGACGGCGGTCGAGGCGACGTTGGCGCCGACACAGTCTGGGCCCCGCACGGTCGCCGTCCGCCAGATCCGCTCGATCGGTCGCCCCGTCCTCGGGTCGAGCAGGTGGTGCAGAGTCTCGCCGCCCCGCTGCCAGGTGCGGTGCCGAGTGGTGGAGGTCGCGATCCCACCCCGGGGCAGAGCGATGATCTCCTGGCCGTCCTCACCCGGACGCTCGCTGACTGCCACTCGCCACGGATGCGCCCGGGCAGGGTCGTCGCTGGTGCAGCCGACGGCCACGTCGCCGCCGATACTGAGGATGCAGTCGGTGACCTGCTCGGCGATGGCGGCGCTGATCCGGTCGGCCGCGAACGCCTTACCTGTCGCGCCGAGGTCCAGTGCGCTGCCGGTCGGCACTCTGACCCGGCCCGGTGCGGTGGTCACTCGTCGCCAGGCGCCGGTGATCAGCGGCGGCTCGGGCAGGTCCGCCGGCCCCATGGCCACGGGCGCCGGGCGGGCGCGCACCTCGTCCAGGTCGGCGTCGTAGCCGAGGTCGCAGATCAGCCGCCCCATGGTCGGGTCGACCAGGCCGCCGGTGTCCCTGGCTGCCGCGACGGCGACGTCGACCGCCTCGACCAGCCAGGGCGAGACGTCGTCCACCCAGCTGCCCGCGGCGGCGTTGGCCCGGACCAGATCGGAGTCGTCGCGGAACCGGCTGATCGCCTGGTCGAGCTCGGCGAGCAGCTTCTCGGCCAGCCCTCGGGCCTGCTCGAGCAGCTCGGCGTCCGCCACGCCCAGGAAGACGTAGGTGCCCCAGGTGCGCCACGTGGCGTCGGCGTACGTCGGCTGCCCCGGGGTGCGGGCCACGACCATGGACGGCGTCAGGACCCGCTCGTCGGCGCCGGTGCCGGTTCCTGGGCGGGAGGCTGCGGCGCCGGCTGCTGCGTGGTCGGCGCCGGTGCGGGTTCCTGGGCGGGGGGCTGCGGCGCCGGCTGCCGGGCGGGTGGCGCGGGCGGCGCGGGCTGGGCGGCCGCCGTCGTGGTGCTCGACGCGGGTTTCGCCGCCGTCGTCGTGCTGGTCGCGGCGGTCTTCTGTGCGACCGCGGCCGTCGTCGTGCCGGTGGTCTTGGCGGCGGCAGAGGCCTGGGAGGCGGCGGCTGCCGCGGCTGCTTCGTCGTCCTGCACGTCCGGCGACGCCGACGCAGGAACGCTGTAGACCTGGGTCGAGCGGCCGGCGCCGGTGCGCGAGGCGGGGGTGCTGCCGGACCGGAGAGCCGCCGCGGCCTCGGCCTGCCGCTGGGCCTCGGCCCGCTCGGCGTCCCGGCGGGCGGTCTCCTCGGCGGCCATGCTCATGGTCGCCCCGGTTGCCGCGACGGCGCCGACGGTGATCCCGCCGGTGAGGACGGTCAGGATGCGGCGGGTGCGGTCTCGGTCACGCGGTGTCAGCCGGTGCTGGGGACGACGACGGTTGCGGGGCACCGGACAAGCCTGGCTTCAGGCCTATGAAGGGCCGCTCATCGCGCCATCAAGAGCCGATCAAGCTAGGTGAGCGCGAAGATCGGCGCCGGGGAGAGGATTTCGCCCCGTTCAAAGGGTCGATACCTCACCCTGATGCCGATCACGTCCGATATGGAGGCATTTTGCGGGCTCTTGACCCCCAGACGATGCGCCGATGACCCGGCCTGCCCGACGCTGGTCGTACGGTCGAGCGCCGACTCCGAGCAGGGCGGGTCGACGTCAACGGCGCCGGCGGCGGGTGGTGAGGCCGATGATTGCGGGAGTCAGATCAGGCGTCGGCCTTGCCGAGCACCACCCTGACCAGGGCCCCGCCCAGCCGGGACTGGCCCAGCTCCAGCCATCCGCCCGATGCCATGGCCGCCCGTCGGGCGATGTCCAGTCCGAGACCGCTGGAGCCCCGGCCCGAGCTGCCCCGGGAGACGATGTCGCCGGCCGGCAGGCCCGTGCCGCCGTCCTCGACGGTCAGCACGATCGCCCCGTCGGCGCGGGGCACCACCCAGACCTCGATCGGCACCCCGTCCTCGGTGTGCGCGAACACGTTGTCCAGGAGGACGTCGACCACGTCGGTCAGGTCTCCCGCGCTCACCTTGGCGAGCAATGGACGATCCGGCACCGCCGTCCGCAGCGGGCGTCCCTGCTCCTCGGCCAGGGCCGACCAGAACGCCACCCGGTCGCGGACCACCTTCGCGGCGTCGCAGGCCCCGATTGCCTCGGTCCGGCTGGTGCGTCGGGCGTCGTGGACGATCGCGTCGACCGTGCGTTCGAGCTGGGTGATGTGGCCGCGCAACCGCTCGCCGACGTCCGGGTCAGTGATCATCTCGGTGTCCAGGCGCAGGGCCGTGACGGGTGTTCGCAGCCGGTGAGACAGGTCCGCGACCGCGTTCCGCTCGGCGGCGAGCAGCCGCCCAACCCGTTCTGCGAGCAGGTTCAGCGCCCGGGCCAGGGTGACCACCTCGGGCATGCCCTCCTCGGCCACCCGGACGTCCAGGCTGCCCTCGCGCATCGCATCCGCGGCGCGGACGACGTCCTGGATCGGCTGGCTCACCCGGCGGGCCAACCGATCGGCGGCCACCACGGACGCGCCCATCAGCAGCACCCCGAGCCCGATGATGATCAGAGTGCTGCGCAGGACGCCGCGATGAAGGATCTCCTCGGAGACCTGGTCCCGCGCGACGTACGTTCCGAGCTCGCCGGTCAGCACCTTGTAGGTGATCATCGCGGTGTCGGTACGTCGCACGAACGACTTCTTCTGGTCGATCGCCTGGTCGACGCCCGGGTCGCCGAACACCGCACGCCCGAACATGGCGCCGGTCGGCAGGTAGAGCGTTGTGGCCGTCCCGGGGGGTTGCTCGGTGCGTTCCAGATAGGACTTCACATTGCCCTCGATCTGGGACGGTGGCGAGGCATCCGCGATCGACAGGACGGTGAGCGCCCGCTCGGCGGAGCCGGCGAGCACCTTCTCCTCGGCCAGGGTGCGCAGCAGCAGAGCCAACGGCACCAGGAAGGCGATGACGACCGCTGATGTCGTTGCGGCGACCAGGAAGGCGAGGCGGCGGCGCACCGGCCCCCGCCTCAGTCGCTGCCGGGTGCGGCCAGCCGGACGCCGACGCCACGGGTGCTGTGCAGGTATCGCGGCTCGGCGGCCGTCTCTCCGAGCTTGCGCCGCAGCCAGGACAGGTGCACGTCGACGGTCCGGTCACCGCCGCCGTACGGTTGGCGCCAGACCTCGGCGAGCAGCTCACGCTTGCTGACCACCTCGCCGGCGCGCTGGGCCAGGGCATAGAGCAGGTCGAACTCCTTGCGGGAGAGCTCGAGTGGTTTGCCCGACATGCTCGCCGACCGGGTGCGCGGGTCCACCACCAGGTCGCCGACGGTGAGCGGCCCTTCAGATCGCTGACCCGCGCTGCGGCGCAGCACGGCGCGGATCCGGGCCTCGAGATGATCGGCGCCGAACGGCTTGGCCACGTAGTCGTCCGCCCCGGCGTCCAGGGCTTTGACGACTTCGGCGTCGTCGTCCCGGGCAGTCACCACGATCACCGGGACGTCACTCACCGCACGCATCATGGTGAGCACCTGGGCGCCGTCCACGTCGGGCAGGCCCATGTCCAGCAGGACGACGTCGGGCCGCTCGTCGATCACCGCCTGCAGGCCGGGAAGTCCGGCCGGTTGCCAGGTCACCGCATGACCACGCTCGGTCAACGCCCGGGTGAGGGCCGATCGAATTCCCGCGTCGTCCTCGACGAGCAGAATCACAGCCACGCGAAGGACGGTATCCCCTCGCGGCGGTTGGGTGGAAACGCACGGTTCCCGTTGACCCTGGGTGATTCACCGGGTGACCGGCCATGACCGGGTCGAGGGCTCAACGTCGGCGGAGCCGGTGGGGCACCCTCGCCGCGGCCGTTGCGCTCTGGCTGGTCGCGGTGGTCTGCACCGCGGCCCTCACCGTGTGGGTGATCGGCAGGGCGGGGCAGGAGGTCACCCGTCCCTCGGCGCTGGGGCTGCTCCCCACCGAGGGCGAAGCCGTCGCTGCTCGAACGCCGGCCCGGTCGGCGGCGTCCGGCACCCCCGCAGCCGACGACGGCCCGACGGCCCGTTCCGCCTCGACGCCCGATGGGACGCAGGGCGCATCGCCCGCGGAGCAGACCGGCGCCGGGCCTGGGGAGGCCGGCGCCGTCGTCTCGGCGCAAGCGGCCGTGGCCTCCACCGGTGTCGTCCCCTCCACTACGCCGGCCACGGCGTCGACCTCGGCCGATGCCCCTGCCGTCCGCTCGGGGTCACCACCCCGCTCGACGACCTCGACCGGTGCGGCGCTCCCGGTCAGACCCTCGACCGACCAGCCGGGGGCGGCGTCGGCGAGCCCGCGGGCTGCCGCCGTCGCGTCGTCCTCCGCCGACCGCGCTGCCGATCCCCGGGGCGTCCCGACCGCCTCCGCGGCCACCCCCCGCGCGGCGGTGGGCAGCCCGTCGCCCTCGACGCCCTCCGGGACGCAGCCGCCGGTTGCGTCCGGGGAGGCGGACCCGGCATCGGACTCCGTGCGTTCGGCCGCTGCGCGGACGGCCGGGGGCACGGTCAGCGTGACCTGCCGGGGGACGGACCTTGTGAGCTGGAGAGTCCTGCCCCGGGACGGCTGGAGCGCGGCGGACCCCGTCGCCGAACCGGGCGGGCGGCGGTTCGGCTTCCTGCGGGGCACGCGGTCGATCGGCGTGCACGTCACCTGTGCCGCTGGGACCCAGCCGTCGCTGCGGGTCGACGACAGCGGCTGACCGGAACCGGGCGGCGACAAGCCCCGGGCGGGGCTCCGGGGTGCTGCCGATTGGTCCGCAGCGTGCGCGGGTGTGACCCGCGCGACCCCGGAGGGCGATGAGAGGCCCCTAATCTGGCGGCATGCGCCCTGCCAAGGACTTCTTCAGACCGCTCGCCGTCGGCGCCCCCACACCTATGCGGGAGATCCCGTTCCGGCCGTCCCGGATGATTCACTTCTTCGATCCCTCGAACGAGAAGATGGCGGCCAAGGTGCCGCAGATGGCCGCGCAGGTGGACGTCCTGCTCGGCAACCTCGAGGACGCCGTCAAGGCCGATAACAAGGAGGCCGCTCGTTCCGGCCTGGTCCAGATCGCCAAGAGCACCGACTTCGGGGACACCCAGCTGTGGACCCGCATCAACGCCCTCGACTCGCCGTGGGTGCTGGAGGACCTGACCACGCTGGTGCCGGAGATCGGGCACAAGCTCGATGTGGTCATGGTGCCCAAGGTCGAGGGCGCCGAGGACATCCACTACGTCGACAGGCTGCTCGCCCAGCTCGAGGCCCGGGCCGGCCTGACCCGGCCCATTCTGGTGCACGCGATCCTGGAGACCGCCCGGGGAGTGACCAACGTCGAGGAGATCTGCGGCGCCAGCCCCCGGATGCAGGGGCTGTCACTCGGCCCGGCGGACCTGGCCGCGAACCGCCGGATGAAGACCACTCGGGTCGGCGGCGGACATCCCGGCTACCTGGTCCGGGAGGACCCGCCGACGGTGAGCGGCGAGAGCGGCGCGACGGTGCCTGACTATGAGGCCGACGTGTCACGGCGCCGGGTCTTCCAGCAGGACCTGTGGCACTACACGATCGCGCGGATGGTCGACGCCTGCGCTGCCGCGGGCATCTACGCCTACTACGGTCCGTTCGGCGACATCAAGGACACGGTCGCCTGTGAGGACCAGTTCCGCAATGCCTTCCTGCTCGGTTGTGTCGGGGCCTGGAGCCTGCACCCGGTGCAGATCGACATCGCCAAGAAGGTGTTCTCCCCGGCACCTCAGGACGTCGCGCACGCATTGCGCGTCATCGAGGCGATGGGCGACGGAACCGGCGCGGTGATGCTGGACGGCCGAATGGAGGACGACGCCTCCTGCAAGCAATGCCAGGTCATGGTCGATCTGGCCCGGGACCTGGCCGCCCGCGATCCCGAGCTGGCCGCCGCCTACGGGTTCTGAACCGGGTCCATCAGATCCGGGCCGAACAAGAAGGAGCCATACCGTGACCGACCCGAGCCTCACCCCGCGCCGCAGCGTGCTGTACATGCCCGGCGCCAACGAGCGGGCGCTGGAGAAGGCGAAGACGCTGGACGCCGACGCACTCATCCTCGACCTCGAGGACGCGGTCGCCCCGGACGCCAAACCGCAAGCACGGGAACGAGTCTGCGCTGCGGTCGGGTCGGGTGAGTACGGTCGCAAGGAACTGACGATCCGGGTGAACGGCCTGGACACCGCGTGGTTCGCCGACGATATCGCGGCGGCCTCGCAGGCCGGGCCGGGCGGGATCGTGGTCCCGAAGGTGTCCTCGGTGGCCGACGTGCACGCCATCGAGGCGGCGATGGAGAAGGCAGGTGCGCCTGACCACACCGGGCTGTGGGCGATGGTCGAGACCCCGGTGGCGATGCTGCACTGCGAGGAGATCGCAGCGGCCTCCGCCCGGCTGTCGGTGCTGGTGATGGGCACCAACGACCTGGCCAAAGAGCTTCGTGCCGCGCACGTTCCGGGGCGTCAACCGCTTCTCACCGGGCTGGGGCTGTGCCTGCTCGCGGCCCGAGCGACCGGAAAGGCGATCCTGGACGGCGTCTTCAACGACGTGAAGGACGCCGAGGGTTTCGCCGCCGAGTGCCGGCAGGGCGTCGAGATGGGGTTCGACGGCAAGACGCTGATCCACCCGAACCAGATCGAGCCGTGCAACACCGCGTGGGCGCCGTCCGAGGCGGCAGTGGCCGACGCCCAGGCCCTGATCGCCACGTTCGAGCAGGCGATGGCTGCCGGCCAGGGCGTCGTCGTCCACAACGGCCGGATGGTGGAGAACCTCCACGTCGAGACCGCCCGGCGGGTGCTCGCCGTCCACGAGGCGATCAGCGCGCGGTAGGGCGACGAACGGCTCCGGTAGCGTCGGCGGCGTGCCGTTCCTGGTCCTGGTCTTTGTCGGGCTGCCCGTGGTCCTCGGTCTGGGCATGTTGCTCAGCGCGCCGCGGGCACGCGGTGGGCGCTCGCCCGTGCGACAGGGCGGCGTGAGGGCGATCGGCACGGTGGTCGACAACCGCCAGGACCCGCCGGCGCCGCCGGGCTGGTACCTGCCGGTGGTCGAGTTCCGGACGGCGACCGGGCGGCAGGTGCGGGCCGTCGGCGACCAGCCGGCGCGTCGCCCCTACCGCGAGGGCCTGGCGATCGCGGTCGTCTACGACCCAGGGGACCCGAAGCGGGTCACGGTGGGGGCCGATCGGGCCCGGTTGTTCGTCGTCGGAGGACTCGTGTCGCTGGCGATCGGCGTCGCGATGGCCGTTGTACTGCTCGTCCTGGCCTGAGCCCGCCGCACATCTGTCGACCCTGCCCGGTATGGGCGGTCGAGCCTCACGCCGACGGGTCCGGGGACTCCAGGTGCGCCGTGACGGCGCTGGCGCGAAACCGCGACACGGCGCGCTGGCAGTCGGAGCGGCGCACGAACACGCCGGCCGAGACCGCACGGATGGTGCCATCCTCCAGTAGCACCCAGCGCCAGCCCCGCCCGTCCCCGATGACCTCGATGCGTCCGTCCGCCGCCAGGCGAGCCATGGTGGAGGCGTCGCGACGGGCCCGGACGGCATCGGGGCACGGCTCGGGACTTCGGGCGATGGCGCGGTTGTTCGCCCCGAGAAGCCGCCAGAACCACCCCTGGTCGCGGCGGAGGTACTGGAAGCGTGCGGGCACCGGCCCACCCTCGCCCGCGCGCTGCAGAAGCATGTGAGGTCGACCTGTCCGCCGGGTGAACGGATCGTGAGCAGGTCCCCGACGCCAGTGCGGTGGGTCAGGTGTGACCGCCGAGCCGTCGGGTGAGCTCTGCGGCGGCGGCCCGGACGGCGCGCACCAACGCGTCGTCCTCGCTCGGCCCCAGCCGCGGCTCGACCGCGAAGGTCACCGCGACCGCGGCGATCGGGTGGCCGGTGTGGTCGCGCACGGCGTCCGCGATGGAGGCGAAGCCGGGGGTCACCTCGCCGTCCTCGCTGGCATGGCCGTCACGGCGGGCCTGGGCCAGAACGGCGCGCAGCTCGCTGAGGGACCGTGGCCCGGTCCCGGTGCGGGTGGTGAACGACGCCGCGTCCGGGTAGAGCGCCCGGACCTGGGGCGCGGGCAGATGCGCCAGGATCGCCCGCCCGCTGGCGGTCAGGTGCGCCGGCAGCCGGACCCCGACGTCGGTGACCAGCCCCGGGCGGCCGCGGGCGCGCTGCTCGACCACGTAGAACACCTCGTTGCCGTGCAGCACGACCAGGTGACCACTCTGTCGCACCCGGGTGACCACCGTGGCGAGCACCGGGCGGGCCAGCCGAGCCAGTGGTGCCTGGCGGGAGTAGGCGGAGCCGAGCTCGACCGCGCCCGGGCCGAGCCCGTACCGGCGCTCCTCGGGCAGATGGACGACGAGGGCGTGGTCGGCGAGCGCCTGCAGCAGCTGGTAGGTGGTCGATCGGGGCAGGTCGAGGTCCCGTGCGATCGCCGCCGCCGGAATCGGTCCGGCCTGCCCGGCCAGGTACTGCAGGACGGCGATCGCCTGCCGGGCCGCAGGGGCCAACACCATCCCTCGATGGTGCCACCGCCCCCTCCTACCGTCTGAGATACCAGATGACTTCCGCCGTTCTGGGGGTGCCTCGCGCCCTCGCGACGTGGTGCCCTTGGAGACATGACGACGATCGAGGTCGGGCCGGGCCGGCTCAGTGCCGAGGCGGTGGTGGCCGTGGCCCGGTACGGGGCGCGGCTGACGCTGTCCGACGAGGCCCTGGACGCCGTTGCGGCCTCCCGGGCGGTGGTCGAGAAGCTCGCCGCATCGGACCGGCCGGTGTACGGGCTCTCCACCGGGTTCGGTGCCCTGGCTACCCGGCACATCCCCGCCGACGACCGGGAACGGTTGCAGCGCAGCCTGGTTCGCTCCCACGCGGCCGGCGCCGGCGCTGAGGTCGAGGTCGAGGTGGTCCGCGCACTGATGCTGCTGAGGCTGCGCACCCTTGCCACCGGACGCACCGGCGTTCGACCCGAGACCGCGCTCACCTATGCCGCGATGCTCAACGCCGGGATCGCCCCGATCGTCCATGAGTTCGGCTCGCTGGGCTGCTCCGGTGACCTCGCACCACTGGCGGCCGTCGCCCTGGCCGCCTGCGGTGAGGGTGAGGTGCTGGACGGCGCCGGCACCCGCCGTCCGGCCGTCGACGCCCTGCGCGAGGCCGGGATCGCCCCGCTCACCTTGGGTGCCAAGGAGGGCCTGGCGCTGATCAACGGCACCGACGGCATGCTCGGCATGCTGGTGCTGGCCCTGGCCGACCTGGGGTCCCTGCTCACCGTTGCCGATGTCGCCGCCGCGACGAGCATCGAGGCTCTGCTCGGCACCGACCGGGCGTTCGCGTCCGACCTGATGGCGCTGCGCCCGCACCCGGGACAGGCGGCCAGTGCGGCGAACCTGCGCTCGCTCCTCGACGGTTCGCCGATCATGGACAGTCACCGCACTCCCGACTGCACCCGAGTGCAGGACGCGTACTCGCTACGGTGCTCGCCCCAGGTGCACGGGGCCGCCAGGGACACCATGGCCCATGCCACAGTCGTCGCCGACCGCGAGCTGTCAGCCGCCATCGACAACCCGGTCCTCACCACGGACGGCCGGGTGGAGAGCAACGGCAACTTCCACGGCGCCCCGGTGGGGTACGTGCTCGACTTCCTCGCCATCGCCACGGCGGATGTCGCCGGTATCAGCGAGCGGCGTACCGACCGGTTCCTCGACGCCTCCCGGAGCAACGGCCTGCCGCCGTTCCTCGCCGACGACCCGGGCGTGGACTCCGGGCTGATGATCGCGCAGTACACCGCGGCGGGTCTGGTCAGCGAGGCCAAGCGGCTCGCCGTCCCGTCCAGTGTCGACTCGATCCCCTCCTCAGCGATGCAGGAGGACCACGTGTCGATGGGCTGGCACGCCGCCCGCGCGCTGCGCCGCTCGCTCGACGCCCTCGCCACCGTCCTGGCGATCGAGCTGGTCTGCGGCGCGCGGGCCCTGGACCTGCGCGCCCCGCTGCAGCCGGCCCCGGCGACGGCCGCCGTCCGGGACCTGTTGCGCGCCGGCGGCGTCGATGGTCCCGGTCCTGACCGGCACCTCGCTCCGGAGATCGCCGCCGCCACCGACCTGGTCCGCTCCGGCGCCGTGCGGGGAGCCGCCGAGTCCGTGACCGGCCCCCTGAGCTGATGGGCCCAACGTCACGCCGTGCCCCTCCCCAGTGGGCACAACGTCACGTTGTGCCCGCTAGACGGGCACGGCGTGACGTTGTGCCCATCGGGGGTGGGCGTAACTCCCCGCGAAGACGTCCGAATCGTCACCCACAGTCACCTGAGGAGGCTCCCGATGACGACCCCCGTCCCCGGACCCCGGGAGGTCCGCGCGCGCCGCGGCACCACCCTGACCGCTCGCTCGTGGCAGACCGAGGCCCCGCTGCGGATGCTCATGAACAACCTCGACCCCGACGTAGCCGAGCGTCCGGACGACCTCGTCGTCTACGGCGGCACCGGCAAGGCCGCCCGGGACTGGGCCAGCTTCGACGCGATCGTGCGCACCCTGACCACCCTGGCCGAGGATGAGACGCTGCTCGTGCAGTCCGGCCGCCCGGTCGGCGTCATGCGTACCCACGAGTGGGCGCCCCGAGTACTGATCGCCAACTCGAACCTTGTCGGCGACTGGGCGACCTGGCCGGAGTTCCGTCGCCTCGAGCACCTCGGGTTGACCATGTACGGCCAGATGACCGCGGGCTCGTGGATCTACATCGGCACCCAGGGCATCCTCCAGGGCACTTACGAGACCTTCGCCGCCGTCGCGGCCAAGAGGTTCGGCGGCAGCCTGGCCGGCACGCTGACCGTCACCGGCGGCTGCGGCGGCATGGGCGGCGCTCAGCCGCTGGCGGTCACCCTCAACGACGGGGTCTGTCTCGTGGTCGACGTGGACCCGCACCGGCTGCGCCGCCGGGTGGAGGCCCGCTACCTCGACGAGATGGCCTCAGGGGACGGTGAGGCGGCCCTGGACGACGCGCTGCGCCGGGTGCTCGCGGCCAAGGCCGAGCGGCGGGCCCTGTCGGTCGGCCTGGTCGGCAACTGCGCCACCGTCCTGCCCGAGCTCCTCAGGCGTGGCGTTGAGGTTGACATCGTCACCGACCAGACCAGCGCCCACGACCCGCTCGCCTACCTGCCCGAGGGCATCGACCTGGAGGACTGGCACGACTACGCGCAGGCCAAGCCGGAGGAGTTCACCCAGAGGGCGCGGGCCTCGATGGCCCGGCACGTCGAGGCGATGGTCGGCTTCCTCGACGCCGGTGCCGAGGTGTTCGACTACGGCAACTCGATCCGCGAGGAGGCCCGGCTCGGCGGGTACGACCGCGCCTTCGCCTTCCCCGGCTTCGTGCCGGCCTACATCCGCCCGCTGTTCTGCGAGGGCCGGGGCCCGTTCCGCTGGGCGGCGTTGTCCGGCGATCCGAGGGACATCGCGGTGACCGACCGCGCGGTCGCCGACCTCTTCCCCGACAACGACCACCTCCATCGGTGGCTGCGATCGGCATCGCAGCGCGTCGCCTTCCAGGGACTGCCGGCGCGGATCTGCTGGCTCGGCTACGGCGAGCGGGACCGGGCCGGCCTGCGGTTCAACGAGCTGGTCGCCTCCGGCGAGGTGAGCGCCCCGATCGTGATCGGGCGCGACCACCTGGACTGCGGCTCGGTCGCCAGTCCCTACCGGGAGACCGAGGCGATGCTTGACGGGTCGGACGCGATCGCCGACTGGCCGCTGCTGAACGGCCTGGTGGCGGCCTCGTCCGGAGCCACCTGGGTCTCGATCCACCACGGCGGCGGGGTGGGCATCGGCCGATCGATCCACGCCGGTCAGGTCAGCGTCGCCGACGGAACCGCGCTCGCCGCAGCCAAGCTCGAACGGGTCCTGACCAACGACCCGGGCATGGGAGTGATCCGGCACGTCGATGCCGGCTACCCCGCGGCGGTGGACGTCGCGGCCCAGTGCGGCGTGCGAGTACCGATGCGCGAAGGCGAGTCCGGGTGAGCCTCACCTCGCTGCTCGCCGAGATCGCCCCGATCGGCCGGGATCCGGCCTCGGGCGGGTACCGCCGGTTCGCCTTCACCCGCGAGGACGCCGCGCTCGCCGAGTGGTTCGCCGCCACCGCCACGCACCTCGGTGCGACGGTGAGCCGGGACCGGTGCGGCAACCAGTGGGCCTGGTGGGGTGACCCCGACCGCGCTGCTGCCATCGGCCGGCCCGGCGTGGTCACGGGTAGCCACCTGGACTCCGTGCCCGACGGCGGCGCCTACGACGGACCCCTCGGGGTCACCGCTGCCCTCGCCGCCGTCGAGGCGTTGCTGCGCCGCAGCAAGATCCTGGACGACGTGACCGCCGGTGCCACCCGGCCGTTGGGGGTCGTCCGGTTCGTCGACGAGGAGGGTGCCCGGTTCGGGCTGGCCTGCTCCGGAAGCAGACTGCTGACCGGGACCGTCGATCCGGCAACGGTTCTCGCGCTGCGGGACGGCGACGGGGTCGAGTACGCCGCGGCTGTGCGGGCAGCCGGACTCACCCCGGACCACATCGGTCCAGATCCCGAGACCCTGCGCAGGGTGGGGGCGTTCGTCGAGCTGCACGTGGAGCAGGGCAAGGCGCTGGCCACCGCCGCCTACGACGCGCCGGTCGGTGCGGCGAGCCGGATCCGGCCGCACGGACGCTGGCGGTTCGAGCTCACCGGGCGCGCCGACCACGCCGGCACCACCGAGCTGGCTGACCGGGACGATCCGATGCTGGCTCTGGCCCGGTTGGTCACCGAGACTCGGGCCGCCGCCGTCCGTCACGAGGGACTGGCCACGATCGGAAGGGTGAGCATCGAACCCAACGCCGTCAACGCCATCCCCGGCCGGGTTCGGGCCTGGCTCGACGCCCGCGCCGACACCGAGACCCAGGTTCGGGCGATCCTGGCCGACCTGGCCTTGAGCGGCACCGTGACCGAGGAGTCCTGGACGCCCGTCACCGACTTCGATCCCGTCCTCACCGAGCGGGTGGCCGCCGCCGCCGGGCGCGCCCTGGACGGCCCTCCCGTCCCGACGCTGGCCACCGGCGCCGGACACGATGCGGGCGTCCTAGCCCACGCGGGCGTACCGTCGGCCATGCTGTTCGTGCGCAACCCGACCGGAGTCTCACACTCCCCGGCCGAAACAGCGCAGGACGGCGACTGCGCAGCGGGGGTGAGCGCGCTGACCGAGGTGCTGGCCGAGCTGCTGAGCCACTGAAGGGTGAGATGTCGAGGACCACGGCGACCTGGTGGTGCGCCTACGCCTGGTTACCGGCCGGGCCGCTGGCCGGGGTGCGGGTCAGTACCGGTGCGGATGGCCGGATCACCGACGTCCAGAGCGGTACCCAGCCGTTCCCGGGCGATGTCCGCCTCGACCACCTTGTGCTGCCCGGGTTCGCGAACACCCATTCGCACGCCTTTCATCGGGCCCTGCGAGGCCGCACGCAGACCGACGGGGGCACGTTCTGGACCTGGCGCGAGCGGATGTACTCCCTCGCCGACCGGCTCGACCCGGACACCTACCTGGCTCTGGCCAGCGCGGCGTACTCGGAGATGGTGCTGGCCGGGATCACCTGCGTGGGGGAGTTCCACTACCTTCACCACGGCCCGGGCGGGGCGCGCTACGCCGACCCGAACGAGATGGGTCACGTCCTGCACGAGGCGGCGCAGGTGGCCGGTCTGCGGATGACCCTGCTGGACACCTGCTACCTGCGCGGCGGGATCGACGTGCGCCTGGAGGGCGTGCAACGGCGCTTCGACGACGGGGACGCCGAGATGTGGGCCGAGCGGGTGTCCGCGCTCGCCGACGACGAGGACTTCCGGGTGGCGGCCGCCGTCCACTCGGTGCGGGCGGTGCCCGTCGAGGAGCTGGCGATGGTCGTCGAGGCCGACGTGGGGGAGGACGGTCAGCCGCGCCCGCTGCACGTGCACCTCTCGGAGCAGCCCGCCGAGAACGAGGCGTGCCTGGCCGTCTTCGGGATGACCCCGTCGCAGCTGCTCGCCGAGCACGGCGTGCTCGGCTCGGCCACCACCGCCGTGCACGCAACCCACCTCAGCGAGGCGGACATCGAGCTGCTCGGCTCGACGCGGACCACCGCGTGCATGTGCCCGACCACCGAGCAGGATCTGGCCGATGGGATCGGTCCGGCGCGCCGGCTCGCCGACGCCGGCTCGCCGATCGCGCTGGGCAGCGACCAGCACGTCAGCATCGACCTGCTCGGCGAGGCGCACGCCCTGGAGATGCACGAACGGCTCGCCTCCGGCCGACGTGGCCGGTTCAGCGTCGAGCAGCTCGTCGACGCGCTCGCTCCCGCTGGGCACGCCGCACTGGGGTGGCCCGAGGCGGGCCGGATCGAGGTGGGCGCCCTGTGCGACCTGGTCGCGCTGCGGCTCGACTCGCTCCGGACGGCGGGAGCATTCCCGGCGCAGGTGCCGATGGTCGCTGGGGCCGGAGACGTCGACGTCGTGGTGGTCTCGGGCCGCACGGTCGTGGACAACGGAAAGCACCTGGGCATGGCGCCGTCCGGAGGTGTGCCCCGGCAGCTGGCCGCAGCGATCGCCCGGGCCTGGGGCGAGAGCTGATCGGCCACAACGCCTCGGTGGGACGACGGCGCCGGGTCAGCCGCGCGTGAGCAGCACGCGCAGCTCGTGCAGCGTGGCGACCACGGTCCGGTCGCGCACCGTGGACCGGCTCCCGGGCAGGTGCAGCTCACGGTGCCGCCGGTCGTTCGGCGTGGCAATCGAGACGTGCACGGTGCCAACGGGTTTCTCAGCGGACCCGCCGTCCGGGCCGGCGATCCCGGTGATGCCCACGCCGACGTCGCTGCCCAGCGCCGTCCGCGCGCCGTCGGCGAGCGCGTCGGCGACCTCGCGGCTCACCGCGCCGTGCGTCTCGATCATCGCCGCCGGAACTCCCGCCAGTGCGGTCTTGGCCGCGTTGTCGTAGACGACGAGCGCGCCGCGCACGTAGGTCGAGGACCCGGGGCGGGCGGTGAGCCGACCGACCAGGAGCCCGCCGGTGCAGGACTCCGCGGCGGCGATCGTCCAGCCGAGAGCGGTCAGCCGCAGTGCGACCACGTCGTCCACGGTCGCGCCGTCCGTGCTGAACACCGCGTCGGTGAACCGCTGTTCGACCGCGTGCCGCAGCAGGTCGTACTGCGGCTGCGCGTCCGGGGAGTACCGGGTGACGATCTCCAGCTCGCCGTCGCGCAGGCAGGTGGTGACCTCCAGATCGGCCACGTCGGCCTCGATGTCCCGCAGGCTCGCAGCGAGGTCGGCCTCCAGCGTTCTCCAGAGTCGGATCGTGCTCTGCTGCAACGAGCTCGTGGCGGCCAGAACGGCGCGCACCGCCGGCCCAGCCAGCGCTGCGGCCCACATCGCGCGCAGCTCGCCGGGTGGCCCGGGCAGCACGACGATCGGGGGGCCGCCGCGCCCGGCGGCCGGCGGGACGACGAGTCCGGGGGCGGTGCCGACCGGCTCCAGCACGACCGCACCGTCCGGCACCATCGCCTGCTTGCGCACGCCCGCCGCCATCGCCCCGGCGTCGGCGGCCCATCCGCGCCCGCGCACCAGACGGTCGACGATCGTAGCGATCCGGGCCTCCAGCCCGGTGTCCAGGTGTGACGGCCGGCCCTGGAAGTCGCCCACGATCCGCGCGGTCAGATCATCGGCGGTCGGTCCGAGACCGCCGGTGGTGATCACCAGGGCGTGGTCGGCGGACAGGTGAGCGAGAGCGGCCTGCAGGTCGTCCTCGCGGTCCCCGACGACCATGATCCGGCCGACGTCCAGGCCGAGGTCGAGCAGCCGCTCGGCGAGCCACGGCCCGTTCCGATCGGGGATCCGGCCGGTGAGAACCTCGGTGCCGGTGACCACGATGCCCGCCCGTAGCGCCATGAGCCCACCGTACGGTCAGCGACCCCGACCGTCCCTGAGGGCCAGTCCGAGCGCGGCGATGTCCCGCGGACCGACGCGGCAGCAGCCGCCGACCAGGCGGGCTCCCGCACGCACCCAACCTCGGGCCGCCCCGCCGTCCAGGCCGGGCTCACCGACCCATCGGCGCGCGGCGCCGTCCCAGGTCTCGCCGCTGTTCGGGTAGGCCACGACGGGTTTGCCGGACCGCTCGGCGGCCAGCCGGACAGCGGCCCCGACCCCGGCCGGCGCCGTGCAGTTCACCCCGACGGCGACCACGGCATCGACCTGCGCCGCCATCGCGAACGCCTCGGCGGCGTTCTCGCCGCGCCGGGTGAGGACGGCGCCGTCCGCGGTCGTCACTGTGCTCAACGACAGCCAGGCCGGCGCACCGAGGTCGTCCAGCTCGGCGAGCAGGGCCTCGGCCTCGGCCAGCGAGGGGACCGTCTCGCAGGCGAGCACATCGGCCCCAGAGGCAGCCAGCACCTCCAGGCGGGGTCGGTGGAACGCCCTCAGCCCGGCGACGGTGGCCCGAGGTGCGGGGTAGTCGCCGGTGTACTCCTGACCGCCGGCCAGCACCGCGCCGTAGGGGCCGACCGACGCCGCCACCCAGGCCCGCCCCTCGAGGCCGGCCTCGTCGCGGGCCTGGGCAGCCAGCTCGACCGAGACCCGCAGCAGCCGCTCGGCCTGCGGCCGGTCCAGCCCTGCCGCGGCGAACCCCTCAACGCTGGCCTGGTAGCTCGCGGTGGTCGCCACCTGGGCGCCGGCGGCGAAGTACGCCCGATGCGTCGCACGGATCGCCTCGGGATCCTCCCGGAGCACCGCGGCCGACCACAGGTCGGAGGAGACGTCGTGACCTCGTCGTTCCAGCTCGGTCGCCAGCCCGCCGTCCAGCAGCACCACCCCGTGCGCGAGCGCCGAGCCGAGGTCGGTGGGAGCAGGTGTCACAGCCGTGATTCTGCCGCCGTTGCACCCTGTGGTCGCATCCGCTAACGTACAACCTAATGGTTGTAGATTCTCAGACGGTCACCCCTGCCGATCGCGTCTTCCACGCTCTCGCCGACAAGACCCGGCGGGACATCCTCACGCTGGTCCTGGGCCAGGAGTACTCGGTGTCGCAGATCGCCCGGCGCTACCCGATGAGCTTCGCAGCCGTGCAGAAGCACGTCGCGGTGCTGGAAGGGGCCGCCTTGGTGACGAAGCGGCGACAGGGTCGAGAGCAGCGGGTCACCGGGAACCCGGACGCGCTACAGGAGGTCCGTCGACTGCTCGACCGGCTCGAGACCGTCTGGCGGCAGCGCATCGAGGCCATCGGCGTGATCCTCGCCGAGCCCGAACCACCGAGCAACCCCGAAGACCATCCCAATAGCCATCCCAATAGCCATCCCGAAAGCCATCCCCACAACCACGTCGAGAACCACCCCGAGGGAGACTTCCGATGACAGTGATCGGCATCGACAAGGACCCGCAGACCCGGACCATGACAGTCACCGCCCGCTTCGACGCGCCGGTGGACCGCGTGTGGCAGGTCTGGGCGGACCCCCGCCAGCTCGAGCGGTGGTGGGGTCCGCCGACCTACCCGGCCACCGTGGTCGACCACGACCTCACCCCGGGCGGCCGGGTGACGTACTACATGACCGGACCGGAGGGCGACAAGCACCAGGGCTGGTGGCGGGTGGTCGCGGTCGAGGCGCCCCGCTCCCTCGAGGTGGAGGACGGGTTCGCCGACGATGCCGGGGTTCCGAACCCCGATCTGCCGACGATCGCCATGCGGGTCACCCTCGACCCCGACTCCGGCGGCACGCGGATGCAGATGGTCAGCACCTTCCCCACCCTCGAGGCGATGGAGCAGCTGACCGCCATGGGCATGGAGGAGGGGCTGGCGGCCGCGCTCGGCCAGATCGACGACCTCCTCGCGCAGACCGGGTCGTCGCGTCGCTCTGCCGGACCATCGTCGTAGCGTGGGGGCATGTCGAGCCTGCTGGTGACCGGGATCGGTGAGCTGGTCACGAACGATCCCGCCTGGGACGGCGGCGACCAGCCGCCGGACGTCGCCCGGCTCGGCCTCGTCACCGGCGCGGCGCTGATACTGGACGGCGCCGAGGTCGCCTGGGTGGGTCCGGCCGCCCAGGTCGACCCCACCGGGGCGGACGCCCTCCTCGACCTGGGCGGTGCCGCCGTCGTCCCGGGTTTCGTCGACGCCCACGCCCACCTGGTGTTCGCCGGCGACCGGGCCGCCGAGTTCGCCGCCCGAATGACCGGAACCCCCTACGGCGCAGGGGGAATCCGCACGACCGTGGCGGCCACCCGCGCGGCCGGCGACGAGCAGCTTCACGCGGGCGCCGCCCGGCTGGTCGCCGAGATGCGGCGGCAGGGCACCACCACGGTCGAGATCAAGTCCGGCTACGGGCTGACCACCCGCGACGAGGCCCGCTCGCTGGCGATCGCCGCCACCTTGACCGCCGAGACCACCTTCCTGGGTGCTCACGTCGTCCCGCCGGAGTTCGCCGAGGATCCTGCGGGGTACGTCGACCTGGTCACCGGGAGCATGCTGGAGGCCTGCGCCCCCTACGCCCGCTGGGTCGACGTGTTCTGCGAGGCGGGTGCCTTCGACGCCGACGCTTCCCGCGCCGTCCTGCTCGCCGGGATCGACCGAGGACTGCTGCCCCGGATCCATGCCAACCAGCTCGGACCCGGCCCGGGCGTGCGGCTCGCCGCCGAGCTCGGTGCGGCCTCGGCCGACCACTGCACCCACCTCACCCGGCGGGACATCGACGCTCTCGCGGAGGCGAATGTGGTCGCCACGCTGCTGCCCGGCGTCGAGTTCTCCACTCGCTCGCCCTACCCGGACGCCCGGGCCCTGCTGGCGGCGGGCGTCACCGTAGCACTCGCCACGGACTGCAACCCGGGGTCGTGCTACACGTCTTCGATGCCGCTGTGCATCGCGCTCGGGGTGCGGGAGATGCACATGTCTCCGGCCGAGGCGGTGTGGTCGGCCACCGCCGGTGGCGCGGCCTCGCTGCGCCGCACGGACGTCGGCATGCTGGCTCGGGGCGCCCGCGCCGACCTCGCGGTCCTCGACGCGCCGTCCTACCTGCACCTGGCATACCGGCCCGGCGTCCCGCTGGTCACGTCCGTGGTCCAGGGCGGCGTGGTCTAGGGCGGCGTGATCTAGGGCGGCGCGATCCAGAGCGCAGTCAGGGGACCCGGTCAGTCCGTGTCGCGCATCGCCTTGGGCAATGCGCCCGAGGAGTTGCGGTAGTACTCGGCCGCCCGGCGGGTCGCGACCAGCCGGGCCAGCCCGATCGCAGCACCGGACAGCAGCGCCCAGGCGATGGCCCGCCGCCACTCGATGTCCGGGTTGTCAGGGTTGTCCGGTGGTTCGTCGCCGGTTGTCACCCGCCAGGCCGAGCGGATGCCCTTCTCCGCCAATGCCGTCGCGATCGCCGCGGCACCCGTGCCGAGCACTTTCCAGGCCAGGGATCCCATCGCCACCTCCGAGCACCATCATGACCGCCGCCCGGGGGCGCAGGCCAGCCGGCTATGGGTTTGTCGTGGCGCTCGGTGCTGCGCATCGGTGGTTCGCACGGCCGTCGGCGGGTACCGTCGAGGGTGCGACAGGGGAGTGCCATCGTGGTGCTGAGAGTGCGGGAGACCGCAGACCCTCGAACCTGATCCGGGTCATGCCGGCGAAGGGAGTCGAGCCTCGACCGGGCGACCGGTCCCCCTCCTGATCCCTTCGGGAGGACAAGATGAGTCAGGACGAACTGACCAACCAGACGGTACCGGCCCGCTCCAAGGATGGGCCGCGGGCGGACACCCGACGCAGCTGGCGGGTGGTCGACATCGTCATCGCCAGCGTGCTCGCCGTCGCCGGCGGCCTGTTCTTCTGGGCGGTCTCACACACCTGGGACGCCGTCACGGCGCCGCTGGCCTTCTACCCGCCGGCGGCGGCGCTGTTGGGCGGCCTGTGGCTACTGCCCGGGGTCCTCGGGGGCCTCGTGATCCGCAAGCCGGGCGCGGCGATCTACGTCGAGCTGGTCGCGGCCAGCCTGGAGGCCCTGCTCGGCAACAAGTGGGGCTTCTCCACGGTCTGGTACGGCCTGCTCGAGGGCCTGGGCGCCGAGATCGTGCTGGCGCTGTTCCTCTACCGGCGGTTCGGGGCGGGGGTGGCGTTGCTCACCGGTGCCGGAGCGGGACTCGCCCTGGGCCTGCTCGACCTGGCGTTCTGGTACACCGAGTTCTCCCAGGCGCACCAGCTCGTCTACGTGGTCCTGGCGGTGATCTCCGGTGCAGTGATCGCCGGGCTCGGCGGGTGGGCGCTGACCCGAGCGTTGGCCCGCGCCGGGGCTCTGGCTCCGCTCGCCTCGTCGGGCAGCGCGACGCGGGTCTGACCCGGGCCCGTGCTCGTCGTGCCTGACCACTCCCGCGGCCGCCCCCCGGTCGCCGTCACCGCCCGCGGCTGGGGGTGGCGCCACGCCACCCGCATGGCGTGGGCGGTGCGAGGCGTCGACCTGCGGATCGAGCCCGGCGAGCGGGTGATGCTGCTGGGCCCGAGCGGGTCCGGCAAGTCCACCCTGCTGGCCGGGCTCGCCGGGCTCCTCGACGGCGGCCCCGGCGGCACCGGCGACGAAGAGGGCGAGCTGGCCCTGGACGGCGTGCCGGCCCGGACAGCGCGTCGACAGGGGATCGAGGCGGGCGTCGCCCGGACCGGGCTGCTGCTGCAGGACCCGAGTGCCCAGACCGTGCTGGCCCGGTGCGGCGACGACGTGGCGTTCGGCCTGGAGAACCACGCCGTGCCCCGGGAGGAGATCTGGCCGCGGGTGCGTGCGGCGCTGGCCGCCGTCGGGTTCCGGTACGGCCTGGACCATCCGACCTCCCAGCTGTCCGGCGGGGAGCGGCAGCGGCTGGCACTGGCCGGCGTGCTGGCGCTGCGCCCGGGCCTGCTACTGCTCGACGAGCCCACGGCGATGCTCGACCCGGACGGCGCAGCGATGCTCCGGGCGCAGGTGGCCGACGTGCTGGCCGCGGGCGCGGCCACCTGCGTGGTCGTCGAGCACCGGGTCGGGGACTGGGTCGACCTCGTCGACCGGGTGGTCGTGCTCGAGCGTGGTGGTGGTGTCGCCGCCGACGGACCGCCCGGGGTCGTCCTTGAGCAGCAGGGGGAATCCCTTGCCCGGCAAGGGGTCTGGGTGCCGAGCCGGCTGCCGGCGGGGCCCACGGCACCAGGTCGCCCGACGGCCGGGCGCCGGGGCGGCACCCCGGGGGATGTACTGCTGCGCGGGCGCGGGGTCGCCGTCCAACGGGTGCCCGGAGCTCCTCCCGCGGTGCGCGACGTGGACGTCGACCTGACCGCCGGCCACGCGCTGTGCGTGGTCGGGCCGAACGGCAGCGGCAAGTCCTCGCTGGCGCTGGCGATGGCCGGTCTTCTCCCGCCGAACGCCGGGCAGGTGGTGGCGACAGATGCGCTCGACCCGCCCCGGGCCGGCGTGCGTCCGCACGACTGGCCTGCGCAGAGCCTGGTCAGCCGGATCGGCACGGTGTTCCAGGAGCCGCAGCACCAGTTCGTCGCGGCCACCTGTGCCGCCGAGCTGGCCGTCGGGCCACGACGGATCGGTCTCAGCACGGCCGAGACGGCTCGGCGCGTCGAGGAACTGCTGGAGCGGTTGCGCCTGACCCACCTCGCCCGAGCCAACCCGTTCACGCTCTCCGGCGGTGAGCAGCGTCGGCTCTCGGTCGCCACGGTGCTGGCCACCCGGCCGGCGGTGCTGGTGCTCGACGAGCCGACCTTCGGTCAGGACTCGCGGACCTGGGCTGACCTGGTCGAGCTGCTCGGCGTGCTGCGGGCCGCCGGCTCCGCGATCGTCGCCGTCACGCACGACCAGCTGCTCGTCGACGCTCTGGCGGACGACGTGCTGCGCCTGGTGGACGGCCGCCCGCTGACGTCGATCCAGGACGGCGCGGCATGAGCGCCGTCGACACGGCGTCGGCGGGCGCAACGCTGGACGCCCGGCCCGGTGTGAACCCCGCCGCGCCGATCGCCAGGGCCAACCCGGTCGCCAAGCTGACCGTCTCGCTGCTGGTATCGGTGGCGCTGCTGCTCAGCGTCGACCTGGTCAGCGCCGGGGTGGTGCTGGTCATCGAGCTGGCCGCGCTGCCCTGGTGTGGGCTGAGCCCCTCGGAGCTGTGGCGGCGGTGCTGGGTGCTGCCCGCGGGGGCAATCCCTGCCGGGTTGGCCACGGCCGTCTACGGGGTGGACTCAGGGCTCGAGCTGGTGCGCTGGGGGCCGGTGGAGATCAGTGAGGGCTCAGCGATCGCCGGGCTGGCCATCGCCTTGCGGGTGCTGGCCATCGGCCTGCCCGGGGTGGTGCTGCTGGCCACCACCGACCCGACCGACCTGGCCGACGCCCTCTCCCAGAAGCTGCGGCTGCCGTCACGGTTCGTCCTCTCTGCGCTGGCCGCGATGCGTCTGTTCGGGGTGCTGGCGCAGGAGTGGGCGGCGCTGACCATGGCTCGCCGGGCCCGCGGCATCGGTGGCGGCGGACCACTGGCGCGGGGGCGCGACCTCGCCGGGCGACTCTTCGCGTTGTTGGTGCTGGCGATCCGACGGGGCGCCGTCCTGGCCACGACGATGGAGTCGCGCGGGTTCGGGACCGGCGCTGAGCGCACCTGGGCCCGGCGCAGCCGGTTCAGCCCCGGCGACGCCGTTCTGGTGGCGTCGGCGCTGGCGCTGGTCATCGCGGCGGTGGGCGCCGCCGTCCTGGCCGGCACCTGGAACTTGGTGCTGAGCTGAGCCACTCCTCAGCGGCGGTCCGGACCCGATACCGCCTCGCGACCGGCGCTGATCTCGACCAGCTTGGTCACCGTCGTCCAGTTACGGGCCGTGCCCACCACGCCGAGCCGACCGAGCCGGCTGTTCAGCGGCGAGTCACGGGAGGATCCGGCGAAGGCGAGGTAAAGCACCCGGTCACCGACGGCGAACTCGTCGTCTCCGTGCCGCTGTCCGATCGCCTCGACCCGGTTCGGGTCCGGATCGCCGTCGAGGAAGCTCACGTGCAACCGTTTCGGGGTGGCGACGAGGTGCGGGAACGGGTTCGCCGCCGCCACCGCGGCCAGCTCCTCGGCCGTCCGTGTCACCACCGTGAGGTCGAGCCCGAGCTCGTCAGCGATCGCGTCGTGCACCCGCTCGGCGAAGCCCGGCACGCGGCCGGGGTGCAGGTCCACGACGGCCTGACCGCTCTGCAGGTACGTCACCACCTCGCGGGCACCGAGGCCGGCGAGCAGGTCGCGGAAGGACGCCATCGGCACCTTGTTCGTGGAGCCCAGGTTGACCGCACGGAGCAGGACGACGACGCAGGTCGCGGTGTTGGTCACGATGGGATCATCGCCAGACGGAGCCAGGCGCGGTGCCGGGTCAGAAGGGAGTGGGCTGTCCGCGGTCGGCCCCGAGGGCGATCACCATCATGATCTCCTCCTCGTCGGTGCTATGGCGCGACCGCATCGGCCGCCGGCTGTCGCCGGGGCGGAACCCGAAGCCGCTGGCGAAGGCGACAGCGCGACCGTTGTCGGTGCCCACCCAGTAGGACAGGTGCGTGCGGCCGTCGCCGCGGGCCACGTCGGCGCCGGCCTGTACGAGCGCCGTGGCGACCCCGGTGCCACGGGCTGAGGGGGTGACCCACAGCCCGAACAACTCGGCAGTGGACGCCTTGTCCTCGCCCGCCTGCCCGACGCTGGCGACTCCGACGAGCGTGTCACCGGTCGTGGCCAGCAGGCGTTTTGATCTGATCATGCGCTCTCGCCACAGCGCCTCGTCGTAGTCGGCCTCGTCCTCGTAGGAGGAGACGAACGCCTCCGGTGACTCCTTCAGGGCCGCGAGCCGGACGTTTCGGTACTCTTCCCAGTCGTCCTCGCCAAGGACTCGCACGTTGATGTCACCCATCCCCGTACTCTCCCACGCGGCGCGTCGAACGTCTCTGGTCAACGTCCCCATGTTCGCCAGATCGTGGTGGGCTCGTCACCATCCGGTCGACCGAATCCGGGCGAACCCGAACACCGTCCTCGCTGTCGCCGTCACGCCCGCCCGCCGAGCCGGTCCAGCAGTTCGCTCACGGCGTCGGCGAGTCGGCCGAGCGCAGAGATCGAGGAGCCAGGGTCCTGGTCCACGTCGAAGCCGTGGTCGGCGCCGTCCAGCTCGAGCACCTCGTAGCCGCGCACGGCCGCTCCGGCGTGCGCCACGTCGCCGTCCCACGACCCGTCGGCGGTGCCGCCGACCAGGAGCGAGTGCGCGGGCAGGGCTCCGGCGGCAATGGCGATGCCATCCGCTCTCAGCAGGGGGGTGAGCCAGATGCCGGGCAGACCTCGCTCGACCGCCACCGGCATGGCAAACGAACCCAGCGACTTGCCCACCACCAGGCCCGGCCGGACGGCGTCGATCACCTTTGAGGTCGTGTCCGTCACGTAATCGGGCCACTTCACCGGGTCATCGGGCAGGCCGTCCCAGCTGACGAGGTGTGCGCGCCACCCGTGGCCGGCCAGCGCCATGCGCGTGTAGTACAGCCCGGGGTGGTCGTGGCCGTAGCCACGACCGGGGAGCACGACGGCGATGGGCGAGGTCTCCATGCGGTCGCAGCCTAGTTCGGGTTCGGGGCCGCCCGCACTCCGCGGGTCAGGGTGCGGCGAGCAGGATCTCGGTGACGGCGCCGACGAGCGCGAGCGGGGCGTCGAGCGCCTGGACGACGAGGGCCGCCTCGGCGGGCGGGCGGCTCTGGACGGCGTGCCACACCTGCGATTTGACCTCGAAGGACGTCTGCGCCTGATCGAGCAGGGTGAACACCCGGGAGGCGAGATCATTGGCGGCCAGGCTGCGGTCGCCGTCCAGATAGACGCTGACCCCGGTCTCGGTGGCGACCGCCCCGAGATCGACGAGCCGGCTTCCCGGCAGCGGTCCGGCTGCCGTCCGGATCGCCACGCCGTCCCGCCACACCCAGTCAACCTGGGTGAAGCCGATCAGCAGCAACGACAGCTCGCGGTGGGCCGGCACGTTGCCCGAGGCTCCACGGGCAGGTGCCACCCGCACCTCGCCGTCGAGATGCCGATAGCCGATGTCGGTGAACGCCCAGGCGTCGTCGTCCCGGTCCTCGGCCAGGGTGAACTCGCCGTCCGCGCCGGCCACCACCCAGATCTGCAGCGCCTCGGGCGGGCCACTGTCGTGGCGCAGCGCCGTGTCGGGAACCAGCGGCAGCACGGTGCCCGGCCGGGCGAGTAGCGCAAGGGTGTCCAGGTCGCGGTGCATGACGATGGTCCGGTCGCCGCGGTAGGTCAGCCCGGCCAGCAGGTCGACCCAGTCGCCGTCCGGCAGCCAGACCCTCGTGCCGGCCCGCAGCGTCACCGGGTTCCGGGGCCGCGTCACCGGCGCGACCATCAGCGACGGCCCGAACCGAAACTGGTTCGGCACCTGGTAGGCCGCCTCGGCCCAGGGGTACTCGTGGTACATCGGCTCGACGAGCGGACGGTCATCGTGGTGAGCGCGGTAGGTGAGTGTGGCCAGGTAGGGCAGCAGCTGGTGGCGCAGGCGCAGGTAGCGGGTCATCACCCGCCGGGCGACCTCGCCGAACCGCCAGGGCTCCTTGCTGTTGAACGGGTCCGCGGTCGAGTGCAGGCGCAGGATCGGGGAGAAGACGCCGAGCTGCAGCCACCGCGTGGCCAGCTCGTCGTCCTTGCCGCCGAACATGTGCCCGCCGATGTCGTGGCTCCACCAGCCGTAGCCGATATTCGAGGCAGTGGCGGTGAACTCGGGCTGGAAGGCAAGGGAGTCCCACGAGACGGTGGCGTCTCCGCTGAACCCGATCGGGTAGCGGTGGCTACCCGGTCCGGCATAGCGGGAGAAGGTCATCGGTCGCGCGCCGAGCGGGCCACCGGGCCGGGCGGAGTCCAGGAAGTGCAAGTGGTTGAGCAGCCACAGCGGGTCCAGCCCTGCCATCCGGGAGATCCGCCCGGACTGCCAGTCCAACCACCAGAAGTCCACCCCCTGGGCCTCGAGTGGGTGGTGAACCCGCTCCAGGTACACGCGCAGGAAGTCCGGATCCGTAGGGTCGAAGACCACCGGCAAAGCGTCGTCCGGGTTGCGGCCCAAAGCGTTCGCGACGTCGCGGTAGCAGTCCTCATGAGCCCGGACACCGTCCGCCGGGTGCACGTTGAGGGTCACCTTCAGCCCGCGGCGGTGCAGCTCGGCGAGAAACTCCTGCGGGTCGGCGAACAGGTCGCGATTCCAGGTGTAGCCGGTCCAGCCGCTGCCGTGCACCGGGTCGATCTCGACCAGGTGCCAGTCCACGTCGAGGACGGCGACCGACAGCGGGATCCCTTCCGCGGTGAAGCGATCCATCAGGTCGAGGTACTCGGTCGCCGAATACCGGTGGTACCGGCTCCACCAGGTGCCGAGAGCGAACCGGGGGATCAGGGGAGCCCGGCCGGTGAGCCGGTGGAAGGCGCTCAGGGCAGCGCGGTAGTCGCGGCCGTAGCAGAATACGTAGAGGTCGAGGCTGCCTGGCTCGCGCGGCCCGAACCAGCCGTCGTCGGTGAGCAGCACCGTGGTCGAGTCCTCCAGGACGGCGACGCCGTGGCGGGAGAGCACACCGTCCTCGAGCGGCACCGGTCCGTCGGCGCCGTCCAGGGTGCGGGCCGTGCCGCCGAGGTTGCCCTGGGCCCGGCTGCCGAAGCGCCACACGCTGTGGTAGCTACTGATGCCACCCGTGGCCTGCACCGACAGGCCCTGCGGGGTGAACGGTCCGCGGTCGTAGGTCAGGTGCAGCCGGTCGGTGAGCACCTCGATCGCCCGTTCGGACTCGCGGGTGGTGAACGCCGGCACCGGGGCGTCCGGATCGAGAACGCGGTTCAGCACGGTCTGCGATGGGCGGTCCTCGAACGTCCCCGACGGGCTCCATTGCAGCCGAACCAGCCCGGCATCCAGCACGCTCACCCGCCACCGATCGCCGGTGACCATGCAGGCCGGGTCGACGTGCGGGGTGCTCGGCAGGCGCAGGTGCGGTGGGAGACCAGAGGGCACACGTGCGTCGCTCACAGGCCAGGACCATACGCCGGGCCGCGTGCGAAGATCGGAGGATGACCGACTCCGGCCCCACCTGGATCGTCCTGGTCCGCGACCTCTCCGGCTCCGTGCAGGTGCAGGACCAGCCCGAGGTGATCGCGAGCCTTGTTCTCGATGCGGATACCGGACTGGCGCGCGGGGTGTCGGTGGCCGCCACGGCCGCGCAGGCCTGCGAGGACGCGATGCAGATGGCGCTGACGAAGCCGGCCGGTCCGTTGCCGCCGCAGCCGCCGGCACAGGTCGTGCACGGCGAGGCAGACGAAGCCGTCGTCCGGGCCGGGCTAGCTGCCACGTTGGCGCCTCAGGTGCAGCTCGAGCTGTTCCCGGCCGCGCCGATCCCGGAGGCCGAGGACATCCTCGACTCGTTCGTGGGTCACCTCCTCGGACGGGCCCAGCCGAACGACCCTCCCGGCCCGCCGGACTGGGAGCGGTTCTACGCCGTCATGTCCGACTTCGAGGATGCCGAACCCTGGCTGCGCTGGTCGGACGCCGACCACCTCGCGCTCGAGGTGCGGCTCGCCGACGGGGCGGACCGCTTCGTCGCGGTCGTGATGGGCAACGCCGGACTGCAACGGGGACTGGCGCTCTACCCGGGCGATGCCGTGCCCGCCGGCATGACCACCTGGAGTCCCGGCGACCCGGTGCCGTTGCCCGCCGGCGCCCTGATGATCTGGCTCGACCCGGCGCAGGACACCCCGGCGGAGTACGCCGCCAAGGCCTACCGCTACGGCTGGCCCGAATCCTGCGAGACGCTTCCGTTCCCTCTGGCCGTCGACGGTGACGGTCCGGGAGACGTCGACCGGCTCGGGCTCGCGACCCTGACCGTCGCGGTGGCGGCGGTGGTGGCCCATGACCGGCGTCACCGGGGTCCGCTCCCACTGGAGGAGGTCGTCAGGCCGACCGACGGCTCGGTATGGCTGGACGACGATCACTGCGCCCAGTACACGATCGGTTGACCATGTCCCTTCCCCCACGCGGTCGCCCGGGTGATCCGGAGAGTCTGGACCTTGCCTCCATCGCTCACGCCCTGCAGGACCAGGGTGGTTTCGAGCATCACTGGCTGTTCGACCCGGCAACGTGCGAGACCGTCTACTGGTCAGCCGATTCCGACCCGGACGAGGAGATCGGCCTGGACCTCGACACCCTGGTGTCCATCGAGCCGTTGCCGTCCTGGGTCTGGTATCACGACATGGCGGACTTCGTCGAAGGGATCAGCGACGATGAGGCCGGTCGCCGCCTGGGCCGGGCCATCAGTGGCCGCGGTGCGTTTCGCCGGTTCAAGGACGAGCTGCACGCGGAGTACCCGGAGCTGGTGGAGGCCTGGTACGCCTGGCGCGACGCCCGAGCCGCGCGCCGTGCGGTGGAGTGGCTGCGTGACAACACCCTCATCACCGACGAAGCGGCGGCCGAGATGCTCCACCGGCACCCTGATCCCGAGCTTCCGTGATCATGGCGCCAGCGCATCGAGGGCTCTGTGGATCCGCTGGGCGGAGATCGGGTAGGCGGTCGGGACGCCTTGCGCGAACAGGCTGAGCCGGAACTCCTCGATCATCCACCTGACCCGCTGCACATCCTCATCGTCGCGGCGGTCCAGGGGCAGGTCGGTGAGCACCTGCTCGTACTCCTCGCCCACCGCTCGGATCGCCTCCATCCGGCCCCGGTCGGCGTTGACATTCTCCGGCGCCTTCTCCAGGCGGCGCAACATGCCCCGCAGGTAGCGCAACAGGTCGGGCAGCCGGCTGCGTCCCACCTCGGCGACGAACCCGTTGTGCACCAGGGCGTCCAGCTGTCGGCGCAGATCGGTCAGCGCCGGGAGCAGTGGCAGGGAGGTCGTCGTGGCCAGCGAGCGGTCCACCTCCCGCCAGGCGGTCAGCACCGTCCCGACGACTCGGACGACGTCCAGCGCGCTGCCGTCCAGAGCGCTCCGGACGGCGTGCAGCAGGTCAGCGAACGCCTCGCCGTCCCAGGCCGGCCCGCCGTGCCGGTCCACCAGGTCGTCGATGGCGCAGTCCAGGCAGTCTGAGAGCAGCGCTGCCGTGCTCGGGTAGGGGCCGGCGGCCAGGGCGAGCCGCTCTGCATTGCTCAGCACGTGGGTCACCTGGCCCTGCAGCCGCGCCAGCGGGTCGCCCAGGTTGGTGATCAGCAGGCGGCGGGTGCCGGAGCGCATCGCCGCCTCCTGGTCGGCCGGGGTCGCCAGCACCCGAACGGCGGCCGTCGTGCCCTCGTCGACCAGGGCGGGGAACGCCGCGACCGTGCGCCCGCTGTCCTCGCGCTCGACGCTGCGTGGCAGCTGTCCGACGTCCCAGGTCGTGAGCCGGCTGCGTTCGACGCCGGCCCCGGCGATGGCCGCGACCGCTGCCGTCGCCCTCTGCCGCAACCGGTGTTGCAGCGCGGCGAGATCCTCGCCCTCGGCGACCACCCGCGTCTGTCCCGCCTGCTGATCCTCGACCAGGAACGTCATCCGCAGATGGTCGGGCACCTTGTCGAGGTCCCAGGCCAGCCGGGGGATGCGGATCCCGGCGCGGCGGCCGAGCTCGGACTCCAAAGCGTCGAACAGCGAGCCCGTCGGCGGCTCGACCCGCGGCGCGACGGCCGCGAGCGCCGCCCGGGCGGTGTCCGGGGCCGGCACGAACGAGGTCCGGATCGACTTGGGCAGGCTGCGGATCAGCGCCGTGACCAGCTCCTCACGTAACCCGGGGATCTGCCAGGTGAACGGCTCCGGGTCGAGCCGGGCGAGCAGCGGCACCGGCACGTGCACGGTGACCCCGTCGGCCGCCGTACCCGGCGCGAACTGGTAGGTCAGGCGCAGCTCACCGCCGTCGACCGGCCAGATGGTCGGGTACGCCGCGGCGTCGGGCCGGCTCGCCTCGTCGCTGATCAGGAGGTCCTCGGTGAACGTGAGGAGCTCGGGCCGCTCGCGTCGGGTGGTCTTCCACCAAGCGTCGAAGTGGCGTCCCGAGGTCACCTGCGCCGGGATACGGGCGTCGTAGAAGTCGAACAGTGCCTCGTCGTCGACCACAAGGTCCCGGCGGCGCAGCCGGTGCTCCAGCTCGCCGACGTCCTCCAGAATGGCCCGGTTGTCGTGGAAGAACCGGTGATGCGTACGCCAGTCGCCCTCCACCAGGGCGTGGCGGATGAACAGCTCGCGGCTCAGCTCCGGGTCGATCGGTGCGTAGCCGACCAGCCGCTGGGTCACGATGGGGACCCCGTAGAGCGTCACCCGCTCGTAGGCCATTGCCGCGGCCCGCTTGGAGGACCAGTGCGGCTCGCTGTAGTTCCGCTTGACCAGATGCGCGGCAAGGGGTTCCACCCAGTTCGGCTCGATCCGGGCCACATCGCGACCCCACAGCCGCGAGGTCTCCACCAGCTCGCCGGCCATCACCCAGCGCGGGGGCTTGGCGAACAGGGCCGACCCGGGCCAGAGCATGAACCTCGCTCCTCGGGCCCCGGTGAACTCGTTGCGCTCGCTCTCACGCACCCCGATGTGCGACAGCAGTCCGGACAACAGCGCCCGGTGTATTTGATGCGTCTCGGCGGGCGGAGCATCCCGGCGCGGGACGGCGACACCCACCTGCCGGGCGATCTGGCGCAGCTGGGCGACCAGGTCCTGCCACTCCCGAACCCGCAGGTGGTTGAGGAACTCGCGATGACACAGCCGCCGGAACTGCCCGGAGGACAGCTCGTCCTGCCGCTCGCGCACGTAGTTCCACAGGTTGAGATACGCCAGGAAGTCGCTGGTCTCGTCGGCGAACCGGCGGTGCAGCTCGTCGGCGGCCTGTCGCTTGTCGGCCGGACGCTCGCGCACGTCCTGGATGGACAGCGCAGCCGCGATCACCACCACCTCGCGCACGCACCCGTTGCGGTCGGCCTCGAGGATCATCCGGCCCATCCGCGGGTCGACCGGCAGCTGTGCGAGCTGGGATCCCAGCGGGGTCAAATGCTTCCGGGGATCCTTGGCCGGGTCCAGGGCGCCCAGCTCGGTGAGCAGCGCCGTCCCGTCCCGCACCGAGCGGGCATCCGGCGGGTCGAGGAACGGGAACGAGCCGACGTCACCCAACCCGATGGCGGTCATCTGCAGGATCACCGAGGCGAGGTTGGTGCGCAGGATCTCCGGGTCGGTGAACTCCGGACGCGCGGCGAAGTCCTGCTCGGCGTACAGCCGCACGCAGACGCCGTCCGCGAGGCGGCCGCAGCGGCCGGCGCGCTGGTTGGCCGAGGCCTGGGAGATCGGTTCGATCGGCAGGCGTTGCACCTTGGTGCGATAGCTGTACCGGGAGATCCGCGCCGTCCCCGGGTCGATCACGTAGCGTATGCCGGGCACGGTCAGCGAGGTCTCGGCGACGTTGGTGGCCAGCACGATCCTGCGCAGCACGCCCGCCGGACGTGCCGAGAACACCCGGTGCTGCTCGGCGATCGACAGTCGCCCGTACAGAGGGACCACCTCGGTGTGCGGCCAGTGCGTCAGTGCGGTCCCGCCGAGGGCGTCGGCGGTGTCGCGGATCTCGCGCTCCCCGGAGAGGAAGACCAGGATGTCCTGGCTGGTGCCGTCCGCCCGCCGGTCGGTCCACAGCTCGTCGACCGCCGAGCAGATCGCGTCGATCTGGTCGGTCTGCTCCTCGCCGTCGGCCGCCGCTTCATTCGGCCGGTAACGGATCTCGACCGGGTAGGTGCGCCCCGAGACCTCCAGGACGGGGACCGGCACGGCCGCACGGCGGTTCGGCGACGCCGCGAAGTGGTCGGCGAACCGCTGCGGGTCGATGGTCGCCGAGGTGATGACCACCTTGAGATCCGGACGACGGGGCAGCAGCCGGCGCAGGTAGCCGAGGATGAAGTCGACGTTCAAGCTGCGTTCGTGCGCCTCGTCGATGATCAACGTGTCGTAACGCCGCAGGTCGCGGTCTCGCTGCAGCTCGGCGAGCAGGATTCCGTCGGTCATCAGCTTGATGCAGGTGCGCTCACTCACCCGATCGGTGAACCGCACCTGGTAGCCGACCGCCTCGCCGAGGGCCACGCCGAGCTCGTCGGCGACCCGCTCGGCGACGGTGCGCGCGGCCAGCCGGCGCGGCTGGGTGTGCCCGATCATCCCCTGCACCCCGCGGCCCAGTTCGAGGCAGATCTTCGGCAGCTGGGTGGTCTTGCCGGACCCGGTTTCGCCGGCGAGGACCACCACCTGGTGGTCACGGATCGCCGCCGCGATCTCGTGGCGCGCGGCACTGACCGGTAGCTCGTCGGGGTAGCGGATCGACGCCGGGACGGCGAGCCGTCGGGCCTCGATGAACTGCTGCCTCACCCGCCCAGGATAGATACTGGGTGAGGCGGACTCCCCGGCGGCGGTCGGGGGGCTCGTGCCATTCGTCTCTGGCGACCGGCTCGGTGTCGGGCGAGGGTGAGGAGTGGACCATGGTGCGGGCCCTACCGGCCGGCCGCACGAAACCAAGGAGTAGATGATGAATCAGGCCCAGCTGACGAAGATCAAGACCGCGCAGGGGTTCATCGCCGCCCTTGACCAGAGCGGCGGCAGCACACCGAAAGCGTTGAGACTGTATGGGATTGACGAGTCCGGCTATGCCGATGAGGCGGAGATGTACGACCGGATCCACGAGATGCGGACCAGGATCATGACCAGCCGGGCGTTCACCGGCGAGCGGATTCTTGCGGCCATTCTGTTCGAGATGACCATGGACCGTCAGATCGGGGCCAAGGGCTCGGCCGAGTACCTGTGGGAGGACAAGAACATCGTTCCGTTCGTGAAGGTCGACAAGGGTCTGGCCGAGCAGGCCGACGGTGTGCGGCTGATGAAGCCGATGCCCGACCTGGACGCCCTGCTGACCAGGGCGATCGGCCATGGCGTCTTCGGCACCAAGATGCGGTCGGTGATCATGATGGCGGACAAGTCCGGCGTGCCCGCGATCGTGCAGCAGCAGTTCTCCGTGGGCCGGCAGATCCTGGATGCCGGGCTGGTGCCGATCATCGAACCGGAGATCGACATCCACAGCCCCGAGAAGGCCGAGGCCGAGGGCCTGCTCCGGGCCGAGATCCTCGCCGCACTTGACGGGTTGGACGGCGACCGGCAGGTCATGCTGAAGCTGACCCCTCCTGAGGAGGACGACTTCTATGGCGAGCTGGTGGCGCACCCGCGCGTCCTCCGGGTTGCGGCGCTGTCCGGCGGCTACTCGCGCGAAGAGGCCAACGCTCGGCTCTCGCGCAACCCCGGCGTGGTCGCCAGCTTCTCGCGTGCTCTCACCGAAGGCCTCAGCGCGCAGCAGAGCGACGAGGAGTTCGACGCGGCTCTCGATGCCTCCATCGCCGCCATCTTCGCCGCCTCGATCACCTGAGGCGCCGGGCCGGGCGTCCCGCTGGGACCGCCTCTCGGCCGCGGACCTGGCCAACTTCGTGTTCGAGCGCCGAGAGCAGGTCTACACCGTCGGGATGGTCGGTCTGCTCGACTCCGGACCGTTCCTGGACGACGCGGGCGAGCCCGACCTCGCCGGCCTGCGACGGCTGCTCGCCCCCCGGGTCGACGCCGTGGCACGCCTGCGCCAACGGGTGCACTTCACGCGGTGGGGTCAGGGGCTGCCGGTGTGGGTGGACTGCCCGGTCGACCTCGACGTCCACGTGCGGCGCGGCCCGAGGCTCGACGGGGACGCCGCGCTGGTGTCGCTGTGCGAACAGCTGCTCAGCGCGCCGCTTGCGCGTGATCGTCCCCTGTGGGACCTGCTGGTCTGTCCGGGCCCGACATCCGGCCAGGTCGCCGTCGTGCTGCGGCTGCACCATGCGGTGGCCGACGGGGTCTCGGGGGTGCGCATGATGCGGGCGCTGTTCGACCCGGCTGAGGGGCCCGGCGCACCAGCGGCCACGGCCGGGCCAGACCTCGTCCGCGCTAGGACGCCGCACCGAGCGCCGTCCGGGTGGGAGCTCGCCCTCGATGCGTGGCGGACCCGAGGGGCCCGCGTGCTGGACACGCTCACCCATCTCGGCCGGTTGCCGTCCCTGTGGCGGGATCTGGCGCGGGGCGCCGTCCGGACGGTGAGCATCGCCCGCGGGGCGATGCCGTCGACTTCCCTGCTCGGACCGCTCGGTGCGCGCCGCAGCATCAGGGTGGTCACCGTCGACCTGGCGCAGCTCCGGTCCGTGGCGCACACCGCCGGGGCGACGGTGAACGACGCGTTGCTCAGCGCCGCCGTCCACGCCGCGGGTGCCCTGCTGGTCTGGCGGGGCGAGCCCCTGCCGCCGCATCTGCCGGTGTCGGTTCCGGTGTCGCTGCGAGACGCGGACGATCGGCTGGACGCCCACGGTGGCAACCAGGTCGGTGTGATGCGGGTTCTGCTGCCGCTCGGCGAGGACGACGCGATGGATCGACTGCGGCGGATCGCGGCCACGACGCGCCGGGCCAAGAGTGAGGCGCGTGCAGCCGGCACGCTTCAGCTGACCCGGAGCCGTCTGGGCATCCGGGCGATGGACGTGATCGCCCGGCATCAGCGCTCGGTCGGGATGTTCATCACCAACGTGCCCGGCCCCAGCGAGCGGTTGTCGTTGGGCGGTGCGCAGCTGCTGCACGCGTGGCCTCTGAGCATCATCGCGGGAGACGTTCGGTTCGCGGTCGCGGCGCTGTCGTACGCCGGTGGGTTCAGCGTGACCCTCACCGTGGACGCCGCCTCCTGCCCGGACGTCGACGTCTTCGCCCACGCGCTCGAGGAGTCCCTTCGGGCCACGCAGCGGCGGCGCTCCCACCCGGCCTGACGGTGCCGTGGTGACCAACGGTCCTGGTGCGCAGGGGATGCCGGCGAGAGCGTGGGAGAGCCACCTAGCGTGCTTGGATGCGTGAGGGGTGAGGAGTGAGGAGGGGCGATGAGCGCAGTCCCCGATCCCGGCGGGTTCGACCCCGAGCAGCAGCTATCGATCATCCGGCGGGCGATGGCCAAGCAGTCGTTCTGCGTGCTGGCGACCTCGTCGGCCGACAACCGGCCGCATGCCGTCGGACTGCTGTACGCCGCGGTCGGACTGACCGTCTACGTGCTCACGGGCCAGGACACGGTCAAGGTGCGCAACGTCAGCGAGAACCCCCGTGTCGCCGTGTGCATCCCGGTGCGCAAATACCCGGTCGGGCCGCCGATGGCGGTCCAGTTCCAGGGGACGGGCGAGGTCCTGGCCATCGATGATCCGCACATCAAGGACCTGGTCGCGGCGGGCCGGCTCAAGCACATCGCCGGCCACGGTGCCCTGGACAAGCCCGGGATCTGCTTCATCAAGGTGACTCCGAGCCGTCGGGTCTCCAGCTACGGCCTGGGGGTCTCGCTCCTCCGGCTGATGCGAGACGTCTCGAAGGGGGCGCGTACCGTCGAGGTGGCGCAGCGGGCCGCCCGCTGACGTTGTCACAAGGTTCTGCTGCCGGAGGGCGGTGGTCCGTGTGGTGCCCCTGTCAGAGGAGCTCCCATGACGTCGACGTCGTACTCGCCCACCGGCATCGCGTACGACCGTGCGGGCCCGCGTCGTGAGCTGCCCGTCGTCCTCCTCCACGCCGGCATCGCCGATCGCCGCATGTGGAACCCCCAATGGCGGGCGCTGACGGCAGAACGCGATGCTGTCCGACTGGACCTTCGTGGGTTCGGGGAGTCCACCGAACGTCCGAGCGGCGCCCTGTCCCCGGTCGATGACGTGATCAACACCTTGGACGCGTTGGGCGTCGAGCGTTGTCATCTGGTCGGCGCGTCCTTCGGCGCCGGGGTCGCCGTCGAGGTGGCGCTGACCCGGCCGGAGCGGGTGCACTCCTTGCTGCTCAGCGCTCCCGGTGGATCGCTCATCGCCGAGGCCACAGCGGACCTGCTGGCGTTCGTCGACGTAGAGCGATCCGCGTTGGCACGCGACGACCTGGACGGCGCCGTGGAGGCGAACCTGACCTGGTGGGTCGGCGGACCCCACCGGGACGTCGGGGACGTCGACCCGGCGGTCCGTGACCTGGTCCGGCAGATGCAGCGACGGGCGTTCGACCTCACGGCCGGGTGGGACGACATCGAGGAGAAGGACGTGGACCCGCCTGCACTCGAACGGCTGGCCGACGTCCAGGTCCCTACCCTGGTTCTCGTGGGCGCACTCGACCTCGACGCGATCCTCGACACGGCACGACGGGTGGGCGATCACATCCCCGACGCGCGTCGTATCGACTGGCCGGGCGTTGCCCACCTTCCGTCGATGGAACGCCCAGACGACTTCCTCGCTCTGCTACGCAGCTGGCTCGTGAGGTGAGGCCGAGGTGGCCCAGGCGGGAGCCCACTACGGTGACGCCGGGGCGGCCTGCATCGACCCGAGCTCGCTGACGACGAGCTCGACGAGTTCGCCCGGGTCAGGCACGAGCCCGGCGTCGGTGGCGAACCCGATGGTCACCGCACCGTTGTAGCTGAGGATGGTTGCCGTCATCGGGTTGTCCCCCGAGCATGGAGCGAACCCCACCACCTGGATCACCGGTACGCCCGCGAAGGTCATCGGCACCTTCGGCCCGGGCACATTGGTGAGGATTCCGACCGCCTTGTTGGCGAAGAAGTTCGTGATGGCGAATGCCGCCTGCCGGGGCGCGTGGGAGACCAGGCGTTGCAGCCCGAACGTCAGCATCGGCTCGTCGGAGTGCTTGATGCGCTCCATCTGGTGGCGCACCTGGCGCAGTGTGGTTGCCGGGGCGGTGCTGCCCAGAGGCATCGGCAGCCAGACCAAGGCGAAGTGGTTGCCCAGCTCGGGAGGCAGGTTCGCGTCGAACGGCTTGAGGTTGACCGGCACCATCCAGAGGACCTGATCGGCCTCGCCGCCATGCGTCGTCAGGTAGCGGCGCAGCCCGCCGGCCACGGCGGCCAGCATCACGTCGTTCACGGTTGCGTCATGAGCGCGACCGATCGTCTTGATGTCCTCCAGCGGCAAGGGCCGTGACCACGCCATCGCTTTGGCGAGGCCAGGTGTTCCGGTCCAGACGGTTCGCGGGCTTCTTGCGAACGCCAGCTTGGCGACCGACCTCAGGTCGTTGGCTGCCCGGGCGTCCTCGCCGCCGAGCACCTCGATCGCGTCGACGAGCCTGCCCGGATGGCGGACCACGTCGAGGCCCACCCCCAGAGTGTGCATCCCCGATCGAGCCAGACCCGACGCGGCGCCGAGCGCCCTGGCCGCGGCGCTCGCAGTGTCACCCGGCCCGGGCGACCCGGCATCAGGCGGCGGTGAGTCCCGATCCTCGGCGAGCAGGCTGAGCATGACCTGCGCGAGCCGGATGCCGTCGGCGATGGCGTGGTGGAAACGGGCCACGATGGCCGCACCCTCGGCGCCGCTCTCAAGTCGGAGCGGATGCACCAGGTAGGCCTGCCACGGCGGACGCTGCTTGTCGAGCGGGACGGCCCGCTGCTCGGCGACGAACCGCTGCAGGGCGCAGATGTCCTGCGGTTCGGGCAACCGGGTCGTGCCGACGTGCCGGCCGATCTCGAAGGTGACGTCGTCCTGCCAGGCCCAGCCGAGGCCCCGCCGCACCGCCCGCCGGCCCAGGACCGGGAACCGGGCCACCGCCGCCAGAAAGACCGCACGGACGGCGTCCAGATCCGGGACCTGGGCGAGGACCATGACACTGTCCACCACTGTGAGGTTGTTGGGCCGATCCATCGTCAGCCAGAGCGCGTCCTGCGCGGTCATCGGCGTCGTGCCAGTCATCGAGACCTCCCCCGCCAGTTACTCGCCGGGCAACCCACACTCATGCCGGGAGGATCCGAGAAGTCTCCTCCACCTGGGCCGCAGTCGGTTCCGCCCTGAGTCCCGGGTCGAGGCGGAGATGAGGCCCGCATACCGTAGGGCCATGTCAACCTCGTCCGCGGCGTCGCGGCAGCCGGGTTCTCAGGACGTCGAATCCGTGGAGCGGTTCATCCCGGCACCCGCCGAGACGATCTTCGATCTCCTCGCTGATCCGTCGCGTCATCGTGACATCGACGGTTCGGGCACCGTTCAGGGCGCCCCGGAGGGCTCACGCCGGCTGGGCCTGGGCGATCGCTTCGGCATGTCGATGAAGATGGGGTTCGGCTACTCGATGGTGAGCGAGATCATCGAGTTCGAGGAGAATCGACGCATCGCCTGGCAGTCGACGTCGTCGGTTGCCCCCCTGGGCCTGGTCGTCGGTGGCCGCATCTGGCGCTACGAGCTCGAGCCACGTGACGGCGGGACCCTGGTCCGCGAGAGCTGGGACATCACGGGGGAGCGGATCAAGGCAATGGTCCGTCCCTTGCGGGCCCGGACGAGGGTGAACATGCACAAGACGCTGGAACGGATCGAGCAGGTCGTCACGGCTCAGCATCCCGGCGGGGACGGCTGAGTCCGCAGCCCGGATACCGACGTGCTCCGCCCGGTCACCACAGGGCACCGGGCGGAGCAGGAGTAGACGCGTAGGGTTCCCAGCAAGGCCAGGACCACCCCTCCTCGCCGGGGCGGGGTAGGCTACTCCGCGGTGTCGACCAGGATCGACACGCGCACGAGCGCACGCCACTGGTCCAGAGCGTCACCGCGCAGACCGACCGACACCACGTCGACTGCCTTGATCTCACGCAACGTCTTCTGCGCCTCGGTCAGCGCGTTCTTCACGGCGCCGTCCGAGCTCTCGCTCGAGCTGCCTACCAGTTCGATGATCTTGGTTACGGCCACGGAAACCTCCACTCGTCGAGCAGCACCCGTCTGACCCTGTGTGAGCGGGCTCACCTCTTCGCTGCCTGTTCAGCCTTCACCGCCTGATTGCCCCGTCGCCAGGACCACACGTCCCGGACCGGCCCGGTGGACGATCGGAGACCTGCGGCTGCCCCGCTACACCGGTCGGTCTTCCTTGGGCGTCGACTCGCCCTCAGCCACACGCTCGACAGGGTGCTCGACCAGGGCGAGCACTCGGCTGCTCATGAACCGCGCCGTACGCACCGGGGTTCCGGTTCGAGTCACCTCGACCACCTCGACCACGCCCCGGGCGATGCTGACCTCGACGCGACGCCCGGCTCGGCGAGCGGCGATCTCGTAGGTGCGGGAGCCGTCGCCGGCGTCGATGACGATCTCAACCCGGTCGCCTCTCATGTTCGCACCGATCCGTCGAACTCCACCGTCCGCCTCCTGTCCGGTCCCTCAGCATCATCGACGGCGTGCGACCGGCCGGCCCCGAGGCGAACGTCATCAGGTCGCCACGCGAGACAACCTGCCGAACGCCCATGATCGACTTCCGAGTTCACCACAACCCCCTTCTCGGAGCGTCGGGGCCGTCCCCAGGCGGGGTTGTGGTGAATTCGGACGGCAGAGATCAGCACGGAGTCCCTGCCGGTCCCGCCGGCTGGCCATCCCCAGTCTCGCCGCGCGGTTGGTCCTTGGTGTAGTGCAGAAGCCAGCCCTGGTCGGTCCGAATCAGGGCGTACCGGTGAGCGCCGGTCCGGCCGTGCAGGGTGAACAGCATCCGTCGGTCGGTGCGATCGTGCTCCTGCCACCACCCGATATCCGCCACGCTCTTGTCCTCGTCCTCGTAGGTGAGGTGGTCGAGGTCGTGGTCGTCGACGGCGACGGCGAGCCGGTTGCGGGCCGGGTCGGTGGGCAGGCCGCGTGGCAGGGCCCATGACCGCAGCACGCTGTTCTCCTCCAGCCGCAGGTCGAAGTGCGGTCGGGGACGGCGGTGGTCGTGCAGCACGAAGGCCGGCCCCGCACCAGTCGTCGAGGTGGCGCTCCGGTCGGCGGTGGTCATCGGAAGATCCGGTCGAGCTGCTGGTCCGCCAGGGCCAGGGCCTGGTCCGGGGTGAAGAGCTCGATCAGCGTCGGACCGACCAGCCCCTGGACCATGGAGAACAGGGCGGCGGCCTCACCCTCGACGTCGACGCCGTCGATCAACTCGCCGGCCTCGGCCGCTGCGGTCAGCTGTGCTCGCGAGGTATCCAGGAGACGGGAGTAGCCCTCCCGGAGCACCGACGCGTAGGCCGGGGTGACGGTGGCGGCGGAGGAGAACGCGATGTTCACGCACGCCTCCTGCCGGCTGGGCTCGTCGACAGGCAGCATCACCCGGAGCGCGGCGCGCAGGCTCTCTCGCCTGCTGGGCCCGTGGACGGGGGCCAGTGCGGCGTGCATCCGGGCCAGCACCCGATCGCGCATATGGGCGAGCGCGAAGAGCAACATGTCGCCCTTCGAGGCGAAGTAATGCTGGACCTGACCCATCGAGATCCCGGCTTGCGCCGCGACGTCGCGCAGGCTGACGGCATCCAAGCCCCGGGCTCCGATCACCTCGAAGACCGCTTCGGCGATGGCGCGCCGGCGCTCGTCTGCGTCCACCTGCTTGGGCACGGTGCCTCCATCAGCCACAGTCTCAATGCAATCGTATTGTCAGCTCTCGTTCCGCTGGACACCATGCGAATGCATTGCCATAGGGTGGGGGGCGTCGATGGCCCGCAGACCAGGTATGCACACAACGGGGTGTGGCGATCGCCTACGAGAGCTTCGGCCACCTCGACCACGGAGAGCCACTGCTGCCGATCATGGGTCTTGGCCTGTCGACCCACTTCTCCTTCGGCGATGAAGCAGAACCCTTGGCGGGCGAGCGCGCACGTCATGATCTAGTCGATGGGTGTCGGCCTGTTCCTAGAACATATGTTCGAATAGACTGTCGACGTGGCGGTCGGGCCCATGATCCTGCACGCCGACCTCGACGCCTTCTACGCGTCGGTCGAGCAGTTGCTGGACCCTGCGCTACGGGGATGTCCGATCGCCGTCGGCGGCAGCGCTCGGGGCGGCGTGGTCCTCGCCGCGTCGTACGAGGCCAAGGCGTTCGGTGTTCGGGGCGGGATGGCCGGCTGGCGGGCCCGTCAGCTCTGCCCGACGCTCCAGTTCGTCCGCGGTCACTTCGGCGACTACCAGAAGCTGGCCGACACGGTGATCGACATCCTCTACGACGTCACACCCGCGGTGCAGCGCATCTCCATCGACGAGGCGTTCCTGGACGTCTCCGGCTCGACCCACCTGTTCGGCCCGCCGGCCGCGATCGGCGCCATGCTGCGTGACCGGGTGCGCGACGAGGTGGGGCTGCCGATCTCGGTCGGTGCCGCGCGGACGAAGCACCTGGCCAAGGTCGCCTCGCAGGTCGCCAAGCCCGATGGTCTGCTGGTCGTCGAGCCGGACGCCGAACGCCAGTTCCTCGACCCGCTGCCGGTGCGGCTGATGTGGGGCGTCGGGCCGGTGGCCGAACAGCGGCTGGCCGAACAGGGCATCCGCACGATCGGCGACCTCGCCCGCAGCCCGTCGACGTGGGTTCAGGGCGTGCTCGGACAGGCGAACGGAGCGAAGCTGGCGGCCCTCGCCCTCAATGAGGATCCCCGCCGCGTCGTCACCTCGACACGAGCACGCTCCGTCGGTGCGCAGTCCGCGATGGGCCGTTCGCAACCGACCCCGGAACTGGTGCGCGTGGTTCTCGGCCATCTGGCCGACCGGGTCGCGGTGCGGCTGCGGGCCAAGCACCGTGCCGGTCGCACCGTCACCGTCCGGGTCCGATTCGCCGGGATGCGATCGGTGACCCGTTCCCTCACGCTCGATGCGCCGATCGCCACCACGCTGACCCTCACCGAGATCGCCGAAGAGCTTGCCTGGCGGGCGATCGAGAACTCAGGCGGTGCGGCGCCGGAGATCAGCCTGCTCGCCGTATCCGTGTCCAACCTGAGCGTGCAGCACGTGGTGCAGCTGGAGCTGGCGCTGCCGCCGCAGGACGTGAGGCGCGCCGGTTCGGCGCCCGGATCGGCCCGATGGGCGGTCGAGGCATCGATGGACGCCGTTCGGACCCGTTTCGGGCGGGACGCCGTCGGCTACCTTCCGGCCCTACTCTCCCGTTCCCGTGGGGTCCCGGATGACTTCCGCGAGCTCGCCGAGCGTGAGGTCTGAGCCCTGGCCGAGACGCCCGTGGCCGCGCGAAGGGCGGCAACTATCTGCTGGACGGCGAGCTGGCTGGCCAGAGCCATTCGGGTGGCCAGCCAGATGTGCCGCGGGGCTGGTGGTTTGCGCGGCCGGCGGACGGCGACGGCGACGTTCTCGCGGACCGTCGGCTTCGGGATTCGGCTCGCCGCGCAGGGCAGCCAGTCGTCACCGCGTCGGGAACGGTTTGACTCCTCCCCAGGGGCAGAGTGGAGAGTGGCCGCATGTCCGACGGCGAGCAGCGCGACGGGAGGCTGTCGATCGGCCGCTTCTCGCAGATGACCCGGCTGTCGGTCAAGGGACTGCGGCTCTACGCCGAGCGCGGGCTGCTCGAGCCGGCGTTCGTCGACGCCACGAGTGGGTACCGCTACTACGACGCGTCGCAGGCCCTGCGCGCGGAGGCGATCCGGATCCTGCGCAGTGTCGACATGCCCCTGGACCAGATTCGCGTGGTCCTCGACTCCGGCCCGGACACCGTCAGCGCGAGGCTGCGGGCGCATCGAGAGACTCTTCTGGCTCGCGCGGAGCGGTCCCGCGAGGCGGCCGCCGCCGTCCTCGACGTCATCGATGGAAGGAGGGCTCTCGTGCCCTACGAGATCAGCACCACGCAACTGCCCGAGCTGTGTGTCGCGGCGGTGTCGGTCGAGACCGACCTCGCCTCGATCGGTCGTCATATCGGTGAGGGGTTCGGTGCCGTGATGGCGGCGCTGGGCGAGGCCGGATGCAGTCCCACCGGCCCTCCGTTCGTGATCTACCACGACGTGATCGACGAGGAGACCCCCGGCCGCATCGACATGTGCGTGCCGACGTCGCCGGGCTTCGCCGGAGGCGAAGCCGTGTCCGCCCGCCGGCTGCCGGCCGTGGACACGGTGTCCACGGTGCATCGCGGACGATACTCAGATATCGGGCCCGCCTACCATGCGCTGTCGGTGTCGATGCAGGCGCGCGGCGCACGGCCCGCCGGTCCGCCACGCGAGGTCTACCTCAACGACCCGCAGGAGGCCGGGGAGGGCGAGGCGCTGACCCAGGTGCTATGGCCGATCGACGAGCCCGACTCGGCTACCGGGTGACCTCGACCACCATGGATTGCCGGTTCCCTCCGAACAGGCTCACGGACACGGTGTAGCGACCGGTCTTGTCGGGGTCGGTGACCAGGCGTGCGGTCAGCAGTGCCGTCGGGATGCCGGTGATGAAAGCGGCCACAGTGGCGGCGGGACCCTCACTCACCAGCTCGACCTCATCTGCCCGTCGTGGGGCGTCCACCCGGACCCGCCCGATGAGGTGTCCCTCTCGGTCGAGCAGCACACCGTGGCGCCGACTGCGCATGAGGAGCCGTACGCCCTCGAAGGGCCTGCCGTCGCGGTCCCAGAGGTAGAACCCGTAGCGGAGCAGCGGATCACCCGGCTTCGCCGTCTGATGGATCGCGTCAGGGAAGGGCGGTGGCGGGGCGCCGTTGACGGTGCTGACCACCTCGATGCTGGGCCGCGTCCCGCCCAGGATCCGCGCGCGTCCGGTACCGGTCCAGCGCTCTGGCCCCGCTGGATCGGGTCGGACCTCGAGGCGCAGCGGGTAGGACCCGGCCCGTTGCGGGTTGCGGAACCCCAGCAGCAGCAGGTGGATCTGTTTCGGTCCGGGTGCCGCCGGCCCGCCGGGCAGCCAGTCCTTGACGGCGCGGGCCGTGATCGTGCGGGCCGTAGCGTCCCAGGTGACTGAGGGGAACGGAGGCACCGGACTCTGCGGCCAGCCCTGCAGCAGCAGCGCGGTGTTGCAGGAGCCGACGCGCGGTGGCGCGCAGCCGGGAGTGCCGAAGTCCTGGAAGGGCGCCTGGCCGGTGTCCACGAACTCGGACGGCAGGGTCACCACGACCGTGCCGCCGGCTCGCAGGCCGATCCCCGCCATGTGGGGGTCGGGGTCGCGGAAGGTCAGGACAAGATCGGTGACGGCACCGGTCGTCGTCCCGTTGGGGGCCACCGGGGCCTTGGCGACCGAGACCTGAAGCTGCCGCGCAGGAGGCGCGCTGCCGTGGCCGGGACCGATCGCGGGCACACCGAGCGCGAGCAGGCTCAGCGACACCGCATGGGCGAGAAGTCGTCTCATCGTTCACTCCTGGGCGATAGCCATCTCGGAGGTCGTCGAAACCCTCTGGCCCGGACCGTCCGGGGCGATGTTGACGTTGTGGTGGAAGACGTTGTCCGGGTCCCAGCGGCGCTTGAGAGCGACCAGGCGGCGCAGTGTCTCGGGCGGGAAGCTCCGATCGCCGGTCGCAGTGGGGTCCCCGTCGAAGTTGGTGTAGCCGGCGCCCGCCCCGTACCGGGCGACCTCGTGCACCCGGGCCCGGGTCCAGGCGCGATGGTGGTCGTCCTCGGCGGGGTCGGTCCACTGGGTGCCGTAGTTGACCAGCAAGGTCGCCGTCCGGAACGGCGCGCACGAGCGGTCGGCGGCGTCGGGGAGCGCGCCGCCGAGCTGGAAGAGTGCGATCAGGCTGCCGGGTGCCGACAGGGTGCGTGCGTGCCCGACCACGAGGTCGAGTAGGCGGTCGTCGGGTTCGGCGAGGTACTGCGAGGACCAGTAGTAGCGGCGTCCCGTGGGGTTGGCTGCGTCGAGCACCGCCTGGTGCTCCAGGAATGGCCTCGGTGCGAGGGTGTCGACGTAGGGGGTGCCGAGCCGCCGCAGCGCCGAGGCGGTACGCAGACCTACGCTGATGTCACCGAGGTGCGCTGCGCCGAGCATGATGACCGGCCGGCCGACCACCGAGCCCGGCATCCAGGGCATCGGCGGTGACCAGGTCCACGGCGGCGAGGTGGTCGCAGGTCAGGCCGTGCCGGCGGGTGGCCCAGCCGATCCCTCCGCCGAGGGCCAGCCCGCCGATCCCGGTGTCGGTGACGATGCCGGCGGGCACCAACCGGCCCCGCGGCACGGCGGTCCGATCGAGGTCGCCGAGGCGGGCACCGCCCTGGGCCGTCACCCGGCCGGTCCCCGGGTCGAGGTGGGTCGCGCGCATCGCGGACAGGTCGATCACGAGCCCTCCGTCGCACATCCCGTGACCGGCTACGTTGTGTCCGCCGCCACGGACTGCGACCGGCAGCCCTGAATCCCTGGCGAACCGGAGGGCCCTCGCAACATCGGCCGCGTCCCGGCAGCGGGCGACCAGCGCCGGACGGCGATCCACCTGGCCGTTCCAGAGTTCGCAGACCGACGCGTAGTCGTCGTCGCGCGGCGTAGTCACCCGTCCCGTGAAGCCCGGGATCGCATGCTGCGCACCGCGTCCTGATCGGCGGGGTGCCATGCTCGGACGGTAGGTCGTCGGACCGTGGCGCTGGAAGTTCGAATGGAGAACTCCCCTTCACGAGCTCAAGGGCCCACCATGAGATGTGCGCAGCTACGGCCAGTACTGCCCCGTCGCGAAGGCGGCCGAACTCCTCGGAGACCGCTGGACCCTGCTCATGGTGCGGGAGCTGCTCTACGGACCGATCGGTTTCAGTGGGTTCGAGCGGGGGCTGCCGGGCATCTCTCGGTCGGTTCTCGCCGCCCGGTTGAGACGGCTGCAGCGCGACGGCATCATCACCAAGCGCGCGGATGGACGATACGAGTTCACCACCGCGGGTGAGGCACAGCGCCCCGTCGTGCGCTCGCTCGGCGACTGGGTGGCCCGATGGGTGCTGGCAGATCCGGCGCCGGCCGAGCTCGACCCGGAGCTGTTGATGCTGTTCGTCTCCCGACACATCGACCGGGACGCGTTGCCCGCGTGCCGGACGGTGCTGCAGTTCGAGTTCGACGGGACGCCGCCGCGGCTGATCTGGATGACCCTGCAACGCGACGACGTGTCGGTCTGTCTCAACGACCCATGCCTGCCGGTCGATCTGACCATCTCGGGCACCGTGCGCGACCTCTACCTGGTCTACATGGGGAGGCGTACGCTCAATGCCGCCCTGCGCGACGAGCGGGTGCGCTTGTGTGGAACCACGTCGATGGTCAACGGCTTCCACCACTGGATGAAGTGGAGCAGCTTCGCCGCCGCCAGCCGGGAGGCGACCGGCGCTCAGGTGGACATGCCGGTGGTGAGGTCGTAGACGGTGACCCCGCCGATGGTCGTGGCGGTGAAGTGTTCCGACACCCAGGTGGCGATCTCGGACGACGACTGGCTGCCGCCCAGCTGAGCGCCCGGGCCGCCGCCGGTCGAGCCGCCGATGAAGTAGTGGATCTTCCCCGCGGCCACGTACTGCTGGAACTGCGCCAGGGTCGGCGACGGGTCGCTGCCGTTGAAGCCGCCGATCGCCATCACTGGCTGTTCGCTCGCCAGCTGGTAACCGGACGCGTTCTGCGAGCCGACCGCCGCAGCGACCCAGGTGTAGCTGTCGGCCTTCTGCTGGAGAGCGGCGACGAGCTCGGCGCTCGGGGTGGGGGCGTTGAGCAGGCCGCCTGCGCCGCCCGCTCCGCCGCCGATCGCGCCGACCGTTCCCTGACCCGCCTGCTGGCCCTGCGGGATCCGCTGCCCCAGCGGGACCCGCCCCCCCGGCGGCGTGCCCTGGAGCCCACCACCGGCTGCGCCTGCCCGGCCACCCGGCCCGAACCCGCTTGCGCCGGCGACCGTCGGTCCGGCCGTGACGATCGACCCGGTGTGCGCCGTTGCGGCCGTCTGCAGTGAGTACGCCGCTGGGCCTGCGAGCGAGGCGGCCAGCCCGAGACCGGCAGCCGCCAGGGCGGCCCGGCGGCCGAACTCGACGCCGAGCGCCCGGGCCGTGAGCAACGCGGCGGCGCAGAGTCCGGTGACGAGGACCGCGACCCGCAGCCCGGGGAGGAAGTCGCTGCTGCGGGACAGCAGCACGAAGGACCACACCGATGACACCGCGACGGCGGCCGCCATCATGAACGCGCCGAACACCGTCCGGCGGACCGTCCAGAGCAGTGCCGCACCCATGCCGACGAGTGCACCGATCGCCGGCGCCAGGGCCACCGAGTAGTACTCGTGGAAGATCCCGTTCATGAACGAGAACACGAGGGCCGTGATGAGCAACCAGCCGCCCCAGAGGAGGAAGCCCGCCCGAGTGCGGTCGGTACGCGGCATGCGGCGGGTCAGCCACAGCGCGGCGCCGAGCAGCAGAAGCGCCGCCGGGATCAGCCACGAGGCCTGGCCGCCGTTCGAGGCGTCGAACAGCCGGAACAGGCCGGTCTGGCCCCAGCCCCCGCCGCCGCCGACGCTGCCCGTCTCATCCCCGGTGAGCCGGCCGAAGCCGTTGTACCCGAGCGTCAGCTCGAGGATCGAGTTGGTCTGCGACCCACCGATGTAGGGACGCATCGATGCCGGGACGAGCTCGACGACCGCGAGCCACCAGCCCGCCGACGCGACGAGCGCGGCCCCGGCGAGCAGCACCTGAACGATGCGTCGGCGCAGCGGGGTCGGCGCAGCCACGAGGTACACCAGTGCGAGCACGGGCACGACGAGCAGCGCCTGGAGCATCTTGGTCAGGAAGCCGAGGCCGACGAAGACTCCCGCCAGGGCGAGCCACCTCGTGCCGGCCCGGGTTGCGGCCACCTCGAGAGCGCGAACGGTGGCGTACACGGACGCGACGAGCGTGAGTGCGAGCAGCGCGTCGGGGTTGTTGAAGCGGAACATCAGCGTGGCGACGGGGGTCAGGGCGAGGGTCGCACCGGCTATCAGACCGGCCGCGGGGGTGTACCAGCGGCGAACGGTCGTATAGAGCAGCGCGACGGCGGCGACGCCCTCGAGCGCCTGTGGCGCGAGGATGCTCCACGAGCTGAGCCCGAAGAGCCGCACCGACAGCGCCATCACCCACAGCGATGCCGGCGTCTTGTCGACGGTGATGGAGTTCGCGGCGTCCGACGAGCCGTAGAAGAACGCCTCCCAGCTCTGCGAACCCGCCTGGGCGGCGGCGGAGTAGAAGGAGTTGGCCCACCCCGACTCGGATAACCCCCACAGATACAGGACCGCGGTCGCGAGCAGGAGCGAGACCAGCGCGGGCCGGGCCCAGATGGGGTCGTCGGGACGACCGCGCCACAGACGGCGGGCGGGGGACCCGGCAGGCGTCGCCGGTGTGCCCGCTGCGGGTGGCTCGGGCCGGGCAATGGGGTTGGACGTCGTGGTCATGGCTCGACCATCGGGGCGCCCACTGTCCGGACGATGAGCGTGGACTGTGTGCCCGCTGTGAGTGCGGGCGGACCACGACAACCTGCAACGCTCGGCAGAACCCGTTAGCGGCGAACGGTTTCGACGAGTGTCGCACGTCATAGCGGGCCCATAGGTAGGTCAGGCGCTTCTCCCAGCCGGGACGTCCACGGTAAGTGCATCCGCTTCCGACCGGAGGTCACCGATGTCCCAGCACAGGTTGCTCGCCGCCACCCGACGACGGCCGCCATGGCACGAAGGCGACACCGCGCCGCGCGTCCACGTGGCCGTCACCGACGACGCGCTGCTCTGGGCCGCGCGCCGGATCTCGCACTCCATCGCGGACCGGGCACACCGTCGCACCGATCTCGCCCGACCGGGTTCCACGCCGTGGCGGCTGGTGCGTGCCGGCGGGGAGCAGGTCACAGTCGGCCCGCTCTTCTCCCGGCTGCTTGCCGTCGCCCTCGACGCGGCCCGCGCCACCGATGGCCTGTTCGACCCGACCGTCGGCGGCGCGGTGATCGGGTACGCGGCGCGGCTGCGCGCCCTCGACGTCGTGGCATGCACCGCCGCGCTGCCGGTCTGCTCCGGGGCCGTTCCCGCAGTGGCCCGTCGGGCCGTCGGCTTCGAGTCGGTCCGGGTGGGCGGACTCACGGTGCAGGTGCCCGCTGGAACGGTCCTCGACCTGTCGGCCGCGACCGACGCCGTCGTCGCGGCGACGGCCGCGCGCGCAATCGCCGACCGGCTGCATATCGGCGCCCTCGTCGCGGTCGGCGGCGACGTGGCGCAGGCCGGGCCGGCCCCGGCAGGCGGCTGGGACCTGCCGCTGCCCGACGGCGCGGCCTGTCGATTGCCTGACGGCCGGGCAGCGGCGACCGTGAGGCCCGGCGTCCTGAACCCGGTCATCGATCCGCGCAGCGGAGCCGCCGCCGACTGTGGCCCGTCCTGCGTCACCGTTCTTCACGCGGATCTCGTCGTCGCCAAGTCCGTCGCCGTGGCCGCCGCCGTCCTCGGGGACGGCGCGACAGGCTTCCTGACCCGCCGCGACGTGGACTTCCGGCTCCTCGGGGCCGACTCCGTCGTCACGGCGTCGGCCGGCTGGCCGAGTGACGTGCGCACGCGAGCCGCTCCACCGCCACTCCACCGTCACCCCGCCGCGTCCTGACACCCATCCCGGAGAGGACCTCCACCGCCATGTCACTCCAACTCGAGACGTCGCGCCGCCCGTCGCCCGCCGACCTGCGGGCAAGCGCCCCAGTGCTCGACGTGGTCGTCCCGGTCTACAACGAGGAGGCCGGGCTCGAGCCGTGCCTGCGGCGGCTGCACGATCATCTGCGCTCGGCGTTCCCCTACACCTTCCGCATCACCGTGGCCGACAACGCGAGCACCGACGGCACCCTCGCCATCGCGCACCGTCTCGCCGCGACGATGCCCGGTGTCGAGGTGGCGCATCTGCCCGAGAAGGGCCGTGGACGCGCACTGCACCAGGTCTGGTCGACGTCCGACGCACAGGTGCTCGCCTACATGGACGTCGACCTGTCCACCGACCTCGCGGCCCTCCTGCCTCTTGTCGCGCCGCTGATCTCGGGGCACTCGGACGTTGCGATCGGCAGCAGGCTGGCCCGCGGTTCGCGCGTCGTCCGTGGCCCGAAGCGCGAGGTCATCTCGCGCTCCTACAACGTTCTGCTGCGTGGTGCTCTGGCCGCCCGGTTCTCCGACGCGCAGTGCGGGTTCAAGGCGATCCGGGCGGACGTCGCGCGCCGGCTGCTGCCGCTCGTGGAGGACACCGGCTGGTTCTTCGACACCGAGCTGCTCGTGCTCGCCGAGCGCTCGGGCCTGCGCATTCACGAGGTGCCCGTCGACTGGGTCGATGACCCGGACAGCCGGGTCGACATCGTCGCGACGGCGGCCGCCGACCTGCACGGGATCTGGCGGCTCGGACGTGCTCTGGCCGGCGGCCGGCTCCCCGTCGCCGATCTGCGCGCGGAGCTGGGCAGACCGCCGCTGGCAGCGACGACGTCCGGCGCGGGGGCCGTGCCTGGGGTCCCCGCCGGGCTGCCCCGTCAGCTCATGATGTTCGCCGGCATCGGTGTCGTGAGCACTGCGGCGTACGTCGCGCTCTTCGCGGCGCTCCGGCTCGGGCTCGGAGCGCAGGCCTCCAACCTGGTCGCGCTGCTGCTCACCGCGCTCGGGAACACCGCGGCCAACCGCCGGCTGACGTTCGGCCTGCGCGGTCCTGACAGCCAGGCGCGGCACCAGGCGCAGGGTCTCGTCGTCTTCGGCATCGGGCTTGCGCTGACCAGCGGGGCGCTCGCCGGCTTGCACGCCGTCACGGCCTCCCCGGGCCGGCCGCTCGAGCTCGGCGTCCTCGTCGCGGCAAACCTGCTGGCGACCGTGGTGCGCTTCGTGCTGCTGCGCGGCTGGGTCTTCCGGGGGGAACGGAGCAGGTCATGACGGCGCCGCGGACGGCCACTGCGCGGGGCGCTTGCCGAGGAACGCCGCCATGCCCTCGGTGGCGTCGGGCGCTGACAGATCGCAGACCATCGCGTCCGCCGCGGTCCGGTAGGCCGCATCGAGCGGCTGGTCGATCTGGGCGTAGAACGCCCGCTTGCCGTTCGCGAGCACCGGTGCGCTGAGAGTGCACATCGCCCGGGCAAGAGCGGTGACGGCCTCCTCGAGCTCTGCCGCCGGGACGACCCGGTTGACCAGGCCCCACTGACGGGCCGTCTCGGCGTCCACGGGCTGGCCGGTGAGCAGCAGCTCAAGTGCCCGGGATCGGCCGATGCGCCGAGCGACAGCGACGGCCGGCGTCGAACAGAAGATGCCCACGTTCACCCCCGGCAGGGCGAACCTGCTGCCCTCGGAGGCCACCACGAGGTCGCACATCGCGGCGAGCTGGCAGCCGGCGGCCGTGGCGATGCCGTGCACCTGGGCGATCACCGGCTGCGGCAGACCGGGCAAAGACTCCATCAGCATGTTGCACTCGTTGAAGAGCGCCTCCTGCCAGGCACGGTCGTCGGTGTGGGCCGACATCTCGGCCAGGTCGTGCCCGGCGCTGAAACCCCTTCCTGCACCGGCCAGCACGACCACCCTGGCTCGGGTGTCCGTGCGCAGCCGGTCCACCTCGGTCTGCAGCGCGGCGATCATCGCCCGGCTGAGCGGGTTGTAGCGCTGGCCGAGGTTGAGGATGAGTCGGACGACGCCGTCCTCGTCCTCCCGAAGGACATGCGCAGTCTCGGTTTGGGTTGTCACGACTGAAGGATGACTGGCGACGCACCCATCCGACAAGTGCCACCTTTCACCCGACGGTGGCGGTCATGTCCCGGTCCGGTTGCGTGGACCTCTAGGCTCGCGGTCATGACCGACAGCCGTTTCACGGTCCTGCTGCGTGAGCAGGTACGCAACGAGTTCACCGCGAGTCAGCAGTACGTGGCGCTGGCGGTCTGGTTCGACTCCCGCGACCTGCCGCAGATGGCCGCGCACTTCTACCGCCAGGCGGTCGAGGAGCGCAACCACGCGATGATGATGATCCAGTACATGCTCGACCGGGACATCGCCGTCGAGATCCCGGGAGTCGACGCCGTCCGCAACGCCTTCGACGAGCCGGCCGAGCTCGTCGCTCTGGCCATGGCCCAGGAGGAGAACGTCACCGCCCAGATCGGTGAGCTCTTCCGTGCTGCGCGGGCGGACGGCGATGTGCTCGGTGAACAGTTCATGCTCTGGTTCATCAAGGAGCAGGTCGAGGAGGTGGCGTCGATGAAGACGCTGCTGGCGATCGCCCAGCGGGCCGGCAGTGACTGGTTCCAGATCGAGAACTTCCTCGCCCGGGAGAGTGTCGGTGACGAGGGCGCGGACGCCGCCGCTCCGGCTGTGGCCGGCGGGGGCCTGTAGCGGCGCCGTCGCCCCGCCGCCCGGCCACCCGGGCCCCACGTCAGGCGTCAGGTCAGGCGGCGCAGAACGGCGGCCGGTCGTCCAGCCGTACCGAGGCCCGCCCGGCGGCCCGCCATACCTGGGCCAGGGTGTCCGTGTCCTGCTCGGTGACCAGGTTGCCCATCACCCGCAAGGCGATCTTCATCAGCGGGACCGAGCGCATGCCGACCGGACCGGCCAGTGAGATCAGGCCGGGCACGGTGAGAACCCCGGCCAGCCGCCGGGCGATCGAGAACGCCTCGCCGTAGCGCTCTCGCAGCAGGGCCGGCCAGCCGCCGTCCAGGCTCGCTCCGTCGGCGAGCACCTCGGCGGCCAGCCGTCCGGTCTCCAGTCCGTAGTCGATCCCCTCGCCGTTCAACGGGTTGACGCAGCCCGCGGCGTCCCCGACCAGTACCCAGTTCACGCCCGCCACGCCGCTCACCGCCCCGCCCATCGGCAGCAGCGCGGAGGCCGGCAGCCGAACCGGGCCGTGCAGTCTCCACTCCTCGCGTCGCAGTTCGGTGTACTGGTCAAGCAGGTGCCTCAGGTTGACCTCGGCCGGATGGCGTGACGTCGCCAGGGTTCCGACCCCGATGTTCACCTGCCCGTCCCCGAGCGGAAAGACCCAGCCGTAGCCGGACAGGGCCTCCCCGGCTCGGCCGCGCAGTTCCAGGTGCGAGGAGATCCATGGGTCGTGGCTGCGTCCCGACAGCGCGTACCCGCGAATGGCGATGCCGTAGGCGGTGTCCCGGTGCCACTGCCGGCCCAGGTGCCGGCCGAGCTGGGACCGGGCACCGTCGGCCACGATCAGGCGCCGGCATCGGACCGTGGTCGTGCCCTCGCCCGTCCGGTCGCCGTCCTCGGGCCGGGACGTACGGAACGTCACCGACTCGACGCCCTGTCCGGCGCGTTCCACGCCCACGGCGCGGGCGCCCTCCAACGGCTTGGCCCCTGATTCGACCGCGACGGCCCGGATCCTGGCATCGAGCTCGAGCCGGGGGACAGCCGACCCGTGAGCCGGCAGGCTGCCGCCGGGCCAGGGCAGGTACAGCTGCTGTCCGAACCCTGCGGCCCTCAGGCCCCAGTTCACCGCGCGGCCACGCAGCCACTCGGTCAGGCCGAGCCGGTTCAGCTCGGCGATGGCCCGCGGGGTGAGTCCGTCACCGCAGGGCTTGTCCCGGGGGAAGACTGCGGCGTCGGCGAGGACGACGTCCAGCCCGGCTCGGGCGCACCAGGCTGCGGCGGCGGCCCCGGCAGGACCGGCGCCCACCACGAGCACGTCGGTGCCGAGGGTGTCATCCACCTCTCGAGTGTCCCAGGCGTCCGACTGGCTGCACGTCGGGGCCTACGCTTGCCTGGGCACGACCGGTCTCCCAGCATCCGGCGGCCACCGACGATCAAGGAGGATCCATGGCCACTCGCACCGCGACCACCAACTGGACCGGCACCCTGCAGGACGGCTCGGGCCGGGTCGAGCTGGCCAGCTCCGGGCTGGGGAGCCATGACGTGTCGTTCCCGCGACGGGCGGCGGACGAGGCCGACGGTGTCACCAGCCCCGAGGAGCTGATCGCCGCCGCGCACAGCTCGTGCTTCGCGATGCAGTTCTCCGGACTGCTCGGTGCTGCTGGTGGCAGTGACCCGCAGATGACCGTGCGGGCCGACGTCAGCCTGGGGCCCGATCCGGCCGGGGGGTTCCGGATCCCGAGCATCGCCCTGCACGTCACCGGCAGCGCGGCCGGCCTGGACGCCTCGACGTTCGCCGAGGTGGCCGAGCAGGCCAAGGCCACCTGCCCGGTGAGCAAGGCACTGACGGGCACCGAGATCACCCTCACCGTCGGCTAGGACTGCTCAGATACCAGGGGCTGGCGTAGGCCAGCGCCCAGTTGGCGCACGGGTGGTCGGCGAGAAAGCGCGGCATCCACCGGGAAAGCCGGCGATCCGCCCGGCCCGTGTAGCCGCGCGCCGGGTCCGCGACCCGCAACAGCAGCCATCGGGTGCCGGCGGCGATCTCCACCCGGTAGCGGTGCACCTCCCCGCAGGTCACGGTGCGCCGGTCGACCACGTGGACCTCGCCATCGGCGCCGGTGAGCAGCTGTAGCTCGACCGGGCGGCCGTCGTGGGCCGGGACGGCGAGGTCGACCGCCAGGTCGACACGGCCCGTCCGCGCGCGACCTCGGCCACCGGCCCGGACGCCGTCCAGCCGCGCGGCCAGGCGCAGCCGAACCTCGCGGGTGGCGAAGGCCCGCCGGGCCAGCATCGCCTCGCGCACGCCTGCACGGCTCACAGCGCCGACCCACAACCCGGTCCGGCCCTTGCCGACCAGGGCGTAGTCGGTTCCGTGCTCGTCGCTGCAGCCGATCAGGGCCGGCTGCCAGCCGGCCTCCAGGCAGTCGACGATCGGTGATCTGCCGAGATCGCGGCGGGGCGCCAGCAGATAGTCGTCGCGGCGGTTGAACACCTCCAATGCGACCATCCGTCGCGAGATCTCGCCGTCCGGGCGGGCGTAGCCATCCAGGTCGCCCGGCTCACGACCGGGGTGGTTGTAGCCGAAGAGTGCATCGGGCTCGTCGGCGTCCAGGAACGTGAACAGGTCCGACAGCGAGCCCGGCGAGGTGACCGGGACGTAGCCGTCGCTGAACCACACGTTCACATGTCCCAGCCACGGCTCGGTCCACTCGAACCCGCGCAACGCGGTGAACTCGCCCGGGACGTCGTGGGCGTCGGCGATCTCGCCGGTGCGCCTCCACTCGTCGTCGTCGATGCTCCGCGGTGCCGACCGGGCGACGGCCAACGCCTCGGCGTGCGGGTAGTGCTCACTGGAGAGTCCGCCGATCGCATGCCGCGGGATCGAGGAGTGGTCGGTCAGTGCCGCGACATCTAGTCCGGCGTCCCGGATCTGGGTGAACGCGGTCTCCGGGTCCCCGTCGCCGTCGGAGAACAGCGAGTGGTTGTGCAGGTCGGCGACCGCGAGAAGCAAATCGTCGTCGTCCAGCCGGGAGGTTCGCCAACCGTCCGCGTCGGCCGTGCCATCTCGGCCGCCCAGACTGTTCGCACTCACGATGTCGACGACGCTACCAGCGGGCGGACGCCTCGACCGGGCGGGCTACCGGGCCCGCGGCGGGCCGCTCAGCGGGCGAGCACGTCGTCCAGGCTGCGCCCGCGGGCCATGCCGAGCTCGTCGCGAAGTCCACTTGCGGCGCCCTTGAGCTCGAACCCACCCAGGCGCTCCAGGTCGTCGAGTACCCGCCGCACCGTCAGCAGGGTCACCTCGTCCAGGGCTCGGCACTCAGCACCGGCCTCGGCCACCTGGCTCAGGGCGTCGGCCACGTGGTCGCGCAGCCCCGGGTGGACCGCCATCAGCGAGTCGAGTTCGTCGTGGTGGCGGCGCAGTATTCGCTCCCAGCGCAGTCCCACCCGTGAGGTGCTCAGCTTCTTGTGGAGCAGCAAGGAGGCTCCGCGCTCTCTCTCGCCGATGCCGTACATGACCTGTTCCCCATTTCCCAACCGCTGACACCGATTACACCCCCATCCTCGGTGCTCCACCCACTGGTAATGAGCAGTCCGGCGCTCTGGTGATACAGACCAGCCCTAGAGCCGAGAGGGCTCTAGTCCGAACGGGCTAGGGTTCCTATCCGCGGGCGCCACCCGGTGCCCGACCACGGCGCGCGTTGGGGGCACAATCAGGCCATGACCGCAGGACGAGTCGTGACGAGCCATGAAGATCGCTGAGCTGCGCGAGCACGCCCGTCTCATGGGCTTCACGCCATCCGACCAGGTGCGCTGGCTGGCTCCGGTCGAGCTGACCCGGACGGCGCTCAAGGTCTACCTCTCCTCCACCTTCGCCGGGTACATCGACCGCCGCGAGGTGCAGGCTGCGCTGCCCAAGCCGGCGATCGCCGTCGTGACCGACCCCCTCGGGGAGGAGTTGTGGCTGGACTTCGTCGCCGACCTCGGTGACGGCTTCGACGCCACCTTCACGGTGGCCAACCTGCTGGCCGCGGATTCGCTCCAGGTCAGTGCGCCGGACGGCGACACGGTCGACCTGCCTCGCGGCCGGGTGCTGGTCCTCGGTGGTGACGAGGTCTACCCGACGCCGTCCGCGGTGGCGTACGAGGATCGCACGCGGGGGCCGTACCGGGCGGCGCTGCCCACGTCGGTCACCGCCGAGCTGCCCGTGCAGCGGCGTCCGCTGATGCTGGCGCTGCCCGGCAACCACGATTGGTACGACGGCCTGACCGCCTTCCTGCGCCTGTTCTGCCAGCGCCGTCCGATCGGCGGCTGGCGCACCGCGCAGACCCGCAGCTACTTCGCGGTGGAGCTGCCGAACCACTGGTGGCTGGTCGGGGTTGACACCCAGCTCGGCACCTACATCGATGAGCCGCAGATCCAGTACTTCCGCGAGCATCTGTCCTCCAAGCTGCAGCCCGGGGACGCGGTCATCCTGTGCTCCCCGGCGCCGACCTGGGTGCACACCGGCGAGGGCAACCCCGACGCGTTCAACTCCCTGCACTGGTTCGAGCAGCACGTCGTCGGCCGGCACGAGAGCGAGGACGGTCAGCCCAGGCCGACGCACGCGGCGGTCCGGCTGTGGCTGACCGGCGACCTGCACCACTACGCGCGCTACGAGGAGCAGCACACCGGCGAGCGGCAGGCAGGTGCGCCTCGCCAGTTCATCACGTGCGGGCTGGGCGGCAGCTTCCTCGCCGGCACCCACGACCTGCCCGCAGAGCTGACAGTGCCGCCGTCGGACTCCCGGCTGACCGTCCGCCAGCCACCGACGCGCCTGCGGCTGGTCTCCCGGTATCCCGACCCGACGACGACCCGCAAGCTGATGGCTCGCGTGCTGTCGCCGGGTCGGTTCGGCCTGCCGATGCGCAACCCGGGCTTCTGGCGGCTGTGCGGATCGGTCCAGGCGATCCTGCTTCTGATGTTGGCCGGACTGCTTGGCCAGCAGCTCGGGCACGGTCCGGTCGGCGCCCTGCGCGCGGCAGGGGTCCCCGACGTGGTGCGGCTGGCCTGGCAGAGCCTGATCGTGCTGATCTGCGTCCTGGCCTTCTTCGCGGCGGCGACGATGGTCCGCGCGCAACCCGACGAACGCCGACAACGCCTGGGCGTGGCCTACGAGGTGTCGGTGGCGGTCGCGCTTCAGCTCGTCGTGACCTTCGCGGCGCTGCTCGCGGTCACCGTCGTCGACTGGCCCGCCGACTGGCCGTCCTGGCTGATCCTGGCGCTGCTCGGGCTCGTCACGGTCGCCGTGGTCGGGCTGCTCTCCGCCTACGCCTTCGCCGTCTACATGCTGCTCTCGCGCTCGGCTCTGGTACGCAGCTGGCGGATGTCGGCCCAGGCCATCGAGGACGGCAAGGGGTTCCTTCGGCTGCGGTTCGCTGCGGACGGCTCGTCGGTGCAGGTGCACCCGGTGGTCGTCGACACGGTTCACCACGACTGGCTTCTGGACGGCAGCCGTCCGGTGCCGGACGGCGCCCTGCCGGCTGCTCGGCTGGTCGAGACCCCGGTGCGGATCAACCGCCGCGGGCCCGTGCCGCCGCCGGTGCCTGCGCCGGACGACGACCCGAGGCCGAGCCTTCGGCGCGCCGAGCCCAGTGCGGTCGACCTCAAGGAACCCTCGAAGGTGCCGCAGCCACCGGTCAGCCCAGGGTGACGCCGTCCGAGCTGACGCTGACGCTCAGTGACTTCAGGTTCGCGGTGGCCGGGCCTCGGGTCACTGCACCGGTCGCGGCGTCGAACTGCGAGCCGTGACAGGGGCAGACCAGCCCTGCGCCGTCCGCGGCGACCGTGCACCCCTGGTGGGTGCAGACGGCGCTGAAGGCGACGACCTTTCCGGCCTCCGGCTGGGCGAGGACGACCTCCTGGCCTGCCACCTCCTTGACCACAGCCCCACCGACCGGGATGTCGGTGAGGGAGGCCGCGACCCCGGCAGCCGCGCTGGACACGGCCGACGCGGCGGCGTCCCCGGCGGCACTCGCCGCCGATCCGGCAGCAGTGCTCACCTCGTCGCTGCTGCAGGCGCTCAGGGTCCCGGCGCCGAGCGCGGCAACGGCTCCCGCCGAGAGCACGCCGCGGCGGGTGGGAGCTGGGCGGTCGGTCATGGTTCCTCCATCGGTCGGGATCTGATCTTGCCGGTGTGGCGAGGAGAGCATCCATCCTGGTACCTGAGGGGGCGTCTCGCGCGCTGGTGCTATGAATACTGACACGTCAGGACTTGGGCGCAAGTCCTCGCCGGGCGAGCAGCGGCTCGATCCGGGGCCGACGCCCCCGCACCGCAACGAACGCCGCCATCGGGTCGACCGCGCCGCCCCGGCTGAGCAGCTGCTCGGCGAACACCCGCCCGTTGTCCCGGCGCAGCCCGCCGTTCTCGCGGAACCACTCCACGGCGTCGGCGTCGAGCACCTCGCTCCAGATGTAGCTGTAGTAGCCGGCGCTGTAGCCTCCGGCGAAGATGTGCGCGAAGTAGCTGCTCTGATACCGCGGTGGGACGAGATCGGGGTCCATCCCGTTGCGCCGCAGGGCCTCTCGCTCGAAGCGGGCAACCTCGTCCGGGGTGCGCACGTTCGTCGGCGCCGTCACGCCGTCCTGGGGGGTGCGGTGCCATTCCAGGTCGAGCAGGGCCGCTGCGAGGTACTCGGTGGTGGCGAACCCCTCGCCGTGGGAGCGGGAGGCGATCAGGGAGTCGACGACCTCCTGTGGCAGCGGCTCGCCGCTGTCGTGATGAACGGCGTAGCGGGCCAGCACCTCGGGCCAGTAGGCCCACATCTCATTGACCTGGGAGGGGAACTCGACGACGTCGCGCGGCACGTTCGTACCGGACAACAACGGGTACCGGACGTCGGAGAGCAGGCCGTGCAGCACGTGCCCGAACTCGTGGAACGCGGTGATCAGCTCATCGAGGGTGAGCAGGGTCGGCTCGCCGTCCGGGGGACGGGGGATGTTCAGGTTGATCACCACGACAGGCGTGTCGCCGAGCAGATGTGACTGGTCGACGAAGGTGCTCATCCAGGCCCCGCCGCGCTTGGCGTCACGGGTGTACCAGTCGGCCAGAAACAGCCCGACCGGCACGTCGTCCTCGGCGCTGACCTCGAAGACCTGCACATCCTCGCAGTAGCCGGCCAGGTCGTCACGGCGGGTGAAGCTGAGCCCGTAGAGCTGGGTCGCGGCGTAGAAGATGCCGTCCTGCACCACTCGGCCGAGCTCGAAGTAGGGCCGCAGCGCAGCGGTGTCGAGGTCGAACGCCTCCTGACGCACCCGCCCGGCGTAGTAGCCCCAGTCCCACGGCTGGAGCGGCCCGCTCAGCCCGTCGGCGAGGAGTGCACGCTCCAGTTCCGCCGCCTCGGTTCGGGCGTTGGCAAGCGCCGGCGGCACCAGCGCGGCGAGCATCTCCTCGACGGCGGAGGCGGTCTTGGCGGTCTCGTCCTCGATGACGTACGACGCGTGGTCGGGGTAGCCGAGCACGTTCGCACGTTCGGCACGTAGGGCGACGATCCGGGCCAGGGTAACCCTCGTGTCGTGGTCGTTGCCGCGCGCGCCGCGCGAGATCGACGCGCGGTGGAGGCGTTCGCGCAGGGCGCGGTTGGTGAGCCAGGCCAGTTCAGGCTGGGCCGTCGGCAGGCTGAGGGTGAGCAGGTAGCCGTCGAGGCCGCGGCCGGCCGCGGCCTGGGCCGCCGCCGCGATGGTCGTCTCGCCGAGCCCGGCCAGCTCGGTGCCGTCGCTCACGTGGACGGCGAGGTCGACCGTGTCCGCGAGCAGGTTGTTCTTGAAGGCGGTGGTGAGCGTGGCCAGCTCGGCGTTGAGCTGACGGAGCCGAGCCTGCTGCGCGTCGTCGAGGCCTGCCCCGGCTCGCACGAAGTCCTTGTGGTATCGCTCGAGCAGACGCTGGCGTTCGGGATCCAGGTTCAGCGCCCCGGACTGGTCCACCAACGCGCGTATCCGGGCGAACAGCCTGTGGTCGAGGTGGATCGCGTCCCGGTGGGCCGCCAGCCGCGGTGCCAGGTCGGCCTCGATCTCGTTCAGCGCCGGGGTGGCGTCCGAGCCGGCCAGATTGAAGAACACCTGGCTGACGCGGGTGAGCAGCCGTCCGGACCGTTCGAGCGCCTCCAGGGTGTTCTGCACGTTCGGCGGTTCGGACGAGGTGGCGATCGCCTCGACTTCGGCTCGCTGCTCGGCCATGCCGGCCTCGAAGGCGGGCACGTAGTGCTCGGTGCGGATGCTGGCGAACGGCGGCAGGCCGAACGGTAAGGAGCTGGGCCGGGCGAACGGGTTATCGGGATCCAGATGTGGTTGGGGTAGCGGGCCGTTCTGGCAGACGCGGTCGGGGCGCCCAGTGGTCATGGCGACACTCTAGGTGCCGCATCTAGGCTGACCCGCGTGAGGGACCTCGTCTACCCGCCGGTGATCGTCGTGGCCCGCGGCCTGTTCGGTGCACTCGGTCTGCGGTTCTCGATCGAGGGCTCCCAGAACGTGCCGCGGATCGGCGGCGCGGTCATCGCCAGCAACCACGTCAGCTACCTCGACTTCGCGCTGCTCGGCTACGGTGCGCGGCCGGCGGACCGGTACATCCGGTTCATGGCCAAGGAATCGGTGTTCCGCCATCGCGTCTCCGGTCCCCTGATGCGCGGAATGCACCACATCCCGGTGGACCGAGCGGCCGGGTCCGGCGCGTTCAAGCATGCACTTGGAGCGTTGAAGGGCGGCGAGCTGGTGGGGGTGTTCCCCGAGGCCACGATCAGTCGCTCGTTCCTGCTCAAGGACTTCAAGCCCGGCGCGGTGAGGCTGGCCCAGGCGGCGGGGGTGCCGTTGGTGCCGTCGGTGGTCTGGGGCGGACAGCGGATCTTCACCAAGGGTCACCCGAAGGACTTCCGGGGTCGCGGCAAGGCGATCACGGTGGCGTTCGGTGAGCCGCTGAGTGCGCGCAGAGGCGCGTCCACAGCAGCGCTGACCGAGGAGCTGATCGAACGGATGTCGACCCTTCTCGATAGCGTCCAGCGCAGCTATCCGGACTCCCCGTCCGGTCCGGATGACACCTGGTGGCTCCCGGCTGGGATGGGCGGCAGCGCACCGACGCCCGAGGAAGCCGCTGCTCTGGATGCCAGGGACCGGGAGTCGCGGGAGGCGGGCTGACCGCCGTCCGGGCCTACTTCTTCTTGTCGTACCACTCCTCGTCGTCCGACGACTCCAGCCTGGCGCCCTGGCCGCTTTGGAAGAGGCGGCCGCGCCAGTTGACGTTGACCTTCTTCTCGGTCTTGACGTCGACCAGGATGACGTCGGTGGTCCCGCGGCCGAAGAGCAGGTTCTGGATGAAGCGGTAGCTGGCGTCCGGGTCGGGAATGCGGTCGAGCTTCTCGAGCGCCTGGTTCTGTCCTGCCGACTCGAACCGGAACGACCCGTAGCCGAGCAGCATGCCCATCGGGGTGCGCATGTAGCCCATGTCGGTGAGCTTGGCGAGGGGCATCATCGCCACGTACCGGTTGACGATGCCGGTGACCGTGATCACGCGCTTCCTGGTGATGAAGACCAGTTCGCGGTACCAGAGGAAGTACTTCACGGCGAGCCGGCCGATCAGGTAGAGGATCACCAGCACGAGTAGCTCCCCGACCAGGGGGACGTCGGGCGGAAGGAGGCTGATCAGCCAGAAGCAGACGAACAGCCCACCAGCCGTGGTCAGGATCGGTTGGATCATGACCGACCAGTGCACCTGGCCGCCCACCGCCGGGAAGTCGAGCTCGGGGTCGGACAGGTAGCGGAGGAACTCCTTCGGTAGGTCGCGCCCGTTGCGCTTGTCCCAGGCCCACGGATGCGGAAGAAGATGCATGCTTATCTACCTACTGGCGCAGCAGGGCGTCGAAGAACGTGAAGATGGAACGGAAAGCGTCGGCGATGAACTGGAAGATCGTACGCACGAAGTTTGCCGCTTCCTGAGGACTGACGATTATCGCGTAGAGGATGAAGACGACTAGGACCCCGACCAGCAAGTTCTTGGGCTGCACTTTCATGACACCTCCCTCATGACAGCTCGGCCGCACGCGTAGGCCGTCTACGCATCCAACGGCCCAGCATGGCCGCCGTTCCTCGGCGCGCCACGGAGGCGCGCCGACAACTATCCCATGCGTCCCACCTGTCACACACGTCACGGGTCGGGTTTCGTGACTATCCATCTGCTCGTCGCTACTCACCGTACGTCCCGAGGCGAACAGGCGACAGTCCTGCCGTTGTGGGGTGCGTCGGTGGAGTCGGCCGGGTCAGACCACCCCGTAGAGCCGGTCACCGGCGTCGCCGAGGCCGGGGACGATGTAGCCGCGCTCGTCCAGCCGCTCGTCGAGCGCGGCCACCACCACGCTGATGGGCGCATCAGCGCCGAAGGCCTGCTCGATGGCGGTGACCCCCTCCGGCGCGGCGAGCAGGCAGATCGCGGTCACCGAGCTCGCGCCGCGGTCCAGGGCGAACCGGACGGCGGCCGCGAGCGTACCGCCGGTGGCCAGCATCGGGTCGAGCAGGTAGACCTGCCGACCGGACAGGTCCTGGGGCAGACGCTCCGCGTAGGTGGTGGCCTTCAAGGTCTGTTCGTTGCGAACCATGCCGAGGAAGCCCACCTCTGCGGTGGGCACCAGCCGGGACATCCCCTCGAGCATGCCGAGGCCGGCGCGCAGGATGGGGACGACGAGTGGGCGGGGAAGGGCCAGGTGCACACCCCGGGCGGAGGCGACGGGAGTGCGGATCTCGTGCGGCTCGACGCGAACCTCCCGGGTCGCCTCGTACGCGAGCAGCGTGACGAGCTCCTCGGTGAGGCGGCGGAAGGTCGGTGAGTCGGTGGCCATGTCGCGCAGCAGGGTGAGCTTGTGAGCAACGAGAGGGTGGTCGACGACACGCAGTTGCATGACCGGAACCTACCTGGGCTACTTCTCGCCCAGCCATGGTCGATGCCACGATGGGCTCGTGGCGTACTTCACCGCTGTCATTGCTCGATCCGGGTCGGCCTGGAAGACGCGCGACGTCGAGGTCGACGAATACGAGGCACTTGACGACCTCGTCGAGGCCCTGCGAGGGGTGGCGGTCGGCGACGAGCCGGTGCTGGCGGTCGTCGAACACGAGGACGAGTGGTTCGCCGTGGTCCGTGTGGACGGCGACGATGAGCCACGGTTGTTCGTCTCGGACCTCTTCGCCGCTTCGCGCAGCTCGTACGCCGAGCTGCTCGCGCCCGCCGCCGACGTCGACGACGAGGACGAGGCCGGCGAGGAGGCGGACGGCGAGGAAGGCGGGAACGAGGGGGTCGGCGAACCCTCCGCGGAGGCCGTCACCGCAGGTGATGGCGACCAGGACGCCGCGCCCGTGGTGCCGGCCGAGATCGAGGTCGACCCGTGGGCGGGGGAGACCGACCTCCTCGAGGATTTCGGGGTCAGTGGCAAGGAGCTGCGCCGGCTGGTGGAGGAGCACTCCGAGGACCCCGGCTACGTGCTCGGTGAGCTCGGTGAGTCGGTCGGCTTCGGCGACCTGCTCGAGGCGCTGCGCTGACTGCACGACCGCTGGTACGGGTGACTGGCGCCGACGACGCGGCGATCGGCCTGGCGCTGGAGGCGGCACGCGCGGCGACCGACAGCGGCGACGTGCCGGTGGGGGCCGTCGTCCTGGACCCGGCCGGTCTGGTGGTCGGCACCGGCTGGAACGCGCGTGAGCTCTCTGGGGACCCGACCGGGCACGCCGAGGTGCTGGCGCTCCGGGAGGCCGGTCGGGCTCGAGGGTCATGGCGGCTGGAGGGGTGCACCCTGGCGGTGACCCTGGAGCCGTGCACCATGTGCGCGGGCGCGCTGGTGCTCGCCCGGGTGTCCCGGCTGGTGTTCGGAGCCTGGGACGAGAAGGCGGGCGCCGCCGGGTCGGTGCGCGACGTCGTCCGGGACGCGCGGTTGAACCATCGGATCGAGGTCGTGGCCGGCGTGCGTGAGAAGGAGTGCTCCGCGTTGCTGGTCGACTTCTTTGCCGGGCGGCGCGAGGACTGAGGCGTCGCCGAGAGTGGTCCGGGGGCGGGTCGCTGTGGGTCGTCGGGCACGACGACAAAGCCGGTATCCTCGACGGCGGTGGCGTGTCCGAGCGGCCTAAGGAGCACGCCTCGAAAGCGTGTGAGGGGGCAACTCCTCCGTGGGTTCAAATCCCACCGCCACCGCCCTGGTCTGCGGAAACGTGGTCATACCCTCTAGGGGTATAGCCACGTTTCTGGTGTTGTCGTCTCAGTTCTCGGTCAGTTTCCGTCTCAGTTTGGGAGCCGCGGGCGGGGTCTGGGGGCTGCGGGTAGTGGTTCGTTGAGGTCCGTGGAGGTGTGCCGGAGTCCGTCTGGGCGCGAAAGTGACGCCTGGGGCGGTTGTGACGGTGTTCGCCTGCCGCCAAAGCGTGTGTGGCGGTGGGGGTCTGTGGGTGCCCAACGCCTGAGGGGATCGGCCTGCCTGAACACCCGTCGTCGAGGACGCCGCCGCGGGCGATGGCGCGTTCGAGGTCGGTGAATGCGGGGCCTGCGGGAGTCGGGGTGGCGGGCGGGCTCGGCCAGAGTGAGCCAGTCCGGTCGGTCACGTCGACGGGGATTGGCTTTGGCCGATGCTGTGGCAGACCTCTGCCGCGGGCACGCCGGTCCGGTCGGCCACCGTCCGGATGAAGACGACCGCTGCGTAGGCGGCGTGGCGCCAGAGGTCGTCGTTGCGCCACCAGACACCCTCGTCCAGCAGGTCGGCATCGACACCGCCGTGCCGGGCCGGCGCGGCCAGGACGGCGGATTGCAGCTTGCGCCGCTCCCGCCCGGTCAGGCTGCACTCGGGAAGGAACCGCTCGCGCATCCCGTCCAGGTCGATCGGATGAGCCCGGTCGACTCCGGCCCAGTCGCGAGCGTGGGCCGCCACGGCAGGTGGAGCAGGACCTCGCCCGGGAAGGTGTTGTTCCGTGGGTGCAGCGGCGCCAGTCGGCTGAGGATCTCGAACACCTCAGCGTCGTGCGCGACCCCGTCGAGCAGGATCTGCCGGGCGGTGGCCGCGTCCTCGACCGTCGGCTTCCGCGTGGTCATGCACCGACGGTAGACCGCGCTCCGCACCCGCGGCAGGGCCCATCGACGCCCCCGGCGTCGCGGTGACGACCCACGAGCCGCGAGAGCGGAGTTGCGCGAATCGCGGCACGAGCGGACGCCTTCCTCCTTCAACTACCCCGGCGTTGGGTGGGTGCAGGAAGCGCCGCTGGGCGGCGGGGCGCTCAGGGCGTCTGGCGAGGTCGGGCCCCTGGTCTGATGGGGCGCGCCTCAGCAGACTGGGCGGGGACGCCGCCGACAGCAGTCAGCGAGGACCTCATGCGCAGGATCGTTGCCCACGTCTCCGTCTCGCTGGACGGGTACTTCGAGGGGCCCGACTCGGACATCACCTGGCACCTCGTCGACGAGGAGCTGCACCAGCACATGAACGACGAGCTCAGGACGCGGGGCGCGTTCCTCGAGGGCCGCCGGACGTACGAGCTCATGGAGGCGTTCTGGCCGACGGCCGACCACGACCCGGCGAACGCCGGTGCGATGGCCGAGTTCGCCGGCATCTGGCGGGACGTGCCGAAGATCGTCTACTCGCGCACGCTGACGTCGGTCGGCCCGAATGCGACGCTCGTCCGGGACGTCGACGCGGCGGAGGTCCGGGCGCTGCAGGACGAGCCCGGCGGCGACCTCGTCGTCGGCGGCGCCGACCTTGTGGCGGAGTTCCGCCGCCTCGACCTCGTCGACGAGTACCGGCTCTACGTCCACCCGGTGCTGGTCGGCCGAGGGCGGCAGTTCTTCGGACCGGCGCACGCTCCGACGTCGCTGCGCCTGATCGAGACCCGGACCCTCGGCAACGGCGTCGTGATGCTCCGCCACGAGCGCACCCGCGACACCAACACCCCGTGACGCACCTCGCCGCGGAGGTGGACGCGAGCTCCTAGAAACCGAGTAGCCAGTCCCGCGGCCGCCTAGCGAGCATCGGCACGATGCGTCGCCTACAGGCGCGCGTCAGCGTCATGATGGTGCGCTCCGCGCGCAGCGGCAGATGAGCGCGTTCGGGCGTGCGCTTCCTTGACCAGCGGGCATAGGTTCGGCCCGTGCCCAAGGAGATCAAGGGGAACCCGCGACGGAAGCCGCCTGAGCCGACGGCGGGACACTGCGACATTGAAGACTGGTTCGGGCGCCTCATGCCGGACCTTCAGCCGATCGTGCGGGGGTTGGACGAGTCGATTCGAGCGGCGATCCCCGATCTTGACTACGCCGTCAAGTACAAGAGGGCGTTCTACGGGCTGCCAGAGCTGGGGTGGATCATCGAGATCGCGCCCTACGACGTTTCCGTGAACGTGCTATTCCTCGGTGGCGCGGACTTCGATCCTCCACCTCCACTCGGGAGCACGGGCCAGACCCGCTACGTCAAGGTCACGACCCTGGCCGAGGTGAAGCAACCGGAGGTGCTCGACTGGATAGAACAAGCGGGACGTACACCCGGCTGGAAGTGACGTCGCAACCTCGCACTCATCGCCTGGATGGCGCGCTGCCGGCGGCACGAGCGGACGATCACTTCGTGCCGTCGATGGCGAGCGAGGCCGGGATCGGGAGTCCGAACCGAGTGGCGATCCGCTGTACGTCGATGCAGTCGATGGGGCGGAGTTCGTACCCTTGGTGCATCAGGATCTGGTCCTCGGCAGGCGCGCAGCGGACCAGTGTCCCATCAATGGATCCTGGCACAGGTGGTGCGCAGTGCAGATCGTTCCGTCCGGGAGGACCTGGTCGCCACCGCCATCCGGCGTGGGGTCGATGAGGTGGAGGTCCACCCAATGAAGGCACCAAACTAGCAGGTCAACGCCCTTTTCCGGCAGATCCGGAGAGGGCCTTCTTGATCATCCGCCCTGGATCCGTCCCGTGGACTGCTTGGGCGCGCGCTGGTGCAGGCCTGTGGTGCCTCGTGGTGAAAGTGATCGAGACTAAGCCGTTGGGACTCCAGCAGCACGGCCTCGGCGCGGTGCCCGGCCGCGATGAAGATCCTGCTCACCGACGCCGACGGGCTGACCGCCTACCTGCGCTTCCCGACCGAGCACCATCAACGCATCCGGCACTCCAATTCCATCGAACGCACCTTCCATGAGGACCGGGCCTCCCGCGGGTGGCGCGGCCTGACCATGACCCCGGTCGGGCTGCGTCTGCTACAGGACCTGCGCCGCTCCCTGCTCGACCCACCCCCCGGGCTACGGCCCGCACGTGCCACGCCACGCGTTCCGGCTGACCAGCCCGACACTGTCACCGCCACCCGCATGGCCTGACCCACGAAGCCGGAACCGAACCCCGATGATCAACACCTCGTTTACACCGGAATCCGGACGCCACCGGGTGAGCGGATCGCTGAATCTGGGGGACTGCACGCGAATCCTGATGGTGCGACCGGGTGGGGGCCAACGATCTACATTGCGGCTCCCGACTGAGCCACCTGGCGATCGTGCTGTCGCTTGAGGTGAATCACGACGGCCCAGAGCGTCAGCTGGCTGATCACGGCCGCTGGTGAGTCCTGGAAGAGCAGCATTGTGGTGAGCGGCACCGTGTTGAAGGCGGCGTGGATGACGATGTTCAGAAAGACGCTGCGTGTCCGCTCGTAGAACCACGCATGGAGGATCGCGGCGGCGACGATGCCGATGCCGAACCCGAGGAGACTCCCGACGATCTGGACGCCGACCATGCCCTGCTGAACGAAGATCAGCACGACGACCGGAATGTGCCACGCCGCCCAGGGGATGCCGACCGCCCACCCCGTCTCCCAGAAATCCCGGCCTTGTCGAAGTCTCTCATTGAGGTAGCCGCGCCAGCCGATCTCCTCGGCGCCGGAGGTCAGCAGCTGGAACACGAAGAACGCGGCGAGGAACGCCAGCAGCTCGCCACCGCCGGGCGCGTCCGGGACGCTGTCGGCGGTCAGTACCACGATCAGGATCGCGGGCGCCGTGGCCAGCACGAGCATCAGGAGGGCCAGACCGTACCAGCGGGCACCGACGCCGATCCGTCGAACTCGTTCCCACAGGTCGGGCAGAGAGACCGCAGGGTCGATCTGCGTCGCGACCACGCCGGCGATCGCGGGACCGTAGACGCCCAACAGCGACAGGAGCGACAGGCCGACGACCGTGCCGGCCGCAGCCCGGTCGAAGAACAGAGCGTCAACGAGGTCGGCGTTGAACAGCTGCTCGCCGACATCGGTCTGGCGTGCGGCAAGCCACGCCGCGATCCAGAAGGTCCAGGAGATGCCATACGCCAAACCGAGATAGACGAGATGTGGCCTTTCCCAGAGGCGCAGCGGTGCTGGCCGAGGACTGTGAGCCCGCTGTGGCTCCCGTGATTGTGAAAGACCCATTGCAGACCCCTTTCTCCAACAACGATGACGGCACGGGGGACGGCGTCCGCAAGCTGGCGAACGCGTGATCGGACGACGTCCTGGGTAGCCGTCTGTTCATCGTCGGTTGACAGCAAGGCCCTTGCGGTCGTGGCGTGCTCCGCCGACGCCGGGCTCTGCGGAAGGCGCCATCCCAGGCTCGGGGTGGCGTTCGAGCAACCACTGGGTCGCGTCGGCGTGCCGTCGGTCAAGGTCCCCTCCGGCGTATCGGCCCTGTCTGCGGTCACCGACGATCCGCCCGTCGACCATGTACAGCAGCCGATCGGTCCAGGCGGCGACCTTGGCGTCGTGGGTGACCAGCACGACGGTGGTGCCCTCGCCGTTGAGCTGGGCGAGGATGCCCATGATCTCAGTGGCCGCGGTCGAATCCAGCGCGCCCGTCGGCTCGTCGCCGAACAGAATGGTCGGCTGGTTGATAAGGGCCCGGCAGATGCCGACCCGCTGCAGCTGGCCGCCGGAGGCTTCGGAGATGTCCCGCGTCGCCAGGTGAGCCACCCCGGTGCGTTCCATCAGCGCGATGGCCCGATCGTTCAGCTCATCGCGCGGGGCCAGCGCGGCCAGATAGGCGGGTAGCACGACGTTGTCGAGGAGGCACAGGTTCTTGAGCAGGTGGACGTGTTGGAAGATGAACCCCATCGTCGTCAGTCGCAGCCGGGCAAGCTGCTTCTGGCTGAGTAGGGTCAGATCCTGCCCGGCGAACGCGACGCGGCCGGAGGTGGGCGTGTCCATGCCGCTGATGGTGTAGAGCAGCGTCGACTTGCCCGATCCCGACGGTCCCATCAGCGAGACGAACTCGCCGTCCCGAACCTCGAGGTCGACCCCGTGCAGCACGGTGTGGCCATCGAAGGCCTTGGTGAGCCCCGTCGTGTCGAGGATGGTGGTCGTGGCGGTCACGGCTGGCCTCCTATTCGGTGGCGACGGTGGAGATGTGGGCGTGGGAGATGGCGTGTGAGCTGGCGGCGGTCGCCATGGCGACCGCGCCCGCGAGGGCTGCCGGCAGCGCGAGGAAGACCAGGAGCGGATCGACGGCGAAGTCGATGCGGCTGGTGCCTTGGCCGAGCGCTCCGAGTCCGCCGAACATGCCCTCGAACATGAGATTGAACAGCGTCTCGCCGAAGGTCATCGCTGCCACGTCGCCGGCGATGACGCCGAGGACCAGCACGAGCAGGATCCGGGTGAGGTACTGCCGGCCCAGCCCGGCGTCGTCCGCGCCGATGGCTCGTTGAATGGCGACCTGACCGGCGTCCCGTGCGATCAGCATGCGCGTGAACAGTGCGGTCATCAGCACCGCGAGGGCGACGGCGGCGACGGCTGAGATGACGGCGGTGAGCAGGAGCTGGTCGGCGAGGGGTCCGAGGGTCTGCAGGCGCCACTGTTCGATGTCGGCGACCTTGGCCGGGGCGAGCTGGTCGGTGTAGGTCTCGGTCTTAGTGCCGGCGTCCACCCCGCGGGCCAGCTCGACGCCGATCATGTACCACATCACCTCGTCCGTCCCGACGGACAGGGCTGCCTTCGCGGTCTTCCCGCCGTTGGTGATGTCCTGGTAGCTGCCGACGATCTCCAGGTCACGGGCCTGCCCGTCGACCGTCACGGGAAGGCGTTCGCCGACCTCGCGTCCCGCCTCGTTCAGGGCGAGGAGCGACAGCGCGATCTCGGAGTCGCCGGTGGGGGCGCGGCCGTCGGCGTAGGTCACCGGTAGCCGGGTGTGGTCACCGTGCTCGACGTACAGGCTCTTCGCGTTGCCGTCGCCGTCGACCGTGTCGTTGCGGGTCGTGATCATCGGTGCGATCGCGGTCACGTCGGGGTCCGCGCGCAGCCGTTCGACGGCATCGGAGAACTGCTTCGGGGCGCGTGCACCGTCGTGCCGCAGGTCGATGCGCAGGTCGACGGTGCCGGTTCCCATGTAGTTGATGAACTCCGGTGCGTTCGTGGTTGTGGCGGAACTGATCGGCACGATCATGATGACGGTGCTGACCGCGAAGACGAACGACAGCAGCAGGTAGGTCGGCCACCGGCTGACGACGTCCATCGTCCCGAGCCTGAAATGCACTGGCAGCCGGGACCGGTGCAGCCGCAACCGCACCGCTGTGGACTGTTTCCCGGTGGCGCCGGCCCGCAGAGCTGTGACGGCGCTGACCTTGTTGATCCGGCGCAGCAGCACGAGCACGAAGGCGACGAGTACCGCGAACACCGCCGCGGCGGCGATCAGGGGCAGGATCCAGTTCCAGATGCTGACGGTCGAGCCCATGTACCGGGTGATGTTGCGGCTGAGCAGTGGCGCCAGCGCCCACCCGGCCAGCAACCCGAGGGTGGCGGTGACCGCGGCGAGCAGGGCGTACTTGGCGAGGTAGATCCTCTTGATGGCGCGCGGTGCGAGGCCGATCGCCTTGAGAACGCCCAGCTCGCGGTAGTCCTGCTCGGCCGCGGTGAGGAACGTGAACCGCAGGCTCAGCAGCCCGACCACGAGCAAGAGCAGCGCGACCAGGATCACGATCGCGGCGACCAGGCCGTCGCCGATCACGGTGAGCATCCGGAAGGTTGCCGAGTCGACCATCTGGCCGGCCTTCGGCATGTCCGATTCCAGGTAGGCCCGCTCGAAGGAGGCGGTCTGGGTTGCGGGGTCGTGCAACCAGAACTCGATGAGGTGTTCCACCTCGCCGGTGTGCGCACGGACCTCCTGCAGATCCGACGGCGCCACCGCGAGCCGCTTGGAACTGGTGATGGCCGGGTTCATGATCGAGTCCCGGACGAAACCCGCGATCGTGAAGTCCTTGGCGAAGCCGTCGGCGGCGCTGACCCTGACCGGGTCGCCGAGCGCCAGGCCAGCCTCCACCTGGTAGATCACGGGCAGCATGATCGTGCCGGGTGCGACCTCGGTGACCGGCCGGTTGTCCACGTCGAGCAGCAGGTCGCGCTCGCGGTTGGGTACGACCAGGGAGTTCTGCTGGATGTTGCTCGTCTGCGCCTCGCCGTCGAAGAACAGGTTCGCCCCGTCGACGCCGAGCATGAGCATGGCCTGGTGGTGCGCGACCTCGGGTCGCCCGGCCGACCAGCGGTCGACCTGCTCCTGGTCGTAGGGCCCGGCGTGCAACTGCGCGACGTGCGGGGCCTGGGCCCGCTCCATCAGGCTGCTCGATGCGCCGACGAGGCGGACCAGGGTCCCGGCGCTGGCGGTGACCAGGACCACCGATAGCATCATCAGCACGACCAGGACCACGGTGACGCTCCGGTTGCGGAGCAAGTCCCGAGCGATCATCCTCGCGTACACGACGGCTCCCTTCGCCGATCCACGCCGGGTCGCCTCCGACGCTAGGGACGGGCCTCGATCACCGGAACGGCCGCGGGAAGGAACGGGGCCCCTCCGAAGGGATGAACGGCGCTGCTTCGGTCGGGCGTCAGATGCCGCGGAGCAGGTCCTCGTAGCCGATGTCGCCGGGACGGATCAGGCCGACCTCGTAGGCGAGCACGACGGCCTGGACCCGGCTGCGGAGGTTGAGCTTGGCAAGCAGGTTGCTGACGTGCGACTTGATCGTCGTCTCCCCGAGGTACATCGCGGTCGCGACCTGGGCGTTCGACAGTCCCCGCGCCACCAGGCCGAGGACCTCGCGCTCCCGGTCGCTCAGCTGCTCCAGGACGGCGGGATCGACGCCGCCCGCGGGCTCGTCGGGGGCGCGCAGGGCGTAGTCGATCAGCGTTCTCGTCACCGCCGGAGCAACGAGCGCGTCGCCCCGGACCACGGTGTGGATGGCGGCGATGAGTGCCGCCGGCTCGACGTCCTTCAGCAGGAAGCCCGCGGCACCCGCACGCAGGGCCCCGACGACGTACTCGTCGAGGTCGAACGTGGTGACGACCAGCACCCGGGCCTCGGGACACCGGTCGGTGATCGCCTGCGTCGCCGCGATGCCGTCCATCACCGGCATCCGCACGTCCATCAGCACGACATCGGGTCGCAGGTCGACGGCGGCCTCGACCGCTGCGGCACCATCGGCGGCCTCGCCGACGACGTCGAGGTCGTCCTCGCCGTCGATAATCATGGAAAAGCCCATGCGCACGACAGCCTGGTCGTCGGCGAGCAGGACCCGGATCATGATCGGGCGGCGGAGACGTCCCACGCCGTGGGAGCTGGTGTGGGCGATGCGTTGAGCCCGAGGGTGACCTCGAGCCGGCAGCCGCCTCGCGGGCTCGGCCCCAGCGACGACGCACCGCCGTGGAGTGCAGCGCGTTCCGCCACCCCGACGAGACCGTGTCCAGTCCTGCCGCCCCGGGGCGTCAGCCCTCGCCCGTTGTCGTCCACCTGGACGCACAGCTGCTCCGGCGTGCACCGGATCCGCACCCAGATGTGGTCGGCGGCGCCGTGGCGCAGTGCGTTGGTGAGGCCCTCCTGGACGATGCGGTAGGTGTTGAGGCCCAGTGCCGGCGGGATCGGGCCGACCGGGTCGTCGATCTCGGCGTCCACGATCAGGTCGGTGCGGCGGAACGACGCGAGCAGCGTGGGGATCTCGGCGAAGCCGGGCTGCGGAACGAGGTGGTCCGTGCCGGCGTTCTCCCCGCGGAGCGCGCCCACCAGCGATCCCATGGCCGTCAGCGCCTCCGTACCGGCCTCGGCCACGTACGACAGGGAGTCGGCGGCAGCCTGGGGGTCGCGGGCGGCGACGTGTCGTCCGGCGCGGGCGCGGACGGTCATGGCGCTGACGTGATGGGCCACCACGTCGTGGAGCTCACGCGCGATGCGGAACCGCTCGGCCTCCACGGCATGGGCGGCGGCCACCTCGCGGAGCTCGACGAGCTCCGCGTTGCGCGCCTCGAGCTCCGCCGTCGTCAGGCGTGCACGGCGGACCGCGCGCCCGAAGACGGCCGGCAGCACCGCGGTCGCAGCGATGAGGATGACGTCGCCCGCGATGTCCTCCACCGCGACGGAGGGCCAGTACTGGAGGAAGCCGACGGTCAGGGCGAGAGCTGATCCCGCCATGACGGGTGCGGGTCGGGCACGCGGCTCGTAGGCGGCCAGTGTGTAGCCGGCGACCGCCAGGAACTCGATCCCCGTCGACGCCACGGCAGTTGTCAACAGCGCCGCGACATAGGTCACGAACGGCCACCGCCGCCTGACCGTCACGGCGACACCCATGACGACGACGACCGCGACCGCCCGCATGCCCGAGCCGCCTGGTCCGAAGCGCTGCTGGGAGATGAGGAACACAGCCACCAACATCGCCGCGCCAACAGCGTCGCGGAGCATCTCGGGCTGCTGTTTCCAGAGCCTCACCTGCCGATGCTAGTGCGCTGCGGGTCGTCGCCGATACCCCGTAGGGGGCCGGCGGGCGCTCACCTGGTCAGCGGAGAGCCGTCGTGACCAACTGCTCGGGACGAAGCTGCAGCCGCTCCCACTCCGGTTGGGGCGGTAGTCAGCGTGGAACGGCCGGCCCTCATCCGCCGCACCCCCCTGTGCGATTATCTCGCGTCGTTGACGCCGGGGCGGGTGCTGGTGTGCTCGCCGCAGGTCCTGTTCGGCCCACAGTTACGCCTTGTCTGCGAGCTTCTCGGCGGAGTAGGTGCCGGCTCACTGAAGCAACGATTCTCCTGACCCAGCGCTGGGCATGCACGACGGTCATGCAGCGCGGTCGACCTCGTGTGATCGCTTGCGCATCCCGGAGCGGTCCGGTTCGCTGCCGGAGTGGGCACCCTGGCGGACCTCGTTCCCGCGGCGACGGCCGCCTGTCTCGGCGTTGGAGCCCCACGCGGACGTCAACTGGCGCACGACCCGGGCCGGCGACCTCGACTGGAGCTGCTGGGACACCGCGGTGCACATCGCCGATGATCTGTACTTCTACGCCGTGCTGTTCGTCTACGGTCGCGCAGTTCCGGTCTACCTGGGTACCGAGCTCGCCCTCGACTCTGAGGCGACCGTCTCGCGCCTGCTCGACGCCATCGTGGTCCATGGGGAGCTGCTCCGCCGGGCGGCTGTCGGCGCCGACGCGAGCGATCGCGGCTACCACGTCTACGGGGTCTGCGACTCTGAAGGGTTCGCAGCCATGGGGATCGTCGAGACCCTCGTCCACACCTACGACATCATCCGTGGGCTCGACCCCGCCACCATCTGGCGTCCGCCCGCCGAACTCGCTGATCACGCCCCGGCGTCGCCTCTTCCCCGCTGCTCCCTCCGGGGATGCGTCCGACGTCCTGCTCTGCTCGTGCGGCCGCATCCCATTGGACGACCGGCCTCGGCAGGACCGTTGGCGCTGGGACGGGAGCGTGCCAACGGGAGCGGACCACTGATGGCGGATCCACCCCACCACCCGACGGCAGCGTCGCGGGTCGCATAGCGGCACCGTCCCGCCCCGGAAGGTGTGTTCCAGGTCGAATCGGCGCAGGAACGCCTGCCAGGCGTGGTGGACCTGCTCGGCGGTGGCTTGGGGCCGGGAGGTCCACAGCCACAACGGTTTCGGGGTGCGGTCGCCGGGGAGGTGGTCGACCTGGAGGCGGATCAACGTGCCCTCAATGATGGGCAGGTCGGTGTCCTCGGGATGGTCCAGCCAGGGGCCGCGGCGGGTCAGACGGGGGTGCATTCGACCCCAGGCCGACGCGACTGCCGTGCCGTAGCGGGTGGTGGCGGTGATGGTGGCGTGCCCGGGCTCGGGCCAGCTGTCCGGCCGGGCGAGCTTGAGGACCGACCCGTGCCGGGCAGGGCGACCCATCGTGCTCGGCGGGCGGGGCGGGATCGGGCCGATCATGACGCGGTCCGACCGCAGCCGGCCGGTGACCACGACCGGCAGGTCGGCCAGGACGAACGCCAGCCGGGCCACGTCGTACCCGGAGTCCATCACGATGTCGATCGGTGGATCCCCCGGCGCCCAGTGCCCGGCGGCGACGATCAGCCGCTCGACGACCTCACGCAGTTGGGCGGCGGTGACCGCGGTGGCGTCGTCGTCGGGCCCGAGCCGGACCGCGTCCAACACCGCGGTCCGGCTGGTGCGACCGGCCTCCAACGCGGCCACGATCGAGTACGGCCAGCCCGGGATCATCTGGCTGGTGCCCGTGGCCCGGCCGTGAACGTGGCAGAACAGCCGCTCGGGACTGGTCTCGGCGTCCGGACGCAGCCACGGGGTGACGTCAACGCCCAGCACGATCCGCCGCCCGACCCGCGGCAGCGCCAGCCCAGCCAGGGTGCGACGGATCCTGGCGAACTCGACCCGACCGGCGTTCACCGCGTCGTACAGGCCGCCGTGCCCGCGCCGGTGCTCCGGCTCCAGGGACAACTCCGGCAACGACCGCACCGGCCCCGCGGTGCACGCAAGCGCGTCGGCGAGCTCGACCAGCACGTCGGCCCGGGCGTCCCGGCACCCATAGACGTCCCATCGGAACCGGCACAACACCTCCCGGGCGTCCGCGCCGGCCAGCGACGAACCCGGGCCGCTCGACAGGCTCACCGAACCGGTCCCGCGACCGGGTCGACGCCGTCAGTGTGGTGCGGCAGTCTGTCCATCGCGACCTTCGGTGATCGGTTCCCTCGACAAGAACACGATCTTCCGAAGGTCGCTCCATGCCACGACGACACGCTGGGCGCAGACCGCAACAGACCAGGCCATACGTCTCAGAGGTTAAAGATCAAGCTGAGGTCGTGTACACGATGTCATCGAGGACGACGAAGCCACGATGCGCCGGTTGATGCCGCATGAGTGAGCCCGCGGACACGACAGCCGACGCCGGGCACTGCTGCGCTCCCGGGCGCGACGAAGGGCCACCCGCCGGCCAACGGGGCGGCCACCAGCCTCGTCCCTCGGCCGTGGGAGAACCTTCCCCCTCCCCGGCGGCTAAACCCGACCTGGTCACTATCCCTCCGGCCGGGTGCGGCGCTGATCCGAAGGAATGTCATGGCGTGCTCCCTGGGTCCTGCCACAACACCACCGTCGGCTCAGTACAGCCCACCCGCTCGGCGATCGCCGAACCGGACAGACCCTGCTCGGACAGCAGCACGATCCGCGCCCGCTGCGCCACCCGTGCCGACGCTGCCTTGCTCCGCGCCCGCCGCTCCAACTCGACCCGGTCCTGGACTCGTACTGCAATCGCTACCGAGTGTCGGCCCGGAAGCGGTACGCCGCCTCGGGGATCGCCGGCCTGGACGACGCACCCCATCCGGGCGGGCCGGTCACGGTGCTGACCCGGGAGGTGACCGAACAGATCCTGGCCGACACCCTCACCCCACCGCCGGAAGCACTTCAAGCCCGTGGGGTCACGCAGTGGTCGGCGCGGCGGTTGGCGGACTGGCTGGCCCGCCACCGGGGGATCGAGGTCAGCCACGACCGGATCGCCGAGGTGTGGAAGCGGTTCAGTCTCAAACCCCACCGCAGCGAGGGGTTCAAGTTCTCCACCGACCCCGAACTGGAGACCAAGATCCGTGACGTGGTCGGCCTCTACCTGGATCCCCCCAAGGGCGCGGTCGTGGTCTGCGTCGACGAGAAGGGCCAGATCCAGGCACCTGGCTCTTCTCGCCCACGCACAGCACCACCGCGCCCTCGGGCGGGTTCAGGTAGAGCCCCGACGACGTCGAAGACCTTCTCGGTGAACAACGGGTCGTTGGACAGCTTGAACCCATCCGTGCGATGGGGTTTGAGGTCGAACGCCTTCCAGATCCGCCCGATCGTCGACGGGCTCAGCCCGCTGCGCTGGGCCATCTTCACCCGTGACCAGTGAGTGGCGTTCTTCGGGGTCTCCTCCAACGTGGCCACCACCACGTCCTCGACCCGATCGGCGGCGATCAACGGTGGACGCCCCGGCCGCGGCTCGTCGGCCAACCCGTCCAAGCGGGACTCCACGAACCGGCGCCGCCACTTGCCCACCGTCGGCGCCGGAATCAAGGGCTCGTCGGCTTGACTGAGACCATGAGGCCGCGCCAGGCGGGCCGGGCGCTGTGTCGGGGACCGGGGCGGGTCAGAGCTCCTGTCGGTTCAAGCGCCAGAGCCCGATCCCGGCTGACGCCACGACCAGCCCGAGGGCTGCCGCCACGACCACAGCCGGCGGAACCGGGAAGGCCTGCCCGTGCGCCACGGCGTCCGCGGCCTTCGGCAGGATCCACGGCAGGAAGGTCAGCACGGACAGGGGAACCATGCCGCCGAAGAACTGACCGGTCAGCAGCAGCCCGGTCCCGATCGCCGCGACCGGACCGCGAGCGCCGAAGACCGCCCCGAGCGAGACGGTCAACGTCACGTACACCAGCAGGTGCACGATCCACAGACCGGCAGCGCCCGCCAGAGCGGGCAGGGGCGGCACCGGCGCGCCGAGCAGCGATGACTCGATGACGAAGGCCACGCACGGGACGAGGCAGCCGAACAGCGCGAATCCGACGGTGTGGCCGATCATCTTGGCGAGCAGGAAAGCGGTGCGAGAGACGGGTTTGGAGAGCATCCACGCGGCGGTGCCGCGCTGCTTCTCACCGACGACCGCGCCCTGCGCGGTGACGACGGCGCCCAGCGCCGTGGCGAAGACGCCGAGCAGCACGAAGGCCTGCAGGTGGTCCTCGGAGTCGTCGGCGACGATGACCATGGCCACCACGCCGGTCACGATCACGAGCCACGTGAGCAGGTGGACGAGCCAGCGCCGGGTCGAGAACCATTCCCCGAGTTCCTTGCGCAGCAGGGGTCTGAGACCGCGGCGCCACCCGCGGACGGTGACCGGGCGCAGTGCGCCGCTCGACGGGACGGCGTGGCCGGCGGCCGGGGACAGCGGGGTCGTGCTCATGAGACGGCACCTTCCTGAACGAGGCCGATGAAGAGGTCTTCGAGGGACTGCCTGGTTCGTGCGAACGAGGTGACGGCCGTGGCCGGGACGTCGAGGACCAGCCTGAGCAGGTGGTCCTCGGCGGCGGTCTCGTCGTCCACCGACACGTGGAACGTGGTGAGGGCACCCTGGGGGGCGGCGGCCACGTCGGTGACCCAGACCTGCTGCTGCAGAATGCTTTCCACGTCGATTCCGGCGCCACGCACGGTGAGCGAGTAGGTCACCGAGCCGCCGTGGAGCAGCTGGCTGACCGGCGCCTGGGCGACGAGCCGGCCACCGGCCAGGATGGCGACGGTGTCGCTGACCCGCTCGACGTCGTCCAGGATGTGCGTCGAGTAGAAGATCGTGGTCCGCTCACGCAGCCGGCGCATCACGTCCAGGACGTCGCGTCGTCCGATCGGGTCCAACGCCGCGGCGGGCTCGTCGAGGATCAACAGCTCGGGGTCGTTGATCTGGGCCTGGGCGATCCCCAGCCGCTGCTTCTCCCCACCGGAGAACCCGCGAAGGCGCCGGTCCGCCACCGCGGTCAACCCGACCAGGTCGAGCATCTCGGCAATCCGGTGCTCGATCGCGGCTCGGGGCCCTGCTGTTCGGCCCCAGGAACCCGAAGATCGATCTCTTCGGTACGGTCAGGTCCAGCCCCTGCAGCGCGGCGACACCCGCGTAGGACTTGCCCAACCCGCGAGTGATGATCGCCGGGGTGTGGTCGGCGTGGTTCACGGTGTGTCTCCTTCTACGTGTGAGGTATTGACCGAGGACTCGGCCGACGGGCGGGGGCGCGGGGTCATGGCACGGCCACCACCGCGGCGAACGGCTCAGCATCGGCCCGAGCGTTCCGGCGGACCCGCAGGGCGATGGCGATGCCGGCGACGACCCACCATCCGGCAGCGGTCAACCAGCCGAGCAGGGCCTTGTCGGAACCGGTGAACAGCTGGCTGGCGAACTCGCCGGACATTGCGTTGTTCGTCGCGTGCAGCAGCATCGCGATCAGGACGCTCTCCCGCGAGGAGTGCATCACCGAGGCGAAGACCACGCTGGCAGCGATGATGACCAGGATGTCGGTGGGCAGGATGTCGCCGGCGAAGAACAGCGGTAGGTGCCACAGGGTGTGGAAGACGCCGAGGAGGAGCGGCCCGACCAGCCAGCCGAATCGACGCTCGAACCGCCCGAGGGCGTAGCCGCGCAGCCCGGGCTCCTCCCAGGCCCCGCCGAGGCCGGGGACCAGCAGGACGAGTAGCAGGACGAGGGGGATCTCCATCCACCCGTCGAACGACGGCACCGGCGCGCCCGCCGTGATCGTGGCGGCGATCGCCGTCGAGGTGACCAGGACCGGCAGCCCGATGGCGAGCGCGTAGCTGCGCGCCGGGACCCGCCAGCGGACCATGCGCCCGAGCAGGTCGCGCACGCCGCGGCGGCCCTCGGTCAGCGACAGCACGACCAGCGCGGCGAGGAACGGCCCGAACGAGATGATCGGCGGCGCCTCCGGCCAGACGGCCTGGAGCGGCCACGTCCACCAGGACAGGGCGCAGGTCAGGAGCAGGAACCAGGGGAGCGGGCGCCGGCGGACGGCGTCGCGGACGGTGGTGAGGGGGTGCATGGTATGGCCTCCGTGGCTCGGGTCAGGTCGGGGGGCGAGGTCGGTCGGGAGGGTCACGAAAGGGATGGGACGCACGCGTCGCGGCGTCCTCGCCAGCAGGGCCAGACGCTGCCGCAGACGATGCAGAAGCCTTGCTGGGAGAGGTGCCGGTGAGCGGTGGGTCCGATCGCGGAGCCGGGTCGGACCGAGGTCGTCGTGGTCGTCTTCATGGCTGTCTCCTGGTGCGTCTCGGTCGGCGTGGGTGGCCGGCGCTTCGAACACTTCGATCGTCGTCCGCAGCGGGCGCCGGGTCGCCTGTGCTGGCCGCCCACCCGACGGGGCTGCCCGCCCGGTCGCGGCGGGATGATCCAAGGCAGTCCGGTGGTGATCCCCTAGCAGGAGGGGTGGGCTGGCCGCACCCCGCGGGGCTACATTTCACAGATGCCGCTGCGTGTCGTCTTCGCGGAGGACAACTTCCTGGTCCGCGAGGGCGTCGCGGCGCTCCTGGCTGAGGTCGACGAGATCGAGCTGGTGACGACGGTCTCCGAGCCCCAGTCCCTGCTCAAAGCCGTCGCGGAGCACGCCCCGGACGCCGTCCTCACCGATATCAGGATGCCGCCGACGCACACCACGGAGGGCATCGAGGCGGCCAAGCGGATCAGGGCCGAGCACCCTGGGACGGGCGTCGTGGTGCTGTCGCAGTACGTCGAGGACGACTACGCCTTCGACCTGCTCCAGGACGGCGTCGCAGGCCTCGGCTACCTGCTCAAGGAGCGGGTTGCGCAGATCGACGAGCTGGTCCGGGCCCTGCACGAGGTGGTCCGCGGCGGCTCGGCGCTGGATCCGAGGGTGGTCGAGCGGCTGCTCCAGCGGTCCTCGGCCGAGGCGGCCTCCCCGCTCGCGGGACTGACCGAGCGGGAACGGGAGGTCCTGGGCGCCATGGCCGAGGGCCGCAACAACGCCAGTATCGCCAAGGCCCTGTTCATGAGCGACCGCGCGGTGGAGAAGCACATCGGCTCGGTGTTCCACAAGCTCGGACTGGCCGAGGAGGGCGAGGTGAACCGGCGGGTGATGGCCGTGCTCGCGTTCCTGGAGGCAGCCGGCTCCGGACGCGGACGACCCGCCGGGTGACCCTCGTGGGAGTCACCCGACGGGCAGGCCGTTTCAGTCGCTGACCACCGCCGTGAGCACGTCGACGCCGGCGGCCCGGCGGGCGGGACCGATCGCTGCGACCACACCTGCCATCGTCGCCAGGACGACGTAGATGGCGATCTGGGGCACGGACACCGACACCGTGGAGATCCCGGAGTCCTTCAGCGCCCGGACCAGCGCCACCCCCAGCCCGATGCCCAGACCGGCCCCGGTCGTCGCACCGATGAACGAGATCACCGCCGCCTCCCAGCGGACCATGGCCCGTACCTGCGCCCGGGTCATCCCGACGGCTCGGAGCAGCCCCAGCTCGCGGGTCCGCTCGAAGACCGACAGGGCCAGCGTGTTGACGATGCCGAGCAGGGCGATCAGCACGGCGAGCAGCAACATCACGGTGACGAACGTGAGGAGCTGGTCGACGAAGCCGCCGGCGACCTCCTGGTACTCCCGCTCGTTGAGCACCCGCGCGTCCGGGTGGGGGGCGATCGCGGCGTCGATGCGGTCCTTGACCACGTCGACGTCCACCCCGTCGTCCACCAGGATCAGCGCCGAGCTGTCCAGCGCGTGGGCCGCCCCGAGGCTGCGGTGCAGGCCCAGGTCCACCAGGTAGTCGCTGTCGATGTACCCCTTGCGGTCGAAGACCCCGACCACCGTCAGCGCCTGCGGCCCGACGCCGCCGAAGTCCGCCGGTACGACGTCTCCGACGCTCCAGTGCTGCGTGTCGGCGAGGCTGCGGGACACCACGAGGCCGTCGTCGTCCGGGACATCCCCGAGGGCGGCGACCGATCCGGACGAGACGTCGAGGGTGAGCACCTGCTCTACCGTGGCGGGGTCGACCGCCGAGTAGGTGGCCTCCTGACCGCCGAAGCTGGCGTTCCCCCAGCCGGTGGGCGAGACCGTCGCGACACCGGGGACCTGCTCGACCACAGCGGTCGTCGCCGGGCTGAACCCTGGCGCGGTCAGGCTCGACGTGGCCAGGTACAGGTTGGCCTTGGTCGATGCCCCGAGCAGGTCCGCGAACGAGGCCTTCAGCGAGGTGGCGAAGACACCCATCGTCGCGACCATGGTCAGCCCGATCATCAGGGCGGACGCCGTGGACGCCGTCCGCCGCGGGTTGCGCATCGCGTTCTGCCGGGCGAGATCCCCGGCCGTTCCGCGCAGTGCCAGCGGGCGACCCACGATGCCGGCGAGCGGACGGGCGATCAGCGGCGCCGTCGTCGTCACCCCGAGCACCAGACCCAGCACCCCGAGCCCGACCAGCGACATGCCGCCGTCGCCGTACAGGCCGGCACCGAGGGCACCCAGCCCGCCGACGGTGATGGTCGCCGCGGCCACGCCGCGCCGCCTCGACAGCGGCCGAGCACCGGGCACGCCCTGGTGCAGGGCCTGGACCGGGCGCACCCGGGTCGCCCGGCGGGCCGGGACGACGGCGGACAGCACGGTGACGACGGTGCCGACCACCAGGGAGAGCCAGACCGTGCGCGGCAGCAACTGCGTCGAGGCACTGGGCAGGCTGAAGCCGACCGCGTCCAGGAGTGCGGTGAGACCGTGCGCGACGCCGATCCCCAGGCCGAGGCCGATCGCCGAGGCAGCGAGGCCGACCAACGCCGCCTCGAGCACCAGGCTTGCCATCACCTGCCGGCGGGTGGCCCCGATCGCCCGGGTGAGGGCGATCTCGCGGGTGCGCTGGGTGACGATCATCGAGAAGGTGTTCCAGATGATGAACGAGCCGACGAACAGCGCGATGCCGGCGAAGGTCAGGAGCATGGTGCTGAAGAAGCCCATGTCCTCCTTGACGGCGTCGGAGGCCTCCTGAGCAGCGACGGCCCCGGTGACCACCTCGACGCCGTCGGGCAGCACCTGCTCGATCCGGTGGGCCAGCTCTGCTTGCGAGACACCGGGTTCCGCGCTGACATCGATCGCCTCGAACATGCCGGGCATCTGCAGGACCTGCTGGGCCGTGTCGACGTCGAAGTAGGCCGAGGTGCTGCCGCCCAGGTCCGTCTCCGGCCCGAAGCCGACCGTCCCCACGACCGTGAAGGTCTGCGTGGGTCCTGCCAGGAGGATGTCGATGCGCGAACCGACCGGGATGGCGTGGTCCGTCGCCGACGTCGCGTCGATGGCCACTTCGGTGGGGCCGGACGGCGCGCGTCCGGTCAGGATCCGCACGTCGCCGCGCAGCTGCTCGTCGGCCGGAAGGCTCAGGCCGAGCGTGGGTGCGCCGCCCGAGGACTCCACGGCGCGCCCGCCGGTGTCGGTGAGCAGCGCGTAGCCGGAAAGCCGGCCCTCGGCGGCACGGATCCCGTCGACTCTCCGGACCAGGTCGACCGTTGAGGCGGGCACCGGCGCGGAACCTGTTGCGCCGTCGGCGGAATGGGCCCGGACGACGGCGTCGGTCCCGGCGCTCACCGAGCCGAAGAGCTGGTCGAAGGCGTGCTTCATGGTGTCAGTGAGGATCAGCGTTCCGGCGAGGAAGGCGATCCCCAGGGCGATGGAGGCCGTGGTCAGCACCAGCCGCAACCGGTGCGTGAGCATGCCTCGTACAGTGATGGCGAACATGACGTCAGGCCCCCAGGTGCTTCATGTAGTCGAGCACGGCATCGGCGGTAGGATCGGTCATCTCGTCGACGATGCGGCCGTCGGCGAGGAACAGGACGCGGTCGGCGTAGGCCGCGGCGGCCGGGTCGTGGGTCACCATGACCACGGTCTGTCGCAGCTCGGTGACCGCCGTGCGCAGGAACGCGAGCAGCGTTGCACTCGACCTCGAGTCGAGCGCCCCGGTGGGCTCGTCGGCGAAGACGACCTCGGGGCGCCCGGCGAGGGCCCGGGCCGCGGCGACCCGCTGCTGCTGACCGCCGGAGAGCTGGTTCGGCCGGTGGCCCAACCGATCGCTCAGTCCCACCGTGGCGACGATGGAGCGCACCCAGTCCTGGTCCGGCCGCCGGCCCGCGATCCGCATCGGCAGCATGATGTTCTCCGCCGCGGTGAGGGTGGGCAGCAGGTTGAAGGACTGGAAGATGAACCCGATCCGGTCCCGGCGAAGGATCGTGAGGTCCTTGTCGCTCAGATCGGTGATATCGGTGTCCCCGAGGAAGATTCGGCCTGCGGTGGGCTGGTCCAGTCCGGCGAGGACGTGCAGCAAGGTCGACTTGCCGGAGCCGGAGGGCCCCATGATGGCGGTGAACTCGGCCGCCACGAGGCTGACGCTGACGTCGTCGAGAGCGTGGACGGCGGCGTCGCCGACCCCGTAGGACTTGCTGACCCCGGCGGCGCGTGCGGCGGCGACGGTGGTCACGAGAGTGGTGGTGGTCATGGATGGCTCCCTGGCTCCTGCGCCGCCCGGATGGCGGCCCTGATCCAGAACACCGGCTCGCCGTCCTGCGGCCCATCGGGTAGGTCGCACGGCGTGGCGGGGCCGACCGACCGGAGCCCGGGGGCAGGGGGTGGGGCCAGCCCCACCCCAGGAGTGCGGTTCGGACCCGTGATGCAGGGGGTCCGGCGGAGGAGACTCTCCCCATGCAGGGGCTGCGGATACGGCGCCGCACGGGCCGGGTCCGCGGCGACGACCTCCTCGTCGTCGCGGGCCTGGCGGTCTTCGTCGGTGCCGTCTATGCGGTCGTGGTGCTCGGTGGCGGACAGCTCACCGGCGATACCCAGGCCCCCAGTCCGGCCTTGTCGGTGGCGGCAACCGCGGTGGTCGCGGTGGGTTTCGACCCGGTCAGCCGACGGCTCGCGGCCTGGGCCGCGCACGCCTCCGGGCACCCGTCCTCCCCACCGTCGCAGGTGATCTCACGCTTCCTGTCCGGGACGGCGGCCGAAACCGCACCGGGGGAGGCGACGCAGCGAATGGCCAGGGCTCTCGTCGACGGGCTCGGCGTCGACGAGGCGCAGGTCTGGGTGGTCGTCGGCGGCCGGATGCGGCTGGCCGGGGCCCACCCCGAGCCCGCCGAGCCGCCCGAGCCGCCTGACGTTACCGAGGCCGCCCAGGACCGGTTGGTGCGCGGCATCTGGCACGGCGGCGAGCTGCTCGGGGCGCTGAGCCTGCGCACCCACGACGACCACGTCCTTGCCCCCGTGGAGGACCAGCTGCTCGACGGCCTGACCGCGAGCGCCGGACTTGTGCTGCGCAACCTGCAGCTCACCGCCGAGCTGCAGGACCGCTACCGCGACACCCGGGCCCGGGCCGCCGCGCTGGCGGACGCCCGGCGCCGGGTCGTGGCCCTCGAGGACGAGGAGCGCCGGCTGCTGGAGCGTGACATCCACGACGGGGCGCAGCAGCAGCTGGTGGCCCTGGCGGTCAACCTCCGCCTCGTGCGTGCGCGCCTGGAGCGCCGCAGCGAACAGGGCGCCGGCACCTCGGCCGGGCTGCGGGAGGCGGTCGACGCCGCCACCACCGAGCTGCTCGACGTCGTCGGTGGCCGCGGCCGCTTGATCGCCGCCCAGGGCCTGGACGCCGCGCTGCGCGCCGTCGCCGACACCTGTCCGGTCACCGCGCACGTCGTCGGCGAACGGCTCCCCCGCTATCCCCGCGAGGTCGAGCAGGCCCTGTTCTACTGCTGCGCGGAGGCGCTGCAGAACGTGGCGAAGCACGCCGGCGCCACCGAGGTCACCATCGAGCTTCACCACGACCGCCGCGCCGTCCGGGTCACGGTGGTCGACGACGGTGCGGGCTTCGCGCCGGGCGCGGCGATCAGCCCCGAGGCCGGCCATGGCCTGCGGAACATCGCCGATCGCGTCGCGGCCGTCGGCGGAACCGTCGAGGTGCGCTCCGCCCCCGGCGCAGGAACTCGGATCGACCTGTCCGCCCCGGTCGCCGAGGAGGCGGCGCCATGAGCGCCCGGGCCTCGGCGCGACTGGCCTGGGCGGCATTCGTGCTGACGGCCGGGCTGTGCATCGTCCACGGCGTTCTCGTGCTGTCGGGTTCTGCCCAGCTGGTGCATCCGGTCAACGGGCTGAACTCGTTCCCGATCATCACCATGGGAGCCGTCCTCGGCTCGCTGGTCGGCGCGCTGGTCGCCACCCGGCACCCGCGCAACCCGATCGGCTGGCTCTTCCTGGTCGGTCAGCTCGGGCTGGCCGTCGGGCTGGCCTGCCAGGGGTTCAGCTACCGGGTGATGGTGGACGGCGTGTTCGCGCCGCATGCCGTCGGCCAGGTCGTCCGACAGGTCAGCCTCTGCCTCGACGCCACCTGGACCCTGTCGGTGCTCGTCGCTGTGTTCCTGCTCTTCCCGGACGGTCGGTTGCCCTCCCCCCGATGGCGTCCCGTGCTGTGGGCGGTGCCGCTCGCCGAGATCCTCACGGTGATCAGCGTCCTGTTCGTCCCACTCGACATCGTGGGCCCGCTTGAGTACACGGGCCCGGCACCACCGATCGTCACGGCGCTCGATCTGGTCGCGGCGATCTTCGGCGTCCTGCTGCTCCCGATCGGCGTCGCGGCCCTCGTCGTCCGCCGGCGCCTCGCGACCGGCGTGCAGCGTCAGCAGCTGAGATGGCTGATCGTCGTCGCGGCCGCACTCGTCGCCGGGTTCGCCCTCGCCCAGTTCTCCTCCGCCACGAGATGGCTCGTGGTGCCACTGTTCGTGGCCTACGCGAGCGTGCCGGTCGCGGCCGGGATCGCCATCCTGCGCTACCGGCTCTACGACATCGACATCGTCATCAGCCGGACCGTTGTCGGCGCAGCGGTCGTGGCCTTCGTGACCATCGGTTACGTCGCGATCGTCGTCCTGGTCGGAGCGCTTGTCGGTGAACGGGTGACGGACCGGTACGGGGCGTCCGTGCTGGCCACGGCGCTCGTGGCGCTGGGCTTCCAGCCCGTGCGCGGCCGGGTCCGCCGGCTCGGTGACCGCGTCGTCTACGGCCGTCGCGCGGCGCCGTACCAGGCGCTGGCGGACCTCTCCCGCCAGCTCGCGGAGTCGGTGTCGGCGCAGGAGATCCTCCCGGTCGTCGCGGAGGCGGCCGAGGTCGGGGTGGGCGCCGCTCAGGTCACCGTCCGGCTGGAGGTCCCCGCAGGCGAGGACGTCGTCGTCCGCCGCCCCGCGGGACCGGCCGCGGACCACGTCGACGCGACGGTGCCGGTCTGGCACGACGATGAGCGGCTCGGCGAGATCGCCGTGACGCTCCCCCGTGGCCGACGGCTCTCCGAGGCCGACCGGGCCCTGCTCGCCGACATCGCCACCCAGGCCGGCCTGGGGTTCCGGAACACGCGGCTCGAGATGTCGCTCGCCGCCGGCATCGAGGAGGCTGCGCGACAGGCGGGCCAGCTCGAGGCGTCCCGGCGGCGACTACTCGCCGCCCAGGAGTCGGGCCGGCAACGGCTCGGACGAGCAGTGGGCGCCGAGGTGCTGCCACACCTGTTCGCCGTCCGGCAGATCTTCGAGCGCCCGTTGGGCGAACTCGACCGGGACGCGGCGCTGCGCCTGACCGAGACCGCCGGCGAGCGCGTGGCGCAGGCGCTGGAGGCACTGCGCGACATCGCCCGCGGCGTCTACCCACCCGTTCTCGCACACCGCGGCCTGGCCGATGCCCTGACCGACTACGCGGTCCGCCACCCGCAGCGCGTCGACCTCACAGTGTCGCAGGCGGCGCGGGAAGCCCAGCTGTCCCGACGCGCCCAGGCGACCGCCTACTTCTGCGCCGTCGAGTCGGTTCGTGAGCTGGGGAGCGCCGCTGTCGACCTCGATACCGACGTCGACCACCTGCTGCTCCAGGTGACCGCCCGCAGCGCAGCAGCCGGGCCGGCGGACGGCGGGAACGGCTTGGTCGACCGGGTCGAGACCTGCGGCGGCACGGTGAAGCAGGACCGGGACGCCGGGCAGCGGAGCCGAGTCCGGGTATCGCTCCCGTTGGGGCGGGACGACGAGGCCCCTCAGCCGATGTCGGCCCAGACCGCCTTGAGTCGCTCCGGTCCGAACGCCGACTTGGGGATGTAGGCGAGCGCTCCGCTCTCACCGGCGAGACCACCGAAGTCGGTCTCGTCGTACGTCGACAGCAGCACCACCGACGGGGGGCGCAATCGGCGGCTGAGCCGCTGCGTGGCGGTGATGCCGTCGATGCCGGGCAGGTTGACGTCCATGAGCACGAGATCGGGCTGCAGGGCATCGGCGACCACGAGCGACTCCTCACCGGACGACGCGTAGCCGACCACGGTGAAGCCCTCGGTCTCTTCGACCACTTCGCCGAGGACGCGGCGGTAGACGTCCTGGTCGTCGACGACCAGCACCCGGACAGGACGGATCACGATGCACCTCCGCTTCCTATCGTCGGCCGCCGCCCGCCGGGCCACCCAGGGGGTCAGCCGCACACCCGAGTGGGGGTGACCCCCCGCTGCACCTCGTCGCTCGGCCCTTGCCCCCAGCCCGCGGTGCACCCCCAGTCCGGTTCATCACCGCCAAAGCGCCGGATCCGCCGTCATCTGGGTGCGACTGCCCCTCTGGGTGGGGCAGGCCCTACCCCTGACCCCCCGGGCTCCCGCGGGTCCACCACCCCGGGCCGTGCGACCTACCCGATGGGGCACCGGACGGCGATCCGGTGTCCTGGACGTGGCCCGAGATCCGGGCGGCGCGAGGGCAATTCCGTGCAGCACCAGCGAGAGCGAGGGCAGGCCGTGGACGCACCGTGGAAGGGCTCGCGAGGTCGGCTGGTGGCGCGTTCAGCGGCATCGGCGGCCCTCGCCGTCGTGCTCATCGCCGTCCTGCTGCCCCGTGCTGCCGGCACCACCTGGTCGGCCATTGACGGGACGCTGGGCGGACTGTCGGCGGCCGACGTCGCGGTTCTCGCGGTGGTCTGGGCGCTCGGGCTGTGGGTGCACTCGTTCGTGCTGACGGCCTCCCTTCCCGGGCTGAGTCGCCGGCGTGCCCTCACCCTGAACCTCACCGGCAGCGCGGTCGCCAACGTGGTCCCGCTCGGCGGGGCCTTCGGGGTGGCGCTCAACTGGGCGATGGTCCGGTCCTGGCGGTTCCACCCCCTGGCGTTCACCCGGTTCACCCTGGTCTCGAATATCTGGGACGTGCTCGCCAAGCTGCTGCTTCCCGTCGTCGCCCTGCTCGCACTCCTGGCGGGCGGCTCGGTCGCGACCCACTCGCTTCGGGTGACCGCGGCGCTCGCCGTGGCGTTGCTGCTGGCCGGGGTGTCCGGGGTCGTCGCGATGATGGCCAGCGACCGCGGCGCACGGACCCTCGGCGCCACGGCCGACGACGGCCTGCGGGCCGTGCGGCGCGCGATCCGCCGTCCGACCTCCGGTCACGACCTGGAGGAGAAGGCCACCCACCTGCGGGCGACGACCATCGACCTGGTGCGGGCACGCTGGCCGCAGCTCAGCCTCGGCATCGCCGGCTACTACCTGCTCCAGGGGCTGCTCCTATGGCTGGCCCTGACCGCAGTGGGCTCCGACCCGCGACTCCTGGGACCGGCCGAGGTGGCCGCCGGTTTCGCCGTCGAGCGGATGCTCTGCCTGGTGCTGGTGACCCCCGGCGGGGTCGGGGTGTCGGAGACCGGATGCGTCGCCCTGCTGGTCGCCCTCGGCGGCGACCCCACCACCAGCGCGGCGGGGGTCCTGCTGTATCGGGTGTTCACCTACCTGCTCGAGATCCCGGTCGGCGGGCTGGGCATCGCCTGGTGGATGGGCCGGCGACGCCTGGCGGGGCAGGCCATGGAGCCCGCGACGGGGTGGACGGCATGAAGATCGCCCACGTCTCGGACTGCTACCTGCCGCGTCTGGGCGGGATCGAGAACCACGTCTTCCGTCTCGCCACCGCTCAGCTGGCCGCAGGTCATCGCGTGGAGGTGCTCACGACGACCCACGGTGCGGACGCGCCTGTCGTCGACGCAGCGTCTGCGTTCCCGGTCCATCGGGTCCGGCGCAGTGGGTCGGCGTCCGGGGCCCCGGGCTATCAGAGCGATCCGCCCTCCCTGGAGGAGTACGACGCCGTCCATGTGCACGCTTCGGTCTTCTCGCCGTTCGCGGCCACCGCGGTGTCGGCGGCAGTCGCCGTGGGGGTTCCGGTCGTGGTGACGCTCCACTCCCTGCTGTCGTGGACCACGCCGCTCTACGCTGGGCTCGCCGCCTTGGGCGGGCTGTCGACCTGGCCGGTGGAATGGACCGCCGTCAGCGACGTGGCGGCCGACCCGCTACGCCGCGTCGTCGGGACCGACCGCGTCCGAGTGCTCCCGAACGCGGTGGACGCCGCCGCGTGGGCATCACCGCGACCGGCCACGACGCCCGGCGCGGAACCGGGGCTAACGGTCGTCGCGGTCATGCGGTTGGCGCGGCGCAAGCGGCCCCTGCCCCTGCTACGGGCCCTTCGCCGGGCCCGTGCCGCCCTCCACCCCTCCGTCCCGCTGCGGGCGGTCGTTGTCGGCGAAGGACCGTCGCGACCGGCCATGGAGCGCTACCTGCGCCGCCACGACATGACCGACTGGGTGGACCTGCCGGGCCGAATGGACGGCGATCACGTGCGCGAGGTGCTCTGGACCGCCGGCGCCTTCTGCGCGCCGGCGACGCTGGAGTCGTTCGGCATCGCCGCGCTCGAGGCGCGCAGCGCGGGCCTGCCGGTGATCGCCCGGTCCGGTTGCGGCGTCGGCGACTTCATCACCCATGGGCGGGAGGGCCTCCTCGCGGACGACGACGAAGAGATGGCCCGGGCCATGGTACGGCTGGCGACGGAGCCGGGCCTACGCGCCAAGATCAGCGAACACAACCGCACCACACCGCCGACCCACGACTGGGCCGCCGCCGTCCGAGGCTGCGACCTGGCCTACGCCCGAGCGGCAGTGCGGGCCGGCGCGGCTGCGGTGCGCCGTGGCTCACACCCGCTGCGGGGGGTCGACGCCTCGGTCGTCCACGGGTCCGGCTGACCAGTGCTGCGCTCCACATGGAGCGCCTCGATCACCCGGCGCCGGTAGTCCTGGGCGTTGGCGAAGAACAGCCGACAGACGTAGCGGTCAACACCAGGCCGGGAAGCAGGACGTCCGGGTAGGTGCCCGTTCGTTCGCGAGTGGTCTGTGGGGGGTCACCGGCGTCGCATCATCCGTCGATCTGGACACCGGTCGCGTCGTCGCTGCGTGCCTCGCCGGCCACCGCGCGGGGATCAGAGGCCTGATTCTTTGAGGCCGATCTTGGTGAGAGGCCGCTTGCGGATGTTGATCCCTGGTTCCTGACCTGTTCTGGCGTCTCCTTTGCCAATGCGACTGAATCCAGACACCTTACCGGCCCGGGCCATGACCTCATTCGCGTGGATGATGCAATCGTGGGCGCGCAAGGCCGGGGATCACCGCGGCTACAAACCGACTATCGTGATGTCGCTCGCCGCCGGCGAAGGGATCGCGATCATGGCCAACTCTCAGAATGGAGTTATTGGTTTCTTGATGGATATTGTCTGCGCCTGAAGTGCGAACGTTAACGGCAACCTGATGCAAAGCACCTGCCGTGAGCTGCGGGATGATTCGCGATGGGCAGCTGATCATTACGAGTGTGTTGGTGCCCTTGGTGCACCTACCAACCAGACACGTCCTGCGATCGGCATGTGCGTGAATGTTCGAGGCTGGCCGTGTGGATCCGGGGTTGCTCGGTGCGTCGGGCTCCGGTAGCCGCGCGGTGGTGGCCTGCTCGTGTCTGGGGTTCGGGGGCGGGGGGATGGCGGCGATAGATACCGTCGGGGCAGCGTTGGGGTTGGAAGACGCCCGCTCCGCTGCGATCAGTGCCGCCCCCGGGTGGGTTGTCGGTCCTGCGCAGTAGCCTGAGGCTGGAGATGCTGAGCGGCGAGAGGAGGCCGAGGTGGCTGAGGAGTCCCTCGCGGAGGCGTTCGATCGTCTCGGGATCGGACCGCTGCCGTCGGTTGATGAACTGCGGGCAATGAGCGAGGGCGAGCGTCGGGCCGCCCTGGCCGCGAGCAGTGTGTCGGCTGAGCAGTACGAGCAGTTGCCGGCCTGGTATCGGGAGAGGTTGCGTCGTCGGGCCGAGGAGACCCTTGCCCGCCGGGACGCTGAACAGGTAGCTCGCCGCGTCTGGTGAGTATCCGGGACGTCCGACTCACCGACGACTTCTACCGCGACGTCGATCATGCCTTGGCCCTGCCTGGCGGCGTGATGTCCAGGTCCGACTTCGGGCTCTACGTGCTGGCGGGCATCCTGAGGCGCTTCGCCACCGACTGGGACCAGCTACCGATGCCCATCCCGGGCCGGGCGGACTACCGCGTGCTTATCGGGTACTCCGCTCACCTCGGTGCCTACGCGGTTGAGGGCCAGATGGCCTGGGACGGGATCATCGAGCTGACCAGCCTGACCGTTGATCCGATCGATCCCGCGGCATGGGACGAGGCGCCTCCGGACGACGATGAGTGAGGTCACCGGGCAATCGCTCGTCTCAGCTTGATCTTTAACCTCTGAGACGTATGGCCTGGTCTGTTGCGGTCTGCGCCCAGCGTGTCGTCGTGGCATGGAGCGACCTTCGGAAGATCGTGTTCTTGTCGAGGGAACCGATCACCGAAGGTCGCGATGGACAGACTGCCGCACCACACTGACGGCGTCGACCCGGTCGCGGGACCGGTTCGGTGAGCCTGTCGAGCGGCCCGGGTTCGTCGCTGGCCGGCGCGGACGCCCGGGAGGTGTTGTGCCGGTTCCGATGGGACGTCTATGGGTGCCGGGACGCCCGGGCCGACGTGCTGGTCGAGCTCGCCGACGCGCTTGCGTGCACCGCGGGGCCGGTGCGGTCGTTGCCGGAGTTGTCCCTGGAGCCGGAGCACCGGCGCGGGCACGGCGGCCTGTACGACGCGGTGAACGCCGGTCGGGTCGAGTTCGCCAGGATCCGTCGCACCCTGGCTGGGCTGGCGCTGCCGCGGGTCGGGCGGCGGATCGTGCTGGGCGTTGACGTCACCCCGTGGCTGCGTCCGGACGCCGAGACCAGTCCCGAGCGGCTGTTCTGCCACGTTCACGGCCGGGCCACGGGCACCAGCCAGATGATCCCGGGCTGGCCGTACTCGATCGTGGCCGCGTTGGAGGCCGGTCGCACCAGCTGGACCGCGGTGTTGGACGCGGTCCGGCTCGGGCCCGACGACGACGCCACCGCGGTCACCGCCGCCCAACTGCGTGAGGTCGTCGAGCGGCTGATCGTCGCCGCCGGGCACTGGGCGCCGGGGGATCCACCGATCGACATCGTGATGGACTCCGGGTACGACGTGGCCCGGCTGGCGTTCGTCCTGGCCGACCTGCCGGTCGTGGTCACCGGCCGGCTGCGGTCGGACCGCGTCATGATCGGCCCGATCCCGCCCCGCCCGCCGAGCACGATGGGTCGCCCTGCCCGGCACGGGTCGGTCCTCAAGCTCGCCCGGCCGGACAGCTGGCCCGAGCCCGGGCACGCCACCATCACCGCCACCACCCGCTACGGCACGGCAGTCGCGTCGGCCTGGGGTCGAATGCACCCCCGTCTGACCCGCCGCGGCCCCTGGCTGGACCATCCCGAGGACACCGACCTGCCCATCATTGAGGGCACGTTGATCCGCCTCCAGGTCGACCACCTCCCCGGCGACCGCACCCCGAAACCGTTGTGGCTGTGGACCTCCCGGCCCCAAGCCACCGCCGAGCAGGTCCACCACGCCTGGCAGGCGTTCCTGCGCCGATTCGACCTGGAACACACCTTCCGGTTCGTCAAGCAGCAACTGGGCTGGACAGCCCCGAAGCTGCGCGACCCCGCCGCCGCGGACCGCTGGACCTGGCTCGTCATCCTCGTCCATGCCCAGCTGCGGCTGGCCCGTGGCCTGACCGAGGACCTGCGCCGCCCCTGGGAACGCCCGTGCCCGCCCGAACGGCTGACCCCGACCCGGGTCCGGCGAGGGTTTCGCCATCTCCGAGCGAAGATCGCCCACCCGGCCAGTGCACCGAAACCCACCCGACCCGGCCCCGGCAGACCGCCCGGCGCCCCGAACCGGCGCTGCGCGCCCCGCTACGACGTCGGCAAGAGCACCAAACGGGCCGTCAGCCTCGAGGAACACCGCCAGACCAAGACCACCCCAGGTTAAAGATCAAGCTCAGGTCGCCTGCCGCCGCAGGCCCTCGGGTAGCGGTAGGTGCGTCCGGGCCTCGGTTCTGGCCGGTTGTAGGGTCGCCTGCCGGATCGTCTCGATCTCGGCCTTGGGTCGCCGTTGCGGGTCGAGCAGCCCGTTGGCCTCCTGCTCGATGTCGTATAGCTGGGTCCAGCAGAACCCGGCCAGCACTGGACTGTCGACGATGGCCGCGACGAACTGTCGGTAGCGCTCGAGGAGTGCCTGGCCGTTCGGCACGGTGTGGAATCCCCACGTGTTGGGGCTGTCAAGGGCGATCCCTCCGAACTCGCTGACGATGATCGGCTCTCCGCGATGGGTGTGGCCCTCGATGTAGATCGGGTGCTGCAACGGGTGTGATGTGACGGCGCCGTCCCGGGTGGCGAACCGCGTCTGCAGAGTGGTCGTGTCCCCGTAGTCGTGGATGGTGCACAGGTCGGTGTGCGCATGTTCCCAGCCGTCGTTCGACACGACGAGCCGGGTGCCGTCCAGTGCCTTGGTCAGGTGGTACATCGCCAGCAGGTGGTGCTCCTGACGTCCGTCGGGGTCACGAGCGACGGCGGGCACACCCCAGCTCTCATTGATCGGTACCCAGACGATGATGCACGGGTGGTTGCGGTCACGGACGATGACCTCCTGCCACTCGGTTGTGAGGTTCTGCACATACCGCATGGAGTACCGGTAGGCGCTGGGCATCTCCTCCCAGACCAGGAAGCCGAGGCGGTCGGCCCAGTACAGGTAGCGCGGGTCTTCGATCTTCTGGTGCTTGCGGGCACCGTTGAAGCCGAGGCGCTTGGCCAGCTCGATGTCGGCCTGGATGGCCTCGTCACTCGGCGCGGTGTAGCCGCTGTCGGGAAAGAACCCCTGATCGAGCACGAGGCGCTGGAACAGCGGGCGCCCGTTGAGCAGCACCTGGCCGTCCTGGGTTGCGACGGAGCGCATCCCGAAGTAGGACTCGATGAGGTCCATGCTCGCTGCGGTCTCGTCGAGGATCTCGAGCGTCAGGTCGTACAGCCGCGGGTTGCCCGGATGCCAGGTCGCCACACCCTGGTACTCCAGGACCTTGGCGTCCCTCGCCGACAGGTTCTCGGTCAGGCGCCACCGCCGACGGATCTCGGAGTCGATCACGCTGATGTCGTCCCGCACCAGGATCACGTCGTCGCGAGCGATGGTCACCCGCAGGGTCATGCCGAGGGCGGGCTCGGTGACCGTCACCGTGATGTCGACCGCGGCGTCCTCGAGCATCGGCACCACGACGGCGTCCCGCACGGCCGCCGGCGCCACGGGCTCAAGCCACACGGACTGCCAGATGCCGGTCGTGCCCCGATAGAACACGTACTCCGACTCGGGTCGCCAGTACTGCTTGCCCCGCGGCTGCGCCGGGTCGTCCTGCCGGTCCTCGACGCGGATCACCACGACGTTGTCCTGGTCCTGCACGACGGTGGTGATATCGGCCTCGATCGGGGTGTAGCCACCGCGATGGCCGGCCACGTGCTCCCCGTTCACCCAGATCGTGGTCGCGTAGTCGCAGGCTCCGACGTGGAGCAGCAGACGGTCGCGCGGCCCGGCTAGGGAGTTGGCGTCGAAGGTCCGGGCGTACCACACGACTGGGTGCAGAGCGGGGTCACCGATGCCTGATGCCGGCGTCTGGTAGGCGAAGGGGACGACGATGTCGAGATCGAACGGTCCGTCACCGTCGGCCAGCTCCTTCGCGCGGATCGCGTGCCAGTGCTCGTGACGGCCGACGTCGTCGTCGTCGAAGGCGAACCGCCACGGCCCGTTGAGAGTGAGCCATCTGCGCCGACGCCACTGCGGGCGTGGGTATTCGGGGCGGGGTACGTCGGTCATCAGATGACCTCCTTGGAAGGACGAGGTAGATCTCAGCCCGCATCGGGGACGGGCGTAGCCGCGGCGCAACCACACGACCGCCGGCACACCAGCGGGGCGGGCAGCAGCACCCGCCCGATCGAGCCGCTGCGTTCCGCGGGTTGGTCGAGCAACATCTCGACCGCCGTCGCGCCGGTCTGCTCGAACGGCAGGTGGACGGTGCTCAGCGGGGGGATCGTGTGGGCCGCGGTCGGGATGTCGTCGCACCCCACGACAGCGAGATCGTCGGGCACGGACAGGCCGCGGTCGGCGGCGGCGTGCATCACCCCGACCGCCATGAGGTCGTTCTGCACGTACAGCGCCGTCACATCTGGTGCCCGGGACAGGATCTCACCTGCGGCGCGGTAGCCGCCGTCCGGTTGCCAGTCACCCTCGCAGAGGAGGTCTTCGTCGACGTCGAGCCCGGCAGTGGCCATGGCCGCCCTGTATCCCTTGGCGCGGCCGGCCGCCGCGCGTCGGGACAGCGGGCCAGTCACCATGCCGATCCGGGTGTGCCCGAGCTCGATGAGGTGGGCGGTGGCCAGGCGAGCGGTCTCGGGCTGGTCGGAGCCGACCAGGCCCACGCCTCCTCCGGCGACGGCGTGGATGCTCACGGCGGGAACGTGCCCGCGGAGCAGGGCGCCGAGACGATCATCGTTCTCGAGCTGTGGCGCAGCGGCGATGATGCCGTCGACGCGACGCTCCAGCAGCGAGCGCAGCGACCGCTCACCCTCCTGGGAACCGGGGTCGACGCTGACGATCATCACCGTGTGGTTGCGTCGTCGCGCTTCCTGCTCGACGCCCGCCACGAAGCGGGCGATGATGTGGTCGCTCAGGTCGCCGACCGCGATCCCGATCGTGCGGGTCCGCTCGGTCACCAGACTGCGCGCGATGTCGTTAGGGACGTAACCAAGATCGTCCGCTGCGGCGAGGATGCGCTGTCGGGTCGCCGCAGCGACGGTTCCGCCGCCCTGGAGGACCTTGCTCGTCGTCTGGAAGCTCACCCCGGCGCGCTCTGCGACGTCCTTCAGGGACGGCCTCTTCTGCATCACGGGCCCAGCATGGCTGATCACTCCTCGCCCGACCCGGCGGCCGCCTGGTTGTTCGCCAGGCGCTGATCGACCAGCCGCTGTGCTCTCTCCAGAGCAGCCTGCGGTGTGACACCGGTCAGCCAGGTCGACTCGATCTGCGCCTTGAGCACGTCCTCGATCGGTTGCCAGCTGCCGACCTGCGGCAGCAGTTGCGCACGATCGACGGCCCCCTCGGCGAAGTTCGACCGCTGCGGTGCGCTCTCGAACTCTCTGCTGGTCAGGACCGACTCGATAGCCGGGAGATGACCCGTGCCGATCGCCCAGGCCGCGTCGTTGGCGCTGAGGAAGGCGATGAAGTCGAGCGCCTCGCGGTAGCGCTCACTGCTGCGCTGCACCGGCACGACCCACACATGGGAGTTGGCCCAGGCCGCCGGCCGGTCGTACAGCGTCGGGAAGGGCACCACGCGGTACTCGAACGGTGCCTCCGCGGCGTACTGGTTCACCACCCAGGTCCCGTTGTGCAGGATGGCGGCGTCACCGTTGAGGAAGGCGGTCTGCGCCGCCGTGTAGTCCTGGGTCGGGCTGGCGTACCCCCGTTCGAAGATCTGGTTCATGAACCGGAGCGCCTCGAGCGCCTGCGGCGAGTCGAGCATGGCCTGGGACCCGCTCTCGTCGACGATCGCTCCGCCCTGCTGGTAGAACAGGGCCAGGAACATCATGACGCTGAGCGCGAACTGGTTCGCGTCGATCGCGAAGTACTGGGCCCCGGTGCGCTCCTTCATCTGCGCGGCCTGCTCGAAGAACCCCTGCGGGCTGGACGGCAGGACGGGCTCACCGTTGTCGTCGACCAGTCCGGCCTCGGCGAACAGGTCCACGTTGAGGTGCCACAGGTTGGTGTGGACGTCGAAGGGGACGCCGTAGATGGCCCCGTCGTACGTCACGGCCTTCCGCGCGGGCTCGGTCCACTCGCCGGAGTCGATGCCGACGTCGTCGAGGACGTCGTCGAGGGGCACCAGCAGGTTGCGGCTGGCGTAGTCGGGCAGGTTCGAGGCGTGCATGACCGCCACGTCCGGCGGCGACCCGCCGGCGTAGGTCGCGTTCAGGGTGTCGTAGTACGACGCGAACTGGTTCCCGCCGAGGCGCTCGACCCGGATGCCCTGCTCGTTCTCGGCGTTGAACTTGTTGGTCAGGATCTGGATAGCCTCGCACTCGCTGGCCGCCTTCGACACGTCTGTGACGCCGAGCGTGCTGTCCTCGCAGTCCCCGAAGAACCGCGCCAGCTCTACGGTGAGCGGCTCAGTGGAGTCCTGAGCGAGCTTGGCCTCCTCCGCCCGGGGATCCACGGCATCCCGTCGAACCACCATGCCGCAGGCGGAGGTCAGCAGCATCGACATGGCCACGAGGCCGGCGACGATCGGACGGCGGTTCACTTGCCACCACTCCCGACGGAGATACCCCGGATCAGATGGCGCTGGAAGATCACGTACAGCACCAGCAGCGGCGCCGCCGCGACGACGCCGCGCGCCATCAGTGAGCCCAGCTCAGTGGCCTGGGCGAAGTTGCCCTGCAGCGACGCCAGACCCGTCGTGATGGTGAACATCTCCGGCTGCGTCGCGGACACCAGCGGCCAGAGGTAGTCGTTCCAGGTCAGGACGAAAGTGAAGATCCCCAGAGCGGTGAGCGCGGGCATCGACATCGGGAGCATCACCCGCGTGAAGATGATCCACCGGCTGGCGCCGTCGACGGAGGCCGCCTCCTCGATGTCCCGAGGAAGGGCACGGAAGAACTGGGTCATGATGAACACTCCGAGCGGCGCCGCGATCCGCGGCAGGGTCAGCGCCTGGTAGGTGTTGTGCATGTTGATCTCGCTGAACATGAGGAACTGCGGGATGAACATGGCCTCCTTCGGGACCATCAGCCCGGCAAGCACGAAGGGGAACAGCCACTTCTTGCCGCGGAACTCCAGCCGCGCGAACGCATAACCCGCGGCCGCCGACAGAGCCAACGTGGCCACCGTCGTGATCCCGGTGACGATTACCGAGTTCAGCAGCCACCGCGGCGTCAGGCCGAGGGCGAACACGTCACCGAAGTTGCTCAACGTCGGTTCGATCGGTACCAGGCTCGTGGTCGTGCGCTGCAGCGCCTCGTTGGACGACAGGGACAGCGACAGCATCCACAGCAGCGGCGTCAACCAGATCAGCGCGGCGAACCCGATGACACCGACGACGAGCAGCTGCTTGGTGCGACGCCGGGACAGTCCGCGTGCCGGCGCGGCGGTGCCGGTGCTCACCGGCGTGGTCACGGTACTCATGCGACGTCCTCCTCTCGCATCAGCCTGAGCTGAGCCGCCGACGCAACGAGCATCACCGCGAACAGGAACAGCGACAGGGCGGCGGCGTAGCCGAGCTGGAACTCCCGGAAGCCGGACTCGTAGATGTGTTGGATGAGCACCCGCGTCGAGTTGGCCGGGCCACCACGGGTGAGGATGAACACCTGACCGAAGATCTGGAACGAGGAGATCACCTGGAGCACCGTCACCAGCACCACCGTGCGCCGCAGGCCCGGCAACGTGATGTAGCGGAACTTCTTCCAGGCGCCCGCGCCGTCCAGGGTCGCCGCCTCATACAACGACGGTTCGATATCCTGCAGACCGGCGATGAACAGGACGAGGTTGAAACCCATCGTCCACCACAGCGTGACGACCACGATGGCGGGCAGGGCGAGCGAGGGATCGGTCAGCCACGAGATCGGGTCCAGGCCGACGAATCCGAGCAGCCGCGCGATCAGTCCGAGGTCTGGGTTGAGCAGGAACCCCCAGATGAGGGTCAACACCGCCACCGACAGCACGTAGGGGGCGAAGAAGGCAGCTCTCAGGACGCCGACCAGCCGACCACTGCCGGAGAGCAGCACCGCCAGGGCCAGGGCCACGCCGACGATCGTCGGGGTCGACAGAAGCACGAAGACCAGGGTGTTCCCGAACGAGCGCCAGAACAGCGCGTCATACCACGCGCCGTCGGGCCCGGGGTGCAGACCGAGCAGGACACCGAAGACAACCACGATCGATCCGCCGGCCACGATCGTCGCCCGGCGGCTCAGCATGCCGCGGGCAGCCGCAACCGCGATCGCGACCAACAGGAGCAGTCCCAGGATCCGCCACAGCAGCAGGTTCGTCAGATCCCAGGTCAGCCCCGACCCGCCGAACATGTCGACGTAGTTGGCCAGACCCACGAACTCGCGGCGGGTGGGATCGAGCAGATCCCAGTTGAACAGGCTCATCAGGGCCGCCTGCACGACAGGGTAGATCTGCAGGACCACGTAGATCACGAGGAACGGCAGCACGAAGAGCCAGGCCTCGATCGTGTCCCGGCTGCGCTCGTACCAGCTGCCCTGCTTCCGAACCCTGCCGGCGATGGCGCTACGTCGGCGCTCTGCCTGGTCGGCTACTACCACCGGTGCCTCCCTCGCTCGATCCGGCACCAAGGCCACGGCCTGCTGTACCGGTCCTGCTCTGGCATGGCTTAGGCGAACGTTCGCCTGAACGAATTTATCCAGCCGTTTCGGCCGAAGTCAAGGAGTCGCGTTGACTCATCGAAAGGTCCGCGCGGCGGGTTCGTTGCCCCACAGAGGAAGGCCCGGCTGACGGCGGGTCGCAGCCGGGGTCCTCCCGGACTGGGGCGATTCAGGACTGGGGCAACATCGGGTTCGATGGGGCCTCGGTCGCTGAGCCGTTCGCGTGTGCGATCAACGCTTAGGAGCTGGTGCAGGCCGGTGACGGTGACACGGTCGTGGTGTTCGGCGCCGGGCCGATCGGCTGCGCCGATGGTCGCGGCGCCGGCGTGGTGATCGCTGCGACGGCTGCCAGTATCGCGCAGGAGCAGGCGATCCGGATGGCTGGGCGGCGGGGGCGGATCTCGTTTTTCGGTGGTCTTCCGAAGGAACTCGACTTTCGCAGTTTGGCTGGGTCAGTCGGTGATCTGGCTGGGGCCGGCGTAGAGGATGAAGGTGCAGGTCGATGCCTTTTTCGGGGGTGCCGGTGCGCGGTCCGCTGGTGGGTAGTTCGGCTTCGGTGTAGCTCTCGGTGCTGTACTTGTAGATCGCGATCTTCCAGCGGTCGATGTGGCCTTGGTAGCGCAGGCGTAGCACGGGTGCCGGTGGTGTGGGTCTGCGCCAGCGGGCGCGTCTGGGTCCGGGTAGGGCGACGTAGCAGAACTGGCCGCGGAAGGTGATCACGACGTCGTCCAGGTGGGGCCAGCCGCGACGGACGTGGGCGATGATCCGGGCGGTGGTGGCGTCCTTGGTGGCCTGGTCGGGGATGGCGGGCACGGATCCATGATGCCACGGTGGCGGGCTCTGGCGGGCGGATGGTCGTTCGTGGCGTGTCGGACATGGCCGGTGATGTCCGGTTGCCTACGTTCCGACCATGATCCTTCCGGAGTCGTGGGCCGCGGTGTTGCAGGTGTTCGCGCCGGTGTTCGCCCGGCGGGGCACGTTCGGGATGTTCACGGTGCTGGCCACCGGGATGGTCGCGCAGACCGGCCGGCGGACCGTGGTCGGGATGCTGGCCGGGGCGGGGATGGCGCAGAGACTGTCGTTCCATGCCGCGTGCCGGTTCTTCTCCCACGCGGTCTGGGACGTCGATCGGCTGGGCCTGGCCGCCGCCGGGTTGATCGTGCGGTGCCTGCTCGATCCGGACGAGCCGATCGTGGTGGCGGTCGACGACACGCTGTTCAAGCGCTGGGGCCGCAAGGTCCATCACGTGTTCTGGACCCACGACGGGGCCGCCCAGGGCAAGAACAAGATCGGACGGGGCAACCGGTGGGTCATCGCCGGGATCGTGGTCCGACTGCCGTTCACCACCGCACCGGTGTGCCTGCCGGTCCTGTTCCGACTCTGGGCGGGCAAGGGCAGCGACTCCCCGGTCGTGCTGGGGGCCGTTGTGCTGCAACAGATCCGGGACGCCTTCCCCGACCGGGTGGTGCACGGCGTCGGGGACGCCGCCTACCACGGCAAGCCGCTGCTGGTGAACGGCACCACGTGGACCACGCGGCTGCCGGCCAACGCCGCCTTGTACGCGCCGGCCCCACCGCGCACCGGCAAGCGTGGCCGGCCACGCTTGAAGGGCGCCAAGCTGACCCACCTGAAGGACTTGGCCGCCACCGCGACCTGGGTCCGCACCACGGTGTACCGGTACGGCAGCACCGAGACCGTGGACATCGCCGTGATCGAAGCGATCTGGTACGGGCCGTTCGCCAACACCGCCGGCCGCATCGTCCTGGCCCGCGACCCCGACTCCGAGAACGCCTACGACCTGGCCCTGTTCACCACCGACACCAACGCCACCGGCGAACAGATCGTCGAACGGTACGCGGTGCGCTGGTCCATCGAGCCGTCGAACGCCAACAGCAAGCAGCAGACCGGCGTCGGGCAAGCCCGCAACCGGCTCCCCAAGGCCGTCGAACGCACCGTGCCGTTCGGGATGATCGTCCAGTCGATGGTCATCGCCTGGTACGCCATCTACGGGTACGACCCGGCCGACGTCACCGACCGCGCGATCGCCCAGCCCTGGTACCGGACCAAGACCGAACCATCCTTCGAAGACATGATCCTCAAGCTGCGCAAGACAATCATCGCAGCCCGGTTTACGACCGTTACCCCAGGTCAGCCAGACCCCGACCTATTGCACGACTACGCCCTGGCCTGCGCCGCAGCAGCCGCGTAACCGCGAAACA
>CAWGTT010000008.1:0-504831 GCA_963825645.1 uncultured Actinomycetota bacterium
GGCTGGACTGATCATGGAGTCATCCGCCAAAGAACGGCTTGACCCCCACTGCGGCGACACAGCCAAGGACCCCCGCGACCCCGAGCCCCCAAGCGAGTAGCGGTCGAGACCGCTTGCGCCAAGGATCGTCGCAACAAGATAGGCAAGCGGGGTCTGCTCGGCGCCCTCGCCGAAATAGGTCCGGACCTCATCCATGATCACCATCATTTGCTTTCGATATATGCACTGGTGATCATGCATGCGCCATGCCCAGAATCCTAGTGCTAGAGAAACCAATCCAAAGGCCCACAATGTGGCAGCAAGAGCGCTGCGCGCGTAGTCACTCAGGTCGGACGGCGACTTCGCCACTAAGACAACCAGGCTGGCGGCTACTGGAGCGAATACGGTCACCCACAGCGTCACAACCTGTATGCGGTAGTTGTTGACGCTCGCGGCGGCATCTACAAACGAACCATAGTGCTTAAGGGCAACCTCAAGCGCTTGTGCTCGACCCAACGGCCGGCTGCTACTAGGATCATTATTCTGAGCCATCTTCGACACTGGACTTCACCCCATGTTTCCGGCCTGAGTGGATGTTGCCGAAGCGCCCGAACATGCAACGCGTTGGCGTGACGACCGTACGCTGCAGGTCGAGGCAGTTGTCGAACGACGTGAGCGGGCATTCCGCACATCGGCCTCGATTTTTCGCCGGTGTGACGTCGTCGCCGACTGGGGTTGGCTGACGGCGAGTGGATCTTGGTTTTGGTCTGGTGGGTAGGTGGCGGTGCCGGTGGTTTCGCGCCGGGCGCCGGTTCCACTGGCCGGGTGCTGGGGTCTCCTTCCTGGTCGTTGGGACGGTGGCGTCGTGGTCAGGTCGGGGCGGGGAGGGCTTGGACGCGGTCGAATGCGGTGGCGAGGTGGTCGGCCCAGGGCCAGTCGGGTGGGATGTTCAGCCAGCGGTGCCGTTGGCCTCGGGTGATCCGGGCGGCGGTGTGCAGCAGTCGGTAGCGCAGCGTTTTGCGTTTGGCGCGGGCGAGGTCGCCGTCCAGGGTGAGGTGGCGCAGCCAGGCGAGCAGATCCACCGCGAGGGCGACGACCTGGCACCAGGCGTCGTTGATGCCCCACGCCTTGGAGGGAGCCGGCGCAGGCCAGTGGCTTTCGCGGTGCGGACGCCGTCCTCGACCTGGGCGTGGACCCGGTGGCGGGCCTCGAGGCGCTGCAGCTGACCGCCGGGGGTGTTGGTCGCGGTGATCTGGTAGCGGTAGCCGTCGTGTTGTTCGAACAGGGAGACCTGCATGCCGACGGGGATGGGTTCGCGGCGCGCGATGATGCGCAGGTCTTTCGGCCCGACTGGCTGAGCTTGTCGGTGATCTGGCCGTCGGGGCCGGTGGACTCGCGGAGCAGGCCGGTGAGCTCGGCGACGTGGGCGTCCTTGCGGGGCGTGCCATCAGGATCGAGGGCAGGCTCCCAGGTTCTCGCCGGCAGGCGGCTGATCGCGTGGCGGTTGCGTTCGTCGAGGTCGAACCCGACCGAGTAGTGCACCGTGCGACCGGATCGGGCGTTCAACGCGGTGAGGTGATCCACGATCTGGTGGCCGGCTCCGGCGCCGTCGATGGTGACCAGCAGATCCCGCCGGTGGGCGGCGGGGATCTGGGCGATCGCGGCGTCCAGGACCGTGACGTGGTCGGCGCCGGTATTGGATCCGGCGTTGCCCTCGCGGAGCATCACCACGAGGAGCTCACCGGTGTTGTCGCAGGTGGCCAGGAGCGGGTGGTGGCCGTAGGTCCCCTTCCAGGTGCCACGGGCCCCGGCCTTGTCGCTGTGGGCGATCACGATCGAGGCGTCCAGCCGGATCACGATGGTCTTGCCGAGGTCGCCGTAACACGTTCTGGTGGCGGGGATCTGCCCGTGCCGGGCCACGATCTGGCGCCACACCCAGGCCCGGGCCGTGGCCCGGGCCCGGTCGCATCCGGGCCAGCTGGACGGCGCCGATCTCGTCCAGGCAGCGCCACGCCGTGGTCGTCGACGCGACGGGCCCGGACAAGTCGCCCTGGTGGCGCAGTGCCTTCAGGTCATCGATCGCGGTGGCGCCGTCGGCGACCGCCACGGCCAGGTCGGCCAGGAGCCGGCCCCGGTCGATGTCCGGGGTGAACCTCGGACCTTGAGTGCCTTGGACAAGGCGGCGGTCAGCCCGGCCTTGTCGCCGAGCAGGCGCAGCAGCGCCGACCCCACGTGGGAGACCACGCCCTTACCCGCCACCCGCACCGCAGATCGCGGGCCCATCCCGTACGCTTGGACACGGCAAAGTGCTCCCTCTGCTGCCTCAAATGGACTCTCGACAAGCCCTATTGTTGCAGGTCAGGAGCACTTTTCCTCGTTCTCGATCAAGCTCGCACGGCACCCTCGCGAATAGCCGAGGTCGGCATGTCCGGACGGATCCGCACCTCCGCTTGAGCGACCCGCGGCTCTCCTGTCGCTTCGCTTGAGTCAAACGCCAGACCACGCCGGCGATCCTCACCCGGGCAGGTTGAGGTCTCCTCAGTCGCCAGTCGCACACCCAGGTCACGGCGTCGATTCCCCCGCTTCACCTCCATGGAGAACGGCGCCGACGAGCCCGGACCGACGGACAAGCGTTCTTGAGGGTCACACCGCCACGCCCAGCGCGTCCACGTAGGCGCGCAGGACCGCGGCCCTGACCAGCCGCGTGCCGTCGAGGCGGACCGACCGAAGACCGAACTCAACACAGGTCACCACCACCATCGTGTTCGTCGGACTCCGCCAACATGTCTTGGCCCACCGGCTCAGCCAAAGACGACCTGTTCTTCGCCCGGCTACCGCCCGACGAGCTGTGGGCGGCGCAGCGCGCCGAGCGAACTCCCCGATCCGGACACCAGCACCCCTCAACCCGGGCCCGCGGCCTCTTGGCCCTGGGGGCCACCCAGCGCCACAGCAGCGATCAATCATCGGGGAGCACGCTCCCCCGCAGTGACACGCGACCGGAGCCTACCCACCCCACCGCTGGTCGGGCTGGGGCGAAGCCCCGTTGGTCAGGCCGAGCCCGAACGGACGACCACCAAGATCGATCCACACAGTACCCACCGGAAACAACCGCAGACGACCCGCAAAGAGCGGCTCGACCAGCAACAGCGGGATGTGGAGTGCCGCTGACCAGAGGCTCTTTCGGTGACCAACGAGCGATGTCGAGCAACACCGATGGTGAATCAGCGGGTCCGGGGTCCCAGTCCCTGACGGCGCACCACCGGCGACCTGCGGCTCTGCGGTAGATCGCCGGTACGTTCCACCAGCATCGCTACGACATCCCTTCCGTAGGCCCCACCGGTCGATCCGCTCGCCGACCTGCGCGGGCGTCAGGTCCTCCGCGAGGATCGCGCGGGGGCTTCAATGAGGTGGAGCATCACCTTCCTTCTGAGTTCGCGGGGCGGGTGCCGAGCGGCTGGCTGCTGATGGCTTCAGACCGCCACACCGAGCGCGTCCACGTAAGCGTGCAGGTCCGCGGCCCTGATCAAGCGCGTGCCGTCGATGCGGACCGACCGAAGAACCCCCGAACTCAGCAACTCGTACACCTTCGAACGACTCACATTGAGCGCCGCAGCCACCTCGGGTACCCGATACAACAGTCTCTCCTCCACCATGGCTCCTTCCCGCCTGCGAACAGGCACCTCACCCCACCTACGGCGCCCCGACGCCGCCGGCGCTCACGCCCACCACCTCGTAGTGACTCCGCCGAGCGCCGTCCGCACCTGGGTCGGAGCCAGCGAGGTCTCACAGCAGGCCCCCGACGAGGGCGGAAGCCTTCCACCGCCGAGCGGCATCGTCCACGCTCGGCCAGGCCTGACTTAGGCTCCCCGTTAGGCTCCCCAGGCGCCCAGAGGGCTGATCCAGGATCCTGGATCAGCCCTCTGACCTGCGGTTTCTCTGTCGGGACGGCGAGATTCGAACTCGCGACCCCTTGACCCCCAGCTACCGGCACCCAGTCCATCTCAGACCACGAATGGAATCCGACGTCGGGTGCGCGGACTGCGCCAGGAGGTGGACCGCGACGTGCACCAGGTCACCCGCGAGGCCACCGCAGGAGATGCTGATCGAAGAGCAGCACCGGCTGCACACGTTGCCGGCCCCTCTGTACACGGCGGCACATGGGACCACCCGCAGGGGGGCAGGACTTGAACGTGCGACCTCTGGGTTGTGAGCCCTGCCGGTCGTCCAGCAGGTCCACCAATATCCGTCCCGCTTCTCCAGCGTCCACCGACAGCCGCACGTCCCCCCGCCAGGCGGCTCTACGCCCGGCGTCCTGTCAGGCCCATCTTTGAACCCTTGCCGACCACGCCTTGCCCGCGGCGGATCCGTCCAATGCGGGCTCTGCGAAGGCCGTGACGGGATCCAAGACCTCGGCGAAGTTCGAGGGGAGCCGGTCGTCGAGTAGTTGCTTGGTGCACCAAGCGGACCAGCGCGCCTGCGCGCGTTCGGGGAAACCGCGCAAGACGACGCGGAGCGGGTGCAGGACGACGCTGCGGTGACGAGCAACCCCCTCAATCGCCGCCACCAACTCCGTCCCGTCCTGGTCTCGAGCACGGGACAGCAGGTAGACGTCGGCAAAGTCTCGCCAGCGGGTGTTTGCCAGCCCGCGGTCAACCGCGGTGACGATCTTCTCGGCGTACACCATCGCCAACGGGTACCCGGAGACCTCGATGCTGCCGCCGAGAACACGCGGGACCGCGACCGGCGCGGGCCCAGGCCAGATCGGGTCACCGACGTTGACGTCGACGTGGAATCGGATCCGCGCCGACGCGAGGGTGCACGGCAGCGTTACCCGCACCCCGGCGTACTTGTCCTCCTCCCGGATGGTCACCGCGGTCGCCGTAGCGGGGTGGAAGGCGAGCCCGTCGTCGAGGTCGTGCGTGGCGATGGCCCGGACCGCGGCGAGGACCTCGTCGACATCCCCGAACAGGTCCCGGCTGGACAGGTCGACGTCGCGGGTCGGGCGGCGGGCCTGGAACGCGGCCAACAGCACCCCGCCCTTGAGCACCAGTCGGCTCGCGTACGGCGAAATCGCCAGCCGGGCGAGCAGACCCTCCAGCGCATACGTGTGCAGCAGTTCGGCGGTCGGTCGCCCCGTGCGCCGGGCGACGTTCTGCAGATCCAGGTAGACCCGACCTGCCATGCTGTCCCGGCGCACCCGGGTCACAGCAGAACCTGAAGCGCAGCAGTCAGGGAGTGTTCGGCCGCGGGAAAACTCCTGGCCATCTCTAGCAGCTGGCCTGGCTGGCTGCCCCGCAGCCGCAGCCACCGACGTAGTGCCTCCACGCCCAACTCGGGGCCGACATCGTGCCGCAGCCGGAAGGCATCGATGACGCTGCGCTGCGGGCCGTAGAGCCCGATCGACGTCACGGCGTCTACAGCCACCAGCTCTCGCCCGATGTCGAAGGTGTCCACCGCGAAGGAATGCCAGCGCACCGGCCCGGACAGCCTCGGCCGCCACACACCGCGCGGCAGCGCAAGATCCAGCCGCGCTGGGTTGTCATCCACCAGGTCGTGCGCGGCCAGGGCGCTGGTCAGGCAGATCGTCGCTCGCGGTGCCCGCAACGCCGCCTCCAGGCGGTCGGCGTCCGCCGGTTCGCTGTCTGCCCGACGGTAGGTTCCTCGCCCGATGCGCTCCACCCGCCCCTCGGCGAGCCAGCGACGCAGCCTGCCCTCCGGCACTCCCAGCGCGAGCGCCTGCGAGAACCGGAACGTCACCGGCAGCTCCAGCAGCGTCGGTGACGCTGCGCCAGCCCTGACGGAGTCCATGCGGAAATCCTACACACCTAGCCCTTGCCTGTAGAGGATTCCCGCGCTGCGGCGTGCCCGTGCCACGCAAGTCACGTCGTCTTGCCGGTGCTCAGCGACTCGTACAGTTCCTTGAACTTCGCCATCGCCCGCATCATCTCGGCGACCTCGACGCCGCTGTGACCATCGACGGGCTCGGAGGCATTGGACTGCCGGGTCGTGCCGCGGATGGCACCCAACGCGTCGAGTGCCGCGTCCTGCGCGTCTGGCAGGGCGTGCAGGTACTTCTGCGTGGTGATGATGCTGCCGTGGCCGAGTCGCTCCTTCACCACCTGGATGTCCGCTCCCCCGGCCAGCAGCCAGGAGGCATGCGCGTGACGCAGCCCGTGGGGCGTGACGTGAAAGCCCAGGTCCGCCGTCTTCAGTGCCTTGCGCCAGACGTTGGCCCGGAACCAGTCATTGCCGATGTGGCCGTCGCTGTTCACGGTGCGCGCAGACCGTGGCTGGTCCCTTCCCGCCGAGCGCCGGGCGGCGCGGTAGGCGGAGATGGCGTTCCTGCAGTGCTGGCAGCGGCACCCGCCGACGCTGTAGCCGGTCGTTGTCCCGTGGCGATAACGGCGTCCCTTGGTGTTGGGTGCGGTCAGGCCGAACATGTTGGGATCCGGTAACTCGTCCGGCAGGCTGGGGCGCCGCGGCGTGCGGGGCTGCGGCAGCGCGAACAGGAGGTGCTCCTGGCCCAGCCCCTGCTCCTCGACGTGGTGCCGCAGCTTGGTCACCAGGTGGGCCGCCAACCGCAACTGCCGCCACTCCTTGTCCTTGGGGTACTCCTTCACCACGAACCGAGGGCCCCCCTCTCGAGACTTGGCCCTGAGGTGCACCACCACCCGGGACACGGTCAGCAACCCGGTCTCGAAATCGAGATCCTTCACCCGCAACTCGGTCAGCTCACCCCAGCGCAGGCCGGACTCGATGTCCGTCTCTATCAGTAACCGCATCGTGTCGTCGGCGAGCGCGGCATGGATCCGGTCGAACTGCTCGACGGTGATGATCCGCCGTGGCTTGGTCGCGACAGGCGGGGTCTTCACGCCCTTGCCCGCGTGCAGGAAGGTGATCTGGTCGTTCAGCGCGGTGGTCAGGATCGCGTCGAGGATCACCTTGCACTTACGGATCGTCGGCGGTCGCGCGCCTTGAACGCTCTGCAGCCTCGTGACCCACTCCCGCACGTGCCCAGGCAGGATCTCGACCATCCGCATCCCGCCAAGGTCGGGAAGGATGTAGCGGTCCAGCAGGTAGCTGTAGCTCTCCCGGGTCGTCTCCTCGATGACGTGGTTGGGGAACCACTCGTTCTCGACGTACCGCCGAAGAGTCTGCCGTCCCCGCTGCGGATCCCCGATCCTGCCCAACGCCAGATCAGCCTCCGCCTTCTGCCAGGCCTTCGCCGCCAGCCTCTCGGTGCTGAATGTGCCGGCCGAGCGCCGCCTGCCCTTGACGTCGCTGTAGACGGCAGTGTGGCGGACCTTGCCCGTGCCGATCACTCGCGTGATCACGTAACCCATCGTCTACCCCGTCCCAGCGGTCCGTGTTAGCGCCGTGTTAGCGGCACCGGCGTACAGATCCGGCTAACCACGGACGCAGATGGACTGTCGTTCATGCCTCTGACCTGCAGACTAGTGGAATCACGCCAAGCAGGGAAGCAAGCGGAGTAACGTGCAATCTTCCTTGACACGGAAGAGGTCACTGGTTCAATCCCAGTATCGCCCACCACATTTCTGCAGGTCAGGGGCCGGTTTCCGAGACATCGGGACGGGCCTCGAGATCATCTTTCCGCAGGTTCCGCAAACCTGAGCGGGTCCCCACGGGCGGTGGAGATGAAGGAACTCGGCGTGGGCCTGTCGACCGCCGTCCTACTCGACGCCACGCTGGTCCGCGGAGTCCTCCTGCCCGCGGTCCTGGCGCTGATCGGCGACCGCTCCCACACCGGCCCCCGCTGGATCCCGACCCTGCACCACTGACCCGAACACCGACCACACAGAACCGACCAGACACGGGAGCTCTCAGTGCCGCGCATCGTCAAGAAGCCCGCCGAACGCCGCGCCGAGATCGTCACCTCCGCCCGCCGCCTGTTCCAGACCCGGGGCTACGAGGCCACCAGCATGCAGGACGTCATGACCGACCTCGGCATCGCCAAAGGCACGATCTACCACTACTTCCGGTCCAAGGAAGAGCTACTCGACGCGGTGTGCGACGACATCGTCGAGGCCACCACCGCCCAGATGCGTCACCTCGCCGACACCACCCAGGGCACCGCCCTGGACAAGCTGCGGGCCGTCGTCCTCGGCGGCGAGGTCTCGACCGAGGACACCGAACTGCTGCAACGACTGCGCCCCGGCGCTGACTCCGGCATGCAGGCCCGGCTGCTCGCGGTCGCGGTCGACCGGCAAGGACCCCTCTACGCGGCCCTGCTGGAGCAGGGCCTCACCGAGGACCTGTTCCACATCGAAGACCCTCTGGAGACCGCGGAGTTCATGCTCGCGGCGTTCCAGTTCCTCACCGACCAGCAGATCCACCCCCGGCCCGCGTGCTGTCGGACCGCAACTTCTGCCTGTCGGCCACCGGAGCGGGCACCTCCCCCCTCGGAGACCCTAGCCCCTGCGGCGGGTCGGCTTGGTCCACTCACCCGGTGGCTTCGACGCTGACGCGACGGGCAGCTCGTTGCGTCGGCGCTGGACGCCGCCAAGGACGTCGACTGTCTGGCGGGCCGGTCCCGTCAGCTTCGGGGTTCGTGCTCCACGAGCCACCGGCTCGTCTCGATATGCCGCTTGTCAAGATCCTTGCCGACGTACCGTCCCTGTTCGCGGTCGCCGATGATCCGCCCGTCGACCATGTACAACAGGCGATCGGTCCATGCGGCGACCTTGGCGTCGTGGGTGACCAGCACGATGGTGGTCCCCTCCGCGTTGAGCTCGCTGAGGATTCCCATGACCTCGGACGCTGCCGTGGAGTCCAGTGCGCCGGTCGGTTCATCACCGAAGACGATCTTTGGCTGGTTAATCAGAGCCCTGCAGATCCCGACTCGTTGCAGCTGGCCACCGGAGGCTTCGGATACATCCCGGTCCGCCAGGTCGGCAACCCCGGTGCGTTCCATGAGCTGCATCGCTCGAGTGTTCAGCTCATCGCGCGGGGCGAGCCCGGCCAGGTATGCAGGCAGCACGATGTTGTCCAACAGACACAGCGTCCTCAGCAAGTGGACGTGCTGGAAGATGAACCCCATGGTGGTCAGCCGAACGCGGGCGAGCTGCTTCTGAGTCAACGGGCCCATGTCCTGGCCGTCGAAGGTGACGTCGCCGGACGTCAGGGTGTCCATGCCGCTCATGGTGTAGAGCAGCGTGGACTTCCCCGACCCCGACGGGCCCATCACCGAGACGAAGTCACCGGCGTGAACCTGGAGGTCGACACCGTGCAACACGGTGTTGCCGTTGAAGGCCTTGGTCAGAGCGTGCGCCTCGAGGATGGCGGTCGTCGAGGTGAACCCCTGTGGCTCGAGGAAGGTAGTGGTGGTCATCGTGGCCTCTCTCTCACTCGGTCGCGAGGGACGCGATAGTGGCGTGGGCGATAGCGCGTGAGCTGGCTGCGGTGGCGGCAGTGACGGCGGCTGCCAAGGCCACCGGCAGGGCCACGTACACCAACAATGGGTTCACCTCGAAGTCAAGTCGGCTGGTCCCCTGCCCGAGGTTCTCGAAGCCACCGAACACCGCTTCGAACATCAGGTTGAACACTCCTTCGCCGAGGGTGTTGGCGACGACGGTGCCCGCGATGACGCCCAGCACGAGAATCAGCAGCATCCGAGTGATGTACTGCGTGCGCAGCCCGGCATCGTCGGCCCCGATGGCTCGCTGGACGGCGATCTGACCCGCATCACGAGCCACCAGCATTCGGGTGAACAAGGCAGTCATCAGTGCCGCGAGCGCGATGGCGACGACGGCCGAGACCACGGCGGTGAGCATGAGCTGGTCCGCGACGGGCCCGAGCGTCTGGAGCCGCCACTGGTCGATGTCCGCCACCTTGGCCGGAGCGAACCGGCCCGTGAACTCCTCTGCCTTCGCAGTGGCGTCGACGCCGGACACCAGCGTGGCGCCGATGGTGTACCACATGACCTCCTCCTCGTCGGTGGACAGCATCGCCTTGGCGGTCTTGCCGCCGTTGGTAACGTCCTGATAGCTGCCGATGATCGTCAGGTCCCGGATCTGGCCGCCGACCTGCACTGGAAGGACCTGACCCACTTCGCGTCCCGCCTGATTCAGTGCCAGCAGGGACAGTGCGATCTCGGAGGTTGTCCTGGGGGCGCGTCCCTGGACGTAGGTCAACGGCAATCGGGTGTGATCACCGTTCTCGACGTACAGGCTGGTCGCGTTGCCGTCCTTGTCGACGGTGTCGTGGCGGGTGGTGACCATCGGCGCGATCGACGCGACGTCGCGGTCCTGTCGCAGCCGTTGGACGATTTCGGAGAACTGCGTTCGTGAATCGGCGTCGGTGTGGCGCAGGTCCAGCCGCAGGTCGACGGGCCCGATGCCCATGTAGTTGATGAACCCCGGCGCTCTCGTGGTGGCCGCCGAACTGATCGGCACGATGGTGATGAAGGCACTTACCGCGAACACGAAGAACAAGAGCAGGTACGTCGGCCACCGGCTGACGACGTCCATGGTCCCCAGCCTGAAGTTGACCGGCATCCTGGACCGATGCAGTCGCACGCCTGCCGCCTTGGACTGGCGTCCCGTGGCGCCCGCCCTCAGCGCGGTGACGGCGCTGATCCGGTTGAACTGGCGTAGCAGCACGAGCACGAACAACAGCAGCACCGCAAACATCAGGGCGGCAACGAGCAGCGGGATGACCCAGCTGGCCACACCTGCGGTCGAGCCCATGTAGCGGGTGATGTTCCGGCTCAGCAGCGGAGCCAGTGCCCATCCTCCCAACAGCCCCAACGCAGAGGTGACTGTGGCAAGGAGGGCGTACTTGACGAGGTAGATCCTCTTCACGTCGCGGGACGCCACACCGATCGCCTTAAGGACGCCGAGCTCGCGATAGTCCTGCTCGGCGGCGGTGGTGAAGGAGAACCGCAGACACAGCAGTCCGACCACGAGCAGGAGAAACGCGACCAGGACCACGACGGCAGCCACCAGCCCGTCACCGATCATGGTGAGCGTGCGGAAGGTCGCCGAGTCGACCATCTGCCCCGCCTGCGGCATGTCGGAGTCCTGGTAGGCCCTCTCGAACCGTGCGGTCTGCGTGCCCGGATCGCGCAGCCAGAACTCCACGAGATGTTCGACATCGCCTGTATGCGCACGCACCTCATCCATATCCAGGGGGGACACCGCAAGCCGTTTGGAGCTGGTGACCGCGGGGTTCATGATCGAGTCACGGGCGAAAGCAGCAATCGTGAACTCCTTGGCGAAGCCGTCGGCTGCGGTGATCCTCACCGGGTCACCCACCTCGAGGCCGGTCTCCACCTCGTAGATCACCGGAAGCACGATCATGCCCGGGTCGACCTGGGTAATCGGCTGGTTGTCCATGTCCAGGAGCAGGTCGCGCTCGCGATTCGGAACGACCAAGGAGTTCTGTTGAATGTTCGTGGTCTGCGGCTCTCCGTCGAAGAACAGGTTCGCGCCGTCGATCCCGAGCATCAGCATCGCCTGGTGATGGGCAACCTCGGGTTGACCGGCCACCCAACGCTTCACCCGCTCCGCGTCGAAGGCCCCGGCATGCAGCTGCGCCACATGCGGCGCCTTGGCCTGCGACATCAAGTGGCTCGATGCCCCGGCCAGACGGACCAGCGTCCCGGCGCTGCCGGTGGCCAACATCACCGACAACATCATCAACACCACCAGCACCACCGTGGTGCCGCGATTGCGGGAGAAGTCGCGGGCGATCATGCGGGCGTACATGACGGGTCCCTCCATCCGGCGGTTGTCGGCCGGCGCGCGGCGTCGCGATCCCTCGGACCGTCCCTGCCGACGGCCACGACCCCGTGGGCCTGCCCGGCCATCGCCCGGGCGATCGCGTGCCTCTTCTGCGCCGTGTACGTGGTCACCGACGGCGCCGTGTCTTCCGGCATCGAACGTCCTTCCCGCCGCCACAATAGGCGGCTGTTCCGGGGGCCGGTGGCCCCGTGAGCCTCGCTCTCGTCGGGCTGGGTTCCGCTACGCAGCGACCGTCTGGTCAGCTTCGGGTTCGGCGCCGGATCCTGGCTCGGTGTAGGCGAGTTCGTGGCCAAGGTCGCGGAGTGTGGCCACGAGGGTGAGGCTCAGGCCCGTGACGAGCACGAGGACTCCAGGTGCGACGAACAGCAGGGTGAGGCTGTACCTGCCGATGACGCCGGCGGTGACTTCGGAGAGTGGGACGAGGCCGGTGCTGGCGAGCATCATCAGGCTCATCATCCGGCCGACCATCGACTCCGGGGTCCTCGCCTGTATCCAGGTGATGACGATGACGGCCATGTAGCCGTTGCCGAGTCCCAGCAGGCTCAGCACGGCGACGTCCGCCCAGGTCCACGGCAGCACGCCGAGGCAGCCGATGCCGGCGCCGAAGGCAGCGACGAGGCCGATGACGATCCGGCGGACACCGCGTCCGTCGGGGCGGGGCAGACCTCCGGCAGCGAGGTATCCGGTGAGGTTTCCGAGGGCGAACGCCGACATGAGCAGGCCGAACGCGGTGGCACCCTCGGGCAGACGTTGGTGGGCGAGCTGGGGGATCCCCACCATCAGAGGGCCCATGAGCAGGAGGTTGACCACCAGCAGGATCGCGAACATGGTCCTCAGGACACGGTCCTGCCACAGGTGACGGATCCCGGTGGCGGTCGCGGCGAGCACGCTCTCGGCGGCCGAGTCGACGGCCGGCGGGCGCAGTCCGCGCATGGCCAGCAGGGCGGCCGCGGAGACCACGAACGTGGCGACATCGAGGCCGTAGGCGGCCGCGACCCCAGTCAGGGAGTCGGAGAAGTGACCGATGAGCACGCCCGCGAACGAGGGGCCGACGAAGGAGGCCAGCTGCGTCAGGCCCATCATGACCGAGTTACCGGCCTGCAGGTCGTCGCCGTGCACCACCTGGGGCACGATGCTGTTCTCGGCCGGGACGGCGAAGCCGGCCACGACCCCGAACAGGACGCTGACGGTGTACACCATCCACATCTGGGTCGTGCCGGACACCACGGTCATGGCGAGCAGTCCGGTGAGAACCCCGCGGACGAGGTTGGCGGCCAGCATGATGTGCCGGGCGGACAGGCGGTCGGCGATGGCGCCGCCGATGAGCATGAGGACGGCGCGCGGGATCCCTTGCAGGGCCAGCGCCAGCCCGAGGGCGATCGGGTCACCGGTCAGCTGCAGGACGAGCCAGGGCGTAGCCATGAGGCTCAACTGGTCCCCGAGGAGGGAGGTGCCCGCTCCGGTGGCGAGGAGGCGGTAGTTGCGGTCCGACAGCACGCGGGCCAGGGGCCGGGCCGGGGCCGTGGTGGCGGACATGACGGTTTCCTTTCCATGTTGAGGGGGTGAGCGGGCCGGTGCTCATGTAGTGGATGCGGGTGGGGCGAGGAAGGCGAACGCGCCGGGTTCGGCGCCGAGGAGTCGTTCCAGCAGGCCGGGCAGGGCCCGGGCGCGGCGCACCAGGGCGTCGGCGGGCCAGGGGTGGATCTGCTGGTCGGTGAGGAACTGGAACGCCGCGAGCATGAACTCCGCGGTCTCCAGAGGGTCTTCGATGTGGAACAGGTCCTCGGTGAGGCCCTGCTCCAGCAGGGCCGCGTAGAGGGGTCCTTGCCGGTCGACCGCGACCGCGAGCAGCCGGGCCTGCATGCCGGAGTCAGCGCCGGGGCGCAGTCGTTGCAGCAGTTCGGTGTCCTCGGTCGAGACCTCGCCGCCGAGGACGACGGCCCGCAGCTTGTCCAGGGCGGTGCCCTGGGTGGTGTCGGCGAGGTGACGCATCTGGGCGGTGGTGGCCTCGACGATGTCGTCGCACACCGCGTCGAGTAGCTCTTCCTTGGACCGGAAGTAGTGGTAGATCGTGCCTTTGGCGATGCCGAGGTCGGTCATGACGTCCTGCATGCTGGTGGCCTCGTAGCCCCGGGTCTGGAACAGGCGGCGGGCGGAGGTGACGATCTCGGCGCGGCGTTCGGCGGGCTTCTTGACGATGCGCGGCACTGAGAGCTCCCGTGTCTGGTCGGTTCTGTGTGGTCGGTGTTCGGGTCAGTGGTGCAGGGTCGGGATCCAGCGGGGGCCGGTGTGGGAGCGGTCGCCGATCAGCGCCAGGACCGCGAGGGTCATTGACCGACCGTCGGTCAATACCGTGAACGCTATCTGTTGACCAACCGTCGGTCAATAGTTTGACCGCAGCGTTGCGCGACGACGCGGGGCGTGGGTGCGGTCGTCGGGCGCCGGCACCCGAGGCGCAGGCACCCGGGATGCTCGATCAGCAACCGCCTCCGAACGCCAACCCGGGACCGTTCAGGCCCTGACCGTCCGGTCCGCCCCGTCTGCAGCGCCGGATGTCATTCGGCGCCGCCAAGTCATGTCGCGGCCCGAGGTCCGGGTGTCCGATGACGAGATCGTCCCCATGTCGGACAACGCGCGCGCATTCTGGCGGACCGGCACGGACTGGGAGGGACCGCTTTCGTGCTTACCCCGCTGGTGCTGAGCACGGCGACCCACCACATCAGTGCAGGTCATTGGCCTGGTCCTCGGTTTCGAGGACCAGGCCAATGATCGATTGCGGGCAGCTCGCGGACGCGCCGGTTCGCGACGACAAGTGCACGCGAGAGGGGATGAACAGATAACTCCGGACCTTCCATCCCCGAGGTCCTGCTGCGAGATCATCACGTGGTGGGGACCGTCGACCACCGCGCTGCCGGACATTTGTGCTCCATGGGGTGGTGCTCCATGGGGTGGAGGACGGCGGCTTGAACCGCCCCGGATCGCTCAGAGGGGATGGCGCGATGAGCACCGGTGAGCACACCGCAGCGATCCGGATCGACCCCTGACTGGGCACGTCGCCTGCCGATCGGGAGCTCTCAGGTCGGCTGAGGCCAGGACGCGAGGTTCCGATCGCCTCCGACTAGCTGAGCCGGCATCACGCCAAGATCTACTGGGACGGCGATGTCACGAGCAGCGCAAGGTCCGATCCCTGATTCGCCACGCTGAGCCCAAGGGACCAGGCATCGCCGGGGGACAGCCGGGGCGAGCCGCTCAAGCTCGTCCAGGTCCACATACTCACCTCGAGCGTCGGCCAGGGGAGAGACCGTGCCGCACCGTGGTCTCGCGGCGCCCGCAGGAGAGGTCAGCTCATGGCCTGCTTGACCAGCGCCACGACCTGCTCCTCCACGTCCTTGGTCAGCTTCGCCACGGCGTACGAGGTCGGCCACATCGCGCCGTTGTCGAGGTTGGCCGTGTCCTGGAAGCCGAGGGTGGCGTACCGGTACTTGAACTTCCGTGCGTCCTGGAAGAAGCAGACGACCTTCCCGTCCCTGGCGTAGGCGGGCATGCCGTACCACAGCTTGGGCGCCAGCTCCGGCGCGGTCGTGGTGATGATCTCGTGAAGCTTCTCGGCGATGACTCGGTCCACGTCGTCCATGCCGGCGATCTTGGCCACCACGGCCTTCGCGTCCTCCTCTTTCCCGGCCTTCCCGGAGCGGCTGCGGGAGGCCGTGACCTCCGCGGCGTGCTCCTTCATCGCGGCGACCTCTTCCTCGGAGAAGGCACCCTCGCTCCTGGCCTTCGTCGAGGCGCGTCTGCCGGCCTTACCGGTATCGGCCATGGTCTGGCTCCCCTCTGTCGTCCTGCCTGCCCAGGCTAGGCCAGTGCGGCCGAAAGCGGGCCGGCATCAACGGCGCCGCGCAGCACACGTCAGCGCGCCCGGACCCACCCACAGATGCGTCATAAGAGCCCGAAATCACCGAGGACCTCGATCACACCGCAAGGCCGGCTCAGGGGTCCTCTCTGGTTCGCGCGATGGCGGCTACTCGATGGCGACTACATGGCGCGGCCGAGGTTCTGCTGCAAGAACTTCAGGGCGACCCAGCCTGCCTTCTCGTCCTCATCGACGAAGGCCACGAACTCGTGCTCGCGGTCCTGATAGACATGCGGGATGTCGATGCCTCGCTGCTTGAGCGCATCGACCACCCGTTGCACGCGATCACCGTTGAGCTGGCCGCCGACACTGATGATGTGGAAGTCCGCGGTGGTCTTGCCCTCAGCGAAGGGTAGGTAGGCCTCCGAGTCGGCCATCGCGCCGTCCACGGACCAGACCGCGGCGAACATCTCCGGGTACTTCAGGCCGAACCGGAAGGCGCCATGCCCACCCATCGAGAATCCGGCCAGCAAGCGGTTCGATGGACCGGCTTTGACCCGGTAGTTCTGCTCGATGTAGGGGATGAGCTGCTTGATGAAGTTGTCCTCGGCGGGGCCCGTCTCGCGGTTCTCCCAGCGGCCCGTGGAGTAGCTGTCCGGGGTCACGATGATCGCCTGCTCCAGGACGCCGGCCGCCATGGCCTTGCGCATCGCGCGGGCGTCGTCGAGGAAGCCGACGTTGTCCTGGCCCTTGCCGTGGAGCGCGTACAGCACCGGGTACTCCTTGCACGCTGAGTAGTAGTCGTCCGGCAGGCTGATGCTGAAGCGCACCGCCGTCTCTGCTCCATCGTTCGCCGGGAACTGTGTGTCCTGCCGCAGCGGCCCGCCCTGCCCGGGAACACATGACGCCGACGCGCTCGCTCCTGCGGTCCCCGCGGAGGGCGACTCGGCGGAGGCTGGAGACGAGGGCGTGGACGACGGTGTTGCAGACGCCTCGGACGTGGAACGCACTCGGTCGCGCAGGAGGTAGCCCGCCAGGACGGCCGCGCTGAGGACACCGAGCGAGACCACCACGGCAACCGCTCGGCGATGGCGGGACTGCCGACCGGGAAGGGACGTCACGAGCCAACCGTAGCTACCGCCGACTCGACTTCGTGCTCGGGTTGCACCGTCGACTGCCCATAGACCCTGTGCTGAGGACGTCGTGTGGCGTTTCAGCGCTGCAGTCCCTCCCAGGACCACTGCAGGATGCTCAGGCCCTCGGGGACGACGTCCGCTGACTCGACGCGACCCGGGTGGATGCGGTCGAGCAGCCACCGGCCGTGGGGCTGCAGCTTCGATCACACGACGACGTCGCCGGTGCTCATGCGGCGGAACCAGGTGTGCTCGAGCAGGTACTCCTCACCGCTGCGCCGGGCCGCGCGCACCTGCACCGACCCGCCGGTTGCACGCTCGAAGTCGAGCAGCCCGTCGAGCACGTTGATCGTGGTGTCGATGGAGGAGCGCACCGAACCGTTCTCGGCCTGGCAGTTCCAGCCGCCGTCGTTCAGCCGCTCGGCGAGGCTCCTCTCGACGATCCCTGCGACATCCACCCCGAAAGGACGTCCCGGTACCGATCGCCCGTTGTATAAATTGTGCACAATCTAATTGTGCACTATAGTCACCTGATGCCTGAGAGGACGGACGCGAAGCTGTACACCCAGGTGTGCTTCGCCCTGCACGCGGCCTCGCGCGCCACCACGGCCGCCTACCGGAGGCTCCTGGAGTCCCTCGGGCTGACCTACCCGCAGTACCTGGTCATGCTCGCCCTGTGGGAACGGGACGGGCAGGGCGTCGGCGACCTGTGCACCGCGCTCGACCTCGACACCGGGACCCTCTCCCCCCTGCTCAAGCGGTTGGCGGCCCAGGGTTTCGTCGAACGACGCAGGCAGCACGCGGATGAGCGGCGAGTCGACATCTACCTGACCGACGCCGGCCGGGCGCTGCAGAGCGGAGCCGCCGACATCCCGGCGCGGCTCGCCGAGGCAACCAGGCTGAGCCCCGCCGAACTCGACCAGCTCCGCGACACCCTCGACCGGTTGCGCCTCACCCTCGGAGCGGTCGAGCAGCACCTCTGACGCCCACCGCACTCCGCGCGCGGACCCCGACGGAGCCACCACGAGCCTGCTCAACCCGAGCCTGCTCCACATGACGCCGCCCACCAGCGGCCCAGGAGGAACGATGACCACCGCCATGACCCGCCAGATCCACCTCGCCTCCCGCCCCCAGGGATGGCCGACGGCGGAGAACTTCCGCCTCGTCGAGACCGAGGTCCCCGAGCTCACGGACGGCCAGGTGCTCGTGCGTAACACTGCGATGAGCGTCGACCCGTACATGCGCGGCCGGATGAACGACGTGAAGTCCTACACACCGCCGTTCCAGCTCGGCCAGCCGCTCGACGGGGCTGCCGTCGGTGAGGTCATCGCCTCCCGCTCGGCCGATCGGGCCGTCGGTGACACGGTGCTGCATGGGCTCGGTTGGCGCTCCGAGGCAGTCCTCGACGCCGCGGCGACGCGAGTGATCGACACCTCCCTCGCCCCGGCCGATGCCTTCCTCGGCGCCCTGGGCATGACGGGGCTCACGGCCTACGCCGGGCTCACCGCCGTGGCCGGCGTCCAGTCAGGTGACACCGTCTTCATCTCCGGTGCCGCCGGCGCCGTCGGCAGCCTCGCCGGGCAGATCGCGAAGAAGCTCGGGGCCGACCGGGTAATCGGCAGCGCCGGGTCGCCCGCGAAGGTCGCCTACCTGCTCGAGCTCGGTTTCGACGCGGCCTTTGACTACCACGGCGGGTCCGTCGCCGAGAAGCTTGCCGCCGCCGTCGACGGCATCGACGTGTACTTCGACAACGTCGGCGGGGAGCACCTCGAGGCCGCGATCGCGTCGCTTCACCGCGGCGGCCGCGTCGCCCTGTGCGGGGCGATCGGCCAGTACAACAGCACCGAGGCGCCCACCGCCCCACGCAACCTCGCACTGGCGATCGGCAAGGAGCTCACGCTGCAGGGCTTCCTGGTCAGCTCCTACCAGCACCTCGCCCCGGAGTTCGCCGCCAAGATGGCGGCCTGGCTGACCGCCGGCGAGGTCCGCTTCGACCAGACGACGGTCGAGGGACTGGCGAACGCCCCGGAGGCCTTCCTCGGCCTGCTGCGCGGGGAGAACACGGGCAAGATGATCGTCGCTCTCGGCTGACCACCCCCCGAGTAGGGTCGGACCGTGGACGGCGTCATCTCCATCGAAGGCCTGGTCAAGTCCTACGGCTCGTTCCGGGCCCTTCGCGAGCTCGACCTCGACGTCACGCGGGGCGAGGTGCACGCCTTCCTCGGGCCCAACGGCGCGGGCAAGTCGACGACGATCCGCATCCTGCTCGGTCTGCTCCGCGCCGATGGCGGGCAGGTCAGCGTGCTGGGTCAGGACCCGTGGCACGACGTCGTCGCCCTGCACCGACGGCTGTCCTACGTTCCCGGGGACGTCAGCCTGTGGCCATCCCTCACCGGCGGTGAGGCGATCGACCTGCTCGGGCACCTGCGGGGCGGCCTGGACGAGGGGCGGCGTGCCGAGCTCATCGAGCGTTTCGAGCTCGACCCGACCAAGCGTGGCCGGCAGTACTCGAAGGGCAACAAGCAGAAGGTCGCGATCGTCGCGGCCCTGGCGTCCGATGTCGAGCTGCTCATCCTCGACGAGCCGACCTCCGGTCTCGACCCGCTGATGGAGGAGGTCTTCCAGGCAGAGATCCTCGCCGAGAAGGCCAAGGGCCGCAGCGTCCTGCTCTCCAGCCACATCCTCAGCGAGGCCGAGGCACTGGCCGACCGGGTCAGCATCATCCGTGAGGGCCGGATCGTCGAGACGGGCACCCTCGATCAGCTCCGGGTGCGCAGCAGAACCGCCATCCGGGCCGTTCTCGCGAACCCACCGGCGGACCTCACAGGACTCGCGCCGGTCGACGGCGGGCACCTGTCCGGCGGCGTGTTGACCGCGTCGATCCAGCGCGACCAGGTCAACGACGCGATGGCCATGCTGAGCCGATTCGGCATCACGGAGCTGACCGTTGCCCCGCCCTCGCTCAGTGATCTCTTCCTTCGTGCCTACGGCGAGGCCACATCCGAACCCGACGACGCGGGCGAACCGGCGCAGCACCGCCACCCCGCCCACCGCCTTCCGCGATGACCGAAAACCTCGTCGGCGTCCGCCCTCTGCTGCGCGTCTCCCTCGAGCAGGACGCGCGCCAGATCGCGCCATGGATCGGGCTCATCACCGCCTTGTCGGTGAGCTCGGTCCTGGCCTACGACTGGGTGTTCCCTGACGCCGCCAGCCGCGCTGCGCTCGCCATGACGGTCGAGGGCAACCCGGCGTTCAGCCTGATCTTCGGGCCGGGACGTGAGCTCACCACCGCGGACGGCTTCAACGCCTGGCGAGCCGGCGCGCTCGGTGCGTTCTTCGCCGGGCTGATGACGATCGGCATTGTGGTGCGCAACAGCCGCGCGCACGAGGACTCGGGTCAGGCCGAGCTGATCTCCTCCGGCGTTGTCGGGCGCAACGCCCGCCTCGTCGTCGCGGTCGCCATGGCGGCGATCGCCTCCGTCATGCTCGGGGTGGTCGCTTCACTCGCCACTATCGCGTTCGGCGGCGGGACAGCCGACTCGATCACGCTCGCCGCGACGTTCACCGCCTCCGGTCTGATGTTCGCCGGGATCGCCGCGGTGACCGCGCAGATCGGCTCCGAGGCCAGGACCGCCAGCTCGCTCGCCGTTACGGTGCTCGGGGTGGCGTTCGTGGCCCGTGGGTACATCGACACGAGTGGCGCGGCGGACTGGCTCATCTGGCTGACGCCACTTGGCTGGACCGAGCAGGTGCGCCCCGCCGCCGGCAACGACTGGCGGCCGATGCTCGCCTGCGTCGGCCTTGCGGCGGTCGCACTGGCCGGCGCCGCCTTCCTCAACTCCCGGCGCGACTTCGGGATGGGACTCCTGCCGCCCCGCCCCGGGCCTGCCAGGGGTCGAGGAGTCGTGACCCCCTGGGGCCTGGCCCTCCGCTTGCAGCGAGGATCGATCGTCTCCTGGACGATCGCCCTCGGCCTCCTCGGGGTTGTCTTCGGTTTCCTCTCGACGACCGTCGGCGAGCTGTTCGTGCAGAACCCGGGGATCGCCCAGATGATCGGCGCAGGACGGGCGACGACGTCCAGCCTGATCTTCGAGTTCCTTGTGACGATCGTCCGACTCGTCGGGCTGATCGCAGCCGTCTACGGCGTCCAGGCGATGATGCGGCTGCGCACCGAGGAGATCGAGGTCCGCGTCGACCCGGTGCTCGCCGGCGCCGTGCCGCGAGCGACGTACCTGGCCAGCCACGCAGTCATCGCCTTCGTGGGGCCGGCGGTGGCTCTCGTGCTCAGCGGTGGGGTGATCGGTCTGACCGCGGCCGCCCGCAGCGACGCGATCCAGGCGACCGACGTCCTGCGTCAGGCCGCGGCGACGGTCCCTGCGGTGTGGGTGCTCGTCGGCGTCGCGCTGGCGACCGTCGGAGCTGCCCCTGCGATCAGGGCTGCGGCCTGGTTCGCCGTCGTCCTGTCATTCGCGCTGACCATCCTCGGCCCGCTCTTCAACCTGTGGGACTGGATCCTCGGGATCAGCCCGCTGTGGCACGTGCCGAACGTCACCGGGAACCCGGTCGACTGGTCGGGACTGCCCTGGTTGCTGCTCGTCGCTCTCGGACTGGGGATCGTCGGCTTCGTCGGCTTCCGCCGCCGCAACCTCGCCTAACCCCCCACCCCGAGCCCCCGCGCGCCGTCCCGCCCGCCGAGGTCGCAGCCACGATCGGAGACCTCGACACAACCTGGGACCTCGGGGCAGGTCGTCGTCGGGGGGGCTCGGCGGCGGGCGGCGAGGCGGGCACAGTCCAAGAGCGCTGACCGCGTCTCTTCCCGATGGTCGTCGTGACGTCCAGCGGCGGCAGAGCGCAAGGCCGCGCGCCTCACGATCACCTGCATACCAAGCAGTTGAGGATGGTTTGCTCAGCTCCAGCCGAGCCAGGTGCAGATCGTCTCGCACACGGCCTGCGGCAGCGGATCGAGCCGCTGATGGCTTCGAGCGCAGCTGGCCGCGGCCAGGGCATACCCCGTCACCGGATACCCAGGCGAAGCAGCGTGCCGTCGACCATGTCGTACGGCTCGTAGATCACCAACGTCTAGGAGGCCTTGCGGTACCTGGGGTGACCGTCCGCGCTGCCGTCAGGCGTCCAACCGTGCGCGGCGAGGGCGGTCCGCAGCACGCCCTGTGCCTGCTCTCTGGATGCGGGGACGACGGGCGTCGCCATGCAGCGTCCGTCGCGCCGACCGGCGGGCGGCTCCGCCCGACCCGGCAGGTCAAGCGCGAGGAGCTCGGCCACCCGGTCCTGCGTGCACGCCGTGTCTCGGGCAAGGGTCTCGGCCGCGAACTGGCGCTGGGCGGCCCAGCCGGCGACGAGGGTGATCACGGCAGCGGCGGCGGCGGTCGCCAGGACGGGTATCACGGCGGACGTCCGTGCGCTCCGCCGACTCCTGATCGCGCGGACGACCAGAACGGCGGACACTCCCGCGAATGCCGCGGTGACAACCGCGTCGATGGCTACGGAGCGAACGTCGCCGCCGTACTCCAGGACCAGACCGTAGGTCAGGAGAACACCCACGACGACCACTGTCGCCGGAACAGCGGCGGCCAGACTCCAGGCCAGCGCCCCGCTCCGTCTTGAATCGCGCGTCCGGTCAACCACGGTACGCATGAAGATCACCCCTCGAGGAGGACCACTCCCCCTTCATCATCGATCGGCGTCACCGCAGCGGACGGGGCCGTTGTGCCCGCCACCGGGCCGCTCTAACACACGGCTACGGCGCGGATCCCCGTCACGCCGCAGGCCGCGTTCAGGGTCGGGTCGGACACGGCGCTGTGGCCTGCGTTCATCGCCGGGATGCAGTCAGCGGAGGTCATCAGCTCATCGAACGGCATCGGAGGTCGCGCACGCACTGTTGTTTCGCTGTTGGGGCGTCCGGTGGCGTCGCAACTGGAGCTCACCGAGTGGGATCCACTCCGGCGGGCCCGGATCGCCCACTCCGCAGACGCCCGCCCCACATCCGGCACCCTACCCGGATGCCGCCACCGCCTTGCGCTGAGCGTCGAGAGCGGCAATCGCCGACAGGTTGACGATATCGCCGACGTCGGCATCGCGCTGGAGTACATGGACCGAGCGGGAAAGCCCGGTGAGGACCGGGCCGATCACCTCCGCACCACCGAGCCGGTGCAGGAGCTGATAGGCGGCGTTGGCCGCCGTCAGGCCGGGGAACACCAGCACGTTGGCCGGCCCGCCCAGACGGTTGAAGGGATGACGACGGGCCAGGAGGTCGGAGGCGAGGGCGGTGTTGGCGTGCATCTCACCGTCCACCGGGATGCCCGGCTCCAACTCCCAGCAGCGGCGGACGGCCCGACGTATGAGCGCCGGCTCTTCGCCGCCGGCGCTTCCGAAGTCGCTGTAGCTGATGAAGGCCACCCGGGGTGCGACGTCGAACTCGTCGCGGGCCAAGTGAGCGGCCGCCAGGGCCACCTCGGTGAGTTGCTCATCGGTCGGGGCGATGTTGACCGCACAGTCGCTGAGGAAGAAGTCCTCCCCGTTGATGATCACCACGTAGACAGCGCTGACGATGGTGCGCCCCGGTTCGAGAGGAAGCACCTGGAGGGCCGGTCGGAGCGTTGCCGGGTAGTAGGTGGTCAGCCCACCGAGGACCGCGTCGGCGTCACCGGCGCGCACCATCAGGGCGGCGAACAGGTCCGGGTCGTGAACGGCCCGTTCGGCGTCTTCTGGGGTGACCCCCTTGCGGCTCCGCAGCTCGAAGTACGCCCGGGCATACGTCTCGCGCATGGCGGGCTCTGCCGACGGGTCGATGACGGTGATCCCATCGAGGGGGACCGCACCTGCCTCGGCTACCGCCAGCACGGCGGCCAGGTTGCCGAGGATGATCGGCGCACACACGCCCTCATCCAGGACCCGGCGGGCCGCCCGTACGATGCGCACGTCCGCGCCGTGGGGGTAGACCACCCGCTCGCGCTGTTCGCGGGCCCGGTCGGCCACGTTGCGCATCAACCGGTACGAGGACTGGAAACGGGCGATCAGCGTCTCGCGATAGGCGTCCTCGTCGTCCAGCGGACGTCGGGCCACTCCCTCGGCGGCGGCGGCGGCCGCCACCGCCGGAGCGACGTACCACAGGACCCGGGGATCGAAGGGCTTGGGGATGATGTACTCGTCGCCGAACAGCAACCGATCGAGGCCGTAGGCCTTCAGCACGACGTCCGAGACCGGTTCGCGGGTCAAACGAACGAGCGCCCGGGCGGCAGCCACCTTCATGCCCTCGGTTATCCGACGGGCGCGTACATCGAGCGCACCCCGGAAGATGAACGGGAAGCCGAGCACGTTGTTGACTTGGTTGGGATTGTCGCTTCGACCGGTGGCGACGATGGAGTCCGGGCGGGCCCGGCGAGCATCGGCGTAGGGGATCTCCGGGTCGGGGTTGGCGAGCGCGAAGATGATCGGTCGCTCGGCCATGCTCTGGACCATCTCGGCGGCGACGAGACCGGCCGCCGAGACGCCGAGGAAGACGTCGGCGCCTTCCATTGCGTCGGCAAGCGTCCTGGCATCGGTGTCCGCGGCGAACTGCTCCTTGTACCGGGAAGGCTTGGCATCCCTGCCGCGGTAGATCACGCCCCGCGAGTCGCACATGAGGATGTGCTCGCGCCGCACCCCGAGGGCGAGCAGGAAACGAGCACAGGCGATACCGGCCGCCCCCGCGCCCGACACCACCACTCGGGCTTGGTCGGGCGTTCGACCGGTCAACTCGAAAGCGTTGATCAACCCGGCGCCGGCGATGATTGCAGTGCCATGCTGGTCGTCGTGGAAGACCGGGATATCGAGGCGCTCGCGTAGCGTCTCCTCGACGACGAAGCATTCGGGTGCCTTGATGTCCTCGAGGTTGATGCCGCCGACGGTGGGAGCGAGCATCTCGCAGAATCGGATGATGTCGGCCGGGTCTCTGGCGTCGATCTCTACATCGAAGACGTCGATATCGGCGAACCGTTTGAAGAGCACGGCCTTGCCCTCCATGACAGGCTTGGCCCCGAGCGGTCCGAGGTTGCCGAGGCCGAGCACCGCGGTCCCGTTGCTGACCACTGCCACCAAGTTGCCCCGGTTCGTATAGGCATAGACGTCGTCGGGGTTGCGGTAGATCTCCCGGCACGGTTCGGCAACCCCGGGCGTATAGGCGAGACTCAGATCGTGCTGGGTGGCGGTCGACTTGGTGGACCGGACCTCCGTCTTTCCGGGCCGGCCACGCGCGTGGTAATCGAGTGCCTCGCTGAAGGGCCGCCGACCCTTGCGCATGATGATCCACTTCGATAGAGCGGGCAATCACCAAGGACTCTAGCCCGAGCAACAACTCTTACCCATCCTTGGAGCTTTCACGTCCTGAACGCCCCAGAGTCCATCGCTGATCAGCCGGACCGATGCACCGAGACGGTGACCGGTTCGTGGCTGGACCCGGGACCGTCACCTGATCGGAAGAGGGAAGCCCCCAGCGGCATGGGCGTGCGCGGGTCAGGGGATCTGGAAGAGGTAGGCGAACGCGGTGCGCGTGTAGGCGATGCCGCGGCCGCTGCGTCGGATCAGTTGGGCGTCGGCCGTCTCCGGGCGTTTCGGGATCAGGTAGTCCTCGAGCCGGTCGGTGTCCACGCGGTAGCGGTGGTCCCGATGCAGGACGGCGGCTACCAGCCGCGCGTCCGGGTCGAGTGCGGCCAGGCTGGCATCGCCGTGACTGGTGTTGGCCAGCAGCAGCCCGCCCGGCCGCAAGTAGCGGTGGCAGTGGTCCCACACCGGGCCGGCAAACAGCGAGATCAGCAGGTCCACACTGCCGTCCGGCACGGGCAGCGGCTCGGTGTAGTCCGCGGCAAGAAACGCCACCTTGTCCCCGGCACCCGGACGGGTGCGCCCAGCCAGCTCGGCATGCACCAGGTCGATGTCGGCGAAGAACCGCACGGCGCGACGATCGGTGTCGACGTAGGTCACCGACCGGATGGCCGTCGACGGAGACAGGTCGACGTAGCTGCCCGGGTACAGGGCACGCTCGATCCGCCATCCGTCTGCCAGCACCACGAACAGGCCCGAGCGGTCACCGATGGACTCCCGGTACTGCGCCCACGTCACCGGCCCCGCCACCAGCCCATCCCAGCACACGTCTGCACGACCACGACCATGAACGCTCGAGATGCGCAAACCACGCACAGAGCCGCGCCACCCGAGGCAACGGTGCGCTCCGGCGTCCTGATCGGGTTCCGTGGCGGCGGCGTCCACGGGATCGACCACGAAGCTGCCGGTTCAGCCAGGGCGCAGCGCCCGCCACAACATTGATCACTGCCCCAGCCACACGACGACGGCGCGGCACCTTGCCGACCAGGTCCTGACATTTGCCGGAGGAGCCGTTCGGGCCCGCGGTGAATCCGGCCGTGCCGCAGTAGGGACAAGCCGTTCGGTCGGCAGTACGCGTGCAGCAACGGCACGGGTGCCCGCACCGTGTCCTACGTGGTGCGTTGCTCGGGCTTGGACGGCCCACGTGGCCTGGCCGATCACCTTCGGCCGGGCTCAGCCGTGCAGTCATCGGGGCTGGATGTGGGGGTGTCCGGTGTGTCGCCGCCTGAGAGATCTCCCCAGCCGGTGCTCTGCGGCAGATCTTTGCGGCTTCCTGCGGCTGTCCGCAGCCACGAAGCGCGGAGGCGCGAAGCCCGGGGCGACCACGAATATGGACAATTGGGATGGCTCTTTTGAGCTGCTCGACCGCTTAGGGCTGTACTGTGATAGGTGAGTGCATCTTCCGGCTTCGGGCCGGGCCCCTCGAATCGATCGGGGGAGCTACTGCGGCGTACTCGCCGTTCGCGGATCCGATCACTCACCATCTCCGAGGAGTCCGATGTCGTCGATCAACCTGGAGATAGCCAACCCGCCGCCTCCGACGGGCACCGGTCCGGTCACGCTGGACAGCAGTGACCTGCATGTTCTGAGGCTTTGCCTCGACCTGCAACTGGACGCGTTACTCGTGACCGTGGGTGCCGCATCGAGCCAGTCGCAGGGATCCGAGCCGCCGTGGCGTCGCTGGGTGAACGAGGACATCCAGTTGGCGTGCAGCCTCACGGCGGACGCCCAGACCGGCGGTGCCGGCCCCCCGTCGGGTCTGGGCTCGGATCTTGACCGAGCCATCCCCAGCACCACCGAGGACGGCCTTCACGCGCGCTACACGTCCATGGCGGCGCTGCTGTCCGGCCTGATCTCCCGTCCTCGCGACGAGGGCGCCGGGCAGGAAGACCAGCCCTACGAGTGGCGCTCACGGGCGGCCAAGGCGCTGTGGCACTGCCGGGAACGTCTTGCTGAACTGGAAATGCACCCGTGGCGCCGACCCGTCCACCGGGCCTCCGACCGGCCCCCCGCCGAGCCCACCTATCTGCCCGGCGAGCTGCTCGGCTGATCTCAGCGCCCGCGGTCCCCCGCCGACTCTCAGTGATTGGAATGCGGGCGCAGGCGCGAGAATGAGACGCGACCCGCCGGCCCGGGGTGGAAATGGCGAGCAGAGGTGGCCATCGGTGAGCATCCATGTGTCCGGTCGAGGGGCCACGCCGCGGCGGATCGTGCTCAGTTGTGACGTGGCTGGGTGCCCGGTTCAGGTGGAGCCGGTGGCGGCGGAGACGTGGCGTCGTGACGCCGATGCCGCATCCTGGGCTCGTGATCACGCGGTTGGCTGGACCCACGACCCGAGCCGCCGAACCGACTACTGCCCCGAGCACGCCGAGTTCAGCACGACCCCAGCCGCGGGGGCCGGGGCGCCCCGGCCGACCGCAACTGCTCGGGACCGGGAAGGCAACCCGCTGAACCGCGACGACTACGCCGCTCATTTGCGGGCACAGCTCGACGAGGTCTCGCCGACGACAGGGTCGTCCCCTGTGCTGACGCACGGACAGGCTGATGTCATAGCCCGGCTCCTCGCCGAACTCGCCGGCGTCTACCGGGGCGAGAACCTCGGGACCCTCGCCGGCGCGCTGTCCCGGATGATCGACAGCCAGCTCGGTGAGCAGAAGTAGCCGACCGACCGACGCACGCTCCGCGGCAAGAGGGTGCTTCTTGGGGGCCGTTCGGGAAGTGTTTACGGTAAGGAGAGTGCCTCGATGGGCGCGATGGCTGCCACGCCCTTGCGCGGCAATCGCCCCGAGTCCGCATCCCGATCAGGCGTGACCAGATCCGCAATGCCCCCACGGAGGCACACCGGCGGCAGCCGACAGATGCAGCTCCGCTCAGGGCGAGGAACTGGACCGGCCCGGCGCTGATGAGCCCGGTGACAGCGGCGCGGTCAGAGGACCGCGCCGCGCGGCGACACCTCGATGGCCAGTATGCCGCGCCCATAGAGAACGAGGAGCCGATCGCCGTGCCTGCACCGCAGCGCTCCCGAATCCTGAGACAGCACGGAGACGACGTTCTCCAGGATCTCGGCTTCGGTGGTGACGTCCGGGTCCTCGTATGTGACATCCAGGTGATCGCCGCCCATGAGCCGCACCCGCAGCACAATGCTCGCCATGGCTGCACCTTAGGGCCGGACTGCACTTCCCCGACTATCGGCCGGGTCAGTGAGGCGTACATCGGTCGGGGCGGCGGCGTGGCGGTGGCGCGGTGAAGTGTCCGGCAGCGACCAACTCACCGGCAAGCACCCTCTGGCCGCGCTGTTCCGCGGCTGAACGGACGACACGGAAGTGGCAAGAGCGTGCGTCCGCACGCATGGCTGCAGGTTAGTTCGTACTGCGACACGTCGAGCTCACCAGTCGGCGATGATGGGGACCACCTTCCGTCCCAGTACCTCGAGTCCGACGAGGTCGTGGACGTTCTCGACCCGCCCGTGTGCGACCTGGACGCCGAGGTCGGCCATCGTGCGCAGGTCGGCGAGGGTCTTGTCGACGTTCTGTCCGTTCGGCCCGAGGTCGAAGAAGTACGTGGCGGTCTTCTCGACGTCCTCGTACGGGCGGCCGAGCGCCGCGCAGTGGCCGCGGAGCACCTCGAGTTTGTGCGGCAGGTCGGGGCCGGCGAAGAGGTTGCACGCGTCGGCATACTGCGCGACGAGGCGCAGGGTCTTCTTCTCGCCGCCGCCACCGATGAGAATCGGGGGGCGCGGCCTCTGCAGCGGCTGCGGCACGTTGAGCGTGCGGCCCAGCCGATAGTGCGTGCCCTGGTAGGCCCCCTCGCTGTCCGACCACATCTGCAGCACGATCTGCAGGGTTTCCTCGAGCCGCTCGAACCGCTCCGCGGTCGGCGGGAAGAACAGGCCGAGGCCCTCGGACTCCTCGCCGTTCCAGGCCGCACCGATGCCGAGAATGGCCCGCCCCTTGGAGAGCACATCGAGAGTCGTGATCATCTTCGCGAGCAGGCCGGGGTCCCGATACGTCACACCGGTTACGAGGGTCATGAGCTTGACCCGCTCGGTGTGCGCCGCAAGATAGCCCAGCGTCGTGTACGCCTCGAGCATGTCGTGCTCGGCGGGGCCGTGGACGGCGATCTGCCACACGTGGTCCATGACACTGACTCGGTCGACGCCCGCGTCGTCCGCGGCGCGCGCAATCGTGGCGAGATCGTCGGCGAGCGTCGGCGGGCCGCCGGGGTAAGTGAGCCGCGGTAGGTGGATGCCGATCTTCACGGTCGTCTCCCTCGTGGTGTCATGGGCGAGGCGTTCCGGACGTCGCGGCACCACCGTACGTACGCAGCCGCCGCCACACGACCAGAGTCTGCCTGCGCGCCGCGATGGTCGACGTGATCGGGCTGCTGCCCTGGGTCGGCGGGTAGGGGAGGCGCATACGGCCGAGCCGTGGACCACGCCGACGGTCGCTCTGATCTGATCGAACTGCGTGAGGAACTCGAGAGGCAGGGCAATCGGCAAACTCGGGCCGCGGCGGGCGAGTAGATCGGAGCCACCCTCGGCAAGGGGACGGCCCAGACCAGGCCCAGACCCACCTCGTGCTCGCCCTGGACACAACAGGCGGCCGCTCACCCGGCCGTCGTACAAGTCGACAGCACCCTCGAACACCCCCGCCCGCTGACGATGCCGGCGCCCGCCACGAGAAACGCACCATGGGCAGGTAGCTGCCCGTGCTCATCCGGTTCCGCAGCAGCCGAGGTCAGATCCTTTTCGTCGCATTGTGCCCAGAAAGGTACCCGCCCATCTAGCCGGTGCCGTAGCACGGCGTCGACTGTCAACAAGTATGTTGACGATTTTGGCGGAGAGAAGTAGCCTGCCCTCATGTTCGACATGCCCTTCTTCTGCCCGGTCGACCACGTGACCGTCTTCGACTATCCACAAGGCGGAGGCAGATGACTTCTTCGAGCGTCTCAGATCTGGTCTTTGATGCACTTGCCAATCGGGCTCGCCGAGACATCGTTGTCCGCCTCAGTCGAGGTGGGGCAACTACACCCGATCTCGGCCGGGATTTCGAGATCACCAAGCAGGCTCTGAGTCGACACCTTCGACTGCTCGAGGATGCCGGTCTGATTGAGCGACGCCTCCGCGGGAGGGTCCACGAGCTCAACCTAGTGCCCGATCAACTCGAAGGCGTGTCGAGATGGACGACGACCATCAGGGAGAACTGGTCCCTCAACCTCGGCCGGCTCGACTCCATCCTGAGGGGTCGCGATGAGTGAGCCAGTGGTACTGGAACGTCACTTCGCCCACTCCCCCGCTCGAGTCTTCGAAGCGTGGACCGAAATCGAGGTTCTCGGCCGGTGGTTCGGATGCGGTGTCGACATGTTGTGGGACATCCACGAGTGGGATGTCCGGGTTGGTGGGAGGCTACGTGTCAGCCTCGACTATGACGGAACCCCATTCGTGGTCGAAGGGGAATTCCTGGCGATCGAGCCGCCACATCATTTGAGATACAGATGGGGCCAAGAGACCGTCGACGTCGCCATCTCGGCTGACGGAGAAGGGTGCCTGGTCACGCTCCGCCACGATGGAATCGCCACCGATGAGTTGGGCGGGATTGTCACCGACGGATGGACAAGCAGCCTCAGCCAACTCGAAGACACTCTCTACAGCCTCCACGTCAAGGAAGAGCTATGAAGTTCACGGGATCCATCGATATCAACCAGCCGCTCCACGTAGTGGCGGATCTGTTTGCCGATCCCAACAATCTCTCCGAATACCAGGACGGCTTCATAAGAAGGGAGCTGGTCAGCGGGGCCGTAGGCGAGGACGACGCCGTATCCAGACTGTATTACATGAACCGTGGCCGTGAGATGGAACTGACCGAAACCGTCGTCGCGAATTGTTTGCCTAACAGTTTCGAGGCCCACTATCACCACAAACACATGGACAACACGCTGAAAACCACCTTTACCGCGATCGGCGAGAACCGCACACGATACGATACCGACGGCGAGTACCTGGCATTCAGAGGTCTGGTTCCTCGACTCATGGCGCGATTGTTCCCCGGCGTGTTTGCGAAACAAGCCCAGAGATGGCTAGACAACTTCAAGAGATACGCGGAAGGCCAACATGTCGACTGAACACATCTGAACGAGGAGGTAGCTCTTGCCTAGGGGATCCGATTATCAGGGGCCACCAGAAGCCCTTGACTTCTACGCCGCTGTCGTGGACAGCAGTAGCGGCGACTCGGCATTGAAGGGCGCCAAGAATCCGTATACAGCCCGCAACGGCCACATGTTCAGCTTCTTGGATATCGACGGCACGATGGCGGTGCGTCTGTCAGACGAGCTTCAGGACGAGTTCCTGGCTCGCTACGAAAGCGGTCCCGTCGTTCAGTATGGGAGTGTCATGCGCGGCTACGTTTCGGTACCCGCCGACCTGTTCAGAAAAACCGACGAGCTCCGAGAGTGGTTCGACAAGAGCTACGACTGGATAGGCACTCTCGAACCCAAACCGACCAAGAAGTAGCAGGGTTCGTCGGCTGTGCGACCGTTGCTGGCATCGGTGATCGCAGGATCTCGGCTGTTCGCTGATCTGCCAGAGGGTCAGAGAGTCGGCGGCGACGCTCGTGGACGAGCAAAGAGCAGGACGCAGTACAGCGGTAGGCGGCGGAGATGGCGGTGCCAAGCTGGTGCCAAAGCTGCCATCGGACGTGAGCGTCCTCACCTAACGCAGGTGGCCGGGAGCGTGAGGCGCGAGGTGACCCAGCGGTCTGATACAAGAGCAAACCATGCCCACGTACACCGTTCAGACCGCGCAGGGACACCTTGACGCGAACACGATGGCCGCCCTCGCGACAGCCATTACGCTCACGCACACCGAGATCACCGGAGCCCCGACGTGGTTCGCGCAAGTCGTCTTCCAGGAAGTCCCAGCCGGCCGCCGGTTCCTCGCCGGCCAGCCGCACGACGACGAATTGGCCTTCGTGTCCGGGACGATCCGCGGCGGCAGCCGAGGCCCCGAGCTGAAGCGCCGCCTCGCCACCGAGCTTGCCGCCACTGTGGCCCGCGTCACCGGACTTCCATCGCGCGCCGTCTGGGTCTACCTCATCGACCTGCCACCCGACCAGATGGTCGAGTACGGCCGCGTCCTGCCCGACGCCGGACAGGAACAGGCATGGCTGGACGAGTTCCCCGCGGCAGACCGCGACCACCTCCGCTCATAGACCTCCAGGACTCCTTGACCCCCAGTTCACTTGGCCCCCATGACCGCGGCTCCTCGCGTCGGTCGGCGTACCGCTCGTTGCCGGAGCACGTCGCCCTCGGCGAGTGGGAATGATCGGCGCAGGAGGGGGCGTCAGTCGAGTGCCAGGGAGGTGGCCGCGCGCAAGACGGCCGCGGCGATCTGCGGGTCGCCGGTGACGTGCATGTCGAGTTCGGTGGGAGTAACCCGGTTGGCGACCAGTCGGCAGAACGCCACGGCGTCCACGACCAGACCCGCCACGGTGGTGGCGGCCGGTCCCTGGTCTCCCATGGCGAGTTGCCAAGTGCCGCCGCCCGGTCCGGTGAGGACAAGGCGCAGGGCGACGGGATCGGTGATCCCGCAGGCTGCCGCAGCTCCGGGTAGCAGGTTGGCCGCCAAGGCGGTCATCAGGGTCAGCGTCGACGCGTCGGGCTGGGACTCGGGCAGGTCCAACGCCTGCCGGATGTCGTTCTCGTGCGTCCACAGCTCGAAGGTTCGGACGACGCAGAGGGCCGAGACCGACGGGCGAAACCCGTACAGGGCGACCCTGGCGTCCTGGTCAGCCGCCGCGACGAGGGCGATCGTGCGGGAGACCGCAGACACCCAGGCGTCGCGCGTGGCCCCGACCGGCAATCCGCTCTGGCGATCCGCGGTGGGCTGGGACGAGGCCACGTGGTCGGCCTGCGCCACCGTCCGGTCGCCGGTCAGCGCCCGCTGGACGTCCTCTTCGACGCCGATCAGGTGGCCGATCAGACCCTGGACGTCGAGGCCGCGCAGCGCAGGTCGCCGCCACTGCTCGGCGGTGAGCGAGTCGAGCAGGGCGGTCAGGGCAGCAGCCGTGCGGCGGAACCCCTCAAGCTGCGAGATCGGCTCGGGCTCGGGGGTGGCCCGGCCGGCGGGCCGCAGCCCCATTGAGCGCTCGAGCACGCGCGCGCGCAGGCCCACGGGAAGGGCGGCCGGCCCGGTGGGGGTGCTCATGACGACTCCAAGAGTTCGTGGTCGAGGACGTCCTCCAGCGTGGCCAAGGCGGCCCGCAGCCGCGACTTGGCGGTCCCCTCCGGGATCCCGGCCGACACCGCCGCCTCGCGGTACGACTTCCCCTGGAAGTAGGCCAGTTCCACCAGCTGCCGCTGCTCGGCGGGCAACAGGCGGACCGCCTCCCGGACGAGGCGGGCCGCTTCACGCGCGGCCACCTCGTCGCCCGGGGACGGGGGCGCGGGGTCGAGGGTGAGCCGGTGGTGGCGTTCCTGCCGGGCCCGGCGGCGAGCGTCGCTACGGGCCGCGTCGATCGCTCGGCTCCGGGCCAGCACCATCAGATAGGTGCGCAAAGGTGCGGTCGCCGCGTCGTACGTCTGCGGGTGCGTCCACAGCTGCACGAAGACGTCCTGGACCACGTCCTGCGCGGCGCTCGCGTCGACCAGCACGCGCAGGGCGACGGCGTACACGCCCGGGGCGAACCGGTCGTAGGCCTCGGCCAGCGCGAGGTCGTCGCCCGCCGCGAGGCGCGCGACGAGCAGGGCGTCTGTCCCCTCCATCGACTCGACGGTAGGACTCGGGCGGCGGCGGGGCAACGGTCGGCTCGGCCGGGCCCGCTGCGCAGCGGTGCGGTCGCGCGGGGGGACCTCGACGGTCGCTGTCACCCGGGAACCGCGACCGCCCCGACCTGGGCCAGCAGGCCGAGGAAGTCGGCGACCGACCAGCGCTCCACGCACCGAGTTGCGCCGAACCGCAGCACGGTGATCCCCGGGATCTCGAACGTCCTCCCGGTGCCGGGCACCCCGAGGAAGTCACCGACGTGCGTCCCGGCGAAGCGGTACCGCCAGGTGAGGTGGTCACCGTCGACGTGCATGGCGTCGGTGGTCACGTGGGCGTCGGGGAAGGCCGCGAAGATCTGGTCGTAGAACGCCCTGGCCGCAGGCTTACCCTCCAGCGGTTCCGGGGTGTACCCGTGCAGCACGACGTCGTCGTCGTAGAGGATCTCGAAGTACCTCGCGCGGCGCTGCGGATCGTTGAAGCACTCGATCGCCGCTAGACCCGTCTGCTTGATGGTCTGCGCATCCATGGCCGTCACCTCTCGTCCGGGCTGGGTGGTCGTCTCAGGTACGTCGCCGTCCCCGCCCTCGGATGTCCTCATCCGGCAGCACAGACGGCGCCGTACCCGGGCTGAACCCAGAGCGGGCCTGAGCGTTGAGCTGCACCGAGGACCCGCACGGCGCCAGAGGAGACCACCATGCGTTCACACCCGTCGTCCCAGCCCGTCCGCAGGCCAGAAGCAGCCGAGGACGCGCGGCGCCGAGCCGTCGTCCTGGGCGGCAGCCTCGCCGGCCTCCTGACCGCGCGCGTGCTCGCCGACCACATGGACGAGGTCGTCATCGTCGACCGCGACGACCTCGATCACGAGCTCACCGGTCCACGACGCGGCGTCGCGCAGTCCCGCCACACGCACGGCCTGCTCGTGCGCGGCACGGACGCGATCGAGAGCATCGTCCCCGGTTTCACGGACAGCCTCCTCGCCCGGGGTGCGTTGCGGGCGGACGTCTTGGACCGGACCCGATGGCTCATGTCGGACAACATCCTGTCCCGCCAGCCGTCCGGGCTGGTGGGGCTGCTCGCCTCGCGCACTCTGGTGGAGTCCGAGATCCGCCGGCGCGTGGCACCGGTGCCCAACGTCGTCCTGCTGGGGGGCCACGACATCGTCGGCCTGCGCGCCCACCCGGACGGTTCCGGCGTGGCCGGCGTCGTCCTCGCTCCAAGGCCACAGCACGAGGTCCGCGAGCAGCAGGACATCGACGGGCGCCCCGTCGTGCGCGACCTGGCGGCCGACCTCGTCGTCGACGCCACCGGTCGTGGCTCACGAGCGCCGCGCTGGCTGGCCGATCTGGGGTATCCGGTTCCCGCAGAGACGCTCGTGAACGCGCAGGTCCAGTACGTGACGCGCCTGTTCCGCACACGAGACGGTGTGCTGGACGACCTTGATGCGGACGTCGTGGGAACCCGGCCGACGTCCGGCCGCGGCGGCGTGGCCCTGCGCCAAGAGGGTGGCCGCTGGACAGTCACCCTCGCCGAGCAGTTCGGTGGTCGGCCCCAGGCCGACCTGGAGGGGTTCCGAGCCTTCGCAGGCACCCTTCCCACCTCGGGCATCGCAGCGATCGCCGAGCATTGCCAACCCATCGGCGAGGCCTCGCGGTTCACCTACCCCACCAGTCGCTGGCGGCGCTGGGAGAAGCTGGACCGGCGCCTCGGCGGCCTGGTGGTCATCGGTGATGCGGTCTGCTCGTTCAACCCGATCTACGGGCAGGGCATGAGCTCGGCCGCGCAGCAGGCGCTCGAGCTGCGAAAGCTCCTGCAGGCCGGCGGGACCCACGACATCGCCGCCCGGTCGGCAAGGGCCTTCGCGCGTGTCGTCGCGACGCCGTGGGCGCTCGCCACCGGGTCCGACGGCCGCTTCCCGGCTCAACCAGTCAAGCCATTGCCCGAGCGGCTCGTCGACCGCTACCTCGACCGGTTGCTGGAAGTCGCCACCGAGGACCCGATCGTGACGATGGCCTTCGGGCGAGTGCTCAACTTGCTCGCGGCCCCGTCCAGCCTGATGGCGCCCTCGCTCGCCTGGCGGGTTCTCGGCCCGCGCTCGCACGGGATCGTTCACCGAGCCAAGACCGCCCGGTCACAAAGAGCGACCACGACCGCACGACACCAGGATTCCTGGCCGACCCAGCCACTCGTTGCACCTGCAGGCTGACGGCGATTGCTCAGGGTCTCGGGACAGCAGAACGCCGTCCCCGAGGCCGGCTCCTTGGAGCTGAACCCGACCGGACAACCCGCCCGCCGCTGGTCGGCCGGGTCGACCGCATCGCTGACTCACGCGGGGTTCACTCTGCCGGCGATCAGGTCGGACACTCGGCGGGCAAGCGCCGGCGGGATCACCGTGTCCGGGTCCCGACCCCCCGCCGGCCCGAGAGCGGCGGCTCGTGGCGCGTCGCCGTGCCGATGGTCGCGCATGGCGGCCCGGGTGGCGACGAGCGCCGCGTACAGCGGCGGGCAGGTGGGGCAGGTCCCCAGGTGGCGCACGACCAGGACGGCGTTGGCGTCATCCAACTCGCCGTCCAGGTAGTCGCTGACCCGGCGACGAACATCCCAGCAGCGCATCGGAACCCCCTTCAGCGCAGCACGCCGTTCCGGCGCCCGGGCCAGCTCGGACACCAGCATCATCCGGCCTCGCCTCAGCCGCTGTTTGGCAGCGGCGAGAGTGACGGATTGGATTTGGGCGATCTCGGCGTCGGTCAAGCCCTCCGCGTCGTGCAGGACCACCGCGGCCCGATAGGCGATCGGCAGGTGGATCAGCGCGTCCTGGAGCTCGGTTCGGGTCGCCGCGCGTGCCGCGACGGTAGCTGCGTCGACGGTGTAGGCGTCGTCCCGCCAGGCAGCCTCGACCACGTCACCGATGTCGTCGACCGGAAACTCCCGGGCGCGACGGCCGCGATCCACAGCCAGGTTGTGCAGGATCCTGTGCAGCCATGTGGCGAGCGCGGCCTCCCCACGGTAGGTGTCGGCCTTCTCCAGGGCACGGACCACGGTCTCCTGGACGAGGTCCTCGGCCAGCACGTGGTCGCCGGTCAGGGTGCGCGCGTACCTGAGCAGGCCTGGAACCTCAGCCGGCAGCAGCGGGCCCAACCGGTCGGCGTCCATCCTGCCGACCGTACCCGGACCCGGACCCGTCATTGTCAGCGTCGTGCACCGACCGACGCGCCGCGGGTGCTGAGCCCGAACAGCCGGTAGAGGGGGCAGAACCCGACCGCTGCCGTGCCGATCATGATCGCCGCGACCAAGATCAGGACCAGGCCGCCCAGGCTGCCGGCGCCGACAGCGACGGCAACCACCGCCGCGACCACGCCGATAACGAGCCGAATGATCCGATCGAGCGAGCTTTCGTTCTTTGCCATGGTGACCTCCACGAGGGTGATCCCCGCGCGGTCGCGCGGAGCCCTCCATGGACGCACGTTGGGCCGACAGGGATACATCGGCTCGTCAGCCCGACCCGTCTACGGCGTCGGTGGGGGTGGGGGTGGGGGTGGGGGTGGGGGTGGGGGTGGGGGTGGGGTGGGCCGGCGCCGCGGGGCGGGTCGTCGTCCGGGGGTCCGAGCCCGAGTTCGAGCGCGGGCTGGGACTGGTCTCGGTGGTGGTGGCGTCTTCGCGGTTGTTGTCCGAGGGTGCGGGCCTGGTGTTCGGCGGTGGGGGCGGTGTTGCGGCGTGGGGTTGCGGTGGGTCGATCCCGGGTGGGGGGATGACGTAGGGCACGCCGTCGATGATGGTCGGGCGCCAGTGGCCGGTGTGGACGGCGGTGTGGTGGCGGGTGCAGAGCAGGACGAGGTTGTCCAGGTCGGTTGTTCCGCCGTGCCGCCACCAGGTGATGTGGTGGGCTTGGCAGCGTCCGGGGGGCAGGGTGCGGCCGGGCACGACGCAGCCGCGGTCGCGGGCGATCAGCGCGCGGATCTGCGCCGCGGTGGCGAGACGGCGGTTCGGCGTTGCCTTCCGCGAACTCGCGTAAGCGATGTGGCCGGCGAGCTGCCGACGCTGCTTAGGCCATGCGGGCGGGCGGCACGGCGCCCGCCGTGCGGGTCCTGTGGAACGATCCGGCCCAGATCATGCGCGCCGCCGACACCGGCGCAGCCGCGGTGCTCAGCCGGGGCCCAGTGTGACGCGCGGCCCGTCGATTCGGGTTCGCCCGGAGCATCTCCTCGGTGGCCATCGCGGCAACGTTGCAGTGTTTGAGGGCGCGAGCGGAGAGCCGTGATTCAGGCGAACGCGGAGACGATGCTTGCACGCTGGAAGAGGCCCGCAAGGTTGACGAGTCGGGGTGCCTGCCCGAAGCTCGCAGCGGCCCGTAGTCCGCTCTGCGGGTGCCCATTCATCACAAGGCGGTGACGAACGGCGGACCGGCCGCCACACCTCAGCCCCGCAGACGACGAGGTCAGCGACGCCGACCGGAACGCCGAACTTCGAGCGGCATGGCACCCGAGGGTAGTCACCCGGGACCCAGACCGGCGACGCTTGCGAACGCCATGTTGATGTCGACGATCCGATTCGTGCACTCTGGCGGGATCCGCAGAGACGTGGTCGCCCGTTCCCACCATCGACCGTGGAGTTGAGTGCCTGTGCGTGATGGCAGTGATCCACCGCGGAGGTCGCGGGTTTGGGCGGCGAGGCGACCGAGTGCGGCCGCTGAGGTCTTGTCGGTACTCCAGGCTGCCGTCGGAGGGCCGCTACCGGTCCGGGTCCAGTGTTGGGACGGTTCGACAGCTGGGGATCCCGATGCCGCCGCCGCCATCGTCTTTCGCCGTCCTCTGGCGTTGCGCCGGCTGCTCTGGGCGCCCGGCGAACTCGGGTTGGTGCGCGCCTACGTCTGCGGTGACCTGGACTTCGAGGGCGATATCTTCGCCATGCTCGACCTCCCAGACGTGATCGCACGGATCGCCGATCATCAGGGAGTCGGCCTGACAGGCAAGCAGCGGCTGCGGGCCACGGCCACAGCCGGACGACTCGGCGCCCTCGGACCACCGCCGCGGCCACCGGCGGAGGAGATTCGACGTCGCACGGGAGTCCTGCACAGCAGGGCTCGTGACTCGGCATCGGTGTCGCACCACTACGACGTCGGTAACGACTTCTACCGCGTGGTTCTCGGCGCGAGCCTGGTCTACTCCTGCGCCTACTGGACGAGCGCGCCGACCCCGTCCTACGCCCTGGACGACGCACAACGCGACAAGCTCGACCTGGTCTGCACGAAGCTCGGCCTGCGATCGGGCATGCGGCTGCTGGACGTCGGCTGCGGTTGGGGATCGCTGGCAATCCACGCGGCGGCGAACTACGGGGTCAGCGTCGTCGGCGTCACGGTGAGCCGGGAACAGGCGACCCTCGCGCGCCAGCGCGTCGAGGAGGCCGGCCTCACCGGCGCCGTCACGATCCGGCTGCAGGACTATCGCGACGTCACCGACGGTCCCTACCACGCGATCTCCAGCGTCGGGATGTCCGAGCACGTCGGCCGGACCCAGCTCACTGCCTATACACAGGTCCTCATGGACCTACTCGCCCCCGGTGGCCGACTGCTCAACCACGCGATCGCCTCTGTGCGATCATTGCCGGCCCCGTCCGCGAAGGACCGGCCCGGGTTCATCGACAGCTACATCTTCCCCGACGGGCAGGTGCTTCCGCTCTCGACCACCCTGGACGCCATCGAGCGCGTGGGATTGGAGGTCCGTGACGTCGAAGCACTGCGCGAGCACTATGGACTGACGCTACGGGCATGGGTCGAGAACCTGCGCGACAACTGGGACACGGCCCTTATCCACGTCCCGCAATCGCGCGCGCGGACGTGGCTGCTGTACCTGGCAGCAAGCGCGCTCGCGTTCGACCACGGAAACCTCACGGTTCATCAGGTCCTCGCTGTCAGGCAAGGAGATCGCGGCAGCAGTGGCATGCCCCGCACCCGCCGAGAACGGGCATCGTGACCGCTCCTCAGTGGTGTGCGTCTGATCGAAGGCGCCGCTCCACGCCCGCACGGTGCTCGGATCAACAGCCGTGTGGGTCAAGTACCTGGCGAGCCTGGAGCGGGTCCACCACGCCCCGCACGGCGACATCGCGATCCTGGTCGCCACCAATGCTGCCGTCCGTCGTTGGCACCGCGTCCTCACCCAAGCCGACATGTCCGCCGTCCTGCTCACCGACTACGCCGGCTGCTGCGCGGGGGCGAACGGCCACCCATACAGTGCGGTCGAAGTGCGACGATCGGGGACAAGGGCCACCAGGGAGACAGACATGACATCTGGCCGGGACATCGCGGGAGGCGCTCGCGAGTTCGACATCGAGGCGGTGATGGATCTGTCCGATCTGATCGCCTCGCTGCAGGACCTCTCAGACTCAGATGAGCAGCTGGACCTTCGAGGCCTGACGGTCGACGGTACCTGGGACGAGGTCGACGACCCGATCCTTCTCGGACCGGACGGCCGGCCGGTGGACACCTGACGGGAGGGCTACCCCTACTCCGATCGGCTGACGCGGCACGTCTGCGAGATGACCAAGCGGCTGCTGCAGATCGAGCTGCTGAAAACTGCAGGCCCATGTCAAGGAGGCCGGCCTGCGGCTGTGCCTGCTCTTCGAAGGCCGAGACGCGGCCGGCAAGGGCGGCACGATCAAGCGCTTCATGGAGCACCTCAACCCGCGCGGCGCGAGCGTCGTCGCGCTCACCAAGCCCACTGTCCGGGAGGCCGGTCCGTGGTACTTCCAGCGCTACGTCCCGAACCTGCCCAGCGCCGGCGAGATCGTCCTGTTCGACCGGTCGTGGTACAACCGCGCCGGCGTCGAGCGGGTCATGGGGTTCTGCAGCGACCACGACTACCAGGAGTTCATGCGCCAGGCGCCCCAGTTCGAACAGCTCCTCACCCGATGACATCTACGAGAACGACGAGCTCACCGGAACCGTCTACCCACCGCTGTAGTCCACGGGCGTCGCCTCCTACAGGGCGTCGTTGCCGTGCTCGCCCGTGCGCACCCGGACCACGTCGTCCACGGTGGTCACCCAGACCTTGCCGTCGCCGATCCGTCCGGTGCTAGCGATATCCACGACCAGATCGAGGATCCGGTTCAGGTCGGCGTCATCAACCAGCACCTCCAACCGGGTCTTGGGCACGAAATCGATCCGGTACTAGGCGCCGCGGTAGACCTCGGTGTGACCGCGCTGGCGGCCGTGGCCCTGGGCGCCGCCTCGCTGATCGTCATTCCGGTGACCCCGGCGGCCTGCAGGGCGCGTCCTTGACGTCCCCGAGGACATGTGGCTTGATCACCGCGCTGATGAGCTTCATCGGCCGAACCAACCTGCTCCGCCAGAGCTGCCGAGCTCGTCCGTTGACACACACAAGGCCTCGCCGCTCAGGTGAGGGTGATGATCACTGCCCCGGCGCCGTGGGGCTGCGGATAGCCGTTCTCCCCGATCGAGACATCCATCGCCACGTACGCGCCACGAGGAAGGTCGTACCTCCAGAGCATCTCGGTCCCGGGGCTCAGCCGGGCGGTGCCCACACCGTCCACCCCGCGCCCGAGCCGGGTCGCCTCCAGCCACGCCTCGGCCGTCAGGTCCTCGGGAACCGGGTCGAGCAGCAGGCGGTGGCTGCGCAACCCCGGGTTGCGCAGGAGTAGTGTGCCGCGCGCCGGGATGACCTGGGGAAGGGTCCACGACCTGTCGTCGCGTGCTACTGCCGTGCCGTCCGGCGCCGGCATCGTGGTGGCCGTCGGAGGTCCGGAGACCGTCACCGTCATCAGGGCCTTCTGCGGGACGACGTCGTCCTGCTCGGCCCCTTCGCCCGGACGACGAAGGGCAGCGAACCAGTACGAGCCGGCCGGCAGCGCGATCGCGAACTGCGCTGGCGAGCCCGACGCGCAGTCCACGCCGCCGAGCGACCGGGTCTTTGCGTCGAACCGGGCGGCCGCAGCGGCGTACCGTGCCTGCGACGCGTTGGGGCCCAGGTCGTCCGCGAACATCGTCTGGGTGTAGTGGGCGTCCGGCTCGAGCACCGTGAGCGTCGCACGCCTCGCACAGGACACCCGGAACACGTACCCACCCGGCGTCAACGACGGCGGAACCGAGACGGTACCGGTGCCGGCCACGCTGACCTGGACGACGGAGGCAACTGACGGCGAGGGCGACGGCGACAGTGACGGCGGCGCCGTGACCACGGACGGCGACACAGCCGCCGGGCTGGAGGATGAGCCGGGGGCGCTCGGCGTGGCGGGCGACCCGCAGGCCACTGTCGACCCGAGCACCAGGCCAACGGCCAGTGCGACTGTGCGTCCGGCGGTACGCATACAGACCCACCCCGTTGGCCACGCTATGAGTCGACGAGCCCCGGGCTGGGGGCCCTTCGGCCCGGCGAGCCGAGGCGGCGCGATCGTCCCCCATTCTTGAACGATCGTCCAAATCCTATTAGCGTCAGCACCGGGTGACCGACGCCCCACGGCGATGAGCTCGGACGGAGGAGTGCGCTCGATGGTCCAGGAGCAGCTCGACATCACCTCGGGCTACCACGCCGATCCGGGGCAGTCACTGTCCCTGCACGCGGCGGCCTATACCGAGCCGGCCTGGTTCGAGGTGGAGCAGAGGGCGGTCTTCGCCCGGACCTGGCAGTGGATCTGCCACGTGGAGAAGGTTCACGCTCCAGGCAGCTACGTGGCGGAAACCATCGCGGGCATGCCGATCGTCGTCGTCCACGACGGGATGGGCGTATTGCGTGCGTTCTACAACGTCTGCATGCACCGAGCTCACCAGCTGCTGGTCGGCTCCGGCCGACGGCGCAGCATCGTGTGTCCCTACCACGCGTGGAACTACGACCTGAGTGGCCGTCTGCGCGCCGCTCGCGGGACCTCGAACATGGTCGGCTTCGAGACGTCCGAGATCTGTCTGGACCAGGTTCAGGTGGAGGAGTTCGGCGGTTTCGTCTACGTGAACCTCGATGTCGGAGCCGCTCCCCTGTCCCAGCAGGCCGCCGATCTCCAGGACGAGATCATCCGATGGGCTCCTGACGTCTCCGAGCTCACGCATGCACGGCGACTGACCTACGACATCCGGTCCAACTGGAAGAACGTCGTCGACAACTTCCTCGAGTGCTACCACTGCCACATCGCGCACAAGGACTTCGTCTCCCTGGTCGACATGAGCACCTACACCGTCACGACCCACGACATCTACTCCAGCCATATGGCCGACGCGGGCACAACCGAGAACAGCGCCTACGACGTCGCTGAGGCCACCGTGCGCACGCACGCGGTGTGGTGGCTGTGGCCCAACACCTGCCTGTTGCGATACCCGGGCCGTGGCAACTTCATGGTGCTGCGCATCGAGCCGATCGGGATCGACCGGACGCGAGAGACCCTCGACGTCTACCTCGAGACGGCGGAACCGAACCAGGCCGAGCAGCACTCCATCAGGTACATCGACGAGGTCCTCCAAGCCGAGGACATCGCGCTGGTGGAGAGCGTCCAAAGGGGCATGCGCACACCGGCCTTCACCCAAGGCCGACTCGTCTACGACCCGGACCAGACCGGGATCTCCGAGCACGGCGTCCATCACTTCCACGGTCTCGTTCTCGACGCCTACCGGCGCGGCCGCGGCGCCGAGACCACGGCCATCGGAGGGTGAAGACCGTGGCCAGTCCGTCATCATCACCCGTGCCCCCACCGGCGGCATTCACACCCCCACCATGTCGCCTCACCTGCCCATCACTCCCGACGAGATCGCCCGCGGCTGCGACGCCGTCATCAATGTCTCGACCGGGGGCGGCCTCGGAATGACCCGCGAGGAACGGCTCCGAGCCGCCGTCGCCACGTCCCTGGAGATGGCGTCCCTCAATGTCGGGTTGTTGAGCTTCGGGATCTTCCCCCCGCTGGAGAAGTCCTCCCCCACCGTCATCGAACAGCTCGGCTACCACGTGGCCATCCCTGCCGAAGCGCGATCTCGACCGGCGCTGAAGGGCTCGGAGAATGTCGCCTTCTGAGGCTCGGCGCGGGCTTCCGGGCTCGGTCGCTGACGTCGCCGTCCTCGGGGGCGGCGTGATCGGCGCGAGCTGCGCCGCCCTGTTTCTGGCCGCAGGCACGTCGGTCGCCGTCTTCGACCCGGATCCCGACGCCCCGGATCGGGTCCGCCGTGCGGTTGACGCCGCGTGGCCCGCCCTGACCCGGCTCGGGCTCACCGACGGTGGCAGTCCGGACCCGTTGACGTTCCACCACGATCCCCGCTCCACCGTCGAGCCGGCGCAGTTCGTCCAGGAGAACGTGCCCGAGCAGGTCACCCTCAAGCACCAGGCGTACGCCGAGATCGAGCCTGCCCTGGGTGAGGAGACCGTGGTGGCGTCGTCGGCCTCGGGTCTGACACTGACTGAGCTGCAGGCCGGCTGGGAGCAGCCGGACCGCGTCGTCCTCGGGCATCCGTTCAACCCGCCGCACCTGGTCCCGTTGGTGGAGGTGCTCGGCAACGCACGCACTCTGCCCGGGGTCGTGGCGTGGACCCGCGACTTCTACTCGTCCGTCGGCAAGGTCACCATCGAGGTCAAGCGCGAGGTGCCCGGCCACGTCGCGAACCGTCTTCAGGCGGCGCTCTGGCGAGAGGCGATCCACCTCGTGCAGCAAGGCGTGGCCACCGTTGAGGACGTCGACACCGCGGTCTGGGCCGGCCCCGGGCTCCGTTGGGCCGCAATGGGTCCGACGATGCTCTTCCACCTCAGAGCCGGGGACGGCGGCCTGGCCGCCTTCTGCGAACGGTACGCCGACAGCTTCAACCGCTGGTGGGACGACCTCGGTGAGCTGCACCTGGACGATGCCGTCTCGCAGAGCCTCGTCGAGGGTCTGGCACTCGCCACCGACCGCTCGACCGCCGAGCTGGTGTCCAGCCGCGACGCGCTCATCATCGCTGTCCTGGACGCCACGCGAACTGTACGGGCGGGGGCGCCTCCACATCATGGATAGCCGCGCCATGGCAGATGCCGACTCCCCGAACACCTCCCCCGCCTCGCGTCGCTCGCCTCACAAGGGACGAGCCGACAAGGAGCTGCGAATACTCGAGGCCGTCCTTGCCATCCTGGGTCGCGACGGCATCTCGGGAGTCAGCATGCGCGCCGTGGCGCGCCGGGCCGGGGTCGCGCTCGGACTGGTGAACTACTACTTCGAGGACAAGACCGCGCTCGTCGCTGCCGCGCTGCGGCGGATCGGGGACCAGGACTCAGAGATCATCCGACCGCCGGCAGACCTCGATCCCACCGGACGGTTGCGGTTCGCGCTGCACCGAGTCGCCGACGCCGAGCTGCTCGACTCCGACTATCTGGCCCTGCGCCTTCACCTGTGGTCGCTGGCCATGGCCGAACCGCGGTACGCCAGCATCAACCAACAGGCTCAGGGCCACTACCTGCGCGGGCTGAGGTCGTTGCTGGCTGCGGCCAGGCCAGACCTGGACGGCGACGAGATCGCTCGTCGCGCCGCTGACATCCTCATCATCCAGAACGGGATCTGGCTCACCACCCTGCTCGTCCCCGATCGAGAGTCCATCGAGCGCAGCGTGCGTCGGTGCGAAGAGATCGCCTTCGCACCCTAGTCCCGTGCTCGGTCGAGCTACTGCTCCGGGACGGCGAGGGGTGCGGCTGCCCCGGCACGGGCTTCCGGGCCTGACCCCGCGGGAGTACGAGGTTCTCACCCACATCGTCGCGGGGCGCACCTACTGCGAGATCGCCCGAGATCTCGTGGTGAGCGACCAGACGGTGAGCAGCCACGTCTCCAACATGCTGCGCAAGAGCGGCGCCGCCAACCGGGTCGAGCTGGCCCAGCTCACCACTCGCGCGGACGCCGCGACGCCGTCCGCCCCCTGATCTCAGCTCAGCCACCGAAGGCGCTGAGGTGGTGCTCCGACGCGGCGCGTAGCGAGGTGTACACCCGCTGCACGTCCGGCGCGCTGAGGCCCTCGAGGGCCCTGGTGAGGTCCGCGATGTCCAACCGCTCGATGGTGCGGCCCACATCGAGAGCCGCCTCCAGCGAGCCACGGCCCGCGTCGACGTAGTCCGTGTACAGGGCCTTCACGTCGGCGCCGGCGAACTCGCCCGCGGCCAAAGCGTGGGTCGGGTCGTCCTGGCCGTAGCGGTTCAACAGGGTGCGGACCGCTTCCAGGTGGCGCTGCTCGGCGGCAGCGATGTTGGTGAACCGGGCATCGCCGGTGGCCTCGCCGAGGGCGATGTAGACGTCGTGGGCGAGCTTCTCCTCCTCGGCCATCGCACCCAGGTCGGCCAGCTGAGCGGCACTCAGGGTGCCGGAGACGGGCAGGTTCTGCCCAGCACCCATACCCGCGCCCATCCCGTGGCGCGGACGCTCGCTGTCACCCTGCCCCTGGGTTGCGCCGTTGCGCGTGCCGTTGCCTTGCCTGTCGTGCATGCCGTTGCGGTACCCGCTGCCGCCCGCGCCGCCCCGGAAGGCATCATCCGAGTCACCGGTGCAGCCGAGCAGGCACGTGGTGTCGGCGGGCGCCGAACTGGACGTCATGACCGGGACCAGGCCCGACAGCGACGACGGGAGGAGGAGGAGGTACCAGCGATCGCCCCGGTTGACGCCAAGGCGGCGACGAGCGCTCCGCCAGTCAGACCTGAGATAACAACCCTGCGACGCATGGCGGACTCCTTCGTTTCCGACCGCTCGAACGGCCCTGGGCGGGTCGTTGCCAGAACGGTTCTTCGATGGCGGACAGTTCGAGCATCGAGCGGCGCCGTGGACGAGGTGGTCAGGCAATGTGGAGACGATGTGGAGTTCGCCCGCCCGGGCCGTTCGGCTACCTGCGGAGGGTGGCTCCGCGGCGATGATGGGCTGCATGGCAACGGTGCTCGTCGTCGAGGACGATCGCGACATCCGCGAGCTGTTACGGCGCTACCTCGAGCGCGCCGGTCACGCCGTGCTGACCACGCCGTCCGGTGCCGAGGCGCTCGGCCTCGTCGATGGCGGCAGCATCGACCTGGTGCTGCTCGACCTCGGCCTTCCCGACATCGACGGGCTCGATGTGCTGCGCGCCGTCCACGACCGGGGCAACCCACCGGTCCTGGTACTGACCGCCCGCAGCGAGCTGGACGATCGGATCACCGGCCTGACCCTGGGCGCCGACGACTATGTCACCAAGCCGTTCAGCCCCACCGAGGTGGTGCTGCGGGTCGCAGCGATCCTGACCCGCACCCAGGGCTCCTTCGACGGAGACCGCGACTCCTTCGGCGGGGGGCGGCTGGTGCTCGACCACTCGCTACGCCAGGTCGTCGTCGGTGGACGGACCATCGACCTGACCGCAACCGAATGGGGCGTGCTCGACACGCTGGCCTCGGTGCCGGGTCGCCCTTTTTCGCGCTACGAGCTGGTGAACAGGGTGCGTGGCTACGAGTTCGCGGGCTACGAGCGCAGCATGGACTCACATGTGAAGAACCTGCGGCACAAGCTCGGGGACGACGCCGACGTCATCGAGACCGTGGTCGGGGTCGGCTACCGGCTGGGACTGCGCCGTGACGCCTGAGGGCGGCCCGCCCGACCGGCTGGGCGCCCTCGGACGGCGCCTGGTGATGGCCTTCACGGCCGTCGCCGCCGTCGCGATCGCGCTGGTAACGGCCGCCGCGCTGATCGGCACCGACCGCGGGCTGGCCAGCCAGCTGGCCGACCAGCAGCAGGTCGTGGCTACGAACCTCGCCGAGGCGGCGGCCACCGCCTACACCCAGGCCGGCGGCTGGGCCGGGGCCGACCTGTCCGCCGTCCGCGCTGTGGTCTCGGGCACCGGAACCCGCGCCATGGTGCTCGACGCCTCCGGGGCCGTGGTCAGTGAGAACGGCATGGGACGGCGCGCCGGCCGCGGCGTGCAGGACATGGGCCCAGGCATGCCAGACCTGTTCGGCGACGCCGCCAGCGTGACCGCAAGGATCCGCGTGGACGGCCTCGACATCGGCACGGTCATCCTCAGCTACCCGCTCCAGGTGACGAACGCCGGACGCCCCGTGGCCTGGTCCTGGGTACTCCTGGCGGCCGCCGCCGCGTTGGCACTGGCCCTGATCGCCGGGGTGCTGGCGGCTCGGCAACTGACCAGGCCGCTGCTCGCGCTGACCAAGGCGACCCGAGCCTTCGCCGCCGGCGACCGCACAGCCCGTCCCGCCGAACGGGGCGCGGGAGAGCTCGGCGAGCTGGCTGTCGCGTTCGACGAGGCGGCGACGGCGGTGCAGACCGCCGAGAGCGCACGGCGGCAGATGGCCGCCGACGTCGCGCACGAGCTCCGCACGCCCCTGGCCGCGGTGCAGGCTGGTCTGGAGGAGCTGCGCGACGGGCTGGCTCCGGCGGACTCAGCGGCGTTGGCCCGGCTGCACGACCAAGCGCTGCGCCTGGGTCGGGTGGTCGGCGACCTCGCTGAGCTGTCGGCCGCCGAGGCCGCCGGCCAGGGCATGGCGTTGACGAACCTGGAACGTCTCGATCTCGCCGAGCTGGCCCAGTCAGAGTGCACCGCTCGGGCGCCGCAGCTGCGCGCCGCCGGGCTGGAGCTGCGCACCGAGCTGGCCGGACCGACCTGGGTCCGCGCCGACCCGCACCGGCTGCACCAGGTGGTCGGCAACCTGCTCGAGAACTGCGCACGGCACTGTGAGTCCGGCGACACGGTTGTCGTTTCCGTCCAGCCCGGCCGAGCCACGCCGGACGGCGCGACGCCAGGTCCAGGCGTGCTGCGAGTCGCCGACACCGGCCCGGGGATCGCAGCCGATGATCTACCGCACGTGCTGACCAGGTTCTGGCGCTCGCCGACGGCGCGGAACCGGTCCACCGGGAGCGGTCTCGGGCTGGCCATCGTCGCTGAGCTGGTGCGCGCCCACGGCGGCGGCGTTGACGTCGCGTCGCCCACTACCCCGGATGGCCGTGGCACGACGGTGAGCGTCACCCTGCCGAGCGCCGCTGACCGCTGACCGCCCCGACGGGTACGGCGTGACGTTGTGCCCGCTCAACGGGTACGGCGTGACGTTGTGCCCGCTCAATGGGTACGGCGTGACGTTGTGCCCGTAACAGGGGGCGAGTTCGTCACAGCCACGGCAGGGCCTTACCCGGTCACCGCGCTCTCGGCATTAGCGATGGCCCTTGCGTCGGCGAGCTCGGCCTCCTCCTTCTCGGAACGCCCTGAGCCACGCTGGCTGACCCGCTGCTCCACGACGGCCGCGACTTTAGTCAGCCCGAAGTTGATGACGATGAACAGGAAGCCGGCGAACAGGTAGGCGGGCACCGTGTTGGCGTAGGCCGAGCCCAAGGTCTTGGACCAGTTCAACAGCTCCAGGTAGGTGATCGCGTAGCCGAGGGCGGTGTCCTTGAGCACCACGACCAGCTGACCGATCAGCGCCGGTAGCATTGCCGTGAGCGCCTGGGGCAGCTGGATCGAGCGCAACGTCTGGCCCGGAGTGAGCCCGATCGCCAGACCGGCCTCGGACTGGCCCTTCGGCAGCGAGTGAATCCCCGAGCGAACCAGCTCGGCCACGACTGACCCGTTGTACAGGATGAGGGCGATCACCACGGCGGCCAGCGGGTTGTACTCGTTGGGGAAGACCTCGTTGCGGGTGAAGACGGCGAACAGGAAGATCATCATGATCAGGACGGGGACCGCACGGAAGAACTCGACCACCGCACTGCTCACCAGGCGCACGGCCGCGTTCTCCGACAACCTGCCGATCCCGAAGATCAGGCCGAACATGAAGGCCACAACGATCGAGATCAAGGCCGCCCTCAGGGTGCCCCACAGCCCGGGCAGCAGGTAGTTGCTCCAGGCCTCCCAGGTCAGGAACGGTTTCCACATGAAGCCCTGCAGCTGCTGGGCGTCGGCCATCTTGCGCAGGACCAGGTAGAGCACCCCGAACGCCAGCAGCACGCCGCCCACGGTGAGGATGTTGTGACGCAGCCGGGCCTTGGGACCGGGCGCGTCGAACAGGACTGTCTGCGGGCTGCTCATCGCTTCACCGCCAGGCGCCGAGAAAGGTCGGTGAACCAGACACCCAGCGGCAACGTGAGGATCACGAAGCCCAGAGCGAAGATGAAGAACACACCCAAGGTCCCGGTCTCATTCTCGACGATCGTGGACAGCAGGCCGGCCGCGTCCGAGACGCCGATGACCGCGGCCACCGTGGTGTTCTTGATCAGCGCGATGAGCGTGGAGCCGAGCGGGGCGATCGCACCGCGGAACGCCTGCGGCATGATGACCTCGCGCAGGCTCTGAACGAAGGTCAGCCCGATCGACCGGGCCGCCTCGGCCTGTCCCTGGGGGACCGTGTTGACGCCGCTGCGCAGCGCTTCGCAGACGAACGCCGCGTGGTACACCGCCAGCATCACCACCGCCCACAGGAAGGCGTTGCGGTTGGCGTCATCGCTCATCCCCATGCCCATGATGAAGGTCAGGCCGAGGATGCTCAGCACCATGAGCAGGGTCAGCGGGGTGTTCCGAACGACGTTGACGTAGCTGGTGCCGATCACCTGGAGCACCTTGACCGGGGACACCCTCAGGATGACCACGAACGTGCCGATCACCAGGGCACCCAGCGCCGACAGAGCGGCCAGCTGAATGGTGACCCAGAACGCACCCAGAATGTTGTAGTTGCTCAGGATGTCACCCACTGCTCGCCTTCCCCTTCTCGCCCTTGCCGGGCGGCGGACGCCGCCCGTCCGGGGTCGGACGGGCGGCATCCCACGCGGAACAGGTCAGGAACAGGCGTCCGGGGTGGGCGGGTTGCCCGGTCCCGGCTTGTAGCCGGCCGCGCCGAGATTGTCGTCGACGGCCTTCTGCCACGAGCCGTCCTTGATCATCTCGTTGATCGCGTCGGTCACCTGCTGGCACAGCGCGGTGTCGCCCTTCTTCAGGCCAATGCCGTACTTCTCCTCGGAGAACGGGACTCCGACGACCTTGAGCTTGCCCTGGTACTGGTCCTGCGAGGCGTACCCGGCGAGGATCGTGTCGTCGGTGGTCACTGCGTCGATTCCCTTGGAGACCAGCGCGGCCACGCACTCTGAGTAGGTGCCGAACTCCTGCAGGTTGACGTCGGGAACCTGCTCCTTGACCTTCTGCGCCGACGTCGATCCTGTGACCGAGCACAGTTTCTTGCCCGCGAGCGCGTCCACACCGGTGATCGAGGAGTCGTCGGCGCGGACCAGCAGGTCCTGCCCGGCGATGAAGTACGGCCCGGCGAAGGAGACCTTCTCCTTGCGGGCATCGGTGATCGAGTAGGTGGCGACCACCATGTTGACCTGTCCGGTCTCGATCAGGGTCTCCCGCTGTGCGCTTGGTGCCTGCACCCAGGTGATCTCATCGGCCGTGGTGCCGAGCTTGCCGGCGACGTACGTGGCGACGTCGACGTCCAAGCCCTGGTACTCGCTGCCCTGCTTGAGGCCCAGACCGGGCTGGTCGAACTTGATGCCGATCTTCAGGCCGGCCCCATCACCACCGCCGTCACCACCGCTGGCGGCGGTCGAGGTGTCGTCGGAACCACCGCAGGCGGCCAGACCCAGGGTCAGGGCGGCGGCGGCCGCAACAGCACCGATGCGTCGTGCGGTCATCTGACATGTCTCCTTGTGTTGATCAAGGCATGCGTGGCATGCCGCTGGACGGTGGACCGACTGGTCAGTGGGTGAGGATCTTGCTCAGGAAGTCCTTGGCACGGTCACTCTTGGGCTTGGTGAAGAACTCCTCAGGGGTGGCCTGCTCGACGATCTGTCCGTCCGACATGAAGACCACCAGGTTCGCGACCTTGCGGGCAAAGCCCATCTCGTGGGTGACCACGATCATCGTCATGCCGCTCTTGGCCAGCTCGACCATGACGTCGAGGACCTCGTTGATCATTTCCGGGTCCAGAGCCGAGGTGGGCTCGTCGAACAGCATCACCTTGGGATCCATCGCCAGCGAGCGAGCGATCGCCACCCGCTGTTGCTGACCGCCGGAGAGCTGGGCCGGGTACTTGGCCGCCTGTTGGGCCACGCCGACGCGCTCCAGCAGCTCTTTGGCGCGTTTCTCGGCCTCGGCCTTGCTCTTCTTGCGGACCTTGGTCGGCCCGAGGGTGATGTTCTCGAGGATGGTCTTGTGCGCGAAGAGATTGAAGCTCTGGAAGACCATGCCGACGTCGGCGCGCAGATCGGCCAACGCTTTGCCCTCCTGAGGCAGCTGCTGGCCGTCAACTGTGATCGAGCCCGATTCGACCGTCTCCAGACGGTTGATCGCGCGGATCAGAGTGGACTTGCCCGAACCGGACGGCCCGATCAGGATGACGACCTCGCCCTTGCCCACCGTCATGTTGATGTTCTGCAGCACGTGCAGGTCACCGAAGTGTTTGTTCACGTCCTTGAGGACGACGAGGGGCTCGCTCATACCGACGGAACCTACCGGACCGTCACCGGGGATAGGATCAGGCGGCAGCGAAATGTACTCAGATCGAGACCCTACCGATGCGCCGGCTGCAGTCATGGAATCCGCAGGTCACGGACCCGTGGCGGATCCTCCGTTGTCCCTGGGAGGGCGTCCGCCGACCTTCTGTTTCGGGTTCGGAGTGACAGGAACCTCCTGGGCGTGCGCGGCCGGCCCGCGCCGTACTGCGGCTCGCAGCGGATCAGGCCAGATCGTGTCCAGGGTGGCGTTCAGCGCGGCCCCGATGAGCACCGCTATCGCCAGCGTGTAGAGCCAGATCAGCACCACGATCGGCGCGGCGAGCGGGCCGTAGATCGACGCACCCCCAACGGACTCGGCGACGATCACCCGAAGGACGGCGCTCGCCACCATCCAGATCACCAGCGCCAGGGCGGCGCCGGGCAGGTCGCGACGCCACGGGACTCTCACCGGGGTTGCCACGTGGTAGAGAGTCGTGAGCAGCGCCACCGAGAACATGACCACGATCGGCCAGTACATCGACTGCAGCCAGGCAAGATCGGGCAGTCCCTCGATCCGTGCTCGGAGGAACTGACCGATCAGCCCCGGCCCGACCAGCACCAACGGGAAGGCCACTGCCCCCAGGACCAGCGTCATGATGTAGAGCGAGAAGGACAGCGCCCGCGTCCGGACGATCCCCCGGTGCCCGCCGAGCCCGTACATGATCGAGACGGTGTCGACGTAGACGTTGAGCGCGCGCGACCCCGACCACAATGAGAGCAGGAACCCGATCGAGACGATCTCCAGCCGACCGCCCCGGGCGACCTCGTCGAAGGTCGGCAGGATCACTCCCCGAACTGCCGGCTCGGTGAGCACGCTGCCGGCCAGCTCCTCGAGCTGACCCTTCAGCCGTGCCACGACGTCCGCCCCGATCCAGTTGCCGACGTAGCCGAGGGCGGCGACCAGACCCAGCACCAGCGGCGGCAGCGAGAGCAGGGCGAAGAAGCCCGCCTCGGCCGCCAGCCCGGTCACCCGATAGCGCAGGCATGTGCGGACCGTCCCGGCGAAGATCCGCCCGGCCCCCCGCAGCGTCCCCCGCAAGCCGACCCGGCGCGCGTCGCGAACTCCAGGGCGGACTCCAGGCGGGCGGCTACGGGTCACGATCGTCCCGGTCACCGCTGGCCCGGCCGCGCCAACGGTCTGGTCATCCTGATCACGAACACACGGTAGCCATTATGCGCCGACGAGGGTTGCGACCACGCCGGTCTGTGACGTCCCCCCACCCCCGCTCCCCCCGCTCCCCACCGCCCCCCCAGAATGGGCACAACGTCACGCCGTGCCCGCCAGACGGGCACGGCGTGACGTTGTGCCCATTCTCAGCACCCTCAGCACCCATGGTCGCGGGAGGCGTGCCGATCATGGGTACGGTTGCCAGGTGTCACCAGCAGACGATGACGTCCGGGCCGCCACGGCCGGTGAGCACGCCGACGGCTCCTCCGCCCGCGAGTGCGAGGACCTCTACGCCGACGACCTGGCCCTCTCCGAGGCGGTGCGTCGGTATCACGCCGAGCAGCACGCCGGACGGCTGCGTGACCTGGGCCGGCTGGCCGGGGCGCCCCGGTCGCGGCGCTGGGCGGAGTTCGTCGACCGCTACCCGCCGACCCTGCGTAGCTACGACGCCAACGGCGACCGAGTGGACGAGGTCGAGTACCACCCGGCCTATCACCGGCTGCTCCAGGCCGGCGTACGGGCCGGGCTCAGCGCCACAGCCTGGACCCAGGACCCGGCCAGCCGACCCCACACCGCCCGCGGCGCGGCGATGATCCTCTGGTCGCAGACCGAGACCGGGCACGTCACCGCGCTGAGCGCCACCTACGCCACCGCACCGGCACTGCACGCCGATCCCGAGCTCGAGCAGACATGGCTGCCGCGGTTGGCCTCACGCGCCTACGAGTCGGCGCTTCGCCCGAGTCAGGACAAGCTCGGCTGCCTGGCCGGGATCGCTGTGACGGAGCGACAGGGCGGCACCGACCTGCGCGCCACCACCACCGTCGCCCGACCGGACACGTCAGCCCCGGACGAGACGGGCGCCGACGCCGCCGGCTACCGGCTCACCGGTCACAAATGGTTCGTGTCCTCCCCGATGAGCGACGTGTTCCTGACGCTCGCCCAGGCCCCGGGCGGTCTGACCTGTTTCCTGGTACCGAGGGTCTTGCCGGACGGACGGCGCAACACCTGGCGACTGCAACGACTCAAGGTCAAGCTCGGGATGCGCTCCACCGCCACCGCCGAAGTGGAGCTGGACGGCACCTGGGGCCGCCGGCTCGGCGATGAGGGGCGAGGGCTGCGGACCCTGGTCGCCACCACCCAGGCGTTGCGCGCCGACGCCGTGCTCAGCGCTGCGGGCATGATGCGCAGCGCCGTGGTCCGGGCCATCCGACACGCCCGGAAGCGCGAGGTCGCCGGGACGCCTCTGGTCGACAAACCGTTGATGGAGAACGTCCTTGCCGATCTGGCGGTCGAGAGCGAAGCCGCCACCCTGGTCGGGATGCGGCTGGCCGCCGCCATCGACGCCGCAGAGATCGACCTGCTGCGGGTGGCGGTGCCGGTCGCCCGATACTGGGTGGCCAAGCGCACCTCCAGCGTGATCGCCGAGGCCATGGAGTGCCTGGGCGGCAACGGCTACGTCGAAGAGCACGGCCTGGCCCGCCTGTACCGCTCCGGGCCCGCGCACAGCCTGTGGGAGGGCACCAGCAACATCGCCGCGCTCGACGTGCTGCGTGCCATGTCGATGCAACCCCGAGCGATCGAGGTGCTGCTCGCCGAGATCGACCGGGGCCGTGGGGCCGACCCACGGCTCGACCAGAGCATGGACGAAGTGGCCGCCTCGCTGCAGGCCGCCGCCCGGGAGGCGCGCCGGGACGCCGCGGCGGTCGAAGCGGGGGCCCGCTGGATGGTGGAGCGGCTCGCGGTCGCACTGCAGGCCTCGCTCGTGGTGCGGCACTCCCCCGCACCGGTGGCCACTGCCTACCTGGCCACCCGGGTGGCCGGTGGAGGCGGCAGCCTGTTCGGAACCCTGCCGGTCGGGCGGCGGACCACGGCCGCGATCGTGGCGAGGGCTCTGCCCTCCGGGTCCGGCGACACCCCCTCCGACGGCCGGCACGGCGCCGACGACCGGGGCGCCGAGGAGGGCACCCCGTTCGCAGGGGAGCCCTGAAGCAAGCACGGCGTCGCGGTTGGGCCAGAATTGGCAGGGATCAGGACGGTGGGTGAGCAGGTTGACGACGACCGGCTCAACGCCGTCCCCGACACGACAGGACTATGACGAACACGATGGATATCTGGCCCGGTACCGCTTACCCGCTCGGCGCGACCTTCGACGGCGCCGGCACCAACTTCGCGGTCTTCTCGGAGGTCGCCACGGCCATCGACCTCTGCCTGATCGACTCCGAAGGGACCGAGCTGCGCGTCCCGTTGACCGAGGTGGACGGCTTCGTCTGGCACGGCTACCTGTCGCGGGTAGGACCGGGCCAGCGGTACGGCTACCGGGTGCACGGCCCCTACGAGCCGCAGCACGGCCACCGCTGCAACCCGGCCAAGCTGCTGTTGGACCCCTACGCCAAGGCGATCGAAGGCCAGATCGATGGCGACGAGTCCCTGTTCTCCTATCCGTTCGACGACCCGTCCGCCTTCAACGACGACGACAGCCTCGGCCACACCATGACCTCAGTGGTGATCAACCCGTTCTTCGACTGGGGTAACGACCGGCCTCCGCGCCACGAGTACCACGAGGCGGTGATCTACGAGGCCCACGTCAAGGGCCTGACGATGACCCACCCCGGGGTCCCGGACGACATCCGCGGCACCTACGCCGCGCTGGCCCACCCCAGCGTGATCCAGCACCTGACGGACCTGGGACTAACCGCCATCGAGCTGATGCCGGTGCACCAGTTCGTCCAGGACACCACGCTGACCGCCAAGGGCCTGTCCAACTACTGGGGCTACAACACCATCGGCTTCTTCGCCCCGCACAACGCCTACTCCTCCTCCGGCCAGCGCGGGCAGCAGGTGCAGGAGTTCAAGTCGATGGTCAAGGCCCTGCACGCCGCCGACATCGAGGTGATCCTCGACGTCGTGTACAACCACACCGCCGAGGGCAACCACCTCGGCCCGACCCTGTGCTTCCGCGGCCTGGACAACTCCGCCTACTACCGGCTCGTCGACGACGACCGCACGCACTACTACGACACCACGGGAACCGGCAACAGCCTCCTGATGCGCCACCCGCACGTCCTGCAGCTGATCATGGACTCGCTGCGCTACTGGGTGACCGAGATGCACGTCGACGGGTTCCGCTTCGACCTGGCGGCCACCTTGGCACGCCAGTTCCACGAGGTGGACCGGCTCTCGGCGTTCTTCGACATCGTGCAGCAGGACCCGGTGATCTCCCAGGTGAAGCTGATCGCCGAGCCATGGGACATCGGCGAGGGCGGCTACCAGGTCGGCAACTTCCCCCCGCTGTGGACGGAGTGGAACGGCAAGTACCGGGACACGGTGCGGGACTTCTGGCGTGGCGAGCCGGCCACCCTCGGCGAGTTCGCCTCCCGGATCACCGGCTCCTCCGACCTCTACCAGGGCGACGGTCGGCACCCGATCGCCAGCATCAACTTCGTCACCGCGCACGACGGGTTCACCATGCGCGACCTGGTCTCCTACAACGACAAGCACAACGAGGCCAACGGCGAGGGGGGCGCGGACGGCGAGGGGCACAACCGGTCCTGGAACTGCGGCGCCGAGGGCGAGACCACCGACCTCGACGTGCTGGAGCTGCGCGTCCGTCAGCAACGTAACTTCCTCGCCACTCTGCTTCTCTCCCAGGGCGTTCCGATGCTCGCCCACGGCGACGAGCTCGGCCGGACCCAGCGCGGCAACAACAACGTCTACTGCCAGGACAACGAGCTGGCCTGGGTCGACTGGGACCTGTCGGACTGGCAGAAGGACCTGCTCACCTTCACCCAGCGCCTGGTTCGGCTGCGGCGCGACCACCCCGTGTTCCGGCGGCGCCGGTTCTTCAAGGGTTCGGCCGAGCACGGCGGCATCAGCGAGATCGGGGACATCGCGTGGTTCACCCCCGCCGGAGACGAGATGACCGACGAGGACTGGCGCAACGGCTACGCACGCTCGATGACGGTGTTCCTCAACGGCCAAAGGATCATGGAGCCGGACACCCGCGGCCAACAGGTGCTCGACGAGTCGTTCCTGGTCGTCTTCAACGCTCACCACGAGACCCTGGACGTGACGATCCCCGCCGTGGCATACGGCGCATGGTGGTCGGTGGTGATCGACACCGCGGACGACGAGAGCTCGGCCACCCAGGACGGCGACACGTACACCCCCGGCGACCAGCTGCCGGTGGCCGCCCGGTCGCTGCTGGTCCTACGCCGTCCGCTGGTCGCCGATGACAGCACCCTGGCCTCGGCGGCGGCCACCGCCGGCCCGTCGAAACCGGCCGCGGCCCGCGTCGCGAGCACGAGGACCGGCACTGCAGGCGCCGCCACGGTTCCGCCCCCCACCCCCGCCCGCTCCTCCGTGCCGCCGCCGAAGCCGGCGCTGCGGCGCAGGCCGGGCCGGGACCGGTGACCGCGACGGGTGGCGGGCAGCCCCGCAGCGCATCGCCCAACGCCACCTACCGGCTGCAGATCAACGCCGAGTTCACCTTCGACGACGCGGCCACGGTGGCGGGGTACCTCGCCGACCTGGGCGTCTCGCACGCCTACCTCTCGCCGGTCCTGGAACCGACGCCGGGCTCGACGCACGGCTACGACGTGGTCGACCACTCCAGGATGAACACGACGGCCGGCGGCCGGGAGGGGTTCGAGAGGCTGGTCGAGGCACTGCGTTCGGCGGGTCTGTCGGCGGTCGCCGATGTGGTGCCGAACCACATGGCGGTGCCGACACCGGTCCGGCTGAACAGCGCCCTCTGGTCGGTGCTGCGCGACGGGCCGGGGTCACCGTTCGCCCGGTGGTTCGACGTGGACTGGAGCGTGGAGCACCGGGCGATTCTGATGCCGGTGCTCGGCCAGCAGATCGGCACCGTGATGGCCGGCGGCGAGCTGGTGGTCGACCGCGACGGCGCTGAGCCGGTGCTGCGCTACTACGACCATGTCTTCCCCCTGCGCCCCGGCACCGAGGACCTGCCGCTGGACCAGATGGTCGACCGTCAGTGGTACCGGCTGGCGTGGTGGCGGGTCGGCGCGGAGGAGCTGAACTACCGGCGGTTCTTCGACGTCGATACCCTCGCGGCGGTCCGGGTGGAGATCCCCGAGGTGTTCGACGCCACCCACGCACTGCTGCTGGAGCTCCTCGCCCAGGGCGCGCTCACCGGGCTGCGGATCGACCACCCTGACGGCCTGGCCGACCCGAGCGGCTACCTGCGCCGCCTCGCCGAGGCCAGTGGGCATACCTGGGTGGTGGTGGAGAAGATCCTCGAGGGGCGCGAGCAGCTGCCCCTGGACTGGTCCTGCGCCGGCACGACCGGCTACGACAGCCTGCACCAGGTGGGCGGGCTGTTCGCCGACGCGGCCTCTGCGGCGCCGTTGTCCGCCCTGCTCACCGAGCTGACCGGGGACTCCCCGGAGTTCGGCGCAGTGGTGGAGGCCGCCAAGCGCGAGGTGATCGAAGGCGCCCTGTACGCCGAGGTGGCACGACTGGTCGACCTGGCGGGCGACATCTGCCGTGACGACGTCGCGCTGCGCGACCACACCCGCCGCCAGCTGCACCTGTGCCTGGTCGAGCTCCTCGTCGCCTTCGAGCGGTACCGCGCCTACGTGGTGCCCGGTCAAGCGGTTCCGCAGGAGAGCCGCGAGGTGGTCGACGCCGCATGTGAGCTGGCCCGGACCCGGTTGCCCGAGCACGCCTGGCAGACCCTGGACCTGCTGCGCGACCTCGTGCTCGACCAGCCGCTGACGCAGCGGGCCGGGGATGCCCGCAGCGGGGACCCGGTGGCGGCAGCCGCCGCGGCGACGGGCCGTGACGCGGCACGACGGGCCGAGTTCGTCGTCCGGTTCCAGCAGACCTGTGGGCCGGTGATGGCCAAGGGGGTCGAGGACACCGCCTTCTACCGCTGGCACCGCCTGGACGCCCTCAACGAGGTCGGCGGCGACCCGACGGTGCTCGGCGTGGCGCCGGAGGACTTCCACGCCCACGCCGCGCACCTGCAACGCGACTGGCCGACCACGATGACCACGCTGTCCACCCATGACACCAAGCGGTCCGAGGACGTGCGCGCACGCCTGCTCGCGATGACCGAGCTGACCGCTGAGTGGGCCGAGTCGGCGCGCAGCTGGACAGAGGCGGCCTCCGTCTACCGAACCAGCGAGGGCAGCACCAACTGGCCCGACCCGGCCGTGGTCTATCTGCTGTGGCAGACGCTGGTCGGCACCTGGGACGACACCGGGCCGGGTCCGATCGGTGCCGACCGGCTGCTGGGCTACCTGGAGAAGGCGACCCGCGAGGCCAAGCAACACACCTCATGGACCCAGCCGGTTCCCGTCTACGACGAGGCCGTGGCCGCTTTCGCCCGCTCGGTACTGGACGATGAGGCGCTGATCGAGGACATCGGGCGGTTCTGCGCCCAGCTGGCCGGACCTGCCCGGGTCGCCGTCCTCGGCCAGAAGCTGGTGCAGCTGACCATGCCCGGGGTCCCCGACGTCTACCAGGGCTGCGAGCTGGTGGACCTGTCCCTGGTCGACCCGGACAACCGCCGCCCGGTCGACTATGCCGCCCGCCGCGCGCTGCTCGAGAAGCTGGACGGCGATGCCGCCGCTGCGCCGGCGACGCTGTCGGCCGAGAAGCTACTGGTCACCACCACCGCGCTGCGGCTGCGACGGGAGCGGCCGGAGGCGTTCACCGGGCCGCGCAGCAGCTACACCCCCCTGGCCACGACCACCGGCAACGCACTGGCCTTCGGCCGGGGCGCCGCCGAGCCCGAGGTGCTCACGGTGGCGACGAGGCTGCCGGTGGCCTTGGCCCGGCGTGGCGGATGGGACACGAACACCGTCACCCTGCCCGCCGGCCGGTGGCGCAACCTGCTGGCCCGCCACGAGCGGCAGGGCGAAGACCAGGTTCTCGACGGTGGCGCCCAACCCCTCGCCGGGCTGCTGGACGTGCTGCCGGTGGCGCTCCTGGTCCGGGCCGATCGCGTCTCCTGGTGGCGTGGTCTGCGCCGGCCGTCCGGGCGAGACCTGAATCCCGGTTCGGTGCGGTAACGACCGCGTAACGAGACCGGAACACGGGCCCCGCACGGTAGGGGCATGCTCGCACGACTGCGGATCAGCCTGCCCGACCGGCCCGGGTCCCTCGGCCGGGTGACCACGACGCTTGGCACGGCCGGCGCGGACATCGCCTCGGTCGACGTCCTGCAGAGCGAGTCGGGACGAGCCCTCGACGACGTCTTCGTCGCCGTCCGGGACGCCGACCACCTCGAGTCCGCCACCCGGGCGGTCGACACCCTCGCCGGGGTCACGGTGCTCGCCGTCCAGCGCTCGGTGCCGCCGGTCACCGGCCACGCCGATCTCGAGCTGGCCGCTCAGGTGATCGACCGGATCGCCGGTTCGCCCGAGTCGGCCCTGCGCACCCTGCTCGAGGGCGCGCCCGGCGCGCTGGGAGCCGACTGGGCCGCCCTGGTCAGCTACGACGGCGCGGCTCAGCCCTCGGTCGAACTCACCACGCGGCGCGCACCCGCACCGTCCGAGGTCCACCTGACCAGCCCGCTGCGACTGATGGCGGTGAAGGTGACCCACGCGCAGAACAGGCGCTTCGCCGGCGCGGCACTGGTTCCGCTGGAGGACAGCGGCGACGGTCGCGGGCTGGCCCTGCTCCTGGTCCGCGAGGAGGGCCCGGACTACCACCGCAGCGAGCTGTGGCGGCTCGGCCAGCTCGGCCGGGTGCTCGGGTTGTCCGTCGGCGTCCCGGTCTGACGGTCTCCGGGCGCTCCAAGGAGCTATCAGCTCGCGGCAGTTATCAGCTCGCGGCCAGCCGCGCCTTCTCCTCCTCGATGTCGAACTCGGCCTCCGGCCACTGCGGTGCCATCTCCTCGAGGGTATCGACGAGTAGCTGCTGCACCGCCCACCGGGCGTACCATTTCCGATTCGCCGGGACCACGTGCCACGGCGCCACTTCGGTGGAGCACCTGGTCAGCGCATCGTCGTAGGCCGCCATGTACTCGTCCCACAGCAGGCGCTGGTCCACGTCGCTCGGGTTGTACTTCCAGTACTTGTCGGGGCGGTCCAGGCGTTCGGCCAGCCGCTCACCCTGCTCTTCCTTGGAGATGTGCAGCATCACCTTGAGCACCCGGGTGCCCTTGGCCACCAGCGAGGTCTCGAACCGGTTGATCGCTGAGTAGCGGCGCGACCAGGTGGCCTTCGGCGCCAGCGAGAGCACCCGCACGATCAGCACGTCCTCGTAGTGCGAGCGGTCGAAGACGCCGATCTCGCCCGGCCCGGGCAGCGCCCGGCGGATCCGCCACAGGAAGTCGTGCGAGCGCTCTTCGTCGGTCGGGGCCTTGAACGCCGCGTGTCGGATCCCCTGCGGGTCCACCGCCCCGATCACATGACGCATGATCCCGCCCTTGCCCGAGGTGTCCATACCCTGGATGACGAGCAGCACGGAGCGCTCGGCACCGGATCGCGACTCCGCCCAGAGCCGCTCCTGCAGGTCGGACAGCAGCCCCTCGGCGGCGGCCAGGGCGGTCTTGCCCTCGCTCTTGCCGCCGGAGAAGCCCGGAGTCCCCGAGGGGTCCACCTCGGCGAGGTGGAACGACTCACCGACCCGCAGCAGTGAGCTGAGGGTGGCGGGGGTGACGTCCTGGCCCTCGGGCTTCTTGGTTTTCGATGACTTCGCCATGGCCGCAGATCATGCCACCGGCACGGTCTGGCGCAGGATCGGTTCTGACAGGTCGGCGGGCATCTGCAAGGGTTGCCAAGTGCATGTCTTCCGGGTCTGGGCGCCGTCCGTGCAGCAGGTCGAGGTGGAGCTGGGAGGAGGTGCGGGCCCACCGGCCGCCCGCCACCTGATGTCCGCCGAGCCCGGCGGCTGGTGGCGGGCCGACGTGGAGGCGGCCGGCCCGGGCAGCGACTACTCCTTCGTCCTGGACGGCGGCGACGCCCTGCCGGACCCGCGCAGCCGGCACCAGCCGTACGGGGTGCACGGGCCGAGCCGGCTCTTCGACCCCGGTCGCCACCGTTGGGCTGACCAGGACTGGCCAGGCCGGGACGTCCGTGGAGCACTGTTCTACGAGCTGCACATCGGCACCTTCACGCGGGACGGCACGCTGGACGCCGCCACGGGACGGCTTGACCACCTGGTCGACCTGGGCGTGGACGTCGTCGAGGTGATGCCGGTCGCCGCCTTCGAGGGGGAGCGTGGCTGGGGCTACGACGGGGTTCAGCCGTATGCGGTGCAGGACAGCTACGGCGGGCCGGAGGCGTTCCAGCGCTTCGTCGACGCCTGCCACCAGCGTTCTCTCGCGGTCTGCCTCGACGTCGTCTACAACCATCTGGGCCCTTCCGGGAACTACCTCAGCCGCTTCGGGCCGTACTTCCACGATCGGCACAGCACACCGTGGGGCGATGCGGTCAACCTCGACGGCGAGGACGCCGCGGAGGTGCGGCGCTGGATCATCGACAACGCGCTGACCTGGTTCACCGACTTCCACGTCGACGCGCTGCGCCTGGACGCCGTCCACGCCCTGATCGACGACTCCCCGCGGCATCTGCTCGCCGATCTCTCCGACGCCACGGCGGACCTGTCCGCGCGGCTGGGGCGACGGCTGGCCCTGGTCGCCGAAAGCGACCTGAACGACCCCGCGACCGTCGAGCCGACCCGTGATGGCGGGATGGGCATGACAGCCCAGTGGAGCGACGACGTGCACCACGCCCTGCACTCCTGGTGCACCGGGGAGACCCAGGGCTACTACGCCGACTTCGGCGATGAGCTCACCGTGGCCCGCACCCTGACTCGGGTGTTCCGCCACGCCGGTGACTGGTCGAGCTTTCGCGGCAGCGACTGGGGACGGCCGATCGACCCCGAGGGACATCGCGGCCACGCGTTCCTGGCCTACCTGCAGAACCACGACCAGGTCGGCAACCGGGCGGTCGGCGACCGGATCACCGCGCACACCCCGCTGGGCCGGGTGGCCGCAGCCGTCGCCCTGGTGCTGACCTCCCCATTCACCCCGATGCTGTTCATGGGCGAGGAATGGGCCGCCTCCACGCCGTGGCAGTACTTCACCGACTTCGACGACGAACTCGGCGAGGCGGTCCGCACCGGACGGGAGGCCGAGTTCGCCCGGCACGGCTGGATCGGGGAGATGCCGGACCCGCAGTCGCCGAGGACCCGGGAGGCCTCCGTGCTGCGCTGGGAGGAACGCGCGCACGGCGAGCACGCGATGACGCTCGGCTTCTACCGCGACCTGATCGCGCTGCGCCGCCGCGAACCGGACCTGCGCGACGACGACCTGACCGCGGTGAGCGTCACCGTCGGCACCGACTGGATCGTGCTGCACCGGGGCGACTTCGACGTCCTGGCGAACCTCTCGGCCGGCGCCGCCGAGCTGCCGGCGACCCCCGGTGCGAAGGTGGCGCTGGCCTGGCCCGGGGCCGACCCGCCCAAGGCCACCGGGACCGCGATGCTCCTGGCAGCGCACTCGGTGGCCGTACTGCGACGCTGAGGGCGGTGCGGACGTTTCGCGAGCCGGGTGCCGTCCTGGCAGGATCGTCCTATGAGCCTGCCCCTTGACGAAGACCCGAAGCTGGCCGACTACGCCCACCCGGAGCGTCTGGTCACCACCGACTGGCTCGCCAAGAGCCTGGGAACCCCGGGTCTGGTCGTCGTGGAGAGCGACGAGGATGTGCTGCTCTACGACACCGGTCACATCCCCGGAGCGGTCAAGGTCGACTGGCACACCGAGCTGAACGACCAGGTGCAGCGGGACTACCTCGACGGCGAGCAGTTCGCCGACCTGATGCGGCGCAAGGGAATCAGCCGGGACTCGACCGTGGTGATCTACGGGGACAAGAGCAACTGGTGGGCGGCCTACGCGCTGTGGGTGTTCAGCCTGTTCGGCCACCCGGACGTCCGGCTGCTCGACGGCGGCCGGGCCCTGTGGCTGGCGCAGGGCCGGCCGATGACCACCGAGGTGCCAAGCCCGCCGGCGGGCGACTACCCGGTCATCGAGCGGGACGACTCCGCCATCCGGGCGTTCAAGGACGACGTGCTGGCCCGGGTGGCCGGGGACGCCGGGACAGCGGGGCCCATGGTCGACGTCCGCTCACCAGAGGAGTACACCGGCGAGCGCACCCACATGCCGGACTACCCGCAGGAGGGGACCCTGCGCGGCGGGCACATTCCGGGGGCACGCTCGGTGCCCTGGGCCCGTGCCGCGGCGCAGGACGCGACCTTCAAGACCCGCGCCGAGCTCGAGGCGATCTACCTCACCGAGCAGGCCCTGCGCCCCGAGGACGACGTGATCGCCTACTGCCGGATCGGCGAGCGGTCCAGCCACACTTGGTTCGTGCTGCACCATCTGCTCGGGTTCCCGACCGTGCGCAACTACGACGGCTCGTGGACCGAGTGGGGCAACGCGGTGCGGGCGCCGATCCGCATCGGCGAGGGCCCGTGATCGAGGCGACGGAGCCGCGTGCCGGTGGCCGGCCGGATCTGCCGGCCCAGCTGGCCCAGGTGGTCGATGACTTCCAGGCGCTCAGCCAGTCCGACCGGTTGCAGCTGCTACTCGACTTCAGCCGGGATCTGCCCGAGCTTCCGCCGCGGCTGAACGACCGGCGCGAGGAGATGGAACCGGTCGAGGAGTGCCAGTCGCCGCTGTTCCTGCTCGTCGAGGTCGACGACGACACGGTCGTGCACCTCTTCTTCGACGCCCCCGCCGAAGCACCGACCACCCGCGGGTTCGCCTCGGTGCTGCACGAGGGACTGGATGGGCTGACTGCTGCCCAGCTGCTCGCCGTCCCCGACGACGTGCCGCACCGTCTCGGCATCACCACAGCCGTCAGCCCGCTGCGGCTGAACGGGATGGCCGGCATGCTGCGCCGGATCAAGCGCCAGGTGGCTGCGAAGTCCTCGACCATCGCGCCGAGCGGGCCTCGATCCGGCACCGGATCCGCCGGGAGCCCTGCCACCCGGTGATCGGCCGATGACGATCCTGCGGGTCCTGCTGCCCGGACCGGCCGAGATCGGGGAGATCCCCGGCGACGTCGACGGCATCGTCCAGGCGCTGGCCGACCTGTATGCCTACCCGGACCCCACGCCGCGTGGCGGCTGGGTGCGGGCCAGCATGATCTGCACGATGGACGGATCGGCCACCGGGCCCGACGGCCTGTCGGGCAGCATCGGGGGGCGGGCCGACCGAGCGGTGCTGTCCGCGCTGCGCGGGCTGGCCGACGTCGTCCTGGTCGGAGCCGGAACGGCACGGGCGGAGGGCTACCGGGTGCCGACGGCCAAGCCCGGCTTTGCCGAGCGGCGCCGGCGCGCCGGTCAACGTCCCGCGGTCGCGCTGGCGGTCGTCACCCGTTCCGGTGACGTGCCCGAGGACGCGCTGGAGGACGGGAGCGGCTTCGTGGTCACCTGCGCGGCGGCGGACGTGAGACGGATGCGCGCCCGATACGGCGTCGACCGGGTGATCGTGGCGGGCACCGACGACGTCGAACCGCGGTCGGCCGTCGACGCCCTGGCACAGCGTGGCCTGAGCCGGGTTCTGCTCGAGGGCGGACCCTCCCTGCTCGGCGAGGCCCTGGCCGCCACGGCCGTCGACGAGCTGTGCCTGACCCTGTCGGGCCTGCTCGTGAGCGGCGACGGACCGCGGATCGCGCTCGGCCCGGCCACCCGTCAGCGGCTCTCTCTGGCCCACCTCCTGCAGGCCGGTGACCTGCTGATCGGTCGCTGGCTGGTGCGCCGGGACGGCGGCGAGCCGGCCATCGGCTGATCCGTCAGCCCCTGAGCAGGAAGCGGGCGACCGCCGTGTCCCACGCCTGCGGGTCCAGGTTCCACTCCCCGGTATGTCCGACGCCGCGGCAGGAGACCAGGGTCACCAGGTCGGGTCGGGCCGCTGCCAGCCGCCGGGACGGCGCAGACGGAACGAACTGGTCGTCGTCACTGTGCAGCAGCAGGATCGGCACGCTCAGCTCGTCGGCCCGGGCCACCCAGTCCATGCGGTCCAGGGGCAGCGGGACCTCGAGCGAGACCAGCCGCCGGGCTTGATCGTGGGCGAGCAGTGCCTGGGCAAGCAGCGCGACCACCGCGGGAACCCGGTTCACCCGGGCGTGGTGGGCCAGCACGTGACGCCAGTCGATCACCGGGGCGTCCAGCACCACGGCGCTGATCCGATCGGCCGTCCAGGACCGGTCGAGCAGCTGCAGCGCGATGGCCCCACCCATCGACCATCCGAACAGCACCACATCGCGGGCACCCGCCTGAAGGGCCTCCAGGACAGCTGCCTCGACGTCACGCCACTCGGATGCCCCCAGGTGGTAGGAGCGGCCCCCCGTCGGAGCCTCGACGTCGTTCCGGTAGCTCACCACCAGGGCCGGCATCCCGAGCCGGTGCAGCACGGGCAGGGCCCGTAGGCACTCCTCGCGTGAGGCGCCCTTGCCATGCACCAGCACCGCCCACCGCCCAGGAGTGGGCGGCCGCGCAGGCGGGGCGTCCGGCTCGGCGGCACCGCCGAGGGCTGCCGCCGGCACGTACCAGGCCGGCAGCGCGCCGACGTCGGAGCCCACGTCGACGCGCTGGAACGGCAGGTCGAGCGAACTGGTCGGGTCACCGGCATAGAAGTACTGGTTCCACCGCGCCGGACCCTCCCGCAGGCGACCTGCGTCCACCCCGAGCAGGCGCCGGGTCACGGTGCGGGCCTGCTCGTCGTGGTCGATCACCTCACCGAGACGGGCGTGCCCACCCTGAGCGTCCAGCCAGAGGCCGTAGCGGCCGGGAGCCAGGGTCAGCTCGTTGGCGCGCAGGGTCAGCGTGCCGGCTCCGACCCCGAGCACATGGACGTCGTGGGGGCGCTCGGCCTCCTGTGCCGAGACCACCCGCCGGGCCAGCACGGACGCGGCGCAGAGCGTCGCTGCGCCGGCCGCCACGACCGCGGCGGAGCCGGCCAGGACGATCCGGTGCAGAGCGGGACCACGGGTACCGCGGGACTCAGGGGCCACGGTTCGATTGTGCCGTGCCGTGCCCAGCCGCCGGCGACCGTCAGCCGAGGCGGCGCAGCATCTGCCACGACTCGGCGAAGAGCAGGAACGCGGCGAGCAGGGACAGCACCAGCAGTGACTTGGGCGCCCCGGGGTTGGACAGCGAGGCCAGACCCAGCCAGATGGCCAACCCCATCACGATGTAGATGGTTTGCGGCTTCTCCCGCACCCCGACCGGATCCTCGTGCCGGTCGGCCTTGACCTGGACGGGCCCATCGCGATGCACCGCCTTGCCTGGCGCCTGGATCTCCATCGGGACCACCGTCACGACGTCCGTGCCCGGCGGCGTGTGCACCTCGGCGACCTCACGCCCGGCGCCCGACCGCGAGGGTGTGCGCAACTGTTGCACTTCGTGGATCGCCTGGGCGACCAGGATCAGTGCAGCGAGCAGCGCGGGGACCCTCAGCCATCCCGAGGTGTCGGTCGCCGCCTGGTTGACCAGGCCGAGATAGGCGCCGAACGACATCACGACCATCGGCTGGATGAGTCCTGCCGACCGGTTCATCTCGTCCACCCTCGTCTCGCTGTCCCGGCGCTTGTGCGGCGAAGGGAGCGACCGCTGCGCATACCAGCGAGCGGCTCGCCGGGTGCCACGCCGTCCCGGAGAATGCCGGGCCATCCGTGGCTTGCCGCGCCCTGTGGCAGTGACCGACAGCCCCGGTCCCGTCGATGACGGCCCGATGGGCGACGACGCCCGCTCGTGCCTCATCGCCGTCCGTGGCGCGGCACAAGACCGGGGCAGCGTGTCACACCTCAAACCGTAACTGACGGTAGGTACCCAGTCCCTATCATGACGGCGCCAAAGCGACGAAAGTCGCCTTCCCCCCGGCCGCCGCCCTGGGCTGGCTAGGGCAGAGCAGCGACCAGCTCGGCGAGCGGGTAGCGCGGCCCCGTGTAGAACGGCACCTCCTCGCGCACGTGCCGACGGGCCTGGACGGCGCGCAGGTCGCGCATCAGGTCGACGATCCGGTGCAGCTCGTCGGCCTCGAAGGCGAGCAGCCATTCGTAGTCGCCGAGGGCGAACGAGGAGACCGTGTTGGCCCGGACGTCCGGGTAGCTCCGCGCGGCCACGCCATGCTCGACGAGCATCGCCCGGCGCTCCTCCTCCTCGAGCAGGTACCAGTCGTAGGAGCGCACGAACGGGTACACGCACAGGTAGCCGCGAGCTTCCTCTCCGGCCATGAAGGCCGGCACGTGACCCTTGTTGAACTCCGCCGGCCGGTGCAAACCGGCCACCGACCAGACCGGCCGCAACCGGCGGCCCAGAGCGCTGCTGCGCAGCAGCTCGTAGGCCTGCTGAACGGTCTCGACATGCGGGGCGTGCCACCAGACCATGAGGTCGGCGTCGGCACGCAGCCCGGCCACGTGGTACCAGCCACGCACCACCAGGTCCTTGCCGGCCAGAGCGTCCAGCAGACCCTCGACCTCGGCGACCATCGCGGCCCGGTCGGGGGGCCCGCCGACATCGAGCGGTCCGGCCGCATCGAGCGGCGCGGCGGCGAAGACCGACCACATCGTGTACCGGATGGTCTCGTTGATCTCGCGGGCGGACGGCCCGGTGGGTCGACCGGGCCGCGGGGCGGACTCAGCGGCGGGCGTGTGGTCGCTCATGGAGGCATTCTCACCCGTGACGTCGACGCGATCGAATCGTGATCTCGCGGCGGGAACCTGATCCAGCCCCCCGCGCATCCGATCGCCGTACCGCCGGCACCCCGCCGCCGAAACCCGCCTCGGAGGAACCCGTGACACCACCCTTGACCCGTCTGGGAGCTCTCACCGCGGCCTGCGCCCTCCTGCTGACCGGGTGCAGCAGCTCCGAAGACTCGGCAGCAGGCGGCGAACCGGCCGTCGCCGCGCCTGAACCGGGCGTCGTCGTCGCCGAGCAGGGATCGGGCAGCTCCGGCGACATCGCCTCCGATGCGCGGGCCGCGGCCGACCTGCTCGCCGACCCGACGGCGACGCGCTCGATCGTGCGCACGGGTCAGATCACCGTCGAGGTCGACCAGCTGGCCACCTCGGCGGCCCGGGTCCGCCAGGTGGCCCTGGACGCACGCGGCTTCGTCGCCTCGGAGACCACCGGCTTCCGGCAGCCGGTGGACCCGATCCCGCTCGCCGAGGGCGAGGCGTCGCCGAGTCGCTCGGCCGGTGCCGGGGAGTCGGTGATCGTGATCCGGGTCCCCGAGGCGCGCTTCGCCGCCACCTTCGACGCCATCGCCGCAATCGGCACCGAGCTGAGCCGCAGCAGCACCGCCGAGGACGTCACCGCAGGGGTCGCCGACCTGACCAGCCGGACCGCGACGGCCCGGGCGAGCGTGGACCGGATCCGGGCGCTGCTCGCCGAGGCGAAGGACCTCAAGGACGTCGTGCTGCTCGAGTCCGAGCTCACCCGTCGCGAAGCCGACCTGGAGGCCTACCAGGCGCGGCTCGCCGCCCTGACAGGTCAGGCCGAGATGTCGACGATCACCGCCGTCCTGCGCACCCCGCAGGCCGCGGCCAACGAGCCGAACGCCCTGCTGCGCGGTCTACGGCAGGGCTGGGACGCGGTGCAGGCAAGCACCACGATGCTGCTGGTCCTGATCGGCGCGCTGCTGCCCTTCGCCCTGGTCGCGGCCCTGGTCCTGGTGCCCCTCTGGATGCTGTTGCGGCGCCGGCGCCGGCCCGCCCCCGCAACGACCAGTGCGGCCATGCCCCCGCCCGCCGCCGGCCCGCCGACGCCGGGCGACCCCGACCAGGCGCCGTCCGGACCCTCTCCCGTGCCGGCCGGCTCGGGCAGCGCCACGGACTAGCGCAAGGCCTCACGGCAGCGCTGGGGCCTCACAGCGAGTGCACGAGGTCGACCACCCGGGCCAGAACGTCCGGGTCAGCGGTCGGGGGGACGCCGTGGCCGAGGTTGAACACGTGGCCGGGTGTCCGCCGTCCCGCCTCGACGATCACCCGGACCCGCTCGGCGAGCACCGGCCAGGGTGCGAAGAGCAGCGCCGGGTCGAGGTTGCCCTGGACCGCGCGTTCTGCCCCGATCCGCCGGCTCGCCTCCTCCAGCGGCACCCGAAAGTCGACCCCGACCACCTCGGCCCCCGCGTGGCCGATGTCGGCCAGCAGCTCGCCGGTCCCGACACCGAAGTGGATCCTCGGCACCTGCGGGAAGGCGGCGTGGACGGCTTCCAGGGCCGACGCGGACGCCGGCTGCACCACGGCACGGTAGTCGGCCGCCGGTACCGCACCCACCCAGGAGTCGAACAGCTGCACGGCGCGCGCGCCCGCCGCCGCCTGCACCCGGAGGAACTCGCCGGCGATCTGGGCGAGTCGCCCTACCAGGTCGGCCCACAGCGGCGGATCGCCGTACATCATCGCCTTCGTCAGGTGCAGGTCGCGGCTGGGACCGCCCTCCACCAGATAGCTGGCCAGGGTGAACGGTGCTCCGGCGAAGCCGATCACCGGGGTCGGCCCGAGCTCGGCCACCAGCTGCCGGACCGCCTCGCTGACATAGGGCACCGCCTCGGCGTGCAGCGGCTGCAACCGGTCGAGGTCAGCTCGGGTGCGGATCGGGTGCTCGATCACCGGACCCACGCCGGCCACGATGTCGACCCTCACCCCGACCGCGGCCAGCGGAACCACGATGTCCGAGAACAGGATTGCGGCATCCACCCCGTAGCGGCGCACGGGCTGAAGGGTGATCTCGGTGATCAGGTCGGGCCGGCGGCAGGCTTCGAGCATCGGCACGCCCTCGCGAAGCGTGCGGTACTCGGGCAGTGAGCGTCCCGCCTGGCGCATGAACCAGACCGGTGTGTGCTCGGGTCGCTCGCGACGGCAGGCCTGCAGGAACGGGGATGCGGCGGCGGTCACGCCGGCGATCCTGGCACGTCATGTCGCTGAGAGCAGCGCCACCCCCGTCATCGCCAGTCCCACCCCGGCCACCTGCACCGGCTGCAGCCGCTCGTCGAGCACCGCCCGGGCGAGCAGCACGGTGACCACCGGGTACAGCGAGCCGAGCACGGCGACGACGCTGATCAGGCCCATGGTGGAGGCGAACCCGTAGAGCACGTTCGCCGCGGCGTCCCCCGCCCCGATCCCGACCAGCAGCGGCAGGTCGACCGGGCGCACTCCACCCAGGGTGCCGGCCAGGACCGCAACGGTGCCGAACAGCACCAGGGAGGTGAGCCGCATCGCGGTCACCGTGAGCAGCGGTCCCGCAGAAGCTCCCCGCGCCATGAAGACCAGCGTCAGCCCGAACAGCACACCGGCGGCCGCGGCGAGCGCGACGCTGGAGCGGCGCGAGGGCGGGGCGCCCGCCCCCGACCCGGACAGCTCCGGTCCGCTGGCCGCCACCGCCCCGCACAACGCGACCACCATGCCGACCACCTGGAGGCGCTCCGGCCGCTCACCCTCGGCGACGCCGACGAGTACCGGAACCAGCCCGCCGAGGGCGGCGATCGGGGACACCACTCCCATAGTCCCCATCGCCAGGGCCCGGTAGAAGCACACCAACCCGCCGACGCCGGTCAGCCCCGCGGCAAGTCCCCAGACCAGCCAGGTCGACCACGGGCCCGCCGCCCGCCAGGCCCCGGAGAGCAGGACGACGCCGACCATCCCGACCAGGGCGCTCACCTGGGACCAGCCGACGACCACCATGGTCCGGATCCGCCGGCTGGCCAGCCCTCCGGCGAAGTCGGCCACCCCCCACAGCAGGCTGGACATCAGCGCGACCACGGGCGCCATGCGCGGGTCCTTCCGTCCGTCCCGCTCCCGCGCGTCGCGGCGACCACAGCGGGTGATGGCACCGTACGCTGCCCGTGTGGCCCTGCGCAGGATGCCGGACGACGCGCCCGAGGAGTTCGTGGTCGCGATGGAACGGCTGCGCAGCGTGCGGCTGCGTCCCGAGGTGGTCCTCGAGGAGGTGCCGGCCCCGCAGCGGATCGCCCCCCACGCCGTAGCGATCAGTGCCGATGTGGTCCAGGACGACGAGGAGCTGGCCACCGGCCGCTTCGTCCTGCTGTACGACCCCGCGGGGCAGGAGGCGTGGGATGGCAGGTTTCGCGCCGTGACCTTCGTCCGGGCCGAGCTGGAGCCCGAGCTGGGGGCCGACCCGATGATCGGCGAAATCGGCTGGACCTGGCTGCAGGAGTGCCTGGACGCCGCAGGCGCCGGGTACACGGCAGTCGGCGGCACGGTCACCAGGGTGGTCTCGGAGAGTTTCGGCGCCCTGGGCCAGCGCCCGACCAGCGTCGAGATCGAGGTGCGGGCGTCATGGACGCCGCGCGACGACGTCGCGGTGCACCTCGAGGCCTGGTCGGCACTGCTGTGCACCGTAGGCGGCCTGCCGCCGCTGCCCGCGGGAGTCGCACCACTGCCACGTCGACGCGGCTGAACCACCGCGGGCACCGACCCGCCCTCAAGCGCCTCCTGAGCATTGCCGATCTCTGTCGGGTACGTGGGGTGCGCCATCGGAGAGCGCATCTGAGGAACCCGGCCGGCTGGTCGGGGCAGACATGGAGGTCGGCGTGACCACTCTGGTCGAACGAGCGGGAGTCCCAGTGCCGCGTCCGGGTCGATTCGCAGCCATGATCGTCGTGGCCAACCCGGCGCTGCGCGAGGCGGTAGGCCACACCCTGCGGGTGCTCGGAGCACGTCACGTGCTCGAGGTGGGCACTGTCGCCGAGGCCCGTCGACGCTCCCAGCTCGGAGTCGCCGACCTGTGCATCGCGGAGGCGGGCCTGCCCGACGGATCGGGGATCAGCCTGATCCGCGAGCTGCGGGCGGCCGGATGGGTGCGCGGTCTGATCCTGAGCTCGGTCGACGACCCGTACACGGTGCGGGCAGCGATCAGCGCCGGAGTGCGAGCCTACCTGGTCTCCACCGGTGCGGTCGCGGTTCCGCGCCCCAGCGGGGACCGCGGTGACGGCGTGGACTCACTGTCCGCTCGTGAGATCCAGGTGCTGCAGCTGGTCGCCGGTGGCAAGTCGAACAAGCAGATCGGCGAAGAGCTCGGGTTGTCGGCGCTGACCGTCAAGAGCCACCTGGCCCGGATCGCCCGCAAGCTGGGTACCGGTGACCGGGCCGAGATGGTGGCCACCTCGATGCGATCGGGCGCGATCACCTGAACCGACGAACCGGGCCCCCAGGACCGGTGCCGGCTGTCGGCGCCCAGATCCACGTAGACCGGGACACGGTGACCTACGGTAAGAGGGTGGCCGACCGCACTGTCGACAGCTCCGGTTCCCCCGAGGGCGGCCATCCCCCCGACACCGATGGGCCGCCGCCCCCGGCTGCGGCCGTGCTCTACGGACCGTCCGAACCCTCGGCGCCGTCGGCTGACGTCACTCCGGTCATCCGGCGTCTGGACGCCCCGGCGGACGGGGTGCCGCCGGTGATCGCCGACCTGGACGAGCTACGCCGCGTGGCCGACGCCCTCGCGGGCGGCAGCGGCCCGGTGGCTGTCGACGCTGAACGGGCCTCGGGGCACCGCTACGGCCAGCGGGCCTTCCTGGTGCAGCTGCGCCGGGCCGGCGCCGGCACCGTCTTGGTCGACCCGGCCGCGGTGAGGGACCTGTCCAGCCTGAGCGAGGCGATCGCCGGCACCGAGTGGGTGCTGCACGCTGCCAGCCAGGACCTGCCCTGCCTGGCCGAGGTGGGCATGCGCCCACGCACGGTGTTCGACACCGAGCTGGCCTCGAGACTGGCCGGCCTTTCGAAGGTCGGGCTGGCCGCCGTCGTCGAGCAGCTGCTCGGCGTCTCCCTGGCCAAGGAGCATTCGGCGGTCGACTGGTCCACGCGGCCGCTGCCCGAACCCTGGCTGCGCTATGCCGCCCTCGACGTCGAGGTGCTCATCGAGCTGCGCGACGCGCTCGCCGAGGAGCTGGAGCGGCAAGGAAAGCTGAGCTGGGCCCTGGAGGAGTTCGCCGCGATCGCCGCTGCTCCCCCGCCCGCCCCGCGTCAGGACCCGTGGCGACGCACGTCGGGCCTGCACCGGCTGCGCACCCGCCGCCAGCTGGCGATGCTTCGCGAGCTGTGGACCGCCCGCGAACAGCTGGCCCGGGATGCCGACGTCGCGCCGGGCCGACTGGTGCCCGACTCATCGCTGATCGCCGCGGTGCAGGCAGCACCGCAGACCGCTCGCGACCTGGCCGCCGTGACGGCGTTCACCGGCCGGGGCGCACGACGACACCTGGGCCTGTGGGCGCAGGCGTTGCAGAGCGCCCGCTCGGTACCTGAGGCCGAGCTGCCACCGCAGCATCTGCCCGCGGAGGGGCCGCCGCCGGCTCGGGCGTGGGCCGAGCGCGATCCCGAGGCGGCCGAGCGCCTGGCTCGGGCGCGGACCGCGGTCAGCGAGATCGCTGCCGGGCTCGCTCTTCCCACCGAGAACCTGATCAGCCCGGACGTCGTCCGGCGCCTGCTATGGGCCCCGCCGCAGACGGCCGACCCCGACGTAGTACGAGCTGCACTGACCCGCCTCGGGGCGCGGGACTGGCAGATCCGGCTCACCGTCGACGCGCTGGTGGAGGCGCTGACCCACTGAGGGACGCCCGGTCGCGGCGAGTTGTTACTCTCCAGTAGCACGACAGCTCCTCGGTCCCGTCAGGAGGCCTCCAGTGCCCGCAACCCTTCGCGACGTCGTCTTCGTAGACGGTGTCCGCAGCCCCTTCGGCAAGGCCGTCCAGACCGGTCTGTACGCCGAGACCCGGGCCGACGACCTGGTCGTGGCCTGTATCCGCGAGCTCCTGCGGCGCAACGCTCAGCTGCCGCCGGAGCGCATCGACGACGTGGCGATCGCGGCGACCACCCAGACCGGCGACCAGGGCCTGACCATCGGGAGGATGGCCGCGTTGCTGGCCGGCCTGCCGTCCAGCGTGCCCGGCTTCGCCGTCGATCGGATGTGCGCGGGAGCGATGACCGCGGTGACCACCACGGCCTCCGGGATCGCCGCCGGCGCCTACGACGTCGTCGTGGCCGGCGGCGTGGAGCACATGGGGCGCCATCCGATGGGCCAGGGCATCGACGTGAACCCGCGGATCGTCGCCGAGAAGATCGTCGACCCCTCTGCGCTGGTGATGGGCCAGACCGCGGAGAACCTGCACGACCGGTTCCCTCACCTGACGCGCGAACGGGCCGACGCCTTCGCGGCCACCAGCCAGGCCAGGATGGCCGCCGCCTACGCGCACGGCCGGATCCAGTCCGATCTGGTGCCGATCGCCGTTCGCAGCACCGAGCTGGGCTGGGGGCTGGCCACCGCCGACGAGCCGCCCCGTCCCGGCACGACAACGGCCGAACTGGCCGACTTGCGCACCCCGTTCCGCCCGTATGGCCGGGTCACGGCGGGGAACGCCGCCGGGCTCAACGACGGGGCCACCGCCTGCCTGCTCGCCGCGGGCGACGTCGCCGCCGAGCTGGGGCTGCCCGTGCGGATGCGGATGGTCGGCTATGCCTTCGCCGGGGTGGACCCCGCGGTGATGGGGGTGGGTCCGGTACCGGCCACCGAGAAGGTGCTCGCCCGCACCGGGCTGGCCATCGAGGACATCGGACTGTTCGAGATCAACGAGGCGTTCGCCGTCCAGGTGCTGGCCTTCCTCGACCACTTCGGGATCGCCGACGATGACGAGCGGGTGAACCCGGACGGCGGGGCGATCGCCGTCGGCCACCCACTGGCCTCCAGTGGGGTGCGGTTGATGATCCAGCTGGCCCGGCACTTCGCCGCCCACCCCGAGGTCCGCTACGGCCTGACCACGATGTGCGTCGGAATCGGCATGGGCGGCAGTGTGATCTGGGAGAACCCGCATCACCGTGACCAGGAGTCCCCGGAGCGTGTCGCATGAGTACCCGAGCCCCTGCCATCGAGCCGCTGCCGACCGCCTTGTTGCCCGACGAGGTGGTGACCAGATCCCTGGTCCGTGACGTGGTGCTGCCCTCGCCGGACCCGAGCCGGCCAGCGGACAGCCCCGGTGTCCTGGCGCTGGTCACCCTCGACAACGGCCGTGACCACACCCGGCCGTCCACGCTGGGCCCGGCCGGGCTGGCCGACCTGGAGGCCGCTCTGACGCCTCTGAGAGCGCGCGCCGAGGCCGGCGAGATCGTCGCCGTCGGGGTGAGCGGCAAACCATTCTTCTTCTGCGCCGGCGTCGATCTGAACATGGCTGCCGCCGCGGCGGACACCGAGACGAGCGCGGCCCGGCAGATCGCCGTCCAGATCGGCCGGTACGGCCACCACGTCCTCGGCCTGCTGGCCGACCTGGGAGTGCCGTCGTTCGCGTTCGTCAACGGGCTGGCCCTCGGCGGCGGCACCGAGCTGGCCCTGCACGCCACCTACCGGACGATCTCCTCGACGGCACCGGCGGTCGGCCTACCGGAGTGCTTCCTCGGCATCCTGCCCGGGTGGGGGGGACCTACCTGCTGCCGAACCTCGTCGGCGTGCAGCCGGCGCTCGAGGTGATCGTGGCCAACCCGCTGGCCCGCAACCGCACCCTCACCGCGGTCCAGGCCCTGCAGATGGGCCTGGTCGACGCGATGTTCGACTCGGCCGACTTCCTGGCCTCCTCACTGCGTTGGGCCGCCGGAGTGCTGGCCGGTCGGGTCGAGGTGAGCCGGCCGGCCGTCGAACGGGACGAGAAAACCTGGACGGCGGCCACCACGGCCGTTCGGGACGCCGTCGACGCGAAGGTGCACGGCGCCGCTCCGGCTCCTTACCGGGCCATCGAGCTGGTCGAGCTGGCCCGTACGGCCGGGCGCGAAGAGGCCTTCGAGGCGGAGACGCAGCACCTGGCCGACCTGACCCTCAGCCCGCAGTTCAGCTCCAGCCTGTACGCCTTCGACCTGGTGAACAAGCGGGCCAAGCGTCCTGTTGGGGCTCCGGACGCCGCGCTGGCCCGGCCGGTGACCAGCGTCGGCGTCGTCGGTGCCGGGCTGATGGCCGCTCAGCTGGCGCTGCTGTTCGTCCGGCGGCTCAAGGTGCCGGTGGTGATGACCGACGTGGACTCCGAACGCCTCGAGCGCGGCGTGGCCAGGGTGCACGGCGAGATCGCCGCCCTGGCGGAGAAGGGGCGGCTGACCGCCGACGCCGCGAACCGGCTCACCGCGCTGGTCACCGGCTCGACGGCGCCCGACGCGTTCGCCGGCGCCGACCTGGTGATCGAGGCGGTGTTCGAGGAGCTCGAGGTCAAGAAGCAGGTCTTCGCCCATCTGGAGACTGTCGTCTCGCCGCAGTGCGTGCTGATGACGAACACCTCCTCACTGTCGGTCACCCGGATGGCCGAAGACCTCGCGCACCCCGAGCGGGTGGTCGGCTTCCACTTCTTCAACCCGGTCGCGGTGCTACCCCTGGTGGAGGTGGTGCGCGGACCGGATACCGATGACGCAGCGCTGGCGACTGCGTTCGCGGTGGGCAGACAGCTGCGCAAGTCGTGCGTACTGGTGCAGGACGCACCCGCCTTCGTGGTGAACCGGCTGCTGATCCGGCTGATGGGCGAGGTGCTCAGCGCCGTCGACGACGGCGCTCCGGTCGAGGTGGCCGACGCCGCGCTGGAGCCGCTCGGGCTGCCGATGTCTCCTTTCACCCTGCTCCAGCTGGTCGGCCCGCCCGTGGCCCTGCACGTCACGCACACCTTGCACGATGCGTTCGGAGACCGGTTCACCGTCTCGACCACGCTGGAGCGGATCGTCCAGGCCGGCCGGGCGGGCATCTACTCCTCGGGACCGGACGGTCGGCCGTACCTCGACGAGGAGATGGCAGCCCTGATCGGGCACGCAGACGTGGCGGCACGAGGCGATGGGGCCGCGGCACCGACGGCGGAACAGATCCGGGAGCGGGCCCTGGCCGCGCTGGCCGAGGAGTGCCGGCTGATGCTCGCCGACGGCGTGGTCGCCGAGGCGGCGGACATCGACCTGTGCCTGATCCTCGGCGTGAACTGGCCCCTCCACCTCGGCGGCATCACCCCGTACCTGGAGCGGTCGGGCTATCCGGTGGGGCGGTGAGGACCATACGGTCTAGGTCGACCATCGTGCGCGAACCGATGTGAGGTCAGCCGCTGGCCGACCGGTCGCCGCAAACCACAGTGCACAATGAAGGTCGTCACGCTAGCCGAAGCGCGAGCGCAGCTCACCGGCGTAGGCGGCGGTGCGCCGGACCAGCTCCTCCCGGTCGATGTCGAGCACCTCGCTCACCGGCGCGCTCTGGGCGGTCGCGCCGCCAGGGCGACGGGAGTGCGCGGAGTAGAGCGCGAACAGCGCCTTCTCCCCGAACTCGTCGGCGATGAACAAGCAGGTCAGCCACGCGTCGGAGTACGCCTGGGCGACCTGGGAGTTGCTGCCCCGGTAGAACTCCTCGGCCCGGTCGAACAGCTGCGGCCGCCAGGTGCCTGCGCTGAGGGCCACCCAGGTCGCGGTGGACAGGCCACGCCGGTCCAGCGAGGCCACCGGGTCGAGGCGGCCGCCGCGCAGCGCGCGGTAGGCGGTGTACTCGGCGACCCCTTCGACGACCCACGTCGTCGGCTCGACGTCACCCTCCATCGCCAGCGCGACGTGGGTCACCTCGTGCCGCAGCACCGCGTCGGCGCGGGAGCCGACGGGCAGTCCGGTCGCGTCCGTGCGATCCAGCAGCAGCGGAGTGACGGCGAGGCGGGCAGCGACCGGCGGCGACACTTCGCTCGCTCCGGCCCCGGACAGCGTCCGCACCTCGGCGGCGAACGACGCCGGATCCCTGCCGGCATGCTGCCCCTCGGTGGCGGCGCGGCCGCCGAACCAGCTGTTGACGATCCTGGTGTCGGTCGGGGCGTAGGCGACCACCTGCCCGTTCCAGCGCTGCGACCGGACGACGCTGCGCACGTGCTGCACCGCCCGATCCAGGGCCGCGGCCAGGCGCTCGTTGTCGGCGTCGTGTCCGGGGTCGCCGACGACCAGCACGTGCTCGTGGCGGGTGACGCTCACCTGCGATCGCACCCACGGTTCGATCGGCGTCACCGGGGGGGCGGACGCGGCACCTGGGGACGGGTCGTCGGCCGCAACGTCGTCGACCAGCCACCAGGTGTCGGCGCGCAGGCCCACCTGCAGCGTGAGCCGACTCTGCACCGGCCCAGGGTCCCAGATCGGCAGGTGGTAGCCGAGGTAGACCGGCACCTGGAGGGTCTGGGCGTACCCGGCCCGAGCCGGGCCTGGGTGGAGTGACGAATCGGCGGCCGGCAGCGCGGCCCGGCTCAGGGTCAGATCCCGGGCTCCGACCAGTGCGGCGCGACCGGGCAGACCGCCCCAGCGCGCCCGCAGGTCGGCATCGGCAGGGTCGGTCAGTGCGGCGAGCGCGGCACTGTCGCCGGCCTGCAGTGCAGCGTCGATCCGGGTGAGCAGTGCCTCGACCCCGGCCATGCGCGCCTGTGCCGAGCCGGGGCGCAGAGCGTTGACCGAGTCAAGGACCACTCGCGGCCCGGAACCGGCGACGGCGGCCCCCAGGCCCGCTGTCGTGACCAGAGCCAGTACGACGAGGCGGCGCCGCAGCCGTCCACCACGGCGTGGCGCAGGGTTCAGGCCCACCCCCGGCAACGGCCAGGGCCCGGTCGGCGGGCCCATTGTCGGTGCCACCGGATCCGCCCGCGGGTGAGACACGCGACGGACCACCGGGATCCCGAACGGGACTGTGGCCGGGGCCGACTCGGAACCGATCCGGCCGTCCGGGTCAGGCCGCTGCACACCGGCACGGTAGCGGCATACCCGTACCCTCGATCGCGGTTCGCCCGGATCGTCCCCCGGACGCACTGCTCCGGGGGAGCGAACCGAGAGCGACCACAGCGTCGCCCAACCCCATCGCAGTTACCCTGAGTCACATGTATCCCGGATCTGAGCCTCCCCTCCTCCGGCAGGCAATACTCAGCGTGTGCATCACCGAGGAGATCGACGTCCTGCCACATGACCAGGGCGTGCTGGTGCCCGGGCCGGACGACCCATCGCCCGGCGGCGCACCGGCTGCCACCCGTCCTACCCCCGATCGGTACCTGGTGCGCTGGTCGGAGATGGAGCAGCTGTGCAGCCCGCACGCCGCCGCCTCGCCAGGTGGGCGGCGGCGGCTGGCGACCCTGCTCAGATTGCACGGCGCTGTGGCCGCGCTCGGATCGGCGGCGGGCAGTGCACTGCGCGACGCCGTCCAGGTGATCGCCCTTCCGGCCGGCCACGTCGACCATCTCGGGCCACGATGGGCGGTCGGGGCGGTGCCGGGCGGGGCGCTGTGGATCGGCCCCGGCGTGGTATGGCCCGGCGGCTGGGCGGCAGAGCCGCCGCAGGGATGGGCGGCGGACGGGCCCTCCACAGCGCTCGTGATGCCATTGCCGCTGCCGCCGAGTGTGCTCGCCGCAGCGGGGGTGAAGCTCGCCGACTGCTGGCCGGCCGCGGCGGCGCGTGCCGCTCGGATGTCAGAGACGGCGGCCGAGCTGCTGAACCGGGACGGCGCCCAGGCCGGGCTGCTGACGTCGGTCGGCGGGTGCGACGTGCTGACCCTACTGGCCTACCCGGCGCTGCGCCGGGCGCTCGCCGCCGGTGACGGGGTCGGGATGCGCACGGTCGGCGTCCCGCGTCGCTCACGAGGCTGGTGGGACCTGACCACCATCGACCCCGACTACCTGCCTCTGGCCTGGCGGGCGACCGACGACGCCGAACGGGGGGTGCCGGGCCCTCTCCTCGTCACCGAGGACGAGGTCGTCGCCGTGCCGCTTCGCGGGCGGCCCGACCGGGACCTCAGCCGGCCTTGGGTTGCACCTGCCTGAGAGCCACCGGAGCCTCGAGGGGAGGCCCGGCCAGGGGGTCGGGGCGCTGGTCGGCGTGAGCGGTCATGGCCACCTCGGCCGACCCGGACGACGTCCGGCCGCCCAGCGCGGCCCAGGCCCCGAGCACGGCATCGCCGACGTGGGCAGCGGTGAGCCCGATCTCCTCGAGCACCTCGGCGCGCTGGGCGTGGTCGATGAAGCGCGGGGGGATCCCGATGACCTGCACCGCCGGCCCGCCCACCCGCTCGCTCGCCGTCGCCCGCTCGGCCAGCAGGTCCCGTAGCGCGCTCCCCACCCCGCCGGTGGTGATGTTGTCCTCGACCACCAGCACGTGTCGGTGGCCCTCTGCCAGCTCGGCCAGCCGCTCGGGGATCGGCACGACCCAGCGGGGGTCGACCACGGTGAACCCGATCCCCGCCTCGGCGAGACGGGACGCGACGTCCAGGCCGAGGGGCACCAGCGACCCCACGGCCACGAGCAGCACCTCCGGCTTCCCGTTGCGGCGCAGCACGTCAATGGCCTCGCCGTCGCTCCCGAGCCGTTCGATCGCTGCGATATCGGCCGGCACGCTGCCCTTGGCGAACCGGACCACGGTGGGTCCGTCGTCGACGCCCACGGCCTCGGCCAGCTCCTCCCGCAACGTCGCGGCGTCACGTGGTGCGGCCAGCCGCAGGCCCGGCACGAGCCGGAGCAGGGAGATGTCCCACATGCCGTGGTGGCTCGCCCCGTCGTCCCCGGTCACGCCGGCCCGGTCGAGGACGAACGTCACCCCGGCCCGGTGCAGCGCGCAGTCCATCAGCACCTGGTCGAAGGCCCGATTGAGGAAGGTCGCGTAGACCGCGACCACCGGATGCAGCCCGGCGAACGCCATGCCGGCCGCGCTGGTCACCGCGTGCTGCTCGGCGATCCCGACGTCGAAGACACGCTCGGGGTAGGCCTTCGCGAAGCGGTCCAGACCGACCGGTATCTGCATCGCCGCAGTGATCCCGACCAGGTTCGCCCGGTCGTCGGCCAGGTCGGTCACCGCCTCGGCGAACACCGAGGTCCACGACTGGCCACCCCCGGAGGACGCCACCGCACGACCGGTGTCGGGGTCGATCACGCCGATCCCGTGGAACCGGTCGGCTTCGTCGTTCTCGGCCGGGGCGTAGCCGTTGCCCTTGCGGGTGATCGCATGCACGATCACCGGTCCTCCGTAGTCGTGGGCCCGGCGCAGCAGGTACTCGAGCTCGCCGATGTCGTGGCCGTCGACCGGTCCGAGGTACTTGATGCCGAGGTCCTCGAACATCCCTTGCGGAGCGACGACGTCCTTGAGGCCCTTCTTCACCCCATGCAGCGCCTCGAAGGCCATCCGCCCCGGGCGCCCGCTGCGCCGCAAGGTGGCCTTGCCCCACTCCAGGAACCGTTCGTAGCCGCGGGTGGTGCGCAGCGTGGTGAGGTGATGGGCCATGCCCCCGATCGTGGGGGCGTAGGAGCGCCCGTTGTCGTTCACCACGATCACCAGGCGCCGGTCCGGACCGGCAGCGATGGTGTTCAGGGCCTCCCAGGCCATCCCACCGGTCAGCGCCCCGTCGCCGATCACGGCCACGACGCAGCGGTCGCGCTCGCCGCGCAGCTGATGTGCCTTGGCGATCCCGTCGGCCCAGGACAGCGCGGTGGAGGCGTGGGAGTTCTCGACGATGTCGTGCTCGGACTCGGCCCGGTTCGGGTAGCCGGACAGCCCGCCGCGACGGCGCAGCTCGGAGAAGTCGTGCCGGCCGGTCAGCAGCTTGTGCACGTAGGCCTGGTGACCGGTGTCGAAGACGATCCGGTCCCGCGGGGAGTCGAAGACCCGGTGCAGGGCGATGGTCAGCTCGACCACTCCGAGGTTGGGTCCGAGGTGACCGCCGGTCCGGGAGACCTTCTCGATCAGGAAGGCGCGGATCTGACCGGAGAGGTCTTCGAGCTCCTCCCTGGTCAACCGGCGTAGGTCCCGCGGGTCGGCGATCGAGCCGAGCTGAACCATCTCTGAACGGACCTCCCAGGCACCGGCCACGCACCGGCGTCCCGTCGAGTCTAGGAGCGGCCGCGGCAAGCGGCTCGGCAAACCCGTGTGGTGGCCACCTCGCGGCTCACCGAGAAGGCCCTGTTCGGGGTCCTGCGCGCTCAGCGCCCGCCTCACAGCCGGGGCACGTAGCGCCGTCCGCGTAGTGCCCCGTCGAGCAGCTCGACACCGCGCCGAGCGGCGAGCAGCCGGGCCTCCTCGACGTCCAAGGTCTCGAACAGCTCGACGAGCGCCGGTGGGTCGAGCGCCTCGCTCAGCACGGTCCGGGCCGAGGATCGGGCCTGGCGCAGCGCGGTCAGGCCGGCGCCGACGTGGGCCGCCGCCAGGTGACAGAGCGCGAGCGGATACCGGGTCAGGACGGCGTGGCCGCGGTAGTCGGCGGGGCACAGGTCGAGCAGCCAGGCGAGGGCGGTTCGTTCCCAGCCGGGGGCACCCGGCGGCCGCACCGCCGCAGGCCACCCCGGCGGCACAGCCGGACCTGCCGCGTCAGGCATGGCGGCGCAGCTCGCCGGCGTCCCTGATCACCACCAGCGGGTCGGCGAGCAGCTCGTCCCAGGCCAGCTCGGAGGCCCCGATCAGGGCGGCGTCCCCACCGAGCGCCGGCACGCTCACGCGCAGCTGCTCGGCCGGGGCGGCCAGCGCAGCCTCGGTCAGGGCGGCCGAGACCTCGTCATCGACCAGCGGGTAGACCTCGCGAAGCAGGCCGCCGACGATCAGCAGCCGCGGGTTGAGCATGTTGACGACGACCGCCATGCCCCGACCGAGGTAGCGGCCGATCTCCGCCAGGTCGCGGGACCCCGGCCCCAGCTCTCGCAGCGCCGCCACCAGCCGTGCCCTCTCGGTGCGCACCGGCAGCCCCAGCGCTCGAGCCACCGCCGGAGCCCCGATCTCGGTCTCCCAGCAGCCCCGTGCCCGGCACCGGCAGCGTCGCCCACCGGGGCGGACGACGATGTGACCCAGCTCGCCGGCATAGCCGCCCGCACCGACCAGCGGACGCCCACCCACGAAGATCCCACCGCCGACGCCGATGTCCCCGGCCAGGAAGATGGCATCGTCGACGCCGCGCGCTGCGCCGCGTCGGTGCTCGGCGAGCAGACCCAGGTCCGCGTCGTTCGCGACCTGTACGGGCCGACCACCGACCAGCGGCCGGAGCATCTCGCCGAGGGGCTCGTCCCGCCAGTCCAGGTTGGGTGCGAACCGGACGCAGCCGTCGGCCTTGCGCACCACGCCGGCGACCGCGACGCCGAGCCCCACCACACTGGAGTCGGTGGCCGGCTCTCCCAGCAGCGCCGCCACCTCGGCGGCCAGGGCCGCGGCGACGTCCCGAGCGTCCGGTAGCGCGCCCAACGCCCGGCTACGCCGGGCTACGACGTCGCCGCCCAGTCCGACCAGGGCCACATCGACCTGGTCGACGGCCACCACCGCGGCCAGCACCCGCACCTGGCACGGGTCCGCCTCGACCAGCAATGACGGCCGGCCGGCTCCGGCCGGAGCGCGGTCCGGGGACCGCTCCCGGACCAGGCCAGCGTCAGCCAACTCACCGACCAGGCCGGCGATCGTGCTGCGGTTGAGCTGCAGCCGAGCGGTCAGCTCGGCCCGGCTGAGCGGTCCGGAGATATGCAGGTGGGTCAGGACGGCGCTCAGGTTGTGCCGGCGTAGATCCTCCTGGGTCCCTCCTCGAGGTCGCCCGGAGTCCCGGAACGAGCCGTGGATCGTGGTCACCATGGGTCCCCTCCTGGTGAGTCCGCGCTCCGCGCTCGCCCCGGGCCCTCAGGCTGTGTCAGCCGTCCGGTACCGGCCGCGGTCAGCGACCGGTCGCTGCGGCCCGGCGTCGCGCGATGGCGTCGACGCTCGCGGCCAGCAACAGCACCAGCGCGGTGACCATGTACTGCGGCGCCGCCTCCGAGGTGATGAACGGCATGCCGTTGGCGAGCACCGCGATCACCAGACCGCCGATGATCGCGTCCAGGATCCGGCCCTTCCCGCCGAACAGCGAGGTACCGCCGATCACCGCCGCGCCGACCGCCAGCAGCAGCGTGGTCGAGCCACCCGTGGTCGGTGAGACCGAGTTGGCCCGCGAGGCCAGAATCACGCCGCCGACCGCCGCCATCGTCGAGCAGATGACGAAGCAGATGATCTTGATCAGGACGACGTTGATCCCTGCCCGTCGGGAGGCCTCGGCGTTGCCACCGACCGCGTAGACGTGCCGGCCGAAGCGCGTGCGCCGCAGCAGGTACGTCAGCCCGACGACGAACACGGCGGTGATCGGCACGATGATGGGCACGCCCTTGAGCGAGGTCACCGCCGGGTTCACGCTGCGCTCGGTGCTCAGGAGCCAGGTCGCTATACCGAGCACGACGGCCAGCCCGGCCACCTTGGCGCCGAGCACCGAGATCGGCTCGATCGGCAGCCCGGCCGCCGTCCTCCTGCTGCGGACCAGCAGCCCGAGACCGGCGTACAAGCCCACGGCAACCAGGAACAGGACCCATCCCCAGAGCACCGGCAGGTTGTTGTTCATCACCGACAGGATCGTCTGGTCACGGATCGGGATGGTGCCGCCGCTGCCGATCACGGCGAGCATCAGGCCCTGCAGGCCGAGGAAGAACGAGAGGGTGACCACGAACGACGGGATGCCGAGCTGGGCCACCAGCAGCCCGATCACCAGCCCGATCACCGCTCCGGTGACCAGGCAGCCGAGCACGGCGATGGGCCAGGCGTAACCGCGCTCGGTGAGCAGCACCGCCATGATCGCCGCCGATGTGCCCGCGGCGAACCCCGCGGACAGGTCGATCTCGCCGAGCAGCAGCACGAAGACCAGGCCCATGGCGATGTAGATGACCCCGGCGCTCTGCAGCAGCAGGTTGGCCGCGTTGAACGGGGTGGCGAAGTTGTCTCCCACCCAGGCGGAGAAGAGGATCACCAGGACGACGAACCCGAGGACGGCGGGCAGCGCGCCGACGTCGCCGCCGCGGACCTTGTCGACGTATCCGCGGACCTGGTCGCCGAGTCCGTTGGCGAGCGCGGGCTGGGTGCCGGAGGTAGGGGGGGCAGGGGGTTGGGTGGTGGTCACGCCAGGGCCTCCTTGGCATCGTCGGTCAGGCCTATGTCGCCGGTGCGTCCGGCCGTGATCAGCTCGACGATCTGTCCATGGGTGACCTCGGAGGCCGGCACCTGTGCGGCCAGCTGGCCGAGGTAGAGAGCGGCGACGCTGTCGGCGACCCGGAGCACGTCGTTCATGTTGTGCGAGATGAGGATCACCGCGAGGCCGTTGTCGGCGAGCCGCCGGACCAGGTTCAGCACCTGTTCGGTCTGGGCCACCCCGAGCGCCGCGGTGGGCTCGTCGAGGATGACCAGCTTGCTGTTCCAGAGCACCGCCCGGGCGATGGCCACTGTCTGGCGCTGCCCGCCGGACAGGCTGGCGACCCGCATCCGCACCGACTGCAGGGTGCGGACGGACAGACCCTTCAGCGTCTCGATGGCACGGCGCTCCATCGTCGTCTCGTCGAGGTTCACCTCAGTGCCCAGTTCGCGGCCGAGGAACATGTTGGCCACGACGTCGAGGTTGTCGCACAGCGCGAGGTCCTGGTAGACGACCTCGATGCCGAGGTCGTTGGCCTGACGAGGGTTGGTCACGTGCACCTGCTGCCCGTCGAAGGTGTACGACCCACCGTCGAAGGCGTAGATTCCGGCGACCCCCTTGATCAGGGTCGACTTTCCGGCTCCGTTGTCGCCGACCAGGGCGGTCACCTTGCCCGGCCAGGCGTCCAGGTCGACGCCCTTGAGCACGTCGACGGCTCCGAAACTCTTGGTCATCCCGCGCAGGCTCAGCAGTGGCCTGCCGGACGGGGTGCTTGACGCGCTGTCGGTCATCGCACGCTCCTCACGATCGGTCGGCTCCTCAAATGGGTCGGGGCCCAGGTCCTGATCGAGGACGTCCTGATCGAGGACCCGGGCCCCGGGTCGTACCGACGAACCTCAGCTCACGCCGTTGTCGGCGCAGGCCTTCTTCAGCTCGGCCGTGGTGCAGATCTTGTCGACGGTGGTGAACCCGTCAGCGATGACGTCCTTGACGGTGTCCTTGTAGATCGGCTGCGGCTCGAGCAGCACCGACGGGACGTCCGTGTTCGCCGTGGTGTCCTTGACCGTGCCGGTGGCCAGCGCGTCGGCGGCGGCGACGTCGCCCTTGGCCAGCGCGATCGCGAGCTCGGCGGCCGCCTCGGCCTCCTTCTTCACCGCCTTGTAGACCGTGACGTACTGGGTGCCGAGCAGGATCCGCTGCAGACCCTCGTCGGTGGCGTCCTGCCCGGTCACCGGCACCTTGCCGGCCAGGCCGTTGCGAGCCAACACCGAGATCGCCGCACCGCCGAGTCCGTCGTTGGCGGCGGCCACGCCGTCCACCTTGCCACTGGCCTTGGCGAACATCTGCTCGAAGACGGTGACCGCCTTGGTGTTGTCCCAGTCCGGAACGGCCTGGGAGTCGGTGACCGTGTACCCGGCAGCCTTGATCGCCGTGTCGTAGCCCTCCTTGAACAGGGTGGCGTTGTTGTCGGTCGGCGACCCGTTCAGCTCCAGGACGTTGCCGGTCTGCTTGCCGGCCGCCTGCAGGCCCTTGACCAGGCCCTCGCCGATCGCGGTGCCCACGGCCACGTTGTCGAAGGACACGTAGTACTTGGCGCCGCCGTCCAGGGTGAGCCGATCGTAGTCGATCACCGGGATACCGGCCGCCGTGGCCCGCTGGATCACGGCCTTGCCCGTGTCGGAGTCGAGGTTGACGATCATCAGCACCTTGACGCCGGACCCGATCATGCCGTCGGCCAGGGTCTGGAACTTGGCCTTGTCACCCCCGGCGTTCTGGATGTCCGCCTCCACCCCGGCAGCCTTGAAGGCCTCGTCGAGGAAGGGGCGGTCAGCGGTCTCCCAGCGGGCCGAGGACGCCGAGTCGGGCAGGATCACGCCCACCTTGCCCGCGCTGGCGGCGGCAGCCCCGGACGTCTCCGACGAGGAGGTCGACGAGCTGTCATCGCTTCCACAGGCACCCAGCGTGAGCGCACCGACGGCGCTCAGGGCGATCAATCCGATAGTGCGCTTACCCATTCTCCGGTCCTTCCTTCGAGCCACACGGCTCGTGGATCGATGAGCCGCGGATGACTCCCGACTCCCTTGACAGCCGGACCATACTCCGGCCGACGAATAAGTTGTGGGCGACAACATATTCACGGACCAGTGATGGCGGAAGGCCCGGCACGCAATCCGATGGTCACGCTCTCGTAACAAACCCGCTCATGCTCCGCGGGTGCACACGGCGGCGCCCGCTATGCCCCGTATGGGCATAGCCGCCGGTGCACCCGCGGAGCATGAGCGGGTTTCGAGTCAGCCGCGGACCAGTTGGCGCAATACGTACTGCAGGATCCCGCCGTTGCGGTAGTAATCCGCCTCGCCGGGGGTGTCGATCCGCAGCACGGCCTCGAACTCCACCAAGCCGCCGTCCTGCCCTGTGGCGCTGACGTGCACGGTGCGCGGTGCCGGTCCGGAGTTCATCGCCTCGACCCCGGTGACCGAGAACGTCTCGGCGCCGGTCAGGCCCAGGCTGTCCGCGGTCTCACCGGACGGGTACTGCAGCGGCAGCACGCCCATCCCGATCAGGTTCGAGCGGTGGATCCGCTCGTAGCTCTCGGCGATCACCGCCCTGACGCCCAGCAGCGCCGTGCCCTTGGCCGCCCAGTCCCGGCTCGAGCCCGAGCCGTACTCCTTGCCGGCGAGCACCACCAACGGGATGCCCGCCGTCGCGTAGCTCTGGGCCGCGTCGTAGATCGCCGCCTGGTCGCCGTCGGCGGTGAAGTCGCGGGTGAAGCCGCCCTCGACGCCGTCCAGCAGCAGGTTCCTCAACCGGATGTTGGCGAAGGTGCCGCGGATCATCACCTCGTGGTTGCCGCGCCGCGAGCCGTAGGAGTTGAAGTCCTTGCGCTCCACCCCGTGCTCGGTCAGGTACCGGCCGGCCGGACTGTCGGCCTTGATCGAGCCGGCCGGGCTGATGTGGTCGGTGGTCACCGAGTCGCCCAGCTTGGCCAGCACCCGGGCTCCAGAGACGTCCGAGACCGGCGCCGGGTCGATCGCCATCCCGTCGAAGTACGGCGGCTTGCGCACGTAGGTCGACCCGGCGTCCCAGGCGAAGGTGTCACCGGTCGGGGTGGGCAGGTCCTGCCAGCGCTGGTCGCCGGCGAAGACGTCGGCGTAGTCCTTGGTGAACATGTCCTTCGTGATCGACTCGCCGACCACTTGCTCGACCTCGGCGGCGTCCGGCCAGATATCGCGCAGGTAGACCGGCTCGCCGTCCGACCCGACGCCGAGGGGATCGGTGTCGATGTCGAAGTCCATCGTGCCCGCCAGCGCGTAGGCGATCACCAGGGGCGGGGAGGCGAGGTAGTTCATCTTCACGTCCGGGTTGATCCGGCCCTCGAAGTTGCGGTTGCCGGAGAGCACCGACACCACGGCCAGGTCATGCTCCTGGACGGCGGCCGAGACCTCCTCGGGCAGCGGGCCGGAGTTGCCGATGCACGTCGTGCAGCCGAACCCGACGACGTGGAAGCCGAGCTTCTCCAGATAGGGGGTGAGGCCGGCCCTGTCGTAGTAGTCGGTGACCACCTTGCTGCCGGGCGCCAGCGACGTCTTCACCCACGGCTTGACGGCCAGGCCCCGCTCGACCGCCTTCTTGGCCAGGAGAGCGGCCGCGACCATGACCGAGGGGTTGGAGGTGTTCGTGCACGAGGTGATCGAGGCGATGACCACGGAGCCGTGGTCGATCTCGGTGTGCGTGCCGTTGCCCAGCACCACCGGCACCGTGCGCCGCAGCCGACCGGGCACCTCGGGAGCCTCGGCCGGCGCCAGGCTCGCGCCGTCCGCGACCGCCGAGGAGACCGCCGGGCTGTCGCTGGCCGGGAAGGACTCGGCGGACGCGACGTCCGACGGCTCGGTCAGTGGGGTGCCCGCGTAGTCGGCCAGCGCCGTCCGAAAGGCCGCCTTCGCACCGGACAGCTCGATCCGGTCCTGGGGCCGTTTCGGACCGGCGATGCTCGGCACCACCGTGGACAGGTCGAGCTCCAGGTACTCCGAGTACGTGACCTCGCTCTCGGGGTGGTGCCACAGGCCCTGCTCCTTGGTGTAGGCCTCGACCAGGGCGACCTGCTGCTCGCTACGACCGGTCAGCCGCAGGTACTCCAACGTCACCTCGTCGATCGGGAAGATGGCGCAGGTGGAGCCGAACTCGGGGCTCATGTTGCCGATCGTGGCCCGGTTGGCCAGCGGGACGGCGGCCACGCCTGCGCCGTAGAACTCGACGAACTTGCCGACGACCCCGTGCTTGCGCAGCATCTCGGTGATGGTCAGGACGACGTCGGTGGCGGTGGCCCCGGCCGGGATCTGGCCGGTCAGCTTGAACCCGACCACCCGCGGGATGAGCATCGAGACCGGCTGGCCGAGCATCGCCGCCTCGGCTTCGATCCCGCCGACGCCCCAGCCGAGCACGCCGAGACCGTTGACCATCGTGGTGTGCGAGTCGGTGCCCACGCAGGTGTCCGGGTAGGCCCGCAGCACCGTCCCCGCCTCGCCGTCGCCCACGGCGACCTCACGGGTCATCACCACTCGGGCCAGGTACTCGATGTTGACCTGGTGCACGATGCCGGTGCCCGGCGGCACCACTCTGAACTCGTCGAACGCGCCCTGACCCCAGCGCAGGAACTGGTACCGCTCCCGGTTGCGCTCGTACTCGAGCTCCATGTTGCGCTCGAGCGCGTCCGATCGGCCGAACACGTCGATGATCACCGAGTGGTCGATCACCAACTCGGCCGGGGCCAGCGGGTTGATCCGGGACGGGTCCCCGCCGAGATCGACCACCGCCTCGCGCATCGTGGCCAGGTCGACCACGCACGGCACGCCGGTGAAGTCCTGCATGATCACGCGGGCCGGGGTGAACTGGATCTCGGTGTCCGGCTGAGCGTTCGGGTCCCAGGAGGCCAGCGCCCGGATGTGGTCGGCGGTGATGTTGGCGCCGTCCTCGGTACGAAGGAGGTTCTCCAGCAACACTTTCAGACTGAACGGGAGGTTCTGTGCGCCGTCCACGGCGGCCAGCCGGAACACCTCGTAGGCGTTGCCCCCGACCTCGAGGGTTTCCTTCGCGGAGAAGCTGTCCTTGCTGGCGCTGGTCACGATCCGGCTCCTAACGTCGTCACAGGTGAACCTGGTCGGCATCCTGCCCCATCACGGCCCGGGTCGGCGGCGCGAGGAGCGGTCGTTCGAGGGTGTCGGGACGAGCATCAGACCCGTTCCGCAGATTTATCTCGACGTCGAACTATCTTGTCAAAATAACCCCCGGACCCGCTCGGTTCAACCCCCGGCCCGCTGAGTGGTCACCCGGCACGACGAGCGGCCGCCCACGATCGCCACGACGGTGAGCTAGGGACCCACCCGCCGGGTCATCACCACACGCTCACCGTGACCTTCGCGCTCACATCGCGCGCTGTCACGGCGTCGGTACCAAAGTGGCCACGCACTCGACGTGGTGGGTCATCGGGAACAGGTCGAACGCCCGCAGCGCGTCGAGCCGGTAGCCACGACCCGCCGCCATGGCCACGTCACGGGCCATCGCAGCGGGGTCGCACGCGACGTAGACGACGGCGCGGGGGCCCGCAGCGCAGACCGCCGACATCACGGCAGCTCCGGCGCCGGAGCGCGACGGGTCGAGGACCACGAGGTCGGCGTGCCCCGAGAACGGCGGTTCGGCCAGCCGCGGCGCCAGGGCGCGTTCGACCCGGCCCTGCACCAGATGCACCCACGGCCGGTCGTGCAGGTTGCGCCGCGCGTCGGTCGCGGCCCGGCGGTCACGCTCGACGGCCAGTACGGCGCCGTCCGGCCCGACCCGTGCGGCCAGCCCGGCGGCGAAAAGGCCCGCTCCGCAGTACAGGTCCATGGCCAGCTCCCCCGGGCGAGGGTCGGCCGCCGCCAGAACGGCGTCCAGCAGAGTCTGCGCGGCGGCCGGGTGCCCCTGCCAGAACCCGCCCTCGCTCACCCGGAACCGCAGCTCGTCGCCGTCCAGCCGCACACGGTGCTCCACCCAGGTGCGCCCGCGCAGCCGGGTCAACCCGCCCGGACCGCGGCGGGCCAAGCAGACCTCCACCGGCATGGGTGGGACGTGGTGCGCGCCGGTGGCCGACGACCCACGACGCGGACCGTCGACGGGCTCGACCACCACGAGCGGTGGCGGCGCACTGCCCAGAGCCACCTCGACGGCCGCCGTCCCCGGCCAGGACCGTCCGGTGACGTCGACCGCGGCCACGTCGGGATGGGTGATCGGGCAGCCCGGCAGCGGGACCACCGTGTGGGAGCGGTGTACGCGCAGCCCGGCCCGGCCGCCGGAGTCCACCGCGAACCGCATCCGGGTCCGCCAGCCCAGCCCGTCATCGGCGCCGTGACCGGCCTCACCCGGCGGCTCCACCACAAGATCCGGCCGGTCCACCCCGGCCAGGCGACGCAGGTGCTCGCGGACCAGCTCCGCCTTCCCGGCCCGCTGCCCCGCGATGGAGGCGTGCTGCCAGTCGCACCCCCCGCATCGGCCCGGTCCCGAGGACGGGCAGGGCGGCTCCACCCGGTCGGGCGAGGCACGCAGTACCTGGACGGCGTCCGCGCGCCAGTAGCGCAAACCTGCGCCCTCCTCGGCCCGCGCGGGGGCAGTCAGCCGGGCCAGTACCAGCTCTCCGGGCAGTGCATGACGGACGAAGACCACCCGGCCCTCGTGCCGGGCCACGCAGCTGCCTCCGGCGGCCACCGGCCCGACCTCCAACCGCAGCAGCTCCGCACCCTCCGGCTGGACGACGTGCGCGCCTGCCCACGGCCCCGGCGGGGGCGCCGGCACTTGCAGCCCACTGTCCTTCACCGGTTGCGCCAGGATCGCCGCGGCGGCTCGGGCTCGTCGGGGGTGCCTGCCTGCAGTGCCCGGATGGCCAGCTGCGGCAGCTCGTCGTCGCGCACGTCGTGTCCCTCGGAGGAGCTCAGCTGCCAGGGCACACTGGCGACCATGACCCCCGGCGAGTAGTGCAGCCGGGTCTTGAGCCGCAGGGCACTCTGGTTGTGCAGGATGTGCTCCCACCAGTGACCGACCACGTACTCGGGGACGTACACCACGACCAGGTCTCGCGGGCTCTCCTTGCGGATGCTCTTGACGTACTCCACCACCGGTCGGGTGATCTCCCGGTACGGGGAGTCCAGGGCCCGCAATGGCACCGGGATATCGCGGGCGTCCCACTCGCGTTGCAGCGCGGCGGTCTCGTCGGGATCGGTGACCACGGTGACCGCCTCGAGCATCGACGGCCGGGCCGCCCGCGCGTAGGACAGCGCGCGCATCGTCGGCTTGTGGATCTTCGAGACCAGCACGATCGCGTGCACTCGGGACGGCAGCTGTCGGGCCGCGCTGTCCGTGCCGACCGACAGCTCGGCCCGGACCGCCCGGTAGTGCCCGCGGATGCCCCTCATCACCAGGTAGAGCAGGCTCATCGCGATGATGGCCAGGTAGGCGCCGTGCACGAACTTGGTGACCACGACGATCGCCAGGACCAGACCGGTGATGGTCACCCCGACCAGGTTCACCATCCGCGAGCGGACCATCCGCCGGCGCACCCCGCGGTCGGTCTCGGTCCGCAGCCGACGGTTCCAGTGCCGGACCATGCCCGCCTGGCCCAGGGTGAAGGAGATGAACACTCCGACGATGTAGAGCTGGATCAGCTTGGTGACCTGGGCGTCGTAGAGCAGGATCAGCGCCACCGCCGCCGCCGCGAGCGTCAGGATGCCGTTGCTGAAGGCCAGCCGGTCACCGCGGGTGTGCAGCTGTCGCGGCATCAGGTCGTCCCGAGCCAGGATCGAACCGAGCACCGGGAACCCGTTGAACGCCGTGTTGGCCGCGAGCACCAGGATCAGCCCGGTGCAGGCGGCGACGAAGTAGAACGCGACCGGCATGTCGGCGAACAGCGCCCTGGCGACCTGACCGATCACCGGGTTCTGCTCGTAGCCCTCCCCCACCGGCACCCCGTCACGGAGCAGCTGGGTGGCCGGGTCCTCGACGAAGCGGATGTGCATTCGCTGGGCCAGGACGATCATGCTCATCAGCATCGTCGCCCCGATCAGGCCGAGCAGGGCCAGCGTGGTGGCCGCGTTGCGGCTCTTCGGGCGCTGGAAGGCCGGCACGCCGTTGCTGATCGCTTCGACCCCGGTCAGCGCCGCGCAGCCCGACGAGAACGCCCGCAGCAGCAGGAACCCCCACCCGAGTCCGACCAGGCCCTGCTCGAACTCCGGCATCGGCACCACGGTGAGATCCGAGCTCTCCACCGCGGGAAGGGTCCCGGTGAGGAGGCGGTACACGCCGTAGCCGGTCATCCCGAAGATGGCGATCATGAAGGCATACGTGGGGACGGCGAACGTGGTTCCGGACTCACGGACGCCGCGCAGGTTGATCGCGGTGAGTAGGACCACGACAACGACGGCGACCAGCGCCTCATGCTCGCGCAGCGCCGGTATCGCCGAGGTGGCGTACTGGGCGCCCGAGGAGACCGAGACCGCCACGGTGAGCACGTAGTCCACCAGCAGGGCGCTGGCCACGCCAAGGCCGGCCGGCACCCCGAGGTTCGTCGTCGCCACCTCGTAGTCCCCGCCGCCCGAGGGGTAGGCGTACACGTTCTGGCGGTAGGAGAGCACCACGATGGCCATGACGAATGCGACCGCCAACCCCACGTACGGCGCGACCACGTAGGCGGCCGTACCGGCGAAGGCAACGGTCAGCAGGATCTCGTCCGGCGCGTAGGCCACCGAGGACAACGCGTCCGAGGCGAAGACCGGAAGTGCGATGCGCTTCGGCAGCAGAGTCTCGGAGAGCCGGTCGCTGTGGAACGGACGCCCGACGAGGAGTCGTTTCAGGGCGTCGGTGAAGATGGGCACGCACCGCATCGTAGGCGTGCGCCGTGACGCTCGACGGACGTGTAGCGTCGGGCAACGACGGCGCTACTCGCCTCACCCAGGTGTGGGCCGGACGAAGGGGAGCTCGAGCAGGCGTGCATTTCGTGATCATGGGGTGCGGCCGCACCGGTTCGACCCTGGCCCAGATGGTGGAAGAACGCGGGCACAGTGTGTCCGTGATCGACCAGAACCCGGACGCCTTCCGTCGCCTCGGCAGCCAGTTCGAGGGCCAGCGGGTGACCGGGCTGGGGTTCGAGCGGGACACGCTCACCGAGGCGGGAACCGCCGATGCCTACGCCTTCGCCGCGGTGAGCAGTGGTGACAACTCGAACATCCTGGCCGCTCGGGTGGCCCGCGAGGTGTTCGGCGTCTCGAACGTCGTGGCCCGCATCTACGACCCGGGGCGGGCCGAGGTCTACCAGCGCCTGGGCATCCCCACGGTCGCGACCGTGCGCTGGACCGCCGACCAGATCGTGCGCCGGCTGCTGCCGGTCGGCGCCACCTCGGAGTTCCGGGACGCCTCCGGGAAGCTCGTGCTCGCCGAGGTCAACGTCCATCGTGGCTGGGTGGGACGGCGACTGAGCGCCATCGAGTCCGCCGCCCGGGCTCGGGTCGCCTACCTGACCCGGGTCGGCGAAGGCGTCGTGCCCACGCAGGAGTCGGTCTACCAGGAGGGTGATCTGGTGCACCTGATGATCCGGGAGGGCGACCTGCCCGAGGCAGAGTCGTTGCTCGCGGCGCCGCCCGCCGTAGGAGCCGGCTGATGCGGGTGGTCATCGCCGGGGCGGGAATCGTCGGTCGCTCCATCGCCGAAGAGCTGCTCGGCAACGGGCACGAGGTCCTGCTGATCGACCGGAACCCCGCAGCGATCCGGGTGGCCAGCGTGCCGCAGGCGCAGTGGCTACTGGCCGACGCCTGCGAGGTGGCCTCACTGGCCGAGGCCGGGCTGGCCGACTGCGACGTCGTCGTCGCCGCCAGTGGCGACGACAAGGTCAACCTCGTGGTCTCGCTGCTCGCCAAGACCGAGTACGGAGTGCCGCGGACCGTTGCTCGCGTGAACAACCCGAGGAACGAGTGGATGTTCGACGAGGCGTGGGGGGTGGACGTCGCGGTATCCACGCCACGGCTGATGACCGCCCTGGTCGAGGAGGCCGTCTCGGTCGGTGACCTGGTGCGGATCTTCACCTTTCAGCAGAGCCGGGCCAACATGGTCGAGCTCACCCTGCCGGCCGACGCACCGGTGGTCGGCACGATGGTCGGCGACATCATCTGGCCGGCCAACACGGTGCTGGTCGCGATCATCAGGGCCGACAACCCGATCGCGCCCAGCCGCGACGACACCCTGGAGGCCAACGACGAACTGATGTTCGTGACAGTGCCGGATTCCGAGGACGAGCTGCAGGCCCTGCTCAGCCCGGGTCACTCCTGAGCTGAGGCACGTCCGGCTCTGCCACCCGGTCGACGGCGCCGACGCGGCGGCGGGGATGGTTCGGGGCGTGGGCCACCGGCACCCGGCGAACCACGAGCCACGTCAGGTAGGCCACGAGCGCGAACAGCGGGATCCCGAGCGGAACGCTGGCGAAGCCGAGGGTCGCGGTCATACCGAGCAGGTAGAGCGGGATCTGGACCGCGAGCCGGATCCCGAACATGCCCACCCAGAGCCACGACGCCTGCGAGTACGCGCGCAGCCGCGCAGGCACCGAGCGCCAGTGCGTCATCTCTCCGAGGGCGAAGCCGAGCACCACGCCGATCAGCGGCCAGCGCAGGAGGATCGAGACGGCGTAGGCAGCTGCGTAGGCGGCGTTCTTGATGATCGACGGGAGGAAGAAGTTCTCCGAGCGTCCGGTCCGCAGCGCGATGAACGCACCGATGCCGACGCCGAGGACCCCGGACAGGGCTTGGGTGATCGGTTCGCGGCGGGCCAGCCGTGCCACGGCGAACAGCACCGACGGCACCAGGGCCACGATGCACGACAGCCTGAGGTCCCTGGTGACCCCGAACAGCACCGAGAACAGCGTGATGGGAACGACGGACTCGAGCAGCCCCCGGACGCCGCCGATCGACCTCTCCAGCGAGAACTGCTCCCCGATCGCCTCGGCCATCGGTGAGCGTCGCGACGTGCTGCCACTCGCTTCAGTCACGGGCGATCAGCTCGTAGCGCGGGTTGTACAGGGCCGTCTCGCCCTCGGACAGGGTGACCATGCCGTGGACTCGTAACCGCCGCCCAGGCTCGACGCCGGCGATCTGACGGCGCCCCAGCCAGATCACCCGGAGCGTTCCGGTCCCGTCGTACAACGCTGCTTCCAGCGCCGGGACCCCGGCCCGCGGCTGGAGGATCACCGAGCTGAGCGTCCCGCAGACCGTCGCCTGGTGCCGAGGCACCAGATCGACGATCGGCGTGCCGCCCATCTGGACGGCGCGCTCCTGCTCCTGCTCGGCGTGCACCTGCTCCTGAGGCGCTACCATCCGGGCCAGCGCGGACCGGAACCGAGATGTGGACTGGGTGGCCATGGCTCCAGAGTAGGCGCTCCCCAGCCGTGGGTCGTGTCAGCGCACCTCGGTGATCTCCGGCCCCCGGGCGAAGGGGTTCAGGTCGGCGCGGGAACGGGGCTCTCCCCCGGAGGTGGTCGCCTCGTCCGTAGGACCGGGCGGGCTCGGGTCCTGACCGGTGACCTCCTGGGGCAGGTTCAACGGCAGCAGCTCACGTGGAGCCATCGCCTCGGCGCCTCGGATCACAACCACCTCTCTGACCACCGACTCGAGCTCCTGGGCCGCTGCTGGCTCCGAGACGGCCGCACCGTGGAAGACCGCCCGCAAGAACCACCGGGGCCCGTCGATTCCCGCGAAGCGGGCCGGTTGGTGCCCCGTGCGACCATCCGAGGTGCGCACCGGGATGTGCGCGAGCAGCTCCCGGCCGAAGACGCCGTCCTGCTCCTCGGCCGTCCCACCCTGCCGAGTGATGCCGGAGGCGATCTCAGCCATGATCTCGGGCCAGATCCCTTCACTGCGCGGCGCGGCGAACGCCTGAAGCTGCACCGCGGAGCCCCCCAGCTGGACCGTGGCCGCGGTCACCGAGCCGGAGGTCTCATCGACGTCCAGACGCAGCTCCATGCCCTCACGCCCGTGAAGGCGCAGCGCACCCAGGTCGACGTAACCCTCCACGCCATCGCGCTCGCTGACGTCCCACGGACCGTTCGGCCGGGGTGAGAGCAGGCTGCGGGGCGCAGCGTCCTCCTCCGGCTCCGCGACCGCCCCGGCCGCCGGCGCACCCTCGTCCGCGGGCATGGTCTGGTCGTCAGCGCCGTCCGCACCCTCGTCTGCGTCATCCGCGCCCTGACGACGGAACCACCTCACGGTCTCCCACCTTTCCCCTGCCTGCTGTCCGCCCCGCGGGCGGCACCGTCCTCGTCTGCGGCACGGAACCCGCCGGTCGAGCCGAACCCGCCGGCCCCGCGCTGCGACGCCGGCAGCTCGGCGACCTCGACGAACCGGGCCCGCTCGACGCGCTGGACGACGAGCTGGGCGATCCGGTCCCCACGATGCAACGTGACCGTCTCGGCGGAGTCCGTATTGATCAATGTGACCTTGATCTCCCCCCGGTACCCGGCGTCCACCGTGCCGGGTGCGTTCACCACGGTAACCCCGTGCCGGGCGGCCAGTCCCGACCGTGGGTGGACGAAGGCGGCATATCCCGGCGGCAGGGCGATGGCGACCCCGGTCGGCACCACCTGCCGCTGACCCGGGGCCAGCTGGACGTCGATCGCGGTGCACAGGTCGGCGCCGGCATCGTCCGGCCGGGCATACCCCGGCAGGGGCAACGCCCCGTCGAGCCGCTGGATGAGCACGTCCAGCTCGGCCGTCGGCGGGCCTGCCTCGGGGATGGCGGTCTGCGCTCTCGTCCAGCTCACCGGGGCAGGCTAGTCCCCACACGCGAGCCGGCATGGCAGGCTGGGCAGCATGGCGGGAGGCTCTGTCGGCACGCTGCGCTATGACGAGCGCCTTCACCCCGCGTGGTGGGTCTGGACCGCCGTCATGTTCATCGGACTCGGGCTGGGCCTGAGCCTGTCGGTGGTGAGCCCGCAGGCGGGCCTGGTCACCGCGGTGGGGTCCTGCCTGGTCTTGGCCGGCCTGCTGGCGCGCAGCACCCCACGGCTCCTGGTGGGCGGCGGCCTGCTCCGCGCCGGGGCCGCCGCCATCGAGGTCGGGCTGATCGGTCGGATCGAGGTGCTCGACGCCGAGTCGATGCGCCACGCCCATGGCCCGGGACTCGACGCGAGAGCTTATCTGTGTCTGCGCGGCTGGATCCCGACGGGGGTCAGGCTCACCCTGATCGACCCGGCGGATCCCACCCCCTACTGGCTGGTCTCCAGCCGCACCCCGGACCTTCTCGCCCAGGCAGTGGCCGCCGAGCAGGTCTGATGGACGGCGCGAGCGTCACCGGGAACACCGCCCGCCGTGTAAGCCCTGCCCAACGTGCAGCGGGCCCACGACTCAGGCGGCGCACTCCCGGCACACGGGCATCCCGCCGATCTCCTTGGCCAGCTGGCTGCGATGGTGCACGAGGAAACAGCTGGAACAGGTGAACTCGTCGGCCTGGCGCGGTAGCACCCGGACCGACAGCTCTTCGTTGGACAGGTCGGCGCCGGGCAGCTCGAAGCCTTCGGCCGCCTCGGTCTCGTCCTCGTCGACCGCCCCGGACCCCTTATCGACGCGCCGAGCCTTGAGCTCCTCGATCGAGTCCTCGCTGAGCTCGTCGTCGGTCTTTCGTGGCGCGTCGTAGTCAGTCGCCATTCAGGTCACGCTCCCGAAGCAAAAGTCGTTGCCGTAGTTAAGTCGTCGTTCAGAGTCAGAACAGGTCCTTGGTCCTCGTCCGTACCCGTCGCCCTCGCCCGGCCGGACGCCCCCGTAACGCCGCACGAGCCCTTTTTGTGCCCGCTCGCTGCAGGCGCGCGGGAGGATTGTGCACCATCTCGGGCCCGGTAGCGAACCAAGCACGGTGTGACGGTGCTCAACCGGCCGACACCGCCCGATTCGACCAAGCCCTCGTCCGCACGGCCCAGGTGGCGTAAGGTCCTGGCTTCCGGGCGGGCAACGCGAGCCGGCCCTGGTGACGCGGAGGTGGTCGTGGTCGGGTTTCACCAGGCGATCAGCAACCGGGTGGCAGACGTGGAACGTCACCTCGACGAAGCGAAACAGGCCGGGGATGACTACCTGGTCGAGATCCGCCTCGGCGAGCTCGAGTCGATGGTCCGGCTGGCTGCTGAGAATGGGATCGCCCTCGACGGCACCGAGCGCATATTCGCCGCCTACGGACGTGTCACGCCCGACCTGGGCATGACCGGTCCGATCGACGCGACCGACCGTGCCACCGGCTGAGCCGGGCCGAGGTTCGCTCACCGACCAGTCGCCGGCGAGGTCGCGGCTGTGCTCAGTCCGGGTCGTCGGCGTCCGCGCCGAGGCCGCCGAGCCGATCGGTCAGCACACCCAGCAGCGGCTCGACCCCTGCCACGACCATGTCACCGGACGGCGGGGCGCCGCGTAGCCCACAGACACCACCGCCGGCCTCCGCGATCACCAGCATCGCGGCGGCCATGTCCCACGGGTTCAGGCCGCGCTCGTAGAACGCGTCCAGCCGGCCGTCGGCCACCGCGCACAGATCCAGCGCCGCGCTGCCGATCCGCCGAAGGTCACGCATCTGCGGCAGGAGCTCCACCAGCACCCTGGCCTGCGCCCGGCGCCGACCCGGAAGGTACCCGAAGCCGGTTCCGACCAGGGCCCGCGCCAACACGGGAGGCGTCGGCGCGGTGATCGGCTCGCCGTCCAGGTAGGCACCCCGGCCGACGCCCGCCGTCCAGGTCTGACCGGTCGCGGGGTTCACGACACAGCCGGCGACGGGCCACCAGTTGCCCGGCGCGGCGGGGTCGCCGAGTACCGCGGCCACGCTCACCGCGTAGGCCTGCAGGCCGTAGAGGTAGTTCACGGTCCCGTCGATGGGATCGATCAGCCAGGTCAGACCGCTGCTGCCGACCTGGTGCCCGTCCTCCTCGCCGAAGACGCCGTCCTCGGGTCGGGCGTGGGTTATCCGTCGCCGGATCAACGACTCGACCGCCCAGTCCATCTCGGTGACCACATCGGTGGGGCTGCTCTTGGTGGCCGCGACCTCGACCTTGGTGACCCCACCGTCGTCGCGGCCCGGCCGACCCCTGGCGACCATGGTGGCCGCTTCCCGCGCGGTGTTCTCGGCCAGCTCGATCAGGTCTGTGAGGTGGGGCAGCTCGGGCCGACCGGACACCGCGGACGGCGCGGGCACCGCGGCCCGGGAGGGCTCCTGGCTCACGCCGGTCCCTGCACCTTCGCACAGCAGCCCTGAGGACACCGTGAGGGCAGGGCGCCCAGCTCGCCCGCCGCCGGCCGGTCGACCGCCTCACCACGGGCCTGCATGGCGCGCTCGAGGCTGAGATCGACCAGCCCGGAGACGAAGTCGCGATGGGTGCCGACGGTGGCGGCGCGGGCGAACCCCAGCCCCAGCCGGTCGGCGAGGCCCGCTGCCTCGGTGTCCAGATCGAAGATCACCTCCATGTGGTCGCTGACGAAGCCGATCGGCACCACCACCACACCGGTGACCCCCGCCTTGGCCTGCTCGAGCAGGTAGTCGTTGACGTCCGGCTCCAGCCAGGGCACCTGCGGGGAACCCGACCGCGAGCAGTACGCGAGGTCCCAGCCCGGGGAACGACCGATCCGGGTCGATACGGCGTCCATCACGGTCGCCGCCACGTCCAGGTGCTGACGTGTGTAGGCGCCACCAGCAGGTCCGGATCGCTCCTGCATCGACAGTGGGATGGAGTGGGTGACGAAGACGACCCGAGGCGAGAGCGCCGCATCCGGGTCGAGCCGGCTGAAGGCCGCTGTGACGGCATCGACGTTGGCCGACACGAAGCCCGGATGGTTGAAGTAGGGGCGAACTTTGTCGACGAGGAGCTCGATCCCCTCACCGGCGAGCTCGGCCAGTGCCGCTGACATGTCATCCTGATACTGACGGCACCCGGAGTAGCTGGAGTACGCGCTGGTCACCACCGTCACCAGTCGGCGGGCACCACCGCGGTGCGCCTGGCGCAGCGCGTCGGCCACGAACGGGTCCCAGTTGCGGTTGCCCCAGTACAACGGCACGTCCAGGTCACGCCGCGCCAGCTCGTCACCGAGCGCGGCCAACAGCGCCCGGTTCTGGTCGTTGATCGGGCTGCGCCCGCCGAAGGCGTAGTAGTGCTCGGCAACCGACTCCAGCCGCTCGCGGGGGATCGCCCGACCGCGGGCCACGTTCTGCAGGAACGGCATTACCTCCTCCGGGCGCTCGGGGCCGCCGAAGGACTGGAGCAGAATTCCGTCGTAGGGCGCCAGCGCGGCCGGGCGGTGCCGCGGCGGCGCCGGTGACGCAAGATGCGGTTCAGATGTCACCGTCGCATCCTCGCACCTGCGGTGCCGTCGTTCAGCACGAGGCGCCGGTCCCCCGTCACCAGAGCCTGCCGAACGCCCCATGGCCGATCACCCTCGGTACCGTCCGGCGCCCCGTGCCACGGCGCGAGGTCCCGGTCGCGGCACGCAGGGTAGCCGTCGATGCGCGGCATCTGACGCCACGCCCGACGACATGCTTCGCCATCTCGGCACGGGGTGGCACAGTCGGACCAGGACGCACCAGGAGGGGTGACACATGCAGGACCTCACGCTCGTCGGCGTCCACGACGACGGTGAGCACCTGGTGCTTTCCGCCTCCGACGGCCAGAGGTACCGGGTCCGCGTCGACGAGTCGATGCGCGCTGCGGTGCGCCGCGACCGCCCCCGCCTGGGCCAGTTGCAGATCGAGACCGACGGCCGGCTGCGGCCGCGGGACATCCAGGCCAGGATCCGGGCGGGCGAGAGCGCCGAGGGTGTCGCGGAGGATTCCGGCCTCCCGATCGAGTACGTGCGTCGCTACGAGGGACCGGTGCTCGCCGAGCGCGAGTTCGTCGTCCGGCAGGCACGAGCGGTCCGGCTGCGCGGGGTCTCCCGGGACAAGGGGGGCGCGCCAAGCCTCGACGACCTCGTCACCGAGCGGCTCAGTGCCCGCGAGGTGCAGCTGTCGACCCTGGAATGGGACGCCTGGCGAACCGAGGACGGGACCTGGACCGTCGCCCTGACCTTCACCGCCGGCACCCGGGAGCGTCGCGCCCGGTGGGCCTATGACGCCCAGCTTCGCCACGTCAGTGCGCAGGACGACGAAGCGCGCTGGCTGACCGACGACGAGGCGTCCTCGTCCAGCCCGGGAGCAGCCACTCACCGCCGGCTGGTCCCGATCCGATCCGCGGATCCGTCGCTCGCGGGCGAGGACCTCTCCCTCGAGCAGGTCTACGACGTGGAGGCTGATGGGTCTGTGCAAGCGGTGACGAGCTGGCCGTCGGCCTCGACCGTCGACCTGCTGGACACTCTGCGCGAACGGCGCGGGCGACGCCAACGGCCCGTCATCGACCACGACTACCCCGCCTCGGACGACGACCGAGACGAGATGTTCGACGACATGCCGGGCGCCACGAGCGCTTCGGCCCGACCGACGGCTCGTCCGAGTGAGCGACCGGCGATGCCGCCCGCGGCCCATCCCCCGGTCTCGCGACCGGAGCTGGCCGAGGACGCCGAGGTGCTCGACCTTCCCGACACCCCACCGTCCGGGGTGCCGGCGAGCACCGGAACCGGTGCCGCGACCACGACACCGGCTGCCGTCACCACTGGGCAGCCGGCTGGCACGAGTGCCACCCCGTCGCCCTCTCGTCGCACCAAACGCGCGAGCGTGCCCAGCTGGGACGACATCGTCTTCGGCGGCCGGCGCGAGTAGCGCCCTTACGCTGCGCCCGAGACGAGAAACGGCACCGCGACCTCCGCCGGGGTCCGCGCCCCGTGCAGACCGAGCAGGGCCAGGCTCTCGGGACGGGCTGTTCGGGAGTCCACCACGGCCACCGGTCCGCGTGCCGAGACGATCACGTCACCGATGCGCGGCAACACCCGCGGGTGGACCGGGCCGAACCACCCGCGCTCGATCGCCTGTCCGCGAGTGAGCAGGTCCATGCTCGACCCGAGCCGGGCACGCCAGGCGGCGAGCACGTCGCCTGCCGCCCCGGGGCGGCAGTACAGGTGCAGGGCACGCGCCTCGCCGCCGACGAGTCGGACGCCGGCGGACAGGTCCGCCTCGTCGGCCAGGTCCAGCCTGTTCTCGAACGGCACGTCGACCATCCCGTGGTCGGCGGTGACCACCACGAGAGTGTTCGGGCCCAGGCGAGCGACCAGCTGCTGCATGGCGCCGTCGACGGCGGACAGCTCGTCGGCCCACTGCCAAGAGTCGCACCCGTAGACGTGGCCGACCTTGTCGATCTGCCCCCAGTAGAGGTACATGAGGGCGGACCGCCGACCCGCCGTACGCAGCGCGGCGACGGCGGCGTCGATGCGTTGCTGCAGGGTCGCCGCGGCCTGGAACCGTCCCCCGCGCAACGCCGCCTCGGTGAGCCCCGACCCGTCGAAGTAGTCCGGGCCGATCCGGACCACGTCGACTTCTCGGCCGGCGAGCTGTTCGAACACGGTGGGTTCGGGCTGCCAGCGCCGAGGGTCGACCGCCGGATCCCACGCCAGCTCGCTGAACACTACGTCACGGTCCGGATCGAGCACGTCGAGCCCGACCAGCCCGTGGCTACCTGGCAGCAGCCCCGTGCCGAGGGTGCCCATGCTGGTCGCGGTGGTGCTCGGAAAGGCACAGCTGAGATCGGTAGAGGCGTTGACGCGCAGCTGGCGCAGGAACGGTGCATGACCGCTACGCCGGTCCAGCAGCTCAGCGCCCAGACCGTCGAGCAGGACCAGCACCACGTGCCGCGCCGACGGAAGGCACAGCCGGCCCGGATCACCGACCGCAACGCCGAGAGAGCGGGCCACGGCCGGCATCACCTGCGCCAAGCCGAGATCGGTGGTGTCGTCAGCCACCCGCTCGCCCGGCGGCGATCGCGACCGCGGCCGACAGATCGCGCACGAACGCCACAGCCGCGCGAACGGCCGCCACGCCCTCGGCCTCGGCCGACAGCCGCAGGGTGATGTCGTCGGCGGACGTACTTCCGGTGTAGCCGTGGTCCGCCTCGCACTCGGGGTCGGCGCAGCCGGCGGGCTCGAGGTCGACCCGGGAGACCGCACCCCACCCGATGCTCAGCGTCATCTCACGAGGGGTGTCGCCCCGGTGATGCTGGGCCGGCAGCGTGACCGCCTGGGAGAGCACCAGCGAGCGCACGTGCTGCAAAGCGACCGACTCGGTGCTGGCCGTGGCATAGGGCTGCGGGCTGAGTGCGTCCGGATCGTGGTCGTCGGCGTGCGCCACCACCAGCCGGCTGGGGGTCAGTACGAGAACGGTGACATGCCGACGGACCTCGTCCCGGTCGAAGGTGGTCTCCGGGTGCACCAGGAAGCTGCGCACCTCCTCGCCCGCCACGGCGATCTCGAGCACGTCGCAGACGAGCTCGGGGTAATACCCGGCCCGCTCCACGTCGCCGCGCAGCTGCTTGGGCAGCCCGGTTCCCGGGTGCTTCACTGTCGTCGGTCGTTCCCGCACTCGCCCATCCTGTCATCCCGTCCGGGTCGCTGCGCTCAGCTCCCTGCGGGCGTCGGCGCGCACAGCGACCCTGGCCAGGCGCACCCGGGCGGAGAGAACGGCCAGACCCCGCTCCGCCACCACCACTGGGTTCAGGTCGATTCCGGCCACATCCGGCAGGTCGTCGGTGAGGCAGGCCACCCGGGCCAACAGGTCCTCCAGGGCGGCCACGTCCGCCGGAGGGGCCCCGCGGCGTCCGAACAGCTTGGGCGCAGCGCGCACGGAGCGCACCATGTCAACCACGTCCGAGTCGGTCAGCGGGCTGATCCGGTGCGCCACGTCACCGAGCAGGTCGCTCGCGTCACCTCCGAGTCCGAAGGTCACCACGGGGCCGTACTGCTGGTCCTCGACGCTGCGCACGACGCAGGCGACACCGGGCGGCGCCATCTGTTGCACTGCCAGCGTGGCGGCGTCCTCTGTGAGGGACAGTCGCTGCGTCATCTCCACGACGTGGCGGCGCAGCTCGGCGGCGTCGGCGATATCCAGCCGGACGCCGCCGAGGTCGACGCGATGGCGCAGATACGGTGCCGTGGTCTTCAGCGCCACCGGCCAACCCAGCTCCTCGGCGGCCGCGACCGCCTCATCGGGGGTGCTCACCTGCCGCGTCGGCCACAGGGTGATCCCGTAGAGGGAGAGCAGCTGGGCACACATCGCTGGGTCGAGGTCGACCCCGTCCGGATGGGCGGCGAGCAGCTCCTCGACCAACGCCCTGGCGCCGTCAGGATCGCAGCCGGTCGGCTCCACGCGGCGACCGGGGGCGCGTCGCCGCCACCGCACGTAGCGCACGACGGCGGCCAGAGCCAGCACGGCTTCTTCGGGGGTCGCGTAGGTGGGCAGCCTACGCTGCCCCTCGGGCGCCGGCTCGAGGTCGACGTCCGGGCGGGCGATCAAGCTCAGCACCACGGGCGTCGACGAGGAGGCGCAGCCGGCACGCAGCGCCGCCATCAGCGCACCGCCACCAGCCCCAGTGGTCGGTGAGTGCACGGCGACGACGGCGTCGACCAGCTCGTCGCGCTGTGCCGCCTGGACCGCCTTGGTGAACGCCTCGACCGACGCCGTCTCGGACACCGAGACCGGCCCGTCCGACACCCGAAGGTCATGGGCCTGACACGTGTCGGCGACCAGCCGGGCCAGGCTGGGGCTGTTGGCGACCACCGCCACCCGGTCACCGCCCGGAAGCGGCTGGTCCGCGACCAACCGTGCCACGTCGAGCAACTGGTCCAGGGTCTGCACCCGGATGCACCCGGCCTGGGTGAGCATGGCGTCGAAGGCGTCCCGCGGCGACCGCCCCGCGGAGGCGAATCCCGATGTGCCGGAGGTGAGTACGAGCACGGGCTTGACCCGGCCCACCCGCCGGGCGATCCGGGAGAACTTGCGCGGGTTGCCGGTGCTCTCCAGGTAGAGCGCGATCGCGTCGGTGCTCTCGTCGGCCTCCCAGTACTGAAGACAGTCGTTGGCCGACACGTCGGCCCGCTCGCCCGCGGACAGGAACGTGGAGATGCCCACACCTCGCCGCGCGGCCAGGTCGAGCACCGCCACCGACAGGGCACCGGACTCGCAGAACACGCCGAGCCGACCCGGCCGCGGCAGGAGCCCCAGCGAGGAGACGTTGAGCCGCACCGACGGGTCGGCGTTGACCACTCCCCAGGAGCCGGGCCCGATCAGGCGCATCCCCCCGGCACGGGTCCGGCGCAGCAGCTCAGCCTGCCTGGAGCGGCCCTCGGGCCCTGCCTCGGCGAACCCGCTGGAGAGGACCAGCACCCCGCGTACACCGGCCGCCGCACAGGCGTCGACGACGTCCAGCACTGCGCCGGCCGGGACGGCGATCACCGCCAGGTCGACCGGTCCGGGCACGTCGTGCAGGCTGCGATGCGAGGGAACCCCATGGACATGGTCGACCTCGGGGTGCACCAGGTGCACGGAGCCGGTGAAGCCCGAGACGTGCAGGACCTGCAGGAGCAGCCTGCCGACCGTTCCGGACCGTCGGCTGGCCCCGATCAGGGCCACCGACACGGGCCGCAGCATCGCCTGCATGCTGCGCGACTCGGCCCGCTGCTCGCGCGACTCGATGACCGCTCGCGACCGGTCGGTGGGGACGATGCCGAACTCCAGGGAGATCACACCGTCGTCGTAGCGCTGGGTGACCTCGTACCCCGCATCGACGAATACCGAGATCATCCTGTGGTTCTGCGGTAGGACCTCGGCGGTGAAGCGGCCCAGCCCGTTCTCCCGGGCCGCGGCGGCCAGGTGTTCCAGCAGGACCGAGCCGATGCCCCGACCCTGGTGCGCGTCGGCGATGTTGAAGGCAACCTCGGCGGAGCTAGCCGAAACCCGGTCATAGCGGCCGATACCGATGATCCGGCCGCCAGATGTGATCACCAGGGCGACGCGGTCGGTGTGGTCGACGACCGTGAAGCGGGTCAGGTCACGCTGGGACAGCTGAGCGAGCGGCGCGAAGAACCGCATGTAGACAGACTCCGCCGACTGCGCCATGTGGAAGCGCTGAACCGCGTCGGCGTCATCGGGGCTGATGGGCCTAAGCCGGGCGATCGCGCCGTCCCTCAGGACGACGTCCGCTTCCCAGTGCGCCGGGTAGGCCATCACCCGTCGAGACTACTCAGCCGAACAGGTCGGCACCCGGCCAGACGTGATGGGCGCCGGGGGCGTGGCGGCGGCAGGTGCGCCACGCCCCCCGACCCCGGTGACTCAGACCACGCGTCCGGCAGACCAGCTGGAGGTCCAGATCTTGACCAGCCGAACGGTCTTGCCCGGGCGCGGCGAGTGCCAGATCCGGCCGTTCCCGGCATAGATGCCGACGTGGTAGACCGCCGAACCGCGGCCGAAGAAGACCAGGTCACCCGGACGGGCGCTGGCCTTGCTGATCCGCCTGGCTTTCGTGTATTGCGCCCGCGAGGTGCGCGGCAGCTTGATCCCGTTGCGGGCGAAGACGTACCGGGTGTACCCGGAGCAGTCGAACGCCGACGGCCCGGTGGCGCCGTAGCGGTACGGCCGGCCCTTGAGCGAGGCCGCTGTACGGATCACGCTCTTGCGCAGCAGGGCGACCCGCACAGCCGCGCTCGGAACGGCAGTGGTGCTCGTGGTCGACGTCACCGCGGCGGTGGAGATGCTCACGGTGGCCGGGGCGGCGGTCACCGGAGCCGCTTGGACGGTGGTCGGGGCGAACAGGCCGGCGGTGGTGAGCGCAGCGGTGGCGACGCCGAGGACGGGCAGGCGGAAACGATCGCGTGAAAGCGACATGACAAGAAGTCCTTCCCAGACGCCTGCGGGGTGAGCTGTCGGGTTCGGGCGAGGAAGGTTGCCCGGCCGGATCTCCGGCTTCACCCCGAGGTGGGCCCTGTCGGGACCACCGAATCGGTGGGTCCCCCGCTTCCGCCGCATGCTGGATGGTCTGAGATGTCCGAGACGGCGCCATAGCCGTTCAGGAGGGTCTGCCCGCCGGCGGAACTTGGCGTTCGGGCAACTCCCCGACCTGGTAGGTCGATGTCCCCTAACCTGCCTCACATTTCGTTGATAACAAAGCCATAACTTCCGGCAAATCGGGTATTTAGTACTTTTCGATTCGTGACACTCGTCACGAGTCCGACATCGTGGAATGTCGCTGTCCAGTCGCCACCATGCCGCTGACCTGCACCGACAGCACCCAGCGGGTGACGCGGTCCGCTACCTTGTGCTGTGCCAGGGTGGCCCAGTGGATTTCGTCGATGTGCTGAAACGACGCCGAATGGTCCGACGGTTCGACCCCGAACGAAGAATCCCTCCGGAGCTGATCACCAGATTTCTCACCCTCGCCACCCGGGCCCCGAACGCAGGGTTCAGCCAGGGCTGGGACTTCCTCGTGCTGAGCGCGGACGAGGACCGGGCACGGTTCTGGGAACTCACGACCGATGCGGGCGCAGAGGAGGACGGCTGGCTCAGCGGCATGCGCACCGCGCCCGTTCTGGTGCTCTGCCTGTCCGACCCGCAGCGCTACCTGAACCGCTATGCCGAGCCGGACAAGGGCTGGACCGACCGCGACCCGGGGCGCTGGCCGGTGCCGTACTGGGACGTCGACACCGGTATGGCGGCGCTCATCGTGCACCTCGCGGCCGTCGACGCAGGTCTCGGATCCTGCCTGTTCGGTATCCCGAGCGATCGAATAGACAGTGTGCGAGAAGGCTTTGCGATCCCCGGCAACCGGCGGCCGGTCGCCGTGGTAGGTCTGGGTCACCCGATGCCGGACCGCCGCTCCCCCTCGCTACGACGTGGACGGCGACCACTGTCCGAGGTGGTGCACGACGGCCGGTTCGGCCGGGCCTGGCCGCAGTGACCGGAGGCGCTCAACGACCCCACAGCTCGAGGGTCGCCCGCCGGGACGCCTCGGTCTGCGCCTGGACGAGCAGGAACAGGCCCTCGCGCGCCTTGCGCTGAGCCGGCGCACCGATCAGTAGCGAGGCCCCGGCGCCCGCCACCACGAGTGCCGTCGTCGCCTCTACCAGCAGCCGGAGCGAGCGCGCACGCAGCACCAGTCGCCGCCCCGTACTCTCCTGTGCCGCAACGTGGTCCATCAGGCGATAGGCGTCAGCTCGGACGTCGCCGAGCTGCTCGCCGATCCGGTCGGCGGTCGCGGTCGCCACGACGTCGTCGCGCTCGACGCCGCGGCGGCGGAGCAGGTCCAGCGCCGAATCGGCGAGGCCGAAGACCGCCGGGGAGGCGTTGGCCGTGCGCAGCGCATCGGCCCGAGACCACTCCTCGATCGACTGCTCGGCCACCACCTCGGTGTCGCGGATCTGCAGGCCATGGATGCCCAGGGCCACGGTGTGGGCCGCACGCAGGGCCGTAACCTGCAGTGGCGCAGTCGGTTCCAGTCCGCGCCCAGCCGCGGCATCGACCAGGGCGTGTACAACCGTGCCCTCGGGGTCCACTCCAGACAGAACCATGACGTCGTTCAGGCCCCAGCCGGTGTACCACGGCGCCGAGCCGTCCAGTCGCCAGCCGCCCGCCGTCCGCTCGGCCCGTACCGGGCGGCGGGGCCAGCGGCGCAGCTGCGAGAACGCCACCCCGGCCACCCGCCGGCCCGCGCGCAGGTCGTCGACCACCGGCTCGAAGCGACCGGCGGCCATGATCTGGCGCAGCGAGCCGTGGTGCTGGGCCTGGACCAGCCAGGTGGCCAGGTCCGCGCCGGCCAGCGCCTCACCCACGCTGCGAACCACGTGATCGGGTTGGTCGTCCAGGCCGAGCAGCCCCGCGGCGCCCAGCGCGTCGAGGTGCGAGCGCGGCACGGCGGAGGCGTCCACCTCGGCCGCCCGGGGCGCAAGCAGGTGCGCCGCCAGGTGGTGTGCCGCCCGCACCAGCGGGTGCTCCAGGTCCCCGACCGCCGCGCCGTGCTCGTCCCCGCCCGTTGCATCCTGCTCCTCGCCCATTCCTCGATCCTGCCCCCTCGGTGGGTCGAGCACACCCACTGCCCCCGGCGGGTGAGAATGGCTACACACGGCGACAGGCACCCGGGGCACCTCGGCACCCGGCACACGCGCAGGAGGATCACCGGCATGGCCGGCTCGAACCGCACGCCCCCGGGCGACCACCCCGAGCGGATCGTCGACATCGACGTCGAGCAGGAGATGCAGTCGGCATTCCTCGAGTACGCCTACTCCGTCATCTACTCACGGGCCCTGCCCGATGCCCGGGACGGGCTCAAACCGGTGCAGCGGCGCATCCTCTACACGATGGCCGACATGGGCCTTCGCCCGGACCGCGCCCACGTCAAGTGCGGCCGCATCGTCGGCGACGTGATGGGCAAGCTGCACCCGCACGGCGACGGGGCGATCTACGACGCCCTGGTCAGGCTGGCCCAGGACTTCACCATGCGGCTTCCGCTGGTCGACGGGCACGGGAACTTCGGCTCGCTCGACGACGGGCCGGCGGCCTACCGCTACTGCGTTGCCGGCGAGACCCGAATCCGGCTGGCCGACGGCCGCTCACCCCGGTTCGCCGACCTGGCCGCCGTCCACGGAATGCCGCCGAACTCTCAGGTCGACGTGGACCTCGAGGTCCTCGACCGTGACGGCCGTCCGGTCCGGGCCGATCGCATCTTCCACTCCGGATCCCATCCGGTGATCCGGCTGCACACCGACTCCGGTCAGGAGCTCACCGGCAGCCACAACCACCCGGTGCTGGCGCTGGTCGTGGCGGACGGCGCCGCTCAGCTGCGCTGGCGCCGTCTCGATGAGCTCGCGGTGGGCGACACGGTGTGCCTCGCCGGCAACGCGCCGCTGTCCGCTCGGCCGAGTCCGACCGAGCGCCGCCTCGGCGTGCTCACCGGCGCCGTCGCCGGCCGCGGATGGTCCAGGGAAGAGGGACTCGCCGTCGGCACCCGTGACCCCGCGTTCTTCGCCGAGGTCGTCGACGCCTACGCCGAGCTCGTCGGGGGTCGGTTCACCACTCGGCAGGAGGTCGGCCGCGATGGCCTCACCCGGCACCTGTTGGATACGCGAGACCCCGGCGTGCTGGCGGGCAGCGTGCTCGCCACCCTGTTGGACCGGCCGGCGGCCGAGGTCCGGGTTCCCGAGGAGGTCTGGTCGGGCGGACCGGGAGTGAAGCGGGCGTTCCTGATGGCCGCGTTCGAGGGTGACGCGGCGATCCTGCACCGGCACCGCTCGGTCACCCTGGAGTACCGCACCACCAGCAGTGGTGTGGCCGGGGAGATCGCCGAGCTACTCCTGGAGTTCGGTGTTCCGAGCCAGCGGGCCCGGGACGTGACCTCCGGGGAGTACCGGCTGATCGTGGCCGGCCGGGACGGCGTGGGGCAGTTCGCCACAGCCGTCTCGTTCCTGGGCGCCAAGCAGTCGGTGCTCACCGAGCTGCTGGCCGGCGCAGGGCCGGCGCACCGGCTCACCGCCCTGCCGGCTCCCCGCGAGCGAGGAGTTCCGGGCGCGGGCCGGTCGTCGGGTCAGGGTGATCGGCGCCTCGGCGCGACGGCGCCGGTTGGGCTGCTCACCGCCGTCCGTCCCGCCGACGGCGGCTGCCACTACGCGAGCATCGCCACCCTGACCCGCCTGCCGCCGCAACCGGTGTTCTCGGTGCGGGTCGACTCCCCCGACCACTCCTTCCTCGCCGGCGGGTTCGTCAACCACAACACCGAGGCCCGGATGGCCCCGGCCGCACAGCTGATGACCGACGGGCTCGACGAGAACGTCGTGCCCGAGGTCCCCAACTACGACGGGCAGCTGACCCAACCCGAGGTACTGCCCGCCGCCCTGCCGAACCTGTTGGTCAACGGGGCCAGCGGAATCGCGGTCGGCATGGCCACGAACATGCCGCCGCACAACCTTGTCGAGGTGGTCGGCGCGGCGCGGCACCTGCTCACCCACCCGGACGCCTCGCTCGAGGACCTGATGCGGTTCGTACCGGGCCCCGACCTGCCGACCGGTGGCAAGATCGTTGGCCTGGAAGGGATCCGCGACGCCTACACCGCCGGCCGGGGCACCTTCCGCACCCGGGCCACGGCGAGGGTGGAGAGCGTCACCGCTCGTCGCCAGGGCATCGTGATCACCGAGCTGCCGTACCTGGTCGGGCCGGAGAAGGTGATCGAGAAGATCAAGGACCTGGTGCAGGCGAAGAAGCTGTCGGGTATCGCCAACGTCGTCGACCTGACCGACCGGGAGAAGGGTCTGCGCCTGGTCATCGAGCTCAAGGGCGGCTTCAACGCCGACGCGGTGCTGGAACAGCTCTACCGCATGACCCCGCTGGAGGACTCGTTCGGGATCAACAACGTGGCCCTGGTCGAGGGCCAGCCGCGCACCCTGGGGCTGCGCGAGATGCTCGAGGTCTACGTCGCGCATCGGCTCGACGTCGTCCGCCGGCGCAGCGAGCACCGGCTCGGTAAGGCGCGCGACCGGCTGCACCTGGTCGAGGGCCTGCTGGTCGCAATCCTCGACATCGACGAGGTGATCGCCGTGATCCGCTCCAGCGACGACACCGCCCAGGCGCGGGAACGGCTGATGACGGTGTTCGACCTGACCCGGGTTCAAACGGACTACATCCTCGAGATGCCGCTGCGCCGGTTGACCAAGTACTCCAAGATCGAACTCGACGCCGAGAAGGCTCAGCTGGAGGCAACCATCGAGGCGCTGCTCGCGATCCTGGCCGATGAGTCCCGGCAGCGCGAGGTGGTCTCTGTGGAGCTGGCCGACGTCGCGGCGACGTTCGGTACGCCACGGCGCACGGTGTTGCTGGAGAGCGCCGGGACGGCGGTGACCACTGCCCGCACAGCGCCTTTGGAGGTTGCGGACGACCCGTGCTGGGTGCTGCTGTCCTCGACGGGACTGCTCGCCCGGACCACGACCGACGAGGTGCTGCCCGCGCCCGACGCCGCCCGACGAGCCACCCACGACGCGGTGGTGTCCGCCGTCCGGTGCACGGCCCGTGGCGAGGTCGCGGCGGTGACCAGTCACGGCCGGATGCTGCGGCTCGGCGTGGTGGACACCCCCGCGCTGCCCCCCGTCGCCGGCGCCCCGTCGCTGTCCGGCGGGGCCCGGATCGAGGAGTTCTTGGCTCTGGCCAAGGGTGAGCGGGTGCTGGCCCTGGCCACCCTGGACGCCGGCGGCGGCTCCCCCGGCATCGCCCTGGGCACGGCTCAGGGCGTGGTGAAGCGGGTCAGCCCCGACTACCCGTCGAACAAGGACGCCTGGGAGATCATCGCCCTGCGCGACGGCGACGAGGTGGTCGGCGCGGTCGAACTGGCCTCGGAGGGCTACGACCTGGTCTTCGTCACCAGCGACGCCCAGCTGCTGCGCTTCCCCGCGGACAGAGTGCGTCCGCAGGGCAGGGCCGCCGGCGGCATCGCCGGCATCTCGCCGGCCCGCGGGGCCCGCGTCGTGCACTTCGGTGCAGTCGACCTCACCCTGCCGGACGGGGAGTGGGCGCACGTCGTGGTCACGGTCGCCGGCACCTCCTACGCACTGCCCGGCACCCAGGCCGGCACGGTCAAGGTCACGCCCTTTGCCGAGTACCCGGCCAAGGGCAGGGCGACCGGCGGCGTCCGGTGCCACCGTTTCCTCAAGGGCGAGGACGTGCTACTGCTGGCCTGGGCCGGCCCCGGGCCGGCGCTGGCCGCCGCCGCGAACGGCGTCGCGGTCTCGCTACCGACGGCCGACTCGCGTCGAGACGGCTCCGGAACACCTCTACCGCAACCGATCTCGGCTGTGGCCGGCCCCCTCTGACCCCTCCCCAGAACACGGGCACAGCTCCAGAACACGGGCACAGCTCCAGAACACGGGCACAGCTCCAGAACACGGGCACAACGTCACGCCGTGCCCGTTTGGCGGGCACGGCGTGACGTTGTGCCCAGTGCGGTCGGGGGCGACGTCAGCCAACCAGGTGCTCCATGGCCAGCTGGTTGAGCCGCACCAGATGGGGCTCGCGGCGTCCGGCGACGTCGGGGTCGAAGGCGCGGTCTGCGTCGTCCCCGGCAAGCAGATCGGCGACGCTCTCTCCCGGCGCCATGGTCGGGACGGCGAGCTCGCGCACCGCCGCAGCGTCCATCGCCTCCTGCACACGCGGATCGCCGCGGAACGCCCTGGCCTTGTCGGCCAGTAGCAGGTACATATCCATGCAGGCCTGGGCGGACTCCCACACCCCCTCGAGGTACTCGGTGCGCGACGGCTTGTAGTCGAAGTGCCGCGGGCCGGTATACCGAGGAGCGTCCGGTGAGCCCGGGAACCCGTTCTCCAGCAGGTCGACCGTGAAGAACGCCGAGGCGAGATCGCCGTGCCCGAAGACGAGGTCCTGGTCGTACTTCAGCCCACGCTGACCGTTGAGGTCGATGTGGAACAGCTTGCCGCTGAACAGCGCCTGCGCCAGGGCGTGGGTGTAGTTCAGGCCTGCCATCTGCTCATGGCCCACCTCGGGGTTCAGCCCGACGATGTCGCCGTGCTCCAGTTCGGCGATCAGGGCGAGGGCGTGCCCGACGGTCGGCAGGAAGATGTCACCTCGCGGCTCGTTCGGCTTGGGTTCCAGGCCGATCCGCAGGTCGTACCCCTGAGACTTGATGTAGCCGGCGATGGTGTCCAGGCCCTCCTTGTACCGCTCGAGGGCGGCGTAGAGGTCCTTGGAGCCATCGTATTCGGCGCCCTCGCGCCCGCCCCACATGACGAACGTGCTCGCCCCCATCTGCGCAGCCAGGTCGACCCCACGAAGGATCTTGCGCAGGCCGAAACGACGCACCGCACGATCGTTCGCGGTCAGACCGCCCTCCTTGAACACCGGATGCGTGAACGTGTTGGTGGTGACCATCTCGATCACGATCCCGGCGGCGTCGGTGGCCTCCTTGAACCGGGTGCAGGCCTTCTCCCTCGTCGCGTCGTCGGCATCGAACGGGTAGACGTCGTTGTCGTGGAAGGTCACCCCCCAGGCACCGAGCTCGGCAAGCTTCTCGGCGTACACCCAGGGATCCAACGCAGGACGGGTGGCGACGCCGAACGGGTCGACACCGATCCAGCCCACGGTCCACAGACCGAAGGAGAACTTGTCTTCGGGGCGAGGTTGACGCGGCATAGTGATGACCTCCGATAGAATTGTTATATGGAACAACTTATCCCTGAGCTCGACACGGGTCAACGCCTGCTCCCCCCGGCGGGCACCGGGAGCGCCCGGCAGTCCAGTCTGCGCGAGGCCAACCTTCGCCTGGTCACGGCGCTCCTGTACGCGGCACCCGAGCCACTGTCCCGAGCCGGCGTCGCCGCGCTCAGTGGTCTGACCCGGTCGACCACCTCCCGACTGGTCGACGAGCTGGTCGCCGGCGGACTGATCAGCGAGCTGCCGCCGGTCCTCCTCGCCGGTCCCGGGCGGCCCGCCATCCCGCTCGTTCCGGCGCGGCGCACCATGGCCGCGCTGGGGATGGAGGTGAACACCAGCCGGATTGTGGTGAGGATGATCGACCTGTCCGGTGCCCTGATGATCGAGCAGACGCTCGACGGCGACATGGTCGGGTCCGACCCGGCCGACGTTCTGGCCCGGCTGGGCCGCACCATGACCCGGCTGCTCGACGGCGCGCCCCAGGGGCTGCGTCGGCTGGACTCCGCCCTCGCCCTGCCGGGACTGGTCGAGACCGGCTCCGGGCGCCTCTTGCAGGCGCCCAACCTGAACTGGCGCGAGATCGATCCGGGCGCCCTCATCGGTCGCCAGGCGCTCGCCGGGAACACGCTGAAGGTCGGCAACGAGGCCGAGCTGGCTGCTCTGTCCCTCGCTCAGACCCGCCCCGGCCGGCCAGGGGCCCACCGCGACTTCGTGTTCGTCTCGGCCGAGGTCGGCATCGGCGGGGCGATCGTCGTCGGAGGCAGGGTGCTACGAGGAAGCAACGGCTGGGCCGGCGAGATCGGGCACCTCAGCGTCGATCCGGCCGGACGGGCGTGCCGGTGCGGAGCGCGCGGGTGCCTGGAGCGGTATGCCGGGCGTGCCGCCGTCCTGCATGCGGCGCAGCTACCGGCCGGGACCACCCCGACCGAGCTGGCCGGGCTGGCCGATGCCGGCCATCCCGGCGCCCGGACGGCGTTGGCCGACGCCGGACGAGCCCTCGGCGTCGCGCTCGCCGCCGTGGTGAACCTGCTCGACATCCCGACGCTCCTGCTCGGTGGTGACCTCGGCGCACTGGTCGAGCATCTGCGGGACACCGCCGAACCCGAGCTGCATCGCCGGGTCCTCTCCGCCAACTGGGTGTCGCCACGCCTGGCAGCGGTCAGCGCCGACGCTGCGACCGGCGCCGCCTACCGGGTGCTGGACCGGGTTCTGGAGGACCCCGTGCGCTATCTGTGAACCCCTTTGAACCTGCTCAGGTCTGCGGGTGCACCCGCAGAGCATGAGCAGGTTTCGCCGGTTCAGACGTCGATCTGACCCTTGTCCAGCCGAGCCGCTCCGGCCACGATGAACTCCTTGCGCGGCGCGACGTCGTTGCCCATCAGCAGCTCGAAGACCTGCGCCGCGGCGTCCAGATCGGCGGTGCGCACCCGGCGCAGGGTGCGGTGGCGAGGGTCCATGGTGGTCTCGGCGAGCTGATCGGCGTCCATCTCGCCCAGGCCCTTGTAGCGCTGAGGAGGGCTCTTGTACGTCCGGCCCCGCTTGTCCAGGCCGGCCACGGTGCGGTGCAGCTCAGTGTCGGAGTAGGTGTAGACGTACTCGTTCTTCTTCGAACCCGGGTTGACGATCTCCACCCGGTGCAGCGGGGGCACGGCCGCGTAGACCCGGCCCGCCTCGACCAGCGGGCGCATGTACCGGAAGAACAGGGTGAGCAGCAGGGTGCGGATGTGCGCTCCGTCGACGTCGGCGTCCGACATCAAAATGATCTTGCCGTAACGGGCGGCACCGAGGTCGAAGGTGCGCCCCGACCCCGGCCCCGATCACCTGGATGATCGCCGCGCACTCGGTGTTCTTCAGCATGTCGGCCACGCTGGCCTTCTGCACGTTGAGGATCTTGCCGCGGATCGGCAGCAGCGCCTGGAACTCCGAGTCCCGGGCGCGCCGGGCGGTGCCGAGAGCTGAGTCACCCTCGACGATGAACAGCTCGCTGCGCTCGACGTCGTCGCTGCGGCAGTCGACGAGCTTGGAGGGCAACGAGGAGGTCTCCAGGGCGTTCTTGCGGCGGCTGATCTCCTTGTGCTGGCGGGCGGCGACCCGGGTCCGCATCGCCCCGACCACCTTGTCCAGCAGCAGCGCTGCCTGGCCCTTCGCAACCCGCTTCGACGAGGTCAGGACGGCACCCAGCTCGCGTTCGACGACCTCGGCGACCACCCGCCGCACCGCGTTGGTCCCGAGCACCTCCTTGGTCTGACCCTCAAACTGCGGCTCGGCCAGCCGGACCGTTACCACCGCGGTCAGACCTTCGAGGACGTCGTCCTTGTCGAGTCTGTCGTCCTTGGCGTTGAACTTCAGCCGGCGGGCGTTGTCCGCCACCACTGACCGGAACGTCTTCACCATCGCCTGCTCGAACCCGGCGATGTGCGTCCCGCCCTTGGGGGTGGCGATGATGTTGACGAAGGAGCGGACCTCGGTCTCGTAGCCGGTGTCCCAGCGCAGCGCCACATCGACATGGCACTCGCGCTCGACCTCCGTCGGGCTCATGTGCCCACGCTCGTCGAGCACCGGCACCGTTTCGGTGAAGGCGCCGGACCCCTGCAGCCGCCAGGTGTCGGTGACCGGCTGACCGGAGGAGAGGAACTCGACGAACTCGGCGATCCCGCCCTCGTGGCGGAAGGTCTCCTGGTGAGGACCCTGTTCCCCTGGGGTCCCCGGCAGCCGGCGCTCGTCGCGCAGCACGATGGTGAGCCCAGGGACCAGGTAGCTGGTCTGCCGAGCCCGGGTGACCAGCTCGTCGTAGGAGAGGGCCGCGTCGGCGAGGAAGATCTGCCGGTCCGGCCAGTACCGCACCCGGGTGCCGGTCACGCCCCGCCGGACGGTCCCGGCCGTACGCAGCTCGCTTCGCTCGACGAACGGGGTGAACGCCGCGTCCGGTGACGGCGCAGCCGCGGTGCCGGCACGGCGATCGGCAAACACCCCCGGCTCCCCCCGCCGGAAGCTCATCGCGTACGTCCGTGCGGATCGGTCGACCTCGACGTCGAGGCGGGCCGACAGGGCGTTCACCACGCTGGCGCCGACCCCGTGCAGACCGCCGGACGCCGCGTAGGAGCCGCCACCGAACTTGCCACCCGCGTGCAGCTTGGTGAAGACCACCTCGACCCCGGACAGCCCGGTCTTGGGCTCCGCGTCGACCGGGATGCCACGGCCGTCGTCGATCACCTCGACCGACCCGTCGGCGTGCAACGTGACCCGGATCCTGTGGCAATGTCCGCCGAGGGCCTCGTCGACCGCGTTGTCAATGATCTCCCACAGGCAGTGCATCAGACCGCGGGAGTCCGTCGACCCGACATACATGCCGGGGCGCTTGCGCACCGCTTCAAGGCCTTCGAGCACCGACAGGTGGCGCGCGGTGTAGTCCGACGGCCCCGACGAAGCGGCACGACGCCTACCGCTGCCGGTACTGATCGGCTGGACTGCCACCAGAGCCCGCCTCCTGTCACCTGTGCTCCTCGTACGTCTGATCGAGGCTACCTGCCGGATCGGCGGGTTCAGCACCCGCCCGGTCCGACACGCCCTGACCAGGTCACGGCCCGCTTCGCGGACAGCGAACGCAGCCGCTAGGGGATTCGCGGAACGCGCAGGGCTGGTTGACTGTTGTCCCGAACGTGGCGGCCGACAGGGATAGCGTCCGCCCGACCCGCCGAAGGAGGCCCGCCCCATGAACGCCACGATCGCCCGAACACATCTCAGCGCGGCCGACCGGTGCGACCGGTGCGGCGCCCGTGCCTACATCAAGGTGACCCTGCCTGGGGGCGGCGAACTGCTGTTCTGCGCTCACCACGGCCGAGCTCACGAGGGCGCCCTGCGGCGCCGAGCCGTGCACATCCACGACGAGTCCGACCTGCTCACCGGCACGGCGCACACGGCTCCCGACGACGAGCGCTGACCCTCACCGCACCGTGGTGCCCGTGGCCGGCCCCCGGAGGGGATCGGCCACGGGCACACTCTCTGGCCTAGGCTTCACAGGTGGAGATCACGATCCTGGCGGGGGTGATGATCGCCGCCGGCATGGCCGGGATCATCCTGCCGGTTCTGCCAGGCCTGCTGCTGGCCTGGGGCGGCGTGGCCGTCTGGGCGCTCGCGTTGCGCACTCCGACCGCGTGGCCGGTTTTCGGCATCGCCACGTCGATCATGATCATCGGCAGTGCCGTCAAGTACCTGGTTCCCGGCAAGCGGATGCGCGGGGCCGGCGTTCCCTGGTCCACGCTGGGTCTGGGATCGCTACTCGGCGTCCTCGGCTTCTTCGTCATCCCCGTGCTCGGCCTGTTCATCGGGTTCCTCGCCGGGGTCTACATCGCAGAACGGATCCGCCTCGACGACAACAGCCTGGCCTGGCCGTCGACGGTGGCGGCGCTCAAGGCCATCGGTCTGAGCCTGCTGATCGAGCTGCTGTCCGTCCTGCTGATCGCCGTCACCTGGGTAGTCGGCGTACTCCTGAGCTGATCCGGTGGGGGAACGATCGCCAACGAGCAAGTGACCTACGCCGACGTCGACGGTCGGGCTGCGGCCTACGGCCGCGCTGCCGACGCGCCGAACGCCTCAGTCCAGGTAGTCGCGCAGCACCTGCGACCGCGACGGGTGGCGCAGCTTCGACATGGTCTTGGACTCGATCTGGCGGATCCGCTCCCGGGTGACCCCGTAGACCTTGCCGATCTCGTCCAACGTCTTCGGCTGGCCGTCCGTCAGACCGAACCGCATCGAGACCACGCCAGCCTCGCGCTCGGAGAGAGTGTCCAGCACCGAGTGCAGCTGCTCCTGGAGAAGGGTGAACGAGACCGCGTCGGCCGGCACGACCGCCTCGGAGTCCTCGATCAGGTCGCCGAACTCACTGTCGCCGTCCTCGCCGAGCGGAGTGTGCAAGGAGATCGGCTCGCGACCGTATTTCTGGACCTCGACCACCTTCTCGGGGGTCATGTCCAGCTCCTTGGCCAGTTCCTCCGGAGTGGGCTCGCGGCCGAGGTCCTGCAGCATCTGGCGCTGCACGCGGGCCAGCTTGTTGATCACCTCGACCATGTGTACCGGGATGCGGATGGTACGGGCCTGGTCGGCCATCGCCCGGGTGATCGCCTGGCGAATCCACCAGGTGGCGTACGTGGAGAACTTGTACCCCTTGGTGTAGTCGAACTTCTCGACCGCGCGGATCAGACCGAGGTTGCCCTCCTGGATCAGGTCGAGGAAGAGCATGCCGCGGCCGGTGTAGCGCTTGGCAAGGGAGACCACCAGGCGGAGGTTTGCCTCAAGCAGGTGGTTCTTGGCCCGGCGGCCGTCCTCGGCGATCCAGTACAGCTCGCGGCGCATCTTGGTGTCGAGCTTCGCCCCGGAGTTGAGGCGCTCCTCAGCGAACAGACCGGCCTCGATCCGCTTGGCGAGCTCGACCTCCTGCTCGGCGTTGAGCAGCGCGACCTTGCCGATCTGCTTGAGGTAGTCCTTGACCGGGTCGGCGGTGGCGCCGGCCGTGGCGACCTGCTGCGCCGGGGCGTCGTCGTCGTCGTCGGAGAGGACGAACGCGTCCTCCTCCTCGGTGGGCGCGGCGCTGTCCTTGGTGGCCGGCGTGCCGGTCGCCACCTCGACCACGGCCTGGGCGGCAATCTGTGAGGCGTCGGGCCCGTCCTCGGTGTCGATCTCCTCGATCTCGACCTCCTCGAGCTCGACACCTTCCTCGTCGACCGTGGCCGCGCCTGCAGTGCCGTTGCTCTCGGCGGCCCCCTTCTTGGCCGGCGTCTTCTTCGCCGTCTTGGCGGCTCGCTTGGCAGCGGGCTTGGCGTCGCCCTCCTCGGAGCCCGTCGCGTCGTCCGTGGCCGACTGGCCGGCAACGGCGCTCTTCGCGGCACCGCCGACCGCCTTGGCCCGGGAAGGCCGTTTCACCGGGGTGGTCGTCGTGGCCCGAGTCGCGGCCGCCAGGACGACGCCGTCCGTTGCCTCGGGCGGCTGGGCGGAGTCCTCCAGAGGTTCGGGGGACAGTGAGCGGGATGACGAGACCGACGACACGGACTGCCTTTCGTCGCGGGGAGTGGGACGTGTGGACCGATGGGGCGTGCCCGGCACGGTCGCGGCCACGACATGGAACACCCATGAGGTAACAACGGCGGCCGGCGGCCGAGCATGCCCGGTTGGGTCAACTCGTCATTCTGACACGCCACCAAGGCCGCCAGCACATCCCGGCATTGCGCCGCATGGCTGATGTCGAGCGGCCAGGCAGCCGCTGGCCACCGTGCAGGTCACCGCTGAGATGACGTGGCCTTGGTCGCGCGGGCCGCCTCCTTCATCAGCTTCTTGTGGTCGCGCACCTTCTGTAGGGATTCCGGTCCCACCACGTCGGCGACCGACCTGTGCCCGGGTCGGGCGTAGTCCCCCACCGCGGCCTGCCAGCCGTCCGGAGCAACGCCGAGCTGTTTGGCCAGCAGTGCCAGGAAGATCTTGGCCTTCTGGTCCCCGAAGCCAGGCAGCTGCTTGAGCCGGGCGAGCAGCTCGGCCCCGCTCACGGTTCCCGGCGCGGCGCGCCACAGGGCGTCCGCCTCCCCGTCGTAGCGCTCGACGATTTCGGCGGCGAGGGCCTGGACCCGGGTTCCCATGCTGGCCGGGTAGCGATGCACAGCGGGTGGTCCGGCCATCAGCGCCGCGAACTCCTGCTCGGGCATCGATGCAACCGCTGCGGGATCGAGCCGGTCCACGCCCATGCGCTGGGCGATCAGGGCGGGACCGGCGAACGCGCGCTCCATCGGGAACTGTTGGTCCAGCAGCATCCCGACCAGCAGCGCGAACGGGTCACGGCTCAGCAGGTCGTCGGCCCTGTCATCCTGTGCCAGTCGCAGTCGCACACCTCCGGGCCGGGTCACCGTCCGTCCGCCTTGACCGCGAGGACGGCGCACGGTGCGTCGAGCAGGATCCGCTGGGCGTTCGAACCGAGGATCAACTTGCCGACCGGAGACCGGCGGCGCAGGCCGATCACGATCAGGTCGGCCTGGCTTTCTTCGGCCACCCCGATCAGATCCTCGGCCGGTTCCAGCCCGCGCACCAACTGGCGAACCTCATGGCGGATTCCGAGGCCGTCCAGCTCGGCCCGTACCTCCTCCAGATCAGCCTCGTACCGAGCCACTTCCTCACCGTCGAGATCTCGACCGCCACGATTGGAGTTGATCACAATCAGCTTGGTGTTGCGCAAAGCGCATTCCCTGGCGGCATGTCGAAGAGCAGCCCGCCCTTCGGCTGTGGCGATGTACCCGACGACGACTGGCATGCCTCACGCTCCGCGACTCGGGCGGCTCGCTGTCACCCGTTCCCGCAACCTACCGCCGCCGACAGGCCTTGGTCGAACACCTACCGTGGTCATCATGGCGGCATCTGACGGCAACGGGTGGATCAGCTGTCGCTGCGGGCAACGGCACTGGGGTAGGCACGGCGCCGCGGGCCTGGTGCTGCTGGGCGCCGACCTGGCGCCACGGATGCTGCTCCAGCTACGGGCCGAGTGGACCCATCAGGGCGGCACGTGGGGTGTTCCCGGCGGCGCCAGGGACAGTCACGAGAACGCCGTGGCCGCGGCCCTGCGCGAGGCAGAGGAGGAGGCGGGCGCGGACCCCAGCGCGGTGAGGGTGCTGGGGCAGGTGCGCGGCCTCGACCACGGCGACTGGACCTACACCTACGTGATCGCGCGCGCAGATCCGGGCCTGACCGTGCGGGTACGAACCACAGAGAGCGTCGAGCTGCGATGGGTGTTGCTGAGCGTCGTCGACGGCTTGGCCCTGCACCCCGCACTGCGCAGCGCGTGGCCGGACCTGGCGGCCTCGATCCGCCTGCACGTCGCCGACTGACCACCGGCGGCGCACACCGGCTGCGGCCGGCCCGGAACTCGCGACGCGGGTCCGGGCCGACCGATACCCTCAGGCGCCCTTGGCCGCCCGGAACCCGGTCTCGAGGTCGGCGAGGATGTCCTCGATCGCCTCGATTCCCACAGCCAGGCGAACCAACCCCGCAGTCACCCCGCTGGCCCGCTGTTCGGCCTCGGACAGCTGGCTGTGGGTCGTCGACGCCGGGTGAATGACCAGGCTGCGTACGTCCCCGATGTTCGCCACGTGGCTGTGCAGCTCGAGTGCGTTGACGAAACGCTTGCCGGCCTCGACCCCGCCCTTGATCTCGAAGGCCAACACCGCGCCGGCTCCCCGAGGCGCGTACCGCTGAGCGCGCTCGTACCACGGACTGGACGGCAACCCCGCGTAGGCGACGCTCTCGACCTCGTCACGCTGCTCGAGCCAGCGCGCGACGGCGGTGGCGTTCTGCACGTGCCGCTCGATGCGCAGGCTGAGCGTCTCCAGTCCCTGGGCCAGCAGGAAGGCGTTGAACGGTGAGGCGGCCGGTCCGAGGTCGCGCAGAAGCTGGACTCTGGCCTTCAGGATGAAGGCCAGGTTGGCGCCCAGCGCGCTGCCGACGCCGAGGTCACGGGCGTAGACGAGGCCGTGGTAGCTCGGGTCGGGCTGGTTGTAGTTCGGGAACCGCTCAGGGTCGGCGGCGTAGTCGAACCCGCCTCCGTCGACGATCGCCCCGCCGATCGTCGTCCCGTGCCCCCCGAGGTACTTCGTCGTGGAGTGGACGACGATGTCGGCGCCCCATTCCAGCGGGCGGATCAGGTACGGGGTGGCCACGGTGTTGTCCACCACCAACGGCACCCCCGCCTCGTGGGCGACCCGGGCGATGCCCTCGATGTCCAGAACGTCTTGCTTGGGGTTGGAGATGGTCTCGCCGAAGAAGGCCTTGGTGTTGGGACGGACCGCACGGCGCCAGCAGTCGAGATCGTCCGGATCGTCGACGAAGCTGACCTCGATCCCGATCTTGGGGAAGGTGTAGTGGAAGAGGTTGTACGTGCCGCCGTACAGGCTCGGGCTGGACACGACATGGTCGCCGGCCTCGGCGAGGTTGAGCAGCGCGAGGGTCTCGGCGGCCTGGCCACTGGCCACGAACAGGGCGCCGACGCCGCCCTCGAGGCTGGCGAGCCGCTGCTCCACCACGTCGGTCGTGGGATTCATCAGCCGGGTGTAGATGTTGCCGAACTCCTTGAGTCCGAACAGGTTCGCTGCATGATCGGTGTCCCGGAAGACGTAGGACGTGGTCTGGTAGATGGGCAGAGCCCGGGCCCCGGTGGTGGGGTCGGGGACCTGCCCGGCGTGGATTTGACGGGTTTCGAAGGACCAGCCGTCACTCATCGCGCTCTCCTCGAGCCTGGGGGCCTGTTCGGCCCGCGCTTGCCTCCGCCACCTCGGCGGACAGCCAGGTCATCACCCGGGGCACCCCACCGCGGTTGGAGGGTTGCCGGCCAGCGAGCCGGGGCTTGACGCTGGCACTCATGACCTGGGCGAAGCCTAAGCCATGTCCGCGGTTCGGGAGCAACGTCTCACCATTCGCCCGCCCCGCCGACCCAGGACGGCGCCCGGCTCAGCGCCGCCCTGGTCCGTTCCACCCAGGGCGGTGCCACCATGGCGGTGAGGATCTCGTCCACCAAGGTCGCCAGCCGATGATCGGCGACGTCGGCGAGCGCCCGCTCGGTCAGCAGCCGAGCGGTGGCGCCCCGTCCCTGCCACCAGGCAAGCCAGCTCAGCACGGCCAGTGCCTGCGCCCGTCGACCGGGCGGCGCATGGCGGGCCAGCGCGGCGAGCACTCGCCACGCCCGGCCGATCGCCTCCTCATCCGGGGCGAGCTCGTCGATGCGGGCGAATGCGAGGGCGGCCTGCCCGCGCAGCACCAGAGCGGCCAGCGCCATACCATCCCGTCCGAGAGGACCGGCCGCGCTGGCCAGCACGGCGTCCCGCAGACACACGTCGTCCAGGGCGTTGCACAGGTCGGCCAGGTCCACCGCGGCGGGGTCTCGGGCGTCGGCGGGCTCGCCCATCAGCCGGGTCCAGACAGCGAACGACTGAGCCGCGTCCAGCCGCGGGCGAGCAATGAGCAGCTCGTCGGTCAGCGTCGGGTCGTCGACCGGCGCGACGTCGGCGACGAGGTCGGACTCGTCGGCGCTCAAGGTCATGCCCTCGGTCACCGACGCCGCCGCTGCCCGGCTGGTCAGGGCCTCCTCGATCGAGCGGCCCTGCGGCGGGCAGCAGGCCTGGTCACGACAGAAGTAGGAGCCGTACCGACTCTCGTCGACCCCGATCACGTCGACGACGCCTACACCACCCCGGCGACCGCTGGCCCGGACCGCCAGGGCCAGGCTGCGGTGCCGCAACGGCCCGTCGTCGTGTCGCGGTCGGCCACGGGGTGACCGATCGCTCACGATCAGAGCGATCACGGCATCGTGGCCTGTGCGGGCCAGGATCTGCATGATCCGGTCAAGAGCGGCGGGGCGCTGCACAGACGGCGGGATGTCGACGCGCAGGACCGCGCCGCACAGTGCCCCTCCCGGGCGCGGATACAACCCGACCAGCAGCACCGACTCCCGCGGGCGGTAGCCCATGCGGTACCAGGCGAAGGCGATGACGTCGGCGGCTCCAGCCGCGGTGATGGTCTGCACGCCGGCAACGCTCGCTCACCGGCAGATGACGGCGCATAGATCGTCGAGCCGGCTGTGGACGACGGCGCCGGTCCGAGAGGTGGGGGACGCGAGGATCAGGTCGTTGCGTCCACAGGCAGTACCTCAGGCGTCAGTGACTCCTCGGGCGTCCTACTCGACGACCTCGCCGCTGACCACGCGCACGCCCGCCTGGGCGGCCGCCTTCTCCCAGGCCAGGAAGGTATCGGTCTCGCTCAGCACGACGCCGGCGAGCCATGCCGCGACCAACGCGTCGTCGCCCAGCCCGATCAGAGGCAGGATCACCTCGGGAACCAGGTCGACCGGCGAGACCACGTAGAGCAGTGCCAGGGCAGCGAGCACGACCCTCGAGGTGTTCAGATGCGGGTACCGCCCGCTCACCCCCATCGCCAGCATCCTCGGGACGGCGGCGAGCCGCGTGCCGACACCTGCTCCTCCCGGCCCCCGGCTGCCCCTCAGAGCCTGGAGAAGTGCCGTGAACGCGGCCATGCGGCGGATCTTGGTCGCCATCGCTACCTCTTCTCCTCATGTACGGGGCGGCCGAATCCACTCAGCCGCCGCCCTCGCGTCAACGCCGCCCGCGTCGGGACCTCCCCCATCTGGCAGTGTGATCTACATCACTTCTCGGGCGAGAGTGTATCTCAGAGGCCGCTCAGCACCTCTGACGGGTGCGGTTGGGGAGGAGCACGCACAGATGGTGGGGACGGCTGGGGTCGTCCCCACCATCACCGCCGGCGTGGGCTGGGGGCCGGCCAGGGTGGGAGCCGGACCTGACAGACTCGGACCGTGGGCTCCCGCCGAACCGTGCCACACCCCGTGGCCGGTGAACGCCAGGTCAGCACCGGAACCGCGAGCCTGGTCCCGGACTCCGACGGCCGACGCGGGTGGACCCTCTACGTCAACGGCATGGAGTCCAGCCACGTCGACCTCGACGATCCCACCCGGCTCGACTTCGAGTACATCCGGTGGTTCACGGCGCTCCTGGACTCCTTGGGCGGCCAGGACGAGCCGGTCAGGGTGCTGCATATCGGGGGCGGTGGGTGCACGCTGGCGCGCTACCTGCAGGCCACCCACCCGCAGGCTCGCCAGCTGGTGGTCGAGCTCGACCCCGGAGTGCTCGAGCTGGCCAAGCAGGCCTTCGGCCTGCGGTCCCGGCCCGGTCTGAGGCTGCGCACTGGGGACGGCCGCGACGCCGTCCGGGACTGCGACGATGCCAGCTGGGACGTCGTCGTCCGGGACGCGTTCTACGGCTGTGAGGTGCCCGAGCACCTGCGCAGCCGGCAGTTCGCCGCCGACGTGGCCCGGGTGCTGGGCCCGACCGGGGTGTACCTCGCCAACCTCGCCGACGGTCAGCTGCTCGCCGCGGCGCGTCGCGAGGCCGCCACCTTGCTGAGCGCCTTCGAGCACGTCGCCGTGGTCGCCGAACCCGCGCAGCTGCGTGGGCGGCGCTACGGGAACGTGGTGATAGCCGCCTCCCGGACCGAGCTGCCGGTAGCGCCGTGGAGCCGGCGACTGGCGGGGGACCCGGTCCGAGCCCGGCTGCTGGACACCGCAGATGTCGAGCGTCTGGCTGCCGGGCATCTGCCGTTCACCGACCCGGACGAGGGCCGAGCCCCGACATCGGGCACCGAGCGTCGCGCCGGCTCACGCGTCGCTGGAGGCCTGCCAGAGGTTGATGTCTGAGTCGACCGCGTACTCATCGATGGCCGCCAGCTCGGTGTCGGTCAACGGCGCACCGTCCAGTGCCGCCACGTTCGCCTCGAGCTGGGCCACACTGCTCGCCCCGATCAACACGCTGGTCACCCGGTCGTCGCGCAGCACCCAGCTCAGGGCCAGCTGGGCCAGGCTTTGCACCCCGCTCCCCAGCGATCTGGTGGAGTGCCCGCACCCGCCGCAGGGCGTCCGGTGTGAGCATGCTCCGGCTCAGCGCGCCGCCGCGGGCCACTCGCGAGTCAGCCGGCACACCGTCCAAGTACCGGTCGGTGAGCAGACCCTGGGCAAGCGGCGAGAAGGCGATGCAGCCGATCCCCTCCTCGCCGAGCACGTCGAGCAGGCTCGACTCCCCCGGCCCAGCCGTCTCGATCCACCGGTTGAACAGCGAGTAGCTGGGCTGATGGATGAGGAGCGGGGTCCCCATCGAGGACAGGATCGCCCGGGCCTGCCGGGTGCGCTCGGGTGAGTAGGAGGAGATCCCCGCATAGAGCGCCCGGCCGGACCGCACCGCGGTGTCCAGCGCCCCCATCGTCTCCTCCAGTGGAGTGTCGGGGTCGACGCGATGGCTGTAGAAGATGTCCACGTAGTCCAGGCCCATGCGGTGCAAGGACGCATCGAGGCTGGCCAGCAGATACTTGCGCGAGCCCCGGTCGCCGTACGGCCCGGGCCACATGTCGTAGCCGGCCTTGGTCGAGATCACCAGCTCGTCACGGTAGGGCCGCAGATCCGCTGCCATCACGGCGCCGAAGTTGGTCTCGGCCGAGCCGTACGGCGGTCCGTAGTTGTTGGCCAGGTCGATATGGGTGATACCGAGGTCGAAGGCCCGGCGCAGGACCGCCCGCTGCCGATCCAGCGGAGTGTCGTCGCCGAAGTTGTGCCACAGCCCGAGTGAGACGGCGGGCAGCAACAGCCCACTACGTCCGGTGCGTCGGTAGGTCATGCGCTCGTAGCGCTGCTCGGCAGCCTGATACTTCATCGGAGCACTGTGCCATCTGCGGGCCCGACATTGGGACTGTAGGGCCGTCCAGCGCACGGCGGTCAGCACTACGCTGGCGTCCGTGGCCGCGGCGGCCCACGTGCCGCGTGGCATCGTCGTACCGAGCCGTCGTCGAACCAGCGAGGAGCCCCTGACCATGAGTGTGCGTCGCGTCGCCCTACTCACCGCCGGAGGCCTGGCCCCCTGCTTGTCCTCGGCCGTCGGCGGCCTGATCGAGCGATACACCCAGCTCGCCCCCGATGTGGACATCATCGGCTATCTGGACGGCTATGCCGGCCTGCTGCGCGGTCGTTCCGTGCAGGTCACACCGGAAGTCCGGGCCAAGGCCCACCTGCTGCACCGCTTCGGCGGCAGCCCGATCGGCAACAGCCGGGTCAAGCTGACCAACGTGGCCGACTGCGTCAAGCGCGGTCTGGTCAGCGAGGGGCAGAACCCGCTGCACGTCGCCGCCGAACAGCTCACCCGGGACGGCATCGACGTGCTGCACACCATCGGCGGTGACGACACGAACATCACTGCCGCCGACCTGGCCGCCTACCTGCACACCAACGACTACGACCTGACGGTGGTCGGCCTGCCGAAGACCATCGACAACGACGTGATCCCGATCCGGCAGAGCCTGGGCGCCTGGACCGCCGCCGAGCAGGGGGCCGTCTACGCTCAGAACATCATCTCCGAGCACTCCTCCAACCCGCGGATGCTCATCGTCCACGAGGTGATGGGCCGGCACTCGGGCTGGCTGACAGCGGCCACGGCGATGAAGTACCGCCAGTGGCTGATCGGCCAGGAGTTCAGCGGGTTCGCCGGCAACGACGCCGACCGGTGGGATCTGCATGCTGTCTACGTCCCGGAGCTGGACTTCGACGTGGCTGCCGAGGCGGCGCGGCTGCGCGCAGTGATGGACGATGTCGACTGCGTCAACATCTTCATGTCAGAAGGCGCGGGGGTCGACGCGATCGTCGCGGAGATGACGGCGCGTGGCGAGGAGCCCCCCCGCGACGCCTTCGGCCACGTCAAGATCGACGCCATCAACCCCGGAGCGTGGTTCGCCAAGCAGTTCGCCAGCCAGATCGGCGCCGAGAAGACCATGGTGCAGAAGAGCGGCTACTACTCCCGCTCGGCGGCGGCCAACGCCGAGGACCTGGCCCTGATCAAGAGCTGCACCGACCTGGCCACCGACGCGGCGATGCGTGGCGAGAGCGGCGTAGTCGGCGAGGACGAGGACGCCGGCGGTCAGCTGAGGGTCTGCGAGTTCGAGCGGGTCAAAGGCGGCAAAGCCTTCGACGTCACACAACAGTGGTTCAGCGACCTGCTGGCGGCGATCGGCCAGCCAGAGGGCGCACCGGCCGCACCTCACTGAGCGATGTGGACGAGGTCGACACCGCCGACGGCAGGATCGTCAATGGGTGACCTGCTCGGCGGCCGGCTCGGGGGCGGTCGCCCCTGACCACGCTTGCCGCGGTGGCGGCCACCTCGGTAGCCGTGGCGGCGATGCCTGGGCGGCTGGCCAAGACCGGACTGCTTGCCGACCTGCTGGGCCGAGCCGAGCCCGCCGAGGTCGCGATCCTGGTGGCCTGGCTGGCCGGTCAACCCCGGCAACGGCGCACCGGCCTCGGCTGGGCGGCTGTGCGCCAGCTGCCTCCGCCTGCCGCGCTGGCCACTCTTGACGTCACCGGAGTGGACGCGATCCTTCAGGAGGCCGCCGATGCCGTGGGGCCAGGCTCCGCAGCGCGCCGGCGCGACCTCGTGCTGGGTCTGCTCGGTGCGGCGACGGCCGAAGAGCAGCGCTTTCTGCGCGCCCTCATCTCCGGCGAGGTACGCCAGGGAGCGCAGACCGGGGTGCTGGTCGACGCGGTGGCTCGCAGCCACGGCACGAGCACCGTCCAGGTGCGTCGCGCTATGACCTTCGCCGGCGGCCTGGCCGAGGTAGCGGTGGCGCTGCGGCGCGACGGGCCCGCCGCGCTCAAGGAGTTCCGGCTGCAGGTCGGGCGACCGCTTACCCCGATGCTGGCCCAGTCGGCGCCCGACGTCGGCGCCGCACTGGGGCGCACCGGCCCGGCCGCCGTGGAGTGGAAGCTGGACGGCGTGCGCATCCAGGTGCACCGCGACGGCGACGACGTGGCGGTGTTCACCCGCACGCTGGACGAGGTCGGCGCCCGGATGCCCGAAGTAGTGCAGGCGGCCCGCTCCCTGCCCGCGCGCACGCTGGTGCTGGACGGCGAGGCGATCGCGCTGCGCCCGGACGGGCGGCCCTGGCCGTTCCAGGTCACCGCAAGCCGTGCCGCGCGACACGGGTCGACCGGCACCGGCGAGCAGGTGCGACTGAGCACGCTGTTCTTCGACGCGTTGCACGTGGACGGCGCGGACCTGCTCGACGAGTCGGCGCAGCACCGACGCGAGGTTCTCGACGACATCGCACCACCGAGGCTGCTCATTCCCCGCCACCGCGTCGACCTCGACGACGGCGATGCGGGTCGGGCGCGGGCCGGGGCGGTCGCCGAGGAGGCCCTGGCGGCCGGGCACGAAGGGGTGGTGGTCAAGGCCCTGGCCGCGCCCTACGCGATGGGCCGTCGCGGGGCGGCCTGGGTGAAGGTGAAGCCGCGGATCACCCTCGACCTGGTGGTACTAGCCGTCGAACGGGGCCACGGCCGGCGCTCCGGTTGGCTGTCCAACCTGCACCTCGGCGCCCGTGACCCGGACGGCGAGGCGGGGCCAGTCGAGGGTTTCGTCATGCTCGGCAAGACGTTCAAGGGCCTCACCGACGCCATGCTCGCCTGGCAGACCGAGCATCTGCAGCGTTTGGCAGTAGCCGACGACGGGTACGTAGTCACAGTCCGCCCCGAGCTGGTCGTCGAGGTCGCATTCGACGGAGTGCAGTCCTCTCCGCGGTACCCGGCCGGAATGGCGCTGCGGTTCGCCCGCGTGCTGGCCCACCGGCCCGACAAGCCGGCCGCGGAAGCCGACACGCTGGCCTCCGTCCGGTCTCACCACGAGCTCTGATGTGCCGGGCGGGCGCCCGGTGAGATCATCCGGTCCCTGCCGGCCCGAGGTCGCCGCGGCGGGTACGGACGTCAGCCCTTGAGGCCGCCCGCGAGCAGGCCGCGCACGAAGTACCGCTGCAGGCTGATGAAGACCACGAGCGGAATCGCGATCGACACGAAGGCCCCGGAAGTCAGGCGCTGCCACTCGTTCCCGCGGGTGCCGGCGAGGTCGGCCAGGCGGACGGTGAGCGGAGCCACGTCGGGCGTGCCCCCTGCGAAGATCAGCGCAACGAGCAGGTCGTTCCAGACCCAGAGGAACTGGAAGATCCCGAAGGCTGCTATCGCCGGGACGATGAGCGGCAGGGTCACGCTGCGGAAGATCCGGGCGTGGTCCGCCCCGTCGACTCTGGCCGCCTCGATCAGCTCCCGGGGCAGCTCGGATATGAAGTTGTGCAGCAGGAAGATCGCCAGGGGCAGGGCGAAGATCGAGTGCGCGATCCACACCGTCCAGAACTTCGACGGACCCTCCAGACCCCAGCCGGAGAAGATCTGGAGCAGGGGCACGAGCGCCATCTGGATCGGGACGATCTGAAGCGCGAAGATCCCGATGAAGACCCAGTCCCTGCCCCACCAGTCCATCCAGGCCAACGCGTAGGCAGCAAGTGCGGCGAACAGCAGCGGGAAGAGCACGGCCGGGATGGTGATGACGAAGGAGTTGAGGAAGTACGACGACAACGGGTTCGACCCGCCGAACAGCACGTCGTCGTAGTTCTCCAGCGTCACCTGTGGGTCGCCGAAGAACGTCCACCATCCGGTCGTCTTGATCTGCCGCTCCGGGCGGAAGGACGAGATCGCCAGACCGAACGTGGGGATGGTCCACACCACGGCGATGAGAATCGCCGTGAGCGAGGCAGCCCGTCCGGACAGCCGATCGCGGACCCGACGGGAGCGCGGCTGGGCCTGCGAGATCTCCGCCGCCTGCGTGGCAACTGGAACGGGAGGGGTCGTGGCGGTCATCGGATCTCCCTCTGCCGAGCAAGGTTGCGGACCTGGTAGAAGACGATCGGCGTCACCAGGATGAACAGGACGACCGCGAGCGCGGAGCCACGACCGAGCTGCCCGGCACGGAACGCCTGGGTGTAGAGCTCGTTGGCGACCACGCTGGTCTCGAACTGGCCACCGGTCATGGTCCGGACGATGTCGAACACCTTCAGCACGCCGATCGAAATGGTCACGTAGACCACGATGACCGCGGGGCGGATGCTCGGCAGGGTGACGCTCCAGAACATCTGCCAGGGGTTGACCCCGTCGAGCCGGGCCGCCTCGATGATGTCGTTGGGGATGCCCTTGATCGCCGCGGAGAGCACCACCATCGCGAAGCCCGCTTGGATCCAGATCATCACGATGATCAGGAACACCGTGTTGGACGGCGCATTGAGCAGCCACCCACCCGACGGAGGGGTTCCGCCGAGCCAGATCACCACCTGGTTCAGCAAGCCGATCTGGGGCAGGCTCGGTGGCCGCGCCGCGTAGACGAACTTCCAGATGATCCCCGCGCCCACGAACGAGATCGCCATCGGCATGAACACGAAGATCTTCTGGAGCGACTCCGTCTTCGACTTGTCGATGAGCAGCGCGTAGACGAGCCCGAATGCCGTCGCGAAGAACGGCGTCAGCAGTACCCAGATCCCGGTGTTGCGCAGGACGATGAGGATCTCGCGCTGGCTGAAGATCCAGCTGTAGTTCTCCAGCCCGCGCCAGCCCGAGCCGGAGGGGCCGAGGAAGGACAGGATCACGGTCCGCACGGTCGGGTACACGAGGCCGACGAGCAGCAGAAACACCGCGGGTCCGACGAAGATGGCCAGCTGGTACCGCTCCCGGCCCTTGCGGGGGGCCCTGTCCGCCACGAAGACGATGATGGCGACGGCGATCAACCACGCGACGATGCCAAGTCCCAGTTGAAGCAGCTTGGCCTGCCAGTCCTCCATGAGCTTCCTCCCTGGCCAGCGACGGTGTGAAAGGAACTGAGAAGCTGCGTGACGTGGCTCGAAAGAACCCGGTGAAACGTCCGGCCCGGACACTAGCGTCCGGGCCGGACGATTACCAGCCTCTGATCAGCTAGCGGGCCAGGATGCCTCGATGAAGTCGGCGACGTCCTTGGTCGACTTGCCGGTGATCCAGTCGGTCATGCCCTTCCAGAAGGAACCGGCACCCACGGCACCGGGCATCAGGTCGGAGCCGTCGAAACGGAAGACGGCGTTGGGGTCCTGCAGGATCTCGACCGACAGGACGTTGATCGGGCTGGGCTCACCGGTGTCCGCCGACACCACGTTGGCGACGTCCAGACCCTTGTTCGCGGAGATGAACTCACCGATCTTGGCCCGGGTGTTCGCGTACTCCGGGGACTCCAGGTAGAGCTGCACGGCCTCGGTCTCGGGCTTGTCGTTGAAGGCGGCCATGAACTCGCCGCCGCCCAGGACCGGCTTGCCCTTCGACGGGTCGATCGGCGGCAGGTAGAAGGCGAAGATCTCGCCGTCTTCGGCGATCGTGGTGCCCTCGGGCCACTGGTTGGCGTAGAACGACGCCTGGCGGTGCAGGGCGCAGTTCCCGTCCAGGATCGGCAGACCGCCCTCCTGGAACGCCGTGGTGGCGATGGTGTTGACACCGCCGTAACCGCCGTTGACGTACTTGGGGTCCTTGAGGATCTTGCCGGCCTGGTCCATCGCGGCGATGACCTTGGGGTCGTTGAACGGGATCTCGTGAGTGGTCCACTGGTCGTAGGCGTCAGGGCCCGCGGTACGGAGCATGACGTCCTCTATCCAGTCTGTCGCCGGCCAGCCGGTGGCCTCACCGGACTCGATCCCGGCGCACCACGGCCGCTGCACGCCGTCGGAGCCCCACTTGGCCGCGATGTCGTCGGTCAGCTTGAGCATCTCGTCCCAGGTCGTCGGGACGGTCCAGCCGTTCTCGGTGAACATCGACGGCGAGTACCACACGAAGGACTTCACGTTGGCGCCCAGCGGAGGGGCGTAGAACGTGCCGTCCACCGTGCCGTACTTCAGCCAGTCGGCGGAGTAGTTGGCCTCGGCCGCAGCCTTGACCTTGTCGGACGCGGGCTTCACGGCGCCCTTCCCGACCAGGGTGGAGAGCAGGCCCGGCTGCGGGATCGGTGCCAGGTCAGGCGCGTTACCGCCGTCGACGCGGACCTGAAGCTGGGCCTCGAACTCGCCCGAGCCCTCCCACACGATGTCAATACCCGTGCAGTCCTCGAAGGGCTTGAAGGACTCGTCGAAGCGATCGGCCTCGATGTCACGGATGGAGGTGTAGATGTTGACCTTGGCACCGTCGAAGGTCCCGTAGTCGGCGAAGGCAGCGCAATCGACCGAGCCGTCTGCTGCGCTGCTGCTCCCGTCGCTACTGCCGCCACAGGCGGCGACCGCCAGCGACAGGCCTAGGACGCCTGCTAGGGCGGCGTACCCACGTTGCGACGTTCGTGTTCCCATGAAGTGTCCTCCGGTCTCGTTCGCCGGGCACCTACCCGGGCTGGCCTTGGCCGCCATGTAAGCCCCTCAGGCAGAGGGTGGCAACAGGCACGGCGCACCGGGGCCGTAACGATTGCGTCACGTGACCTCGTCGCGCGGCGAGCGACCGCTCGGAGCACCAAGGTGGCTACGTGCGGCTACGTGCTGTCGCGTCGAGGGAATCGGAGCCTCCGACGTCCGAGGGCGGGCGAGAGTCCTATGATCGGCGGCGGTCGAACCGTCCCGTGCGCCCGCGTGGAACCAGCCCGGGAGCACAGCGCAGCGGTGGTCTTCTCGTCCGAGACGCCGCCGTGCCGTCGACGCCACCGGATGTTCGGCCATGACCGCCTCGGTCGAGAGCGACTCGATGGCGGCGCGCCGGGCCGGTTCCGGGAACGGAGGCGCCGGGCCACCCCCATGAGCACCCCGCGCACGCTTGGGGTCACTGGCTGCCCGCGACGACCCGCAGCTCCTCGCCTGGCAGCCCCGCGGACCATGACGGGATAATCGGCAGGTGGTCTCTGTCGCACTCGCCCTGGCCCTTCGCGAGGCAGGGCTGCGCTGGGAGCCGACGCCCGGCGACCGGTTCGTGCTGCCGAACCGGCAGATGGACGAGGACGTGTTCGTGCTGTCCGATATGACGGTCGAGGTGTACAGGTTCCCCACCGGTTCGGTGATCGGGTTCAACGGCACGACCGAGTGGGCGCTGGACTCGGTACAGCAGGAGGAGGCGCTCTGGCTGCCCGCCGAGGACCAGCTGCGCCGGCGGCTGGCCGGACTGTTCGTCCGCCTGGAGGCCCTGCCGGACGAGGGCGGAGCCGAGCGTTTCGCGGTGACTGTCCGCACCCCGTCAGGTGAGCAGACCTACGTCGACCCCGAGCCGGCCCAGGCCTACGGCGCTGCCCTGCTCAGCGTCCTCACCGAGCTGCGGGCGCCGATCGCCGGCTGAGCCCTATCCGTCAGCGCGGCCGCGGCGTTCGTTCTCGGCAGCCAGGTACCGCTCCAGCTCGGCCCCCAGCTCGTCGGCCGAGGGCAGGTCCGCGGGAGTCGGGCCGATAGGCGAGTCCTCCTCGGCCACCAGAGCGTCGTACTGCTCCTCGAGGGCCCGGACGACGGCCTGCACCTCAGGCTGGTCGGCCACTTCGGCGGCGATCGCTGCCTGAACCTGCTCACCCGCTGTGGCCAGGGCCTGGGTCGGAAGCCGTAGCCCGCCGAGCCTTCCCACCGACTCCAGCAGTACCTGCGCCGCGGCCGGGTACTCGTTCTGGGAGAGGTAGTGCGGAACGTGGACGGCGAACCCGGCCGCCTCGCGCTCGCCCTCGCCCAGTCTCAGCTCGAGCAGGCCCGTCATGTGGCCCGGAACCTGTACCTGACCCACCCACTTGCGGTAGCCGGCCACGCGCTCGGAGTTGGTGGAGTGGGCGGTCACCCCGACCGGCCGGGTATGCGGCACGCCCATAGGGATGGCATGCGCGCCGATCGACAACCGCACGCCGTAGTGGTCGACGACCTGCTGCACTGCGGCCACGAACCGCTCCCACTGCACGTCGGGCTCCGGCCCTACCAGCAGCAGGAAGCTCGTCCCGTCGAGGTCGGTGGCCAGGTGCAGTTCCAGGGTGGGCTGCTGGTAGGACTGCCAGTGGTCGGTGTCGAAGGTCATCACCGGACGCCGGGCCCGGTAGTCGAAGACCTGGTCGAGGTCGAAGCGGACCAGCACCCGATGCTCGAGGGTATCCATCAGATGCTGCACGGCGAGCCGGCCCGCCTGACCGGCGTCGATGAAACCGGTCAGGAAGAACAACAACACGGGCGAGTCCAGCTCGCCGGTCTGCGGCTGCTCCGCGGTGAACTCGTACAGCCCGCGGGGATCAAGCACCTGGCACTCCCTTTTTCCGGTTCCGGGTGAGAGCACTACTGAACCACGCCCGACGCTCTGACGCCGGGCGGGACGGTGCGTGACGGAATGCGCTGGGCCGTGCGCCTGATGGCGCACAAAGAGAAGCGGCTCCGACCGGTTGCCCGCCAGGTCCCTTTGCCTTGTCCGCGGGCGCTCCCGCCGAAACGTTCACGCGCCGTCGGTCTGTGGCTTTCGGTCACTTGCCTGGGTGAGCCGGTCCGAGCCGCCTTGAGATCCACCCTGCTCCTGCGCGCCTATCCCGTCCCGGGACGAATGTCCCGACATCCACGGGTGGAGCGGGCCGCGCGACGCGCAGCCGGGCGGGAGTCGGTGAGCCTCGCCCGAAGGGTCGGCAGATACCGTAAGTCCTGACGAATCCCGATTGTGGCGGATCAGATCGACCGCCCGCCCGGCGTTCCCGGTAGTCGTCCGCTCTGCTCGCGGCAGGAGGTGAACGAGGTTGACGGGTCTGGTCGGCAAGCTGTCGGGGGGCGCCGTCTTCCTCGTGCTGTTCGCCCTCCTGGCGCTGCTCGCCTGGCGGACGCTGCCCTCCGCGGTGGTCGCCCTGGAACAGCCGCAAGCGGCGAAGGACTACGCCCAGGCCTGGCAGCGTGGCGAACTCGATCGGGTGTCCTACGACCCGGCGTCCGCCCCGGACGTGGGCGACGCCGACCCGAAACGCATCGCCGAGAGCGTGCTGACGATGGTCCGCGACATCTCGGACGCCGACCAGAACCACCCACTCGAGGTGGCCCCCGTCGGCGAACCGCGCCAGCAGGTCGGCGACGCGGGCGAGCTGCGCAACGGGGACCTCATCCAGCCGCTCGAGGTGACCTGGGACCTCGGTGGCCAGCGACGCTGGACCTACCGCACCGACGTCGTCGTCCGGGAGACCGAGGGCAGGCAGCGGGTGGTGTGGCGGCCGAGCGCCGTCCACCCGGACCTCACCCAAGGCCTGGTGCTGGTCTCGAGCAGGCTGCGGACCCCGCGCGCCCCGGTCCTGGACGCCTCGCGGCGCGTCCTCTCCGCGAGCCAGGCCCCGACCCTTGTCGGGAGTACGCAGGAGGCCACCCAGAAGCTGGCGGAGACCTACCCGGGGCGGGTCCGGCCGGGCGACGTGGTCGGGATCAGCGGGCTGCAGCAGGTCTACGACGCTCAGCTGGCCGGGACCGCCGGGCTGGAGATCGACGTGGTGCGCCTCGCGGACTACGCCCCGCTCCAGCCTCCCGTCGGTCAGGTCCACGTGGTCCCTCCGGTGCCGGGAAAGCCGCTCCTGCTCAGCCTGGACCCGACGTGGCAGGCCCGCGCCGAGGCCGCGGTCCGCACGTCGTCGACCGCGACCGCACTGGTCGCGTTCAACGCCCTGACGGGAGAGGTGCTCGCCGACGCGAACTCGGGGACCGGGGGCCGCGACATCGGCCTGCAGGGCAAGTACCCGCCGGGTTCGGTATTCCGGATCGTGACTATGCTGGCGCTCGCCCGTCACACCGGACTCGACAGCACCGCCGCCTTCGACTGCACGGCGTGGGCATTCGGGGAGCAGAGCTTCGTCAGCCCGGCCACCGCGCCGACCGCCACCACGGTCGACGTCGCCTCGGCCTTCGCGAGGAACTGCGTGAGCGGGTTCGCCCGAGCGGCGAGCACCCTCAGCGACGAGCAGCTCCGGGACGCCGGGAGCTCCCTGGGCATCGGCATGCCGAGCGCGACCGGAACCGGCGCCTTCAACGGTGCCCTTCCCCCCACGGACGACAAACTGGTCCGGGTGCAGAACGCCCTGGGCGAGGGCCAGGTGCTGGCCAGCCCTCTGGCGCTGGCGAGGGCGTCCGCAACGGTCTCCGGCGGCGTCGCGAGGACATCGCGTCTGGTCCTGCCGCTGACGGCCGGGCCGACCGATGGCGCCGAGCCGGACGAACCCACCCTGACCCGTGCCGAGCAGGCCACCCTGCAACAGCTGATGGCGCTGTCGGTGCGGACCGATGAGCAGCTCACCCCGCTGCGCTCGGCGAGCGCCGGACAGGTGTTCGCCGTTGCCGGCACGGCGGGCTACGGCCCATCGGCAGCCGCGGATGTGCACGCCTGGTGCACCGGTTACCAGGGGAACATCGCCTTCGCGGTGTTCGTTGCCGGCAACCCCGTGACCGCGGCCACCGACACCTACCGGGCCCGCTCGGCCGCACAAGTGGCGGCCGACTTCCTCGGCTGAGCCGGACTCAGGTCTCCGCCCGCTGCGCAACGGCATCCAACGCCGCACTCCAGCGGGACGTGAGGGCCTCGATGTCGACCGCTGCCGGCAGATGCTCCTGCTTGAGGTCCAGCACCGTGGCCTCGCCGTCCGCCCGCAGGTCGACCTCCACCACGGACGCCGGGGCGTCGGCGGTCTCGTGCCAGGACACCCGAAGCTGTTCGAGAGGGTGATAGCTGCGCAGGACCCCGTTCGCGCCGTCGGCCGTGTGGTACGGCTCACCCTTCGCGCCGAGGCGCGCACCCTCGCCGAGCAGAGCCTGGGCACCGCTGTCGCTGACCAGCACCTCCCACACGTGCGCGAGCGGGGCAGCCACCGACCGGCTGACCTGCACGACGGGGTTCGGCTGATCTGCGATGTCCTGACCCTCTGGCTGCGTTCCCGCGGTTGCCGTCATAGCTCCTCCTGGATCGCCGTCGACGTCGACCTGCCCGAGACCATCCCAGCGCGAGCGGGGCTGGTCCACAAGTCCTCTGTTTCCTCGATCCCCCGATGGTCGCAGTGATCACACATGTGGTGGTCCGGGGACGGCTCGGACCCCCCGTTCGCCCGCGCCACCCGGGTGAGATCGGCGAGGGTCAACCGTCCGACGCCGGGGCGCAGACCGTCCGGTACGCCGCGTGCACCGGATGCGCGTCCGCCCACCGGGGGCGGCGCGACCGGGCCGGCCCCGACCGGGTGAGGCCTATGCGCTCAGTAGTCGCCGCCGACGCCCCGGCGCCGCGTCCGTCGCCTACGCCCTGCGCACCCGGCTCAAAGGGCCCGCGCGCCCTGCCGATGGTCCCCGCAGCGCCGCTCAGAGCGGTTTCCCGAGGTCACGGAGGACCGCCGAGTGGTGTCACGTCTGAGCGGGAGCATCCGTCCCCTCGCGGTGGTCGGCGTCGTCGCGGCCTTGGCTGTGGGAATGGCGCCGCGGGCGTCGGCGCAGGCCATGACGAGCATCGAGACCATGCCCGGGACCGTGGACGTCGTCGTGGTCGATCGGCACACCGGCGCCCACGCCGCCACCGGTTCGCAGACCTCGTCCCCCGGCAGTCTCGAGACCCGGGTCATGGTCAGCACCGATCAGGGAACGCTCACCGTCCCGGAGGCGATGGCGACTGGTCTGGACCCGGGACAGACGGTCACGGTCACGGCAACACGACGTTCCTCCGATCTCACCGCCCGCTCCGCGACCCGTTTCGCTGCGGCGCCGCTGGACGGCGTGACCGTGACCGGGATCAGCCCGGCGCCGGGGCGGCGGTTCCGCGCAGCGGCCGGTACGAGCAGCTCCGCGGCACCCACCGCTGCTGCCGTGGTCACGCGGACCGACGCGGTCACCGCAGAAACCCTTCCTTCGCCGGTCGGCGCGCACACGCTGACCGTGCTGCCGGTCTACTCGTCCAGCCCGGACAGCCAGACCACGACCTCCCTCGCGGACCTGGCCTCCAGGACTGCCGACTACTGGGCCGCGCAGTCCAACGGCGCGATCCAGATCTCGACCACAGTGCGGAACTGGGCGCAGATCGCCGACCCGGTGGGCTGCGACTCGTCAGTGATCTTCGACCGGGCGCTCGCCGCGCATGGCGTCAGTAACCCCACGAGCATCTCCGACCACGTGCTCATCTACTTCCCCTACCGCGCCGACTGCGGCGGCTGGGCGGGTCTCGGCTCGGTGGTCGGCTCGCGCATCTGGGTGAACGGCTACGCACTGCTCGACGTCACGGCGCACGAGTTCGGTCACAACCTGGGTCTCGGCCACGCCAACTCGGCCAGCTGCACCCCGGACGGCCAGAGCCCGTCCCTGTATTCCCGGGTCGAGCTGTCGGGCAGCTGCACCGTGGCCGCCTACCAGGACTCGGCCGACGTGATGGGCTACGCCACATCCGCCGCCACCGGCACGCTCAACTCGGCTCTGGCCGACCAGCTGGGGCTGCTCACGTCGGTGACGGCGAGCACCTCGTCTCCGGTCGACGTCCACCTGTACCCGGTGACCAGCGTCGGGCGGCTGCGTGCGGTCAAGGTACGCGCGCCGTCCGGCTGGATCTATATCGACTACCGGCCGGCCTCGGCACCGGACACCCGCCGGCCGGCCTGGGCGGGGGTCCAGGCGCACTACCTTCCGGATGGCAGCTACCCCCAGTCCCAGCTGCTCGACCTGCAGCCCTGGACGTCGTCGTCGTTCACCTCGGTCTCGTTGCCCGCGTACGCCGCCTGGCGGCTGCCGTTCAACCTCGCCCTGGCTGTCTCGGTGGTGAACGTCGGCGCCACGGCCCGGGTTCGCGTCGTGCCCACCGCCTCGGACACCACAGCACCCACCCTCGGCACGCCGACGTACACGGCCTCCTCGGCGACCAGCGGGCGGCTGACCTGGACGGCGGCGAAGGACTCCGGTCAAGGCCTGGTCGGCTACCGGGTCATGGTCAACGGCGCGCCGACGGTCTTCGCCGGCCCCGCCGCGACGGGCGTCGACGTCACGCTGCCCCCCACCGCCTCCTCCGTATGCCTGAACGCGGTGGACGCCGCCGCCAACATCGCCTCCAGCACCAACCAGCTCTCCGGCAGCAGCGCGACCTGCCCGAACAGTCCCAGCTCGGGCGGCTCGGGTCGATCGGGCAGTGTCGGCGCTCCGGTGATCACCGGTCCCGCGCACGGCCTCGTGGTCAGGACGAAGGACGCCTACCTCACCTGGAACGCGCCGTCCGGCTACGTCACCGGCTACCAGGTCTTCGTCAACGACCGGCCGGTGGGCGGGGTGCTGCGCTCCTCCTATCGACGGGCGCACGTGAGTCTGCCGCACGGCTCGGTGACCCTGGGCGTGGCCGCGCGCACCCTCACCGGGACGCTCGGCGCCCGGGCAACGGTGACGATCACCGTGGCAGCCTCAAGCCCGCCAGGCCGGCAAACCTGAGCCTGCCGTCCGGGACCACTCGTCGAACTGGACGCCCGCGGCCATTCGGGCACGACGCGGCACTCAACAGGGCCAACCTGGCCGGCCCGCGGACGTCGTCGACGTCACCGTCGTCCGCTGATCAGGTGAGCGATTCGGGATCGGGCTCGCCCTCACCCACAGTGAGCAGCGAGCGGCGGCGCCGGTAGACCGCCAGCGCGCTGACCGGCGTCACCCGCGGTTCCGGGTAGGCCCTCTGCACTAGTCCTGGTGGCCTTATCTAGGACCTTCGGTCCTAGATAAGGGACAGTTTGGACACTTAGCGTTCGGGGTGTGATGTGATCCCCCTCATGTGGAGGTGCCCACGGTGACGGAAAGTTATCGGCGAACGCCTCCACTTCTGGATGCCAAGGTGCTCCAGATGGAACCGCTCACGCAGTGGTGGAACCATGAGGACGCGGTGTGCGTCGCCCTGCGCTCGGTGGGCCGAACACCGGTGATCACCGTCGGCGGCGCCCTGGACCGTCGCGCCGCGCACTCGTGCCGGCTGGCCCTCGAGGCCGCGCTGCGGACTCGTCCGCGCAGCCTGCTGATCGACCTCACATCAGTCACGACCACCGAGGAGTTCAGCGTGGTGCTGCTCGCGGCGATGCGACGTAAAGCCGCCTGGCACGGGGCCGAGGTGTGGCTTGCCGCAGTACCCGACCCTGTGCGCCAGACCCTGGAGCGCAGCGGCCTGTTGGCCGACTTCCCCGTGGCCCGAAACGCCACGCGTGCCATCGAGGAGATCCGCCGCTCGCCGGGCCACCGGTCCCGGGCCGGCCACGCGACCTCGCGGTCGGCCGCCGTCAACCGTCCGGGCGGCCGCCTTCCGTTCGACCCGCTGGACTCAAGGACGGCCTGAGTGGGCGTCCGCGTCTTCATCCTCGACGACCATGAGCTGGTCCGGCGAGGGCTTCGAGAGATCCTGACCGACGCCGGACAGATCGAGATCGTCGGCGAGTCCGGGCTGGCCCGGGAGGCGGCCCGGCGGCTGCCCGCCCTGCGTCCGGACGTCGCCCTGCTCGACGCTCGGCTTCCGGACGGGTCGGGGATCGAGGTCTGCCGCGAGGTCCGCGCCCGTGACCCATCGATCCGGGCGATCATCCTGACCAGCTATGACGACCCGGAGGCGCTCGCCGCTGCCGCACAGGCAGGAGCCTCCGGCTACATCCTCAAACAGATCCACGGGCCCGACCTGGCCGAGGCGGTGCGGCGAGTCGCCGCCGGGGACAACCTGCTCGATCGCGCAGAGGCCTCAACTCTGCCGGTGCAGTCCGCGGCGAGGGGCGGTCGGCAGCCTCCGGACCGGATCTCAGACCTCACTCCCCAGGAGGAGAGGGTTCTGGACCTGATCGTCGAGGGCCTGACCAACCGCCAGATCGGCCAGCGACTGAACATCGCCGAGAAGACGGTGAAGAACCACGTGACCAGTCTGATGGCCAAGCTGCATGTGGAGCGCCGTACGCAGGCCGCGGTCTACGGCGCCCGCGTCCGTGGGTTCGGCGGGCACCGGTCGTGACCGACCCGGCGCCGATCGACTTCAGAACGGTGTTCCAGCACGCCCCGGTGCCGATGGCGGTGGTCACCCGTCGGGGCCTCACCGTCGTGGCGGCCAACCGCGCCGCCGGCCTGCTGCTCGGCCTGGACCCGTCGCAGATCGCCGGACGAGCCCTGTCGTCCTACCGGGAAGATCATGGGGCGATCTCGATACCCGACGTCGTCTCCGATCAGCGCGACCAGGCGGCCCTGGTCGGCGAGTTCCCGTGCCGGCGCCGCGACGGGACGACGGTCTGGCTCGAGGTACGTGCCTCGACGATGCCCCCAGGAGACGTCGACGCCGGGGGCCGGGCGCTGTGCCTCCTGCACCTGCTCGATGTCACCCGCCGGCGAACGGAGGCTGCCGAGCGCGCCCGCCGCGAGGCCTGGGCATCCGCCCTCGGCGAGATCCGGATGGCGGTGATGCGGGGGGCGACGACGGCCCGGGCCCTCGGTCTGGTCTGCCGCAGCGCCCGAGCGCTCCTCGACGCCGACGACGCCGTGGTGATCATCCCGGCCACCGACGGGGCGACCGCGTGGGTCCGCGCGGCGGACGGGCAGGACGCGCACGGCCTGATCGGGGCGTCGGTCCCGCTGCGCTCGACCGTGGCCGGCCAGGTGCTGGCCCGGGGCCTGCCGGTGGTGGCTGGGGGCGACAGCCCGCCGGGCTCGGTGATCGACGGGCGGCTCCCATCGACCGGCACCGGGGCGGTGCTGGCGATACCTCTGCGAACGCCAGAGGTAGTCCTGGGTGCACTGTGCCTGCTGCGATCGTCGGACCGGCCCTTCGGGGACGGCGACGTGGCGGTCGCCCACAGCTTCGCCGACCAGGCCGCGGCCGCCCTGCACATCGGTGTCCTGCGCGAGGCCCGGGAGCGGCTGCGGGTGATGGAGGACCGCGAACGGATCGCCCGCGACCTGCACGACAGCGTGATCCAAGACCTGTTCGCCGCCGGCATGGCGCTGGACGCCATCCAACCGCTGATCGGCCCGGCAGAGGCCGCCGAGCGAGTGGCCGCGACCATCGACCAACTCGACGCGACGATCAAGCAGATCCGCTCCACGATCTTCGAGCTGGAGATCCACGACCCCACGCTTCGGGTCGCTGACATGGTGCGTCGGGCGGTCGAGGGGCGTGCCGAGCAGCTCGGCTTCACCCCCGGGCTGGAGGTGACCGGTGATCTGGACGACACGCCGGCCGGCCTGGTCGACCACATGCTCGCCGTGATCAGCGAGAGCCTGTCCAACGTGATGCGTCACTCCGGGGCGCGTTCAGCCGGGGTGGAGGTCTCGATCACCCCCGGCGGAGCACTCACCCTGGTCATCGAGGACGACGGGGGCGGGTTCGACCCCACTCGCGTGCCACGCGGTCGCGGCCTGGACAACATGCACCGGCGGGCCGGGCTGGTCGGTGGCCGGCTGAGCGTCACCCGGTCACCCACGGGGGGGACTCGAGTGATGCTGGCGACGCAGCCCGGTCCGCGCCTCGGGGGACTGACCGAGGGCACGGCCAACCTGGCGGAGGGTAGTCGCGCCTAGCGCCCTTCCTGGGCGGATTCAACTGCAGCCAGAGGTCGACCCGCAGCCCTCGCAAACGAAGCACGACCCGGCAGGACGCATCTTCGTACCGCAGGTGAAGCAGATCGGCGCGTCGCTGGCCCGGCCCTGGATCTTCTCCAGCAGCTCGGCACTGGAGTGCACCTCAATGGGTGCCGCCTTCGCCGCCGCCGCCGCCGTCAACACGACGGCCGCCGCCTCCGGTTTGGGCTTCGGCTTCTCCGACGCGGACTGGGCGAGAGTCTCCAGGTCCTCCTCGATGGAGTCCTCGCCGCCGTCCTCCAGGTAGGAGCCGGTCTCCAAGTGGCGAGTGCGCTCCGTGGCGGTATAGATGCTCATCGCCGAGCGGGTATCGAAGTCCAGGTAGTCCAGGGCCAACCGACGGAAGACATAGTCCATGATCGACTGCGCCATCCGCACGTCTGGGTCGTCGGTCATACCGGCCGGCTCGAAGCGCATGTTGGTGAACTTCTCGACGTAAGTCTCCAGCGGCACCCCGTGCTGCAGTGCGATGGAGATCGCCAGAGAGAACGCATCCATCATGCCGGCCAGGGTCGAGCCCTGCTTACCCAGCTTGAGGAACACCTCCCCCAGACCGCCGTCGTCGTACGACCCGGCGGTGAGGTAGCCCTCGGCGCCACCGACGGTGAACGAGGTGGTCTGGCTCGGCCGGCGCTTGGGCAGCCGGCGCCGGATCGGCCGGTACTCCACCCGGGTCTCGACGACCGGCTCGGCCGCGCTGTCGCTTCCGGCACCGGAATGGGCCTTCTTCGCCGTCGCGTCCGACAGTGGCTGGCCAACCTTGCAGTTGTCGCGGTAGACCGCCAGCGCCTTGAGCCCAAACTTCCAGCCCTGGAAGTAGACGTCCGAGATCTCCTGGACGGTGGCCTTCTCCGGGAGGTTGACCGTCTTGCTGATCGCCCCGGACAGGAACGGCTGGCAGGCCGCCATCATCCGCACGTGGCCCATGGGCCTGATCGACCGCTCCCCCATCGCGCAGTCGAACACCTCGTAGTGCTCGGGCCGCAGGCCCGGAGCGTCGACCACGTGGCCGTGCTCGGCGATGTACTCGACGATCGCCTCGATGGTCTCCTCGGCATAACCGGACTTGCGTAGCGCCCGCTGGATGGTCTGGTTGACGATCTGCATCGAACCGCCACCGACCAGCTTCTTGAACTTGACCAGCGAGAAGTCGGGCTCGATACCCGTTGTGTCGCAGTCCATCATGAAGCCGATCGTTCCGGTCGGCGCGAGCACGCTGGCCTGGGCGTTGCGCCAGCCGTTCTTCTCCCCGATCGAGTTGCCCTGCTCCCACTGCCTGGTCGCCTCGCGGTGCACGTCTTGGTCGAGGGTGTGCATGGTGTGGATCGCGTCGTTGGCCGCGGCGTGCTTGCGCATCACCCGGCGGTGCGCCTCGGCGTTGCGGGCATACCCCTCGTAGGCGCCGACCACGCCGGCGAGCTCCGCGGAGCGGCGGTACGCCGTCGCGGTCATCACCGAGGTGATCGATGCCGCGAGCGCGCGCCCGCCGTCGGAGTCGTAACCCAGCCCCGAGGCCATCAGCAGCGCACCGAGGTTGGCATATCCGATCCCGAGCTGACGGAAGGAACGGGTGGTCTCGCCGATCGACGATGTCGGGAAGTCGGCGAAGCAGATCGAGATGTCCATCGCCGTGGTCACGAGCTCAACCGCCTTGACGAACCGGTTCGCGTCGAACGACCCGTCGTCGGCGAGGAACTTCATCAGGTTCAGCGAGGCCAGGTTGCAGCTGGAGTTGTCCAGGTGCATGTACTCCGAGCAGGGGTTCGACGCCGTGATCCGACCCGACTCGGGCGTGGTGTGCCAGTCGTTGATCGTATCGTCGTACTGGATACCCGGGTCGGCACACTCCCAGGCCGCCGTGGCCATCTTCTCGAACAGGCTCCGCGCGTCGACGGTGTCGATCACCTCCCCGGTCTGCCGGGCCCGCAGACCGAACGGCTCGCCCGCCTCGACCGCTCGCATGAACTCGTCGCTGACCCGCACGGAGTTGTTCGCGTTCTGGTACTGGACGCTGGTGATGTCCCGGCCGCCCAGGTCCATGTCGAACCCGGCGTCGCGCAGGGCGCGGATCTTGTTCTCCTCGCGTGCCTTGGTCTCGATGAACTCCTCGATATCGGGGTGGTCGACGTCGAGCACGACCATCTTCGCCGCGCGCCGGGTGGCCCCGCCCGACTTGATGGTCCCGGCCGAGGCGTCGGCGCCGCGCATGAACGAGACCGGACCGGACGCCGTCCCGCCGCTGGAGAGCAGCTCGGCGGAGGAGCGGATCCGGGACAGGTTCAGCCCCGCGCCGCTCCCGCCCTTGAAGATGAAGCCCTCCTCTCGATACCAGTTCAGAATCGAGTCCATCGAGTCGTCGACCGACAGGATGAAGCAGGCAGAGACCTGTTGCGGCGCAGAGGTCCCCACGTTGAACCAGACCGGTGAGTTGAAGCTGAACACCTGGTGCAGCAGCATGTGGGTCAGCTCGTGCTCGAAGACCTCTGCGTCGGCGTCGGTGGCGAAGTAGCCCTCGTCCTTGCCCGCCTTGGCGTAGGTGAGAACCACTCGGTCGATGAGCTGGCGCAGGCTCCACTCCCGGACCTCGCTGCCCAGAGCGCCACGGAAGTACTTGGTGGTGACGATGGTCGAGGCGTTCAGGCTCCAGAAGTCGGGGAACTCCACGCCCTTCTGCTCGAAGATCGTCTCGCCGCTCTTCCAGTTGGTCTGGACGACGTCGCGCCGCTCCCAGGTGACCGCGTCGTAGGGGTGTACCCCCGGCGTGGTGTAGACCCGGTCGAGCCTCAGGCCGCGGCGCTCGACCAATGGCTGGTCGGCCCTGGTCTTGCGCTGCGGCTGCCCGGACGCAGTCTCCGTCATGTCGTTCCCTCGTATTCCCCTCAGGTGGGCGCTGCTCGTCGAGAGCGTCCTCGGTCAGCTGGTTCGTGCGTAGTGATCCGGTGGTGGACTTCGATGGAACCCGCCGGCGGCGCGACCTTCCCCAGCAGCGCCGCCGGCGGGGGTCTAGGTGACCCTGCTCCGGCGGGCGTGGACGGACTCGGGCGGAGCGGACTCGAGACGGGTCGTCTCCCGCTCGGCGCGCAGCAGGGCGATCGCCGCCTCGAAGTCCTCCAGGGACTCGAAGGCGCGATAGACGCTGGCGAAGCGCAGGTAGGCGACCTCATCGAGGTCGCGCAACGGGCCGAGGATGCTCAGGCCCACCTCGTGCGCGTCGACCTGGGCGGCGCCGGTGGCGCGCAGCGTCTCCTCGACGTGCTGGGCGAGCAGGGCCAGGTCGTCCTCGCCGACCGGGCGACCCTGGCAGGCCTTGCGGACGCCGCTGATGATCTTCTGGCGGCTGAACGGCTCGGTGGCCCCGGACCGCTTCACGACGGTCAGACTCGCCGTCTCCACGGTGCTGAACCTCCGCCCGCACTCGGGACACTGCCGCCGGCGACGGATCGCCGTGCCGTCCTCGGTGCTGCGCGAGTCGACGACCCGGGAGTCGGCGGTGCGGCAGAACGGGCAGTGCATGCGCAGATCACCTCCCGGGGCCGTCCGACGCGTACCGCCACATCCGGCCTCAGCCACTCAGCGCAGTCAGGACCCCTCCAGATGGCCGACTCTGTGGACACCGCTGGGGATGACCTGTGCACCAGGCCGACCAAACCTGGGGATAACGCTGGGGACTAGATGTGGATGGCTTACATCGGTGTAACTACTAGATGTTGGGGTAACGCTAAGCCAGCGCTCGGGGTCGGCGCAAGCCGCGACACGCCGGTGGGCTGGGTTCGAACGTGGACGTCGCCTCACTCTGTGTTGCACCTCCTGGTGCCTGCCCACACCGCACAGGCCCGCTGTCACCATCGGTGGCGCATCGGTGATCGACCTCAGTGGTTCAGCCGTTCACCGGCACGACGAGGCGCGTTCCGGCGACCACGTTCGCGCCGGCGAGCCCGTTCGCCTCGACGATCCGCAGGACGACGTCACGCGGGTCCTCCCGCGGGGCCACCCGGACGGCGACCTGCCACAGGGTCTCCCCCGGGCTGACCACATGCTGCACGACGGGCGACGGCCCGGCCTGCTCGCCGCCAAGGGCAGAGCCGCCCCCGAGCAGGACGGCAAGGGCAACCAGGAGGCCGGCGACGAGCACGCCGGCAATGCGGAGCACCAGGCGCCCTCGACACGTGAGCCTTACCCCGGGCCGTGCCCGCCGCACCGGCGCGGGCACGGGGTGGAACAGCGGGCCGAGAACCGAGCTGGACATCGTCGCCTCCGAGGAATACCGCGAACAGGGAAGGACCGAACCGCCGCCCGACAACCGACACTCGACGTGGACCGTCGAACACCAGTACGTCGTACACAAGTTCGATCGAACGCATGTCCAGGTCTACCACCGGGCACCGACAGAGTCGAGACACACTCGAACATATGTTTGAAACGTGTCGTCAGACGGCTTAGAGTCTGATCACTGAGGGTCAGAGCGAGTCGGCAGATGGAGGCTGGCAGATGGCGGGACGGCGCGACGACGAGCAGGCGCTGGGCGAGGTGCGCCCCCTTCCGGACGGCCCGGCGGACGGCGACGGGCTGACCGGCCGCCAGCGCCTCGTACTGGAGACGATCAGGGACTGCGTGGAGCGGCGCGGCTACCCACCGAGCATGCGCGAGATCGGCGAGGCGGTCGGGCTGGCTAGCCCCAGCAGCGTTGCGCACCAGCTGGCCACCTTGGAGCGCAAGGGGTATCTGCGTCGCGACCCGAACCGGCCGCGGGCGATCGAGGTGACGATGCCCGGCGAGGTCCGTCCGGCCCGGCCCGGGGACCACACCGTCGAGAGCGAGGAGGCCCTCGACCTCACCGGTAGCGGCGACGCCCAGCCCCGTCCGTCCTACGTGCCCGTGGTGGGCCGGATCGCCGCCGGCGGTCCGATCCTGGCCGAACAGGCGGTGGAGGACGTCTTCCCGCTGCCGCGTCAGCTGGTCGGGGAGGGTCAGCTCTTCCTGCTCAAAGTGGTCGGTGACTCGATGATCGACGCAGCGATCTGCGACGGGGACTGGGTCGTGGTCCGCCAGCAGCCCGTGGCCGACAACGGCGACATCGTGGCGGCGATGCTCGACAACGAGGCCACGGTGAAGACGTTCAAGCGTCGTGACGGTCACGTGTGGCTGCTGCCGCAGAACTCCCTCTACGACCCCATCCCGGGAGACGAGGCGACCGTTCTCGGGCGAGTGGTCGCCGTGCTGCGCAAGGTGTGAGCTGATCAGGACGGGCCCATCGTCCCGGGCAGGCGCTATGCTCTGGCGACGTCTGCGCCACACGCTTGGCCATGCCGGGCCGGGAGTTGACCGGTAGGACCTGAGGAGTGCACGCGTGCAGAGACACCCGCATCACGACCTTGACGACACGGTGCGTACCGTCGTTGCCAGGCATCTCGACATTGCTCTGGACGACCTCACCGAGGACGTGTCCCTCTATGAGCTCGGACTGGACGACCGGGCGGCGGCCAGCCTGATGGGCGCCGTCGGCGACGAGCTCGACGTCCGTTTCCCCGATGACTTCTTCGACGGGGTCGATACCTACGCCCAGCTCACCAGCGCCGTCAGGATCGCGGTCGGTGCCTGATCAGGCCTGCCCAGCTCATCACACAAAGCTGATTCCCGGCCATATGCCATAACATCTGTGTATGCCGTCACCGATCGACGTCACGTCGCTACGGCTACTCCGGGCGATCGCCGAGGCCGGGACGATCACCGCCGCGGCGGCCGAGCTCGGCTACTCCCAGCCGGCGGCGAGCCAGCACGTCCGCCGCCTCGAGCGCCGGCTCGGAACCGCTGTGCTGGAACGCCATCCACGAGGTGTTCGGCTCACCGACGCAGGATCGATCCTGGCCCGGCACGGCGGCTTCGTGGCCGCCGCGGTGGACGCGGCCCAACGGGAGGTCGAGGCCCTGACGGCGCTGGAGACCGGCCGTGTCCGGCTGGTGTCCTACCCCTCCGCCTCGGCCAGCGTCGTCCCGGCGGCTCTCGTTCTGGTGCGCGAGCAGGCCCCGGGCATCGAGGTGAGCGTCAGCGAGGCCCATCCTCGCGAGGCGTTGGACCTGTTGCGACAAGGCCGATGCGACGTGGTCGTCGTCGACGATCACCCAGGCCGTCCGGCACGAGACACGGCGCGGGACGATGAGTGGAGCGGCGAGCTCTCCGGCGGCCTGCACCGACGCCGTCTGGTCGAGGACCCGAGCGTGCTGGTCCTGCCCGAGACCGACCCGCGCGCCACACGCCGCCGCCTCCATCTGCGTGAGCTTGCTGACGACACGTGGGCCACCGGGTGCCCACTGTGCCGGGACCACCTCGTGTCGGAGTGCACGGCGGCCGGTTTCACACCGAGCATCCGGTTCGAGACCGACCACGTGGCCGTCCTGGTCATCGTGGCGGCCGGCCTGGGAATCAGCCTGCTGCCCGGACTGGCCAGCGGCTCCGCCGGACGTCATCCCGGGGTGATGGTGCGAAGCGTCTCAGGCGTCCACGTCCGGCTCGTGTCGGCACTGACCACCGGTGACCTCGCCCGGATTCCATCGGTCTGCGCGGTTCTGGATGCGCTGCAGGAGGCGTCCAGCGGCATCGCCTGACCGACGGCCGTCAGGATGTCGTCGCGTGCGCCTTGAGCCGGCGCAGCGCGCCGCGCACCACCTCGGGGTCGCTGGTGGACCAGAACGGCGGTAACGAGGCACGCAGGAACGGCGCGTACCGGGCGGTGGCCAGCCGCGAGTCCAGCACGGCGACCACCCCGCGGTCAGTGCCCGACCGCACCAGACGGCCCACGCCCTGGGCGAGCAGTAGCGCCGCCTGAGTGGCCACTACGGTCATGAACGCGTTGCCACCCACCCGGGCCACCGCCTCCTGACGGGCGGTGGTCAACGGGTCGTCCGGTCGCGGGAACGGAATCCGGTCGATCACCACCAGGCGGCAGGCGTCGCCGGGCACGTCGACCCCCTGCCACAACGAGAGCGTGCCGAACAGGCAGGTTGCCTCGTCCTCGGCAAACGCTCGGACCAGGGTCGACGTCGCGTCGTCGCCCTGGCACAGCACCGGGACCTCGAGCCGCCCTCGTAGCTCCTCGGCCGCCGTCTCGGCGGCCCGGCGCGATGAGAACAGCCCGAGGGTACGTCCGCCCGCCGCCTCGACCAGGGCCGTGAGCTCGTCGAGCATCGCAGCCCCGAGCCCGTCGCGGCCGGGCGGCGGCAGGTGCCGGGCCACGTAGAGGATCGCCTGGCGCGCGTAGTCGAACGGGCTGCCCACATCGAGCCCGCGCCACGTCGGCGCTCGCGGTCCGCTCAGACCGAGCGTTCGGGCGGCCGCCTCGAAGCCGCCGCCGACGGCCAGGGTGGCCGAGGTGAGCACCACGGTCCGCCCACCGAACAGCCTCTCCCGCAAGGCGGCGGCGACCGACAACGGCGCCACGTGCAGAACCTCACGATGGCCACGCTCGGGGGTGCCGGTGCGAGAGAACCAGACCACGTCGTCGGGGTCGTTCTCGTCGGGGTCGTGTCGGGCATCGTGTCGGGCATCGGCCGGGTGATCGTCGTCCGACCGGGCCCGGCGACCCTCGCGCAGCGGTGTCGCGGCGGCGAGCAGCCGCTCAGCGACCGTGAACACCTCGCCCACCGCGGCCCGAGCCAGCTGCCGACTGCCGTCGGCGACGCCGTCCCGACTGGCCGCGCCGTCCTTGAGCGCGCTCGTCGTCTCGCGCGCGGCGTCCCGGACGGCGCTCAGCGCCGAGGCCAGCCCCTCACCGAGGCGGGTCAACCGGCCGGGCTCGCTGGCCGCGAACGCCGAACCGAGCAGGGTGACCGCGTCGTCCAGCGCGGTGGTCTCGGCCCCCGCCGCCCGCGCCCGGCGAGCGGCGACCTCGACCGCCGAGACGCTGAGCTCCTTGGTCACCACCGAGGTGACCCGGTCGGCCAGCTCGTGAGCCTCGTCGACCACCAGCACCTGGTGCTCGGGCAGCAGGTTGCGCCCCTCGAAGGCGTCGATGGCGACGATCGCATGGTTGGTGACCACGATGTCTGCGTCCCGGGCCCGATGACGGGCGCTCTCGCAGAAGCAGGCGGAGGACTGCGGGCAGCTCTGCGCACCGAGGCACTCCCGGGCGCTGACCGAGACCTGCCGCCACGCCTGCTCGCTCACCCCCGGTACAAGGTCGTCGCGGTCGCCGGTGGCGCTCTGCTCGGCCCACTCCCGTAGCCGCACCACCTGCCGGCCGAGCCGGGAGGTCGCACCCGCCGAGGGGGTGGCTACTGCCGGGGCCCCGCCGGCGGGGTCCAGGTCGAACAGGGCCTCGTCCTCCATCGGGTAGCCGCCGGTCAGCTTGTGCCGGCAGACGTAGTTGGCCCGGCCCTTGACCAGCTGCCAGGTGGGTCGGCGGCCGAGCGGTCCCTCCAGTGCGTCGGCGAGACGCGGCAGGTCCCGCTGCACGACCTGGGCCTGCAGAGCCAGAGTCGCCGTGGAGATCACCACCGGCTCGCGGTGTGCGACGGCGTGGCTGACGGCCGGCACCAGGTAGGCCAGGGACTTCCCGGTGCCGGTCCCGGCCTGTACCAGCAGGTGCTCGCCGTTTTCGACGGCCCGCGCCACCGCCTCGGCCATCGCGCGCTGCCCGGACCGGGCCACGCCACCGATGGCCACGACCGCGACGTCCAGCAGCTCGCCAGGGCCGGGAGGATCACCGAGCTCGTGCTCCGGCGCCGCCTCGGGAGCGTCCAGGTCGGCGGAGGCGGGCACTCGAGGAGCCTAGGCTCTGCGCAGGGCCTCGGCCAGAGCGGGGTTCACCCGGGCCCGCAGCCGGGTGCCGTCCGCAGTGTGCTCGAGAACCTCGACCTCGCCCTCGGAGTGCACCCGGCTGACCAGGTCACCCCGCTCGTAGGGCACCATGACGTCGACTTCGACCTGCGGGCGCGGCAGCGCACCGGCGATCACCTCGACCAGCTCGCCGAACCCGGCCCCGGTGCGGGCCGAGACCGCCACTGCGGCGCGAGCGCCCTGGCCCCCGCCCTCGCGGGCCAGCAGACAGCTGACGCCTACGGGGTCCGCGGCGTCGATCTTGTTCACCACGACGACCTCACGCACGGCGGCGGCGCCCACATCGGCCAGCACCTCACGGACGGCGGCCAGCTGACCCTCGGGGTCGGGGTGGGAACCGTCGACCACGTGCAGCACCACGTCGGCCTCGCCCACCTCCTCCAGTGTGGAGCGGAAGGCCTCGACCAGCTGATGCGGTAGGTGGCGGACGAAGCCGACGGTGTCGGTCAGGGTGTAAGACCGCCCGTCCGGGGTCTGCGCCCGGCGCACGGTGGGGTCCAGGGTCGCGAAAAGAGCGTCCTCGACCAGGAGGCCCGCCCCGGTCAGCCGGTTGAGAATGCTCGACTTGCCCGCGTTGGTGTACCCGGCGATCGCCACCGACGGGACGGCGTTGCGCCTGCGGCTGTCCCGCTTGGTGACCCGGGCCGCCTTCATGCCGGTGATCTGGCGGCGTAGCTTGGCCATCCGGTGTCGGATCCGACGCCGGTCAAGTTCGATCTTGGTCTCCCCGGGCCCGCGGGAACCGATGCCCTCACCGCCGGCCACCCGGCCACCGGCCTGGCGGGACATCGACTCGCCCCAGCCGCGCAGTCGTGGCAGCAGGTACTCCAGCTGGGCCAGCTCGACCTGAGCCTTGCCCTCCTTGGACTTCGCGTGCTGGGCGAAGATGTCCAGGATCAGTGCGGTCCGGTCGATGACCTTGACCTTGACCACGTCCTCCAGTCCGCGGCGCTGGGACGGGGAGAGCTCGCCGTCACAGATCACTGTGTCGGCGCCGGTGACCGCGACCAGCTCGCGCAGGTCCTCGGCCTTTCCGGACCCGAGCCAGGTGCCCGTGTCGGGGGTGTCGCGACGCTGCAGGACGCCGTCCAGCACCTGCGACCCTGCGGTCTCGGCGAGCAGGGCCAGCTCGCGTAGGGAGTTCTCCGCGTCCTCCGCGTCCGCCGCCGCAGAGATGCCGGCCAGGACGACGCGCTCCAGGCGCAGCCGTCGGTACTCGACCTCGGTGACGTCGGCCAGCTCGGTCGACAGCCCGGCGACCCGGCGCAGGGCCTGCCGGTCGGCGAGGTCGAGCTGGTCGCCGTCGTGTCCGGAGATGTCGGCGAGCGGCATGACGTCGTCGCGGTCGTCGCGGTGGTCATGGTCGGCGCCGGGCGCCGGCGTGGTCGTGGTATCCATACGCCGTCCAGCGTCGCACCGATCGGCGCCGTGGGCGAATGGGATAACGCCTCGGCGGCTGTCGGCGGCTGCCCCTAGCCTTACCGTGCCATGACCGAGCACTACTTCACCGCTGATCCCGACGGCGACGCCCGTCGGCGCACCGTCCGGCTCACCCTGGCCGGGCGGGACGTCGAGGTGGCCACCGCGTCGGGAGTGTTCAGCGCCGATCGGCTCGATCTGGGCACCTCGGTCCTACTGCGCGAGGACTCCCACGACGACCTCCTGCCACAACCCGAGCCGGGTCTGCACCTGCTCGACCTCGGCTGCGGCTGGGGACCGCTGGCCCTGACCATGGCGATGCGCCGGCCGCGGGCCACCGTCTGGGCTCTCGACGTCAACCACCGGGCGCTGGAGCTCACCGCTCTGAACGCCGCCCGGCTCGGACTGGACAACGTCCGGCCGGTCACCGCGCAGGAGATCTCCGACCAGCTGACGTTCGCCGCGATCTGGAGCAACCCGCCCATCCGGATCGGCAAGGCGGCGCTGCACCAACTGCTCACCACCTGGCTGGTTCGGCTCGACGCGGGTGCGTGCGCGCATCTCGTGGTGCAGCGCAACCTGGGTGCCGACTCGTTGCAGGCCTGGCTGACCGCCCAGCTCGGCGATCGGCTCGACGTCCGTCGCCGAGGCAGCGCCAAGGGATTCCGGCTCCTGCAGGTGTGCCGCTGAGTCCTGCCCGGCGGCGGTGCCGGCTCCCGCCGCGCGGCCGGGGGTCAGACCAGCACGCCCTCGGCGACGATCACCGCCGGACCGCGCAGTTCGACCCGTTCGCCGGCCACCCGGTCGCCCGGGGTCGCACTGACCCGCAGCCGCCCGCCGGGCACGTCGACGAGCCAGATGTCGGGTGCGTGGTCCCCACCCCAGACCCGGACCGCGAGTGCTGCGGCGACCGCGCCGGTGCCGCACGAACGGGTCTCCCCCACGCCGCGCTCGAAGACCCGCATGCTCAGCCTGCCCAGCTCGGCCGTGGTGGCCTGGTCGGGCACGACCACCTCGACGTTGCTGCCGAGCGACGGCGCCGGGTCGAGCGACGGTGCAATGCTCAGGTCGAGCGCAGCGAGCGCGTGGGGCGAGGACACCGCGACCACCACGTGCGGGTTGCCGACATCCACGCTCAGGCCGGCCATGGCGACATCGCTCCCGGCGAGGTGGACATCGGTGTCGGCGCCGGCGGCGACCGCCGCCTCGCCGCCGACCAGCCGCCACGGTCCCAGGTCGGCGGCATAGCACGGCGCGTGGCCGGCGTTGCCCGCCGCGACCCTGCGCACCGCCTTCACCCCTGAACGGGTTGCGACGGCGACCTCCTCGCCGTCGGCCAGCCGGTGCAGGCCGCTGTGCTCGAGATAGGCGGCGAACACCCGGATGCCGTTGCCGCACATCTCGGCCACCGTGCCGTCGGCGTTGCGGTAGTCCATGAACCAGCGTTCACCGTCGTGGACGACGCGCAGCACACCGTCTCCACCGATCCCGGCGCGCCGGTCGCACAGCGCGCGGACCTGATCGGCGGTCAGGTCGAGCTCGCCGTCCGGGTCGTGCAGCAGCACGAAGTCGTTCTCGGTGCCGTGGCCCTTCGCCCAGCGCCTGCCCGCCAGCGTCATCGGTCCACCCTGTCACGGGGTCCGCCCTCGTCGTGTCCGACGTCACGGTCGGGCGCGGCGTCGGCCGAGGACGCCGACTCGATGATCCGCAGCGCCGCGGCGACCAGGCCGGGGTGGTCGTGAGCCAGCCAGATGATCCGCGGGTCCCGGCGAAACCAGGACTCCTGGCGACGGGCGAACCGGCGGGTGGCGGTCACCGTTCGCTCGCGGGCCCCGGCCTCGTCGATCCGCCCGGCGAGCAGGTCGAGCACCTGCGCGTAGCCGAGCGCCCGGGACGCGGTCCGCCCGCGGGCCAGTCCGCGGGTCAGCAGAGTCTCCACCTCGCCGACTAGGCCCAGCTCCCACATCCGGTGCACCCGCACCTCGATTCGACGATCCAGCTCCGGGCGCGGCATGGTCAGTCCGAGCTGCACGGTCGGGCGGTGGTAGCGACGCTGCCGCCCCTCGGGCAAGGTCGCTGTGAACGGGCGGCCGGTCAGCTGTATCACCTCGAGCGCTCGGACGATCCGCCGGCCGTTGCCGGGCAGGATCGTTTCGACGGCGCGGGGGTCGAGGTGGCTCAGGCGCTCGTGCAGCGCCGCCGGGCCCATACGGTCCAGCTCAACCTCGAGCCGGTGGCGCACTTCGGGGTCGGTCGGCGGGATCTCCAGCTCATCGAGCGCGGCCCGCAGGTAGAGCCCCGAACCACCGGCGAGCACAGCGCGCCGTCCGGCGATGTCGATCGCCTCCATCGCCGCACGGGCGTGCCGCTGGTAGGCCGCCACGCTGGCCTCTTCGCTGACCTCGAGGACGTCGAGCAAATGGTGGACGATGCCGCGCCTCTCGACGAGAGGCAGCTTGGCGGTGCCGACGTCCATGCCCCGGTACAGCTGCATGGCATCGGCGTTCACCACGTCGCCGTCCAGCGCCAGCGCCAGCCGCACGGCGAGGTCGGACTTGCCCGTGGCGGTGGGCCCGACGATCGCGATCACAGGAGGCCGCACGGTGCGCACCGCGGCAGTGTGGCACGCACCGGTACCCGGCTGAGCCGGCCGCCGTGCGAGCGCACCGCGAGAGCGGGCATGATGGTGGCACACCGGCGCCTCCGGCAGGAGGCGGCGACCGGCCATCGACATGGGAGACAGCACCCAAATGAGCGCCTTCGACAACCTGAAGAACAAGGCCACAGAGCTCGCCGAGGAGCACAAGGACAAGCTGGAGACGGCGTCCGACGCGGCCATCGACAAGGCGGGCGACGCGGTGGACTCGGCCACCGGGGGCAAGTTCGCCGACAAGGTCGACGCCGCCCAGGAGAAGGCCGACGACATGATCGGCGACGACAAGGCCTGAGACCTGCCGCCGTCCGCCGGATCCTTCAGCGGGCCGCTGAGCAGTTGAGCACGGCGTGACGTCGTGCCCGTCTGGCGGGCACGACGTCACGTCGTGCTCCATCTTTGTGGGGGCTCGACTTGGCGGGGCCGGCTCAGCGGGCGAGGACCGGGAGCCCGAGCGCCGTCGGCCTCGGCCTGGCCTTCGATACCGCTTCCCGCGCGTCTCCGGCGCGGGTCCGGCGCACCTGGTAGGTGCCGCCGGTGAGCGCGCTGTCTGCTACCAGGTGGTGCGGCGCCCCGTAGGTGACCTCGACCGAGACAACGTCTCCGGGGCGGGGCCGCGGACCGCCGTCCGGAACCGCCACGTGCACCAGTCTGTTGTCGGGGGCCCGCCCGCTGAGACGCTGGGTCGCCTGGTCTTTACGGCCCTCGCCCTGGCTCACCAGCACCTCGACCACCCGGCCCTCCTGGCGCCGGTTCTCCGCCCAGGAGATCTCCTCCTGCAGCGCCACCAGGCGCTCGTACCGCTCCTGCACCACCGCCTTGGGCACCTGCCCGGGCAGCCCGGCGGCGGGTGTCCCCGGGCGCGGTGAGTACTGGAAGGTGAACGCCTGGGCGAACCGGGCCGCCCTCACTACGTCGAGGGTCGCGGCGAAGTCCTCCTCGGACTCCCCCGGGAACCCGACGATGATGTCGGTGCTGATCGCGGCGTCCGGGATCGCCGTGCGAACCCGGTCGAGGATGCCGAGGAACCGGTCGGCCCGGTACGAGCGGCGCATCGCCTGCAGGAGGGCGTTCGAGCCGGACTGCAGCGGCATGTGCAGCTGCGGCATCACGTTCGGCGTCTGGGCCATCGCCTCGATGACGTCATCGGTGAACGCCGCCGGATGCGGGCTGGTGAACCGCACGCGTTCCAGGCCCTCGACCTCGCCGCAGGCGCGCAGCAACGTGCCGAACGCCTGCCGGTCGCCGAACTCGACCCCGTAGGTGTTGACGTTCTGGCCGAGCAGGGTCACCTCGATGGCGCCCTCGGCCACCAGAGCCTCGACCTCGGCGAGGATCTCCGCCGGGCGGCGGTCCCGTTCCCGTCCGCGCAGGCTCGGCACGATGCAGAAGGTACAGGTGTTGTTGCAGCCGACACTGATCGAGACCCAGCCCGCATAGACGGACTCACGCCGGGTGGGCAGCGTCGAGGGGAAGGTCTGCAGGGCTTCGACGATCTCCACCTGGGCCCGGGCGTTGTGCCGGGCCCGGTCGAGCAGGGCAGGAAGTGAACCGAGGTTGTGGGTGCCGAACACGACGTCGACCCAGGGCGCTCGCTCGACGATGCGTGCCCGATCCTTCTGGGCCAGGCAGCCGCCGACGGCGATCTGCATCCCGGGCCGCCCGGTCTTCACCGAGGCGAGGTGCCCGAGGTTGCCGTAGAGCTTGTTGTCCGCGTTCTCGCGAACGGCGCAGGTGTTGAGGACGACGACGTCGGCCTGCTCGCCGTCGGCGACACGCACGTAGCCCGAGGACTCGAGCAACCCGCTGAGCCGCTCGGAGTCGTGCACGTTCATCTGGCAGCCGAAGGTGCGCACCTGGTAGGTGCGGACCAGCGCAGCAGAGGGGATCGCGGACGTCATCGGGGACAGCGTACGGCGCGTTGCGGGGCCGCCGTTCTCGTTGGTATGCGTGGAGTGTTCTGATTGCCCGCTCTGACCAGATATAACGACCGGATCACGTTCTGGTGTGCGTTTATCGGCGAACGTCCGCGGCATCGTGCCCCGCACCTATCGTCACGGACATGACTCGGGGTCGTCCTCGAGGACCGGAGCGCAGCGGAGGCATTCTGCCGTCGCTGGTCGGCACAGTCCTCGCCTGCTGCGCGCTCTCGGCGTGCTCGGCGGACAGCCCAAGCGCCGTGGTCGCACCGGCCGCGCAGCCCTCGTTCAGCTCCGGGACGACGATGGCCCGCCTGGCGCAGGCCGGAACCGTGCGGGTCGCCACCTGGTTCGACATGCCGCCGTTCGGCGTGGGTGACGCCGACGCGCCGCCGTCCGGCTTCGACGTGGAGATCGCCCAGATCATCGCGGCCAAGCTCGGCGTTCCGGCGGAACGAATCACCTGGGTGCAGGCGCTGGGGGCGACCCGCGGCGATCTCGTCGCGAACGGTGTTGCCGACCTGGTGGTGGCCACTGTGGAGATGAACGTGGACCCCGAGCGTCTCGAGCTGGCCGGCCCCTACTACGTCACCGAGCACCGGCTGCTGGGCCTGACCGTGCAGGGCGGGTCCGCCGCGAGGGGCTCCCTCCGGCAGTACCCGGCGAAGTCGGTGTGCACCGTCCTGGCCCTGCCAGACGTCGAACCGGTGCCCGTCGCATCGGACGCCGCCGCACTCAGCTCCTCGCCGTCGCCCGGACCGCTGTTGCGCAGCGACCAGGTCGTGCGGGCCCAGTCCATGTCGGTCTGTCTCGACCGGCTGCGCCAGGGCGAGGTATCGGCCGTCGCCGGGCCCGCGGTCACCGTGGAGGCGATCGTCGCATCCTCGAGTGGGGACTTCGCCGCTCTCCCCGACAGCCTCGGACCGCTGCGCCTGGGGATCGGGGTAGGGAAGGGCGACACCGCGTTCTGCGCCTTCATTGCCGAGACGCTGGCCGAGGCGGCGAGCAGCGGCAGCTACATGAAGGCCTGGACCGAGACCGCGGGCCAGGTCTCCGACCTGCCGGCCCCGTCCCTACCCACTGCCGAACCCTGCCGCTGACCTGTGGGAGTCGGGCACAGCCCCGTGACGTCGCGGCCCGGGAGGTCTTCTCGCTACTCCTGTGGGCCGTCGCTCTCGGCGGGATGCCCGACCGACTCCATCGAGTCCGCCGACCGAGCTGCCAGCGCCGCTCGCAGCGCCCGGTGCGCCGTCTCGGCCCCGTAGCCCCTCCTCGCCAGCAGCCCGAGCAACCGCCGGTCACGGCGTTGCGGGTCCTGTTCGGCCATGCCGGCCAGCCGACGCCGGACCAGCGCCGTCGCCGCCGCCAGCTCGGCCTGGTCGTCCACCACCAGCACCGCCGACCGCACCAGCTCCGGATCAACCCCCCGCGCGGTCAGCTCATGGCGCAGGGCACGGCGGGACAGGCCACGGCCGGCATGACGGGACTCGACCCACACCCGGGCGTACTCCTGGTCGTCGACCAGGCCGACCTCCTCGAGCCGGTCGAGGAGGTCGGCGGCGACGTCGTCGGCCACGCCACGCCGGGTCAGGGCATCGTCGAGCTGGGCCCGGGTCCGAGGCGCTGCCGTGAGCTGCCGCACGGCGATGGCGCGGGCCACCGACCGGGGATCGGCGTCCGGAGTGAGGTCGGCGCGGGTGCCGGGCGTCGGCTCATCCGGACTGCGTGCAGACCTCCTCCGCACCATCAGAAGTCGACGGGTGCCTTGGCGCCGCGAGCCGGACTGCTGCCCCGAGCATCCGTGCGGCCTCCGCTGCGCAGATCGACCGCGGGGGCGGGGACGCCGCCGGCAGCGGCGGCTGCGTCGGCGGCCGGAGCGTCGAGCCGCGGACCCACCCCGAGCTTCTCCTTGATCTTCTTCTCGATCTCGTCGGCCAGGTCGGGGTTGTCCCGCAGAAAGGAGCGGGCATTCTCCTTACCCTGGCCGAGCTGGTCGCCCTCGTAGGTGTACCAGGCGCCCGACTTGCGTACGAAGCCGTGCTCCACCCCCATATCGATCAGACCGCCCTCGCGGGAGATCCCCACGCCGTAGAGGATGTCGAACTCGGCCTGCTTGAACGGCGGGCTCACCTTGTTCTTGACCACCTTGACCCGGGTCCGCGAACCCACCGGCTCCGAGCCGTCCTTGAGCGTCTCGATCCGGCGCACGTCCAGACGCACCGAGGAGTAGAACTTCAACGCCCTTCCGCCCGTGGTGGTTTCGGGCGACCCGAACATGACACCGATCTTCTCGCGCAGCTGGTTGATGAAGATGGCCGTGGTTCCGGTGTTGCTCAGCGCACCGGTGATCTTGCGCAACGCCTGGGACATCAGCCGGGCCTGGAGCCCGACGTGGCTGTCGCCCATCTCGCCCTCGATCTCGGCCCGCGGCACCAGCGCCGCCACCGAGTCGATCACGATGACGTCCAGGGCGCCGGAACGGATCAGCATGTCCGCGATCTCCAGAGCCTGCTCACCGGTGTCGGGCTGGGACACCAGCAGCGCATCAGTATCGACGCCCAGCTTCTTGGCGTACTCGGGGTCAAGGGCGTGCTCGGCGTCGATGAACGCCGCGATCCCGCCGGCCCGCTGGGCGCTGGCCACCGCGTGCAGGGCCACCGTCGTCTTACCCGACGACTCCGGGCCGTAGACCTCGACCACCCGCCCGCGGGGCAGGCCCCCGATGCCCAGCGCGACGTCCAGCGCGATCGATCCCGTGGGGATCACCTCGATCGGGGGGCGCGGGTTCTCCCCCAGGCGCATCACCGAGCCCTTTCCGAACTGACGGTCGATCTGGCTCAGCGCCGTCTCGAGGGCCTTCTCACGATCTGCAGGGGCTGGCATCGAGTCACCTCATGCTCGGTTCGGTCGGAACGACTGGGTCACCGGAGACGCTAGACAGTGCCACCGACAACCAGCCTCACCCGGCGCCGGCCCTGTGGACAACGGGGCGACGACCGGTCGCTGGGGACGAGACTAGACCGAACGTGTGTTCGATGCGCGCGACACGCCGTGCCCGGTTCGCGGAGGCGACGACCCTCCCGTAGGCCGGGACGGGCCGGCGGCCTGGTCGCTGCCCCAGCGCCGGTGCTCGGGCACCTCCATCTCCTGGCACAGGGCCAACCACACCGCGCGCGGTTCCTCCCCGTCGTCCAGAGCGCGCTCGGCGCTGCGATGCCCGAGCCCACCGACGACGTGGTCGCGGACCAGGGTGCGTCCGTGGACCTCACCGAACTCGTCGGTGACCAGTCGCCAGAACTCGCTCATCCGCATCGGGGCAGAATCTCATGCCCGGTCGCGGCGACCCCACCAGAGGCGCTCGTGCGGCAGTTGTCGGGGGTCGGGGGCACCATGGCGGTGTGCCAGATGACACCGGCGTGCCCGCAGAGCTCGGCGAGCCCGACTCGCTCACGCTGTTCACCCCGGCCACCCGATCCTGGTTCGGTGCGGCGTTCGGCGCGCCCACGCCCGCCCAGACCGGTGCCTGGCAGGCGATCAGCGCCGGCGAGCACGCGCTGGTGGTGGCACCCACCGGGTCGGGCAAGACCCTCGCCGCCTTCCTGTGGGCCTTGGACCGGCTGGCGGCCGAACCGGTGCCTCACGACGTCGCCCGGCGATGTCGCGTGGTGTACGTCTCCCCGCTCAAGGCACTCGCCGTCGACGTCGAGCGAAACTTGCGCGGCCCGCTGACCGGCATCCGCCAGGAGTCCGCCCGCCTCGGCCTGCCGCCGCCCGAGGTGCGGGTCGCCGTCCGGTCCGGAGACACCCCGGCTCAGGAGCGACGCTCCTTCACCCGCACCCCGCCGGACGTGCTGATCACGACGCCCGAGTCCCTGTTCCTGATCCTCACCTCGGCGGCGCGAAGCGCACTGGCCGGGGTGGGGACGGTGATCATCGACGAGGTGCACGCCCTGGCCGGGTCCAAGCGTGGCGCGCACCTGACACTCAGCCTGGAGCGCCTCGACGCAGTGCTCGAGCGCCCCGCCCAGCGAGTCGGGTTGTCGGCCACGGTCCGCCCGGTGGAGGACGTCGCCCGATGGCTGGGCGGCGCGGGGACCCGGCCGGCCGCCCTGGTGCAGCCCCCGGCCGCCAAGACCTTCGACCTGAGCGTCGTCGTCCCGGTGCCGGACATGGCCGACCTGGACGCTCCGGCACCCCCCGGCGTCCCCGCACCGGGGCGCGCGGCCGAGCCGGACGCCCCGTCCGGAACCGGCCGGGGCGCCGACGGCGACGACGAGATCGACCTCACCGGGCTCGCCGCCGGCGCGTTGCGCCGTCCGTCGATCTGGCCGCACGTGGAGGAGCGCGTGGTCGACCTGGTCGCGCAACACCACTCGACGCTGGTTTTCGCCAACTCGCGTCGGCTGGCCGAGCGGCTGACGTCCCGGCTCAACGAGGTGTGGTGCGAGCGCCTCGAGGCCCTGGCCGACGGCGATGGCGGGGCATCGGCGCCGTCGACCGGCACGGGCCGGCCGCCCGCCGAGGTGATGGCCCAGGCCGGCTCAAGTGCCGGAGCACCCGCGGTGTTGGCGCGCGCACACCACGGGTCGGTGAGCAAGGAGCAGCGCGCCATCATCGAGGGCGAGCTCAAGGCAGGCCGGCTGCCCGCCGTGGTAGCCACATCGAGCCTGGAGCTCGGCATCGACATGGGTGCGGTCGACCTCGTCGTTCAGGTCGAGTCGCCGCCGAGCGTGGCCAGCGGCCTGCAGCGGGTGGGCCGCGCCGGTCACCAGGTCGGCGCCGTCTCCCGGGGCGTGCTGTTCCCCAAGTTCCGCAGTGACCTGGTACAGACGGCCGTGGTCGTCGAGCGGATGGTCGACGGGGCGATCGAGGCGCTCCGGGTGCCGGCCAACCCTCTCGACGTGCTCTCCCAGCAGGTGGTCGCGATGCTCGCGATGGACAGCTGGGACGTCGAGGAGCTCTACGACCTGGTGCGGCGGGCCGCCCCCTACGCCACCCTGACCCGTGGCGTGTTCGAGGCGGTGCTGGACATGCTGGCCGGCCGTTACCCCTCCGAGGAGTTCGCCGAGCTGCGGCCGCGGGTCGTCTGGGACCGCTTGAGCGGAACCCTGACCGGCCGTCCGGGGGCGCAGCGTCTGGCGGTGACCAGCGGTGGCACCATCCCCGACCGTGGCCTGTTCGGGGTCTTCCTGGCCGGGGGGCAGGCCGGGACCGGGGGGGCCGGTCGCCGGGTCGGCGAGCTCGACGAGGAGATGGTCTACGAGTCCCGGGTCGGCGACGTGTTCACCCTCGGCTCCACCTCGTGGCGGATCGAGGAGATCACCCACGACCGGGTGCTGGTCACCCCGGCCCCGGGTCAGCCCGGCAAGCTGCCGTTCTGGCACGGCGACGCCCTGGGCCGACCGGCCGAGCTCGGCCGCGCCGTGGGTGCCTTCGTCCGCGAGCTCGTCACCCTGGCGAGCCGCGACCCCTCCGCGGCGGTGGACCGCGCCCGGCGTGCGGGCCTGGACGCCTGGGCAGCCGACAACCTGCTCGCTTACCTCGCCGAACAGCGCGACCACAGCGGCGTGGTCCCCGACGACCGCACGGTGGTACTCGAGCGGTTCCGCGACGAGCTGGGTGACTGGCGGGTCGTCCTGCACTCCCCGTTCGGCGCCCAGGTCCACGCACCATGGGCGCTCGCCCTTGCCGCGCGGCTGCGGGAGCGGTTCGGTGTCGACGTCCAGGCCATGCCTGCCGACGACGGCATCGTGCTGCGCCTTCCCGACGTCGAGACGGGGGACGGCGGGGCGCCGCAGGTCGGCGACCTGGTGGTGCTCGAGCCCGATGAGGTGGCCCAGCTGGTGACCGATGGGGTCGGCGGCTCGGCGCTGTTCGCTTCACGGTTCCGCGAATGCGCCGGCAGAGCGCTGCTGCTGCCCCGGCGTCGCCCCGGCCAGCGCCAGCCGCTGTGGCAGCAACGCCGGCGGTCTGCCCAGCTGCTCGAGGTGGCCAGCCGCTACCCGGGCTTCCCGATCGTCCTGGAGACGGTCCGCGAGTGCCTGCAAGACGTCTTCGATGTGCCGGCGCTGACGGCGCTGATGCGCGATCTGGAGTCCCGGTCGGTCCGGGTGGTCGAGGTGGAGGCCGGGGAGCCGTCACCGTTCGCCCGCAGCCTGCTGTTCGGCTACGTGGCCCAGTTCCTCTACGAGGGCGACTCCCCGCTCGCCGAGCGCCGCGCCGCGGCGCTCACCCTCGACCCGATGCTGCTCTCCGAGCTGCTCGGGCGCGGCGAGGGCGCCGCTCTGCGGGACCTGCTCGACCCGGCCGCCCTGGAACGGACCGAGGCCGAGCTGCAGCGGCTGGCACCGCAGCGACGACTGGCCGGACTGGAGGGGGTGGCCGACCTGCTCCGGCTGCTCGGTCCGCTGAGCGCACCGGAGATCGCGGAGCGGACCGTGCTCGCCCGAGGCGATCCCCCGGACGGCGAGGATGCCCGCCGCCGCCGGTGCCCGCCCACGTCGTCCAGGAATGGCTGGATCGGCTCGAGGCCACCCGCCGGGTAATCCGGGTACGAGTGGCCGGACAGCCCCGCTGGGCCGCCGTGGAGGACGCCGGACGACTGCGCGACGCACTCGGCACACCTCTTCCGGTCGGGGTGGCGGAGGTGTTCACCGAGCCGGTGCCCGATCCGCTCGGCGACCTGCTGGCCCGCCACTCACGCACCCACGGCCCGTTCACCGCCGCCGACGCGGCACAGCGTTTCGGCCTCGGCGTGGCGGTGGTCACCGAGACCCTGCGCCGGTTGGTCGCCGCCGGGAGACTCGCCGAGGGCGAGCTGCGTCCACTGGAGTCCGGAGGTGGGCACGGCACCGATTACTGCGACCGCGAGGTATTGCGCACCCTGCGCCGGCGCTCCGTGGCCGCCCTGCGCGCCGAGGTCGAGCCGGTGACACCGGCCGACCTGGCCGCGTTCCTGCCACAGTGGCACGGGATCACCCCGGCCCGCGGCGGCCTCGCGCTGCGCGGGGCCGACGGCGTGCTGCACGTGGTCGAGCAGCTGGCGGGTGCGCTGTTGCCGGCCAGCGCGCTGGAGACGTTGATCCTGCCGTCGCGAGTGGCCGACTACTCCCCCGCCATGCTCGACGAGCTGCTGGTCGCCGACGAGGTGCTCTGGGCCGGGCACGGCTCCCTGCCCGGCGACGACGGCTGGATCAGCCTGCAGCCGACCGAGCTGGCGGCGCTGACCCTGCCGCCCGCTCAGGAGGGCTCCTCCTGGGGCGAGCTGCACGCCGCAGTGCTCGAGGCGCTCTCGGGCGGAGGCGCCTTCTTCTTCCGAGGCCTGTCCGATGCGCTCGGCGGTCCGCTCGACACGGACCTGGCCGCCACCATGTGGGATCTGGTCTGGGCCGGGTTGGTCACCAACGACACATTGACCGCGCTGCGCACCCGCCTAGCCGGCGGACGTTCCGCCCATCGCGGCCGTAGCGCACCGGCCCGCGCCAGGACACGCTACGGCGGCCGGTCCGGGCTTCGCTCCGTCCGAGCGCCGGCGCAAGGTGGGCCGCTGCGGCCGGGTATGCCGACCCGGTCCGGGCCGCCGACCACCGTCGGGCGATGGTCGCTGCTGCCCGCCCGCGAAGGCGATCCGACGATCAGGGCACACGCCCAGGCCGAGGTCCTCCTGGAACGGCACGGCGTGCTCACCCGGGGGGCTGTGGCCGCGGAGCAGGTCAGCGGCGGGTTCGCGGCGCTCTACCGGGTGCTCACCGCCTTCGAGGACGCGGGCCGGGTACGGCGCGGCTACTTCGTCGAAGGCCTGGGTGCCGCGCAGTTCGCCGGCACCGGCGCGGTCGACCGACTGCGATCCGCGGCTCGTCCCCCGGGTGAGTCCGCCGACGACCCGGGCACCGTGGTCCTGGCGGCGACCGATCCGGCCAACCCGTACGGCGCGGCGCTAGCCTGGCCGGTGCGTCCGGCAGCGCCCCTCGGCGAGCCCTCGGCCGGTACCACGCACCGACCTGGGCGCAAGGCCGGGGCGCTGGTCGTGATGGTCGGCGGCGCTCTGGTTCTCTACGTCGAGCGCGGCGGGCGTTCGCTGCTGTCCTGGTCGCAGGAGGCGTCCCTGCTCCAACCAGCCGCCGACGCCCTGGCCCTTGCGGTCCGGGACGGTGCGCTGGGCCGGCTCACCGTCGAACGGGCGGACGGCGAGGGTGTGCTGGGCGCCGATCTGCCGCTCACTCGGGCGTTGACCACCGCCGGCTTCCATGCCACGCCGCGCGGTCTACGGATGCGCGGCTGAGCGATCAGACCGACTGGATCGTCGGGTACTCCGCACGCCACATGCGGGGCTACTCCGCACGCCACATGCGGGGCTGGACGGTGCGAATCGGGTCGCCGAGCTCTGTCTGCGCCACGCCCTCGACCGCAGCAACGGGTCACCGGGGCGAAGCTGGGCGCATTGTTCGCCTGGCCGATCTCGCGCGAAACGGGCAACCGCCGCGCCGCATCCGATCCCGCGGCGAGAGACGATGGCCGGGTGCCCGAGGGTGACGTGGTCTGGCGGACAGCGCAGCGGCTGCACGCCGCGCTGGCCGGTGGCCGACTGCGGGTCAGCGACCTGCGCTGGCCCTCGCTGGCCACGGTCGACCTGACCGGCCGCAGGGTCACCGAGGTGGTCAGCGCGGGCAAGCACATCCTCACCCGCCTGTCCGAGGTGCCTGAGGCACGCGGACCCTCCCACCCGGACGACACCGTGCCACTCACCCTGCACAGCCATCTGCGCATGGAGGGCTCGTGGTACGTGCACCGCACCGGGTCCGCGGGGAGCGGACGAAGCCTCTCCGGGATCCGTGCGGTGCTGGCCACCGACCGTTGGACGGCGGTAGGCCACAAGCTGGGCATGCTCGACCTGGTGCCGACCGACCGCGAGCACGACCTGGTCGGTCACCTCGGCCCAGACCTGCTCGGTCCGGACTGGGACACCGACCGTGTCGTGGCGACGATCCTGACCAGCGAGCGGCCGATCGGCGAGGTGCTGCTCGACCAGCGGGTGCTGGCCGGAGTCGGCACGTTCTACATGAGCGAAGCGCTGTTCCTGCGCGGGATGACCCCCTGGACGCCGGCGGGCGAGCTCGACCGCGACACGGCGCACGCCCTCGTCGAGCTCCTGCATCGCCTGCTACACGCCAACCGTGACCGCGCCGTCCAGGTCACCACCGGCGACACCCACGCGGGCAGGCGCAACTGGGTGCACGCCAGGTCCGGACGGGGATGCCTGCGCTGCGGGACCGGGGTGCGGGTGGACATGATCGGAACGGCGCCGACCGACCGCACGGCCTTCTACTGTCCCAGCTGCCAGCGCGGTCCGACCCCCGATCGAGGAGACCGGCCGCAGGCCCCACTCGGCGCGCGCAGACGGCCCGCCCGCGACCGGCTACCGTGAGGCGAGCGCGTCCGCCGGCCTGGAGGTGCAGCGTGACCCAGCGTGAATGGACCCAGACCGAGCTGCTCCACGAGCTGGAGCCGGCCGTGGGCAAGGAGGTGGACCGTCACCTCGGGCTGGCCAAGGAGTGGATGCCGCACGAGTACATCCCCTGGAGCCGCGGCCAGGACTTCGACGGCCCGCTGCAGGGGATGGCCTGGCAGGAGTCCCAGTCGAAGATGACCGAGACCGCCCGTACCGCGCTGGTGGTCAACCTGCTCACCGAAGACAACCTGCCCAGTTACCACAGGGAGATCTACCAGGCCTTCGGCCGGGACGGCGCTTGGGGCACGTGGGTCGGCCGGTGGACCGCCGAAGAGGGCCGGCACGGCATGGCGATCCGTGACTTCCTGCTCACCACCCGCTCGGTGGACCCGGTGGCCCTGGAGCGCGAGCGGATGACGCACATGACGGCCGGCCACGTCAGCGCCACCGAGCTCGACATGCTGCACACCGTGGCCTACGTGTCGTTCCAGGAGCTGGCCACCCGGATCTCGCACCGCAACACCGGCCGGTTCACCGATGACCCCGTCTGCGAGCAGCTGCTGGCCCGGATCTCCCTCGACGAGAACCTGCACATGGTCTTCTACCGCAACATGCTCGCCGCGGCGCTCGAGATCGCGCCCGACCAGACGGTGAAGGCGGTCTGGGACGTGGTCGAGACGTTCGAGATGCCAGGGTCGGGGCTGGAGGGGTTCGGCCGCCGGTCTCTCGACATCGCCCTGGCCGGCATCTACGACCTACGCATCCACTGCGACGAGGTGCTCAGCCCGGTGCTGAAGTACTGGAAGCTGTTCGAGGTGGAGGGCCTGAACGCCGAGGCGGAGCAGGCGCGTGCGTCACTGGCTGCGTTCATGGAGGATCTGGATCGCAAGGCCACGCGGTTCGAGCAGAAGCGGGTCACCCTGCAGCAGCGGCGTCAAAGGGCCTGACCACAGCGCGGGACTCGAGACCGGCTTGCAGCCCGGCAGGTCACCGCAGCGTTCAAGCAGCCGAGACCAGGTCCTTGTCGCCGCGCAGGCTGACCGGGGCATCGTCCAGGCCGTCCGGCACCGTGTCCGGCACCGTGACGTCGTTGACGCAGATCTGGTCGACCGATGTGCTCGAGACCCCTTCGGCGACCGCCACCCGCTTGCTCACCTGGTGCAGCACCGAGGACAGCGGAACGTCGAGAGCACCACAGATCGAGGCCAACAGCTCGCTGGAGGCCTCCTTCTGACCACGCTCGACCTCGCTGAGGTAGCCGAGCGACACCCGGGCGATCGACGACACCTCACGCAAGGTCCGACCCTGCTCGCGCCGGGCGTCCCGCAGGACGTCACCGATTTCCTGCCGTAGAAGCACCACGGTCACGCCCTCCTTCCACCTGACGTCGAGCCGATCCGGTCCGGCGTCGGACGCCGTCCACGGCCTGTTCTCCGTGCCGATCATCGTCTCCGGAGGGTAGGTGCTGAACGCCCCGCCACCCGAAGGGATGAGTCCACCGTACCCCGCCGCCCCGCCGAGCGCTGGACAGGCACCCGACGGGGCAGTGTTCGAAGAACCCCGCGGGCCCCCACCGCGCGGTCAGCCGGCCTGTCTCGCGGTCAGCCGTCCTGCCTCACCCCACCCGCGTCCTCGACCGAGGCCCGGACGGCGTCCGCCGAGCGCAGCGCCGCCTCGATACGGCCACCGCACGCCGGACCGATCTCCTCACGCCGGGCCCCCGGAGGGGTCGACCGGCGCCGACGATTCGCGGCTCGTGCACACTGCCTCGGAGTCCTGGAGCCGGGCCAGGACGTCGGGCAACAGCTCGGCGACGTCTCGCCGCGTGGCGAGCCGGTTGCCCAACAGCCGTGCGGTATCGGCCTGCCCCGACGACTCGGCGCGCTCGATCCGGGCCTGCAGGAACGCGATCGAACCCGGTGTCTGCGCGTCGGAGTGCAACCGGTCCTGCCTCGCCGCCACCCGCTCGATCCATACCGGCACCCGCCGGCAGACCTCGCTCAGCCGCGGGCCCGACACCGGGTCCGCGTCGGCGGCCGGGGCCATCGCGGCGGGGTCCCTGCCGGCATCGCCGGGTTCCGGGCTCGGTGGGCCCAGGCCAAGGCCGATCGCCATCGCCGACGGCGCAAGCAGTGCAGCTGCGCCGATCATCAGTCCGGACATCGTCGATCCCTTCTCGTGGGGTGGCGGCCACCGGCCGGTGGCCGCCACCCCTGACGATCGGGTCCCGAGGTGTCCGCGCTGCTCGGGGAGTGTCAGGGGAATGTACGAGCTTCTGTCAGCCGCACGGCGAAGCACACCCCGCCCTCGGCTGCCGGGCAGGCCTGGGCCTGCCCTCCGAGCCGTCGGGCCAGCTCACCGACCAGGGCCAGGCCCACCCCGGACCCGACGGGACGGCTGCCCCGGTAGCGCTCGCTGAGCAGACCGGGCTCGAAGGCCACGTCGAGGTCCTCGGGGGCCAGCCCCGGACCGGAGTCACGGACCTCGACCTGTACCGCGCCGTCCGCCGAGGGCCGGCAGGCGAGCACCAGAACGCCGCCTCCCACGGCCGCCAGCACCTTGATCGCGTTGTCGGCGAGGGCGTCGATGATCTGCCGCAGCCGCTCCCCGTCGGTGACCAGCACCGGGCCCGACTCGGGCGCCTGCACGCTGACCCGCACGGCTGCGGCGTGGGCCCGGGGGGCGAGGGCGGCGGCAGCGGCCCGGAGCACGGCCGAGACGTCGGTCGGCCCGAGGTCCAGGCGGAAGTCCTCCGCCTCCAGCCGGGCCAGCGCCAGCAGGTCCTCGACCCGGCGCTGCAGCCGGGCCGACTCGGTGACGATCACAGCGGCCGCCGGTGGTACCTCGGCCGCGGGCAGGGTCCGGTCGGCGAGGGCCTCGGCGTAGCCGGCGACGGCGGTCATCGGCGTCCTCAGCTCGTGCGAGACCGCGAGCAGGAAGGCCCGGCGCCGCTGCTCGCCGGCGGCCAGGTCACACTGGAGGGTGTCCAGCGCGGCGCCGACGTCCGTCACCTCGGCCGGCCCCTGGAGCGGCACGGGAACGTTCCGCTCGCCTGCCGACATCCGCCGGGCCGACGCAGCCAACGCGCTCAGCGGGCCCGTGATGCTCGATGCGAGCAGGAAGCCGGCGCCTGCGCCGCCGAGCAGGCCGAGCAACCCCGCCAGGAAGGCAGATCGCCGCTGGTCGGGGGTGAGCCGGACGGCGGGCGCCAGCCGCCGTCCGACGAGCACCGTGCCCAGGTCGGCTCGACCAGCGGGCGTCGCCTCCATCGGCCCGGCCAGGACCAGCCATGTCGTTCCCGCCACCGTCCGCTCGAACGGGGCCGCGTCGTCCGCGGCGTCGGGGATCGGCTCCATCTCGGAGAACGGCGCCCGGGACGGCCTACCACCTGGGGCCACCACATCGGCCGCCCACCCGCTGCGCCGGTTGACCAGTTCCAGCCGGACCGCCGCCCGAGCCGGACGGTCAACCAGAGCGAGCAACGTATCGGCCTCACCGGCCAGGGCGGCCTGCGCCTGCTCGCGGTTGGCCTCGCCCAAGGCCCTGACCAGGGCCCCGGCGGTCAGGACGGATCCGGTCAGCGACACCACGGCGACCAGCAGCACCAGGCGCCGGGTGAGCGACCACGACGCCGGGTGCCGGTCCCCGACCGCCGCTGTGCCCTGATGCTCAGGCGGGCTCGACGGCATAGCCGACTCCTCGCACGGTCCGCAGCCTGACCGTGCCGCCGAGCTTGGCCCGCAGCTGCGCCACATGGACGTCGACCGTGCGGGTAGCCGTACCGGCGGGATAACCCCAGACGTCGGCGAGCAGCTCCTCCCGGGCGAACACCCGGCCCGGACGACGCATCAGGTGAGCGAGCAGGTCGAACTCGGTGGTCGTGAGCTCGATCGGGGTGTCGCCGGCGTGCGTCCGCCGGGTGTCCAGATCGAGCACCAGCGGGCCGAGACCCAGCCGGCCGGCGCCGGCGCCGCCCTCACCGCGACGCAGCACCGCCTTGACCCGGGCGACCAGCTCGCGCGGGCTGAACGGCTTGGTCACGTAGTCATCGGCGCCGAGCTCGAGGCCGAGCACCCGGTCGACCTCTTCGTCGCGCGCCGTGACGAACAGCACCGGCGTCCAGTCGCCCGCCGCCCGCAGCCGCCGGCACACCTCGGTTCCGTCCAGGCTGGGCAACCCGACGTCGAGGATCACCAGCGCGGGCCGGTCACGACGAACGGCGGCGAGAGCGACCCGGCCGTCGCCGACCACCTGGGCGGCGAAACCCTCCCGGGCCAGGCTGGCGCGAATCAGCTCGGCGATGGCCGGCTCGTCCTCGACGACCAGGACGCGCCTGGACATGTCCCCCATGGCTGGGTTCTCACCGCCCAGTGCCATCGGATCCACCGGTGAGCCGGTGGACCATGACCAGGTAGTGCAGGCCGGTCAGGACGGTGACCAGTACGGCGACGGCCATCACCGCCTCGGCGAACGTCCGCCACGGACCGGTCAGGGGCACCAGGTACAGCGTGATGGCCAGCGCCTGCAGCGCGGTCTTCACCTTGCCGCCCCGTCCGGCCGGCAGCACCGTGCGGCGGATCACCGCGAAGCGCAGCAGCGTGATCCCGATCTCCCTGGCCAGCACCACCAGGGTGACCCACCAGGGCAGCTCTCCGAGCAGTGACAGCCCGACCAGGGCCGTGCCGGTGAGGGCCTTGTCGGCGATCGGATCGGCGATCTTGCCGACGTTGGTGACGAGCCCGCGGCGTCGGGCGAGCTCGCCGTCGAACCGGTCGGTGAGCCCAGCCACCACGAACACGGCCGCCGCCAGCAACCGACCGGCGGTGCTCTCGCCGGAGTCGGCGAGCAGCAGCCAGCCGAACACCGGCACCAGCGCCAGTCGCAGCGCGGTGAGCGCGTTGGCCACGTTCCAGACGCTCACCGAGCGGTCGACCGGTGCTCCCACCGGGTCGAACCGATCGCTCACGACGAAGCCACCGGGGTCACCACCGGCGCGGACGCGAGGACCGGCACGGCCACCAGGTCAGCGCCCTCGGCGGCGACGACGTCGGCGCTCACCATCGGCCCGATCCCGGAACCCGCCGGACCAGCACCGTCCAAACGGGTGATGCCGTCGACGTCCGGGCCCTGGTGACCCGCCCGGCCCACCCACCGGCCGCCGTCCGCCTCCTCGTCCCGCTCCTCGACGAGCACCTCGACCCGTTCCCCCACCCGCTCCTCGGCACGCTGGGCGATCAGCTCCTCGACCAGGTCGCCCACTCGGAGGCTGCGGGCGACGACCTCCTCCGCCGGGAGTGCGCCGTCCAGCCCCGCGGCCTCGGTGCCGTCCTCGTCGGAGTAGCCGAACACCCCGACGACGTCGAGCCGAGCCTGCTCCAGGAAGGCGGTCAGCTCGGCCAGGTCGGCCTCACTCTCCCCCGGGAAGCCGACGATGACGTTGGACCGGATGCCCGCCTGCGGGCTCAGCGAGCGGATCCGACCGACCAGGTCGAGGAACTGCTCGCGGGAGCCGAAGCGGCGCATCCGGCGGAGCAGGCCCGGCGAGGCGTGCTGGAACGACAGGTCGAAGTAGGCGGCCACGCCGGGAGTGGTCGCGATCGCCTCGACCAGCCCCGGGCGAAGCTCGGCGGGCTGGAGGTAGGAGACCCGGACCCGATCGATTCCCTCGACGGCGGCCAGGCGCGGCAGCAACGTCTCCAGGGCCCGCAGGTCGCCGAGGTCCTTGCCGTAGGAGGTGGAGTTCTCGCTGACGCAGAACAGCTCGCGCACGCCCTGGGCGGCAAGCCACCTCGCCTCGGCGAGCACCTCGTCCGGCGGACGGGAGACGAAAGCCCCCCGGAAGGCGGGGATGGCGCAGAAGCTGCACCGGCGGTCGCACCCGGACGCGATCTTCAGCGGGGCCCATGGGGCGCCGTCCAGGCGGCGACGGACGACGGGCGGCCCGGGACGGTCCGAACGCTCGACCCGACCGGGCACGTCGCCGGCCCGGGTGGGGACCGAGGCCGGGTGACGCTCGGCCGGAGCGATCGGCAGCAGGGTGCGCCGGTCACGCGGAGTGTGGGCGGGCGGGCGTTGCCCGTTCAGCACGGCATCGAGGTGCGCGGCCAGCTCGGGATAGGAGTCGAACCCGAGGACGGCGTCCGCCTCGGGAAGCTGCTCGGCCAGCTCACGACCGTAGCGTTCGGCGAGGCAGCCGACGGCAACAACGGCTCGGGTACGGGACGCCCCGTCCTCGCGCAGGTCAGCGGCCTCCAGAAGGGTGTCGATCGAGTCCTTCTTCGCCTGCTCGACGAACCCGCAGGTGTTGACCACGGCCACGTCGGCCTCGGCGGCGTCCGCCACCAGCGTCCATCCGGCCTGGGTCAGCCGGCCCGCCAGCTCCTCGGAGTCCACATCGTTGCGGGCACAGCCGAGAGTGACCAAGGCGACGCTGCGTGCAGGAACGGGCTTGCTCTGCTCGACGGGTGGCACGAGGGGTGGCACGTCGGCCAGCCTAACGGCGCGTCCGCCCCGGCCCGCCCAGCGAGCGAAGCAGGCCCGATGGACCCAGCAGAGATCAGCCCTGGTCGTCGAGCAGAGCGCTCATGGGCCGGGTCGGCGGCAGCCAGGCCCCACCCTCGGGGAGGTTGTCGAGCCGGACCCGAGGCAGTGGGCTGGTGAAGGCCCCCGGCACGTCCTCGAGATCGACGAAGGACAGCAGGTCGGACTCCTGGGCATAACCCGCGACCTCGGCGAAGGACAGCACCGCCACGTCGACGCCGTCGCGCCCCAGGCGCTCCAGCGGTTCCAGGAAGTTGCGGCCGTCGCCGCTGGCCACCACGAGCCGGCGTAGCCGACCGGTCGCAGCCCGCTTCTCGATATGGGCGATCATGTCGAGGTCGACGTCGTCGTCGGGACCGAGCTTGGGACGGGCGAACACCGCGTAGCCGAAGGACCGGATCGCCTCGATCCAGCCGCGCATCGACACCGCTCCGCCGGGTGGCACGTTGGCGAACACACACCCCTCGACCTCGGCGGCCGAACCCCCGCCGCCGACCCCGGCCGCCCCGACCAGCAGCCACCGGGCCACCGCGTCGAAGCGCGGCCGCGACGCCGGCGTGGGCCGCCCGCCGATCACGTTCGACAGTGTCATGTCGATGTTGGGCGCATCCCACACCAGCAGGTGCAGCGGCCGGGAGTCCGGGCCGGACGCCTCCCCCGAGGCGGACTCGGGGTCAGCGGTCATCGCCCGGCTCCCACTCGTCGGGCACCCGTTCCGGCGCCGGCTCGCCGAAGCCGGCGTCGACCGGGTCGGCCTGGTCGAGCCGGAGGTCCACGTCGTCCATGGGCACATCCTCCCCGCGCATCAGGGCCAGCGTCGAGGGCAGGTCGTCCGGCCTGACCAGCACGTCCCGCGCCTTGCTCCCCTCGCTGGGCCCCACGACGCCCCGGGACTCGAGCAGGTCCATGAGCCGGCCCGCCTTGGCGAACCCGACCCGCAGCTTGCGCTGCAGCATCGAGGTGGAGCCGAACTGGGTGGTGACCACCAGCTCAGCCGCCTGCAACAGCAGCTCGAGGTCGTCGCCGATGTCGTCGTCGATCTGCTTCTTGGCCACGGGCGCGGCGACGTCCTCGCGGTACACCGGCGCCAGCTGCCCCTTGACGTGGCCCACCACGGTGTGGATCTCGCTCTCGGTGACCCACGCGCCCTGGACCCGGATCGACTTGCTCGATCCCATCGGCAGGAACAGCGCGTCGCCCTGACCGATCAGCTTCTCCGCACCGGGCTGGTCGAGCACGACCCGGGAGTCGGTGATCGAGGAGGTGGCGAACGCCATCCTGCTCGGCACGTTCGCCTTGATCAGACCGGTCACCACGTCGACGCTGGGCCGCTGGGTGGCCAGCACCAGGTGGATGCCGGCAGCCCGGGCCAGCTGGGTGATCCTGACGATGGCGTCCTCGACGTCGCGCGGGGCGACCATCATCAGGTCGGCGAGCTCGTCCACGATGACCAGAAGGTAGGGGTATGGGGTGAGCTTGCGCTCGCTGCCCGCGGGCGGGGCCAGCTTGCCGGCCCGGACGGCGCTGTTGAAGTCGTCGACGTGCTTGAACCCGAACGCGGCCAGGTCGTCGTAGCGGGCGTCCATCTCCTTGACCACCCACTGCAGGGCCTCGGCGGCCTTCTTCGGGCTGGTGATGATCGGCGTGATCAAGTGCGGGATGCCCTCGTACGCCGTCAGCTCGACCCGCTTGGGGTCCACCATCACCATCCGTACCTCGTCCGGCGTGGCCCGCATCAGGATCGAGGTGATCATCGAGTTGACGAAGCTCGACTTGCCCGCGCCGGTGGCCCCGGCCACCAGCAGGTGCGGCATCTTGGCCAGGTTGGCCACCACGTAGCCACCCTCGACGTCCTTGCCGACCCCGATGACCATCGGGTGGGTCACCTTGCGCGCGGCCTGGCTGCGCAGCACGTCGCCAAGGGAGACCGTCTCTCGGTCGGCGTTCGGGATCTCGATGCCGATCGCCGACTTGCCGGGGATCGGGGACAGGATGCGGACGTCGGCGCTGGCCACCACGTAGGAGATGTTCTTGCTCAGCGCGGTGACCCGCTCCACCTTCACCGCCGGGCCCAGCTCGACCTCGTATCGGGTGACCGTCGGGCCACGGCTGAACCCGGTGACCCGGGCGTCGATCTCGAACTGGTCGAGCACAGTGGTGAGCGCCTCGACCACCTTGTCGTTGGCGGCGCTGCGGGCCTTGGCCGGGCTGCCCGGGGCGAGCAGGTCCGAGGGGGGCACGGCGTAGCTGACGTCGCCGGCGAGCAGCAGCTGCTCCACCCGCGGCGGCAGCTGGGTGGTCGGCGGGGCCTCCGGGGTGGGCGTGGTCTCGACCACAGAGGCGGCGGCCCGCCGCGGCGGCAGCGCGCCGGGCACGTCCCGCTTCTCCCCCGGCCTCGGGCCGGCGCCCGCGGCGCTGTCGTCGCCCGGACCCGTGGCGGGCGCCCGACCGCCCTTTCCGGCACCGATGCTCTTGACGTCGTCGACGTCGACGACCGCCTTCGCGAACGCCTCGTCACCGGCCAGCGCTCCGTCGCCGCCACGGTGCCCCCAGCGACGGCGGCGCCGGCGCAGGAAGGCGCTCGGCGGTGGGGCGCCGTCTTGTTCGTCGGGGCCGGCGGTCGGGGCCGGCTCGCGGTCGAACAGCACGTCGACGCCGGCTCGGAGCCGATCGGGGACCTCGTAGAGCGCGGTCCCGGTGACGACCAGCAGGCCGAACAGGGCGAGCAGCACGAGCACCGGCACCGCCACCCAGACCGTGACCCCGGCCTCCAGCGGTGAGGAAGCCAGGTAACCGACCAGGCCGCCGGCGCCCTCCATGACGTCCGACCCCTCCGGCGGGGTGGGGATCCCGTTCGCCACGTGGAGCAGACCGGCCACGGCCAGGCCCATGATCGCCAGCCCGACCTGGAGACGACGGACGCCGTCCGGCTCGTCGTCGCTCGGGGGTCGCATCAGCCGGACGCCGATGACCACCAGCACCAACGGCACGGCCATCGCCAGCCGTCCGATGGCCCCGGCCAGTACGGTGTGCAGTCCCGCGCCCACCGGACCGGGGATCCCCCACCATTCGACGGCCGCGACCACCATCGCCAGGGCCAGGTAGAGCAGTCCGAGCCCGTCGCGACGATGTGCGGGTTCGAGGTCGAGGAAGTCGTTGCGGAACCGTCGGGCGCTGCCACCGACGAGGTGGGCCAGCCACATCCAGATCGTGGTGAGAGTGCGCACCGACCACGACGGACCCGTGCGCCGCCGACGGGTGTGCCGGGTCGCCGGGCGCCCGGCGGGTCGCTTGGTGCTCGCGCCGCGGCCCGCCCCGGACCGGCCGCCGATGGTTCCGGACCGTTTCGTGCCGGTACCTCGACCCGACCCCGAGGCCTGCTGGCGTCCGGGCAGCTGCGAGCGGCCCGCCCCGCCGGAGCCGGACCTCGAGGTACGAGCTGTGGGGCGCGTGCCGGAACGGCTCGCGGACGTGGTTCGGGTCGCCATGACCGCGAGGCTACGTGAGCACGCTGCGCGATCCGAGGACCGCCACGCCTGTCCCTTTGGTCACAAGCGTCACGGGCCGCTACGGGCCCGGTAGAGCCTGGGTACCCGAGGACCGATGCCGCACACCACCTCGTAGCCGATCGTGCCCCATCGGTCGGCCACGTCGTCGGCGCTGATCTGCTCCGCCTCCTGGCCCCCGATCAGCACTACCTCGTCGCCGACCCGGGCCTGCGGGACGCCGTCCAGGTCGAGCATGCACTGGTCCATGCACACCCGGCCGACCACCGGCACCCGCCGTCCGCCGACCAGTACCTCGTTGCCGGCGGTGCGGCGCCATCCGTCGGCGTAGCCGACCGGGACGGTGCCGATCCGCTGGGTCCTGGTGGTCGTGTACGTGTGCCCGTAGCTGATCCCTCGGCCCGGCGGCACGTCCTTGACGTGGGCCAGCACCGACTTCCAGGTCAGAGCGGGGCGGACGGCGGCGGGCATCGCCACCTTCGGCCCGGGCGACAGGCCGTACATGGCGATCCCGAACCGGACCAGGTCGTACCCGGCCTCGGGACTCTGACCGGTCCGCGACGCCAGGGTGAGCGTGCCGGCCGAGTTGGCCGTGTGCACCAGGGGCGGGCGCAGCCCGGCGGCCTCCAGCTCACCGACCACCTGCCCGAAGCTCGTCAGCTGCCGGCTGGTCGCCCCGGCGTTCGGTTCGTCGGCACAGGCGAGGTGGGTGAAGACCCCCTGCAGCTCGACGCCGCCGGTGGCGTGGACGGCGCGGGCCAGGTCGAGCGCCTCCTCGGGCCGGCAGCCGATCCGGTTCATCCCGGTGTCCACCTTGAGGTGTACCCGGGCCGGGCCGGCCGGCGGCCGACCGGTCGCCTGGGCAGCACCGCCGATCGCCGCCAGCTGCTCGGTCGACCAGGCGGTCAGGGACACCTCGGCCGCCACCAGCTCGACGAGCCGGTCGGGCGGGGCGTGACCGAGCAGCAGGATCGGCTCACCCAGACCGGCCGCGCGCAGCCGCAGCGCCTCACCGGCCCGGGCCACCCCCAGCCAGCTCGCCCCCCCGGCGACCGCGGCCCGGGCCACCGGCACGGCTCCGTGGCCGTACCCGTCCGCCTTGACCACCGCCATCAGAGCGGGCGCCTCGCCGGAGCGAACGGCATCGGCCACGCGCCGCAGCTCGCCCAGCGCGGTCGCAACGTTGCCCCTGATCGCATCGAGGTCGACCTCGACCCAGGTGGCGTGCTCGGAACCCGGCCAGCTCACCGGGCGAGCCTAGCCCTGGCCCGCAATACTCACTTCGGTGACCGGAACGATCGTGAGCATTGTCGGCGGCCTCGTCGTGGTGGTCGCGGTGACGGTGCTCACCGGGTACTTCGTTGCCCAGGAGTTCAGCTTCGTCACCGCCGACCGGTCCCGGCTTCGCGCCATGGCCGAGACCGGCGACGCCGCGGCGCGTCGGGCGCTCACCATCACCAGCCGGACCTCGTTCCTGCTCTCCGGCGCTCAGCTCGGCATCACCGTCACCGGGCTCGTGGTCGGCTATGTCGCGGAGCCGTTGATCGGCGCAGGCGTGGCAGACCTGCTCGGGGTCACCGGCGTACCGCGGGGGTTGCTCGCGGTGGTCGGCGCGGCAGTGGCGCTCGCCGTGGCCACCGTGGTCCAGATGGTGTTCGGCGAGCTGTTCCCGAAGAACCTGGCGATCGCCCGTCCCGAGCCGGTGGCTCGGCGGCTGGCGCTGTCGACCACCGGCTATCTGACCGGGTTCGGCTGGCTGATCCGGCTCTTCGACGGCGCGGCGAACCGGCTACTTCGGGCCATCGGCATCGAGCCCGTGCACGACGTCGACAAGACGGCCACCCCCGACGATCTCGAGGCGATCATCGACGAGTCCCGGCAGAGCGGTCAGATCCCACCGGACCTGTCGCTGCTGCTCGACCGGGTGCTCGACTTCAGCGAGCGCACCGCCCGGACGGCGATGATCCCGCGACCCGACGTCGCCACGGTCGCGTCGGACGTTCCGTTCGCCGACCTGGTCCGCCGGATGAGCCGTGAGCACTCCCGCTACCCGGTCGTGGACGAGGGCCCGGACGACGTGCGCGGCGTCGTCCACCTGCGCGACGTGCTCGCTCTGCCCACCGACGACCGGGATGGCGCGAGCGCAGGATCGCTGGCCCGGCCTGCCCTGTTCGTGCCGGACACCCTGGTCCTGCCCGATCTGCTCGGGCTGCTGCGCGAGGAGGAACAGCAGCTGGCCTGCGTACTGGACGAGTTCGGTGGGCTGGCCGGCATCATCACCATCGAGGACGTCGCCGAGGAGCTGGTCGGGGAGATCACCGACGAGCACGACGAGGAGGAGGACCGTCCGGCCCAGGACGAGCAGGGCTGGACGGTTCCCGGTTCGCTGAGCGTGGAGGAGACCGAGCGGCTGATCGGCCGCGACCTGCCCCGAGGCTCGTTCAGCACCCTGGGTGGTCTGCTGGTCGACCGGCTGGGCCGGCTGCCGCGCCCCGGCGACGTGCTCGATCTGGACCTGTCGGGGCCCCTGCACGACGCGGACGAGGCCCGGGACACCATGGACACCTCGCCCGCTCCCGAGCTGCTCGCGCTGACCGTGCTGTCGGTGCACCGGCGTGTTCCGGGCCGGGTGCGCCTTCAGTGGCGGGCCCGCATCGAGGCACCGGGGGACTCGCGGTGACGGCGGCGCTCCCGGCCCTGTTCGCCGCCGTCGCGCTGGTGGCGGCCAGTGCGTTCTTCGTGGCCGTGGAGTTCTCCGTGGTGGCCGTCCGGCCGCACCGGCTGGAGGCGGCGGCGCGCACCAGCGCGGCGGCACGGGCGGCCCTGCGCGGCACCCACGACCTGTCGATGGTTCTCGCCGGGTGCCAGCTCGGGATCACCCTGTGCACGCTGGGGCTGGGAGCGACGGCGAAGCCTGCCGTGCACGACGTGCTCGAACCGGTGCTCCAGAGTTGGGGGCTGCCCCGCACCACGGCCGACGTGGCCGCCTTCGTCCTCGCCCTGATCGTCGTGACCTTCGTGCATCTGGTGGTCGGGGAGATGACGCCGAAGTCGTGGGCGATCGCGCACCCGGAACGCTCGGCGATCCTGCTCGCGCTGCCGATGCGAGCGTTCATGCGACTGACCCGACCGGTGCTGCTGGCGCTGAACGGGCTGGCGAACGTCTGCCTGAAGGCGGTGGGGGTCGAGCCGGTCGACGAGCTCACCCAGGCACGCGACCCGGGCACCCTGCGCGAGCTGGTCGATCACTCGGCGCAGGCCGGTGCCCTCGACGAGCAGCGGCGCCGTCAGCTGCTGACCACCCTCGATCTGGACGACGCGACCGTCGGCTCGCTGGTGCGGGGCGGGTCCGGTGACGGCCGGGCTGGCGTGGCGGGGGTCGACGTGGCGGACCGGGTCGAGAAGATCACGGACGTCGCGCGCACCACCCGCCACCTACGCCTGGTGGTCCGGCGCGGGGAGCAGCCGGTGGGCGTGGTGCACGTGCGCGACGTGCTGATCGCCGATCCACACACCACCGCAGAGCAGGTGATGCGTCCGGCACTCAGCATCCAGGCCGACGAACCGCTCTACCGGGCATTGACCACGCTGCGCGAGCAGGGCCGCCAGCTCGCGCTGGTACGCGACGACGACCGGCTGATCGGCGTGATCACCATGCAGGACATGGTGAACCGGCTGCTGCCGCACTGACCAGGAGCTGGCTGCGCCACTAGGCCAGCACGTCGGCCACCGGGCGGTGCTCCATACCGAGCGCCTCGGCGACGGGGCCGTTGGTGACCGAGCCGTCGCAGGTGTTCATACCCTTGGCCAGCGCCTCGTCGGCGGTCAGCGCCCGCCGCCAGCCCTTGTTCGCCAGTTCGACCGCATAGGGAAGAGTGACGTTGGTCAGGGCATAGGTCGAGGTGTGCGGCACTGCGCCCGGCATGTTGGCCACGCAGTAGAACATAGAGTTGTGCACCTGGTAGGTCGGGTCCGCGTGGGTGGTCGGCCGGGAGTCCTCGAAGCAACCGCCCTGGTCGATCGAGATATCGACCAGCACGCTGCCCGGCTTCATCCGCTTGACCAGGTCGTTGCTGATCAGCATGGGCGCCTTCGCGCCGGCCACCAGCACCGCGCCGATCACCAGGTCGGCGTCCAGGACGGCGCGCTCGACCTCGTAGGCGTTCGACGCGACGGTCTGGCAGTGCCCCTGGTAGATCCAGTCCATGTCTCGCAGCCGGGCCACGTTGCGGTCCAGCAGCAGCACCTCGGCCTGCATGCCCAAGGCGATCACCGCGGCGTTCATCCCGGCCACCCCGGCACCGATCACCACGACCTTGGCGGCGTAGACACCGGTCACACCACCCATCAGGATTCCCCGCCCGCCGCTGGCCCGCATCATCGTCTGCGCGCCCACCTGGGGCGCCAACCGGCCGGCGACCTCGCTCATCGGGGCGAGCAACGGCAGCGTGCGGTCCGCCAGCTCGACCGTCTCGTAGGCGATCCCGGTGACCTTGCGCGCGCACAGCTCCTCGGTCAGTGTCTGCTCGGCGGCCAGGTGCAGGTAGGTGAACAGGGTCTGCCCCTCGCGCATGGAGGAGTACTCCGAAGCCACCGGCTCCTTGACCTTCAAGATCAGGTCACCGGCCTGCCACACCTCGTCCGCCGCATCGAGGATCGTCGCCCCGGCCGCCGTGTAGTCGCTGTTCAGGATGGAGGAGCCGACGCCGGCATCCCGCTCGATGAGAACCTCATGCCCGTTGCGGACCAGCTCGTTCACCCCCGCGGGCGTGATCGCCACCCGGTACTCGTGGTTCTTCACCTCACGAGGTACGCCGACCCTCACGATCACCACTCCTCACGTCGCTGGTGCACCCTATGGCTCTACCGCTGATGCGGTGATGCCGTCGAGTCTAGGTCGACCGACGCGAAATGTGCTGCCCGATATGCTGAGGATATGGGTGTTTCGTGGCATGATCTGCTACGAAGTGGGGGAGGCTAAGTAGATAATGCCGTCGACTACGAGGAGTGCCGGCCTGGTGGCGGAACCCGTCCAGCTCGATGCCGTCGACCGCGCGATCCTGCGACAGCTGCAGGCCGATGGGCGGATCACCAACGCGGAGCTGGCGAAGAGGGTCCGCTTGTCGCCCTCGCCCTGTCTGCGCCGGGTCAAGGCCCTCGAGCAGGCGGGCTACATCACCGGGTACACGGCGATGCTCGATCCTGCTCGCCTGGAGCGTGCCTTGACCGTCGTCGTCCTGGTCAGCCTCAGCTCGCAGCGTCAGGAGGTGCTCGGGGCGTTCGAGCGGGCGGTCTCGGCGATCGATGACGTGCTCACCTGCCACCTGATCGCCGGGGAGGCCGACTACCTGCTCACGGTCGCCGTCCGGGACCTGGGCGCCTATCAGACGCTGTACACCGGCCGGCTCGGCGAGCTGCCCGGCGTTGCCTCGATGAGGAGCCTGGTCACCATGAAGGTGGTGAAGTCCTCGACCGCGCTGCCCGTGTGAGGCCCATGATGGACTCGTGGCAGAACGCAACGTCGTCGGCGGCCCCCTCGAACCATGCGGCACCGACCCGATGACCGGCTTCTTCCGTGACGGCGTCTGCAGCACCGGTCCGCAAGACCTTGGCAGCCACACCATCTGCGCCCTCGCCACCGTCGAGTTCCTGGACCACCAGCGCAGCATCGGCAACGACCTGTCGACGCCCATGCCCCAATACAGCTTCCCGGGGCTACAACCGGGTGACCGGTGGTGCGTGACCGCGGTGAACTGGGCCCGGGCCTACGAGGACGGCGTGGCGGCTCCGGTCGTGCTGGCGGCCACCAACGAAGCTGCTCTGGAGATCGTGCCGCTGGCGGCGCTGCAGGCGAACGCCGTCGACGTGCCGGACGACACGAGCTCGATATAGCCGGGCTCTTCGTTCCTGACCAGCGCGCGCAGGTCATGGTGATGAGACCAGCGGGTCCGAGGGCCCGGCCCGGGGCAGGAGGCGATGATGGTGGTCCCGAGGTCCTTCGCAGGCCATGGTCTGGCCGTGGCAGGTCGTGGTGCAGGAGGTCGCATGCCACGGGGATCGAGACGGGGGGAACCGACGACAACGGCAGAGCGGTCAGCGACCGCTTACACCGCGGCGCCGGCCGGAACGGCACGAGCGACGGTCGCCGTACTGCATGCCTGGTGGGGGCTGAGCGAGGTCGTGACCGGTGTGTGTGACGACCTCGCCGAACAGGGGTACGTGGCGGTCGCGCCTGACCTGTACCGGGGAGAGGTGGCGACAACGGCTGAGCAGGCCGCAGCCCTGAGAGGCCGGAAGCGCTCGACACCGATGTGGCGGCAGATCGTGACCGCGATCGAGCAGGCGCGTCAGCGACATGGCGCCCATGCCGTCGGCCAGGTCGGGTTCTCGATGGGCGGACATTGGGCGTTGTGGTTGGCGAAGCAGGCCCGACCTGAGATCCCGCCCATCGCTGCCACAGCGGTCTTCTATGCCGCCCGGGCGGGCGACTTCTCGGCAAGCCGATCGGCCTTCCAGTTCCATCTGGCCGCGTCGGACCCCTTCGTCAGCCTCGGTGGCATCACCCGGCTGGAGCGCCGGCTGCGAGCGGCAGGTCGTCCCGCCGAGTTCCACCGCTACCCGGGCACCGGACATTGGTTCTACGAATGGGACCGGCCCGAGGCCTACGACCCGCACGCTGCTCGCCTGGCGTGGCAGCGCACGATCGACTTCCTCGACCGGCACCTGCCGCCTGAGCGGTGAGGAACCTGGAATCCTTGGCGCATGCAGAGCGTGTATGAGGCCGCCGGCGGCGACGAGGGCCGCTCAGCCTGGCCGAGGCGCTCGGCGGGCCCACCACATTCGCCGATACCTACGGCGACGAGAGCTCGGTCGTCCGGATCCACAGCGGCAACGGCCCGCACGACGAAATGATACCCGGGCCATCGCCTGAGCATTCCGCAGTGGGCATGGGATGGACTGCGGCGCTGAGCCTCTCGGCGGCCGGAAACACCGCGGGTGTCCCCCGCGGCCACCCGGCCCGTCGTGGCCTCTACCGGTCGACGCGGTCACGCACCCGATCGCCGGATGGCTGGTGCAGGGCGCGCAGCAACCCGATCAGGCCGGTGCCGAGCGCAGCCCGCTCCGAGGCGGTCATCGCGGCGAGCACGGATTGCTGGCGGGCATGCATGGCCTGCGCGAGGTCTCGGTGCAGGGCATGGCCGGCTGGAGTGATGGTCAGCCGGACGATCCGCCGATTGTCCCGATCACGCTGACGGACCAGCAGCCCGCGGGCCTCCAGCCCAGCGACCAGCCGACTCACCGTGCTCTTGTCCAGCCGCAGCCTCGCCGCGAGCTCCTGCTGGGCCAGACCTTCGCCGGAGTCCAGCTCGTGCAGGGCGAAGACCTCTGACAGCGAGACCTGTCCAGCGGGACCACCGTCCACCAGGTGCAGCGTCCCGATGGAACGGACCAGCTCCAGCAGCAACCCATGCAGGTCCTCGCGTCGAGTCACCGCTTGCCTCCGCTTCCAGAGTTGCGCTCTACAACTGTTATCCGTAGCGTAAGCACAACAGTTGTATCGTACAACTATGGAGCCTGCGATGCGGATACATCTGCCCGGACACCGACATCACGCGCACGGCGACGAGGCCAACCCCTTCCACGGTGGCGCCGCGCACTACGACTGGGTAGCCAGGACGGTGATGCGTCGGCCGTACCGTCGGATCGCCGCCGACGTGGTGGCAGCACTACGACCCGAGGCGTCGGTGCTGGACGTAGGCACCGGCCCCGGCCAGCTGCTGGTCGAGATCGCCCGGATGCGCCCCGACCTGCACCTGACAGGCATCGACCTGGCCCCCGACATGGTCGACACCGCCCAGCGGAACCTGGCCGACGTCGCCGGCCGGGCCACCGCCGTCGTCGGCGACGTGCGCGACCTGCCGTTCGAGGACGGCACCTTCGACCTGATCGTGTCGACCCTGAGCCTGCACCACTGGGCCGATCCGGCCGCCGGCGGCGCAGAACTGGCCCGGGTCCTGCGCACCGGGGGCCAGATCCGTATCTACGACATCCGCTCCGCACCCTTCGCCGCGATGTGCACCGGAGCCACCGACCACGAGGGAACACCGGGACTCGTCCGATTCCCGATCACCCCGTTGCCACGCCCTGCCCTGCGCCGACTCGTGCTCTAGCCGACGAGGGTCACCGGGCCCGGAGGTGCACCAACCACCGAGGTCACGAAGCGCAACGCCACGGCGCAGCTTCACGACGACGGCGGCAGCGAGGTCTGGCCTTCTCTGGCCGATGGTCGAGGTGTCCGCTCGGCAACACGTCCGATCCGCTCAACGTGACCGGCAGGCGAGTCGACGGCTGCCGCTGCGGACGATCGTCAGCGAGCCAGCTCCACCGCGGTCAGCGCGGCCAGGCGCGCGTTGTTCCGGATCAGGGCGATGTTCGCCGTCAGGCTGCGGCCTTCGGTCAGCTCGTTGATCCGGGCCAGCAGATAGGGCGTGACGTCCCGGCGGCTGACCCCCTCCCGTTCGGCGTCGGCGATCGCCTCGGCGATCAGGGCCTCGATCTCCGCCTCGTCGAGCGCGTCGTCCTCGGGGATCGGGTTGACCACCAACACTCCCCCGCGCATGCCCAGGTCGCGGTGCACCCGCAGCACGGCTGCCAGCTCGACCGGACCCTCGACTCGATGATCGACCGGCAGCCCCGAGTGACGGGTGAAGAAGGCCGGGAACTCGTCCGTACCGACGCCGATTACCGGAACCCCACGGGTCTCGAGCGTCTCCAGGGTCTTCGGCAGGTCGAGGATCGACTTCGCCCCGGCGCAGACCACCACGACGGGGGTCGAGGCCAGCTCATCGAGATCGGCGGAGATATCGAAGGTGTGCTCGGCGCCCCGGTGCACTCCGCCGATCCCCCCAGTGGCGAAGATCGCGATCCCCGCCTGGTGCGCGAGGAACATCGTCGCGGCCACCGTCGTCCCAGCGGTGGCCTTCGCCGCAACCAACGCGGGCACGTCGCGGCGCGAGCCCTTCGCGACCCGGCCGCCGTCGGCGTCCGCCGCCAGACGCTCGAGCGACGCCTCGTCCAGTCCCACCCGCAGCACACCGTCGAGGACGGCGATCGTCGCCGGCACAGCCTCGGCCGACCTGACGACCTGCTCGACGTCGCGTGCGGTGGCCAGGTTGTCCGGATAGGGCATGCCGTGCGTGATGATCGTCGACTCCAGCGCCACCACCGCTCGGCGGTCCCTCACCGCGTCGGCCACCTCGGTGGACATCGCCAGATCGGCGAACACGTCGCCGCTCACCAGGTCTTCTCCACGCGTTCCGCCGCATGGACGCTCGCCCGGGCGGCGGCGAACATGCCCGGACGGCGCAGCCGGTGCAGCGCGGCAGCGTCCGCCAGCTCGGCGGACAGGTCCGGCCGCACGCTGTACTGGCTCTCCACGGTCAGCGCCGCCACCAGCGTGCCGGCCAGCACCGCGTCATCGAGCAGTGCACCGGTGGCCAGCAGGGCCAGGGTCCCGGCGACCAGCGCATCCCCGGCTCCGGTGACGTCGTAGACCGAGGCACCGGTGGCGGGCACGAACCGGGTGCCCAGCTCGTCGGCGATCAACACCCCCGCGGCCCCGCGAGTGACCACCACGTGACGCGCGCCGCGCTCATGCAGCATCTGGGCGAGGTCAAGGGTGTTGCCGGTCATCGGCCAGCCGTGATGGGCGGCCAGGGCCTCCGCTTCGTCTGCGTTGCAGAACAGCACGTCGATGCCCTGCAGGTCACGTGGCAACCGGGCCACCTTGGGCATCGAGACCGCGTCCACGGCCAGGCGCGAGCCGTCGAGGCGGGCCCGGCGGACGGCGTGCGCCAGTGTGTCGATGGGCAGGTTGCAGTCGACGAACATCACTGAGGCGGCCTCGTCGACGCCCGGCCACGCCGCATCGAGGTCCGCCGGCGCCAGACCGTCGAGCACGTCCATGGCCGAGGCGGCGACGAGCAGGCCGCCGTAGAGATCCAGCAGCGCGACGTACTGGGCGGTCTCACCCGACGGCGCCGTCGAGACCCGGCTCACGTCCACACCGAGACCGGCCAGGTGCGCCGTCACAGCCCGCCCCGAGTCGTCGTCGCCGACCCGCGAGACGAGCCTGACCGGGGTGTTCAGCCGGGCGAGGGTCTCGGCAACGTTGCGGGCCACGCCGCCGAAGGAGGTGACGGCGCGGGCCGGGTTCGAGGTGGCCGCCACCACCGGGTCGGCGAGCTTGAGCTTGCGGTCGACCACGCAGCCGCCCGCACAGACCACCCAGCCGCCGTGCCCCGCCACGCCCCTCACCCCGCCGGCTCCGCGCTCAGGCCTCGATCACGACGGGAATGATCATCGGACGGCGCCGGTGGCTCTCGGCGACCCACTTGCCGACCGTGCGGCGCACGAGCTGCTGAAGGGCGAAGGGGTCGCCGATCCCTTCGGCCGCCGCGTCGCTGAGAGCGTTGGCCAGCCGCGGCAGCACGGCATCGAAGACGGCGTCGTCCTCGGCGAACCCCCGGGCATGGATCTCGGGACCGGCGACCACCTTCCCGCTGCCTGAGTCGACCACGACGATGATCGAGATGAACCCCTCGTCGCCGAGGATGCGCCGATCCTTGAGATCGGCCTCGGTGAGCTCGCCGACGCTGGAGCCGTCGACGTAGACGTAGCCGCACGGCACGGCGCCGACCACCGTCGCGATGCCGTCCACGAGATCCACCACGACCCCGTCCTCGGCCAGCATCACCCGGTCTCGCGGCACCCCGGTCGCCACGGCCAGGTCGGCGTTGGCGACCAGGTGCCGGATCTCCCCGTGCACGGGGATCACGTTGCGGGGCCGGACGATGTTGTAGCAGTAGAGCAGCTCGCCGGCCGACGCGTGCCCGCTGACATGGACCCGGGCATTGCCCTGGTGCACGACCGTGGCGCCGAGGCGGGTCAGCCCGTTGATCACCCGGTACACCGCGTTCTCGTTGCCGGGGATCAGAGAGCTGGCCAGCACGACGGTGTCACCCGGCCCGACCCGGATCTGGTGGTCGCGGTTGGCCATCCGGGACAGCGCCGCCATCGGCTCGCCCTGCGAGCCGGTGCACATCAGCACCACCTGGTCCTCGGGCAGGTCGGCGATCGCCTTCGCGTCGATGATCACGCCGTCCGGCACGTGCAGGTAGCCCAGATCGCGGGCCACCCCCATGTTGCGCACCATCGAGCGGCCGACCAGGGCGACCTTGCGTCCGTGGGCGTTCGCGGCGTCCAGCACCTGCTGCACCCGGTGCACGTGGGAGGCGAAGCTGGCCGCGATGATCCGCCGCTGGGCGGCGCCGAACACCCGGTCCAGCACCGGGGCGATCTCGCGCTCCGAGGTGGTGAACCCGGGCACCTCGGCGTTCGTGGAGTCGACCATGAACAGGTCGACTCCCTCCTCGCCGAGGCGGGCGAAGGCCCGAAGATCGGTGATCCGCCCGTCCAGCGGCAGCTGGTCCATCTTGAAGTCACCGGTGTGCAGCACGAGTCCAGCGCCGGTGCGGACCGCGACCGCGAGCGCGTCCGGGATGGAGTGGTTCACCGCGATGAACTCGCAGTCGAAGGGCCCGAACCGCTCCCGCTGACCCTCCCGAACCGCCAGGGACAACGGCGTGATCCGCTGCTCGCGCAGCTTCGCCTCGACCAGGGCCAACGTCAGCTGAGAGCCGACCAGCGGCAGGTCTTCCCTGAGTCGCAGCAGATAGGGGACGGCGCCGATGTGGTCCTCGTGCCCGTGGGTCAGTACCACGGCCACCACGTCGTCGAGGCGGTCGGCGATGATCGAGAAATCGGGCAGGATCAGGTCGACGCCCGGTTGATGGTCCTCAGGGAAGAGCACTCCGCAGTCGAGCACGAGCAACTTGCCCTCGTGCTCCAGCACGGCCATGTTCCGGCCCACCTCCCCCAGTCCGCCGAGCGGGATCACTCGCAGGCCACCGGCGGGAAGGGGCGGCGGCGGACCCAGCTCGGGGTGTGGGTGGCTCACGCGGGACCCAGCAGCCCGGCCGCGAGCAGCGCGGTCCTCACCTCGGCCACGTCGTCCTCGCTCGCCGGGAGCAGGGGCGGGCGCGTCGTCCGATCGGTGAGCACGCCGATCAGCTCCAGAGCCGCCTTGGCCCGGATCGCGCCCTGGGACCTCGGCGACATCACCGCGCCGACCACCGGCAGCAGGCGGGCATTCACCTCACGGGCTCGGGCCAGGTCGCCCGCGGCGACCGCCTCGACCAGCAGGGCGTTCTGCGCTCCGGTTACATGGCCGACCACGCTGACCAGACCGCGGGCGCCAACCGCCAGCCAGGGCAGGTTCAGCGCGTCGTCACCGCAGTAGTACGCCAGATCGGTGGTGGCCATCACCTGCATGCCGGCCGGGAGATCGCCGGTGGCGTCCTTCACCGCCTGGATCCGCGGATGATGCGCAAGCCGTTGCAGCACCTCGGTTCCGATTCGGGTGCCGGTTCGGCCCGGGATGTCGTAGAGCATGCACGGCAGGTCGGTGGCGTCAGCGACCGTACTGAAGTGCGCGATGAGGCTCTGCGCGGGCGGCTTGTTGTAGTACGGGGTCACCACGAGCAGACCCTGCGCCCCCGCCTTGGCGGCCTGCTCGGCCAGCTCGACCGTATGCCGGGTGTCGTTCGTGCCGACCCCGGCGACCACCGCAGCGCGGTCGCCGACCGCCTCCAGGACGGCGCGCAGCAGCGCTTCCTTCTCCTCATCCGACGTGGTCGGCGACTCCCCGGTGGTGCCGGAGACGACGATGCCGTCGTGGCCGGTGGCCACCAGATGCTCGGCGACACGCTGGGCGCTGGCCAGATCGAGCTCACCGGCTGCCGAGAACGGCGTGACCATGGCGGTCAGGACCGAGCCGAACGGGCGGGATGCGGCGGGCGACATGCCATGAGGCTACCCGGACACGCCGCGGCCGAGTACGGGTCTGATGCGGAGTATGCGCCCTACCGTTGGAACGATTACCACGCCCACGTGGGCACACGACGAATCTCGGTGCTGCCCGCTCGGGGGTCCGGGCAGCACCGAGATTCCTCGTCTACATCGGGGCCTGTCTGTTGAGCGTTACACGACCGTTTTGTGACCCGGATCACACATTACGGCGCAACACGTCCGTTGCTCTCGAAGGCGGCGTGGGTGAGCGGCATGAGCTCGGCCCAGAACCGCTCCATCTGTTCGGCGCACATCTCGATCTCGCGCTGCGGGTAGGAGGGGAACGCGGCGTCCTCCCGCTTGGTGCGCAGAGAGAGGAAGTTCATCAGCGACCGGGCGTTCATCGTCACGTACATCGAGGAGTAGATGCTCACCGGCAGCACGATCCTGGCCACCTCACGGGCGATGCCGGCCGCCAGCATCCGCCGGTAGGCGGCGTAGGCCTGGGCGCAGACTGCCCGGGTCTCGGTGTCCACCAGGGCGAGCTGGCCGGGCGTGCCCGCGACGAAGTCGTAGGCGCCCGGCTTGCCGACCTGCACCAGCCGGCGCTCAGGACCCGGCACGTAGAACACCGGGCGCAGTTCACGGTAGCGACCTGACTCCTCGTTGTAGCTGGCGATCCGGTGCCGCATGAACTCCCGGAAGACGAAGATCGGCGCCTGCACGTAGAAAGTCATCGAGTTGTGCTCGAAGGGGCTGCCGTGCCGGTCCCGCATCAAGTAGTTCAGCAGGCCCGTGGACCGCGATGCATCGTCGTCGACATGTCCCAGGGTCTGCTCGCCCTGGGTGGAGACCCGGGCCGCGAACACCACATCGGCATCGCGCGCGGCGGCGCGGACAAGCTCCACGGTGACGTCGGAGCGGAACCGGACGGTGTCGACCTCGTCGACGACGTCGAGGCTGTTCTCGGGAACGGTCACGGTGGTGTCGTCGGTCACGGCGCCGAGCCTACTGCGGCCGCCCAGCGGCCGCGTGGAGTCCGTCGGGGATAGTGCCAGTGCCGGTGAGGTCACCCTGTCGTCGACGGCCCTGACCACTTACTGCAGGACGATGTCACCGTTGACGACCACGAACGTGACGTCGGCGAGGGAGTCCGCCACGGCGTCCGGATGATGAGCGATCAGGTCCTGCGCCGGGTGCGATGTGGTCAGCGCGAGCGTCCGGCACCCGGCGGACACCCCCGAGTCCAGGCCGGCCGGGGCATCCTCGACGACCAGGCACCGGCTCGCCTCGACCCCCAGCCGCTCGGCGGCCAACCGGTAGGGAGCCGGATCGGGCTTGCCGAGCGGCACGTCGTCCGGCGTGATCACCAGCGGTGGCGCCGGGACGCCAGTGGCCGCGATCCGGGCCATCGCCAGCGGCGGGGTGCCGGAGGTGACGATGGCCATCCGGTCGGGAGGCACGGCCCGCAGGGCCCGCAACGCTCCCGGCAGCACGCTGATTCCGTCGACCTCCTGGATCTCGAGCGCCTCGAGCCGCTCGAACGCCGCCTCGACCTCGTCGGGCGCCACGACGGTGGCCAGCACCTGGCGAGCCGGCACGCCGTGCGGGATCTGCCGAGGCGGTTCGGTCAGGCCCCGCTCGGCGGCCCATCGCTGCCATGCCCGTAGCACCGCCGCAGTGGAGTCGATCAGTGTGCCGTCGAGGTCGAACAGGACCGCCTGAAAGCGGCACTCCGAGAGCCGGCCCAGACCCGGCGGGTGAACGCTCATGACCGGCAGATTAGGTGCAGGGTAGGGACATGGCCGTCCAGGTGCGCCCCGCATCCCCCGCCGACGCGAGCGCGATCGGCGCGGTCCAGTCCCGGTCCTGGCGGCTGGCCTACGCCGACCTTCTTCCCGCCGACGTGCTCGCCGACCTCACTCCCGACGCCCTGGCCCAACCCTGGCGCGAGGCGATCAGCTCCCCGCCCTCGCCCCGCCATCAGGTGCTCGTCGCGGTGGCCGACGACCTCGTGGTCGGCTTCGTCGCCCTGACCGGGATCGAGATCGCCGCCCTGATCGTCGACCCGTTCCACCAACGACAGGGACACGGCTCTCGACTACTCGCCGCCGCCGTTGACGCCGTGCGCGAGTACGGTGCCCGCCGCGTGCAGGCCTGGGTACCCGAGCCGGACACCGTGCTTCTGGCCTTCCTCGCCTCGGCGGGGATCACCCCGGACGGCGCCCGGCGCAGCTACCAGGGCGAGCCGATGATGGTCACCGAGCTCCGGACCTCGGCAACTCTCGACTGATCCGGCGACCCGTTGGTCCGCCCGTCACCGCAGCACCGCGGGCGGACGGGCGGCCGCGGCAGACTGATGCCTGTGAGCAGCTCGGGCGCGCGCGGCGGGGTCCTTCGGCAGGCCGCCTCGGTGGGTCTGGCGACCGGGACCTACGGGGTCTCGTTCGGCGCTTTGTCGGTCGCGGCCGGGCTCAGCGTGACGCAGACCTGTGCGTTGAGCCTGCTGATGTTCACCGGGGGCTCGCAGTTCGCCTTCGTCGGCGTGGTCGGCGCCGGCGGGTCCGGAGCCGCAGCAGCGGCCACGGCCGCGATGCTCGGCATGCGCAACGGGTTCTACGCCCTGTCGATGGCCCCGTTGCTCACGGTGCGGGGCTGGCGCCGACCGGCCGCCGCCCAGCTGACCATCGACGAGTCAACGGCGGTGGGCACGGCGCAGCTGGCCGCCGGGGCAACCGTCGAGGCGAGATCCCTTGCCCGGCTGGGCTTCTGGGCCACCGGCCTGGCCGTCTTCGCGCTGTGGAACCTCACCACGCTGGTCGGAGCGCTGGCCGGAACGACGGTCGGTGACCCCCGGAGCTATGGCCTGGACGCCGCGGCCGCGGCGGCGTTCCTGGCGTTGCTCTGGCCTCGGCTGCTCGCCGTCCGGCCACGCCTGGTCGCGGTCTGCTCGGCCACGCTGGCGATCGCGTTGATCCCGATCGCCCCGGCCGGGATCCCGGTGCTGGCCGCGGTGCTGGTCGCCGTGGCCGGCTCGCGCGCCGGGCGCGGCCCGAAGGGGGCTGCGGCGTGACGGGGACCTGGACGGCGATCCTGCTCGCCAGCGCGGCGTGCTTTCTGACCAAGCTGGCCGGGTATCTGTTTCCGCATGGCTGGCTGGAGCGCCCGGTGGTGGCCAGAACGGCGGCGATGATCACGGTGGGTCTGCTGTCGGCGCTGGTGGCGGTGCAGGCGGTCGCGACGGGGCAGCGACTGGTCCTCGACGCCCGAGTTCCCGCGCTGGCCGTCGCCGCGGTCCTGCTCTGGCGGCGAGCACCGTTCGTGGTGGTCGTGCTGGTGGCCGCGGCGGTGGCCGCCGTCCTGCGCCTGTTCTGAGCACACCGGGGAGTCCGTGGCGGTCAGCCGGCGACCTCGGCATAGAAGCGGGCGATGTGCTCCTCGACGAGGTCAGCGGCCCGCGGCCCGTCGCCGTCCAGGAGGGCCTCGTGGATGCCGTGGTGCTCGCGGCACAGCCGGGCCGCCACCGCGGCGAAGTCGGGAGCCGTTCGCAGCTTGTCCAGCAGCGTGGTCCGCATCGCGTTGCGCAGCGCCGTCGTCATCGCGGCCACCAGGGGGTTGCCGCTGGCCCGGGCGATGGCCACGTGGAAGGCGGTGTCCTCGTCGTTGAACACCTCCGCGGTCACCTTCGGGTCGTCCATGGCTGCCAGGTGCCGGCGCATTCTCGCGTGGTCACCGTCGCGGGCGTGGCCGGCGGCCAGGCGCGCCGACTCCCGTTCCAGGGCGATCCGGGCCTGGACGACGTCCCGCGAGCCGACGCTGGCCAGCGTCACGTGCAGACGCACCAGCCGGGTCAGCGCCTCACCGGGGGCGCCGGTGAGAATCGTGCCCGCGTCCGGGCCTGATCCCGTGCCCTGTGCGATCACGCCCATGGCGTCGAGGACCCGCAGCGCCTCACGGACCGCCACCCGGCTCACGCCGAGAGCCTCGGCGAGGTCCCGCTCGGCCGGCAGCCGGTCACCGACCGTGAGCCGACCCGAGGAGATCTGCTCCTCGATCCGGTCGAGGACCAGCTCGTAGGTCTTGGCCCGGTGGACCGGCTCCCAGCCGTCCGCACGCACCACGCCACCGCTGGGCATCAGCCTCGTCACCGCTCTCTTCGGGTCGTCCGAGTCGTCATGGTCGTCTGTGTTGCTGGTCGTCCGAGTCGGCATGGTCGTCTGTGTTCCTGGTCGTGCCAGCACAACAGGCCGCTCAAACCATCCGCTTTCGCCCTTGCCGGGACAATCCGGGACCAAGGGCCTTGTGAAGGCCATGCCGTCATTCTACCGTGGTCACATTATATATGTGGTCTGACCACACTAAGGCCACTCCACTCTCAGATCATTCCTGGGGCCCACGACACCTGGAGACCGCCATGAGTGCCTCACTGCCCGCCGACACCTTCACCCAGCAGCTGGCACCGATCGGGGACAGCCTCGCCCTGTCCGCCCTGGTGGGACTGCTCCCGCTACTGGTGGTCTTCCTGCTCCTCGGGGTGGTGAAGACCAAGGCCTACGTCGCCGCCCTGTCCGGTGTCGCGACCGCCCTGGTGGTCGCCGTCCTCGGCTTCGGGATGCCGGCCACGCTGGCCGTGCTGTCCGCCACCCAGGGCGCCGTCTTCGGCGCCTTTCCGATCATGTGGATCGTGCTGTGCGCGCTCTGGCTCTACCAGCTCACCGTCACCAGCGGACGCTTCGAGGACCTGCGGCGCACCTTCGACGTGGTCAGCGAGGATCCCCGGATCCAGGCGGTGCTGATCGCTTTCTGCTTCGGCGGGCTGCTCGAGGCGCTCGCCGGATTCGGCGCCCCGGTCGCCATCACCGCGACCATGCTGATCGCCCTCGGTGTCGCGCCGCTGCGCGCCGCCGGCACCGTGCTGCTGGCCAACACCGCCCCGGTCGCGTTCGGCGCGATCGCCATCCCGATCACCACGGCCGGGGCGCTGACCGGCATCCCCGCCGCCAACATCGCCGCCGTGGTCGGGCGCCAGGCTCCGCTGCTCGCCGCCGTAGTACCTCTGCTCCTGCTGCTGGTCGTGGACGGCGTCCGCGGCCTGCGCGAGGTCTGGCCGGCCGCCCTCGTCACCGGCCTGTCGTTCGCGATCGCCCAGTTCGCCACCTCGAACTACCTGTCCTTCGAGCTCACCGACATCGTCGCCTCGCTGGTCGCTCTGGGGGCCACGGTCCTGTTCGTGCGGATCTGGAAGCCGGTCGGCGCCCGCGAGGCGCACGAGCGGCTGGCCGCCGGGCGCGACCAGGAACAGGCCGACGCGACCGCAGCCGGCCGGACCCACGGCGTGGCCACCGCCAGCCGTCACCAGGTCACGTCCGACCAGCCGCTGACCGGTGGACGGATCACCATGGCGCTCTTCCCGTACCTGCTCGTGATCGTGGTCTTCTCACTGTCCAAGCTGGTCCCCGCGATCAAGGACTTCCTGGGCGGAACGGACCGCAAGATCGCCTGGCCCGGGCTGGACCAGAACGTGCTGAGCTCCTCCGGCACGCCCATCACCTCGACCGTCTACAGCTTCCAGTGGTTGTCCAGCCCCGGCACCCTGCTGCTGCTCAGCGGTGTCGGCGTGGCCATCGTCTACGGGATCGCTCCGAGCAGCGCCGTCTCGGACTTCGTGACGACACTGAACAAGATGAAGCTGCCCATCCTCACCGTGATGGGTGTGCTGGCCCTGGCGTACGTAATGAACTTCTCCGGTCAGACCATCACCATCGGTACCTGGATCGCCGGCACCGGCGCCTTCTTCGCCTTCCTCTCCCCCGTGCTCGGCTGGATCGGCACTGCTGTCACCGGCTCCGACACCAGCGCCAACGCGCTGTTCGCCAAGCTGCAGGCCACCGCCGGAGCCGAGGCAGGGATCGACCCGACACTGCTGGTCTCGGCGAACACCTCCGGTGGCGTGGTCGGCAAGATGATCAGCCCGCAGAACCTGACCATCGCGGCCAGCGCGGCCGGGCTGTCCGGCCAGGAGTCGGCCATCCTGCGCAAGGTGCTGCCGTGGAGTCTTGGCCTGCTGCTGTTCCTGTGCACGCTGGTCTACCTGCAGTCGACCCCGATCCTGGGTTGGATGCTGCCATGAGCGCCGTGACCGCCACCCGGGGCATTGAGCCCGCAGACCTCGACGAGCTACGCGCCATCGTCGGCAGTGAGCACGTCCTGACCAGCGACGGTGACGTGGAGGCGTTCTCGCGCGACGCCACACCGCTGTTCCGCGCCCGTCCGGACGCCGTCGTCCTGCCGGCCGACACCGACCAGGTCAGCGCCGTCCTCACGCTCGCCACCCGGCGCGGGATCCCGGTGACCCCCCGCGGCGCAGGCTCGAACCTGGCCGCCGCGACCGTCCCCGAGCACGGGGGCATCGTCCTGGTGCTCACCCGGATGAACCGGACCCTGGAGGTCAACCCCGCCGAGCTGCTGGCGGTCGTCCAGGCCGGGGCGACCACCGCCGAGCTCTCCGACGCCGCGGCGGCACAGGGGTTGCTCTACGCCCCGGACCCGGGCAGCCGCACCGTCTCGACCGTGGCCGGCAACGTGGCCATGTGCGCCGGCGGGCTGCGCGGGCTCAAGTACGGCGTGACCCGCAACTACGTGCTCGGCCTGGAGGCGGTGCTGCCCACCGGCGAGGTGATCCGCACCGGCGGGCGACTGTGGAAGGACGTCGCCGGCTACGACCTGACCCGCCTGCTCACCGGGTCGGAGGGCACCCTGGCCGTGATCACCGAGATCACGGTCGGGCTGCTTCCCCTTCCGGCCACCTCGGGGACCGGCGTGGCCTACTTCGACGACCTGGCGGGTGCCGGACGTGCGGTGGCGCAGATCATCGCCGACGGCGTTCTGCCGGCGACGCTGGAGTTCCTGGACAACCGGTGCATCAACGCCGTGGAGGACTTCGCCCGGCTCGGGCTGGACCGCCAGGCGGGTGCGCTGTTGCTGTTCGGGGACGACGGCTCCGCCGAACACGTCGAGCAGTCGCTGGACCGGATGGCCTCGACCTGTGCCTCGATCGGGGCCCGCGGGGTGACCCGGGCCCGGGACGTCGTGGAGTCCGACGCGCTGCTCGCCGCCCGGCGCTGTTCGCTGCCCGCCCTGGCCCGGCTGGCACCGATCACGATGCTCGAGGACGTCACGGTGCCGCGGCCGAAGCTGGCCCAGATGGTGAGCACCATCGACACCATCGCGGAGCGCCACGACGTGGTGTGCGCGACGTTCGGGCACGCCGGTGACGGCAACCTGCATCCGACGATCGTGTTCGACCCCGACGACGGCGACGCCCGGCAGCGCGCGGAGAGCGCCTTCGACGAGGTGTTCCACGCCGCGATGGCCCTCGGCGGCACGATCACCGGTGAGCACGGCGTCGGCGCGGCGAAGCGGCCGTGGCTGGCGGCCCGCCTCGGCGAGCAGCAGCTCGCCCTGCTGCGCCGGGTCAAGACCGCGTTCGACCCGGCCGGAATCCTCAACCCCGGAAAGCTGGGGTCATGAGCGCCGCGGCGCCGCAGGCGGCCGGCGGCTCCGACGACCCGGCCACCTCCGGGGGCCCGCCCACACGGCGCGGGATCTTCGACTCGGCACTCCTGAACGCCTGCATCTCGTGCGGGTTCTGCCTGCCGGCATGCCCGACGTACGTGATGACCCAGGACGAGCGCTCCAGCCCCCGCGGCCGGATCACCCTGATGCGGGCCCTGGAGACCGGTCGGCTCGAGGAGGACGACCCGACCCTTGTCGAACAGGCCTCGTTCTGCCTCGGCTGCCGAGCCTGCGAGAGCGTCTGCCCAGCCGGGGTGCAGTACGGAGCGCTGCTGGAGCAGTGGCGTGACCACCAGTGGCGGGGCCGGCACGTGCCGCCGCTGGCGATCGGGCTCCGGGCCGGGGTCCGGATCACCCCGGCGCTGACCGCCGCCGGCGTGGTCCGTCGCGCCGCTCGGCGGACAGGGGCGGCGCAGCCCGACGTCGCCCACCTGATGCTCGGCTGCGCCGAGCGCGCTCTCTTCCCCGATATCTCCCGGTCGGTGCTGAAGCTGCTGCCCGGCGTGGTCGACGTCCCGTCGGGGCAGGGCTGCTGCGGGGCGCTGCATGCCCACAACGGCGCCTCGGAGCAGGCCCGGGCGATGGCCGAGGCGCTCGGTCGCACCATGCCCGGCACCATCCTGACCACGGCCGGCGGCTGCGGGGGACACCTGGCCCATGTACTCGGCCGGGACCGGGTCAAGGAGCTCTCGGAGTACCTCGTCCAGTACTGGGCCGACCACCCGGAGCGCCGCCCCGAGCTCGCCACGCTGACCGTCGGCGGGCGCCGGGCCCGGGTCGGCCTGCAGGAGTCGTGCCACCTGCGCAACGGGATGCAGGTGAGCCGGCCCGCTCGCGACCTGATCGCGCAGGTCGCCGACTACGTCGAGCTGCCCTCGGCGGGCTCGTGCTGCGGATCGGCCGGGACCTACTCCCTGTTGCGGCGCAAGGACTCCCAGCGGGTGCTCGAGGTCCACCTCGACGAGATCGAGCAGGCCGACCTGGACCACCTCGTCGTCGTCAACGTGGTCTGCCAACGGCAGATGATCGGCGGGTTGCGCCGTCGGCGGTCCCGGACGCGGGTGCTGCATCTGGCCGAGCTGCTCGCTCGGGCACTCTGAGCGGCACACCGACCAGGCTCAGAACTCGAGGTAGTGCTCCAGCCCGACCGTCAGACCCGGGCGAGTCGAGACGGTGCGCACCCCGAGCAGGACCCCGGGCATGAACGAGGACCGGTCCAGGCTGTCGTGGCGCAGGGTGAGGATCTCCCCCGGGCCGCCGAGCAGCACTTCCTCATGCGCCACCAGTCCGCGTAGCCGCACCGAGTGCACGCGGACGCCGTGGACATCGGCACCGCGGGCGCCGTCGAGAGACGTCGTCGTCGCATCGGGCATCGGGGCGGCCCCGGCCCGCTCCCGGGCCGCGGCGATCAGCTGGGCCGTGTGCAGCGCCGTGCCGGACGGCGCGTCCGCCTTGTCCGGATGGTGAAGCTCGATCACCTCGACCGAGGAGTAGTGCGGTGCCGCCATGGCCGCGAAGCGCACGAGCAGCACGGCGCCCAGAGCGAAGTTCGGCGCCACCAGCATCCCGACGTCCGGGTACGCCGCGAGCTCGGACCGGACGGCGTCCAGCCGCTCCGGCGTCCAGCCGGTGGTGCCCACCACGGCGTGCACCCCGGCCCGGACGCACGCGCGCACGTGCCCGAGGGCCGCGTCGGGCACCGAGAACACCACCGCCACGTCGGCGTCGACCACCGCGTCGAGGTCGTCGCTGTCCTCATCGAGATCGATCTGCGGGCCGAGCTCCAGATCCGGGGCGCCGTTGACCGCCGCGCACACCTGCCGGCCCATCCGCCCCCGGGCTCCGATCACGGCGACTCTCATCAGACCTCCGGAAGGCGATCGTCGTCCTCGAACGGACCGACCACGGCCAGAGAACGCGGCCGTGCGGCCAGCTCCGCGGCGAGGGCCTGCACGTCGTGGGCGGTCACGGTGCGCACCCGGACGAGCGACTCGTCGAGGGTCAGGTACTCCCCGTGCACCAGCTCGGCCTTGCCGAGGCGGGACATCCGCGACCCCGAGTCCTCCAGCCCCAGCACCAGGCCGCCACAGATCTGCCCGTGAGCCCGGGCCAGCTCCTCGTCGCTGACGCCGTCGGCCGCGAGCTCGTCCAACCCGGCGCCGAGCAACCCGACCACCTCGGCCACGCGGGACGGCGTACACCCCGCGTAGAGCCCGAAGTAGCCCGCGTCGGAGTAGCCGGAGGCGAAGGAGTAGACCGAGTACGCCAGCCCGCGCCGCTCCCGGATCTCCTGGAACAGCCGGCTGCTCATGCCGCCGCCCAGCACCGCGTTCAGCACCGACATCACGTGGCGGCGCTCGTCGGTGGCGGTCAACCCGGTCGTGCCGAGCACCACGTTGGCCTGCTCGATGGGCCGGTTCACCCGCAGTCGGCGCGGTCCCTCGGCCACCGAGTCGGCTGAGCGCGCCACACCGGAGCCGCCCTCACGCCGTGGCGCCGGCAGCTGGTCGGGCGTCAACGGCCACGAGGAACGCTCCAGCTCACGGGCCACCCGGGCGGACAGCGCCTCGTGGTCGATGCCGCCGGCCGCGGTGACCACCAGGGTGGGCGGTGCGTAGTGGCGGCGGTAGTGGCCGACGATGTGCTTGCGGCCCACCGCGGCGATCGTGGAAGGGGTGCCGCCGATCGGTCGGCCCAGCGGGTGGGTGCCCATCACCAGCTCGACGAACCGCTCGTGGACGACGTCGCTCGGGTCGTCGTCGTTCATCGCCAGCTCTTCGAGGATCACTCCGCGTTCGCCCTCGACGTCGGTCTCGGCGAGGCGGGCCGAAGTGACCATGTCGAGCAGCACGTCGACGGCCAGGTCGAGGTCGTCGTCCAGCACACGGGCGAAGTAGCAGGTGTGCTCCTTGCCGGTGACGGCGTTGGCCTCGCCCCCGACCGCGTCGAGGGTAGAGGCAATGTCCATCGCCGAGCGCCGCTGGGTCCCCTTGAACAGCAGGTGTTCGAGGAAGTGCGTCGAGCCGTGGTGGCCGTCTGCCTCGTCACGCGAGCCGACCCCGATCCAGCATCCGACCGTGGCCGAACGCAGGTGCGGCATCGCCTCGCTCAGCACCCGGACCCCGCCGGGCAGGACGCTGCGACGCACGACGGCGCCGTCCTGCCCGGCCAGGGTCGCTTCCAGCGACCCTGCCGAGATCAGCGGGAGCGGGACTGCCGACACCTCAGGCGTTCGCCTCGGCCGGTGCGGCCGCGTCGTCCAGTGCGCCCTCCGCCGAGGAGTCGCCGGAGCCCGCTGTGCCCTGCTGGTCCTCGTCGGCCGTCACCGGCACCAGGGAGAGCTTGCCGCGCGGGTCGATCTCGGCGATCTCGACCTGGACCTTCTGGCCGACCGCGAGCACGTCGTCCACGTTCTCCACCCGCTTGCCGCCGACCATCTTGCGAATCTGCGAGATGTGCAGCAGCCCGTCCTTGCCCGGCACCAGGGAGACGAACGCGCCGAAGGTCGTGGTCTTCACCACGGTGCCCATGTAGCGCTCGCCCACCTCGGGCATGGTCGGGTTGGCGATCGCGTTGACCGCGGCCCGGGCCGCCTCGGCCGACGGACCGTCGACGGCGCCGATGTAGACCGTGCCGTCGTCCTCGATCGAGATGTCGGCTCCGGTGTCCTCCTGGATCTGGTTGATCATCTTGCCCTTCGGCCCGATCACCTCACCGATCTTGTCCACCGGCACCTTGACCGTGATCACCCGCGGCGCGTAGGGGGACATCTCGTCCGGGCCGTCGATCGCCTCGCCCATCACGTCGAGGATGTGCAGCCGGGCCTCCCGGGCCTGGGTGAGCGCCCCGGCCAGCACCGAGGCCGGGATCCCGTCCAGCTTGGTGTCGAGCTGGATCGCGGTGACGAAGTCCTTGGTGCCGGCCACCTTGAAGTCCATGTCACCGAAGGCATCCTCGGCGCCGAGGATGTCGGTCAGCGCCGCGTACTCCGTCTTCGGCCCGTCGGCAGTGTCCACCACGTCAGAGACCAGCCCCATCGCGATGCCGGCCACCGGAGCGCGCAGCGGCACACCGGCGTTCAGTAGCGCCAGGGTCGAGGCACACACCGAGCCCATGGAGGTCGACCCGTTCGAGCTGAGCGCCTCGGAGACCTGCCGGATCGCGTAGGGGAACTCCTCGCGGCTCGGCAAAACCGGCATCACGGCCCGCTCGGCGAGCGCGCCGTGACCGATCTCGCGGCGCTTGGGCGAGCCCACACGGCCGGTCTCACCGGTGGAGTACGGGGGGAAGTTGTAGTTGTGCATGTACCGCTTGCGAGTCTCCGGCGCGAGGGTGTCGAGCTGCTGCTCCATCCGCAGCATGTTCAGCGTGGTGACCCCCATGATCTGGGTCTCGCCCCGCTCGAACAGCGCCGAACCGTGCACCCGCGGGACCACGTCCACCTCCGCGGACAGCTGCCGGATGTCGGCCAGGCCGCGTCCGTCAATGCGCACCTTGTCACGCAGGATGCGCTGGCGGACCAGCTTCTTGGTCACCGCTCGATAGGCTCCGGAGATCTCCTTCTCCCGGCCGGCGAACTGCTCGCCGAGCCCGGCCTTGACCGATTCCTTGACCTCATCGAGCCGGGACTCACGCTCGGTCTTGCCGGCGATCGTCAGCGCCGCCGCCAGATCATCGACCACGGCCGCCTCGACGGCCGCGTAGACATCATCGGTGTACTCGGGGAAGACCGGGAAGTCGGCGGTCGGCTTGGCGGCCTTGTCCGCGATCTCCTGCTGGGCCCGGACCAGGGTGGCGATGAACGGCTTGGCCGCCTCGAGCCCGGCCGCGACGATATCCTCGGTCGGCGCGCCGGCACCGCCGGCGATCAGATCCCAGGCGTCGTCGGTCGCCTCGGCCTCGACCATCATGATCGCGACGTCGTCGGCGGCGGCGTCTGCTCCGCGGGTCACGACCCGGCCGGCCACGACCATGTCGAACACGGCCCGCTCGAGCTCGCTGTGCCGCGGGAAGGCGACCCACTGTCCCTCGATCAGAGCCACCCGGACAGCACCGATCGGGCCGCTGAAGGGCAGCCCGGCGAGCTGGGTGGACATCGAGGCGCCGTTGATCGCGACCACGTCGTAGAGGTCGTCGGGGTTCAGCGAGAGCACGGTGACGACGACCTGCACCTCGTTGCGCAGCCCCTTGACGAACGAGGGTCGCAGCGGGCGGTCGATCAGCCGGCAGGTCAGGATGGCCTCGGTACCGGGGCGTCCCTCGCGCCGGAAGAACGAGCCGGGGATCCGGCCCGCGGCATACATCCGCTCCTCGACGTCGACGGTCAGCGGGAAGAAGTCGAACTGCTCCTTGGGGTGCTTGCCCGCGGCGGTGGTGGACAGCAGCATCGTCTCGCCGTCCAGGTAGACGGTGGCCGAGCCGCCGGCCTGGCGGGCCAGCCGACCGGTCTCGAACCGGATGGTGCGCGTGCCGAAGCTGCCATTGTCGATAACGGCCTCGGCGGTGGTGATCTCAGGACCCTCCATGCGGGTTCCCCTCCGTAGTGTCTGCGGAGTCGCGACCGTGGGCAGGTCCGGTCTTCGATCGAGGTTCACGGGCGGACGGCGCGCGATGGCGTCGCGCTCCCGGGAGCCACTACCGAGGACCGGGCGCCTGTTCGGGCCGGCTCACGTCGGTGCGATGGCGAAGAGCCACGGCACCCGGACGGGAACCGCGGCTCGGACTCACCTGCGCAGACCGAGTCGCTCGATGAGCGATCGGTAGCGGGTGATGTCGGTGCGCTGCAGATACTGCAGCAGGCGGCGGCGCTGGCCCACCAGGATCAGCAGGCCGCGGCGGCTGTGATGGTCGTGCTTGTGCTCCTTGAGGTGCTCGGTGAGGTCCTTGATCCGTTGCGTGAGCATCGCGACCTGGACCTCCGGGGAGCCCGTGTCGTTCTCGCCGGTCGCGTAGTCGGCCATAATCCTTTGCTTGGTGGCGGCGTCGAGTGGCACAGTGCTCCTTTTCCATCGTTGCGCGGCGCGCCGGGGCACGTTCACCCGGGCTCTATCGATCCGCGGCCGTTCTGACGGCAGGGCCACGGTACCAGCGCTCACCCGCCGTCACCGAACCCGGCCCTCAAGACTGATCCCAGGACCGGCTCAGGACCCGTCGAGGCCCAGCACGACCCGGCACTGCTCGACGTCGCGATACATCTGGGCCACCAGCTTCTCGACGTCCTCGAACCGCTCGGTCGACCGCAGCCGCTCGACGAAGTCGACGGCGACTCGCGCCCCGTACAGGTCCAGGTCGTCACGGTCCAGCACGTAGGCCTCCACCCGCCGCCCGTGCCCGTCGAAGGTGGGGTTGGTGCCGACCGAGACGGCGGCGGGCAGACGGGCACCGGCCGCGACGTCGCTCACGGGACCCTCCAGAACGCTCAGCCAGCCCGCGTAGACGCCGTCCGCGGGGACCAAACCCTCGCTGCCCGGCCCGCTCCCGGCGCCCGGAGGTCTCTGACCCGGAGCGGCCAGGTTCGCCGTCGGGAAGCCGAGCGCCCGCCCGCGGTGGTCTCCGTGGACGACGACCCCGACAACGCGGTGCAGGTGCCCCAGCGCGGTGGCGGCGGTGCGCACCTCGCCGTCGGCGAGCAGCCCTCTGATCAGGGTCGACGACCACCGTCCGCCGTCGGCGTCGGCGCCCTCCCCGACGACGTCCTCGACGGCCATCACCTCGAAGCCCAGCTCGGCGCCCAGCTCACGCAAGGTGTTGATGTCACCGCTGTTGCGGTGCCCGAACCGGGTGTCCCGCCCGACCACGACCGCACTGGCGTGCAGCGTGTCGACCAGCACGTCCTGGACGAACCGGCGCGGGCTCCAGCTGGCCAGCGTGTGGGTGAACGTCATCACCAGGACGGCGTCCAGCCCGGTCCGCTCCAACCGGTCCAGCCTGGTGGTCAGCCCGTCGATCTGCTGCGGCGCCCGGTCCGGGAAGAGGACGGCGATCGGGTGCGGGTCGAAGGTGATCGCCATCGCGTGCTCTGACCGGGCCCGGGCGAGAGCGACCAGTGAGGTGAGCACGCGCTGATGCCCTCGATGGACCCCGTCGAAGTTGCCGATGGTCACCACCGACCGCCCGAGACCCTCCGGCACCTGCTCCAGGTCGTTCCACCGCTGCACGCGCCCCATGCTGCCAGGTCGAGGAACGGCGGCGTCAGCCGGTGAGCACCAGCAGGGGCCGGCAGGTGGGTCCGGTCTCGGACACGATCGCCACCAGCGCGCCGTCCGGGGCGAAGGCGGCGGTCGGCATCTCACCGCTGCCGGCCGCCGCGATGCGTTGCCCGTGAGACAGCTTGGCCGCCTCGGCCCCGGTCAGCTCTCGAACCGGGAAGCCCACTCGGGCGGCCGCCTCGAGACTCAGCAGCTCGCCGGTCTCGGCCATCCGCTCCAGGCTCACCGCCTGGGCGAGATGGTAGGGCCCGACGCGTAGCCGACGCAGCGCCACGAGGTGGCCGCCCACCCCCAGCGCGGCGCCCAGATCCCGGGCCAGCGCGCGCACGTAGGTACCCGAGGAGCAGTCGACCTCGACGTCCACGTCCTGCACCGGCGTGTCGCCGGCCAGGCCGGCATGTACGGCGAGTACCTCGAAGCGGGAGATGGTCACCGTACGCGGCGCGAGCTCCACTTGCTCTCCTGCTCGCACCCTGGCATAGGCCCGCTGACCGTCGACCTTGATCGCACTGACCGCGCTCGGCACCTGCTGGATGGCTCCGGTCAGCGCCTGGACCCCTGTCTCGATCGCCGACCGCGCGATCTGGCCGGCATCGGCGCGGGCCAGGACCTCGCCGTCCACGTCGTCACTGGCCGTGCTGACCCCGAGCCGGACCGTCGCCCGGTACGTCTTGTCCACACCGACCAGATAGGTGAGAAGTCGGGTGCCGCGCCCCAGGCCGAGCACCAGGACACCGGTCGCCATCGGATCGAGGGTCCCCGCGTGACCCACCTTGCGGGTGTCGAAGATCCGCCGTACCCGAGCCACCACGTCGTGTGAGGTCCACCCGGCCGGCTTGTCGACGACAGCCAAGCCGTCGCGGGTCACCGGACCTCGGCCTGCGCCGGTTGCTGCTCGCCGTCCATGGTCGTCTCCGGCTCGTCGTCGGGGCGACGGTAGGGGTCGGCCTCGCCTGCGTAGTCCGCCGAGGCGGCCAGCGCGGCGACGTCCGCGTCATGGGCGGCTGCGGTCCGCAGCAGGTCCTCGATGTGGGCCGCGTTCTCGGGGACCGCGTCGGCCACGAACTCCAGCGTCGGGGTCAGCCTGACCCCGGTGCGCCGGCCCACCTCGGAGCGCAGCACTCCCTTGGCGCTGTCCAGGGCGACCGCTGACGCCTCACGCTCGGACTCCTCGCCCAGCACCGTGTAGAAGACCGTGGCGTGCTGCAGGTCAGCGGTGACTCGGGTGTCGGTGACGGTGACGAATCCCAGCCGAGGGTCCTTGATCCGCTTCTCCAGCGCTTCGGCCACGATCTCGTGGATCCGTTCGGCCAGCTTGCGAGCGCGCGCAGTGTCAGCCATGAACTCGACGGTACCTCCTCGCCAAGACCCTTACGGGGCCTGATCGCCAAGACCCCTCGGGTCAGTCCTCGTCGTCCCAGACCACTGTGCGAGCCGAGAGCAGCTCGACCTCGGGCCGTGCGGCGACCAGGCCCTCGCAGGCCGCCAGCACCTGCCGGCAATGGCCGGGGTCAGCCGCCGTGACAGCTACCCCGATCTGGCACCGGCGGTGCAGATCGAGGTAGCCGGTCTCAGCGGCGCTGACCTCGAAGCGACGGCGCAGGTCGGCCACGATCGGCCGGACCACGGATCGCTTCTGCTTCAGCGAACGGGTGTCACCGAGCAGCAGGTCCAGTCGCAGCGAGGCTACGAACGTGGCTTCTCCCGCATCTCGAAGGTCTCGATCACGTCCTCAACCCTGATGTCGTTATAGGAGCCGAGCCCGATACCGCACTCATACCCCTCTCGGACCTCGGTGGCGTCGTCCTTGAACCTCTTGAGGGAGTCGATGGACAGGTTCTCCCCGACCACCACGCCGTCACGCAGTAGCCGGGCCTTGGCGTTGCGCCGCATCTCTCCGGACCGAACCAGACAGCCCGCGATGTTGCCGAACTTGCTCGAGCGGAACACCTCGCGCACCTCGGCGGTGCCGAGCTGCACCTCCTCGTACTCGGGCCTGAGCATGCCCTTCAGAGCGGACTCGACGTCCTCGATCGCCTGATAGATGATCGAGTAGTAGCGCAGGTCGACACCTTCCCGCTCGGCCAGCTCCGCGACACGCTCCGCCGGGCGGACGTTGAACCCGATGATGACCGCGTTGTCGACGGTGGCGAGGTTCACGTCGTTCTGGGTGATCGCGCCGACACCGCGGTGGATGACCTGCAGCTGCACCTGCTCGTCGATCTCGATCTTGAGCAGCGCGTCCTCCAGCGCCTCCACCGAACCGGACACATCGCCTTTGAGGATCAGGTTCAGGGTCTGCACCTTGCCCTGCTCGAGGGCCTTGGTGAAGTCCTCCAGACTGATCCGCTTGCGACGCTTGGCCAGCATCGCGGCCCGCTCGACCGCCTCGCGCTTCTCGGCGATCTGCCGTGCGGTGCGGTCGTCCGGAGCGACGATGAACGTGTCACCGGCCCGGGGTACCGAGGTCAGGCCGAGCACCTGCACCGGACGCGAGGGCAATGCGACGTCCATTGCGGTGCCGTTCTCGTCGAGCATCGCCCGGACCCGCCCATAGGCGGTGCCGGTGACGATCGAGTCGCCGACCGCCAAGGTGCCGGACTGGACCAGCACCGTGGCGAGCGGCCCCCGGCCCTTGTCCAGGCTGGCCTCGACCGCGACACCCCGGGCGTGCTTGTCCGGGTTGGCCCGCAGGTCGAGCGCGGCGTCCGCGGTGAGCAGGATCGCCTCGAGCAGCGCGTCGATGTTGAGCCGCTGCTTGGCCGAGACCTCGACGAACATGGTGTCGCCGCCGTACTCCTCGGCCACCAGGTTGTACTCGGTCAGCTGCTGGCGGATCTTGTCGGGGTTGGCCCCCTCCTTGTCCACCTTGTTCACCGCGACGACGATCGGCACATTGGCCGCCTGGGCGTGGTTGAGCGCCTCGATGGTCTGCGGCATCACACCGTCGTCGGCTGCGACGACCAGGACGGCGATGTCGGTCACCTTCGCACCGCGGGCTCGCATGGCGGTGAACGCCTCGTGGCCTGGGGTGTCGATGAAGGTCAGCGCCCGGTTGGTGCCCTCGTGCGTGAAGTGCACCTGGTAGGCACCGATGTGCTGGGTAATGCCGCCGGCCTCGCCCTCGACCACGTTGGCGTGGCGGATGGCGTCGAGCAGCTTGGTCTTTCCGTGGTCGACGTGACCCATCACGGTGACCACCGGCGGACGCGCCTCCAGGAACTCCTCGTCATCCTCGGCCTCGCCCTCGAGGTCGATGCTGAAGGACTCCAGGAGCTCACGGTCCTCGTCCTCCGGCGAGACGACCTGGATGTCGTAGCCCAGCTCGGAACCGAGCAACGCGAAGGTGTCCTCGTCCAGCGACTGGGTCGCGGTGGCCATCTCACCGAGGTGGAACAGCACCGTGACCAGGCTGGCCGGGTTTGCGTTGATCTTGTCGGCGAAGTCGGTCAGCGACGCGCCGCGCCGCAGCCGAACGATGGTCGAGCCGTCACCACGAGGAACCTGAACGCCACCCGCGGTGGGCGCCTGCATGTTGTCGAACTCCTGGCGCTTCTGCCGCTTGGACTTCTTGACCCGTCCAGGTCGGCCACCGCGTCCGAAGGCGCCCTGGGTGCCGCCACGGCCGCCGGACCCCTTGCCGAACCCGCGCCCACCGGGCGGACCACCGGGCCCGCCGCCAGGACGACCGCCGAATCCGCCGCCGGCACCGGCACCCCCGCCGCGGCCACCGCCTCCACCACGACTGGGCGCACCGGTTCGACCACCGGGACCGCCGGGGCCACCGCCGCCACCCGGACGGGGAGTCGCGGACCGACCGGGCATCATGCCCGGGTTGGGACGGGGACCACCCGGACGTGGGCCGGCTGGCCGAGGGCCGCCGGGGCGCTCGCTCGTGCCGGGCCCACCGGCGCTCGAGGGTGCACCCGGGCCCGCCGGACCGCGGTCACGCGGACTGCCGGGACGGGGCATCCCCTGGCTCGGGGCGAACGGGTTGTTGCCCGGCCGCGGACCGCCGGGACGAGGCATCCCCTGGCTCGGGGCGAACGGGTTGTTACCCGGCCGCGGAGCCCCCGGGCGCGGACCGCCCTCGCGGTCCTGGTGTGCCGCCGGTGCCTGAGCCGACGGGGCCTGAGCCGGGGCAGGGGCCGGAGCCGGGGCAGGGGCCGGAGCCGGGGCAGGGGCCTGCGGCCGCGGGACCGGTCCGGGCCGCGGAGCGCCCGTCGTGGGAGCGGGCTCCTCGATGATCGTCGGTGGGGTCACCGGCTCCGGAGCGGGAGGCTCGGGCATCGCCGGCCGCGGAGCGGCCGGAGCGACGGGGGTGAGCGGTGCGGGCTCTTCGACGCCCGCGGGGGCCGGGGCGGCAGGCGCCGGGGCGGCGACCTTGGGCGCCGGCTTGGCCTTGGCGGATGGTTTGGCGGCCGGCGCGGCCTTGGCAGGCGCCGCGGAGACCAGTTGTTCACGAAGCTTGCGGACGACGGGCGGTTCGACGGTCGAGGATGCTGACCGGACGAACTCTCCCATTTCTTGGAGCGTGGTCATGACGACCTTGCTCTCGACTCCGAGCTCTTTCGCGAGCTCGTAGACCCGGACCTTTGCCACGTCTCTCCTGTCTCGGTCCGGGCCGGACAGGCGCGGACCGTCGTTACGGCTGGGTGGTGCTCATCGCGGGGTACTCATCGGGTGCTCATCAGCTTCAGACCCGCTTCCGGCTCAGACGGTGTTCCTGCAATGACGTGCTCATCCTGCTTGATCGTGCGGTGCGACGTGCTTCCTGAGTCGTTCGGTGCTCATCGGGCCGCTGCGTCGCAGGGCCCTGGTGAACGCCGACCGTCGTTCCGCGGACTCGAGACAGCCGAGGTCCTGGTGCAACCAGGCTCCTCGGCCCGCACGGCGACGGCCGGGATCGGGGTCGACGAACCAGTGACCATCGATCTCGCCCGCCACCACTCGTAACAGGACGGACTGACCCGCTCGGCGCCGGCAGCCCACGCAGGTGCGCTGCGGCTCGCTCGCGCCAGCCGGCGCCAGTGTAGCGCGTTCGCCGCCCACGACGTCGAGCGCACCGGGCTGCGTCACGGCGGGACGACGTCCGGCCTGATGTCGATCCGCCAGCCGGTGAGCTTGGCCGCCAGCCGGGCGTTCTGGCCCTCCTTGCCGATGGCCAGGGATAGCTGGTAGTCGGGCACGACGATCCGCGCAGACCTGGTCGCGACGTCTACCGAGTCCACGGAGGTCACCTTGGCCGGAGACAGCGCAGCCGCGACGAAGGTGGCCGGGTCGTCGCTGTAGTCGATGATGTCGATCTTCTCGCCACGCAGCTCGGCCACCACCGCCCGCACCCGCTGCCCCATGGGTCCAATGCAGGCACCCTTGGCATTCATTCCAGGCACCGTGGAGCGCACCGCCATCTTGGTGCGGTGCCCGGCCTCGCGGGCCAGCGCCACGATCTCGACGCTACCGTCGGCGACCTCGGGCACCTCGAGTGCGAACAGCTTGCGCACCAAGTTGGGGTGGGTGCGCGAAAGGGTGATCGAGGGTCCCTTGACGCCCTTGCGCACCGCGACCACGTAGCAGCGAATCCGCGAACCGTGGGCGTAGTCCTCGCCGGGCACCTGCTCAGCAGGCGGCAGCACCGCCTCGACCGAGCCGAGATCGACGTGGATCATCCTCGGGTCGCTGCTCTGCTGCACGACGCCGGAGACGATGTCGCCCTCGCGGCCGAGGAACTCGCCCAGGACATGTTCGTCCTCGGCGTCGCGCAACCGCTGCAGGATGGTCTGCCGAGCCGTGGTCGCGGCGATCCGGCCGAACCCTTCAGGGGTGTCGTCCCACTCGCGCACCAGCTGGCCGTGATCGTCGAGCTCTCGGGCCCAGACCACCACGTGGCCGCTGGAGCGGTCGAGCTCGACTCGGGCCTCGGGTTGGGCACCCTCCGTACGGTGGTAGGCCAGGAGCATGGCCTGCTCGATGGTGCGCACCAGCACGTCGAACGGGATCTCCTTCTCCCGTTCGATGGCCCGGAGGGCGGCCAGGTCGATGTCCATCAGGCCCCTCCGCCGAAGTCCAGCCGAACCTGTCCGCGACTGACCGACTCCCACGGCCACGACTCGCCGCCGTCGAGCGTGACCCCGGAGTCGTCTGCCCCGCTCAGCCGCCCCTCGACCACTGAGCCGTCGACCAGGTGGACCACGACCAGTCGCCCTCGGGCGCGTCGCCAGTGCCGACGCTCGGTGAGCCGCCGTTCGGCGCCCGGTGAGGTCACCTCGAGGGTGTACGGCATGGAGCCCAGCGCGTCGCTGGTGTCCAGGGCGGTGGACAAGGCCTGGGACGCCTGCGTGACCGAGTCCAGGGGAACGCCGCCGACCTGGTCCTCGGGCAGGTCCACGACCACCTTCACCACCCGACGCCGACCCGCCGAGCTGATGGTGACGTCCTCCAGGACCAGCCCGGAAGCGGCGGCGACGTCAGCGGCGATTCGGCGCACCGCATCGACCTGCGCCGCCATTCTCGCCTCCGTCTCGATCACTCCCCCGGGCGTTGGAAGCCTACTCGGGGCGAGCGGACCGTCGGGACGGCCGTGGGATGATCCGAGCATGTCAGGTCCGGACGCCGCCCGGCAGCCTGTCGTGCCCGGACGACGGGTCGTCCTGCGTGCGGGCGTCATCGGCTTCGCCGTCGCGTCGGGGGGGATGCTTGCGGCGGTCACCGGGTGCAGCGCCGGCGGTACCACGCGGCCCGGAGCCGCGCAGCGCCGCAGCTCAGCGCAGGCCCAGCGGGACGCCGCTGCGGTGACCCGGGCCGTACAGACCTCCCGATCGCTGCGCTCCGGCGCCCAGGCGGCCGGTGACGCGGAGGTAGCCGCCGACCACGGCGCTCACCTCACCGCGCTCGGCGCCTCGCCCGACGGTGGGCCCACTGCCGCGATCCCGGTCGGCGATCAGGCGGGCGCCGAGCTGGACGGCGCCATGCAGGCACTCGCCGACGTGCGCGGAACCTCACCGGAGATCGCGGTGCTGCTGACCCGGATCGCCGCGTCCCGGGCAGCGCACGCGGACCGGCTGGGCGGCGCCGGCTCGGCGGCGCCACGTGCGGAGCAGCCGGACGGGTCGGCGGCGTCGGCGACTCCCTCGCCGTCCGGGCCGGCGGGGACCGCGGACGTAGCGGCCGCGCGGGAGGCCCTGGCCCGCCTGGTGGCCGACGCCCACGCCGCGGTGTTCGGCTACGGCGTGGTGACGGCGCGGGTGGCGGACGCCGACCGCGAGCAGGCGGAGCGGTACTGGCAGGAGCATCGGCGGCTGCGTGAGGAGGCCGTCGAGGCCATGATCGCCCTTGACGGACGGGCCCCGGCGGCGCTGGCCGCCTACGACGTCGGTGCGCTCGACGATGCCCAGGCAGTCCGGGATCTTGCGGCGCGGATCGACGCGGCGATGACCACCCGCCTGCTGACCACCCTGGCTCAGGTGGACGGGACGCTACGCAGCGTGTTCGCCGCGGATGCTGTCGCGGCGGTGCGCCGGGTGCAGGCATGGGGGGGCACGGTCGCGGCGCTGCCCGGAGGCCCCTGACCCGATGACGACTCGCCGCGCCGCGGGTCCTGACTCACCGCGGGTCTTGGCTCACCGCGGGGTCTTGGCTCACAGCGGGTCCCGACTCACAGAGTGTGTTCCGAGGCCACCGCCCCGTAGCAGCGTCGAAGCGATGTCTTTGCAGTGCGATGTCGCGGATCCGCGACATCGCACTTCCGCGACATCGTTTCGCAGGGAACATTACGCAAGGAACCACTGGACGGACCCGACCCGGCGGCCCCCCTCCGCGCACGGAGGCTGAGCGGTCTACCTCACGAGAGCACGTCCCAGCCCAGGCGCAGGATCAGCGCCCCCACCACGACCAGGAACACCACCCGCACGAAGGCACTGCCCCGGGCCACCGCCGTCCGGGCGCCCAGGTAGCCGCCGGCCAGGTTGGCCAGTCCCATCGCCAGGCCGACCCGCCACATCGGCGCGCCGGCCGGCACGAACACCAGCAGCGCCCCGAGATTGGTCGCGAAGTTGGTGATCTTCGCTGTCCCGCTCGCCTCGAGGAAGGAGTAGCCGAGGACGGTGACCAGCGCGATCACCAGGAACGAACCGGTCCCTGGGCCGAAGATGCCGTCGTAGAACCCGAGCCCGGCACCGACCAGCGCCGCACGGCCGAAGTGGGCGTTCCCGTCGTGACGCAGCTCGGTGCGCTCGCCCAGTCGCGGTCGCGCGAGAGTGTAGGCGGCGACGGCCACCAGCAGCACCAGGACCAGCGGCCGGAACACGGCGTTCGACATCAGCCTCGCGGCCGCCGCACCCGCCGCCGAGCCGACGAGCGCGGGCAGGGCCATGCTGAGCACGGTCCGCGGGTCGGGTCGGATCCGCCGGGCGTAGGTCACCGACGCGGTCGCCGTGCCGAAGATGCTGGCCATCTTGTTGGTCGCCAGGATCTGCGCAGGAGCAGCCGCCGGGAAGGTGAGCAGCAGCATCGGCAGCTGCACCAGCCCGCCGCCGCCGACCACGGCGTCCACCCAGCCGGCCACCAGCGCCGCGACGACCAGCGCGGCGAGGGCTCCCGCGCCGATGTCGAACTCAGTCACCCGCGGTGAGCCAACGCTCGACGTGGCCGAGCACGTCGAGCAGCCGGTGCGCCACGCCGTCCGGAGCGACGTCGACCGGAACCTGCTGCGCCGCAGGGATGTCGGAGTGCGGCACGAGGATCGCTCGCATGCCGGCGCGCTGAGCACCGTGCACGTCCTCGTAGGCGCGGTCGCCGACGTACACGCAGCGGTCCGGCTGACCGACCCCAACCGCAGTCATCGCCGCACGGAACGCCTCACGGTGCGGCTTGGCGTGCGCGATCTCCGAGGTGTACACCGAGCCGTCGATCAGATCCAGCACGCCGTCGCGGGCGAACACCCGCTCGTGGTACTTACGCGACCAGATCGTGTTCGACAAGACCCCGACCTTGACGCCCCGCCCGCGCAGGCCGGCGAACAGCGCCGGGACGTCGGCGTCGGTGTACGTATGCGGCTCCCAGAACTCCTCGTAGGCGGTGAGGGCGGCGTCGTGCCCCGGATGGTCCGACGCGACCCCCGCGGCCTCGAGCACCTCGGCGAGCCGGGCGCTGGCGCCGCCGGTCCGGATCCGAGTCCAGGCGGCCTCCTCGGCGGCCAGGATCCGCGCGGCCAGCTCCTCGGCCTCGTGCGGGTGGTCGGCGACGGCGTGGGCGTAGGCCCGCCACTGCTCGGCCAGGTCCACCGTGTGCCATGGCGTCAGCGTGCCGCCCCAGTCGAAGATCACAGCCTGGACGGCGCCGCGTTGCCTGGTCATCGGCCGGGCGCCGGCACACCGATCAGCTCGGCGATCGCGTCAGCAGCCACCGCCGGGCTCGGCGCGACGACCTGGCTGCGCTCGCCGGTGCGCCGGTCCTTGACCTCGACCGTGCCGGCGGCCAAGCCCTTGCCGACGACGACGATGCTCGGCACGCCGACCAGCTCGGCGTCCTTGAACTTCACCCCGGGCGAGACCCTCAGCCGGTCATCGACAATCACCCGAACCCCACGGGCCGACAGGGCGGCGGCCAGCGCCTCGGAGAAGTCGACCACCGACTCGTCCTTGCCGGCCATCACCAGGTGGACGTCGGCCGGGGCCACCTCCCTAGGCCAGCACAGCCCGTCCTCGTCGTAGGTCGCCTCGACGACCGCGGCGACCGCGCGGGAGACTCCGATCCCATAGGAGCCCATGGTCACCGTGACCAGCCGGCTGTTCTCGTCGAGCACCTGCAGTCCGAGCGCGTCGGCGTACTTGCGGCCCAGCTGGAAGATATGGCCGATCTCGATCCCCCGGGCCGAGGCGAGCTCTCGGCCGCACTGCGGGCACGCATCGCCGTCCCGGACCTCGGCGGCCTCGATCACCCCGTCCCCGGTGAAGTCTCGCCCGGCGACCAGGTCGAACACGTGCCGCCCGGGCTCGTCGGCACCGGTCACCCACGCCGTCCCGGGCACGACCCGCGGATCGAGCAGGTACCGGATGCCGCTCGCGTTCTTCTCCCCCAGCACCCCTGGTCCGATGTAGCCCTTGGCCAGCCCCGGGTAGCGCGCGAAGTCGGCATCGGTGAAGGGCTCGACCGCGGCCGGGGCGATCGCCGCCTCGAGCCGCTTGGTGTCGACCTCGCGGTCCCCCGGCAGACCGATGCACAGCGGCTCGCGGCCGCCGTCGGCGCGCACGAGCATCACGACGACGTTCTTCAACGTGTCCGCCGCGGTCCAGGTGCGGCCGTCGGCGCGCGGATGGTCCGCGTTCGCCACGGCCACCAAGGTCTCGATGGTGGGGGTGTCGGGAGTGTCCTCGACATGTGCGGCAGGCACACCGTCCCAGTCCCTGGCCGACGGCAGCGGGGTGGTCACCGCCTCGACGTTGGCGGCGTAGCCGCAGCCGGCGCAGCGCACGAAGGTGTCCTCGCCCACCTCGGTGGGCTGGAGGAACTCCTCGCTCCTGCTGCCGCCCATCGCCCCGGACATCGCCGAGACGATCACGTAGTCGAGCCCGAGCCGGTCGAAGGTCTTGATGTAGGCGTCGCGGTGTTTGGCGTAGGAGACCTCGAGCCCGGCGTCGTCCACGTCGAAGGAGTAGGAGTCCTTCATCACGAACTCGCGACCGCGTAGCAGACCGGCCCGAGGGCGAGCCTCGTCGCGGTACTTGGTCTGGATCTGGTATATCGACAGCGGCAGGTCCTTGTACGAGGAGTACAGGTCCTTGACCAGCAGGGTGAACATCTCCTCGTGGGTCGGACCGAGCAGCATGTCGTTGTCGCGGCGGTCCTTGAGCCGGAACAGGTTGTCTCCGTACTCGGTCCAGCGTCCGGTGGCCTCGTACGGCTCGCGGGGCAGCAGCGCCGGGAAGTGCACCTCCTGGAAGCCCGCGGCGTCCATCTCCTGGCGGACCACCCGTTCGACATTGCGGTAGACCAGGTACCCCAGAGGGAGCCAGGAGTAGATGCCGGGCGCAGCTCGGCGGATGTATCCCGCACGGACCAGCAGCTTGTGGCTGGGGACCTCGGCGTCCGCCGGGTCGTCGCGCAGCGTGCGCAGGAACAGGGTGGACATCCGTAGCAGCTCGCTCACCCTGGCGAGGATAGTCGCCCGTCGAACCCGCTCATGCTCCGCGGTGCGCCCGTGGAGCATGAGCGGGTTCAGACAGAAGCGGGTTGACGAGCGGGTTCAGAACAGGACGGTGGCGAAGGTGCCCACCCGCTCGAACCCGACCCGCTCGTAGACGTGCACCGCGCGGGTGTTGTACCCGTTGACGTACAGCGTCACGATGGGCGCGACCTCACGCCGGCAGTGCTCGACCACAGCCGACATCGCCGGCACCGATAGCCCCCGACCTCGCCACGGCGGGCTCACCCAGACACCCTGAACCTGCACGGCCTGCGGCGTGACCGAGCCGAGCTCGGCCTTGAAGACCACCTGGGGTCCGGACGGACCGGTGTCCATCCTGACCAGCGAGCGGCCGGACAGCACCAGCGCGCTGACCTGGGACCGGTACAGCGACCCGCCGTCGCTGCCCATAGGGGAGTACCCGACCTCCTCGGTGAACATCGCGACGCAGGCCGGCACGATGACATTCAGCTCGGCCGCTGTCGAGCGGCGAACCTGCCGGTCGGAGGCGATGAGCGGCGCCCGCGCGATGGACATCAGCGGCTGGTCCGGGCGCAGCTCGCGCGCGCCGCCCCAGGACGACGCCACCCGCGACCACAGCTGCAGGACCGGCCCGGACGGGCCGACGATCGAGGAGCACTGCCGGCCGCCGCGGCGCGACCGGGCTGCGAACGCGTCCACGGCGTCCGGGGTGGCCTCGACCGGCACCAGGTTGGCCCCCGACCAGCACAGCGAGCGCAACGCGCCATCGTCGTAGTAGCCCCACAGCTCACCTCCGCCGGAGCGGGCGACACCGTAGGCGCGCAGCCGGGCGGCCACGAAGACATTGGTCACCGGGTCGCGGTCGCAGACCGCCAGCGCCGCATCGAGATCGGCGCTGTTCAGCACCCGCACCGATGCCCGCAGCACGCGAGCATCCTTACCGACTCAGACGACGCTGACCACAGGCTCGCCGACCGGGCGGTGCCCGGATGGCTCCTGCGAAACGTCGTCCTGCATCTGTTCGGCGATGCGCATCGCGTGCTCGATCAGGGTCTCGACGATCCTCGACTCCGGAACGGTCTCGACGACCTCGCCCCTGACGAAGATCTGTCCCTTGCCGTTCCCCGAGGCGACGCCGAGATCGGCCTCGCGAGCCTCACCCGGCCCGTTCACCACGCAGCCCATCACGGCAACCCGCAAGGGGACCTCCAGGCCCTCGAGACCGGCGGTGACCTTCTCGGCCAGGGAGTACACGTCGACCTGGGCCCGGCCGCACGACGGGCAGGAGACGATCTCGAGCTTTCGCGGGCGCAGGTTCAGGGACTGCAGGATCTGGATCCCGACCTTGACCTCTTCGACCGGCGGCGCCGACAGCGAGACCCGGATCGTGTCGCCGATCCCCTTGCTGAGCAATGCCCCGAAGGCGACGGCCGACTTGATCGTGCCCTGGAACGCCGGACCCGCCTCGGTGACACCCAGGTGAAGCGGCCAGTCCCCGCGCTCGGCGAGCAGCTCATAGGCGCGGACCATGACCACGGGGTCGTTGTGCTTGACCGATATCTTGAAATCGTGGAAGCCATGCTCCTCGAACAGGCTCGCCTCCCAGACCGCGGACTCGACCAGGGCCTGCGGGGTCGCCTTGCCGTACTTGGCCAGCAGCCGCGGATCCAGTGAACCGGCGTTCACCCCGATCCGGATCGAGGTACCGGCGTCCTGTGCGGCGGCGGCGATCTGCTTGACCTGGTCGTCGAACTTGCGGATGTTGCCCGGGTTCACGCGGACGGCGGCGCAGCCGGCGTCGATGGCCGAGTAGACGTACTTGGGCTGGAAGTGGATGTCGGCGATCACCGGGATCTGCGACTTCCTCGCGATCGCCGGGAGGGCGTCGGCGTCGTCCTGGCTGGGGCAGGCCACCCGGACGATGTCGCAGCCGGCGGCGGTCAGCTCGGCGATCTGCTGCAAGGTGGCGTTGATGTCGGTGGTCGGTGTGGTGGTCATCGACTGCACACTGACCGGGGCGTCACCGCCGACCGCGACCGTGCCGACCTGGATCTTGCGGCTCGTCCGGCGAGGACTGAGGACCGGCACCGGCTCGCTGGACGCGACGGTGGGCAACCCGAGATTGACCGACATTGCTGTTCGAACCTCCATCGACTGATGAGCTGGTCGAGCTCGTCCCAGCACACCAGGAACACTAGGCCAGGGTCTGTCGCCGTGCGCGGTGATCGCTCTGCGTGAGCACATCGGTCACCTCTGAGTGGAGTCGTGCTCACCCCACATGGGCACAACGTCACGCCGTGCCCGTCTGGCGGGCACGGCGTGACGTTGTGCCCATGTTTGGCGGGTCAGCCCGTCAGCCGGACCGGCTTGACGATGTCTGCGTAGATGAGCAGGACCGACATCACGATCAGCACCGACGCGACAGCGTAGGCCACCGGCAGGGCGCGGGCGATGTCGACCGGTCCGGGATCCGGACGGCGCAGCAGCCTCGCGCCCTGGCGGCGGGCGCCCTCCCAGAGGGCTCCGGCGATGTGGCCTCCATCCAGAGGTAGCAGCGGCACCATGTTGAACGCGAAGAGGGCCAGGTTGAGCGAGGCGATGATCGACAGCCAGATGGCCATCTTGTCGGCCCAGCCCAGAGCCGTGGTGCCGGTGCTCTCCACGCCGCCGACCTCTCCGGCCAGCCGGCCCACCCCGACCACGCTGATCGGACCGTTCGGGTCGCGCTCGCCCGTACCGAAGGCGGCCTGGGCGATGCCGACCATCTTCTCCGGTACCCGCAGCAGCACCCCTGCGGTGCCGGCCAGGGCGCCGCCGACGACGCCGGGCACGGCCGAGATCGGCTGGCGTTGCTGCTCGGTGGTCGGGGTCACCCCGAGGAACCCCACCGGGGCCGTGAGGTACGTGCCGTCCGGGCCTTGGACGACGTTGCCGTCCTCGTCGAGCACGTACCGGGTGTCGACCAGCGGGGTCGCCTCCAGGGTGACCGGCTGCCCCGCGCGCTCGACGGTGATCGCCACGGGGGTACCGCGGTTAGATCGGATCGCCTCACGAACCCGGTCCCAGGAGGCGACCTCGATGCCGCCGAAGGCGACGATCCGGTCCCCGGGCAGCAGTCCGGCCGCCGCGGCCGGGGCCGCCGGATCGTCCGGGGTACAGGCGGTCCGCTGGGTCTCGCTCTGGCTGGTCGCCACGGGGACGACGCACTGAGAGACGGCACCCACCGTCGTGGTCAGCGTGCTCACCCCGTATCCGGTGACCAGCACGGCCAGCAGCACCACCGCGATCACCAGGTTCATCACCGGACCGCCGAACATCACCACCAGCCGCTTGGGGACCGAACGCTGGTAGAACAGCCGGTCGGCGTCGGCCGGGGTGATCTCCCGCTGGGCGTCCTCGCGAGCCGCCTCGATGAGCAGCCCCAGGCGTCCGGTGCTGTCGGCCCGGGCCACCTGCCCCGGCTTGGGCGGGAACATGCCGAGCATCCGCACGTAGCCACCCAGCGGGATGGCCTTGACGCCGTACTCGGTCTCGCCGAACCGGCGCGACCACACCGTGGGACCGAACCCGATGAAGTACTGCGAGCACTTGATGCCGAACTTCTTCGCCGGCACCAGGTGCCCGATCTCATGCAGCCCGATGGACAGCGGGACGCCGAGGCCGATCACCACCAGCCATCCCAACAGGTTGCCGAACAGCGGGTTGTCGATCACCGAGGTACTTCCCTCTCCGCAGCCCCGTTGAGGGCGAGGCCACCGATCCGTTGCGCGGCCTCATGCCGCGCCCAGCCGTCCGCGGCGAGGACGCCGTCGAGGTCGACCCGCTCAGGAGCCCGATGTGCTCCGACCACGCCGTCCACGACGTCGAGGATGTCCAAGAAGCCCAGCCGACCGGCCAGGAACGCCTCCACGCACACCTCGTTCGCCGCGTTGTACACGCCAGGATACGTTCCGCCCCTGACAGCTACCCGCCGGGCGAGCGTCACCGCCGGGAACGCCTCGTCGTCAAGCGGGGCGAACTCCCAGGTCGCGGCCGACGTGATGTCGACAGGGCGGGCGGCCCCAGCCACCCGGTCGGGCCAGCCGAGGGCGAGCGCGATCGGCAGCCGCATGTCGGGCGGCGAGCACTGGGCGATACACGAGCCGTCGACGAACTCCACCCACGAGTGCACGACCGACTGCGGGTGCACGACCACAGCGATCCGCTCCAGCGGCACGTCGAACAGAAGGTGCGCCTCGATCAGCTCCAGCCCCTTGTTCACCAGGGTCGCCGAGTTGGTCGTGACCACAGGACCCATCGACCACGTCGGGTGGGCCAGCGCCTGCTCGGCGGTCACGTCCCGCAGCTGGGAGCGGCTGCGGCCGCGGAACGGCCCCCCGCTGGCCGTGAGCACCAGCCGGGCCACCTCGTCCGCCGAGCCGGCCCGCAGGCATTGGGCCAGGGCCGAGTGCTCGGAGTCGACCGGAACGATCTGGCCCGGCGCGGCGGCCCCGGTGACCAGGACCCCGCCGATGATCAGCGACTCCTTGTTCGCCAGGGCCAGTGTCGAGCCGGCGGCCAGCGCAGCCAGGGTCGGTGACAGGCCGATCGCCCCGGTCATGCCGTTCAGGACGACGTCGGCGCCGCACCCGGCCAGGTGCGCCGCCGCGTCGTCCCCGACCTCGAGCGCGACGTCGTGCACCCCGCGCTCGGCAAGAGCCGCGCGCAGCGCCCCCTCGGCACTGGCATCGGCCAGGGCCACCCGGCCCACCCCGAGCGCAGCCACCTGGTCGGCCAGCAGGTCCAGCCGCGAGCCGCCGGCGGCCAGCCCCACGATCCGGAACCGGTCAGGGTTGGCCGTCACCACCTCGATCGCCTGGGTGCCGATCGATCCGGTCGAGCCGAGCAGTGCGATGTCGCGTCGCCCGGGGGAACCGGAGCCCGTCGAGCGAACGGTCACAACGCGACGCCCACGTACTTGGTCTCCAGGAACTCCTCGATCCCCTCGGCGCCGCCCTCGCGGCCGAACCCGGAGTGCTTCACGCCGCCGAACGGGGCCGCCGGGTTGGACACGATGCCCTGGTTGAGCCCGACCATGCCGGTCTCGAGCCCCTCGGCCACCCGGACGGCGCGGCTCAGGTCGCGGGTGTAGGCGTAGGCGACCAGGCCGAACTCGGTGCCGTTGGCCATCGCCAGTGCCTGCTCGTCGGTCTCGAACGTCATCACCGGGGCGACCGGACCGAAGATCTCCTCGCTCAGCAGCCGGGCGTCGTCCGGGACGTCGGCCAGGACCGTCGGGGCGTAGAAGTAGCCCCGGTCCCCCACCGTCGAGCCCCCGGTCAGCACCGTTGCCCCGGCACGGACGGCCTGCTCGACCAGCTCGCCGACCTTGGACTGCGACGGTCCGTCGACCAGCGGACCGACGTCCACGCCGTCCTCGGTGCCCCGCCCCACCCTGAGCGCGCCCATCCGCTCGGCCAGCCGTCGCGCGAACTCGGCCGCCACCGAGGCGTGCACGATGAACCGGTTCGCCGCGGTGCAGGCCTCGCCCATGTTGCGCATCTTGGCCAGCATGGCGCCGTCCACCGCCGCCTCGACGTCGGCGTCGGCGAAGACCAGGAACGGCGCGTTCCCGCCCAGCTCCATGGAGACCCGCAGCAGCTGCTCGGCGGACTGCTCGACCAGTCGGCGGCCGATCTCGGTGGAGCCGGTGAAGGAGAGCTTGCGCAGCCGACGGTCGCGGATCAACGGCTCCATCACCCGAGAGCTGCGGGAGGTGGTGAGCACGTTGAGCACCCCGCCGGGCAGACCGGCCTCGGTGAGGATCTGGGCCAGCGCCAGCATGGACAGCGGGGTCTGTGAGGCCGGCTTGACCACCATCGTGCAGCCGGCGGCCACGGCGGGCCCGATCTTGCGGGTGCCCATCGCCAGCGGGAAGTTCCACGGCGTGATGAACAGGCACGGGCCGACCGGCTGCTTCATGGTGAGCAGGCGGGTCGCCCCGTTCGGCGCCACCGAGAACCGGCCGTTGACCCGCACGGACTCCTCGGAGAACCAGCGGAAGAACTCGGCGGCGTAGGTGACCTCCCCGCGCGACTCCTTGAGCGGCTTGCCCATCTCGAGGGTCATCACCAGGGCGAGGTCCTCGATCCGCTCGGTGATCAGCTCGAAGGCCCGGCGCAGGATCTCGCCCCGCTCGCGCGGCGCCGTGGCGGCCCAGGAGCCCTGGGCGGCGACCGCGGCGGCCAGGGCGGCAGCGCCGTCCTCGACGCCGGCGTCGGCCACCTGGGTGACCACGTCGCCCGTGGCGGGGTCGTCGACAGGCAGCCGGCGACCGCCCTCGGCCTCGCGCCACTCACCGCCGATGAACACCCCGGTCGGCACCGCGCCGACGACGTCGCTCTCGCGCGCGGACAGACTCATGACTACCCCTTCGACGACCCCATTGGGCACCAACACCGACCCGCGGCGGACACTGGTGGACACTTTCGTGACGACACGCGGGCGTGTCGTCACGAAAGTGTCCACTACGGTCGGCGCTCCTGCATGGCCCACGAGGGTCCGAACTCGCCGAGCCGGGCCAGGAACGGCAACGGGTCGAACACCTCGGGTCCCAGCACCCCAGTGCCCGCCCAGAGGCCCTCGGCGAGCAGCTCGAGAGCGATCACCGGATTCACCGCGGTCTGCCACAGCACACACTGGGACCCGTACTCGGCCATCGACCAGGCGTTGTCGACCACGTGATAGAGGTACACCTCACGCGGGCGGCCCTCGAACTCCTCGCCCCTGCCCGTACCCGTGACCCACAGCCCGGCGCACGTCTTGCCGTGCATCCGCGCCCCCAAGGTGGCCGGGTCGGGCAGGCAAGCGGCGACCACGTCGCGCGGGCTCACCCCGACCCGGCGCCCCGTCCGGGACCCCTCGCTGCCGTCGTCCAGGTCGACCCCCCGGACGGCGACCGGCTCGGCGCGATCCAGCCCCACCCGGTTCAGGGTGCGCAGCACGGAGATGAAGTCCTCGCCGAGGCCGTACTTGAAGCTCACCCGCCGGGCCGGCAGCCAGCGGGGCATCAGTAGCACCTCCTCGTGCTCGACGTTCACGCACTCCACCGGCCCGATCCCCTCGGGGAAGTCGAACACCTCGGGCTCGCTGAACGGCTCGGTGGTGTACCAGCCCCTCTCGGCCTGCCAGATCACCGGCGGGTTGAGGCACTCCTCGATCGTGGTCCAGATCGAGAAGGACGGCGCGAAGTCGTGGCCGTCGACCCTCAGGTCGGCGCCGTCCCGGGTGCCGAGCTCGTCGATCTCGCGGAACAGGTGGTCGGCGGCGTATCGGGCGAACACGTCGGACAGCCCCGGCTCGACCCCCATTCCGACCAGCGCCAGACGGCCGGCCGCCTGCCAGGCCGGCGCGCGGGCGAACTGCTCGTCCCCCAGCTTGACCCCGCACTCGGAGTACGGGTTGCGCGGGTGCGGCCGGGACAGGCTCATCGCCATGTCGAGGTAGTCCGCCCCAGCGGCCAGAGCGCCTTCGAACACATCCATCACATACCGGGGGTCGACGGCGTTGAGCACGTGGCTGACATCGTGCCGTCGGGCCAGCTCGGTCACGGAGTCGGCCCGCGAAGCGTCGACGGACGCCGCGACGAACCGGGAGTCATCGGTGGCGGACACCGCGGCCTGCGCCCGACTCAGGTCGTAGTCGGCGATCACCATGTGGTGGAAGAAGCCCCTGCGCGCCGCGATCTTGGCCACCGCGGCCCCCACCCCGCCGGCACCCACCACCAGTACCCGCATTGCATGTCCCTCCATGACGCCACGAAACCTGTCGCGATCCTACGAACCGACAAGTGGATCCGTCACGGAATCTGGGAATGACCGTCGAAATCGTGATTAGACCCGCTCGCCCAGCGCGTCATGATCGGCGAACGAGTGAGGACCGGACCCACCGGGTGGGTCCGGTCCTCACTGTCGCCGCGATCAGGCTCAGTGGTGCTGCGGGAAGCCCAGGTTGATCCCGCCGTGGCTCGGGTCGAGCCAGCGCGAGGTGACGACCTTGCCCCGGGTGAAGAAGTGCACACCCTCCAGGCCGTGGGCGTGGCTGTCGCCGAACAGCGAGTTCTTCCAGCCGCCGAAGGAGTAGTACGACATCGGCACCGGGATCGGGACGTTGATGCCGACCATGCCCACCTCCACCTCGTACTGGAAACGCCGGGCAGCGCCGCCGTCGTTGGTGAAGATCGCTGTGCCGTTGCCGTACTGGTTGGAGTTGACCAGTTCCAGTGCCGCCTCGTAGCTGGGCACCCGGACGACGGACAGCAGCGGACCGAAGATCTCGTCGGTGTAGCAGGACATCTGCGAGGTCACGTCGTCGATCAGCGTGGGGCCGAGGAAGAAGCCGTCACCGGTGGCGTCGAACGCGGTCTGGCGGCCGTCGACGGCGACCGTGGCGCCCTGCTCGGCACCTGCGTCGATGTAGGAGGCGACCTTGTCCCGGTGCTCACGGGTGACCAGCGGGCCCATGTCGACGTCGCGGGTGCCGTCACCGGTGCGCAGCCTGGCGATCCGCTCCTTGATCTTGGCGACCAGCTCGTCGCCGACCGGGTCGACGGCGATCAGCGCCGAGATCGCCATGCAGCGCTCACCGGCCGAGCCGTAGCCGGCGTTCACCGCGGCGTCCGCAGCCAGGTCCAGGTCGGCGTCCGGCAGGACGATCATGTGGTTCTTCGCCCCCCCGAGAGCCTGCACCCGCTTGCCGTGCTGGGTACCGGTCTCGTAGACGTACCGGGCGATCGGGGTCGACCCCACGAAGGAGACCGAGTTGATGTCCGGGTGGCGCAGCACGCGGTCGACCGCCTCCTTGTCGCCGTGGACGACGTTGAGGACTCCCGGTGGCAGCCCGGCGTCCAGGAAGGCCTGGGCGATCAGGTTGGCCGCCGTCGGGTCCTTCTCGCTGGGCTTGACGATGACGGCGTTGCCGCAGGCGATGGAGACCGGTACGAACCACAGCGGCACCATGGAAGGGAAGTTGAACGGGGAGATCACCGCGGTCACGCCGAGGGGCTGACGGATCGAGTAGACGTCGACGCCCGTCGAGACGCCCTCGCTGAAGCCACCCTTGAGCACCTGCGGGATGCCGCAGGCGAACTCGACCACCTCGATGCCCCGCTGCAGCTCCCCCTCGGCGTCGGAGAGTACCTTGCCGTGCTCGGAGGTGATCACCGCCGCGATCTCCGCCCGACGCTGGCCGAGCAGCTCGCGGGTGGCGAACATGACCTTCTGCCGGGTGGACAGAGAGGACGTGCGCCACGCGGCGGCCGCACTGACCGCGGAGGCCACGACCTGGTCGACATCAGCGGTGCTGGCCAGGCGCACCTGCGCCTGCTGTTCGCCGGTGGCCGGGTTGAAGACGGGCCCGGTGCGCTCGCTGGAGCCGGCGAACGGTTTGCCGTCGACGAAGTGGACGATCTCGCGCAGGGGGGTGGTGGAAGTCATGCCTCTAGTGTGCCCGTTCCATTCGATTTGTAAAGACATTCTGTCTAGGGTCTTGCTCTCGTGGTGCCGCTCGATCGGCGTCAGGAGTCGAAACCCAGGCCCAGTCGGTCTAGGCCGCGCAACCAGAGGTTCCGCCGCCCGCCCCGCGCATCGGCTCCGGCGATGCTGCGCCGCGTCAGCTGGATCCCCGCCCAACGCAGCGGCTCCGGCGGGAACGGCAGCGGCTTGGACCGAACCATCTCCAACCGGGTCCGCGCGGTGTCCACCTTCTCCAGCAGGTCGAGGGCGACCTCAGCGCCGAACCGGCTGGCCCCCACCCCCAGCCCCGTGTATCCCTGCACTGCACAGACCTTGTCGTTGAAGGCGCGTTGCCAGTACGCGGTGAACCGGGTGCACGTGTCGATGGCGCCGCCCCAGGCATGCCCGAACCGCACGCCCGCCAGCTGCGGGAACGTGGCGAAGAAGTGCTCTGCCAGCAGGCGTTCGGTCTGCTGACTGCGCGAGCGCCGCGCCGCCAGGTCACCACCGAAGTGGTATAGGGCGTCATAGCCCCCCCAGACGATCCGGCCCTCGGCCGTGAGCCGGTAGTAGTGGAACTGGTTGCCGGCGTCGCTGACCCCCTCCCCCCCGGCCCAGCCCAGCGACCGCCGCTGCGTCGCCGACAGCGGCTCGGTCGCCAGCACGTGGTCCCAGACCGGAACGATGTACGGCCGGACCCGGTGCAGCGGCGAGGGAAAGGCGTTCGTGGCCAGCAGCACTTTGCGCGCCCGGACGGTCGTGGTCACCTGCTCCTGCGATTCGGCGGCTTCGCTGACCACCTCCAGGCGCACCCGGTCACCCTCGTCGGCCAGGGAGAGGACCCGGCTGCGCTCGTGGATCCTCACCCCACCTCGCTCGGCCACCTCGGCCAGGCCCCAGACCAGACCCGCCGGGTTGAGCACCGCGCTCCCACGCCGGTCACGCAGCCCTCCCAGGTAGGTCGGGGAGTCGAGCAGCGCCCGGGTCTGGGCGGCGTCCAGCAACTCCAGCTCCTCGCCCACCTCGGCGGCCCGGGTGTGCAGGTCGGCGAGCTCGGCCAGCTGCCATGGCTCGACGGCCACGGTCAGCTCACCGGAGCGGACGAAGTCGCAGTCGATCCCGAAGCGGTCGACGGTGTCCTCGATCGCGTCGAGGTTCTCGGCACCCATTCGTTGCAGTGTGGCCATCTCCCGCGGCCAGCGCGCGAGCCCGTTGGCCAGGCCGTGCGTCAGGCTGGCCGAGCAGAACCCGCCGTTGCGCCCGCTCGCCGCCCAGCCCAGGTCGGCGCCCTCGAGCAGCACCGTCGTCCAGGCCGGGAACTGCTCGCCGGCCAGCAGCGCCGCCCACAACCCGGTCAGACCACCGCCGACGATCGCCAGGTCGACCTGCTGGGCATCCTCGAGCGGGTCCCGCCGACGGGGCGCGAGCTCGGTGTCCAGCCACAGGGGTGTGCCTCGGACACCCTCCAGAGCATGAGCAGCCGCCTCGGCCACCCCTGCCGGCATAGCGGCGCGGCTCGCCGAGCCACCGACCCCGGCGCGTGCCTGGACGTCGTTGACCACTTTCGGCACCTCCCGAACGCGCGCTCAACCCTTCGGAGTACGCCGCGCGCGGAGAAACTCTCCCACCAGGACGACGACCATGGCCAGGAAGAACATCGCGGCACCGATCACGTACGCCTGGGCCGGGATCCCCCGGGCTGCGGCGACGTAGACGAACTTCGGGAAAGTGGTGACCGCTCCGGAGTTGAAGTTGGTGATGATGAAGTCGTCGAAGGAGAGGCTGAACGCCAGCAGCGCCGCCCCGCCGATCCCCGGTGCGACCAGCGGGAAGGTGACCCGGCGGAACGTCTGGACCTCACTGGCGTACAGGTCCATGGCGGCCTGCTCGAGGCGTGGGTCGAGGCTGGCGATCCGCGCCTTCACGGCGACGACGACGAAGCTGATGCTGAACATCACGTGAGCGATCACGATGGTCCAGAACCCGCGCTCGACACCGAGGTTGAGGAACAGGGTGAGCAGGGCGGCTGCCAGCACCACCTCAGGGGTGGCCATCGGCAGGAAGATCAGCAGGTTGGTCGCCCGGCGACCGCGGAACCGGTGCCGGGTGAGGGCGAAGGCGATCATCGTGCCGAGGACGGTCGCCGCGACCGTGGAGATCAGACCGATCTTCAAACTGTTGGCCAGGGCGGGGCAGACCTCGGGGGCGCCGCACGGGTCACGCCAGTTGTCGACGGTGAACCCGCGCCAGACGATGTTGGTCCGGCCGCCGTCGTTGAACGAGAAGACGGTCACGTAGGCGATCGGCAGGAAGATGTACGCGAAGGCGAAGACGGCGTAGATCCGCAGCGCGTTGTCACCGAGCCAGCGGCGCAGCCGGTGCAGGGTCATACCAGCTCCTCCGTCCCCGCCCGGCGGACGTACAGGAAGACCACCACCAGAATGGTCCCCATCAGGATGAACGACAGTGCCGAGGCGATCGGGTAGTCCACCACCCGGAAGAACCGGGAGTCGATGACGTTGCCGAGCATCGTGGTGCCCCGGTTTCCGAGCAGCTGAGCGTTGACGTAGTCCCCGGCTGCGGGGATGAACGTCAGCAGGGTGCCCGAGACGATGCCGGGCATCGAGAGCGGAAGGGTCACCTTGCGCAGCACCGTGAACGCGTTGCCGTACAGGTCGGCCCCGGCCTCGAGCAGGCGCGGGTCGATCCGCTCGATGCTGGCGTAGAGCGGCAGGATCATGAAGGGCAGGAAGTTGTAGGTCAGGCCGGCCACCACCGCCACCGGGCTCGCGGTCAGCGCCACCCCCTCGGGGACGATGTGCAGCGTCTTCAGCACCGGCACGACGAACCCCTCGTCGGCCAGGATCTGACGCCAGGCGATGGTGCGGAGCAGGAAGCTGGTGAAGAAGGGTGCCACCACGAGCACGAGCAGCAGGTTGCGCCACCTCCCCGCCTTGAACGCGATGGCGTAGGCGAGCGGGTAGCCGATCAGGAAGGCCAACGCCGTCGCGATCCCGGCGTAGAGGAACGAGCGGACGAACTGCGGACCGTACTCGCTGAACGCCTCGGCGTAGTTGGCGATGTCGAAGGCGGGGACGTACTCGCCGAGACGGCCGCTGGGGGCCGGTTCGTATAGGGAGGTCGCCAGAACGAACAGCAGCGGCAACCCAAAGAACACGGCCAGCCAGAGCATTCCCGGCGCCAGCAACAGGTACGGCGTCGCGCGTCGTCCTGGAGGGGCCTCGTCCGGGGCCCCCGTACCGGACGCCGCAGGTTCGGCCGTACCGAGCGTGACGTGCGCCATCCCGCCCCCTCAGCCGGCCGCTGAGACGGACACGTCGGTCGGGTCGCTCGCCAGGCCGAAGGTGTGCCCCCGTTCCCAGACCAGGTCGACGGCGGCGCCGGCCGGGAAGCGTTGACCGACACCGGTGTTCTGCGCGAAGACCATCAGCTCCTGGGTCCAAGGCATCTGGACCAGGTACTGCGTGGAGACCCCGGAGAAGCTCGCATCGACGATGGTGCCTCCGGTGAGGCGGTTCAGACCGTCCTCACCCTCACCCGGGTGCACCAGGTGGATCTTCTCCGGCCGGACGCCCAGCAGGAACGAGGTGCTCTCATCGGCCAGACGGCCTGGTGGCACCGCCACTTTCTGGCCGTGGCAGTCGGCCTGCACGACGTCGCCGTCCGCCGCACCCCGCCGGGCCTCGATCAGGTTGGACTGGCCCAGGAAGTTCGCCACGAACGCCGTGCGCGGGGACTCGTAGAGGTCGACCGGGGCGCCGAGCTGTTCGATCACCCCCTTGTTCATCACAGCGACCGTGTCGGCCATCGTCATGGCCTCCTCCTGGTCGTGGGTGACGTGGACGAAGGTGATGCCGACCTCGTCCTGGATGCGCTTGAGCTCGACCTGCATCTGCCGGCGCAGCTTCAGATCGAGGGCACCGAGCGGCTCGTCCAGCAGCAGCACCTGCGGCCGGTTGACGATCGCCCGAGCCAGGGCGATCCGCTGCTGCTGCCCACCGGACAGCTGCGGCGGCTTGCGCCGGGCGAGGTGCGGAAGCTCGACCAGCTCAAGCGCCTCGTTCACCTTGGCCGCGACGTCGGGCGCCTTGCGCCGTCGCAGCCCGAAGGCCACGTTCTCGAAGATGTCCAGGTGCGGGAACAACGCATAGCTCTGGAAGACCGTGTTCACCGGTCGCTGGTAGGGGCGCAGGTGGGTGATGTCCAGATCGCCCAGGTGGATGGTTCCAGAGGTGGGCTCCTCCAGGCCGGCGATCATGCGCAGGGTGGTCGTCTTGCCACACCCGGATGGACCCAGGAGAGCGAAGAACGATCCCCTCGGGATGGTCAGCTCCACGTCGTCCACCGCCACAAAGGGCCCGAACCTCTTGACGACGCCGTCCAGGCGCAGGTCTCCGGAGTCCTGTTCGCTGGCAGCGCCGGATCCCGCGGCCATCAGACCCCCAGCACCTTCTGAAAGGCGGTGGTGAACTCGCGCTCGGTGGCGTCGTCGAGAGCGGCGAACGACGTCACCTTGGCCAGGTCCTCAGCCGTCGGGAAGATGAACGGGCTGGTGGCGACCAGCTCGTCGACGCCGGGCAGCTTGAGGATCGCCTCCTTGGCGCCCGTGACCGGGCAGATGTAGTTCACATACGCGGCCACCTCGGCGGCGATCGCCGGGTCGTAGTAGAAGTTGATCAGCTTCTCCGCGTTGGCCTTGTGCGGCGAGCCGATCGGCACCATGAGGTTGTCGCTCCACAGGGTCCCGCCGGACTCGGGGACGGCGAACCCGAAGTTGGCCTGGCCGTTCTCGAAGGAGAGCTGGAACATGTCACCGGACCAGCCGATCACCGCCACGGCGTCCTTGCTGACCAGATCCTCCTTGTAGGAGTTGCCCTTGACCTGGCGGATCTGGCCTCCCGCGAGCTGCTTCTCGAGCACCGCCAGGGCGTTCTGCCACTGCTCGGACGTCGGCGTCGTGGCGATGTCGACCCCTTGGGACAGCAGGATCAGCCCGACCGTGTCGCGCATCTCCGAGAGCACCTCGACGCGCCCCTTCAGCCGGGGGTCCCACAGCTCGTCGAGGGTCTTCAGCTCGGTCTTGCCCGTGAGCTTCTTCAGCTCGCCGACGTTCCAGCCCAGCCCCGCGTAGCCGGACTGCCAGGTGTAGGAGTAGTCGCGGTTCGGGTCCCAGCCGATGTTCTCGCCCGTGAGGTTGTCCAGGATGTTGGCCCCGTTGGGGATGTTCGCCTGGTCGAGCTTCTGCACCCAGCCAGCCTTCACCAGACGCGCTGCCATCCAATCCGTCAGGGTGATGATGTCCTTGCCGATGTCCTGCCCCTGGCGCAGCTGGGCCTGGACCTTGCCGTAGTAGGTCTCGTTGTCGTCGATGTCCTCGGCGTAGGTCGCCGTAAGCCCGGTCTCGGCCTCGAACTTCTTCAGGGTCGGGTAGGTCTTGGTGGCCTCGTCGTAGTCGAGGTAGAGGGTCCAGTTGGCCCAGTTCACGACCTTCTCGCTGGCCGAGCGGTCGGTAGCCGCCTGCGGACCGGGACCGGCCGAGGCCCCCGCGTCGCTACCGGAATCGGTCGAGGACGACGTGCCGCAGGCGCTCAGGGCGCCGGCGATGCCGAGGGCTCCGGCGCCGCCGAGCACCGAACGACGGGACAGTCTGCCGGCCCGCATGGCACGCAGTACCGCCTCCGCTTCGGGAGAGATCCGGCCACCGGAGAGCCGGCGCGAGAGGTTGGCCATCGAGATGGCTCCTTCCTGCAGTCTGCGTGTCACCTGTGATTGCACGAGGTAGCCGGTCTGGTGGGCCCGCACCTCAGGATGGTGACACGGGCGTCCGTGCAGTACAACAAATCAGCAGCGATTTCCGTGGTAGATCGTCGATGCAGCAATGGAATCGTTACAGCGGGCCTGGTGTTGCTGAGGTATCCGCCGTGCTCGACCGGAGACAGGGTGGGCGCAACCCAGCCCTCAACCGGCCCGCTGCGGACGGGAGTGCACACGGTTGGTCACTCTAAGTGTTCATACCGACACGACGGTCCCCGAGACCTCAGAGCCCGATGTTGGCCATGACGTGCTTGACCCGGGTGTAGTCCTCCAACCCGTACACGGACAGGTCCTTGCCGTACCCGGAGTGCTTGAAGCCGCCGTGCGGCATCTCGGCGACCAGCGGGATATGCGTGTTGATCCAGACGCAGCCGAAGTCGAGCGCGCGCGACATCCGCATCGCGCGGCCGAAGTCCGCCGTCCATACCGAGGAGGCCAGCCCGTACTGCACGCCGTTGGCCCAGCGCAGCGCCTCGGCCTCATCGGTGAAGGCCTGCACCGTGATCACCGGACCGAAGATCTCGTTCTGGCTGACCTCATCGTCCTGCCGCACACCGCTGACCACGGTCGGCTCGACGAAGAAGCCCTCCCCGAGCGAGACCGCGCGGCCGCCGCCGGTGGTGATCGTGGCGTGATCGGGCAGCCGGTCCAGAAAGCCGGTCACCCGATCCAGCTGGTTCGCGCTGTTCACCGGACCGAACAGCGCGTCCTCGTCCTGCGGCATGCCCACCTTGGCGGCCCGGGCCTGCTCGGTGAGCGCTGCGATGAAGTCGTCGTGCACGCCCGGGCCGACCAGCACCCTGGTCGCCGCGGTGCAGTCCTGACCGGCGTTGAAGTACCCGGCCACGGCGATCGCCTCGGCGGCGGCGGCGACGTCCGCGTCGTCGAAGACGATCACCGGCGCCTTGCCGCCGAGCTCGAGATGCACCCGCTTGACATCGCTCGACGCCGAGGCGGCCACCTCCATGCCGGCCCGCACCGAGCCGGTGATCGCCACCATCTGCGCAGTCGGGTGGCTCACGAGCAGCCGGCCGGTGTCCCGGTCGCCGGTGACGACGTTGAGGACTCCGGCGGGCACGAACTGCGAGATCACCTCGGCCAGAAGCAGCGTCGTCTCTGGGGTGGTGTCACTCGGCTTGAGCACCACGGTGTTCCCCGCCGCGAGCGCCGGGCCGATCTTCCAGGTCGCCATCATCATCGGGTAGTTCCACGGGGTCACCTGGCCGATGACGCCGATGGGCTCGCGCCGCACCCACGAGGTGTGCCCGGCCAGGTACTCCCCGGCCGCCCGTCCCTCGAGCAGGCGCGCCGCGCCGGCGAAGAACCGCAGCTGGTCGACCATCGGCGGGATCTCCTCGCTGGCGGTCAGGGCGTGCGGCTTGCCGGTGTTCTCCGCCTCGAGCCGGATGAACTCCTCGGCCCTCGCCTCGATCGCGTCGGCGACCTTGAGCAGTGCCTGCTGACGCTCGCTGGGCGTGGTGTCGCGCCAGGTCTCGAAGGCCCGCGCAGCTGCGGCATAGGCGGCATCGACGTCGGCCGCGGTGGAGATCGGGGCGGAGGCCACGACCTGGCCGCTCGCCGGGTCGACCACGTCGCTACGTGCCTCCCCCGCGCCGTCTCGGTACGCGCCGTCGATGAAGTTGCGCAGCTGTCGAGGATGGCGCTGGGGGCTCTGGTTCACGGGGTCTCCTCGGGAGTACAGGTCCCGTCGATCGGGAGTTTTCGAAGGAGAGTAGTCGTCAGAGTAACGAATCGGTAGGTCCGGCGACTCTTGCGCGACGAAATCACTTGCACCGAGCGTGGTGAGACGCCAGGATCGAGCAATGCGTGTGCGCCCAGACAGTCCGCACCCGCCTCCGGTGTCCCTCGATGAGATCTCCAAGCAGATCATCGAGCAGCTGCAGGAGGACGGGCGACGCGCCTACGCCACCATCGCGAAGGCGGTCGGGCTGTCTGAGGCCGCCGTGCGCCAGCGCGTCCAGCGGCTGCAGGAGGCCGGGGTCATTCAGATCGTCGCGGTCACCGACCCGGTGCAGGTCGGTTTCGCGCGCCAGGCGATGATCGGCGTCCGTACCGACGGCGACGTCCTAGGCGTTGCCGACATGCTGTGCGAGGTCGCCGAGGTGGACTACGTCGTGGTGACCGCGGGGTCCTTCGACCTGCTCGTCGAGGTGGTCTGCGAGGACGACGACCACCTGCTCGAGCTGATCGCGGGCCGGATCCGGGCCGTGCCGGGCGTCCGATCCACCGAGACCTTCGTCTACCTGCGACTGCGCAAGCAGCTCTACAACTGGGGAACCCGATGACCACCAGCCCACAGGCCTTCTCCGAGCCGGGCGCGGACTCACTGGCCGAGACAGCCCGCGACCATCTCTGGATGCACTTCACCCGCCATTCCACGTACCAGAGCGGCGCGGGGCACGTGCCGGTCATCGTGCGCGGGGAGGGCGCCTACATCTGGGACGACCAGGGACGGCGCTACCTCGACGGCCTGGCCGGCCTGTTCACCGTGCAGGTCGGGCACGGCCGTCAGGAGCTCGCCGACGCGGCGGCCGCGCAGGCGCGCGAGCTGGCGTTCTTCCCGTTGTGGTCCTACGCGCACCCGCGGGCCATCGAGCTCGCGGAACGGCTCGCAGCATCGGCGCCGGGCGACCTCAACCGCGTCTTCTTCACCACCGGCGGCGGCGAGGCCGTCGAGTCGGCGTGGAAGCTGGCCAAGCAGTACTGGAAACTCGTCGGCAAGCCGATGAAGCACAAGGTCATCTCGCGCGCGGTCGCCTATCACGGAACCCCCCAGGGGGCCTTGTCGATCACTGGGATCCCGGCCGCCAAGGAGATGTTCGAGCCTCTCGTCCCCGGCGGGTTCAAGGTGCCCAACACCAACTCCTACCGTGCTCCGGAGCACCTGCGCGACGACCCGAAGGCGTTCGGTCGGTGGGCCGCCGACCGCATCGCGGAGGCGATCGAGTTCGAGGGCCCCGACACCGTCGCCGCGGTCTTCCTGGAGCCGGTGCAGAACTCCGGCGGCTGCTTCCCGCCACCGCCGGGCTACTTCGACCGGGTGCGCGAGATCTGTGACCGCTACGACGTGCTCCTCGTCTCGGATGAGACGATCTGTGCCTTCGGCCGGATCGGCGGCATGTTCGCCTCCGAGGACCTCAAGTACCAGCCCGACATGATCACGTGTGCCAAGGGGATGACGAGCGGGTACTCCCCGATCGGCGCGATGATCGCCACCGACCGCCTCTTCGAGCCGTTCGCCACCGGGACGACCTACTTCCCGCACGGGTACACCTTCGGTGGTCACCCGGTCTCGGCGGCGGTGGCGCTGGCCAACCTGGACATCCTCGACCGCGAGAACCTCTACACCCACGTCCGCACCACCGCGCCGGCCTTCCGAGCCAGTCTGGAGACCCTGCTCGACCTGCCGATCGTCGGGGACGTGCGGGGCGAGGGCTTCTTCTACGGCATCGAGCTGGTCAAGGACAAGGCCACCCGAGAGACCTTCGACGACGCCGAGAGTGAGCGGCTGCTGCGCGGCTACCTGTCCAAGGCGTTGTTCGAGGCCGGCCTGTACTGCCGCGCCGACGACCGTGGCGACCCCGTCGTCCAGCTCGCTCCCCCGTTGATCATCGGCCAGGCCGAGTTCGACGAGATCACCTCGATCCTGCGCTCGGTGCTCACCGAGGCCTGGAACCGGCTATAGCGGGTGCGCTCTGACGGCTCGGCCGCGGACGGCACCGGCTACCGGGCAGTGTCGCTGTGGCACGACGACCTGGCCGCCGGCGGCGAGGACACCCTCACCCCACGGCCACCGCTGGCCGGCGACACCGATGCCGACGTGTGCATCGTCGGCGCCGGGTACACCGGACTGTGGACGGCCTACTACCTTCTCAGGGCCGACCCATCCCTGCATGTGGTGGTCCTCGAGGCCGAGATCGCCGGCTTCGGGGCGAGCGGGCGCAACGGCGGTTGGTGTTCGGCGCTCTTTCCGACCACTGCCAGCGCGCTGGCCCGACGGCACGGGCGCGCAGCGGCCATCGGCATGCGGCGGGCGATGAACGACACCGTCGCCGAGGTCGGCCGGGTGACCGCTGCCGAGGGCATCGTCTGCGACTACGTGGCAGGAGGCTCGGTGCGGCTGGCCCGGACCGACGTCCAGCTGCACCGGGCCCGGACCGAGGTCGCCGCCGACGGCGTCTTCGGCGGCGTGGACGGTGTCCTGCTTCTCGACGCACAGGAGGCGCGGTCGCGAGTCGGGGCCCGCGACGTGCTGGGCGCCACGTACCTGCCACACTGCGCACGGATCCACCCGGCCAGGCTGGTGCGCGGCCTGGCCCGGGTCGTCGAGCGTCGCGGCGCGCTGATCGCCGAGCGGACCCGGGCACTGCGGATCGAACCGGGCCTGGCCAGGGCGGCGATGGCGAACCCAGTGCGCGATCCTGCCTCCTGGCCACGTGTGGTCACCGACCGGGGAGTCGTCCGGGCCCGACGAGTGGTGCGAGCGACCGAGGCCTGGACGGCGCGGCTGCCGGGCATGCGCCAGACGGTGATCCCCGTCTACTCGCTCATCGTCGCCACCGAACCCCTTCCGGCCTCGTTCTGGGACGGCGCCGGGCTGGCCCACCGGGAGACCTTCGCCGACCACCGGCACCTGATCGTCTACGGCCAGCGCACCGCCGACGACCGGTTGGTGTTCGGCGGTCGCGGCGCCCCGTACCACCTCGGCTCGCGGATCGAACCTGGCTTCGACCGCGAGCCCGGCGTGTTCGCCGCTCTGCGCCGCGGCGTCGTCGAGCTGTTCCCGGCGGTCCGCGGCCATGCGTTCACCCATGCCTGGGGCGGGCCGCTGGCCATCGCCCGCGACTGGCACGCCGGCGTCGGGCTGAACGCCGAGACCGGAATCGGCTGGGCCGGCGGGTACGTCGGCGACGGGGTCGGGGCCGCCAACCTCGCCGGGCGCACCCTGGCCGACCTGATCACCGACGCCTCGACCGCACTGACCCGCCTGCCCTGGGTGGGTCACCGCTCTGCGCGCTGGGAGCCCGAGCCGTTGCGCTGGCTAGAGGTCAACGCCGGGCTGCGGGTGATGCGCCTGGCCGACGTCGAGGAGCGGCTGACTCACCGGCCCAGCCTGCTGGCCAGGACCATGGCCCCACTACTGGGCCACTGAACCGACCGGCGCGCTAGGCGACCATGTCGGGCAGCGCGCGCTGCAGCAGACCGGTCAGGACGCCGGCGTAGTGCGCCTGGCCAGCAGCGTTGGGGTGGAAGCCGTCGATGCACACCAGAGCCCGGTTGCGGTCTGGGTCTACGAAGGCGCCAGCCTCGGCCGGTTCGATGACGACCGCACGCACGCTCGTCGCCGCCTGGCGCAGGACCCCTGCAACGCGCTCGTAGTCCGGTGGCTGGACCCGGTCGACCAGAGTCGGTGTGATGATCACTAGCCGCGCTGCGGGGTAGGCCGCTCGCACAGCCGTCAGGTAGTGCGTGACGGCCTGCCGCAGCCGGGCTGTGGGGGCCGGGACGTCGTTGCGCCCGGCGTCGACGAGGACGATGTCCGCGGCGACGTGACGCACGTCGTCCGGCAGGCGCTGGATGAGCGGTGCGCAGTCCGGTGAGGCGGCGTAGCCGTCGTTGACGAAGCCGGTGCCGTCCTGCGCGTCGACGTGGCATTCCCAGCCCAACCGGGCGCTGACCAGGTGGGGGTAGGTCAGGGCGGCCGGCACCAGTCCGGCATCGCCCAAGGTGAAGCTGTCGCCGACCCACAGCGCGGCACGCCTCACCGCTGCCCCGCCTGCTCGGCGCGTCCTTCGGTCACCTGAGCACAGTATCCGGCGGTATCCGGCGGATCCGGCGGTACCCGGCAGCATCAGGCGGCGCGGATGACCCGACCCTGCGTGCGGGCCGGGTACAGCCGAAAGCCGCAGTGGGGCAATCGCGCCCTTCGCCAGATGCGCTCGGCGTCCGGCGCGGTGACCTCGCGGGCCAGCACGTCCACGCTGCGGCCGCGCCAGGTGAGCGTGGCGGGGGGGTCGGCGAGCAGGTTGTCTGCCCAGGAGGGATGGTTCGGTCGGCCCCAGTTCGATCCGATGATCGCGAGATGGTCCCTGTCGACGACGGCCACCAGGGGCCGGGCCGGGTGAGGCCGGACCGGGGCTCCCGTGGTGGACAGCACGCGGCCCACCGGCCCCAACGGTCCAGGACGACGCTGCGCGGAGCCCGCATACCGAGATCTTCCGCCACACCCATCCTCCTACGCTGGCACACGGTCACAGGGCGGGAAAGACGGCTGAGTCTGGGCGCGAAGGAGCGCTCCTACGCGATGACTCTCGGTGAGAAGCCGCCCGGTCGGGCGCCGTCCGGGCGGGCCCTTCGCACGTCCACGCCGCTGATCGCCTTCACCCCTATCCCGCCCTGCCGACGGGGGCCTCGAGAGCAACACGGGCCCGCGGCCCGTGCGCGACGGGGCGAGGGGCGAGAGTCGAATGGCGAAGGTGCGGCGGATCAGGCATCGGGCACATGAGGCCACGGCGCTCGCCGTCCGGCGGCCGCCGCCAGGCCGGCTGCTGGTCGCGATGGGTCTCACAGCCGCGGCCGCGGCCGCGGTGCTGCTGCCCTCCGTCAACGCCGCCGCGCCGGCCGCCCCGGCCGCCCCGGTCGCTCTGCCCGGCCCGCGCCTTCCCACCGGGTTGCCCGCCCAGGTGGAGGACCTGGCCGCCTACGTCCAGCAGGTCTCCTGCGATCCGACCGCCAAGCCCGGCGCGGTCAAGTTCGGCACCCTGCTCCGGACCACCTATCCCGGTACCAGCTATAGCGTCGGGCGGGACTGCGGCGCCGACGGCATGGCCAGCGAGCACTACGAGGGCCGGGCGGTGGACTGGTTCGTCTCGGTCCGCACCCCCGCCCAGGCGGCCCGCGCTCAGCAGCTGATCAACTGGCTACTGGCACCGGACAGCCAGGGGCGCCCGTACGCCAACGCCCGCAGGCTCGGCGTGATGTACATGATCTGGAACAACCGGATCTGGGGCTCCTACCGGGCCGCTGAGGGCTGGCGACCGTACGGCTCGTGCGCCACCCGCACCGCGCCTGGCGACGACACCACCTGCCATCGCAACCACATCCATTTCTCCCTGTCCTGGGCGGGCGCGATGGGTCGCACCTCGTTTTGGACCCGGGCGGCTGCGGCCCAGGACTACGGGCCGTGCAGGCCGGCCGACCTCAACTGGGCACCCGCCTACAGCGCCCCCCGGGCCACCCCGTGCCCCAGCTACTTCCCGGTCAGTGCGCCGTCCGGGACCTCGGCGACCCAGGTCGCCCTGGTCCGCTACGCCGGCGCCACGGTCGGTCCGGGGTCGACGGGTCCCGTCGTGCGAGCGGTCCAGAGCGGTCTGGGACTGGGCATCGACGGCAGCTATGGGGCCCAGACCGCCGCCGCAGTGAACGTGCTCCAGCGGCGGGCCGGTCTGCGCACGAGCGGCTGGATGGACGCCGGCACCTGGCGGGCGCTGCTGGCCGCGGCGAAGACCAGGCTGCCCGCCCCGAAGGCGCCGGCCGGCGGTTCGAGCGGGGGCGCGGCGAGCGGGTCGAGCGATCTGAGCCGCTACACCGGCCAGCTGCTCAAACCCGGCTCCAAGGGCGCCGCGGTCCTCGCCCTGCAGAAGGCGCTGTCGGTGCCCGGCGCCAACGGCTACTTCGGACCGGCCACCACCCGCGCCGTCATCGCCTTCCAGAAGGCCCGCCGGCTGACCCCGGACGGCGCGGTCGGCCCCGCCACCTGGAAAGCCCTGGTCGCGGCCACGTCGGCCTCGAGCAGCTCCGGCTCAGCCAAGCCGGCGCCATCGACGCAGAACTCCGGCGGCTCGACGAGCCGGTCGAGCGCCTTGAGCCGCTACACCGGCCAGCTGCTCAAACCCGGCTCCAAGGGCGCCGCGGTCCTCGCCCTGCAGAAGGCGCTGTCGGTGCCCGGCGCCAACGGCTACTTCGGACCGGCCACCACCCGCGCCGTCATCGCCTTCCAGAAGGCCCGCCGGCTGACCCCGGACGGCGTGGTCGGCCCCGCCACCTGGAAAGCCCTGATCGCCGGCTGAGCGGTCGCTTCCACGGCGCTGGGACGCGGGGGGTGGAGCTCAGCTGCGCCGGCGCAGGACCGGGGCGAGCGCGTCGAGCACCGAGGCGTCCTCGATGGTGCTGGGCACGGCCGGGCTCTTGCCGTCGGCGATCTCGCGCATCGTCTTGCGCAGGATCTTGCCCGATCGGGTCTTCGGCAACGCGGCGACGACGTCGATCTCGCGCAGCGCGGCGACGGCGCCGATCTGCTCGCGCACCAGCTGGACCAGCTCGGCGCGCAGCTGGCCGGGCTCGACGTCAAGCCCGGCCTTGAGCACGACGAAGCCGCGTGGCACCTGCCCTTTGAGCTGGTCGACAACGCCGACCACAGCGCACTCGGCGACCGCGGGGTGGTGGGCCAGCACCGCCTCCATCGACCCCGTGGACAGCCGGTGCCCGGCGACGTTGATCACGTCATCGGTGCGACCCATCACGTAGACATACCCGTCGGCGTCCTTGAACCCCCCGTCCCCGGTGAGGTACCAGCCGGGGTAGGCGCTCATGTAGCTGGAGACGTAGCGATCGTCGTCGTTCCACAAGGTCGGCAGGCAGCCCGGAGGCAACGGCTGCTTGATGCAGATGGCGCCCTCGACGTCCGGGGGACACGGCTGCCCCGCCTCGTCGAGAACCTGCACGTCGTAGCCGGGCACCGGGACCGACGGCGAGCCGGGCTTGATCGGCATCGGCTCCAAGCCGCGCAGGTTGGCGACGATCGCCCATCCGGTCTCGGTCTGCCACCAATGGTCGACCACCGGCACGCCGAGCACATCCGTGGCCCACTCGTAGGTGTCTGGGTCCAGTCGCTCGCCGGCCAGGAACAGGGTGTGCATGGAGGAGATGTCGTACCGCTTGAGGTGCTCGGCGGTCGGGTCCTCCTTCTTGATCGCGCGGAACGCGGTCGGCGCGGTGAACAGCGCCCTGACCTTGTAGTCGGAGATCACCCGCCAGAAGGCCCCGGCGTCCGGCGTGCCCACCGGCTTGCCCTCGTAGACCACGGTGGTGGCCCCGGCCAACAGCGGCGCGTAGACGATGTAGGAGTGGCCGACCACCCACCCCACGTCGCTGGCCGCCCAGTACACGTCGCCCGCCGAGATCCGGTAGATGTTGGACATCGACCAGTGCAGGGCCACCGCGTGCCCGCCGTTGTCCCGCACGATCCCCTTCGGCTTACCAGTCGTGCCCGATGTGTACAGGATGTACAGCGGATCTGTGGCGGCGACCGGCACCGCCTCGGCCGGTTCGACGGCGTCACTGCTCATCGCCACCTGCCAGTCGACGTCGCGCTCACCCAGCTCGGCCACGACCTGTTCGCGCTGGAGGATCACGCAGTGCTCGGGTTTGTGCTCGGCCGCGGCGATCGCGGCGTCGAGCATCGGCTTGTACGCGATGGTCCGGCTCGGTTCGATGCCGCAGGACGCCGAGACGATCACCGCGGGCTTGGCGTCGTCGATCCGTACCGCCAGCTCGTTCGGCGCGAAGCCGCCGAAGACCACCGAGTGGATCGCCCCGAGGCGGGCGCAGGCCAGCATTGCGATCACGGCCTCGGGCACCATCGGCATGTAGATCACGACGCGGTCGCCCTTGCCGACGCCCAGGCCGCGCAGCACGCCGGCGAACCGGGCCACCGTATCCAGCAGCTGGGCGTAGGTGTAGGTGCGTTGGCTACCGGTGACCGGCGAGTCATAGATGAGCGCGTTCTGCTCGCCCCGACCGGCGACCACGTGGCGGTCCAGGGCGTTGTAGCAGGTGTTCAGCACCCCGTCCGGGAACCACGCGTAGAAGGGCGGGTTCGTCGCATCGAGCACTCTGGTCGGGGCGGTGATCCAGTCGATGCCGGACGCGGCCTCCCCCCAGAAGCTCTCGGGATCCTCGATGCTCTTGCGGAACGCCGCCGCATAGGCACCGGTTCCGATGATCTCTTCGCTGCGGGCTCCATCGCTCATGCCCGACATCGTGGCGGCCCGCTCACACGGACGGAAGGGACGGGAGGTCTGCCGTTCGGTGAGTCGTCGGCCTGGCGCGGCGAGCGGGCCGTCGCGTTGGTCTCAGACCGCCGCGACGACCAGAAGCTCGACCACTCGGTCGAGGAACGCATCGACGGACGCCTCGTGGTAGCCCCGGGAGCCGCGCCGGCTCTTGAACACGGCCAGGCGGACGGCGTCGGGCGTGAGTGGACGGCCGGTGGCGAACGCGTCCTCGATCCGTCGGCACAGGTCGTCGACCTGTTCTACGTCGTAGGTCAGCTCGAGACCCTTGCCGCGGGGGAACCGCTGCCCGTCCGAGCGAGCCAGCTGGGCGCGCAGCGTCTGCTCCTGGGTGCGGAGCTGGTTCTGCCAGCCGCCCGTTCCGGCGCGCTCCTCGCCGCGGTGCTTCTCGCGCCGGGCGAACGCGTCCTCGATCCGGTCCAGTGCGGCGTCAACCGCCTCGACGTCGTAGCCCACTCGGACCAGGTCGAACCCGACGGTGCGCACGTGCCAGGAGGTCATCGACCCGCCACGGCCACCGTCCTCGTAGGCCGCGCGGGCACGGGCCAGGAACGCCTCGACCTGCTCGGCGTCATAGCCCTTGGCGAGTCGCCCGGCGCGGGGGAAGGTGTCGCTCACAGCAATGATTGTGCCAAAGCCGGGCCCGCAGGCGAATCACGGCGCGTCCGGCTAGCCAGACGGTTGCGGCAAGGAGCGAGCCGACTGCGGACTTTGTCGCACAATGCCCGGGAGATCACTGCGCCGCCAGCTGGCCACAGGCGCCGTCGATCTCGCGCCCCCTCGTGTCCCGCACGGTCGTCGGGATGCCGGCGGCGCGCAGGGCGGCCACGAAAGCGTCCTGGTCGGCGACGTCGCTGGCGGTCCAGCGCGACCCGGGCGTCGGGTTGAGCGGGATGGGGTTGACGTGCGCCCAGCCCCGTCCGCGTCGGGTGAGCTCTGCGGCGAGCAGTTCGGCCCGCCACCGCTGGTCGTTGACCTGACGGATCAGGGCGTACTCGATGCTGATCCGCCGCCCGGTGCGGCGCGCGTAGCGGCGCGCGGCGTCGAGCGCCTCGCCCACCCGCCAGCGAGTGTTGACCGGCACCAGCTCGTCGCGCAGCGCGTCGTCCGGTGCGTGCAGAGACAGGGCCAGGGTCATCGGCAGACCCTCCCCGGCCAGCCGGTCGATGGCGGGCACCAGCCCGACCGTCGACATGGTCAGCCCGCGAACCGACAGCCCCAGCCCCTCGGGCGGCGCGGCGGTCAGGGTACGGACGGCGCGCAGCGTCGCCGGATAGTTGGCCAGCGCCTCACCCATCCCCATGAACACCACGTTGGAGACCCGGTCCGGACGGCCGGGCCGCCCCCCGGGCACCTCGCCGCGGGCCAGCGACCGGGCGGCGGCAACCACCTGCTCGACGATCTCCGCCGTCGACAGGTTGCGGGTCAGCCCGGCCTGCCCGGTGGCGCAGAACGGGCAGGCCATGCCACAGCCGGCCTGGCTGGACACACAGACGGTGGCCCGCTCGGGGTAGCGCATCAGCACGCTCTCGACCAGCGCGCCGTCGAACAACCGCCAGGCCGTCTTGACGGTTCGCCCGCCGTCGCAGGTCTGCCGCCGGGCCACGGTGAGCAGGCCGGGGAGAAGCCCGGCGACCAGCGCCTGCCGCGTGGCGCCAGGCAGGTCGGTCATCTGGTCCGGGTCGTCCACCAGCCGGTCGAAGTAGTGCACGGACAGCTGACGGGCTCGGAAGGCCTTCTCCCCCGCCCCGGTGACCACGTCGGCACGCTCGGCGAGAGTGAGGTCGGCGAGGTGGCGAGGTGGCTTGGCTCGGCGTCGAGGCACGTCGGCGAGCGTCAGGGCCGGTGCCGGAGCGCTTGGGGGTTCGAAACCGGCGGACCCGGCCATCAGGAGGCGACCGGCACGAGGTAGCCGAGGAGGACGAACGCGACCGGGGCGGTGAGCAGTAACGAGTCGAGGCGGTCCATCATGCCGCCGTGACCGGGCAGCACACTGCTCATGTCCTTCACCCCGAGGTCCCGCTTGATCAGCGACTCGGACAGGTCGCCCAGAGTGGCCGTGACCGCCGAGGCGGCACCGACCGCCGGACCGGCCCACCACGGCCCGTCCAGCAGGACGGCGACCCCGACCGAGGAGACCACCATGCTGGTCACCGCCGATCCGGCGAACCCCTCCCAGGACTTCTTCGGGCTCACGCTGGGAGCCATCGGGTGCCGACCGAACAGCACCCCGGCGGCGAAACCACCGATGTCACTGGCCACCACCGCGGCGATGAACACCAGCACGCGCATGTCGCCGTCCGGCTGGGCGAGCATCAGGATGGCGAACCCGGCCAGGAACGGCACGTAGGCGGCGGTGAAGACGCCTGCGGCGATGTCCCGGACGGCGCCGGCCAGCCCGTCGATGACGCGCCACAGGAGTATGCCGAACGCGGTCATGGTGAAGGCGACGAGCAGGCCCTCCTCACGGGCCACGTATGCCGAGACCAGCATCCCGATCGACCCGACGAGCAGCGGGATCACCGGGGCCTGGATCTTGCGGGTGCCGAACGCCCCGACCAGCTCCCAGACGGCCAGCACGATGCTCGCCGAGACCAGGCCGACGAAGATCTCCTTGCGGTACAGCAGCGAGCCGGTCACGGCGGCCGCGAGCACCACACCGACCCCGATCGCGGCGGGCAGGTTCCGGCCGGCGCGTCCCGGACGTCGGGCGCGCTCGGCTGTCTGCATGCGCGCCGCAGCACGCGATGACCGGCGGCTCAGCTCCGGCTGAGCGGTCTGCTCCGGCCGAGCGGTCTGCTCCGGCTGAGCGGTCTGGGTCTCGACCGTTGAGGCCTCAACGGGGTCATCGACGGGGTCGTCGGTGAAGGAGACCGGCGCGGTGTCCAGGATCCGGCGCTGCGACGGCCCGCCCCCCCGCCCGGATCGGTCGCCGTGACCCGCCTGAGCCGCCAGCCGAAGCGCCTCGGTCCGCGGCGCCGGAGCCGGGCCGGTCCGAGCCGAGGACTTGCCCCACCCGGCGGCGCCCGACCCGGAGATCTGCGGCGGCGGGGCTGGTCGCGACGCGCCGTTTAGCTGGTCCGCCGGGGACGCGGTGCGCGTCGACGCGGCCCGGCGCAGCTGCCGGCGACTGGGCAGTTGGGACGGTGGGCCGTCGGTGCTCATACCTCGAGAAGCTCGCTCTCCTTGTGCTTGAGCAGCTCGTCGATCAGGTCGACGTGGCGCCTGGTGACGTGCTCGAGCTCCTTCTCTGCACGATTCACCTCGTCTTCACCGGCCTCGCCGTCCTTGCCGATCCGGTCGAGCTCCTCCTTGGCGCGACGACGGACGTTGCGCACCGAGACCCGCGCCTCCTCGGCCTTATGTCGCGTGATCTTGATGTAGTCGCGGCGGCGTTCCTCGGTCAGCTGGGGCAGAACCAAGCGGATCATGGTGCCGTCGTTGGAGGGGTTCACGCCCAGGTCAGAGTCCCGTAGGGCCTTCTCGATCGCCGTCATCGAGCCCCGGTCGTAGGGGTTCACCAGGACGGTGCGCGCCTCCGGGATCTGGAAGGAGGCGAGCTGTTGCAGGGGGGTGGGCGCCCCGTAGTAGTCGACCATGATCTTGCTGAACATCGCCGGGTTGGCCCGGCCGGTCCGGATCGCCGCGAAGTCCTCCTTCGCGACCTCGACGGCCTTCTCCATCTTCTCCTCGGCCTCGAAGAGAGTCTCGTCGATCACCGCTGCTCCTTCGTCGCGCTGGACCGGGCTGAGCGTGCTGGTCCGTTCTGGGCCGGGTCGTCGCGTCGGGGTCCGACCTGGGCTGGTCAGTCCGCTGTGACCAGCGTTCCGATCCTCTCACCCCGGACGGCACGCACGATATTGCCGCCGCCCTCCATCCCAAAGACGATCATCGGCATCCCGTTCTCCCGGCAGAGCGCGAACGCGGTGGCATCGGCGACCTGGAGGTGGCGGGACAGCGCCTCGCCATAGGTGATCTCGTGCAGCTTGGTCGCGTCGGGGTCCTTGTGCGGGTCGGCGGTGTAGACGCCGTCCACGCCGTACTTGCCCATCAGGATCACTTCGCACTTGGTCTCCAGGGCCCGTTGGGCGGCGACGGTGTCGGTGGAGAAGAACGGCATCCCGGCGCCGGCCCCGAAGATCACGACCCGGCCCTTCTCCAGGTGCCGGATCGCCCGGCGCGGGATGTACGGCTCGGCGACCTGGCCCATGGTGATCGCGGTCTGCACCCGGGTGTCGATGCCTTCCTTCTCCAGGAAGTCTTGCAGGGCAAGGCAGTTCATCACGATGCCGAGCATCCCCATGTAGTCGGCCCGGGCCCGGTCCATGCCTCGCTGCTGCAGCTCGGCGCCCCTGAAGAAGTTGCCACCGCCGATCACTATGGCCACCTGGACCCCGGACCGCACGGCTTCGGCGACCTCCCGGGCGATGTCGTGCACGACGTCCGGGTCGACGCCCAGCCGACCGCCCCCGACCGCCTCGCCGGAGAGCTTGAGCAGCACACGGTGGTACGCCGGGCCGTCGGGTTCCTGGCTGTTCTCCTGCACTCGTGATCGCCTCTCTGCCCCATACTCGCGCCGGACATCGTCGGTGCGAGCCGTGTCGATCCCGATCATGTCATCGCCCCTTGGCAGCAGTGTCTGATCACGTCGATGGCCGCCTCCCATCCCTCGGGCGGCGGCCATCGACGAGGACGCGTCGCGTTTCGGCGCTCAGCCGCCGACCTTGAACCGAGCGAAACCGCTGGCGGCCAGACCCGCCTCGTCGAGCAGCTTCTGCACCGTCTTGGAGGTGTCCTTGGCGAACGGCTGCTCGAGCAGGACGGTGTCCTTGAAGAAGGCGTTCACGCGACCCTCGACGATCTTGGGCAGGGCCTGCTCAGGCTTACCCTCCTCGCGGGACTTCTCCTCGGCGATCCGCCGTTCCGCCGCCACGATGTCGTCCGGAACCGCGTCGCGGGTGAGGTAACGGGGGGACATCGCAGCCGCGTGCATGGCCACGTCGCGAGCGACCTCCGCCCCTTGGCCGCCGGGCCCGACCCCGACCAACACGCCGATCTGCGGCGGTAGGTCCGGGCTGGTCCGGTGCAGGTAGCTGGCGATGAACGGCGCCTCGAGGCGAGCCACGCGGCGCACCTCGATCTTCTCTCCGATGGCGGCATTCGCCTCGGTGACAAGATCCGCGACGGTCCTGCCGGCATCGACCTTGCTGGCCAGCAGGGTCTGGACGTCGGCGGCCTGGGTCCGTACCGCCGCCTCCAGCACCGCGTCGGCCAGCTCCTGGAACGTGGTGCCCTTGGCGACGAAGTCCGTCTCGCAGTTGATCTCGACCAGGGTGCCCACGCCGTTCTCGACGTGCGCCGCGACCAGCCCGTTCGAGGTTGCCCGGTCGGCGCGCTTGTCGGCGCTGGCTTGTCCCTTGACGCGTAGGAACTCGACGGCCTTGTCGTAGTCGCCGTCGCTGGCCTCCAGAGCCCTCTTGCAGTCCATCATTCCGGCGCCGGTGAGGTCGCGCAGTCGCTTGACGTCGGCTGCGCTGATATGTGCCATGTCGTGCAGACTCCTTCTGTCAGGCGGACGCGTCGGACGACGCAGGCTCGGTCCGCGCGGCCGGCTCGACCGTGTCGACCGTCTCGATCGGCGGGGCGGCGGGCTGCGCGGCGGGGGTCGGCTCGGCGACGGCCGGCTCAGCAACGACCTCGGCAGTCACCGGTTCGGCGGCAACGGGCTCGGCGACGGCCGGCCCGGCAACGACCTCGGCAGTCACCGGCTCGGCGGCAACGGGCTCGGCGACGGCCGGCTCGGCAACGACCTCGGCCGCCACGGTTCGGCGACGGCGTCTGCAGTCGCCGGCTCGGTGGCAACGGGCGGGGCCGACCCCGCGAGAAGCTCGCGCTCCCACTCGGCCAGCGGCTCCTCGGCGGCGACCGACCCGTTCTCGACACCGGACTCGGTGCCCCGCGAGCGCGCGATCAGCCCGTCGGCCACGGCGTCGGCGACCACCCTGGTGAGCAGGGTGACCGAACGGATCGCGTCGTCGTTGCCGGGGATCTTGTAGTCGACCTCGTCGGGGTCGCAGTTGGTGTCCAGGATGGCCACGATCGGGATGTTGAGCTTGCGAGCCTCGTCGACGGCCAGGTGCTCCTTCTTGGTGTCGACGATCCACACCGCGCTCGGCACCCGGGCCATGTCGCGGATTCCGCCCAGGGTGCGGTCCAGCTTGTCCTTCTCCCGACGCAGGACCAGCAGCTCCTTCTTGGTCATCCCCGAGGCGGCGACGTCCTCGAAGTCGATCTCCTCGAGCTCCTTGAGCCGCTGCAGCCGCTTGTGCACGGTCTGGAAGTTGGTCAGCATGCCGCCCAGCCAGCGCTGGTTGACGTAGGGCATGCCGACACGGGCAGCCTGCTCGGCGATCGGCTCCTGGGCCTGCTTCTTCGTGCCGACGAACAGGATCGTGCCGCCGTGGGCGACCGTCTCCTTGACGAAGTCGTAGGCGTTGTCGATGAAGGTCAGCGACTGCTGCAGGTCGATGATGTAGATGCCATTGCGCTCGGTGAAGATGAACCGCTTCATCTTCGGATTCCAGCGCCGCGTCTGGTGACCGAAGTGAACGCCGCTCTCGAGGAGCTGGCGCATGGTGACGACAGCCATGGTTGAGGTACTCCGTTGCTCGGTTCCTCGCCCCGCCCGGTCGGGCGGCGCGTCTGGCGCCACGACGCACCGTGCCGGGTCGGGGTCGAAACCCGTGGCCGGACCGAACGGTGCGCCCCGTCCGATGACGGTCCGTGGCGCGTGAAGTCGACCGGGTTCACCCTGTCCAGGGCACACTCGACCGCACGGGCATCCTACGGCCGCCGACCTGGCCTGGCCAAAAGCCGCTCCTCCAGCCCGCACCGGGCCTTTGGCGACCGGGCTAGCATCCCCGGCGTGAGAGCGAAGCCGACTGAGCCTCGATCCGAGCCCCCCGACCGACCTGCCGAAGGTCGTGCTCTGCCACCCGGGCGCTGGCAGGACGTGGCCCGGGCCGCCCGGCTGTTGCGCGCGGACGGCACCTTGGCGGCGACTGTTTTCGCCGAGATGTCCGCCCTTGCCGTCCGGACCGGTGCGGTGAACCTCGGCCAGGGCTTCCCGGACACCGACGGACCGGAGGAGGTGCTCGAGGCCGCCGTCCGTGCCGTGCGCGGCGGACGCAACCAGTACCCGCCCGGACGTGGCGTCCCCGAGCTACGGACCGCGGTGGCCGCCCACCAGAGGCGGTTCTACGGGATGGACGTCGACCCTGACCGCGAGGTGCTGGTCACCGTCGGGGCGACCGAGGCGATCGCGGCGGCGGTGCTGGCGTTGTGCTCCCCCGGCGATCAGGTGGTGATGCTCGAGCCGTACTTCGACTCCTACGCCGCGACCGTCGAGCTGGCCGGCGCCGTGCGCCGGACCGTGCCGCTGCGCTTCCCAGACTTCGCCGTCGACCACGAGGCGCTGGCCGATGCGTTCGGCCCGCGTACCCGGATGGTGCTGTTGAACTCCCCGCACAACCCCACCGGCCGGGTGCTGACCCGTGAGGAGCTCACCGCGGTAGCCGAGCTGGCCGTGAAGCACGACGCCGTGGTGCTCGCGGACGAGGTCTATGAGCACCTCACCTTCGACGGCGCTGAGCATGTGCCGATCGCCACCCTGCCCGGCATGGCCGAGCGGACGCTGACCGTCTCCTCAGCCGGGAAGACGTTCTCGGTCACCGGCTGGAAGATCGGATGGGTGACCGGCCCGGCGCACCTGGTCGACGCCGTGATGACGGTCAAGCAGTTCCTCAGCTACGTCTCCGGCGGGCCGTTGCAGCCGGCGGTGGCCGCGGCGCTGGCCCTGCCCGAGGAGACCTACCACGCGGCGGCCACCCGGCTGCAGGCCGGTCGCGACCAGCTGACCGCGGGGCTGGCCGAGGTCGGCTTCGCGCTCGCCCCGAGCGCGGGCACCTACTTCGTCGTCACCGACGTCTCCCCGCTCGGCTTCCCCGACGGCCGGGAGTTCTGCCGCCGGCTGCCCGAGCTGGCCGGGGTGGTGGCGATTCCGGTCGAGGTGTTCTGCGACCACCCTGAGCAGGCCCGCTCACTGGTCCGGTTCGCGTTCTGCAAGCGGCCCGAGGTGCTCGCCGACGCCGTCTCCCGCCTGCACACTCTGCGCCACTGACGCCACTCACGCGCCACTCACGCCACTCACGCCACATGGGCACGACGTCACGCCGTGCCCGTCTAGCGGGCACAACGTCACGTCGTGCCCGTTTGGGGTGAGCACGGTGCCGCTCGGACGAACCAAGCCGGTGACACTGCGTTCAGATCACAGCGGCTCGTCCGCGACCTCGTGCCCGGGCGACCCTCCGAGCTCGCGGACGGCGCGCGTCGCGCCGTCCAGGGCGGTCTGGGCCTGCGAGCGGGCCCGGACGGCGTCGGCCACTTCGACCAGCCGCGCCTCGTCCTCGGCCTCGGCCGTAGCGAGATCGGCCCGCAGCTGCGCCACCCTCTCACGGGCCCGTTGCGAGGCCTCGCGGGCGTCCTCCAGCCGGACGGCGGCGGCATCGAGGTCGCGGCGGGCCCGGGCCAGCGTGAGCTCGGCGCGACGTCGCTCGCCCTCGTGCCGGGCGGCCGCCCGCTCACCGTCTGAGTCGGGCGCGCTCTCGCCAGCTGAGCGCCCCAACCGCCCCGGGTCGTCGCTGCGGCCGCCGCGAAGGAGCGCCAGCGAGACACCCGTTCCGGTCCTGGCCACGGCGTCGGCGATGTCCACCTCACCGAACCCGGAGTAGCTGAGCGCCCGGGTCAGCGTCCCGGAGCCGAACGCCGCGGCGGCGTCCGGGCTGGCCAGGGCGGCGACCGCGCTCTGGCGCACCTCGTTCGTCGTGGTGGTGGTGATGCGCTGCCCGGCGCTCTCGGCGTGGCGGACGGCGGTCCGGACGACGTCAGCCAGCGCCGACTCGCGCTGGGCGCGCAAGCCCTTGAGCGCCGCTGCGTCCAGCCGGGTCTGCGCAGAGCGGAGTGCTTCTCCGACAGCGAGCAGCCGCTCGACCACGTCGGGGTCACGCCGGAGCAGATGGTTGACCGTCCAGGCTGCCACACTCGGCTTGCGCAGCACCGCGATCTGCTTGGCCGTGGCCGGCTCACCGCCCGTCCTGGCCTGCCGGGCCAGCTCGGCGCGGGTGGCGAGGAACTGCCCGGGCACCACGGCGTACAGCCGGGTCGCGGCAGCCGCGAGGAAGCCGGCGGCGGACGACGCGGGGTCAGGGGTGCCGGCGTCGCTGGGCTCGGAGGCCATCCGCTCAGGCTAGGCAGGACCCAGCCAGACGTTCCAGTGGCGACGTCGAGCGGGGTGGACGCGACGCCTGTGGCGATCCGTCCCCACCCCGATCTCGACGCGAGGTTGTCCACAGCCCTCGAACCGATTTCTGCTCAGCTGGTTGCGCCCGGGCAGGCTCGACGCATGGCCGTTCACCGACACCGCACCGCGACCCTGTTGACGTCCCTGGCTCTGATCGGGACCGGGACGAGCGCTGCGGCACTGGTACCCGACGCGCCATCCGGGGGGCCCGCCGCGGTGGTCGAGTCACATCCTGCCGCGGCGGCGCCTTCCGCACCCCCAACGGTGGGTGCGACAGTGCTCGTCCCTGCACAGACCCGCTCACCCGGCGCGTCGGACCGTAGGCCGCCGCCGCGCTCGTCGGCGCAGGACGTCCTCGCGGCTCATCGGGCAGCGGCGGTGCCACGCTCGACGACGTGGACCTGGCCGGTGCTGCCCGCACCGACGGTGCGAGGTCGCTTCGCCGTTGGTCCCCACCGATGGTCGCCCGGCCATCGCGGTGTGGACCTCGCGGCGGGCGCCGGGACGACCGTGCGCTCGGCCGGGGTCGGTGTGGTGGCCTTCGCCGGCGTGGTGGCCGGACGGGGCGTCGTCAGCGTGGTGCATCAGGGCGGTCTACGCACCACCTACGAACCGGTCCGGGCAAGCGTGGACGTCGGCTCGCCGGTGCGCCCTGGAACGCCCGTCGGCGAGCTCGAAGCCACCGGTTCACACTGCGCGCCGGCGTCCTGCCTGCATTGGGGGCTGCGCCGCGGGCCGGCCTACCTCGACCCTCTGTCGCTGCTCGGCCGACCGCGGCCACCGGTGCTGCTGCCGCTGGTGCGCTGACCTGCTATGGGCGCGGCGTGGGCGATCCGTCCGAGCATCGGCCGGGCTCAGCTGACCTCGACCATCTTGGCCCGCAGCTGCATCACTGCCTTGGTGTGCATCTGGCAGATCCGTGACTCGGTGACGCCGAGGACCCGACCGATCTCGGCGAGGGTGAGTCCTTCGTAGTAGTAGAGGGTGATCACGATCTTCTCCCGCTCGGGGAGCTGGTTGATCGCCCTACTGAGCAGGAACTTCGTCTCCTCGGTCTCGAAGGCGGTGACCGGATCTTCGGCCTTGGTGTCTTCGAGCGTGTCGACGAGGGAGAGCTTGTCCCCTTTCTCACCGCCGACGGTGAGCAGCTCGTCCAGGGCGACCACGTTCACGTACGAGACCTGGGAGAAGATCGAGTGCAGCTCGGGGAGCGTGATGCCGAGCCTCTCGGCAACCTCGGGCTCGGATGGGGACCGGTGCAGCTCGGCCTCGAGCGAGGAGTACGCGCGCTCCACCTCGCGCGCCTTGTACCGGATCGAACGGGGAATCCAGTCGATGGCCCGCAGCTCGTCGATGATCGCCCCGCGGATCCGGGAGATGGCGTAGGTCTCGAACTTGATCGCCCGCTCGATGTCGAACTTCTCGATCGCGTCGATCAGCCCGAAGATGCCGTAGGAGACCAGGTCGGCCTGCTCGATGTTGGGCGGCAGCCCCACCCCGACCCGTCCGGCGACGTACTTGACCAATGGCGAGTACTGCAGGATCAGCCGCTCGCGCAGAGCCGGATTGGCGGTGTCCTTGAACTCCACCCACAGCGAGCGCAGCGCAGCTTCGTTGGCGGCCACCTGGTCGGCATCACGAACCGTGACCTCGTCGGCGACCACCCGTCGCCCCCCTTTCAGCAACTCACGCTCGAGGGTGGGCCTGCCGGTGTCCGGCCCGCAGCCGCTCGACGGAGACATGTGTGTAGATCTGCGTCGTCGACAGCGTAGCGTGACCGAGCAACTCCTGTACGCTACGGAGGTCTGCACCGCCGTCGAGCAGATGAGTTGCCGCCGAATGGCGTAATCCATGGGGCCCCATCTGGGGCATTCCGTCGTCGCCGAGCACCCGGTGCACGACGTCGCGCACCTGTCGCTGGTCGACCCGGCGTCCCTTTCGCCCGATGAAGAGCGCTTCACGCCCCGGCGTGTCGGCCGCGCTGAGGAGGACCTGGCGGCCTGCGACGAGCCATTCCTGCACGGCGCGGGCAGCCGGGACACCGAACGGCACCACCCGCTCCTTGGCACCCTTGCCGAGCACCCGGACGGTGCGGCGCTCGAGGTCCACGTCGCCGAGGTCAAGAGCGGTGAGCTCGCCGACCCGGATCCCGGTGGCGTAGAGCAGCTCGAGCATGGCCAGGTCGCGCCGGGCCATCGCCCGGTCGAGCGCCGTCGCCGCCGCCTCGGTCGGCGATGCCGGCTCCCCACCGGCCCCGGCGGCGGCCACGTCGGGCGCCAGGGGGCCTTCGAGGAGCCGGGCAGCCCGGTCGAGCATCGCTGCGGCCTGGTCCCGCCGCAGCACGCCGGGCAGCGGCCTACCCGTCTTCGGGCTACGCAGCCTGATCCCCGCGTCCTCGCCGGCCCGGCCGGTCCGCGCCAGCCACCGCGTGAAGGTCCGGGCGCTGGCCGCCCGACGAGCCAAGGTGGAGCGGGACAGCCCGGCCGCATGCATCTCGGCCAGCCACGATCGCAGCAGCGCCAGGTCGATCCCCTCGGGCTCGAGCCCTTGCCGCACGGTGAAGTCCAGCAGCCCCGCGACATCGCCGCGGTAAGCGCGGCAGGTGTGCCCGGAACGGCCACGTTCCAGGGCCAGATGGCTCTCGAACGCGGTCAGCAGCTCGTCGTGCTCGGCACCATCCGCGCCCTCGCCCTGGCACGGTCGGCCCGCAGCAGCGGCCCCGTCGACCGGTTCGGCACCCATGGGCACCACGGTGGGCCCCGGCGCCCACCCACTCAAGGCGACGCGCGGCGTGCTCGTCGCCAGCGACTACCGTCGTTCTCTGCCAACCCCAGGCCGAACAGGTGACCGAGCCCCGCGGCGAGCTCGGACGGCGGCAGCCCGGCAGCCCGGCTCAGCGCACCCAGATGGGCCCACGAGCGCACCGGGAGCGCGTCGTAGACGAGCAGCTGTTCCACGGTGAGGTCGTCGTGCCCGCGCACCGGCACCTCGGGCCGATCAGGCAGCCACCGACCGATCTCGCCGAGCAGCTCGACCGCCTCCGCAGCGTCGCTCACGCAGACCGCGCCCTCGCGCAGCAGCCGGTGGCAGCCGGCGGACATCGCCGAGGTGATCGGCCCCGGTACCGAACCGACCGGCCGGTTCAGGTCGGCGGCATGCCGAGCGGTGTTCTGCGCCCCAGAGCGCCACGCGGCTTCGACGACGACGGTGGCCTGGGTGAGCGCGGCGATCAACCGGTTGCGTTCGAGGAACCGCCACCTGGTCGGCGCCGAGCCGGGCGGTACCTCGCTCACCACACATCCGGCTCGGATGACCTCGTCGATCAGCTGCTCGTTGCCCCTGGGGTAGGCCCGGTCTACCCCGCACGCGAGGACTGCCACCGTGCGCCCCTCGGCGGCCAGCGCGCTGCGGTGCGCCTGCGCGTCGATGCCGTAGGCCCCGCCGGAGATGACACTGACGCCGGCATCGACACAGCCGACCGCGATCTGCCGGGTGGCCTCGATGCCGTAGTGGGTGGCGGTGCGAGCACCGACGAGGGAGATCGACCGGGAGCAGGCCCCAGCCAGGTCGAGCGGCCCGCGCACCCACAGGCAGAACGGCTGGTCCTGCCCCAGGTCGAGCAGGCCGGCGGGCCACTCGCCGTCCTCCGGCACCAGGAGACGCCCGCCGAACCGGGCCAGCGTGGCAAGGTCGCGCCGCGGGTCGACCGTGTCCAGCCGCACCCGCCAGCGGCTCACGCCCGGGCCGTCCGTCCCGTCGACCACTCGCCGCAGGGCAGCCGCCGCTCCGTGCTCGGCGACCAGACGTCGCGCCTCGATGTCCCCTGGCTCGGCGAGCCGGCTCCAGACCGCCAGGGCCATGCGGTCATCGGCCGTGTCGCACCAGGACGGGACACTCATGCGGCCACCCGACCTTGGCGGCGCAGAATGAGCGCCCTGTCGACGTCCTCCGCGCGGGGGACGTCCCGACCACCCAGGTCGGCCAAGGTCCAGGCGACCCGGAGCACTCTGTCGTAGCCACGCACCGTGATCTCGCCGCGGTCCAGACATCGATCGGCTGACCGGGTCGCGGACGCCGACAGCCGCAGAGCGCCGCGCAGCCACGAGCCTGGCACCTCCCCATTGCTGGCCCACGGGGTGCGGGCGAGCCGCTCGCGCTGCACCTCACGGGCCGCCGCCACCCGCGTGGCGACCTGGCGGCTGGACTCCCCCGGCCCCTGGTGCACCAGATCGGCCCGCGTCAGCGCGCACACCTCGATCTGCAGATCCATCCGGTCGAGCAGAGGTCCGGACAGCCGAGCCAGGTAGCGGCGCCGGGCGGCTGGGCTGCACGTGCAGTCGACGCCCTTGCCCGACGACCGCCCGCACGGACACGGGTTGGCGGCCAGCACGAGCTGGAAACGCGCCGGATAGCGGGCGATCCCCAGCGCGCGGTGGATGACCAGCACGCCGTGCTCCAGCGGCTGACGCAGTGCATCGAGGGCGCGCGACTCGAACTCGGTGGCCTCATCGAGGAAAAGGACACCCCGGTGCGCCCGGGACGCGGCGCCCGGGCGCGGCATGCCGCTGCCCCCTCCCACGAGCGCGATGGTGGTGCTGGTGTGATGCGGGTCCTCGAACGGCGGACGTCGTACCAGTCCCGCTGCCGGGTCCAGCGTGCCGCACACCGAGTGGATGGCCGTGACCTCGAGCGCCTGCCCGTCGTCCAGGTCGGGCAGCAGACCGGGCAGCCGCTGCGCGAGCATCGTCTTGCCGGCTCCGGGCGGACCGACCATGAGCAGGTGGTGGTTCCCTGCGGCCGCCAGCTCGAGCGCCGTCCGAGCGGCCGGCTGACCCACGACGTCGGCCAGGTCAGGACCGGGCAGGAATGGCAGGGCCTCCCTGCCGGACGGCACCGCCCGGGCCAACGGCTCCCCGGTGTGCAAGGCGATCACATCGCCGAGATGGCCGACCCCGACCACCTCGGCGCCCGGCACGAGGGCGGCCTCCGCGGCGTTGTCCGTGGCGACCACCACCCGGGGCCGGTTCGCGCGCACGGCGGCCATCACGGCGGGTAGTACACCGCGCACTGCCCGGACGCCGCCGTCCAGTCCCAGCTCACCGACGTGCACCCAGCCCGCCACCGACCCCGCGTCGACCTGGTCGCATGCGGCCAGCAGCGCGGCGGCCACCGACAGGTCGAAGCCGGTGCCGGTCTTCGGCAACCCGGCCGGGGACAGGTTGACGGTGATCCGGCGGGACGGCAGCGCGCAGCCGGCGTTGGCCAGCGCCGCGCGGACCCGGTCGCGGGACTCGAACAGCGAGGTGTCCGGCAGACCGACCAGCGCGAAGGCCGGTAACCCGTTCGCGAGGTCGGCCTCCACCTCGACGAGGTGCCCTTCGAGCCCGATCAGGGCCACGGACAGGCAGCGGCCCAACGCCACTCAGACCACCGCCGCGAGATGCTCGACCTGTGGACCGCCCCGGCGCGGAACGCTCACCGCCACCACGTCGATCCGCACCTCGCGGAACGAGTCCTCGTGCTCGGCGAGCCAGGTGGCGGCCAACCGGCGCAGCCGGGCCAGCTTGACCGGGGTGACGGCGTCCAGAGCGGTACCCGCCCCGTGGGAGCGGCGCGTCTTCACCTCGCAGACCACCAGGCACCCACCGTCGCGGGCCACCAGGTCGAGCTCGCCCAGCGGGCATCGCCAGCGCCGGTCCAGGATCTGCATCCCGGCCTCGGTCAAGTACCGGGCGGCGATCCGTTCGCCGTACTCGCCGAGTGCATCCGTGGCTCGCATGTGACCACCTCCGGCGCCCAGCCAACCCTCGACGGGTGCGCGGTCGCCCGGCCCGCTCAGGCATCTGTGGACGACGGATAGGCGAGGTCGGCATCGGGACGGGACGACCGCGACGTCGCGAGATCCAGGCTGTGGACGGCGTTGGGCGCTACCGGTCGCGCGCGGACCCGGGGGGGACTCAGCCGGGGAAGTCACCCTGCTTGGGCAGGTCGAAGTCGCTCTTGGACAGCTCCTCGACGTTGACGTCCTTGAACGTCACCACACGGACCGACTTGACGAACCGGGCAGGGCGGTAGACATCCCAGACCCAGGCGTCGTTCATGGTCACCTCGAAGTAGACCTCACCATTGGTGGACCGGACGTTCAGGTCGACCCGGTTGGCCAGGTAGAACCGGCGCTCGGTCTCCACCACGTAGCTGAACAGGCCGACGACGTCGCGGTACTCGCGATAGAGCTGCAGCTCCATCTCGGTCTCGTAGTTCTCGAGATCCTCGGCGCTCATCCGCCTCGTCGCTCCGTGCTGTCGCGGTCCGTCACCGGCAGCCGGCCGGTGAATGTCATGTCTATCTTGCCGTGCCGAACAGGATCTGACCCAACGCCACCCCGGCCACGGCGGCCGCCACCCCCGCCACCGCACTACCGGCGAGGTTGGCCAGCGCCAGGCGGCCGGCGCCGTCCTCGACCAGACGCATGCTCTCGTAGGAGAAGGTCGAGTACGTGGTCAGCGCCCCGCAGAACCCCGCCCCGAGCAGCGCCCGTAGCTGCGGCGAGGCCACCGCGACCATCAGACCCAGCAGGAAGGAGCCCACGATGTTCACGGTGAACGTCCCCCACGGGAACACCCCGTCGTGCCGGGCCTGCACCGCGCGGTCTGTCAGGTACCGCGCCGGGGCGCCCACCGCCGCGCCGAGCATCGCCAGGAACAGCAAGGTCACCGGCCCGCCTCCTCCCCGGGCGGTGAGCCGGAACCGGGCGGACGGTCCAACGGGCGGGGGGCCTTCTCGTCTCGGCCGACATAGCGGATCACCTCGACGTCCTCGAGGGTGACCAGCCCCTCGACGAGCAGCTCGTCGAGCTGCGGCAGGAACGAGGCGATCCGCTGATGGCTGTCCACGATGACCACGACGACGGGCAGGTCCTCGCTCAGGCTCAGGAACCGGGTGGTGTGCACGAGGCTGCTGCCCCCGAACGACTCGATCCCCCGCAGCACCGTGGCACCGGCCAGGCCCGCCCGGTGCGCCCGGTGCACGATCTCGGTGAACACCGGCCTGTGGTGCCACTGGTCGGACTCGCCGACCATGATCATCAGCCGCTGCGCTGTGCCGCTCAGTCTCATGGTCCCCTCCGGCCCCTGCGAGTCATTGTGCACTCCGATCCTCGGGGTTCGTCTCGACCAGGCGCCGAGTGAGCCGCGTGCCCGCCCAGACCGCAGCCAACGCCACCACGGGAGTCGACGCCAGGTACAGCGCGGCCAGGACCAGCCGGCCGTCGTGGGCGAGCGCCTCGACGTCCACCGCGTAGGCGGAGAAGGTGGTGAACCCGCCCAGTACCCCGGTTCCCAGCGCCGGCCGCAACAGCCGCAGATGGGCCCAGCGGTCGATGGCAAGCACGGTCAGCACGCCGATCAGCGCGCAGCCGACCGCGTTCACCACCAGCGTCGCGACGACGGTGGCGAGGCGGTCCGGCGGGGCCGAGCTCGTCGCGGCGAACCGGGCTGCAGCACCGACGGCCCCGCCGAGCGAGATCGCGGCCAGCACCGGGACATCCGGGCGGCGCAGCGGGCTCAGCTCCCGACGCCGACGGGCGGCGGCTGCCCGAGCGCCAGGTTCCACGACCGTCGATGTTGCTCGCAGGTGCCAAGGTTCCGCAGCGCCGCAGCATGCTCCGGGGCGGCGTACCCCTTGTTCTCGTGCCAGCCGTAGCCGGGGTACAGCTGGGCCCTCTCGACCATCAGCGCATCCCGCTCCACCTTGGCCAGCACGCTGGCCGCCGCCACCGCCGCGCACCGCAGGTCGGCCTTGACCATGGTGGTCACCCGGGGCAGCCCGCCGAGCTCCGGCAGCGGCGCCGGCTCGCGGACGGCGGCGGCCGCGGACGGCGGCGGGACGTCGAAGAGCACCTCCTGCTCGACCGCGCCCGACTCCTGGGCCGCCCGGGCCGGCGGCGGCGTGAGCCAGTCGTGGGAGCCGTCGAGCAACACCGCATCGGGCAGCTCGGGCAGCTCGGCGAGAGCGCGGTGCCCGGCCAGCCGCAGCGCCGCGATGATCCCGAACCGGTCGATCTCCTCCGGTTGGGCGTGGCCCACGGCGTAGGCATCGGTCCAGCGGCGCAGCCGCGGAACCAGCGCCTGCCGGGCAGGCGGGCTGAGCAGCTTGGAGTCGCGCACCCCGCTGGGCGCCGTCCGGGTACCCGCGTTCACCACGACCACCCCGACGCTGACCGGACCGGCCAGCGCTCCACGGCCGACCTCGTCCATGCCCGCGACGAGCCGGTGTCCCGCCCGCAGAAGTGCCCGCTCGGTGCGCAGCGTGGGGACCCGCGAGCGCGAGCTCATGACCCCGGATCCGGCAGCCCGGCGAACACCTGCTGGGGTACTCCCAGCCCACCGGCCCGATCGAACGGCCACACCACGACGAAGGCCTTGCCGACCACCGACCCGATGGGCACGAACGGGCTGTCGTTGTACCGGGAGTCCTTGGAGACGCTGCGATGGTCGCCCATGACCCAGATGCGCCCGGGCGGCACGGTGACCGAGAAGGGGGTCTCGCTCGGCACATCCCCGGGGTAGAGATACGGCTCGTCGAGGGACTTCCCGTCGACCACCACCCGACCGGCGTCGTCGCAGCACTTGACCGTGTCCCCGGGCAGCCCGATCACGCGCTTGATCAGGTGCTCGCCGGAGTCCTGGGGCAAGAGCCCGACGAACGTCATCGTCTCGCGCAGCATTCGGTGCAACCCGCCGTCCTCGATCGGCGGCAGCGGCTGAAGCCATCCACCCGGGTCCTTGAAGACGACGATGTCACCGCGATGCAGGTCGAACGGACCGGGGGTCAGCTTGCTGACCACCACCCGGTCACCGGTCAGCAGGGTGTCCTCCATCGACTGGGAGGGGATGAAGAAGGCCTGCACCAGGAAGGTCTTGATCACCAGGGAGAGGACCAGCGCCATGGCGAGCACGACCGCCATCTCGGTCAGCACGCTGAGCGCGGCCCGGGCGGGGCTCGGCCGTTCGCGGCCGGGCCCACCGGCCGAGGTGGAGCCGCCGTTGCCGGTGGGTTGGGGACCGCGCGAGCCGCGGCCCAGTCGACGTCGACGGGTAGCCCGAGGTCGCACCCCATCAGCCATCGAGGAGGCCAAGGACTCCGGCGGCGGCTGTCCCGGGTCGGCGCGGCGCGAGTAGCCCGCACTGTGCCGCGGTCCGATCGGCGGCGGCGGCGGGTCGTCGTCGGGCCACATCCGGTTCTCGGCGGCGCTCACTCGCGCCCCTGCCCTGGTGGGGTACCGGACACGCCGCCGGCCCGGGGCGGCGGCCACCAGACGGCGGCCACCGTGCCGACTACGTGGTCCAGGGGCACCGTGCCACCGCCCGGGTCGCCGAGGTGGTCGCGCGAGTCCGCGGAGTCAGACCGGTTGTCGCCCATCACCCAGAGCCGGCCGGGGGGTACCCGGGTGTCGAAGGGCCGTTCGCTGGCCGTCTCGCCGTCCGGCAGGTAGGGCTCGGCGAGCGGGCGGCCGTCGATGGTCAACCTGCCCTCAGCGTCGCAGCAGGCGACCCGCTCTCCGGGCAAGGCGATGACCCGCTTGATGTAGTCCCGCTGCCCGACCGGAGCCCCGATCGCGGCGGCGGCCGCCGCCCCGACGGCGGCCAGTGGAGTCCGGGCGGTGGGCTCGGGGTCGAAGACCCCGCTGCCGTCGAAGACGACGACGTCGCCGCGCTGCACCGAGCCGGTGAAGTGCGTGATCCGCCAGACCAGCACCCGGTCCCCGGCCTGGACGGTCGCCGCCATCGAGGCGGTGGGCACCACGAAGGACTGGACGAGCACTGCGCGCACCGCGACCACCGCCGCGGCGCAGGCCAGCACTGCCGCGAGAACTCGCAGTGGAGACGATGCGCGCGAACTGCGGGCGGCACCCACGGAGCCTGCGGCGCGCAGCTCGCGCATCTCGCGCATCCTGACCTGGTCGTCCACCACTCCGGCGACTCTACGCAGTGGGGCGGTTCAGCGCGCCGCGACGCTCTCGCGCTTCTCCTTGATCTTGGCAGCCTTGCCGCGCAGGGAGCGTAGGTAGTAGAGCTTCGCCCGGCGCACGTCGCCGCGGGTGACCACTTCGATCTTGTCGATGATCGGTGAGTGCACCGGAAAGGTGCGCTCCACGCCGACCCCGAAGCTCAGCTTGCGAACGGTGAAGGTCTCGCGGACGCCGCCGCCGGAGCGTCGGATGACCACGCCCTGAAACACCTGGATGCGCGAGCGAGTGCCCTCGACGACCTTGACATGGACCTTGAGGGTGTCGCCCGCCCGGAAGGGGGGGACGTCGCCGCGCAGCGAGGCGGCGTCGAGGCTGTCCAGGGTATGCATGGCGCAGTCGCTCTCCCGCGGATGCCACAGGACATCGGCGTGCTCGAAGGTGTCACAGAGGGTGCGTCTTCCGGTCCGGGTAGCAGCCCCCCTGCGGCAGGGCGCGCTGGACCGCGACGACGTCGCAACGAGGGCTCAGTCTGCCACAGGAGCCGGTGCCCCCCGAAATCACGGCTGGTCCAGCACCGCCTGCTCGGCCGGGGTCGGGTCGTGTCCGGCCAGCCATGCCTGCATCAGGTCTGGACGGCGCGCAGCGGTGCGGCGCAGCCGCTGCTCGTGCCGCCAGGCGGCGATCCGGGCGTGGTGGCCCGAACCGAGGACCTCGGGGACCTCCAGCCCACGCCAGGTGGCCGGCTTGGTGTACACCGGGTACTCCAGCAGGCCGTCCTCGTGGCTCTCCTCGACCAGGCTCTCGGCGTTGCCGACCACACCCGGCAGCAGCCGGACGACGGCCTCGACGATGGCGAGTACGGCCACCTCCGCGCCGTTCAGCACATAGTCGCCCAGGCTGATCGGCCGCACCGGCATCCGCCGCGCGGCGTCCTCCATCACCCGCTCGTCGATGCCCTCGTAGCGCCCGCAGACGAAGGCCAGCCACTCCAACGTGGCGAGCTGGTGAGCCAGCGCCTGATCGAAGCGCTCACCGCAGGGGGTCGGCACCAGCAGGGTCGGCACCAGGTGGGTCTGCGCCGCCTGGTCGAGCACGTGGTCGAGCGCCTCGCCCCACGGCTCGGGACGCATCACCATGCCGGCGCCGCCGCCGGCCGGGGTGTCGTCCACCGTCCGGTGACGATCGTGGGTGAAGTCCCGCAGGTCGTGGACATGGACGTCGAGACGGCCCGACTGCCGCGCCTTGCCGATCAGGGACAGCTCCAGCGGAGCGAGGTAGTCCGGGAAGATCGTGACCACGTCGATGCGCATCTATGCCTCGTCAGGGCCGTCGTCCAGCAGGTCGTCGAGCAGCCCGGGCGGGGCGTCGACGACCACGGTCCCGGCCGCGACGTCAACGGTCGGCACGATCGCCGTGACGAACGGCACCAGCCGTCGCACGCCGTCCGGGCGGGCGATCTCCAACAGATCCTGCGCCGGCAGATGCTCCACCGCGACGACGCTACCGAGATCGGCGCCGCCCGGGTCGAGCGCTCGCAGGCCGACCAGCTGGTGGTCGTACCAGGCGTCCTCCTCGTCGGCGGACCCGGTCGCGGCGACCTCGACCTCCGCCTCGAGCAGGACGCCGCGCAGCGCCTCCGCGGAGCTCCGGTCATCGACGCCGGTGAAGCCGAGCAGCAGGGTGCCGTTGTGGTCGCGGACGCTGCGCACGGTCAAGGACCCGGTCGAGGTGAACAGGACGGCGCCCGGGACGAAACGAGCGGCCGGCGAGTCGGTGTGCAGCTGCACGGTGACCTCGCCGCGGATCCCGTGCGCGCGCCCCACGCGGGCGACGACGAGCCTGGTCAGTGCTTCTCCCGGCGGGCGGTCAGTGGGTCCGGTCGACGTCGACGACGTCGACCCGCACCGGCTTGCCGTCGGCGAGCGCCTTGACCACGGTGCGCAGCGCCGTGGCGGTACGTCCGGAGCGTCCGATCACCCGGCCGAGGTCATCGGGGTGGACGCGCACCTCGAGCAGGGTGCCCCGGCGCTGCGGCCGCGACCGCACCTGGACGTCGTCCGGGTTGGCAACGATCCCCCGGACGAGGTGGTCAAGGGCGTCGACGAGCACGGTCAGGTCTCCACGGCGGCCTTGTCGGCCTCCACCGCGGGTGCCTGCTCGGCGGGCTCCGCACTGTCGCCGGCCGCCGCGTCCTCGGCCGTCGCGGTCTGCTCGGCCGTCACGGTCGGTTCGGGCTTGGCAGTCGGTTCGGGTTTGGCGGTCGGTTCGGGCTTGGCGGTCGGTTCGGGCTTCGCGGTCGGCTCGGCCTTGGCAGTCGGTTCGGCCTTCTTCTTCGCCTTCGGCGTCGTGGCCTGGGCCGCGCTCTGGCCCATCGACTCCTTGGCGGCGGCCTCGAAGACGGCCTTCTTGTCGGCCTTGGCCGCGGCGACCCTCAGGGTCCCCTCGGCGCCGGGCAGGCCCTTGAACGTCTGCCAGTCGCCGGTGACCTTGAGCAGCGCCAGGACCTGCTCGGTCGGCTGGGCGCCGACGCCGAGCCAGTACTGGGCGCGCTCGGAGTTCACCTCGATGGTCGAGGGCTCGTGAGTGGGGTGGTAGAGGCCGATCTCTTCGATCGCTCGGCCGTCGCGCTTGGTGCGCGAGTCGGCGATGACGATGCGGTAGTAGGGGGCGCGGATCTTGCCCATGCGCTTGAGGCGGATCTTGACGGCCACGGGTCGTGGTACTCCAGCTTCTGCTTCGGGTGAGCGAGGCCTGCCGCCGGGTGGGGACCGGGCGGTGGAACGCTCGAACGGACGCGCCGGGCGCGGAGAGAGGGGCCGCCCCGCCGGGTACGGCCCACCATTCTGCCAGACCCGACCGGCACCTCAGACCACCGACCACCTCGCCTACCTGCCTGCAGAGTGGGCGCGCCTACCTGCAGAGTGGCGTGGAACGGCGGCTACCGCCGATCGGGTGGACGCAGGTCGTAGACCACGACGTCGCCGGACTCGCGTCGCCCGATGCCCAGCCCGCTGACCGCACGCTGCGCGGCACCCTCCCATGGCGAGCCGGGCCCCACCCGGGAACGGACCAGAACCACGGTGGCCACGCCCCGCGCCCGCAACGCGGCCACACTCGCCGGATCCGGGAACGTCGAGGCCTCGGCGCGCATCTGAGCCTGATCGACGGAGTTGAACCCGCTGTCGCCGTTGGTGATCACCGGCCAGCCCTCGGTGCTCCAGAACATCAGGTGGTAGTCCGCGACCTGGCCGGTGGGCAGGATCAGGATCGGCTGGGGCAGTGCGGCCAGGTCGATCGGGGCCCGTGTCACCGTCCAGTGCGGCACCACGTCGCGGCTTTCCGCGTACACCAGCGCACTGGGAACCAGCAGCAGGGCGGCCAGGACGACCCGGGCCGGCCACGGACGACCCGCCAGATAGCCCCGCGCTGTGCCCTGACGCCAGGTGTTCTCCTCGCGGCGGTCCCATTCAGCGACCAGTTCGTCGCAGACCCGGCTGACGGCTCCGGCGGCGAGCAGGCACAGCCCCATGCTCACCCAGATCATCAGTCGGCCGGGAGTGCGCAGATGCTCCCAACCAGGCACGTGCTCCCACAGCGGCAGGTAGGTATACCGACCGCCGTCCGGTCCACGGGTGCCGAGAGCCAGGACGGCGAGGACCGCCGTGACCGCGCCGAGCACCAGGCGGCGACGCAGCGGCCAGGACGAGATGAACAGCCCGGCCACGGCCAGCCCGATCAGCAGGACGCCGGGCGACATGTACATCTCGGGCGGCCAGAGCATGGAGATCTGCGCCTGCCAGTCGGCCTGGCGCTCCCCCCAGACCCGGTTCGAGGGGCCCGCCGTGAGCAGGCCGAACCAGGGCGGCGAGAACAGGTCGAGCATCGCCTGCACCCGCTGCGCCTCCGGCACCCGTTCGAGCACCCGCAGGTGGGGCAGCGCCAGCAGACCCGTCGTGACCAGGAACGCCACGCCTCCCGCCAGGTCGGCCAGCACCAGCCGTCGGGACAGCGTGGCCCGCACCGGGCCGGCCCGCCCGTGCTGTCCTGCGTGCCGGCGCACGACGAGCAGCCAGCCGGTAACGAGGCAGAGCATGATCAGAGCGAGGAAGTAGCCGAACCAGATGCCGGTCGCGAACCCGATGGTCAGCTGCCAGCAGGCGACCAGCCAGCCAAGGAGCACCCAGTGCTCCCGGCCGCGGACACGCTCCGGGCGCCAGCCCGCTCGCAGCGACCAGGCGTGCCCGTACAGGATGAGCGCCGTGGACAGGGCGATCCCACCGGTGGAGACCACGTTGATATGGATCACCTGGGTGTCCCGCCACGGAGCGAAGGCGAAGCCGACGGCGGCGACCAGCGCCCCGGGGATGCGGGCGCCGAGTACCCGTGCCAGCACGTAGCCGCCGAAGGCCGCCATGGCCGTGGCGATCAGCAGGGCGAGGTTGAGCTGGGCCAACGCCCCCGACTGTCCGGCCGGGGTCACCCAGGCAAGCGGTGCGTAGCCGAGTACCACGTCGGTGTAGGCGAGGTTGTCCGGCGCCTGTTGAAAGGCGTTGCTGGTGAACAGGTTCGACAGATCGAAGGGGTTCTCTCGCAGGACGTGACCGACCCAGGCCAGCTGCCAGGCGAAGTAGAGCGGATCGCCGAGGTCCCCCGGAACGGTCGTGGTGAGGGTGCGCACCTGCGGCCACAGCGAGGCGAGCGAGGCGATTGCCGAACCGAGCGCGGCGAGCAGCATCTCGCCCCGCGGCACTCCCGGAGCGGGCGCTTGCTCACTCCCCCGAGCTCTCACCCGATCCTCGTTCCTAGCCGACCACACGTCCGTGCAGGACGCCGAGCGTCGGGTGGGCGAGCACCCGCACGTCGTGACGCGGATCCTCGGGGTAGACCACCACGTCGGCCGGAGCGCCTTCGACCAGACCGGGGCGTGCGAGCCAGGAGCGAGCACCCCAACAGGCGCCGTCCAGCGCGCAGACGGTCGGGATGCCGGCCTCGACCAGGGCGGCGACCTCGGCGGCGACGAGACCGTGGGCGATCTGACCGCCGGCGTCGGTTCCGACGAACACCGGCAGCCCGGCGTCGAAGGCGGCCATCAGGGTCTGGCGGCTCTCGGCATGCAGCCGCCGCAGGTGGGCCCCGTAGACCGGGAACCTGGCCTCGCCCGCCGCGGCGAAGTTCGGGAAGTTGTCGATGTTGACCAGGGTCGGCACGATCGCCGTGCCGCGAGCGGCTGCGGCGCGCACCGTGTCCTCGGTGAGGCCGGTGGCGTGCTCGATGCAGTCGATCCCGGCCTCGATCAGGTCGGGCAGACAGTCCTCACCGAAGCAGTGGGCGGTCACCCGCGCGCCGGCCGCGTGGGCGGCGTCCATCGCCTCGCGCAACGCCCAGGCCGGCCAGCATGGCGCCAGGTCACCGATCTCTCGGTCGATCCAGTCCCCGACCAGCTTCACCCAGCCGTCCCCGCGGGCGGCCTGGGTGCGCACCTCGTCGGCAAGCTGCTCGGGCTCGATCTCGTGCCCGACGCCCGGCAGGTACCGGCGGGTGCGGGCGATGTGTCGCCCCGCCCGGACGATGCGCGGCAGGTCGTCCCGCTCGTCGATCCATCGGGTGTCGGCCGGGGACCCGGCGTCCCGGATCAGCATCGTGCCGGCGGCCAGGTCGGTGAGGGCCTGGGCCTCCTGTCCGGCCTTGTCGACGACGCCGTGGGCGTCCAGGCCGATGTGGTTGTGGGCGTCCACCAGCCCGGGCAGCACCCACCCCTCGACCTGCTCGCGAGGTGTGCCGGGCGGCCGCTCGAACGTGATCTGCCCACCCACCACCCAGGCCTCGCCGACATCCTCGTCCGGTCCGACCAGGACGGGACCGCGCAGGTGAAGGATGATCTCGGACCTCACCGTCCGAGGAACTTCTCGAAGCCCGGCGGCAGCTCCAGGTCCTCGACGTCAGGCTGGCCGCCCTGGCCGAGCCCGAACGCGCTGCCCGGGCCGGCGCCGGCGGACGACGCGGAGCGGTTCGCGGCGTCGCGTTCCTGCTGGGCCCGCTTGGCCGGGTTGCCGGACTTGCCCTTACCCTTGCGCGGCGGCGGAGCCGACTTCCCCCGCGCCTTCTTGCCGACGCCGGGTAGGGCCGGCATCCCTGCCCCGCCCGGCCCGCCGCCCATCCCGGGCATGCCCATGCCGCGGCGCATCGCGCGCATCATCTTCTGCGCCTCGCCGAACCGCTCAAGAAGCTGGTTGACGTCGCTGACCTGGACGCCGGAGCCCTTGGCGATCCGCAGGCGGCGCGAGCCGTTGAGGATCTTCGGCTGTCGACGCTCCAGCGGGGTCATCGAGCGCACGATCGCCTCGATGCGGTCCATCTCCCGCTCGTCGAAGTTCTCCAGCTGTTCGCGCAGCTCGCCCATTCCGGGCAGCATCCCGAGCATCTTCTTGATCGAGCCCATGTTGCGCAAGGCGGCCATCTGGGCCAGGAAGTCCTCGAGGGTGAAGTCCTCGTCGGCGGCCAGCTTGGCCGCCATCTCCTCAGCCTGCTTGGCGTCGAACGCCTTCTCCGCCTGCTCGATCAGGGTGAGCACGTCACCCATGTCGAGGATCCGCGAGGCCATCCGGTCCGGATGGAACTGCTCGAAGTCGGTGAGCTTCTCTCCTGTCGAGGCGAACATGACCGGCACTCCGGTCACCCCGACGACGCTGAGCGCCGCACCGCCGCGGGCGTCGCCGTCCAGCTTGGACAGCACCACCCCGCTGAACCCGACCCCGTCGGCGAAGGCCTGCGCCGTGGTCACCGCGTCCTGGCCGATCATGGCGTCGAGGACGAACAAGATCTCGTCCGGCTGGACGGCATCGCGGATGTCCGCCGCCTGCTGCATCATCTCGGCGTCCACGCCGAGCCGGCCGGCGGTGTCGACGATGACGACGTCGTACTGCTTCTCGATCGCGTGCTCGACACCCTGTCCGGCGACGGCGACGGGGTTGCCCGGGGGGCGCAGGCCCGCCGCGGGGTCGGCCGCGGCGCCGGTGGCCGAGGTGCCCGGGTGCGGCGCGAAGACCTTCACCCCGGCCCGCTCGCCGACCACGACGAGCTGGTCGACGGCGTTGGGACGCTGCAGGTCGCAGGCGACCAGCAACGGGGTGTGGCCCTGCTCCTTGAACCACTGACCGAGCTTCCCGGCCAGGGTGGTCTTTCCGGACCCCTGGAGACCGGCCAGCAGGATCACCGTCGGCGGCAGCTTCGCCATGCTCAGCCGACGGGTCTGCCCACCGAGCACGGCGACCAGCTCGTCGTGCACGATCTGCACGACCTGCTGAGCCGGGTTCAGGGCCGCAGAGACCTCGGCCGACAGCGCTCGCTCACGGATCTTGGCGCAGAAGTCGCGGACGACGGGCAGCGCGACGTCGGCGTCGAGCAGCGCACGGCGGATCTCACGGACGGTGGCGTCGACGTCGGCCTCGGACAGGCGTCCCTTGCCGCGCAGGGACTTGAACGTCGCGGCGAGTCGATCGGAGAGCGTGGCGAACACGGCTCCAGCCTAACCGGGTGCCGGTGACCGCTGGCTCGCGAGCGGCCCTGCATGATTCGTCGCGGTGAACCTCAGCGTTCCTCGATCGACCCGGCATCGACCAGGGCCGCCACCGTTCGGGCCACACGAGCCGGCGACAGCTGGGACCCGCCGGGTTCGCTGACGTAGAGCACGTCCACGGCCTGCCCGGCGTGGGTGGCCACGTGCGCCGAACGCAGGTCGACCCCGAGGCCGGCGAGCGCGGAGCCCAGCGCGTGCAACAGACCTGGGCGGTCCGCGGCGCGCACCTCCAGCACGGTGGCCTCGACCGAGGCCCGCGGCAGCAGCACTACTTTGGCCCGGGCCGAGGCCCCCGGCACCGGCCGGTAGCCGGCATCGCGTCGCATCAGCCGGTCGAGCACGCTGCGGTCGCCGTCGGCGAGCCGGCGCAGGTCGGTCTCCAGCGTCGCGGGATCAGGCACGGCGCTCGGCCCGCAGTCGACGTACCAGGTGTCGACGGCGATCTCGCCGCGGTGCACCTCGCCGGACGCCGCCGCTGCGCCGGCGACGGGTTCCGGCACCGGCAGCGTGCGTACCAGGGCCGAGCGCACCGAGAGCCGGAAGGCGGCCAGGGTTCCGGCGATGTCCGCGAGCAGGCCGGGGCGGTCCGGGGCGACCACGCTCACCACGTGCAGGTCGTGGAAGCTGCTCACCGCGACGTGCGGACGCCCGTCGGCGACCGCGGCCTCCACCAGCCTGGCCTCGGCATCGGTGATCGGGGCCGGTCCGGGCGGTGACTTGCCCTCGAGGACCGAACGGGCCCGCCGGACCAGGTCATCAACCAGCCGGGCCCGCCACGGCGTCCAGGCCGCGGGGCCGGCAGCGATCGCGTCGGCCTCGGTGAGGGCGCGCAGCAGGTCCAGCACCTCGGACCGCCCGTCGACCGCCTCGACAAGTGCAGCCACGGTGCGCGGGTCGTCCGGGTCGCGCCGCGTCGCCAGCTCGACCAGGGTCAGGTGCTCGCGGACCAGACGCTGCACGACAGCGACGTCCTCCTCGGCGAGGCCGATTCGGCGAGCGGCTCCGGCGGCCAGCGGCGCACCGGTCTGAGAGTGGTCGTGCACGCCGGGCAGCTTGCCGATGTCATGTAGCAGTGCAGCGACCAGCAGCAGGTCCGGGCGGGCCACGTGGCGCAGGAGCCCGCTCGCCTCGACCACGGTCTGCACCAGATGCCGGTCCACCGTGTGCCGGTGGATGGCGTTGCGCTGCGGGCGGTTACGCACTCCCGTCCACTCCGGGAACCACGCGGTGGTGAGGCCGGCCAGGTCCAGGGTCTCCCAGACCCCGATCAGGGCCGGTCCGGCGCCGAGCAGGTCGATCAGCGCCTCGCGGGCCGACTCGGGCCACGGCTGCGGCAGCGGCAGGCTCTCCTCGGCCAGGTGGGCCGCGGTCACCGGCGAGATCGGTAGGCCGCATCGGACGGCGCGCGAGGCCACGATCAGCGCGAGCACCGGGTCGGTCTCCGGCCGCACACCGGTGCCGAGGACGACCTCGCCGTCGTGCTCGACGACACCGTTGCCGAGCGGACGCAGCTGCGGGCGGCGCGGCCCACGGCGCATCCCGATTCGGCGGCCGGGTCGGCTCGGCATCGCCTGCCGTGCACGGCGGACGGTGATGTCGACCGCGTTCGCGACGGTGCGCCCGGCGTGCGCGACCACCGTGAGCAGCTCGTCGGCGTCGTCGACACCGACGCCGACCGCGACGGCGTCCTGGTCGGCGAGCAGCAACCGGTCGACGCCGCGGCCGGTCACCACGTGCAGCGCGTCACGGACGTCGAGCAGGAGCGTGTGCGCGGCGTCCACCTCACCGTGCGGCCGGTCGGTGGCCCAGCTCGCGGCCAGCGCGCGCAGCACGGTGACGTCGCGCAGGCCGCCCCGGGCCTCCTTGAGGTCCGGTTCGAGCAGGTTGGCGATCTCACCGAACCGCTCGACCCGTTCGACGAGCACATCGAGCAGGGCCGGAAGCCGCCGCCGGATGCCGCCTCGCCAGTCGGCCAGCAGCTGGGCCCGGGTTCGGACCACCAGGTCGTGGTCACCGGCGAGCGGGCGCAGGTCGAGCAGGCCGATTCCGGCCGAGGCGTCCACCGCGGCCACCTCTCGGCACTGCGACGGGGTCCTGACCGAGTGGTCCACCCTCAGACCGCTGTCCCACAGCGGGTACCAGAGCCGGTCGGCAAGGGCGGCGACCTCGGCGTGCGGCCGACGCCCGTCGTGGACGAGCACCAGGTCGAGGTCGCTGGCCGGCCCGGTGTCCCCACGCGCGACGCTGCCCACCGCAGCCAGGGCGATCCCGGTCTCGGCCCGGGCACGGCCGGCATTGGGCATCTGTGTGGGGCGGTCGACGGCCTCGCGCCACGCCTGTCCCAGCGCCCGCTCGACCAACGAGGTCATCGCGAGCCGCCTGGTGGGGCCGGGGGGGCCACCCCGCAGGGCCAGCGCCAGTCGTTCACGACGCAGGTCCTGCGGGGCGCCTCCCACCCACGGGCGCCCTCTGGCGGCGCCTAGACCCCGAGTGCTGGCCCCCCCATCGTGCGCCCCGTCAGAGCGCGTCGACGCCGTGCTCACCCGTGCGTACCCGGACCACGTCGTCGATCGGAGCGGTCCAGACCTTCCCGTCACCGATCCGTCCGGTCTGGGCGCTCTTGACGATGACGTCGACCACGTCGCCGGCGTCGGCATCGTCCACGAGTACCTCGAGCCGGACCTTCGGCACCAGGTCGACGGTGTACTCGGCGCCCCGGTAGACCTCGGTGTGGCCGCGCTGACGGCCGTACCCGCTGGACTCGCTGACAGTCATGCCCTGGACACCGAACGCCTCGAGTGCCGACTTCACCTCGTCGAGCTTGTGCGGCTTGATGATCGCCGTAATGAGCCTCATGCCGACACCTCCGTCGTCTTGCGGGCCGCCGATGCCGAGTTGTGGCTGGCGCCGCTGAGCGTTCCGACCTCGTAGGCGGTCTCGGCGTGCAGGCTGTAGTCCAGACCGTCTCGCTCGACCTCCTCGCTCACCCGCAGGCCGCCGGAGAACAGCCCGACCACCTTGGCGATGATGAAGGTCACGACGAAGGAGTACGCCACCGATGCGGCCACCGCCGCCGCCTGCTTGCCCATCAGGGAGAGCCCGCCACCGTAGAACAGGCCGTCCGCCCCGCCGATGACGGCGGTGCCCAGGAGGCCGATCAACAGAGCACCGAGCACACCGCCGACCAAGTGGACGCCGACCACGTCGAGCGCGTCGTCGTATCCGAAGCGGAACTTCAGACCGACGGCGAGGGAGCAGACGATGCCCGCGGTGAAGCCCAGCGCGATCGCACCGACCGGGCTGACGAACGCACATGCCGGGGTGATGGCGACCAGTCCGGCCACGGCACCGGAGGCGGCACCCAGCGTGGTCGGGTGCCCGTCGCGGATCCGCTCGACGAGCAGCCAGCCGAGCACCGCGGCCGCCGCGGCGGTGTTGGTGGTCATGAACGCGATCGCCGCGGTCTCACCGGCGCCCAGCGCGGAACCGGCGTTGAAGCCGAACCAGCCGAACCACAGCAACGCGGCGCCGAGCAGCACGAACGGCAGGTTGTGCGGGCGCATCGGCTCTTTGGGCCAGCCGCGCCGCTTGCCGATCACGATCACCAGGGCCAGGGCGGCGGCTCCCGCGTTGGCGTGGACGACGGTTCCGCCGGCGAAGTCCTCGGCGCCCAGGCTGAACAGCCAGCCGTTCTCCGCCCACACCCAGTGGGCGACCGGCGAGTACACCAGCACCGACCAGAGGGCCACGATCGCGATGAAGGGAGCGAACTTGATCCGGTCCGCTATCGCGCCGGTGAACAGAGCGGGGGTGATGATGGCGAACATGGCCTGGAACATGACGAAGGCCAGCACCGGGATGCCATCCTCGCCGGTCACCTCGCCGATGGTGCCGTTCAGCCCAAGGTGGGAGAAGTCACCGATGAAGGCACCCCCCGGACCGAACGCCAGTGAGTAGCCGATCAGCACCCATAGGACGCCGACCACCGCAATGGTGACGAAGTTCATCATCAGCATGTTCAGAACGTTCTTGCCGCGGACCATGCCGCCGTAGAAGAACGCCAGGCCGGGCGTCATGAGCAGCACGAGAGCCGCGCTGGTCAGCACCCATGCGGTGTCTCCGGTATTCATGCGTACCTCTCTCTGGAGGATTCCGTGGGTTCTCGAGGAGCAGTGCCACGTCCCTGGGGCCACCGCGAACTACCGTTCCGTCCCTGTGTTTCCCGCGTTCACCGTGTGTGTTACGGGCGTGTGACGGACACGTGGCCCGAGTGAAACCTGGGTTTCCCGGACCCTCAGCTCAAGAGCGCGTCGACGAACGTCTCGGGCTCGAACGGCGCCAGGTCATCGGGACCCTCGCCGAGACCGACCAGCTTCACCGGCACACCGAGGGCGCGCTGGACGGCGACGACGATCCCGCCCTTGGCGGTGCCGTCGAGCTTGGTGAGCACGATCCCGGTCACGTCGACCACGTCGGAGAAGACCCGGGCCTGGTTCATGCCGTTCTGGCCGGTGGTCGCGTCGAGCACCAGCAGCACCTCGTCCACCGGGCCGTGCTTGGCAATCACGCGCTTGATCTTCCCGAGCTCGTCCATCAGGCCGACCTTGTTCTGCAGCCGGCCGGCCGTGTCGATCAGGACCACGTCGACCTCGGCCTCGATCCCGGCCCTCACCGCGTCGAACGCGACGGATGCCGGATCGGCGCCGGTGTCGCTGCGCACGGTCGGCACCCCGACCCGCTCCCCCCAGGTCGTCAGCTGGTCGGCGGCCGCGGCCCGGAACGTGTCGGCAGCGCCGAGCAGCACGTCCTTGTCCTCGGCGACGAGCACCCGGGCCAGCTTGCCCACCGTGGTCGTCTTTCCGGTGCCGTTCACCCCGACCACCAGGACGACGGCGGGCCGGCCCTCGGCGATGTGCCGGTCGACGGCCAGCGACCGGTCCATCCCCGGCTCCACCGCGGCGAGCAGCTGGGTCCGCAGCATGGAGCGCACCTGCTCGGGGTCACGCGTGCCGAGGGTGGCCACCTCTCGACGAAGCCCGTCGATGATCTCGGCCGATGCCCCGGCGCCGATGTCCGCCAGCAGCAGGGTGTCCTCGATCTCCTCCCAAGTGTCCTCATCGATCGTGTCCCGGGCGAGCAGGGCCAGCAGGCCCTGCCCGATCGCGCTGTTCGACCGGGCCAGGCGCTGACGTAGCCGTGCCATCCGGCCGAGCACCGGTTCGGGGCGCTCCAGAGTGGGCGCGACCGGCTCGGTGAGCTCCTCGAGCGCCGGCCCCGTGGGCCGATCCAGGACGGCGGTGTCACTCGACCTCGGCCCCTCGTCCTGTGCCAGCGGTCCGGACGGGGCGCCCGGCAGCGCGGTGCCACCCTCATCGGGTGCGGGCGGCAGCGGGCCGCGGCGCCGACGGGCGCCGACCAGCAGGGCGACGGACAGGACGGCGAGGACGGCGACCGCGACGACGGCGATCGCGAGGAAGTCGAGGTTCACCGGGCGATTGTCCCGGAGACTCCCGTCACTGGAGTAGCCAGCGGCGAGCCCTGCTGGCGAGGAGGCTGTTGACCCAGCTCCGGCGCAGGGGTCTGGCTGGGTTCGGCGGTCCCCTGCGCTGAATCCGCGGCGTCCGCCTCGGAACCGGAACCCTCTGCGGCACCGGGATTCTCACGGTCCTGCCGCGCGGCGCCGGGACGCAGGTCACGCGCCGTCGACCGAGCTGCCTCGGCCGCGGTGCGCGCCGTGGCAGCGGCGGTTCGGGCCCGCCGGCGCGCGCCCCGGGTCAGCTGTTCACCTTCCGGAGTAAGCACCCCGGACCCCCGCCGAATGGGATCGGCTGCCGCCTGGACGATCACCCAGAGCGCCAAGGACACGACGACAAGCATCCCCACCACGATCGCGATCACGACTCTACGTTGCCCCATCAGTCACACCAGTCCCACCGAAGTGGGGTGATTGTTACAGAGATGTCGCCCACGTCACCGGGGGAGACCGTCGACGCGTAGGTGGAGTTGGCCCCGGGCGAACCCCTCACACGCGGCCTTCAGGATATCGGCAGATGACCGCCGACGACGAAGCGCACGGCGCGCGAATCAGGCCGGCTGATCCTCGCGCAGCCGCTGGCTGACCACCGTGGTCACACCGTCACCGCGCATGGTCACCCCATAGAGGGCGTCGGCGACCTCCATGGTGCGCTTCTGGTGGGTCACCACGATCAGCTGGCTCGAGGCCCGCAGCTCCTCCAGGATCGTGATCAGCCGGCCCAGGTTGGTGTCGTCGAGCGCCGCCTCGACCTCGTCGAGCACGTAGAACGGGCTCGGCCGGGCCTTGAAGATCGCTATCAGGAGGGCCACTGCGGTCAGCGAGCGCTCACCGCCGGAGAGCAGCGAGAGCCGCTTGACCTTCTTGCCGGGCGGGCGCGCCTCGACGTCCAGCCCGGTGGCCAGCATGTCAGAGGGGTCGGTGAGGATCAGCCGGCCCTCGCCCCCGGGGAACAGCCGCGCGAAGACCCCTTCGAACTCGCGGGCGGTGTCGTGGTAGGCCTCGGTGAACACCTGCTCGACCCGCTCGTCGACCTCCTTGACGATGTCCAGCAGGTCCTTGCGCGAGGCCTTGAGGTCCTCCAGCTGAGCGGTGAGGAACTTGTGCCGCTCCTCCAGCGCCGCGAACTCCTCCAGCGCCAGCGGGTTGACCGTTCCGAGCAGCGACAGCGCCCGCTCGGCAGCCCGAAGACGCTTCTCCTGCTCGCTGCGAACGAACGGCACCTGGGCCGGCACGTCCTCGTCCGGTCCCGTCGAGCCCTGTGAGCCGGCCACAACGAGCACCGGCTGGTGCGGCCCGTACTCCTCGACGAGGACATCCGGGTCCAGGCCGAGCTCGTCGGCGCATCGTTCACGCAGGGCGTCGATCCGCATCCGCTGCTCTGCCCGGGCCACCTCGTCGCGGTGCACCACATCGGTGAGCCGGGCCAGCTCCTCGGCCAGCCCGGACACCTGTTCGCGGACCCCGCCGAGCTCGGTGTCGAAGCGCTGCCGCTCGCCGTCCGCCGCCGCCCGCAGCTGCTCCGCCCGGACCAGGCAGCCCTCCACGACGGCAAGGGTGAACTCGGCACCGACCAGCACGGCTCCGGCGCTCTCCACCTGACGCCGCCGCCGCTCCTCGCGGGCCACGGCCCGCGCCCTCGCCGCCCGTTCGGCCGCGGCGGCCGTGCGCAGCTGCTCGGCCCGCCCGGCCAGGGCGCGGGCCCGCTCCTCGGCGGTGCGCAGCGACAGCCTGGTGTCCATCTCCGTCGCCCGGGACGCGGACGCCGCTGCGGCGAGGTGGTCCCGCTCCTGCGTGGAGGGCTCCTCGTCGTGTCCGTCCGACTCCACGGCCTCCTGCGCCGCCTCGAGCCGAGCCTGCAGCTCCTCGAGCACCTGCCGGTCCCCGGCCAGTCCGAGCTGGTTCTCCTCCATCGCCTTTCGCGCCCGATCGGCCTCGGCCCGCGCCGACCTGGCGGTCGAACCGAGCTGGCCGAGCCGTTCAGCCACCGCGGCCAGCCGCGCGTCGGAGTCGTGCAACGCGTCCAGCGTCCGCTCGGCCCGTTCCTGCGCCGCCTCGAGCCGGGACTGCGCGGCGTGGACGGCGAACCGGGCCTGCTCGCCTGCGCGGGTGGCTGCGGCCACCTGGTCGGCGGCCTCGTCGACGGCGGCCTGCACCTCGATCAGGGACGGCGCCGCCGCCGACCCGCCGCGAAGGAAGGTGGCCGAGACCAGGTCCCCCTCCAGGGTCGCCACGACCAGGTCCGGATGGCGACGGACGAGCTCGTGGGCGACCTCCAGGTCCGCGGCCACGAGCACGTCGCCGAGCAACCGGTCCAGGGCGGCCGCCATCGACGAGGGCCCGCGGACCAGCGACCGGGCCGAGCGACATCCGGCCGGGGTGTCGCTGCATGCGGCGAGCGCCCGGTCCGGCGTGGCGGCAGACCCGACCACCACGCCCGCCCGGCCGCCGTCCTCGGTCTTCAGCAGGTGGATCGCGGCCAGGGCCTCGGCCGCGGAGTCGACCACCACGGCGTCCGCGGCCGGACCCAGGGCCGCGGCCACCGCGTTCTCGTAGCCGGGCTCGACCTGAAGCAGCGCCGCGACCGACCCGAGCAGGCCGCTCAGTCGCCCGGTCGCGGCGAGCAGGGTGCCCGCGCCGTCCTTGCGGTGCAGACCCAGCTCGAGCGCCTCGCGGCGCGCGGTCCACGTGGAGTGGTCCTTCTCGGCCGCCTGTTCCGCGACCCGGGCGCCGTCCAGCTCGGCGCGGGCGGCCTCGAGCTCGCCACCGGCGGACTCGTGCTCGGCGTCCAGGTCCTCCTCGCCCGCCTCGACGCCGGCCACCTGGGCCTCGACGGCGGTGAACTCCTGCTGGGCCGCCTCGGCCCGCGCCTCGGCCTCGGCGATCTGCTCGCTCAGGCGCGCCTGCTGCTCCGTGCCCGCCTCGAGCCGGCTGCGGCGGGCGGCCACCTGGCCGGAGAGCCGGGCCAGGCCCTCGCGACGGTCGGCGGCGGCGCGCAGCAGCCCGGCCAACCGGCGCTCCTCCTCGCTCTCGGCGCGCTCGGCGCTGTGGCGTTCCTCGACCGCCTGGGCCAGGGCCTCGCGGGCGGCCTCGACCTCCTCGATCAGCGCCTGCTCCTGCTCGTGGACGGCGAGGGCCTGCGCCTCGAGCTCCTCCGGGTCGCGGCCCGGGCTCCGCTCGGAGTCACTGGCTTCGCCGAGCAGCCTGCGCCGGTCGGCGGCGAGCGACGCCGTACCCCGTACCCGCTCGCGCAGGCTGGACAGCCGGTACCAGGTCTCCTGGGCGCGGGCGAGGCGGGGCGCGGCCTGAGCGGCGTGCGCCTCGAGCTCGGCCAGTGTGGTGCGGCCCGCGGTCAGGGCCGCCTCGACCTCCTCGCGGCGGGCCCGGAGCGCGGTCTCGTCGGCCACCTCGGCCGCCAGGGTGGCCACCAGCTCCACCAGGTCGTCGGCGAGCAACCGGGCCCGGGCGTCGCGCAGGTCGGCCTGCACCGCCGCGGCGCGCCGGGCCACCTCGGCCTGACGGCCGAGCGGCTTGAGCTGGCGACGGATCTCGGCGGTGAGGTCGGCCAGCCGAGTCAGGTTCGCCTGCATCGCGTCGAGCTTGCGCAAGGCCTTCTCCTTGCGCTTGCGGTGCTTGAGGACCCCGGCGGCCTCCTCGATGAAGGCGCGCCGGTCCTCGGGCGAGGCGTGCAGGACGGCGTCCAGCTGGCCCTGGCCGACGATGACGTGCATCTCCCGGCCGATCCCGGAGTCGGACAGCAGCTCCTGCACATCGAGCAGCCGGCACGGGCTGCCGTTGATCGCGTACTCGCTGCCCCCGGAGCGGAACATCGTGCGCGAGATGGTGACCTCGGCGTAGTCGATGGGCAGCGCGCCGTCGGTATTGTCGATGGTCAGGCTCACCTCGGCCCGGCCCAGCGGCGGGCGGCCGGCGGTGCCGGCGAAGATGACGTCCTCCATCTTGCCGCCGCGCAGGCTTTTGGCCCCCTGCTCGCCCATCACCCAGGCCAGGGCGTCGACCACGTTGGACTTGCCGGAGCCGTTCGGCCCGACGACGCAGGTGATCCCCGGCTCGAAGCGCAACGTCGTCGCCGACGCGAACGACTTGAAGCCCCGCAGGGTCATGCTCTTGAGGTGCACAGGCTCCTGCCCGGGGGTGAGGACTGCCGGTGACGACGTGTGCGGGGAAGGTCCGGTCAGCCTACCGGCCCGCTCCGGCGCTGGGCGCCAACCGGGCCGGTCGGCTCAAGAGGGTCAGTAGGCGACGAACCCCGACGGCTGACCGTCCACCGGTTCGGTCCACATCACGCTCACGCCGTCGACGTGGCCGGGGCGCCGGTAGTAGGACCGCGGCGCGCCCGGCGGGACCGGTGGGGCCGGCTGGGCCGAGAGCAGCTCCAGCATCGCGATGCACGCCGACTGCCGCCCCTGGACGACGACCTCCACCCGGCCGTCGTCCAGGTTGGTCGCCCTGCCGACCAGGCCGAGCTCAAGAGCCCGGGATCGGGTCCACCACCGGAAGCCCACGCCCTGCACCCGGCCGCGCACCCACACGGTGAGGCGGGCGGTCCCGTCGGGCGAGAGGTGTTCGGCCGTGGCATCCGCCATGTCGTGCACCCCCTCGTCGTATCGGGCGACACCGCGACGCCCGGTCCCAGGCCCGGTGGTCCCAAAGTAGTAGGGCAGACCTCCGCGGCGCCCGCCGGCGAGGTCATGGCCTCGTTGACGGCTGGTGACGAGCGGGACGAGGGACCGCCGTCGGCGGGGTTTCGTCTGCTCCAGGAATATGTCGTTGAACGCTCTCGATCTTGCCCGATGGCAGTTCGGTATCACCCGAAGAGGGCTGGCCGCGGCTGATGCAGAGTGGCTGACCTCCCCCGCGGGCTGGACCCCGCCACGGCCGACGCCCTGGTGCGTGACAGCCCCGCAGGGCCAGGGCGGCGACGGTGAGCGCGACGCGCGGCATTCAGCGCCGATGCCGTGCGATGTCGCCGAGCAGGCAGCCCGTCAGGCAGGTCGAGCCGATCGCCCGATGCGGCCTGACCCTGCGGCGGACGTCGCGAGGACCGCTGTGTCAAGCAGCAGGCTCCACGAGGCGGCAGGAGCGCGATCCGTCGGGTGAGCATGTGCCGAGGCTGGCAGGGCCGGACGCCGCCCACACCCGGTGAGTCCCTGAGCCCACCCTGGGTCGCACTGCGCCTGCCCTGAGAGGATCCCTGGTATGAGCATGCCCGACCCATCACCCGGTGGCGGCGCCGTCGACCGCCGGCTGCTGGACGCCGTGGTCGCCGTGGCCGACGGGCTGGAGCTGGCCCCGACGCTACGCCGGATCATCCGGGCGGCCAGGGACCTGACCGGCGCCCGGTACGCGGCGCTCGGTGTGCTCGGCGAGGATGGCCTGCACAGCTCGTTCGTCTATACCGGGATGGACCGCGAGGCCGAGGCGTTGATCGGGCACCTGCCCCACGGGCTGGGGGTGCTCGGTCATATCACCCGGGTGGGTCGCGCCGTCCGGACCGACGAGGTGAGCCGGCACCCTGCCTCGACGGGCTTCCCGGCGGGTCATCCGCCGATGCACAGCTTCCTGGGCGTCCCGGTCGGGATCGCGGAGCGGGTGATCGGCAACCTCTACCTGGCCGAGAAGGAGGGGGGCTTCACCGCCGAGGACGAGGACGTGGTGGTGGCCCTGGCGGCGGCTGCGGCCGTCGCGGTCGAGAACGCCCGCCTGTACGCCGACGTCCAGCGCAGGGCCCGCTGGATGGCTGCGGCGCAACAGGTCTCGACGGCGATGATCTCCGGCGCCGATGAGGAGGATGCGCTGAAGCTGATCGCGGAGCGCGCCGCACAGCTGGCCGACGCGGACGGCGCCGTCCTCGTGCTGCCCGGCCTGGGCAATGACTGGGTGCTCGAGATCGCTGTCGGCGACAAGCTGCTCGATGGGCTCGTCGGCACCGTGATGCCGGCGCAGGGCCGGGCGATGTCGGTGCTGCGGTCCGGCGTGGGCATCCGGGTGGGTGAGCTGGCCCGCGAGGCGCGGCTTCAGGTGGAGGGCCTTCGCACCTTCGGACCCGCGCTGTACGCACCACTGGTGGCGCGGGAGGAACCGATCGGGGTGCTGATCCTGCTGCGCCGAGTCGGTGGCAACGAGTTCACCGACGCCGACCTGGCCACCGCGCAGACCTTCGCCGGGCAGGCGGCGATCAGCCTGCAGCTGGCCGACGGCCGGCGGCGCGCGGAGGAGGCAGAGCTGCTCCAGGAGCGGGCGCGGATCGCCCGGGACCTGCACGACCTGGTGGTGCAGGAGCTGTTCGCCATGGGGATGCGGCTGACCAAGCTGCGGGGCCGGTTGGAGCCCGGTGTCCTGGTGCACGTCGACAGCTCGCTGGACTCACTGGACCGGGTGGTGCGCCAGATCCGGTCCACCATCCGAGCACTGCGCGACCCGGAGGAGCCGACCTCGCTGGTCGACCGTGTGCACGCGGAAACGGCTCGGGCGCAGTCGCTCCTGGGCTTCGCCGCCCAAGTGGAGGCCTCTGTCGCCGAGGGCGTCGACGCGGGCGGCGCGGTGCCACCCGAGGTGGTGGACGACGTGGTCGCCGTCATCCGCGAGGGGCTGTCGAACGCGGCCCGGCACGCCAAGGCGAGCACGGTTCTGGTTCGGGTGAGCCTGGACGAGCGTCACGTGTGCGTCCAGGTCGCCGACAACGGGGTCGGCATCCCGGCCAAGCCCGGCCGGCGCAGCGGGTTGGACAACCTCGGTGAGCGGGCCCGGCGGCACGGCGGCACCTTCGAGGCCGTCCGCGGCGTCGGGGAGTCCGCCGCGCGCCCGGGGACCGTTCTGGCCTGGCGGGTCCCGCTCGGCCAAGCCGCTGACTCCCCGCCTGCCGGGTCGGATGCGCCGGGCACCCGTGGCTAGGCTCGGGCCATGCCCAGCGCCACCGCCGACCCGTACCGGGTGAGCTACTCCGAGTACGGCGAGGCCATCGGGAACGCGGTCGCCGTCGTCCGCAACAATGCGATCGCTGCCGGGATGCAGGCCCCGGTCCCGACCTGCCCGGGCTGGACCGTGCTCGACCTCGTCGTCCACCTGGGCGTCGTGCAGCGTTGGGCCACCGCCATCGTGACCGGCATCGACCCGAGGGCCGCGGCCGCACTCGAAGCGGAGAACGACGCCGCAGCCCGTGCCGCGGCCGACCCGCTGGACTGGCTGGACGACGGACAGGTCGACCTGCTCAACGCCCTGGCGGTCGCCCCGGCCGATCTGGAGGTCTTCTTCTTCCTCAAGAACGCTCCCTCGGCCCGTGACGGATGGGCGCGACGCCAGGCCCACGAGGCCAGCATCCACGCCGTCGACGCGATGGCGGCCCGGCTGGCCGCCGCCCCCTCCGCGGCCCGGACGTGGATCACGCCAGGACTGGCCGTCGACGGCATCGACGAGCTGCTCACGGGTTTCGTGACCCGACGTTCCAGCGCCCTGCGCTCGGACCACCCGCTGACCGTGCACGTGGCCGCTCGCGACACCGGCCACGCCTGGACCATGCGCGTCGGCGCCGACCCGGCAGTCACCACCCGCCACCGGCATGACGAGAACGCCGCTGGGGACCCGGGCGCCGTCGATCGGGCCGAGGCCGACGTCACGATCACCGGCGGCGCCGTCGCGCTCTACCTCGCCGTATGGAACCGCGGTGAGGAGGTCGACGTCACCGCCCGCCCCGAGATCGACGCGTTCTGGGACCGCTGGCGCCAGCAGGTCCGAATCAGCTGGAGCTGACCGGGCGAGGGGATCCGTCGACCCGGTCGGTGCTCAGCCGGTCAGGCGGCGGATGCGTTCCCCGTTCTGTTCGATGACGTAGAGGTGACTGGCCGCGGTCGCCACAGACCGGGGTCCGTTCACCGTGGCGAGCGTGGCGGCGCCGCCGTCGCCGGTGGACGTGGCGGCACCGGTACCGGCCAGCGTGGTGATGTTTCCGGCGGGAGTGACCTTGCGGAGCCTGTTGTTGAGCCAGTCGGCGATGTAGAGGACTCCGGCGGCGTCGACGGCCACGCCGGAGGGGCCGTTCAGCACGGCGCCGGTGGCGGGTCCGCCGTCACCGCCGTACCCGGCGGCGCCGGTCCCTGCGACGGTGGAGATGGTGGCGCCGACGCAGAAGTGGCGGATCCGATGGTTGTTGGTGTCGGCCAGGTATAGGCAGCCCGAGCCGTCCAGGGCGATGTCGTACGACTGGCTGATCTTGGCGGACGTGGCGGCCCCCCCGTCACCGCTGTAGCCGCTGGTTCCGGTGCCGGCGACGGTGGAGATGATGCCGCCCGGGGTGATGCGCCGCACCCGGAAGTTGGAGCTGTCGACCACGTAGAGGTTGCCGGACCCGTCCAGTGTCAGGCCTCTGGGCAGGTTGAGCTGGGCCGAGGTGGCGGCGCCGCCGTCCCCCGAGTACCCCGCGACCCCGGTCCCGGCGACGGTCGTGATGGTGCCACCGGGGGTGACCTTGCGGATCCGGTTGTTGGCCGAGTCGGCGATGTACAGGGTGCCTGAGGGGTCGATGGCCACCCCGCGAGGGCCGCTGATCGCGGCGCTGGTGGCGGGTCCGCCGTCGCCGCCGTAGCTCGCCGTTCCGGTGCCTGCGACGGTGGTGATCGTCCCGGCTGCAGTGATCTTGCGGATCCGGTTGTTGTTGATATCCGCCAGGTAGAGGTCACCGGCGGCATCGAGCACTGCCTGGCTGGGCTGGGACAGTCGCGCCGCGGTGGCCGCCCCTCCGTCCCCGCTGTATCCGCCGACGCCAGTACCTGCCCAGGTCGCGATGGTGGCGGCGTTGAAGGCGAAGTAGGAGAGCGTGAAGCCGTTGGCCGCGTCCGTCGTGACTGCCGAGAACGGAGCAGATGTCGACGTCATGCGCGGGCCCGTCGCCGCGACACCCATGAGCACGCACAGCACCGCCGCGGTGCTCGGTCGTCGCAGCCGCCGGGGCGACGACCCACTCCTATGGCGTGGGCCCCGCCGGCTCGCTCGCCGGACGGCGTTGCGACGCTGGGACGCGCGGCCTCGCCCGGCGGGCCGGTGCCCGATGCCTGCCAGCGTGGCCGTCAGCGCCAGCCAGGTCATCAGCGCGATGGCAGCCGCTGGGAAGGGGTTCCCCGCACGGGCCGCGAGCACGGGTTGGCCCAGGAACGGGACGACCATGCGGACCTCGCCCTGGACCCGGGCAGCGGACACGGCCGGGTAGTCCTCGGTGGCGTTGGCGTCCCCGCGTGTGACCAGCGCGCCATCGGGGGTATGGCGGATCAGCCGGTGCAGGAAGGTCCCGCCCGGCCGCGCAGGGTCGGACACGGTGACCACGCGGCCCGATGGCAGAGCCTCAGGGTGCTCCACAGGATCGAGCAGGACCACGTCGCCCGTCCGCAGGGCGGGCGCCATCGACGCGGACAGCACCATGGCGGGCTGCCAGCCGACGGCGATCGGTATGGTGGTCCACCACATCAGGCCGGCGACGAACGACAGCCACCCGATACACGCCACGGCGAGCCACCTCAGCGGCGCACCGAGCCGTGAGGGGCCGCGGCGCAGGTGGGCCCGGCTCATCCGCGGTTACCCCCCCGGGCGGCACACCGCGCTCGGTGCCGCCACCATGCCTAGGCCTGGGCTTCCCACTGGAAGGTCGCCGTGGTGGTGGCACCTTGCTTGGCGTTCGGTGTGCCCGCGTTCAAGGTGTAGGTGATCCGGTAGACCTGAGCGGCGGCACCGGACGGCGCCCACGTGCCGACGCCGGAGCCGTAGGCCAGGTGCGTCGAGGTGAAGGCGTCCAGGCTGCCGGAGTAGATCGTGGAGCCGGCGCTGAACCCGCCGCAGGATCCGAAGCCTCCCCCGGTGCCGATGTCGATGGTCAGGTCCAGGTACTGGGCGACGCTCGAGGCGTCGACGGCGGCGGAGGCGTACAGCTTCACGGTGGTAGCCACGGTGCCGGTGTAGCTGACCGTGATGCAGTTCGATCCCGTCGAGCCCGGCACCAGGCCGGTCGCGGAGAACATGGCGGCACCGGTGTCGTCATCTGTGAGGGTGACGCTGCCCGTCGCCCAGGAGTTCGAGCCGGTGGACGTGCTGGACGTGAACGCAGCCGCCGTGCTCTTCCAGACCATCGCGCCGCTGCCGAGCAACCCCGTGAGCACTGCTGCCGCGACAGCGGTGCTCCCGGACCGCCGGCGACGGGGGCCGCGCGAGCCGGTTACCTGCTCCGCGGCCGAGGAGGGTTCGCCGGCGCCCCTGCCTGTCATGGTGTGCTCCCTGATCATGGCTGACCTCCTTTCCGTCGGCCATCGGGTCCCTCACCTATAGCCGCTCGGCTCACGCGCAGCACGACGAGACCGCGCGTTCCGCATGGCCACCAGCGCGCAGGCGCCCAGCGGGTCCGGAAAGAAACGGCGCCGCCATGACGGCAGGCGCGCGGGTCGGCGGCAGGTGAGCCTGCGGCCGGATGCGGAGACGCCTAGCCGGCGTTCCAGCCGGTGCCTTGGCGGTGCCCGGCTACCCACGCCGCGGCCTGGGTGCGCCGCCGGAAGCCCATCTTGGCGAGCAGTCCGGTGACGTGGTTCTTCACCGTCTTCTCGGCCAGGCCGAGCTGATCGCCGATCTCCCGGTTCGACAACCCGTTCCCGATCAGCTCCAGCACCTTCTTCTCGGTGGGAGTCAGCGACTCGGTGGGATCGTGGTGCATCGCCTTGCGCCGGGCCAACGCCTTCTCGTCCAGCAGCACTCGGCCGTCGGCCACCTTGCGGACCACCTCGGCGATCTCCGTTCCCCGCACCGACTTCAGCACGAACGCCGACGCCCCGGCGTCCATCGCCGCCTGCACCGCCTCGTCGTCGTCGAAGGAGGTGAGCACCACGCATCGGATGTCCGGCTGCTGCTGGATCAGTGAGCGGACCACCTCGATACCAGTGCCGTCCGGCAGCTTGAGGTCGACGATCGCCACGTCCGGGCGCACCGCGGCGGCGCGCCGGACGGCGTCCAGCACCGTGCCCGCCTCGGCTACCACGGCCAGGTGTGGGTCGGCGTCCACCACATCGACGACGCCGCGCCGGACGATCTCGTGATCGTCCACGACGAGCACCCGCACCCGCTCCTGCGCATCCACGACCGTCAGGCTACCGTCGTGCGGTGTCGAAATCGCTGGCAGCGTGGGCAGAGAAACGATGAGCGGTTCATGAACGGCTCCCGGCGCACCACCCCACCGCACCGGCGGCAGCTCAGGCCGTCGCGGCCGTAGACGGCCAGCTCACGTTCGAAGTAGCCGGACTCGCCGTTCACGTTGACGTACAGGGCGTCGAAGCTGGTGCCGCCCTGAGCCAGCGCCGACCGCATCACCTCGGCCGCGTGCCCCAGCAGTGCGCGCACGGCCGTGGGGCTGAGCGAGTCCGCGGGCCGGTCGTAGTGCAGCCGGGCCCGCCACAGCGCTTCGTCGGCATAGATGTTGCCGATCCCCGACACGACCCGCTGGTCCAGCATCACCCGCTTGATCCCGCTGCGCCGCGTACGAATCCGCGCCACCAGCGCAGCGAGGTCGAGGTGCTCGTCGAGCAGGTCGCGAGCGATGTGCGCCACCGGCAGCGGGAGGCGACGAGGCGGCATGCCGTCGCCGGTCCCGGTCAGCTCGGTCAGAGCCACGCCACCGAACATGCGTTGGTCGACGAACCGCAGTTCTCGTCCCTCGCGGCGGGCCGGGCCGCCGTCCAGGGCGATCCGCACCCGAAGGTGCCGCTCGTCGGGAGCGGAGGGCGGCTGCATGAGCAGCTGACCGCTCATGCCCAGGTGCGCGAGCAGCGCCGCCTCGCCGCCGGTGTAGACGCCGTCCTGGGCCAGCCCGTCCAGCACCAGCCAGACGAACTTGCCGCGCCGGACCGCCTCACGCACCCGAGCCCCGCGAAGCCGGGCGGCGAAGTCCTCGGCGCCTGCCAGATGGCGACGCACCGGCCGCGGGTGCAGCACGACGACCTCGCCGATCGACGCGCCCACGACCCACCGCTGGAGGCCGCGGCGCACCACCTCGACCTCAGGCAGCTCGGGCATAGCGCCTCAGCTCGACCCGGTCAGGCTCGCCTCGTCACCGCTGGGGTCGGGGTACTCGGCGGCCAGCGCCCGATAGGCGGCCGAGGCCGCGATCTGCTCGGCTTCCTTCTTGCTGCGACCGCTGCCCTCCCCGCGACCCCGCCCGGCCACCATGGCGACGGCGTGGAAGAGCTTGGCGTGGTCGGGACCCTCCTCGCTGACCACGTACTCCGGTACGCCGAGACCGAGGACGGCGGTGCGCTCCTGCAGGCTCGTCTTCCAGTCCAGCCCGGCGCCCTTGTCCGCCGCAGTCTCCATAAGGTCGTCGACCAGACGGTGCACGAAGTCGCTTGCGACGTCCGTGCCGTGCTGGTGGTAGACGGCGCCGATCAGCGCCTCGAGGGTGTCGGCGAGGATCGAGGACTTGTCCGCGCCACCGCTGGTCGTCTCTCCGCGCCCCAGCAGCAGGTGGTCACCGATCTGCAGGCGCCGGGCCACGCCGGCGAGGGCCCGCATGTTGACCACCGAGGCACGCAGCTTGGCCAGCTGTCCCTCGGCGAGGTCGGGGTAACGACGGAAGAGGGCCGTGGTGACGACCAGACCGAGCACCGCGTCGCCGAGGAACTCCAGTCGCTCGTTGGTGGGTAGGCCTCCGTTCTCGTACGCGAACGAGCGATGGGTCAGGGCGCGGGTCAACAGTCCGATCTCCAGCTGCACGCCGAGGCGCTCCTGCAGAGGGCCCAGACCGGGGTCCGGGGGGGTCGGACTCGCCCGCATGTGACCAATGGCCCCGTTGGCTCAGAGGTCCTTGACCTTGCGGCCCTTGTACTCGAGGTAGAGCGGGGTACCGGCGGAGTCGGTCACCACACGGGCCTGGTGCGGGCGCGAGTACGTCACCTGTCCGCCCTCGACGCGCTCGGTCAGGGTCGTCGGCGTCGCCTTCCACTGCGAGCGGCGGGACCGCGTGTTGCTGCGGGACATCTTCCGCTTGGGGACGGCCACGGTGTTCTCCTCAGGTTCCTGCCCGGCACTGTGCTCGGGCGACGTGCTCGGACGGTGGGACTAGTCGTTCTGTGGTGCCTGCTCCAGACCTGCCAACGCCTCCCAGCGTGGGTCGATCCGGCGGTGACCGTGCCCCGGGTCGTCCGCCAGGCGCGCCCCACACTCAGGGCACAGTCCCGGACAGTCCTCCCGGCACAGCGGTCGGTACGGCAGTGCGGGCACCACTGCGTCGCGCAGCGCGGGCTCCAGGTCGATCAGATCGTCCTGCAGTTCGCGCACCTCGTCGTCCTCGTCGAGATCGCCACCCAGGGTGTGGCCGGGGTAGGCGTACAGCTCGGTGATCGACGCGTCGATCGGTACCTCGACGGCGTCGAGACAGCGCACGCACTCCCCCCTGGCCCGTCCGTGTGCGGAACCTGAGACGAGAACCCCGTCCAGCACCGACTCGAGCCGCAGGTCCAGCTCGATCTCGCTGCCTTCCGGGATGCCGACCACGACGGTCCCTAAGTCTGCGGGGGCGTCGACGACGCGGGCCACGGTCCGCATCGATCCGGGACGCCGGGCCAGCTCGCGGGTGTCGAGCACGAGCGGCGAGCGCGGGTCCAGGCGGATGGTGCACCTTCCTCGACGAAGCTCCCGCACGACCGATCAGGATCGCGCATGATCGCGGCCCGACCGATGACAGCCACGACATCAGCAAGGCCGAGTCGTCAGGTTACCCGCTGTGCCCGCCGCTCTCCAAACGAGGCGACCGCACACAGGCGACCCACTCTGAGGCGACCGGGACGAGGGGTTCTCCCGGGTGCGTCGTGCAGACCCTCGCCGAACCCACGCCCCAAGATCCGCGCGAGAACCCCCCAAGATCCGCGCGAGAGGAGACGAACGGCGGCCACACCCGCGGTGAGGCCACCCTTTCTCTCCACTCGAGGGGATCTTGGTGGCGAACCCGGGGCGGGATCGCGCAGCAGACCACGCGGCTACGGCATCGAGGCTGCGCGGCGGGCCAGCAGCGCCGCCAGGACGGCGTCCGGTACCAGGCCGGTGACATCCCCGCCGAGCGAGGCCACCTCCTTGACCAGGCTGCTGGAGACGTGCTCCAGGGTGGGCTCACCGGGCAGGAACACGGTCTCCAGGCCGGTCAGGTGTCGGTTCATCAGCGCCATCGGCAGCTCGTAGGCGAAGTCGGTGCCCGACCGCAGCCCCTTCACCACGGCGACCGCCTCGACCCGGCGGCAGTAGTCGACCAGCAGCCCGCCGTCCGTGGCGTCCACCCGTACTGCGGCGCGCGTCTCGGGGGCCAGGTCGGCCAGACCCGCCTCAATCAGCTCGAGCCGCTGGGCCAGCATGAAAGTGCCCTGTTTGACCGGGTTGGTGAGCACCGCGATGATCACTTCGTCGAACAACCTCGTCGCCCGTGCCACCACGTCCAGGTGACCGTTGGTCACCGGGTCGTAGCTGCCGGGGCAGACGCAGCGGCGGGTCGGCATTGCGGCAATCTACCGGCCCTCACTCGGGTTGCCTGGGCCGGGCGTGCCACATCGCGGTGTCCCCGTAGCGGCGGATCTCGCTGCGCACCAGCCGGGCCGGCCAACGCGGCTCGGGACTGCGACCGCTGCGCTCGACGACGACCCGGGCACCTTCGGTGAGCCAGCCCCCCACCAGGGCCTCGAGCACGGTGGCCAGGTCGGCCTCGCTGAGCCAGTAGGGCGGATCGGCGAGCACCAGATCTGCCGGCACCGGTGAACGGCCGGTCAGGTACCGCTCCACGGAGGAGAGCACCACGCTCACCCGCGGCATGCCAACCACGACGACGTTGCGCCGGGCCGCCACGGTGGCCTGGCGCGAGGAGTCGACCAGGACCACCTCGGCGGCGCCCCGGCTGGCCGCCTCGAGGCCGAGTGCCCCTGAGCCGGCGAACAGGTCGAGAACCCGGGCTCCCACGACGGCGCCGCGCGCCTCCAACGCCGCGAACAGGGCCTCGCGGACCCGGTCTGTGGTCGGGCGGGTGGCCTCACCCGAGGGCACCTCGATCCGCCGGCCTCCGGCGCTCCCGGCGATGATCCGCGTCATCTGCTCATTGTCTCCTCCCGACCCGTCGACCGAGCCGAGTCAGCCGCGTTCGAGGTAGGCCTGCTTCTCCTCGTCCAGGAGGTCGCTCAAGGCCTGCGCCAACGCCGGGTGGCCGGCCAGCTCGGGGTCTGCATCGACCACGGCGGTCGCCTCCGCCCGCGCCTGCTCGATCATCTTCTCGTCCCGCAGCACGCGCAGGATCCGCAGCGACGAGCGGCCACCCGACTGCCTGGCCCCCAGCACGTCGCCCTCGCGGCGCTGCTCCAGGTCTACCCGGGCCAGGGCGAAGCCGTCGGTGGTCGAGGCCACCGCATCCAGTCGGGTGCGGGCCGGGCCGCCTGGCTCGGCCCGGGTGACCAGCAGGCAGACCCCGCCCGCACTGCCCCGCCCGACCCGCCCCCGCAGCTGGTGGAGCTGGGAGACACCGAACCGGTCGGCATCGAGCACAACCATCGCGCTGGCGTTCGGGACGTCGACGCCGACCTCGATCACGGTCGTGGCCACCAGCACGTCCACCTCACCCTTGGTGAGGGCGGCCATCACCGCCTCACGCTCCTCGGCCGGCATCCGCCCGTGCAGCATCTCGACCCGCAGCCCGGCCATGGCCTGCGTGCGGGCCAGCTCCGCCACCGTGGCCAGCACCCCCGTCAAGGCGGGCGCGTCGTCCGACCCGTCAACGGGGTCGCGCTCGTCGCCGTCACCCCCGTCGTTCTCGCCGGCTGGGCCGCTCTCCGCCTCGTCGCCGATGCGCGGGCAGACCACGTACGCCTGGTGCCCGCGCCCGACCTCTTCGGCCACCCGCTGCCAGACCCGCTCGTACCACGCCGGCGCCTCGGCCAGCGGCACCACATGCGTGCTCACCGGACCCCGGCCGGCAGGCACCTCGACCAACGTCGAGGTCTCCAGGTCGCCGAACACGGTCATCGCCACGGTGCGCGGGATCGGTGTCGCCGTCATCACCAGCAGGTGTGGGCTGGTCCTGCCCTTCTCGCGCAGCACGTCCCGCTGCTCCACCCCGAACCGGTGCTGCTCGTCGACCACGACCAGCCCGAGATCGGCGAACGTCACCTTCTCCTGCAGCAGGGCATGGGTGCCGATCACGATCCCGGCGGCGCCGGAGGCGGCATCGAGCATGGCGGCGCGACGGGCCGCGACGGGCATCGAACCGGTCAGCAGCACTACCTTGGTGACGTGCTCCGCCGGGCCGCCGAGCAGCCCGTCTTCGGCCAGGTCACCGAGCATCGCGGTGATCGAGCGATGATGCTGTGCGGCCAGCACTTCGGTGGGGGCAAGCAGCGCCGCCTGACCACCGGTGTCCGCCACGGTGAGCATCGCCCGCAATGCGACCACCGTCTTGCCCGATCCGACCTCCCCCTGCAGCAGCCGATGCATCGGACGGGACCGGGCCAGGTCCTCGGCGATCTGCTCACCCACCTCCAGCTGGCCCGTGGTCAGCACGAAGGGCAGCGCCCGGTCGAACGCCTCCTGCAGGCCGCCCGCTCGCCTCGGCCGGGGTGTGGCCGCGGCCGCCTGGTCGAGCGCCCGCCGTTGCGCCAGCACCACCTGTAGGACGAACGCCTCCTCGAAGGAGAACCGTCGCCGGGCGGCATAGGCGTGCTCCACCTCCTGCGGACGATGGATGATCTGGAACGCCTCGTCGATCTCGACCAAGCCGAGCCGGCGACGGAGCTCGGCGGGCAACGGGTCCGGAATCTGCCGCCCCGCCTTCGCCTGCTCGGCCAGCTGATCGAGCACGACACCGACGGACTTGGCGACCGTATCGCCGGCCAGGGACCCAGCCAGCGGATAGACGGGCACCGGGCGGGCCACGGCGGCCGCTGCGGCGTCCTGCTCACCACCGATCGCCCGCCAGCGCGGATGGTTCAGCCGGATCTCCCCCCTGAACTCATCGACCCGGCCGGAGAACAGCATCCGCTGCCCGACCTGGAACGCGCGGGCGATCCGTCGGGCATTGAAGAAGGTCATCTTCAGCCGGTCGGTGCCGTCGGTGACGACGACGTGAAGCATCGTTCCGCGCCGGGTCTTCATCTGGGCCGTGGCGGTGGAGACCACCTCGGCGACCAGGGAGACGTCCTCGCCCAGCGGCAGATCGCGAATCGTGGTCAGCTCCCCCAGGCGCACGTACCGGCGCGGGTAGTGCCGTAACAGGTCACCCACGGTGCGCAGATCGAGGTGCTTGTGCAGGGCCGCAGCCGACGTACCGACCAACGGACGGAGCGGGTCGCTCAGCCGAATGTCGCTCATTCGACCCCGATCAGCACCGGGTAGCGGGGCTGACCGCCGTCCAGCACAGTGACTTCGACGCCCGCGGCGCCGCGTCGCACATGCTCGCGCAGGGCCTGCAGCACGGCGTCGTCCACGCCGTCGCCGCCGACCAGGGTGACCAGCTCACCACCACTGCTGAGCAGCCGGTCGAGGACCTCGCTGCCCACCTGCGCCTGCTGCGAGCCGACGATGACGATGTCTCCCTGCACGATGCCCAGCACGTCACCGGGCCAGCAGATGCCGCCCGAGGTGATCGCCTCGCGCACGGCCACCGTCACCGCGCCGTCCCGGGTCGCTCCGGCCGCGGCCGACATCTGCACCACGTCGTCGTCCACCCGACCGGCGGCGTCGTGCACGGCCGCGGCGGCCAACCCCTGCACCTGGGCCCGTGTCGGCAGCACACTGACCCCGATCTGCTCCTGGCGGGCCATCCGCGCCGCCGCCTGCGCCACGGCAACGGTGTCGGAGTCGTTGGGCAGCACCACGACAGCCGCGGCGCCCGTGCGCCGGATCGCGGCGAGGATCTCCGCGGTCGGCGGCCGCGGCCCCGTCACGACCTGGGCCCCGGCATCGGCGAACAGCCGGGCCAGGCCCGGACCGGCGGCGCAGGCGACCAGCCCGACCGCCGGCGCCTGAGCCGTGGCCGAGGCCACCGCCCGCGCGCTGGCCTGCTCGCCGAAGTGCGTGATCCGCACCCGGTGCGGGCGACCGGACTCGATGCCGGCCTCCACTGCCGCACCCGGGTCGTCGACATGAACATGGACGTGCCACAGCCCGCCGCCGCCCACCACGACGAGACTGTCGCCCAGAGCCGCCAACCGTTCGCGCAGTGCGCTGACCGAGGACTGCTCGGCGTCCAGCAGGTACATCACCTCGTAGGCCGGTCCGCCGTGACGCAGATGGGCGAACAGATCCGAGCACTCCGCCTCCGCGGCCTGAGCGCGCTGGGAGGCGGCGCGGCGCCGCCCGACCCGCGGCCGGGGTCGCAGATGCACCAGATCGTCGAGGGTCTCCAGCAGCACCAGGTAGCCGCGTCCCCCCGCGTCGACGACACCCGCCCGCCGCAGCACCTCCAGCTGCTCGGGGGTACGCGCCAACGCCTCCCGCGCGGCCTCGACCAGGGCGCTGACCACCTCGGGCAGGCTGTCGCCGGACGCCTGGGCGGCCTGCGCGGCGGCTCGGCTCACCGACAGGATGGTGCCCTCGACCGGCTCGGCAACCGCCTGCCAGGCCTGTTCGTCGGCCCGTCGCACGGCCTCCTTCGCGGCCCCGCCGTCGAGCACCTCTCTCTCGGCCAGGACGTCGGCCCACCCTCGCATCAGCTGGGCCGCGATGATCCCGGAGTTGCCCCGGGCTCCCATCAGCGCTCCGTGCGCGAACGCCTCGATCACCTCGTGCACCTCCGCCCGGCGGGGCAGGGCCCTGATCGCCTCGACGGCGGCCTGGACCGTGAGGTACAGGTTGGTGCCGGTGTCACCGTCCGGCACCGGGTAGACGTTGAGGGCGTCGAGCTCCTCGCGCGCCTCGGCGAGCGCCTCCAACGCCGAGAGCGCCCACTTGCGGGCACCTCGGGCATCGATGGCCTCCAGCATGGTGGGCAGGCTAGCCGCATCCCCTCGACCGGCGACGGTCCACCGCCCTGCCGACCGCCTCGTTTTGGGTGCAGGCGGCCTCCTCGGCTAGCCTGTCGTGGTTACCCGACGCGACGGATCGTCGCGCTCAATCCTCTCGAGCTCAGGAGATACCACCGTGGCTGCCACCTGTGACGTCTGCGGTAAGGGTCCGGGCTTCGGTCACAAGATCTCGCACTCGCACCGGCGCACCAAGCGCCGCTGGAACCCGAACATCCAGCGGGTCCGTGCCGTGGTCGGCGGGACGCCGAAGCGCCTGCAGGTCTGCGCCTCGTGCATCAAGGCCGGCAAGGTCACTCGCTGACTCTCACCAGTGCTGCCAGCCGAGCGGTCCGCTGACCGTCCGGCCGTTCAGCCGCACCCCGGGTTCGCCACCGGCCGGCACTGCGTGCACCTGACCCACCGCCACGAAGCCCTCCGGTAGCACTCCGGGCGGCAGGCAGGCCAGCAGGGCGTGGTCCTCGCCCCCGGTCAGCAGCCACTGCCGGGCCACCCCGCCCGCCGGCCCGTCCGTCCGTCCGCCCTGGCCCTCCAGCATCGCGCCCACCACGTCCAGGTGCCGGGATCGGGGCAGCCGCTCGAGGTCCAGGTCGAGCAGCACAGCCGAGGCGGTGGCGATGCGGACGGCGTCGCGCAGCAGCCCGTCACTGGTGTCGATCATCGCCGTCGCCCCGGCTGCCGCCGCGGTCGGACCGGCGTGGTAGGGCGGGCGCGGTGTGCGGTGCGCGGTCAGCACCGCTGCGACGGCGACCGCGCCGCCAACCCCGTCCCGTGCGGGCGCGGCCGGCGGGGCCAGCCCGGCCGTCAGGACCGCCAGCCCTGCCGCCGAGTCGCCGGTCGTGCCGGCGATCGCCACCACGTCCCCCACTCGGGCACCGTCCCGACGCACCGGCGCCGACCCGGCGATGAACAGGCCGAGCGCCGTCCCGGTGATCACCACCTGAGCGGCCGCCGACACGTCCCCGCCCACCACTGCCGCCCCGGCCCGTTCGCACTCCGCGACCAGCCCCTCGGTCAGACCCTCGGCGACATCCACCGACAAGTCCCCCGGCGCAGCAAGGCTGACCACCAGAGCCAGCGGATGGGCGCCCATGGCGGCGATGTCGGCGAGGTTCTGCGCCGCGGTCTTCACCCCGACATCGCGACCGCTGGACCACGCGAACCGGAAGTCCTGCCCCTCGACCAGGGTGTCGGTCGACACCACCAGCCGGCCGGGATCGAGTCCTCCGGAGCCGGCTATGCGCAGGTCGAGGACTGCGGCGTCGTCCCCCGGACCGACGCGGAGCCAGGCGGGTGTCGCAGTGCGAGCGAGGGTGGAGATCACAGTGGAGACCAGGGCGTCCTCGCCGAGGTCGACCAGTCGGCCACGACCTGCGGGCGGGCTCGATGGGGCGCCGTTCATGTCGCCCTCCTCTCGACCAGGTGCCCGGCACCGGCCCCTGCCGAGGTGCCGGGGCGACACGGTAACGTGACCGGGCCGTTCGCCTCGACCTGCGGACGCCGACATCGACGGCACGAGGAGGACCCATGGTTGAGGCCTACATCCTGATCCAGACCGAGGCGGGCAAGGCCTCCGACGTCGCTCGCGAGGTCGCCACGCTGAGCGGGGTCACCATCTGCGAGTACGTGATGGGGCCCTACGAGGTGATCGCCCGGGTGGAGGCGGTCAGCGCGGACGAGCTGGGCAAGCTCGTGATCGCGAAGATCCAGTCGGTGCCCGGCATCACACGGACCACCACCTGCACCATCGTCCACATGTGACCTGCGCACCGATGGCGCGAAGAGCACCGGGAACCACCGGGCGAACGGCGCTGGTGGTCCTGGTGGTGGTCGGGTCGGCCGTCGGGCTGGTCGGCTGTTCCAGCGGGGCGCAGAGCCTGCGGCCCGGGCCGTCGGCCACCTCCGACGAGTGCGTCGCGGCTCTGGACCTGGCGCCGGCGACGGTCCTGGACGCACCGCGCACTCCGATCGACACTCCCGGCGCGCTGTCCTGGGGGTCTCCGGCCGTCGTGCTGCGGTGCGGCCTGGCGGAGATCGGGCCGACCACCGCCACCTGTCTCGACGTCAACGGCGTGGACTGGGTGCTCCAGGAGGGCACCGACCCGATGACGGCGGTCAGCTATGGACGCTCCCCGGCGATCGAGCTACGCGTCCCGGCCGAGTACGGCCTCGACGCGCTACCGGCGGCTCTGGTCGACGTCGGGCCGGCCGCCGCCGCCCTGCCGAGCACCGGGCGGGCCTGCATCGGGTGAGCAGGGACCGGCCTGGAAGTCCGGGCCGACCCCGCGGTCAGCGAAGCCCGGTCGGTCGGCGGAGTGCCAGTGTGAGCAACCGGTTCACCAGCTCGGCATAGGACAGCCCGGTCTGCTCCCACATTCGCGGATACATCGAGAACGGGGTGAACCCCGGCATCGTGTTGATCTCGTTGACGATCACCGTGTTGTCGTCGCGCACGAAGAAGTCCACTCGGGCCAGCCCCTCGCAGGCCATGGCCTCGAACGCGCGTGCCGCCAGGTCGCGCACCGCGCGCACGACGGCGTCGGGCAGGTCGGCGGGGCAGGTCAGACGGACGTGTGCCTCGTCGAGGTACTTGGCCGCGAAGTCGTAGAACTCGTGATCGCCGCCGACCTCGATCTCGCCGGGCAGGCTGGTCGCCGGCGGGCCGCCGTCCACGCTCTCCAGCACCGCGCACTCGATCTCCCGGCCGGCCACCATCGCCTCGATGATCACCTTGGGGTCGTGCTCCCGCGCCGCCTCGATGGCGGCGTCCAGGTCCTCGGCCTGGGAGACCTTGCTGATCCCGATGCTCGAGCCGGCCCGGGCCGGCTTGACGAACACCGGGTAGCCGAGCTCCTCGACGTCCAGGCGCACCCGGTCCGGGTGCCGGCGCCAGTCGCGCTCACGCACCACCGTGTAGTCGCCGACGGGCAGGCCTGCGCCCGCGAGCAGCACTTTCATGAAGTGCTTGTCCATGCCGGCGGCGCTGGCCAGCACCCCCGACCCGACGTAGCGGACGTCGGCCAGCTCGAGCAGGCCCTGGATCGTGCCGTCCTCGCCGAACGGACCGTGCAGCAGGGGGAAGACGACGTCGACGTTGCCGAGCGCCCGAGGCACCTGACCGGGCTCGGTGATCGTGAGCTCGCTCGGGCCGGCCTCGATCGGCACCAGCACGCCCGGGCCCTCGTCGTCCTCCACCCGGGGCAACGCGCCGGCCTCGATCTGCCAGCGCTTGGGATCGTCGGAGGCCAGCACCCAGCGCCCGGTCCGTGTGATGCCGATCGGAACGACATCCCAGGCGTCGCGGTCGATGGCCGACAGCACCCCGCCCGCGGTCACGCAGCTGATCGCGTGCTCACTCGAGCGGCCACCGAAGACGACGGCCACCCGGGGGCGTTGCGAGGCGGTGGGCCGCTGTCCGCTGAGGTCCGCTTCGGTGAGGTCCGCTTCGGTGAGGTCCGCTTCGGTGAGGTCACTGTGCTGGCTCATCCCGGCAGACCCTACTCGCTCCTCACCCGACGGCCCTGCCGTGCCATAGCCTCGACGGCCATGGCCAGCTCCCACGGTTCCCACCTGTCTCGCAGCACGCTTGCCGTCACGGCGGGACGGGCGGAGCCGGTGCCCGACGCACCCTTGGGCGCCCACGTGGTGCTCACCTCCACGTACGCCGCCCGACCGGGCGCCGCCCAGCCGGGCGACCTCGGCTACGGCCGCTGGACGAACCCGACCTGGACGGCGTTCGAGGGTGCCCTGGGCGCCCTCGAGGACGGGGCGGCCCTGCTGTTCGGCTCCGGAATGGCGGCGATCGCCGCGGTGCTGGCCCAGGTGCGGCGCGGCGGCCTGGTGGTGGCCCCGCGCGGGCCGTACAACGGCACGCTCGCGCTGCTCACCGAGCTGGCCGGCGCGGGTGCGATCCGGCTGCGGACCGTGCCGATGGCCGACACGGCCGCGGTGCTGGCCGCTCTGGTGGATCGCGGCGGACCTGGGGACGGCGCGACCGGCGAGGACGCAGCGGCCATGCTCTGGCTGGAGTCGCCGAACAACCCGCTGCTCGAGGTGGCCGACCTGCCCGCGCTGATCGCGGCCGGGCGCGGCGCCGGGGCGGTGGTGGTGGTCGACAACACCTTCGCCACACCGCTCGGCCAGCGCCCACTGGAGCTGGGCGCGGACGTCGTGGTGCATTCGGTCACCAAGTACCTGTCCGGACACAGCGACCTGGTGCTCGGTGCCACGGTCACCCGGGACGGCGACCTGCACGGGCGGCTGCACGCTCACCGCACCCTGCACGGAGCGATCCCGGGCCCGCTCGAGGCGATGCTGGCCCTACGCGGGCTGCGCACCCTGCACCTGCGCGTGGAGCGGGCCTGCGCCAACGCCGCCGAGCTGGCCCGGCGCCTGTCGGACGACCCGCGAGTCGTCCGGGTGCGCTACCCGGGCCTTCCGGACGACCCCGGGCACGAGCGGGCCGCGGCCCAGATGGACACCTTCGGCGCCATCGTCTCGATCGAGGTGCCCGGTGGGCCGGTTGCCGCCGAGACCCTCTGTGCGGCAACGCGGCTGTGGGTGCACGCGACCAGCTTGGGCGGGGTCGAGTCGACCCTGGAGCGGCGCCGGCGTCACCCGAACGAGCCGGACGTCGTGCCGCCGGAGCTGGTCCGGTTGTCGGTCGGGGTCGAGGACGTCGATGACCTATGGGCCGATCTGGACCAGGCGCTCAGACTCCTTCAGCCTTGAGCGGGCGATGGAACAGGCGGGTGCGCAGCTCGTGGAGCCCGATCTCGCCGTGGATCAGCGCCACGATGGCCTCGGTGATCGGCACGTCGACTCCGGTGCGGCGGGCCAGGTCGAGCACCGGGGGTGCGCTCCTGACTCCCTCGGCGGTGAACCGGGTCACCGTGACCGCCTCGTCGAGGCTGAGCCCCTGGCCGAGGGCGACGCCGAAGGTGCGGTTACGTGACAGGGGCGAGGCGCAGGTGGCGACCAGGTCGCCGATCCCCGACAGCCCGGCCATGGTGGCGGGCCGGCCGCCGAGAGCGAGCGCGAGCCGAGTCATCTCGGCCAGGCCGCGGGTGATGATGGTGGCCTTGGTGTTGTCACCCAAACCCATGCCCTCGGCGATGCCCACGGCCAGTGCGGTGATGTTCTTCAGCGCCCCACCGAGCTCCACCCCGACCACATCGGTGTTGGTATAGGGGCGCATGTACGGGGCGGTGGCCAGCCGGGCGATGCGCTCCGCGGTCGGCTCGGACGTGCAGGCGACGACGGTCGCGGTCGGCTGGCACTGGCCGATCTCCCGGGCGAGGTTGGGGCCGGAGATCACGACGATCCGCTCGGACCCGGCGCCGGTGACGTCGGCGATCACCTCACTCATCCGTTTCATGGTGCCGTTCTCCACACCCTTCATCAGCGAGACCAGCACTGCGTCGTCCGCGAGGAGCTTGCGCCACAGGTCCAGGTTCGCCCGCAGAGTCTGGGCCGGTACCGCGAGAACCACCACCTCGGCACCGTCGAGCACCTGCGCCGAGTCGGGCGAGGCGGTGATGGAGGGCGGCAGCTCCACGTCGCCGAGATAGCCGGTGTTGCGGTGGGCGGTCGTGATCTCCTCGCAGACGGCCGGGCGCCGGCCCCACATGGTGACCGGGTTGCCGGCGTCGGCGAGCACCTTGGCGAAGGTGGTGCCCCAGGATCCCGTGCCCATCACGGCGATCCGCGTTGCGTCAGTCATCGTGTCCCCTCCGCTTCCTGATTCTGGCGCTCCTGGACCCCTTGGCCTTCATGGCCTTCTTCGGGTTCCCGGTGAGCGGCAGGTCGTGCCGGCGCGGGTCCCAACGCTCGACGGGGGCCCGCTCATTGCGGATCTGCTCGAGCAGGCCGGTGATGGCGTCCATGATGGCGGCCGTGGCCTCGGTCAGGGTGTCTGTCGTCGGCTCAGCGCCCCGGTAGCGAGACAGGTCCACCGGCGGTCCCGCCCAGGTGTGCACGACAGTCCGCGGGAACAGCCTGGGCCGCTTGGTGTAGGGAGCGAGGACCTCTTGCGGCCCCCACTGCGCGATCGGGATCACCGGACACTCCGTGGCCAGGGCGATCCGCGCGGCCCCGGTCTTGCCCGTCATCGGCCACAGGTCGGGATCCCGGCTCAGGGTCGCCTCGGGGTAGATGGCCACGCACTCCCCCGCCCGCACCGCGTCCATGGCCGCGCCGAGCACCTTGGCGGCGTCGGTGCTCTCACGCTGCACCGGGATCTGCCCGGCTCCGGTGACGATCCTGCCGATGATCGGCACCTCGAACAGCGACTGCTTGCCGAGGAAGCGTGGCGGACATCCGTTGTCGAGCAGGAAGTGCGCGAAGGTCAACGGGTCGATGTGGGAGACGTGGTTACCGACCGCGATGAAGCCGAGGTCGCGGGGCAGGTGTTCGGCGCCGCGCCAGTCTCGCCGGGTCACCATGGCGAGCAGCGGGCGGACCAGCGCCTCGGCGAACCGGTAGGCGGGGCTGAGCTGGCGCGGCGGGCGCCCCTGGTATCCAGACTCGCCCGACGTCCGACCACTCACGCAGGGCATCCTCCCGGGCGGGTGAACCCCTGTCGAGCGTTCCTGGAAGACTGAGACCGTGCGCGTTGCTTCACCCTGGTCCCTCGTGCTGCCGGTCAAGGGAGGCCCGTGGGCCAAGACCCGCCTCGGCGCCGGACCACACCTGGCCCTCGCCCTGGCACTGGACACCCTGGTCGCCGTGGTCGGGTGCGCGCGCGTCGGCCGCGTGGTCGTGGTGACCTCCGACCCATGGGTAGCCCGCTCCGTTCGTCGGGCTGGACGGCCTCGCCGTCCGGTGGTCGACGTCGTCTCAGAGAGCCGGCCGGGAGCCGGACTGGTGGCCGCGGTACTCGACGGGATCGAGGTAGCCGGTGGACGAGCAGGACCCGTTGCCGTGCTGCTGGCGGACGTGCCCTCGGCCCGCTGCGAGGACCTCACCGTGGCGCTGGACGCTGCGGCGGGTGTTCTGGCCACGGGTGCGCAGATGGCGGTTGTCGCGGACGCAGAGGCCCGTGGCACGGTGCTGCTCGCCGCCGCCCGAGGCGCCGACCTGGATCCCGCGTTCGGTCCGCACTCGTTGGCCGAGCACCGTCGGCGCGGAGCCGGCGTGGTCGAGGCGGACCTGCCGAGGCTGCGCCGCGACGTGGACACCCCCGCCGAGCTGGCGAGCGCGCTGGCCCTGGGGGTCGGGCGGTACACCCGCCGCGCCCTGGCCGAGGAGAGCGAGGCGGTCCAGGTCGACCCTGCGTGGGACGGCGAGGGTACGGCCGGCGCGCAGGCGGCCTGGACGGCGACGCACGGGTTCTCGACCGGCCCCTTCTAGGCTGGCCCGATGCAGGCCACCGTTCACCGGTTCGACGCCGCCACCGCGAGCGGCGCCGTCCTCACCGACGACGGTCAGGTGCTGCCCTTCGACGCCACGGCCTTCTCGGACAGCCGGCTACGTCACCTACGAGTCGGGCAACGGCTCACCGTGACGCTGGCCGAGGGCGGAAGGGTGGCGGCGCTGCGGCTGGGAACGGTCGGCCGCGCCGGCCCGGCAGCCAGCACGCCCTGACCCGCGAGCCCTGACCCGCGAGCCCTGACCCGCAAGCCCTGACCCGCGAGCCCTAGCGGTCGTAGACGGCGCCCAACGCGTCGAGCTTGCTCTGGAAATGCTCGTAGCCGCGGTCGATCAGACCGATCCCGCTCACGTGTGAGGTGCCCTCGGCAGCCAGCGCGGCCAGCACATGGCTGAAACCGCCTCGCAGGTCGGGCACCTCGATGTCGGCACCGTGCAGCTTGCTCGGACCGCTGACCACAGCCGAGTGCTGGAAGTTGCGCTGGCCGAACCGGCAGGCGAGCCCGCCCAGGCACTCTCGGTAGAGCTGGATCTGGGCGCCCATGTCGCGCAAGGCGTGGGTGAACCCGAACCGGTTCTCGTAGACCGTCTCGTGCACGATCGACAGCCCGCTGGCCTGGGTCAGGGCGACGACGAGCGGTTGCTGCCAGTCGGTCATGAAGCCCGGATGCACCGCCGTCTCGATGACGAGCGAGTTCAGGGCGCCGCCGGGATGGGAGAACCGGATCCCGTCATCGGTGATGTCCAGTGCCCCACCGACCTTTCGGAACACGTTGAGGAACGTCATCATCTCCAGCTGCCTGGCGCCCTGCACGGTGATGTCGCCCCCCGTGGCCAGCGCCGCGCAGGCCCAGCTGGCGGCCTCGATCCGGTCGGGCAGCGACCGGTGCGTGAAACCGCCCAGCCGGTCGACGCCTTCCACGCGGATCACCCGGTCGACCTCGACGCTGATGATCGCCCCCATCTTCTGCAGCACGGCGATAAGGTCCATGATCTCGGGCTCGATGGCGGCGTTGCGCAGCTCGGTGACCCCCTCGGCACGCACTGCGGTGAGCAGCACCTGCTCGGTGGACCCGACGCTGGGGTAGGGCAGCTCGAGCTTCGTGCCCTGAAGCCGTTGCGGCGCCGTCAGCGCGATGCCGTGCGGCTGCTTCTCGACCACGGCGCCGAACTGCCGGAGCACGTCGAGGTGGTAGTTGATCGGGCGATCGCCGATCCGGCAGCCGCCAAGGTCGGGGATGAACGCCTCGCCGAGCCGGTGGAGCAACGGACCGCAGAACAGGATCGGGATCCGGCTGGACCCGGCCTGGGCGTCGATGTCGGCGACATGCGCAAGCTCCACGTTGCTCGGGTCGAGCACCAGCTCGCTCGGCGACCCGGCGAAGGAGACCTGGGCCCCGTGCAGCTCCAGCAGTCCGGTGACCACGGCCACGTCACGGATCTGCGGCACATTCCCGAGGAGGCTGGGTTCCTCACCGAGCAACGAGGCCACCATCGCCTTGGAGACGAAGTTCTTCGCCCCGCGCACGGTGATGGTGCCGCGCAGCGGGTTGCCTCCGTGGACGGTCAGCACGTCATCGGTCATGGGTGTCATGGTGTCGGATCACGTCGCCAGATGCCTACATCTCGTCCCGGTCGAGCGCAGCGCAGGGCCGATCGGTGCCATGACGGGGCGGCAAACGCGACAGCGGGCCGCCCAAGTCGGGCGGCCCGCCGTCCGGGCCTGGCAGGAAGCGGTCGGGGATCAGGCCTTCTTGGCGGTCCGCCGAGCCGGTGCCTTCGCGGTCGTGCCGGCCGACGCCTTGGTGGCGCGCTTGGCCGGTGCCTTCGCCGGCGCCGGGGCTGCGGCACGGGTCGAAGCGGTCCTGGCCGCAGTCCGCTTCGCCGGCGTCTTCGTGGCCGAGGTCTTCGTCGCGGTGGACCTCGCCGCAGCGGTCTTCGCCGCGGACGTAGCGCTGACCCTGGCGGCTGCAGTCTTGGCGGGCGTGGCCTTGGTGGGGCTGGCCTTGGCCGGTGCCGTCTTCCGTGCCCTGGTGGTCTTTGCGGGCGCCTTGACGGCCGCCTTGCGGGTGGCCGGCGCCTTGGCCGTGGTCTTGCCCGCCGCCCTGGTCGCAGAACGGGGGGCCGTCGCCTTGGTCGCCGTGCTCTTTGCGGTGGTCTTGACCGCCGCGGGCCGCGCCCGAACGCCGCTCGTCGCCTTGGCGGCAGCCGTTGCGGCGCGGGCGGCGCTGCGGGCGGCGGTGGTCGCCGATACGGCGCTGACCTTCGGCAGGGTCCGCGGGTTGGCCACGTAGTCCTTGAACGCGGTACCCGGCTTGAACCGCGGCACCGACGTCTTCTTGATCTTCACCGGTGTCCCGGTACGTGGGTTGCGACCAACCCGCGGCCCCCGGACGGCCTTTTCGAACGAGCCGAAGCCAGAGATGGCGACCTTCTCGCCGCGCGCGACGGCGCGGGTCACGGTATCGACGATGGCCTCGATCGCGTCGGCCGCGGCCTTCTTACTGCCGAGACGCCCTTCGAGCGCTGCGACGAGCTCTGCCTTGTTCACAGTTTCCTCCGGTACACGGTGCCGGGCTGGTGCCCGACTTCGGACACGACGGTATTCCGAGACGGTGGGGTGAGTCCAACATCATAGATCGGACATTGCCCTTGTGTCGTAACGGATACCCGTCACCAAACAGCACATCCCGGCGCCGGAACGGCATCCGTGGGTGCTCGTAGGCGTGTTTCTGAACCCCTTGCCACCCATCGGGTGCCGCTGCCGTCGTCTCCTTCTCGGCGGCAGCGACGTCCGGCTGAAGGGGGAGCGGGCTCAGCGTAGCGGCAGGGTGACCGGCAGCCAGGCGGGCCGACCGGACTCGAAAAGGTCGATGTCCGCAGCGCTCTGGAGCGTCAAGCCGATGTCGTCCAGCCCCTCCATGAGCCGCCAGCGGGTGTAGTCGTCCACCTCGAAGGGCATCCCAAGGTCTGCGGGGTCGCCGTCCGCGTCGAGCACGCTGACGGTGCGCTCGCCGAGATCGACCGTCACCTGGGTTCCCGGCGCCGCTTCGAGCACCTGCCAGAGCCGCTCCACGTCGTCCTGGCTCAGCTGCGCGGTGAGCAGGCCCTGCTTGCCGCTGTTGCCGCGGAAGATATCGGCGAATCGGGATGAGATGACCACGCGGAACCCGAAGTCCTTCAAGGCCCACACCGCGTGCTCGCGCGAGGAGCCGGTGCCGAAGTCGGGGCCGGCCACGAGCACCGACCCGCCGGAGTACGGCTCGACGTTCAGCACGAACTCGGGATCGGCCCGCCAGGCCGCGAACAGGCCGTCCTCGAACCCGGTTCGGCTCACCCGCTTGAGGTAGACGGCCGGAATGATCTGATCGGTGTCGACGTTCGCGCGGCGCAGCGGGACGCCGATCCCGGTGTGGGTGAGGAACTTGTCCATCGCGGGTTCTCCGTTCAGATCAGTGGGACGTCGGTCAGGTCGGCCGGGCTGGACAGGGTGCCGCGAACCGCCGTTGCCGCCGCGACCAGCGGTGAGACCAGATGCGTGCGACCGCCCTTGCCCTGGCGCCCTTCGAAGTTGCGGTTCGACGTCGATGCGGCGCGTTCGCCGACCGACAGCTGATCGGGGTTCATGCCCAGGCACATCGAGCAGCCGGCGTGGCGCCACTCGGCACCGAAGTCGGCGAACACCTTGTCCAGACCCTCGGCCTCGGCCTGCCGGCGCACCCGGTCCGAGCCAGGGACGACCAGCACCCGGACTCGATCGGCCTTGTGCCGGCCCTGCATGATGTCGGCGGCCGCTCGTAGGTCCTCGATCCGCCCGTTGGTGCACGAGCCGATGAAGACCGTGTCGACGGCGATCTGACGAAGCGGGGTCCCGGCGGTCAGGCCCATGTACTCGAGCGCCCGGCGAGCGGAACTGACGTCGCCCTCCTCGCTGAAGGACGCAGGGTCGGGAACATCCGCGGACAGCGGCAGTCCCTGACCCGGGTTGGTACCCCAGGTGACGAACGGCTCGATCTCGGCGGCGTCGAGCACCACCTCGGCGTCGAAGACGGCATCGGGGTCGGTGGCCAGCTGTGACCAGTACTCGACCGCGGTGTCCCAGGCGCTTCCGGATGGGGCGTTCGGCCTGCCGTGCAGGTAGGTGAACGTGGTCTCGTCAGGCGCGATCATGCCGGCCCGGGCGCCGGCCTCGATCGACATGTTGCACACCGTCATCCGCGCCTCCATCGACAGCGCGCGGATCGCCTCCCCCCGGTACTCCAGGACGAATCCCTGACCGCCTCCGGTGCCGATCTTCGCGATCACGGCGAGGATGACGTCCTTGGCCGTCGAGCCCTCCGGGAGCCGGCCGTTCACCGTGATCGCCATGGTCTTGAACGGCCTGAGAGGCAACGTCTGCGTGGCCAGTACGTGCTCGACCTCGCTGGTTCCGATGCCGAAGGCCAGGGCGCCGAACGCGCCGTGGGTGGAGGTGTGCGAGTCACCGCACACGACGGTCATGCCAGGTTGGGTCAGACCCAGCTGCGGACCGACCACGTGCACGATCCCCTGCTCGGCGTCCCCGAGCGGGTGCAGCCGAACCCCGAACTCTGCGCAGTTGCGACGCAGCGTCTCGATCTGGGTGCGACTGACCGGGTCGGCGATCGGGGCCAGGATGTCGACTGTCGGGACGTTGTGGTCTTCGGTGGCCAGGGTGAGATCGGGCCTACGGACGGCGCGACCGGCGGCCCGGAGCCCCTCGAAGGCCTGCGGGCTGGTCACCTCGTGGATCAGATGCAGGTCGATGTAGAGCAGGTCGGGCTCGGCCCCGCTGCCTCGGCGCACCAGATGCGTCTCCCAGACCTTCTCTGCCAGTGTGCGTCCCACCTGATGACCTCCTCGGCGAACTGTTGGGCTTCGACGCTGCCCACCAGAGTGCTCCCATCAGGGCGCGTCATGCTGTTGCGTCTCACTAATTGAGACGGCAATATCGTTGTGTGGACAGCCACAGAGACGGGTCGCCGACCGGCGGCGGTCGTGCGGACGGCAGCGGCGTCGGGGTACTGGACAAGGCCTCGTCCGTCCTGGCCGCGCTCGAGGCCGGACCGGCGAGCCTGGCGCAGCTCGTGGTTGCCACCGGCCTGGCCCGACCCACCGCACACCGGCTCGCAGTGGCCCTCGAACACCATCGCCTGGTGGCCCGCGACCTGCAGGGGCGTTTCGTGCTCGGGCCGCGCCTGGGTGAGCTCGCAGCGGCGGCCGGGGAAGACCGACTGCTCGCCGCCGCCGGACCGGTGCTGACCGCACTGCGCGACCATACCGGGGAGTCGGCGCAGCTCTACCGTCGCCAGGGCGAGACGCGAGTCTGCGTGGCGGCTGCAGAACGCCCCATGGGCCTTCGCGACTCGATCCCGGTCGGCTCGACACTGACGATGCTCGCCGGTTCGGCCGCGCAGGTCCTGCTCGCCTGGGAGGAGCCGGACCGACTGCACCGCGGCCTGCACGGAGCCCGGTTCACCGCGACCACGCTGTCCGGCGTGCGCCGCCGGGGCTGGGCACAGAGCCTGAGCGAGCGCGAACCAGGAGTCGCCTCGGTCTCCGCGCCGGTGCGCGGGCCCTCAGGGCGGGTGGTCGCCGCGGTGTCGGTGTCAGGCCCGGTGGAACGCTTCACCCGCCAGCCCGGGCGCCAGCACGCCGGTGCGGTCGTGGGTGCCGCCGACCAGCTCACCGCCGCGCTGCGGACCGGCGCCTGACGGGCCCTCAGTGCCGGGACCGACGCCGTGCCCGCAGCATGGCAGGTATCGACTGCACCCCGCTGATCGGCGTGAACCGTTGCGCCGCAACGCTGAGCGCAGCCACCTCCTCAGGACTCAGGCTCAGCTCGGCGGCCGCGACATTGCTCTCCAGCTGAGCCACGCTGGACGCTCCGGGAATCGCGGCGACACTTCCCCGTCGAAGCACCCAGGCCAGAGCGACCTGGGCTGCCGTGACGTCGTGGGTGGTCGCGATGTCGCGCAGCAGCGAGAAGAGCTCGCTGGCGCCGGCGACGTTGTCCGGCAGGAACAACGGGTTCACCGCGCGCACTCCTGACCGGGGCGGGTCGGACGGGCGGGCTCGCGCCGACAAGAACCCCTGGGCCAGCGGACTGTAGGCGATGATCAGTCTTCGGTTCGCTGCGGCGAACGGGAGCAGGGCGATCTCCGGGTCGCGGTGCACCAGGCTGTACTGCACCTGGTTCGACAGCACCACACCCTCGGCGAGGGGGGGTTCGGCCGCTGCGTGCGCCGCGGCCAGGGCCCGGTCGGCGCCCTCCCAGCGAGCCAGAGAGTAGTTGCTGACTCCCACGTGCCGCACCAGCCCCACCTGCTTCAGCGAGGTCATCCCGCGCATCAGGCGAGGGTCGGGGGTCAACGGGTTGGGCTGGTGCACCTGGTACAGGTCGAGGTACGTCACTCCGAGCCGGCGGGCGCTCGCCACCGCCCTCTGCTCGACCGCGGCCGCCGCCGGCAGCACCGGCATCAGCTTGGTGGCCAGGAAGACCTCCTGTCGGTCGACACCCGCCGAGCGCAACGCGGAGCCGAGGATGCGTTCGCTGCGACCCCGGCCATAGATCTCAGCCGTGTCGAACAGGGTCACCCCGAGCTCGATCGCGCGCCGGACGATCGCCACCGCCTCGTGTTCGTCGTAGTTGGCGCCGTACCCCCACTCCCGGGCGCCGAACTGCCAGGTGCCCAGCCCGATCACCGATATCCGAGGGGAGATGTTCAGATCCACGTAGCGCACGAGACCAGTCAAAGCCAGATCGGCCCCCGGCACCAGGCCGGGGGCCGATCTTTTGTAGCCCCGACGGGATTCGAACCCGCGCTACCGCCTTGAGAGGGCGGCGTGCTAGGCCACTACACAACGGGGCCGCTGGGGTACCAGGACTCGAACCTAGACTAACTGAACCAGAATCAGTCGTGCTGCCAATTACACCATACCCCATGGGGGTATCTCGGCCGTCCGAGCGCGCCCGAGGACCCGTCGGACGACCTTACCGGTCGCCCGGCCCGCCCCCAAATCAGCCGCCGCCCGCCTCACGCCACCCCGGGTGGGCGGAACATCCGCAGCACCCCGGTCCGGCGAGCCAGCCGATCGAGCACGAACGCGCTGACGACCATGATCAACACGTCCACTCCTAGCATCAGGGGGTCGGCGCCGGTGGCGGTCATCATCTCGCTGACGTGACCGGTCAGGACCGCGAGCCCCAGAGCCAGCAGGTTGTTGGCACCGTGCAGCGCTATCGATGCCTCCAGGCCCCCGGTGCGCCAGACCAACCACGAGGCGACGAGCCCGAATGCCAGCCGGTCGCCGAAGAGCCAGGGGTCCTGTTGCCCATGCGCGAGAGCGAACACCAGTGACGATCCGACCGCGGCCGCCACGGCGCCGACGGCGGCTTTGGCGAACAGCGCCCCGATCGCCTGGGTCATCCAGCCGCGGAACAGGTACTCCTCGCCGGCCGCCTGCAGCGGCGTAGTCAGCAGGATCACCAGGGCGTACGAACCGGCCTGACGTTCCAGGGCGATCTCGCCCAACCCACCGTCGATCGCCACCAGCACGCCGTTCACGACTACCAGGACCACCAGGGACGCCAGGTAACAGCGGACCAGCCAGACCCAGCGCACGCCGCCGGTCACCGAGGCGACCCATCGCGGCCGCCACCCATGACCGGCCCAGACCGCCGACTGCGCAATGGGGATCAGAAGAGCGAGGGAGAGGTTGATCAACAGCAACCCGGACGGGCTGGCCCCCCATTCGTCCAGCTGCGCCCTGCTCGGCGCGTCGTCAGGGCCGAGCACACCCGAAGTCGCCATCGCCGCCGCCAGCAGCACCCCGAATGCCACCACTAGGCCGATCAACCACAAGCCCACGACCAGCGTGGAGACCAACGGGCGCCACCATGCGTGGTTCGGCCCGCGCAGCATCTGCGAGTAGGGCCGGGCCCGCCACGCTTCGGCGGGCCCCGGCAGCGCGGTCCCGCCCAGGGGTCCGAGGACCATCGGGAGGAAGGGCTGCGCGCTCGGCGGCGGCGACGTCGGGGGCGGCGGCGGGAACGGCTCGCTCACCCCGCCTCCTCGCCTGCCTCCAGCCTCACGGCAAGCGCTTCGATCCGCTCCAAGCAGGCCGCCCGGCCGAGGATCTGCATCGACTCGAACAACGGTGGCGAGACCCGCCGTCCGCTCACCGCCACCCGTAGCGGGGTGAACGCCACGCGCGGCTTCACCCCGAGCCCCTCGACGACCGCGGTGCGCAGCGCCGCGTCGATCGCCTCGACCGTCCAGTCCTTCTCGTCGAGGTCGGTCAGGGCCCGCCGAGCGGCGACCAGGACGGCGGTGGCGGCCACGGGGTCCTTGGCCACCTGCGCGAAAGCGTCGTCCTCGAGCTGTGGCGCGGAGTCGGCGAACAGGAAGCCCAGCATCGCCGGCGCCTCCCCGAGCAGCTGGATCCGGGTCTGGACCAGGGGCGCCGCTGAGGACAGGACCTGCCACTCGCTCGGGGTCACGGACGCCGGCTCGGCGGCGCTGACCACACCGGCGGCGTGCAGGTGGGGCACCATCCGGGCCGCGAGGTCCTCAGCGGCCAACCGCCGGATGTGCTCGGCGTTGATCGCCTCGGCCTTGGCCAGGTCGAACCGGGCGGGGTTGGCGTTCACGTCGGCGATGTCGAACGCTTCGACGAGTTCGGCGACCGTGAAGATGTCTCGGTCCGGGGCGATCGACCAGCCGAGAAGAGCCAGGTAGTTGAGGAGGCCCTCCGGGATGAAACCCCGCTCGCGGAGGCCGAACAGGCTCGACTGCGGGTCGCGCTTGGACAGCTTGCGGTTGCCCTCGCCCATCACGTAGGGCAGATGGCCGAACTGCGGAACCCGGGTGGCCACGCCGATCGAGATCAGCGCCTGGTAGAGCGCGATCTGACGTGGCGTCGAGGACAGTAGGTCCTCGCCGCGCAGGACGTGGGTGATCTGCATCAGCGCGTCGTCCACGGGGTTGACCAGGGTGTAGAGCGGTTCCCCACCGGCCCGGACGACGACGAAGTCCGGGATCGAACCGGCCGGGAACGTGATCGGACCGCGGACCAGGTCCTCGACGGTGATGTCGTCGGCCGGCACCCGCAGCCGCAGCACCGGCTCGTGGCCCTGCGCCCGCAGTGCCGCCCTGTCCTGCTCGGTCAGGTCCCGATCGTGGTTGTCATAGCCGAGCTTGGGGTCGCGCCCCGCGGCGCGGTGGCGGGCCTCGACCTCCTGCGGGGTGGAGAACGACTCGTAGACATGGCCACCCGCCAGGAGCTTGGCCACCACATCCGCGTAGATCTCGCCGCGCCGGCTCTGCCGGTACGGCTCGTGCGGGCCGCCGACCTCGACCCCCTCGTCCCAGTCCAGACCCAGCCACCGCATCGCGTCGAGCAGCTGGGCGTAGGACTGCTCGCTGTCGCGCGCGGCGTCGGTGTCCTCGACCCGGAACACGAACGTGCCGCCCGTGTGCCGGGCATAGGCCCAGTTGAACAACGCGGTGCGGATCAGGCCGACATGCGGGGTGCCGGTCGGCGATGGGCAGAACCGGACCCGGACCCCAGGAGTGTGCTCGCTCATGATGCGGCCAGCGTATCCGCCGGGTCCCGGGGGACTCGGCGCGCGGGCCAGGGGAGGTCAGGGCCGGATCAGGGCCAGGTCAGGGCCGTCCCCGACAGACACAGCCCCCATCGGGGGGCAGGCTGGAGCCATGACGAACACCGATCCCTTCTCCTCGCCCCAGTCCCCCGAACCCGGTCAGGCCCCCAAGGCCCTGACCCGCAGTGACGACCGGATGATCGCCGGCGTGTGCGCGGGCGTGGCCGAGTACTTCGGCATCGACACCACGCTGGTCCGGATCGTGACCGTTCTGGCCGTCCTGCTCGGCTTCGGTGCCGGCCTGGTCCTGTACGTCGCCGGATGGCTGATCATGCCCGACCGCAACGGCCAGACCGTGCTCACCTGGCGACCGAGCCAGCCCAGCACTCCCGCAGCTCCCACCACACCCGCGGGTCCGAGCGCCGCCGGCCAGGGCGACGACGCCCAGGAGCCCCCGGTGTCGAGCTGAGCCACGCGTCGCCCTACCCAGCCTGCGTCGTCGCGGACGAGGCCGCAGCTCACCGGGTGACGGCGGGGTTGCTCAGCACACCGATGCCTTCGATCTCGACCTCGACCCGCTGACCGGCGCTGATCGGTCCCACCCCGGCCGGCGTCCCGGTGAGGATCACGTCACCGGGCAGCAGTGTCATCGCCGAGCTGATGAACGCCACCAGCTCTGCGATGCCGTGCACCATCTGCGATGTCCGGGCGCTCTGCACCACCTCGCCGTCGCGCCGGGTGGTCAGGGCCAGGTCACCGGCCTGGTCGAGGTCGAGTCCGATGACCAGGTAAGGGCCCAGCGGGCAGAAGGTGTCGAACCCCTTGGCCCGCCACCACTGTCCGTCGCGGCGCTGCAGGTCGCGTGCGGTGACGTCGTTGGCGCAGGTGTAGCCCACGACCACCTCGGCGACCCGCTCGATCGGCACGTCGCGACACAACCGGCCGATCACCACGGCCAGCTCTCCCTCGTAGTGCACCTCCGCGCTCTGGGCGGGCAGCGCGATCGGGTCGCCCGGTCCGATCACCGTGGTGTTGGGCTTGAGGAAGACCAGGGGTTCGGCGGGCACGTCGCCCCCCATCTCGGCCGCGTGATCGGCGTAGTTCCTGCCCACCCCGACCACCTTGCTGCGCGGGATCACCGGGGCCAGCAGGCGGACCGCGTCGTCCAGGGGCAGGCGCTCCCCCGTGCGCTGGATCGGGGCGAAGAGCGGGTCGCCGACGATCACGGCGAGCTCCTCACCCCGATCACCCTCCTCGACGACACCGAACCGTGGATCCTCGCCCGTGGTGAACCTCGCGATACGCACCCGCAGACTGTAGTCGCCCGTCAGTCCCGCTTGGCAGCCGTAGGCTCGCGGTGTGCAGGTGCTCGAGCCGCCGGTGTGGCAGGAGCGCCGGCTCGCCCATGAGCGGCGGGTCGACGCGCTGGTGGGCGAGCACCTGTCCCGCCGGGCCCGCGGCGAGAAGCACGCCGTGCAGGACTTCTTGTTCAGCTACTACTCACTGCGCCCGGCTCAACTTCGGCGCTGGCATCCCGGCGTCGGCGTCATCATGGTGCACACCGACGGACGACGCGAGAGCCTGGACGTCGAGGGCTACCTGGCCCTACGTGGCGACGCCGTCAGTCATATCCGGGACCTGCTGCGCGCGACCGCCTCCCGCCCCGCTCAGCTGGGGTGTTTCGGACTGCACGAGTGGGCCATGGTCTACGCCGTCGGTGAGGACGGCGAGCGTCGCCACCCGGCGCCGCTTCGGCTGGGCGCCAGGCGGACCGACATGGTCGTCGAATCGCACCGGATTCGCTGCAGCCACTACGACGCCTTTCGGTTCTTCACGGCGGAGGCGTTGGGGCGCAACGAGATCCAGCCAACGCGTGACCGCCAGGTCGAGCTGGAGCAGCCCGGCTGCCTGCACGCCACGATGGACCTGTACAAGTGGGCCTACAAGCTCGGTGACGCGGCGCCGTCCGAGCTGGTCGTCGACTGCTTCGAGCTGGCTCGCGACGTCCGGGAGCTGGACATGCGCGCGTCGCCGTACGACCTCAGATCCCTTGGTTACGAACCAGTTCCGATCGAGACAACCGAGGGCAAGGCCGCCTACGTCGAGGCCCAGCGCGACGTCGTCCACCGTGCCGAACCTTTGCGCGCCGCGCTGATCGCGGTGTGCGATCGGCTACTTGCCGAACACGGGCCGCGCTGAATACGGCGCACTACTCAAGGCCCTCGCCATGAGTGTCTGCCTGCACGGCCCGCCGACGCATCCTGCGAGCAATCAGCAGGGCAGGGACCAGGACGACGCCTAGCCCGGTGACCAATCCGGCTGCCGTGGACCAGCTCATCGTGAGGTCGGTCGACCCGGACGGGCTCTCGCCGGACACACCGGCCCGGACCAGGCCGAGAACCAGCGCAATAACCAGGACCGCGAGCAGCACCAGGCGCTGACGGCTGCGCGATACGGACTTCTTCGAGGCCACCTCGACCCCGAGGCGAGGGGCATATCCGATGGTCATCGCTGACCCCGTCCCGGCGAGGATGATCATCGCCACGGCGTAGGGGAACGCCGCGTGGCCGCCGAACCAGTGCATCACCGTGGCAAGCACCAGCGATCCCCAGAGCAGCAGCTGGAACCCGAAGGCCGACGCCTCGTTCCAGACGTCGCGCTGGCGCTCCTCGGCATAGAACGGGTGGCCGAAGTCGGCAACGGCCGCGGCGAACCGCATGAACGGCGACCGCCTGCTCGAGCTGGTCATGGCTGCACTCCTGCTCTGGGGAGGACTGGTCCGGCCCGAACAACGTCTCGACGTCCGTGCCGAGCACGGTTGCCAAACGCAACGCGAGGTAGACGGACGGCGCATAGTCGCCTGCCTCGATGGCCACGACGGTCTGCCCTCACTGCTGGGCACAACGTCACGCCGTGCCCGCTAGACGGGCACGGCGTGACGTTGTGCCCATCTCGTCGGGGGCGGGTAGCGCAGATCGGTCAGCGGCGGGACACCCCGGTCCGCAGCAGGCCGTAGACGAGACCGTCGCACAACGCATGCCAGGACGCCTCGACGATGTTCGCGCCGATGCCGACCGTCGTCCAGGGGCTGCCCGAGTTGGCGGTCTCGATCAGCACCCGGGTGATGGCGTCGGTGCCGTGCGAGGCGTCCAGGATGCGCACCTTGTAATCGACCAGCTGCAGCTTGTCCAGCTCGGGATAGACCGGCAGCAGCGCGGCGCGCAGGGCATGGTCGAGGGCGTTGACCGGCCCGTTGCCCTCCCCGGTGGCCACCTGACGCACGCCGCCGGCGTGCAGCTTGACCGTGGCCTCGCTCAGCGCCGGGTACCCGGGCCTCGACTCGGTGATCACCCGCCAGCTCTCGACGTCGAAGTAGGCCGGCCGGTCACCGTCCGCCTCCTCGCGCACCAGCAGCTCGAACGAGGCGTCGGCCGCCTCGAAGGTGTATCCCGCCGCCTCCAGGGACTTGACCCGGTCGGTGATCCGGGTGACCAGGTCCCGGTCCCCGGCAAGGTCGTACCCCAGCTCGCGCCCTTTGAGCTCGATGGAGGCACGCCCGGCCATGTCGGAGACCAGCATCCGCATGTCGTTGCCGACCGTCGTGGGGTCGGCGTGCTGATAGAGATCAGGATCGACCTTGATCGCTGACGCGTGCAGGCCTGCCTTGTGGGCGAAGGCGCTGGCACCGACATACGGCTGCCTGGAGTACGGCGGGACGTTGGTGACCTCGCTGACGGCGTGCGCAATCCGCGTCGCCTCGGCGAGCTTTCCGGCCGGCAGCACCTGCCGCCCGAGCTTGAGCTCCAGGTTGGCCACCACGGCCAGCAGATCGGCGTTGCCGGTCCGCTCGCCGTAGCCGTTCAGGGTTCCCTGGATCTGGACGACGCCCGCGTCGACCGCGGCGAGCGAGTTCGCCACCGCGCACCCGGTGTCGTTGTGGCAGTGGATGCCCAACGGGGCGGCGCTGGCGGCGCTGACCGCCGCCACGACGTCCGCGACCTCGACGGGCAACATGCCGCCGTTGGTGTCGCACAGCGCGACCACCTCGGCCCCCGCCTCCACCGCTGCGCGCACCACCTCGATGGCGTATGCGGGGTCGGCGCGGTAGCCGTCGAAGAAGTGCTCGGCGTCCAGGAACACCCGCCGCCCCTCGCCCACCAGGTAGGCGACCGTATCGCGCACCATGGACAGGTTCTCGGCCGGCGTGGTGCGCAGAGCCCGCTCCACGTGGCGGACGTCGCTCTTGGCCACCACGGTCACCACCGGGGCCAGGGAGTCGACCAGGGCTCGTACCTGGGCATCGTCCGCCGCCGCCACCCCGGCCCGGCGGGTGGAGCCGAACGCGGCCAGCTGCGCGGTCTTCAACTTGAGGTCGCCGGCCGCGCGGCGGAAGAACTCGGTGTCCTTGGGGATCGCGCCGGGCCAGCCGCCCTCGATGAATCCGACGCCGAGATCGTCCAGGTGCGCGGCGATCGTCAGCTTGTCGCCGACCGACAGGCTGAGCCCCTCCTGCTGCGCGCCGTCGCGCAGCGTCGTGTCATAGACCTGGAACGTACCGACCTGGCTGGCGGTGCTCATCCCTGCTGTCTCCTTCGTCGCTGCCCTGACCACGAAAAAGACCCCTCGCGAGTTCGCGAAGGGTCTGCGCGTCGACGGTGCCGGGCGGTGTCTCTGCCTCAGGCGGGGCCGACGCGCCTGTCGATAATGATCGTCACGGCGGTCATGGTGGGCACAGTCTGCCACAGGATGGCAACGACGCCGAATCCCGATCGTGGTGGCGTCGGCGACGGACCAGACCTGGGGCCCGAGCAGGGCCGGGGGGCGGGACATCGCCGGATGCCCCGCCCCCGGTTCCCCGTCGCGGGCAGCTCACATACCGGGTACTGCCTGCGCCTCGTGGACCTCGATCTCGCATCCGCCGGGCATGCTCAGATGCGGATGGCCCTTGGCCAGCGCCAGCGCCGCCTCGAGGTCGTCGGCCTCGAGGATGCTGTAGCCGGCCACGTCGCGAGTGCTCGGCGAGGTACTGCCATCAGCCGCGACCCGCATGCCACCGGCGAGCGGAGCGCCGAAGTCGATCAGGCCCTCGCCCACGCGGCCCGCCCAGGCGTTCCAGGCGCCCATGACCTCCTGGATCTGCTCCGGCGTGGGTGGGGTGGCCTCGGCAGGGGTCATCGGGGCGTGGTAGATGAACATGTACTTGGCCATGGCTCGGTTCTCCTTCGTGGGCAACTGGTCGTACGAAGTGTGTGTGGTGCGATCTGGTGACGGGCTCACGCCGCCAGCGCAGTGCGTCCGCTGAAGGCGGCGAGCCGATCTATGGCGCTGGCGCCGTCCGCGGCGGTGACCTCGTCGGCGAACGCGCTGCCACGCCCGCCCGGAACCACCACCTCGGCGAGCTCGCGCAGGTAGGCGACGAGGGCGTCGGAGGGGTGAAGGGTCTGCCCGCTCCCCTGGGCGAGGTCCCACCCGTGCAGAGCGAGCTCCAGCGGCAGGACGCCGGCCAGGAAGGCAGCGGGCATCGGCTGCCCGCCAGGTCCGGGAACACTGCCGTCCAGGTCGACCTGTTGCCAAGCGTCGATGGCCGCGCCGGCCAGCACCGACACCTTCTGCTCGAGCGACCCGGAATCGGGCGGCGTCAGCGTGGCACCCGCCATGGCCCCGAGCCGCACGAGTGAGGCCATCAGGTGCTCGGCCACGTCGTGGCAGGTGAAGTCGGAGCACGGCGTGGGCTTGGGCCGGTCGGCGGCCGTGAGGTTGCGCAGGACCGGCTGGACGACGGCGAGGGCTGCCTGGGCGGCCACCACCGGGGTGAGGTGCTCGGGGCTGAGAGCCCATTCGTCGGGCCCGGCATCACCGGTGGCGGCCAGCTGCACCAGGCGGTCCAGGTAGTGGGTCCACCCGTCGGCGTGGGCCCTCGCCTGGTTCTCGTCGAGCCCCTCGTGCACGAGCGTGACGAGGGTGCCCCCCTCGCTGGTGGGCTCGACCGTGACGGTCACCGTGGAGGTGTCCGGCGGCAGGTCCGTACTGCCCTCCCAGCCCCATCCCAGGACGAGCCGCTTGCCTGGTTCGATCTCGCGGTAGGTTCCGGCCGCCACGTGGCCGGGGGTGATGGTCCAGCGATACGCCCCGCCGGCGCGCAGGTCCACGGTGGCCGTGACCGTCTGCCAGCGTCGCAGCCGTTCCGGCTCGGTGATCAGGGCGAACGCCTCGTCCGGGGTGACGGGCAGGACGACGGACCGGGTGTAGCTCATGACCTTCTCCTCAGTGAGTGGGCATCCGTGACGAGCAGTTCGAGCTCACTCGTCCAGAACCTGTCGATCTCTGCCTGCAACCGCTGCAACCCGCTCGGACGCACCCGGTAGATCCGTTGACGACCGGACTTGGTCGCCTCCACCAATCCGGCCTCCGCCAGCACCAGCAAGTGCTGAGAGATGGCGGACCTCGTCACCGTGAACTCGGCCGCCACCTCACCGACCGTCCGCGGACCTGCCGCCAGGACCTGGAGGATGCGGCGACGCGTCGGCTCCGCCGCGGCGGACAGCGGGTCGAGCACCCGAGATACGTTAGCGACGACTAACGCATTTGTCGAGTCCGGAGTGGCGGCACGCCATGGCGGGAGACCGACGAGGATCAGGGCTTGGGGCGGGTGAACCCAGGCGGGCCGGACGCGGCCCACCTCACCGCGGGTCGCGGCGGTCAGGCTTCCACCGGCCGGTGGCCATCGGCCACCAGGACTGAGCACGGCACGTGGTGGGCCACGTACGAGGCCACCGAGCCGCGGAGCAGTCGGCGTACCGTGCTGATGCCGACCCCGTGCGTGCCCAGCACGACCAGATCGACTCCCCCGGACGCCACGTTGACGATCACTTCGCGCGGGTCACCCGAGTGCCCCGACCGGGCCGCGACCCGCGCCGCCACCCCTGCCTCGGCCAGCACACCGAGCATCGTCCGGACCACCTGGTCGGAATCGGTCCGGTGGTCCGGCACGCTGAGCACCTCGACGTCCGTCCCGGCCGCCCACGGCAGCCGCCCGAACGCCTCGGCGGCATCCAGCGCGTGGTCCGACCCATCGGCGCAGACCAGCACCCGGCGGACCGGACCGGACCGCTTGACGACCACCAACGGACAGGGCGGGCCGTGCAGCAGCCAGTCCGTCGTACTGCCCAGGCTGAGCGCCTTGAGCACGCCGTGACCGCGTCGCCCGACGACCATGAGCGCGGCGTCGGCAAAGCCCAGCAGCACCGCTCGGGGATCGCCGACCGCCACCAGGTGCCGTACCGCGCCGAGCCGGCCCCGCCCGTCCGTCACCCGAGGGTGCGGTGGCTGCCACGGGTGCGGCGTCGCGTCGTCCGAGCGGACCGGGTAGTCGATCGGCTCCTGGGCGGTGACGATGTCGACGGTCCACCCGTCCCACTCCTGGGCGCTCACCCAGCGCCAGGCCAGGCCCGCCTCCTCGGAGCCGTCGTCGCCGACGACGACGCGTGCAGGGGCATCCACCGAGCAGCACTCCTCTCACGACGACCACTCGCGCGGTCCCGGCCGAACCCGTTCGATCAGACGAGCCGGTGCATCCAGCCGTGAGTGTCCTGGGCCCGCCCGTACTGTATGTCGACCAAGGTGCGGCGCAGCCGCATCGTCACCGAGTCCTCTCCCGGACCGGCGGCACCCGACGTCGCGGCCACCTCCCCGCCGTCCCACACCAGCCGACCGACCGGGGTGATCACGGCGGCGGTCCCGCAGGCGAACACCTCGCTGATCTCGCCCGAGGCGACGCCTTCACGCCATTCGGCGATGTCGACGCGGCGCTCGTCGACGTCCAGCCCGAGGTCCTTGGCCAGGGTGAGGATCGAACCGCGCGTGACTCCTTCGAGGATGGTGCCGAGCTCGGGGGTGACGAGCCTGCCGTCCCGGTGCACGAAGTAGAGGTTCATGCCGCCGAGCTCCTCGACCCAGCGGTTCTCGGCGGCGTCCAGGAAGCAGACCTGGTCGCAGCCGTGCTCGCCGGCCTCCAGCATCGGGGCCAGGGAGGCCGCGTAGTTCCCGCCGCACTTGGCCTCACCGGTGCCGCCGCGGGCGGCGCGGGTGTACATCGAGGACAGCCAGATCGAGACCGGCTTGACCCCACCGGCGAAGTAGGAGCCGACCGGGCAGCAGATCAGCAGGAACTCGATCCGGTGCGCCGGCCGCACGCCGAGGAACGGCTCGGAGGCGTACATGAACGGGCGGAGGTAGAGCGATCGCTCCTGGCCCTCGGCACTGTCGGGCACCCAGTCGACATCGGTGGCGACGAGCACCTCAATGGCCGCCATGAAGTCCTCGGTCGCCAGCTCGGGCAGCGCCAGCCGGCGGGCCGAACGCTGCATCCGGGCTGCGTTGGCCTCCGGCCGGAACGACCACACCGAGCCGTCGGCGTGCCGGTACGCCTTCAGACCTTCGAAGATCTCCTGGGCATAGTGCAGGACGGCGGCGGCGGGATCGAGCGAGACCGGCCCGTAGGGCACCACCTCGCCCGTGCCCCACCCGCCGTCGGCGGTCCAGGTGGCGCGGACCATGTGGTCGGTGAAGCTCTTGCCGAAGCCCGGGTCGGCCAGGATCGCTGCCCGCCGGTCGGAGGCGGTCGGCGTCGGGTTGGGCGTGACCTGGAACGGCTTTCCCGCGAACGTCGGCGTGATCATCGGAGCTCCTCGGCGGCTCAGGGTCAGATCCGGGCGGTGATGGCCTCGCCGATCTGAGCGGTGGAGCGGGCCGCGGCGGAACCGGCCCGCTCGGCCAGGTCAGCGGCGACGGCCTGCTCTACTCGGGCCGCCGCCTTGTCGTAGCCCAGGTGCTCCAGCAGCATCGCCACCGACAGGATCGTGGCGGTGGGATCGGCCGTGCCGTGACCGGCGATGTCCGGCGCGGAGCCGTGCACCGGCTCGAACATCGACGGCGCCGTCCGGTCGGGGTTGATGTTGCCCGAGGCGGCCAGGCCGATGCCCCCGACGATCGCTGCCGCGAGGTCGGTGACGATGTCGCCGAACAGGTTGTCGGTGACGATCACGTCGAACCGCGATGGGTCGGTGGCCAGGAAGATGGTCGCTGCGTCGACATGCTGGTAGCCGATGGTGACCTCGGGGAACTCCGCACCCACCCGCTCGACGGTGCGCCGCCACAGGTGGCCGGCATGGGTCAGGACGTTGTGCTTGTGCACCAGGGTTAGCTGGCGCCGAGGCCGGTTGGCCGCGCGCGCGAAGGCGTCCCGGACGACGCGCTCGACCCCGAAGGCGGTGTTCACACTCACTTCGGTGGCGATCTCGTGCGCGGTACCGACGCGCAGGGCGCCGCCGTTGCCGACATAAGGCCCCTCGGTGCCCTCGCGGACGACGACGAAGTCGATCTCGCCCGGGTCGGCCAGCGGCGAGACCACGCCCGGGTAGAGCCGGGCCGGGCGCAGGTTGACGTAGTGGTCGAGCTCGAAGCGTAGGCGCAGCAGCAGCCCCCGCTCGAGGACTCCGCTGGGCACGCCGGGGTCACCGATGGCACCGAGCAGGATGGCGTCATGACCACGGATCTCCGTCAGCACGGAGTCGGGCAGGGTCTCACCGGTGGCGTGCCAGCGCGTCGCGCCGAGGTCGTACGCGGTGGGCTCGACGCTTGCCTCCCCGTCCAGGGCCGCGCCCAAAGCAGCCAGCCCCTCGGCGACGACTTCGGGTCCGATGCCGTCGCCGGCGATCACTGCGAGGCGAAGGGTGTCCATGGGCGCAGCGTACCCGCGGGCACGGCGCGGCTGGTGCGCCTCGACTGCCGTGCCGACCCGCGGCCCCCGGTGGTCGACGGCGCGCCAGTCAGACGAGCGCCGTGGCGCCGTCCCGGCGGGGATCGGCCGCGGCGACCAGCGTGCCGTCGACGCACCGCAGCGCTGCGGCGACGCCGCCGAAGTACATCGACGCCGCGTGGTGCTCGCGCCGGGTCAGCCCGCCGAACTCGGCCCGGGCGGCCGGCGCGTCCAGGGCCGCGACGGACAGGTCGGCCTCGTGGTGCAGCACCTCACCGCCGCCGAGGTCACGGCTGATGTGCAGGCGGGGGGCCGCGATCGCCGCGCGCAGCACCTCGCCGTCCAGGGGCGCACCCGTGCGCGAGTGCCGGCACAGGCGCGAGATCACCTGCGCCAGCGCGGTCGTGATCCGGTCGGCACCGGGGCTGCCGATGGCCAGCACCGTGCCGTCGCGGCGGCGGGCGACCGTCGGTGCCATATTCGAGGCAAGGCGCCGTCCGGGGGCCAGCGCGTGCAGCCCGGCGACGTTCAGCTCATGCTCGCCGAGGCAGTTGTTCAGCCACACCCCCGTGCCGGGGACGGTGATCCCGCTGCCATAGCCGCACGAGGCGGTCACCGCGCAGGCCGCGCCGAGGTCGTCCACCGCCGAGACGTGCGCGGTTGACGGCGAGCCCACCCAGCGCAGTCCCTCGCGCCGGACGGCGTCGAGCAGCCCCTGCCCGGCGGTCACCAGGTCCTCACCGACGTCGAGGTCACTGGCCCGGAAGGCGAGGACGGCACGGGTCACCCGGACCAGGTCGAGCAGGGACGGCCAGGGCTCGGCGGGCTCGGCGGCGCCCGCCTCGAGCAACACCAGCAGCGCCGCCAGCACCGGGCCGCCGATCGCCGGCGGCGGGTTGGTCAGGAATGTCCACCCGGAGCCGACCTCGATGGGCGCGGCCGGCCGGACCACGGCGGCGTAGCCGGCCAGGTCCGCATGAGTGATCAGCCCGCCTCCGGACACCATGAGCTCGACGAGGGCGTCGGCGGCCGGGCCGATCGTCAGCGCCGCGGCCCCTTCTGCTCGCACGCGGTCGAGGAAGTCGGCGAGGTCGGGGATGACCATCGACTCGCCGGCTCGGACCGGCCGGCCGTCGGCGTGGTAGAGGGCCGCCCGGGTGGCCGGGTCATGACCGAAGACGTCCTCGCGCACGTGTGCGAAGAAGTAGTCGCAGGGGGTACTCAGGACAAAGCCCTGCCGGGCGACCTCGGCAGCGGGCTCGACCACCGCCGGCCACGGCAGCCCGCCGTAGCGGCGGTGCGCCTCCTCGACCGCGGCGAGCAGACCGGGGGTGGCCACCGACCCGGCACCGATGGTCATCGCCGTCCCGCCGCCGTAGTGGGTGAACAGCTCCGTGGTGCCGCGCCCGAACGCCTCGGGAGGCAGCCCGCGGCCGGGCATCTCGACGTAGCCGTCCACGGTGACGGCTCTGCGGCCCGGCACGGCCACGGTGACGAAGGCACCCCCGCCGAGGGTGACCATCCCCGGCTCGTTGACGCAAGTGACGAGCGTCGCCGCGAGCGCGGCGTCCACGGCGTTGCCGCCCCGGGCGGCCAGCCGCGCACCCGCGTCGGCCGCTGCCTGGTTCGGCGCCGCCACAGCCACCCGCCGCTCACCGGTACGGCGTGACGTTGCGCCCGCCAGACGGGCACGGCGTGACGTTGTGCCCGCCAGACGGGCACGGCGTGAAGTTGTGCCCATCGGGGGGGTCGGGTGGCTCAGAGCTTCTCGGGGCTGAGGTCGATCCTCCGCCCGGAGACGGCGTCCACCTTCTCCACGATCTCCTCCAGCACGGCGCCCGACACCCCCTGGTCGAGGGTGAGGACGCCGACGGCCTGCCCGGTTCCGCCCTCGTCGGAGGGCTCGCGGGCCACCTGCATCGACCCGATGTTCACCGCCGCATCGCCGAGCAGCCCGCCGATCGCCCCGATCACCCCGGGCCGGTCGGCGTAGCGCAGCACGATCATGTGCTCCGCCAGCGGAACCTCGAGCTCGTAGTCGTCGATGCCGACCAGCTTCTCCACCTGCTTCGGACCGGTCAGGGTGCCCGAGACCGACAGCTTCGACCCGTCAGCCATGCACCCGCACAAGGTCACCACATTGCGGAACGCGGGGCTCGCCGCGTCGGTGAGCAGCCGGACCTGGATTCCGCGGTCTGCGGCGAGCACCGGCGCGTTCACGTACGACACCGGGTCCTCGACGATGTCGGCGAACATGCCCTTCAGCGCAGCCAGGCGCAGTACCTCGACCTCGAACGCCGCGATCTCGCCGTGCACCTCGACGTCGAACTGCATCGGCAGCGAGCCGGCCAGGGCGGTGAAGACCCGGCCGAGCTTCTCCACCAGCGGGATACCCGGACGGACCTCCTCGGCGATCATGCCACCGGAGACGTTGACCGCATCCGGCACCAGCTCACCGGCCAGGGCGAGTCGGACCGAGCGGGCCACGGCAATCCCGGCGTTCTCCTGTGCCTCGTGGGTCGAGGCCCCTAGGTGCGGGGTCACCACGACGTTGTCGAGGCGGAACAACGGGGAGTCGGTGCACGGCTCGGAGGCGAACACGTCCAGGCCGGCACCGGCGACCCTGCCCTGATCGAGCGCTTCGAACAGCGCCTGCTCGTCGACGATGCCACCGCGCGCCGCGTTCACCACGAGCACGTCGGGCTTGACTCTGCTCAGCTGCTCGGCACCGATCAGGCCGAGGGTCTCCTGGGTCTTCGGCAGGTGCACGCTGATCACGTCGCTGGTCTCGAGCAGCTCCTCCAGGCCGACCAGGCGCACCCCGAGCTGCCCGGCCCGGGCCGCGGAGACATACGGGTCGTAGGCGACGACGTTCATGCCGAACCCCGCAAGCCGCTGCGCGACCAGCACACCGATCCGGCCCAGGCCGAGCACGCCGGCGGTCTTCTCGTTCAGCTCGACGCCGGTGAAGGCCGAGCGCTTCCACCGCCCGCCCTTCAACGCGGCACTGGCCTGTGGCACGTTGCGGGCCACGGCGAGCAACAGCGCGAGCGCCATCTCGGCCGCCGACACGATGTTCGAGGTGGGGGCGTTGACCACCATCACGCCGGCCTGAGTGGCGGCGGCGACGTCGACGTTGTCGAGCCCGACGCCGGCCCGGGCCACCACCTTGAGGCGCTTACCGGCTCCCAACACATCGGCGTCCACCTGCGTCGCCGAGCGCACCAGCAGCGCGGCGGCATCCGGCAGCTCGCGCAGGAGCACGCTGCGGTCGGTCCCGTCGCACCAGCGGACGTCGAAGTCCGGTCCCAGCGCCTCGACCGTGGCCGGGGACAGCTCCTCGGCGATCAGGACGACGGGCCTGCCGTTAGTGCTCATCGATCGGATGTCCTCTTCCAGTCCTCGGGCAGGTCGAGCGGCCCCGTCCCCGGATCGCCCGCGGTGAGACGCGACGGCGTTCCCGTGCGCCGGCGGTGCTCGCGCTCGGCGATCTCGACCTGCTTGTTCCCGTTGAACAGCGCGTGGACCAGCTCCATGCCCATGCCCACCGCCCGCACCGATGTGGTGCGTTCGCCCCGCAATCGCCGCAGAAGACTCATCGCTCCCCCATCCCCGAGCCGGCGGTCAGCGGGCCGCGGTGCCCTCGACGTAGTCGGAGTCGCTGGACTTCACCCAGGCCATGAGCCGGCGCAGCTCTCGCCCGGTGCCCTCGATCGGGTGCGCCTCGCCCTCGGCGCGCAGCCGCTTGAACTCCGGGGCCCCGGCGTCCTGATCGGCGATGAACCGCGCCGCGAACGAGCCGTCCTGGATCTCGGCCAGCACCTGCTGCATCCGCTGCTTCACCGACGCGTCGATGATCCGCGGGCCGGAGACGTAGTCGCCGTACTCGGCGGTGTCCGACACGCTCCAGCGCTGCTTGGCGATCCCGCCCTCGTACATCAGGTCGACGATCAGCTTGAGCTCGTGCAGGCACTCGAAGTAGGCCACCTCGGGCTGGTAGCCGGCCTCGGTGAGCACCTCGAAGCCGGTCTGCACCAGCTTGCTCACGCCGCCGCAGAGCACCGCCTGCTCGCCGAACAGGTCGGTCTCGCACTCCTCGGTGAACGTGGTCTTGATGCCGCCGGCGCGCAGTCCGCCGATCGCCTTGGCGTAGGACAGCGCGAGCGGCCAGGCCTTCCCCGTGGCGTCCTGCTCGATCGCGACCAGCACCGGGACGCCGCGGCCGTCGACATACTCGCGACGCACCAGGTGCCCCGGACCCTTGGGAGCGACCATCGCCACGTCGACCCCGGCCGGAGGCTTGATGTAGCCGAACCGGATGTTGAACCCGTGCCCGAAGAAGAGCGCGTCGCCGTCCACCAGGTTCGGTGCCACGGACTCGGCGTACACGTGACGCTGTACGGGGTCCGGCACCAACATCATGATCACGTCGGCCTCTTCGCAGGCCTGGGTCGGGGTAACCACCCGCAGACCCTGCGCCTGCGCCTTGGCCCGGCTGGCACTGGTCTCGGGCAGGCCCACCCGGACGTCGACGCCCGAGTCCCGCAGCGACAGGCTGTGCGCGTGCCCCTGGCTGCCGTACCCGAGCACCGCGACGTTGCGGCCCTGGATCACGGACAGGTCGGAGTCGGCGTCGTAGAACATCTCGGCCACGAGCGTTGCATCTCCTTAGGACGGTTTGGGGAGAACGATAGGGCGTCAGGCGGACCGCAACGAGCGATCGGTGATCGAGCGGCTACCCCGGCCGATGGCGACCAGGCCGGACTGCACCAGCTCGCGGATCCCGAACGGCTCGATCACCTTGAGGAACGCATCGAGCTTGTCGGGGTTGCCGGTCACCTCGACGGTGAGGGCGTCGGGGGCCACGTCGACCACCTTGGCCCGGAACAGCCGGACGGTCTCCAGCACGTCGGCCCGGCTGGCCAGGTCTGCCTTGATCTTGACCAGGAGCAGCTCGCGCTGCACCGAGGAGGTCGGCGCGAGCTCGACGATCTTGATCACGTTGACCAGTTTGTTCAGCTGCTTGGTGACCTGCTCCAGCGGCAGGCCCCCGACATCGACGACGACGGTCATCCGCGAGACGTCGGGGTGCTCGGTCGGACCGACGGCCAGAGAGTGGATGTTGAACCCACGCCGGGCGAACAGCCCCGCGGCCCGGGTCAGCACGCCGGGCTTGTTCTCCACCAGGACGGACAGGGTGTGCTTGCTCATTGCTCGCTCCTCGCAGGTCAGTCCTCGCGGTCCCATTCCGGGCTCAGCCCGCGGGCGTACTGGATGTCGTCGTTGCTCACCCCGGCCGCCACCATCGGCCAGACCATCGAGTCGCGGTGAACGACGAAGTCGACGACCACCGGCACGTCGTCGATGGACATCGCCTTCTCGATCGTCGCGTCGACGTCCTCGGGCCGCTCGCAGCGCAGGCCCACACAGCCGTAGGCGTCAGCGAGCTTGACGAAGTCGGGGACCCGCTTGCCGTCGGCCGAGGTGTGCAGGTCGGTGTTGGAGTACCGCTCGTTGTAGAACAGCGTCTGCCACTGCCGCACCATGCCCAGACTGGAGTTGTTGATCACCGCCACCTTGATCGGGATGTCGTTGATCGCGCAGGTGGCCAGCTCCTGGTTGGTCATCTGGAAGCAGCCGTCCCCGTCGATCGCCCACACCGTCCGGTCCGGCATCCCGACCTTGGCCCCCATCGCCGCCGGGACGGCGAAGCCCATGGTGCCCAGGCCACCGGAGTTGATCCAGGTGTTCGGGTGCTCGTAGGAGATGAACTGCGAGGCCCACATCTGGTGCTGGCCCACACCGGCCACATAGAGCGACTCCGGGCCGCTGATCTGCCCGATCCGGGAGATCACGTGCTGCGGGGAGACCTCACCGGCCGGGGGCGGGGGGTAGCCGAGCGGGTAGGTGCTGCGCAGCTCGTCGAGGTGACGCCACCATCCACCCAGGTCGGCGCGGCGGCCCGCCGCGATCTCTGCCTCCACGGCGGCCACCAGCTCGGCCAGAACCTCCTTGGCGTCCCCGACGATCGGCACGTCGGCGGTCCGGTTCTTGGAGATCTCGGCCGGGTCGATGTCGGCGTGCACGACCGTGGCGTGCGGCGCGAAGGTCGACAGCTTGCCGGTGACCCGGTCGTCGAACCGGGCGCCGAGGCTGATCAGAAGGTCGGTGCGCTGCAGAGCGACGACCGCGGCCACCGTCCCGTGCATGCCGGGCATGCCGAGGTGCTGCGGGTGCGAGTCGGGCAGCGCGCCCCGGGCCATCAGCGTGGTCACCACCGGGGCACCGGTCAGGTCCACCAGCCGGCGCAGCTCGGCACTGGCCCGGGCCTTGATCACCCCGCCGCCGACGTAGAGCACCGGACGACGCGAGGAGACCAGCAGCCGGGCTGCCTCGCGCACCTGCTTGGCGTTCGGCTTGGTGACCGGGCGGTAGCCGGGCAGGTCGAACGAGTCCGGCCAGGAGAATCCGGTCTGCGCCTGCAGGGCGTCCTTGGCCACGTCGACCAGCACCGGACCGGGCCGACCCGTGCTGGCGATGTGGAACGCCTCGGTGATCACATGTGGGATGTCGTCGGGGTCGGTGACCAGGTAGTTGTGCTTGGTGATCGGGATGGTGATCCCGGCGATGTCCGCCTCCTGGAAGGCGTCGGTGCCGATCGCCGCGCTCGGCACCTGGCCCGTGATCGCCACCATGGGCACGCTGTCCATGTAGGCGTCGGCGATCGGGGTGACCAGGTTGGTGGCACCCGGCCCCGAGGTCGCCATGCACACCCCGACCCGACCGGTGGCGTGGGCGTACCCCTCAGCCGCGTGGCCGGCACCCTGCTCGTGCCGGACCAAGATGTGCCGCACCGAGGCCGAGTCCATCAGCGGGTCGTACAGCGGCAGGATCGCCCCACCGGGAATGCCGAATACGACATCGACGCCGATCGCCTCGAGGGAGCGGACCAGGCTGTTCGCTCCGGTCATCTGCTCGCCGGCCTGCGGCGTGGTCGTCGGGGCTTCGCCTGTCATCGGTCCCTGGCCTTCCTGTGCTGTTCTCGTCCGTGAGTGGTGTCGTGAGCTGTCTGCGTGGTGTTGCCGCGGCCCTGAAGGCCCGCCGTCTGCCGGATCGCCCGTCCCGTGAGACGAAAGGACCCCTCGGCCCGGGCTCGGGCAGGCGAGGGGTCGCGCGCTGGCGGTGGCGGGTGAGCCTCAGCCGGCGCGCCGTACGAGTACGAGGTGGTGGCGCACGATGCCACCGTTGCCCGGCGTTGGTGGCGGTGTCAATCGACAGACCGGCGCGTCTCGACATGTGAGATCGGTGCGCGGTGCCGGGACGGCGGATCGGCCAGGGTGACCGGCGGGCCGTCCAGCACGTCGAGCAGAGCCGTCGGGTCGAGGGCGGCGTGCAGGGCGAACCCCTGTCCTGCCCACGCGCCCAGCTCTCGCAGCAGCCGGGCCACGGCCAACGACTCGATGCCCTCGCAGATCACCTGCAGCCCCATGCCACGGGCCGCGCCGATCACCGCCCGGACCAGGGTGGTCGCCCGGTCGTCGGTGCCGATTCCACCGAGGAGAGTCCGGTCGATCTTCACCGCCCGCACCGGCATCCGGCGCAGGTAGGACAGCGAGGAGTACCCCGAGCCGAAGTCGTCGATCGCCAGCTGCACGCCGCGCGAGCGCAGCTTCTCCAGCGTCTGGTTGGCCAGGTGGTCCTCGCCGAGCAGCTGTCCCTCGGTGATCTCGATGATCAGCCGGTCGGCCGGAAGCCCGGCCTCGGTCAGCGCGCCGAGCACCACCTCGTCGAAGTCGGGGTCGGACAGCTGGCGCACTGACATGTTGACGCTCACCCGCGCCCGGTGCCCCAGCCGTTGCCATAGCGCGGCCTGACGGGTGGCCTCCTTGAGAACCCAGCGGCCCAGCTCGTCGATCTCCCCGGTGCCCTCGGCCACCTCGACCAGCTCGGCCGGGGCGACCAGATCGGCCAGACCCGCCAGCGAACCGGGCTCGGCGCCCTCGCGGTCATCGTCGCGGCCGGGGAGCCGGATCAGCGCCTCCACAGACACGATCACGCCGTCCGCGAGCCGCACGATCGGCTGGTAGGCCAGGGCCATCCGCCCGGTCTCCAGTGCTCGCCGCAGGCCGATCGCGATGTCCACCCTGCGCCGGGCCTGCGCCTGCAGGTCGGCGTCCCAGCTCATCACCTGCGCCCGACCGGACTCCTTGGCGGCGAACATCGCGATGTCCGCCCGGTGCAACAGGGTCTTGGCCGCAGTACGGGGATCCACCTCGCCCGGCGGCGGCCCGTCGGGGCCCTGGGCGCCGCCCGCAGCGGCAGTCCCCGGCCCGTCGTCATCGGTGGCCGCCACGCCGATGCTCGCCCCGATCCGCACCGCCAGGTCATCGACCGCGAAGGTCGGTCGCAGGGCGAGGAGCACGTCGTCCGCGGCCCGGACCGCCTCGGGCCCGGAGACATCGCGCAGCGCGATGACGAACTCGTCGCTGCCCAGGCGGCCCACCATTGCGGTGCCGGTCATTCTCTCCGCCGAGGCGACCAGCCGGGAAGTGACCTCGACCAGCACGGCGTCGCCCGCGGTGTGCCCGAACCGGTCGTTGACCGCCTTGAACCCGTCCAGATCCAGGCAGAGAACGGCCGCGGCCTGGCCGCCGGACAACCATCCGCCGAGCTCCTCGACCAGGTGCTGCCGGTTCGCCAGACCGGTCATCTCGTCGAACCGGGTCACCGAGGCCAGCCGCTGGCGCAGCTCGACCGACTCGGTCACGTCGCAGAGAGTGGCCACCGCCCCCCCAGGGATCCCGCGCAACCGCAGCTCGGCGGTCCCGATCGCCGGCGGTGCCAGCACCAGATCGAGGCGCGCCGTCTCCCGCAGCCCCTGGACGACGTCCAGCACGGCGGCGTGCAGCCGCATCCGGTCGTCGTCGGCGACCACAGCGGTCACGTCGTGGCCGACCAGGTCCTCGGGAGGGCGGACGAGCAACGTCCTGGCCGCCTCGTTCGCTGCCAGCACCCGGCCGTCGCCGTCCAGTGCGATGACCACGTCCGAGGAGGTCGCCGCCATCGCTGCCACCTGTGCCCGGGAGTGCTCCAGGTCGGCGCCCAACCGGTCGTTCTCGCGCGAGGCGAGCACCAGGACGGCGAGCAGGCTCGCCGGCAGCACCACCGCGAGCAACGCCCCGGCGGTGCCGATGCCGCCCACCCCGGTCATGGAGGCCCGGAGCACCAGCGCCAGGATCGCCATCGCCGCGACGACGAGAGCGGCCCGCCGCTCGACGAACCGGGCGCGGCCCGCCGGGTGGGGCGGACGGGGTCCGGCGAGCGCCGCCCACGCCATCGCCAGGTACCCGGCCAGCGCGGCGAGCGACCCCGCCGTCGCGGCGCCTGTGCCGCCGAGCACGCCGCACCAGCCGGAGATCGTCATCGCCCCCGCCGCGGTGACACCCCAGCCGAGTGCGCCACGGAACCGGCCGTCCACGACCAGGGATGGATCGACATCCCGGGCCCTCAGCACCAGGGTGAGGATGCCGGCGCTGACGACCGCAGTGGTCAGCGGTCGCAGCACCGACAGACCGTCGCGGCCGGCTCCGGTGATGCTCCACACCACGGTGGCCAGCCCGATTCCGATCAGCGCCGAGTCCAGCGCGGCCGCCAGCACCCGCCCGGGCGGCAGCACCCGCCGGGCCACGCCGGCGACACCGGCGATCGCCAGCGCCATCGCCGCCCCGGAGATCACCCAGCCGAACGCGGCGAGCAGGCTACCGCCCGCGGCGTCGTGCAGTGGCGCGAGTAGACGGCCGACGGCGGACATCCCCACCCAGCCCGACAGAGCCAGGGCGTCGCGCCGATGGAACGGCTGCGGGTGCCTCGACCGCTCCGCCCAGAGCGCGCAGGCGGTCGCGGCGACAAGCGTCACGAGCAACCCGGTGACGCCGTAGACGTCGAGGGCCCTGCGCCCCCACTCCATCGGTGATCCCCCCGCTCTGATCGGCCTGTCAGCCCGCTAGGGTCGTCTTCCGGTCAGTCACAGACCGCACCGGTGGACGCCGAACCGACCAGCCGGGCGTACTTGGCCAGTACTCCTCGCGTGTAGCGCGGGGGCAACGGCTGCCACGCGACGGCCCGTCTCGCCAGCTCCTCGGCGTCCACCACCAGGTCGAGGGTGCCGCCCGCGACGTCCAACCGGATCCGGTCGCCGTCGCGCACGTGGGCGATCGGCCCGCCGTCGACGGCCTCCGGCGCGATGTGCCCGACACACAGTCCGGTGGTGCCGCCCGAGAAGCGTCCGTCGGTGACCAGCAGCACGTCCTTGCCCAGACCGGCACCCTTGATCGCGCCGGTGATCGCAAGCATCTCGCGCATCCCCGGACCGCCCTTCGGGCCCTCATAGCGGATCACCACCACGTCGCCCGCGGTGATGGTGCCGTCCTCCAGGGCGTCCAGGGCGGCCCGCTCCCGCTCGAACACCCGCGCGGTCCCGGTGAACACGTCCTCGTCGAAACCGGCCGACTTCACCACGGCGCCGTCCGGAGCGAAGCTGCCGCGCAGCACGGTGATCCCGCCCGTGGCGTGGATCGGCGCGTCGAGCGAGCGCAGCACCACACCGTCCACGTCCGGCGGGGAGATCTCTGCGAGGTTCTCGGCGATCGTCCGACCGGTCACGGTCAGCGCGTCGCCGTGCAGCAGCCCGGCGTCCAGGAGCGCCCGCATCACCACCGGAACACCCCCGACCCGGTCGACGTCGGTCATCACATGCGCACCGAATGGTTTGACGTCGGCCAGGTGCGGCACGGCGCGACCGATCCGGGTGAAGTCGTCCAGACTGAGCTCGACACCGGCCTCGTGGGCGATCGCGAGTAGGTGCAGCACGGCGTTGGTCGAGCCGCCGAAGGCCATCACCACGGCGATGGCGTTCTCGAACGCCTTGCGGGACATGATGTCCCGCGCAGTGATTCCCTGGCGCAGCAGCTCGACGACGGCCTGGCCGGAGCGCCGGGCGTAGCCGTCCCGGCGCCGGTCGGTGGCCGGCGGGGCGGCGCTGCCGGGCAGTGACATGCCGAGGGCCTCGGCGGCACTGGCCATCGTGTTGGCGGTGTACATGCCGCCGCAGGCTCCCTCGCCGGGGCAGATCGCCCGCTCGATCGCGTCGACGTCCGCCCGGCTCATCAGGCCGCGGGTACAGGCGCCGACCGCCTCGAACGCGTCGATGATCGTGACCTCGCGCTCACTGCCGTCCGACATCCGGGCCCGGCCGGGCAGGATCGTGCCGGCGTAGAGGAACACCGCGGCGAGGTCGAGCCGGGCCGCCGCCATCAGCATGCCGGGCAGCGACTTGTCGCACCCGGCCAGCAGCACCGCGCCGTCGAGCCGCTCGGCCATCATCACCGTCTCGACGCTGTCGGCGATCACTTCACGGCTGACCAGGGAGAAGTGCATCCCCTCATGACCCATCGAGATGCCGTCGCTGACGCTGATCGTGCCGAACTCCAACGGGTAGCCGCCGCCGGCGTGCACACCGTCCTTGCTGGCCTTGGCCAACCTGTCCAGGGACAGGTTGCAGGGAGTGATCTCGTTCCAGGAGCTCGCGACGCCGATCTGCGGCTTGGCGAAGTCCTCGTCGCCCATGCCGACGGCCCGGAGCATGCCGCGGGCGGCCGCCTTCTCCAGCCCGTCGGTCACCTCGCGACTACGAGGCTTGATGTCTGGTCTCTGCGGTGTCGACTGGGTCACGCCCGGGAGTCTAGGACTCCAGCTCCAAGCACATCAGGCTCACTCGATGCCCGGGCTCACCGAGGCAGTGGACGGGGCCGTATCCGCGGGCGGCGTGGAAGGCCAACGACGCGTGGTTGGGCGGGTCGATGCTGACCTCCAGGACCATCCTCCGGTAGCGGCGGGCCACGTCCTCGACCGCGTCGTACACCGCAGCGGCCACGCCGGCGCGCCGAAGGCGGGGCGCGACGACGATCCGGTCCAGGTAGTAGAAGGCCTTCCCGTAGACGTCGGCGAACCAGCGGTAGTTCGGCGAGCCGTAGCCGGTTCCGGGGGCGATGGTCAGCACGAACCCGGCAGCTGCGGCGACCCCGTCCACCTCGATGACGTCGAACCGGTCAGCCCAGCCGGCTAGGGCGACAAGCCTGGCGGCGTCCATCGGAGCCAGCATCTCGACGTGGTCGTGGTTGAGTGCCAGCACCGCCTCCACGTCCGCGGGGCGGTCCACGTCCACCGGACGCAGCCGAACCCGCGCTCCGGCGGCGAGATGCCCGCTCGCCGGCTCGCTCACGACTGGCCGGCGCGGGTGCGTTCTGGTGGGGCGAACACGACGACCGCCCGGAAGTCACGCTGTACGTGCTCGAAGCGGTGCGGGACGCCGGCCCGCACGACGATCACGCTGCCGACCGTGACCGGCAGGTCTCCTTCGGGAGTCCTGAGCACGGCGGCACCCGAGACGACCACGTAGACCTCGTCCTCGGTGTGCGGGGACTGTACGTCCTGACCGCCCTCGGGCAGGGCGTAGGTGCCCACCGACAGGTCGCCGGTCCGCAGGTGCTCGACGAAGTGCCCCTCGCCCGCGGCCACCACGTCGAAGGCGTGGGCAGCGCTCACCTGGTGCACATGACGATCTCCATCGTGCGGGCTCATGGCTCCAGCCTAGGGGCGCCTCGGGCCGCGGACGTCGGGGCTCGACAATGGCAGGCGTGGACACCCCAGCCGACTGCGCCGACCCGGACCGGGGGAGCGAGCCCGACACCGCACCGGTACTGATCGGCTGCGCGCACGGCACCCGCGACCCGGCCGGGCGCCGGGTGATGGCCCGGCTACGGCTCGACGTGGCCGCCCGTCGCCCGGGCCTGACCGTGCTCGCCGCCAGCGTCGACGTCCAGAAACCCGCCCTGGACGACGTGGTGTCCCGCCTGGCCCGGCAGGACCGACCGGCCGTGGTGGTGCCCCTGCTGCTCTCCGCCGGTTACCACATGGCCGTCGACGTCCGCGAGGCGGTGCGCATCGGGCGGCGCCTGGGTGGCCGGGTGGTGGCCGCGCCCGCTCTGGGCCCGGACGACGCGCTCGTCGATGTGCTCGTCGAGCGGCTCGCCGAGTGCGGCATCCCGGTCGGGCAGGAGGTCGTGCTGGCGGCGGCCGGGTCGAGCGACCCGAGCGCCGTCGCCGACGTGGAGCAGGTGGCGCAGGCTTTGGCCCGTCGCCGGGGCAGCCCGGTGCGGCCGGCCTACCTGTCGGCCACGGCGCCGACGGTGGCCCAGGCCCTGGCCGGGGCCACGCAGGGTGGGGCACGGGTGAGCGTGGCCACCTACCTGCTGGCGCCGGGGTTCTTCGCCGACCGGCTGGCCCGCCAGGCCCCGGACCTCGGCGCGGACCGGGTCAGTGCTCCGCTGGCCCCGCATCCGCGGCTGGCCGAGCTGGTCCTGTCCCGCTACGACCAGGCGCGCCAGGCGCTACGCGGCTGCGGCGGTTAGCCTCGACCGGTGGCAAGTATCGCTCGGCTCTCCTGGTGCGTCACCGTCGGCGACCCGCAGCTGGACGCTGCGGTCACACGACTGCGCGCGACGCTGCACCGCGCCGGCCTCACCGACACCGGCGACTGGTCCGGCTCCGGCGACCGGGCCGGCTCCGACGACGTCGACGCCGTCCTGGTCTGGGCGGACACCCCGCTGCCCGCGGACGTGCGCGAGCGGCTCGCCGACCTGATGGACATGAACCCGGACTCACGCAGCACCGGTGGGAGACGACCCGGCGTCGTCCTGGCAGGACCGACCCTCGAACGGGCCGACCCCGAGGGCGGGCTCGCTGAGGCGGCCGGGGTGATGATCGAGGGGGCCAGCGGCGTGCACGACGTCCGGGTCCGCCCCGGCGCCGAGTCCACGGCCCTGGCCGGTCGGCTGCTCGACCACGACCACGCCGGGCTGGCCCACCTCGGCGAGCACACTCACATCCACGACCGGGTGATGAGTGTCGAGAAGGTCAGCGACGACGTCCGGGTGCTCCTCACCGCCCAGCTCGGTCTGGACACCCACCCGGTGGCGACCTGGCGTCCCGGCACCCGGGCGCTGACCTGGACTCTCGGCTCCCGGGCAGAGGCTGTCACCTCGCGCAGCGCCGTCCGCACCCTGGTCCTGGTCCTGCGCGAGATGCTGCGCGAGAGCATCGGGCTCCTCGAGTCCGCGCCGGTGCGGGTCGGCCTGCTCGGGTACGGCGCCATCGGCCATGAGCACAGCCGTGCGGTCCGGCACACTCAGGGGCTGGAGCTGGCCGCGGTCGCCGACACCTCTGCGGCCAGGCTCGCTGCGGCGCTGGAGCACGCTCCCGGAGTGCGCACGTACGCGGACGCGGCGGAGCTGCTCGCCGACGACGGAGTCGACATGCTCGTGGTCTCGACCCCACCGAACACCCACGCCGAGTGGGCGTTACGGGCGTTGCGGTCCGGGCGGCACGTCGTGGTGGAGAAGCCGTTCGCGATCTGCACCCAGGAGGCCGACGAGATCCTGTCCGTGGCCGCCGCCGGCGACCTGTACGCGGCGGTGTACCAGAACCGGCGCTTCGACCCCGACCATCTGGCGGTCAAGCGGGCCGTGCGGTCCGGGGCGATCGGCGAGGTGTTCCATCTCGAAACGTTCGTCGGCGGCTACGGCCACCCCTGCAACCTGTGGCACTCCGATGCCGCCGTCTCCGGGGGCGCGTTCTATGACTGGGGTGCGCACGTGCTCGACCAGATCCTCGACCTGCTCGACGAGCCGGTGGAGTCGGTCACGGCGACCGAGCACAAACGGGTCTGGCTCGACGTGACCAATGCCGACCACTCCCGAGTGAGCCTGCACTTCGCGTCGGGGGCGGAGGCGACGTTCGTCTACTCCGATCTCGCGGCTGCTCTGAAGCCGCGCTGGTATGTGCTCGGTACCGCGGGTGCCTTGGTCGGGCACTGGCGCACCGAGCGGGTGATCGCCCGCTCCGACATCGGCACGCTCGCCGAGGACGTGCTGGCTCCGGCCGACTCCCCGCCCCTGCTCGACCTGCACGCCCCTGACGGCTCGGTGACCCGGCTGGCCACGCCGCCCGCCCCGCCGTACCCCTTCCACGCCGAGCTCGCCGACGCCGTCCAGCTCGGGCTGGCGACCTCGGTCACCGGGGAGCAGTCGCGTCGGGTGCTCGCGGTGATGGAGGCGGCGCGCGAGTCCGCTCGTCACGGCGGGCGTGCGGTCACGCCGCGGTGAGCGCTGCTCGCGGCTCGAAGCATCGGGTGCGGTTCGGCTTCCTCGGTGCCGGATGGATCGCGCAGAAGGCGTTCGCCCCGGCGGTGCACGCCGCGGACGGCGTTGTGCTGCAGGCCGTCGCGGCTCGGGACGGCGCCCGGGCGGGGCGCCTGGAACCGGCCGGCCGGGTGCACGCCGGCCCCGGTGGCTATACCGCGCTCCTGGCCGACGACGAGGTCGACGCGGTGTACATCAGCCTGACCAACGACCAGCACGCACCGTGGACGATCGCCGCCCTGCAGGCCGGCAAGCACGTGATCTGCGAGAAGCCGCTGGGTCTCGACCCGGGCGAGGTCGTGGCCATGCACGACGCCGCGGCGGGCGCGGGACGCGTTCTGCTGGAAGGGTTCTTCTACCGCTGGCATCCTCGGATGCGCCGAATCGAGGGGCTCGTCGACTCAGGCGCGCTGGGTGCGGTCGCCACGGTCCGCTCGACGTTCTGCTTCGACGGTGGGGCCGGGCTGGCCGGTAACTACCGGCTGGAGGCCGAGCGTGGCGGCGGCGCGCTCTACGACGTCGGCGTCTACCCGATCTCGGCCGCGCACGCGCTGCTCGGCCCCGACCTCGCCGTCACCTCCGCCCGCGCCCGGATCGGCCCGAGCGGGGTCGACCTGGACGCCCGGGCCGAGCTCGGCTCGCCCGCGGGCGCGGTGGTCGAGCTCAGCTGCGCGATCTCGGGATCGGTCGGCCAGGACCTGGTCGTCGACGGGGACTGCGCCGTCCTGGCCACCGGGGACGGCGAGGCGTTCACGAACTGGCACGCGCCGTCCACGCTCGAGCTGCGGACCGAGTCCGGCGACGAGCACACCGAGCGGTTCGGGCCGGTCGACCCCTACCGGTTGATGGTGGAGGACTTCGCGCGGCATCTGCACGGCGAGGCCGACCTGCCTGTCGGGCGCGAAGACTCCCTGGCCGTGGCGAGCACGCTGGCCGCGGTCCGGACGCGGGCTCTGTCGTGACCGGAGGAGACCGGGTGAGCGAACGGCTGGTCGACCTGCCCGGGCGCACCCCGCTCGCCGTCCGGATCCACCATCCGGCGGCGCACCCGCCCCGCGAGGGCGGCTCGCCCGGTGCCCGCGGCCCGGTGGCGTTCCTCCTGGTGCATGGCCTGGCCAGCAACGCCCGGCTCTGGGACGGGGTCGCGGCTCACCTGGTCGCTGCCGGCCACCCGTGCTACGCCGTCGACCAGCGCGGACACGGCTTGTCTCCGGCTCCGAGGAACGGCTACGACACAGATACCTCCGCCGACGATCTGGTCGCGCTCGTGGCCCGGCTCGGCCTGGCCGCCCCGGTGGTCGCCGGGCAGTCCTGGGGCGGCAACGTCGTGCTCTCCCTGGCCGCCCGGCACCAGGGCGTGGCCGGGGCCCTGGCCTGCGTGGACGGCGGGTGGCTGCGGCTCAGCGACGCCTTCGCGACCTTCGAGGAGTGCTGGTCGGTGCTGGCGCCGCCGTCCTTCGAGCACATCGCCTGGACGGAGGTCGAGGGCTGGGTCCGCGCAGCGCAGGCCGACTGGCCGCCCGAGAGCGTCGAGGCCACACTGGCGAACCTCGTGCGCACCCCGGACGGCGGGGTCCGGTCGCGGCTCGATCGGGCCCACCATCAGCAGATCGTCCGCTCGCTCTACGACGGCGACCCGGCACGCTGGTACCCCGACATCGACGTCCCGGTTCTGCTCATCCCGGCGGCGGGCCCGGACGACGCGCCCGACGGCGTCCGGGAGGCGCTCGCCGCGCTGCCCGACGCGCAGGTCTCCTACTACCCCGGCGCTCACCACGACCTGCACGCCCAGCACCCCGGTCGGTTGGCCGCCGACCTGCTGAGGCTGGCCGAAACAGCCGTACCGGGTGAGGCCTGATCCGTGATCACGATGAAGATCACGTGGCGTGAGAGCGCGCGAAAATCAGCCACTTCCACGCCACGTGATCTTCATCGTGATCAGCTATCGCCGCTATCGCCGGTATCGCTGTGCAAACCGACCTGAGCATCGCCCGCCAGAGGCCTCACAGCGAGCGCGGGACGGCGATGACGTCGGGCCGAGGCCTGAGCCGAAGTGCCTCGTGGGTGCGAGCGATCCGGCGCAGCACCCGGTCGGGCTCGTCGCGGATCGCGCGCGGCGAGAACGCGGTGACGGGAACACCGTATTCGGCGAACACGCCGTCCGAGGTCAGGGTGTGCTCCCAGTCCCGAGTCGTGAAGTGATGCCGGCGCGAGTGCACCTGGATCGCCAGCGCCACGTCGTCCAACCAGCCGTCGGGAGTCGGAAGCCTCGTGCCGTCGCTCGCCCGCAGGGTCGGGTTGGCCCACACCACCGGGAACCGCCCGCTCTCCCTCATCAGCACGAGCAGGTCATGCTCCGGCATCGACCACGCCGCCGACGCAGCGACGTCGATGGCTGCCCGCAGCCACACGGCTCCGCACCGGGGCCCGTCCTCGAGCTCGACGTGAAGCTGGTCGAGTGTGACCAGTTGCTTCTGCACCGCCTCGACGACGATGGCGCCGGCCTGTCGACTTCCGGACGCCTCACGAGCGGCGTCGGCCACCGCTCGCGCCGGTGAGGCGATCACCACCCCGGAGCGTTGTTGCCGGTCGGGATCAGGTCGCTGGGAACGTCGCACCACGACGGCCGGGTTGGGCATCACCGTGCGCCGGCGCGGGACGAACAGCCGCGCCCGGCCGTCGTCCGTCGCGTTCTCCACGCCCCGCCAGCGCGCTGCAGTGCTCGAGGTGACCACCGCGTCCGGCCCGGCGTAGAGCCAGGCGGAGACGAGTCGCTGCCGTGGGGTCAGCTGCCCGGTGAAGGAGGCGATGACTCCTGGCAGCACGATCCGCCAGTCACGTCGGAGGCGACTGCGCAGGTGGGACCGCGACATCCCCGCCTCTCGCAGCTGCGCAATGCTGATCATGCCGTCCTGGCCCGCCAGCAGGCGCGCGGTCGCGTCGTCGAGATCGACCATGACGGCGATGGTGCGCCGTCTGTCGGTCGGCAGGAACCAGGCCCGGGGCCACCTGTGGACAACCGGGGTCGAGGGCGGCGTTGGGGACGGCATGCCCTCGATGTTCCGGACGATGATCACAATGAAGATCACGTGGCGTGGAAGTGGCTGGTTTTCGTGCAGTTTCGCGCCACGTGATCTTCACTGTGATCACGGAGGCGCCGCCGGCGAGCAGCCGCACCACGAGTAGCCGCACCACGAGTAGCGCACCACGGGTCGGACGGCACCTCACCCGCCGGCGACGCTGGGAAGTACCAGCAGGGTCGCGCCGTCCGTCACCGGCATGTCCAGACCGCCGCAGCGCCGCACATCCTCGCCGTCCAGGAACAGGTTCACGTGCCGGCGGACGGCGCCGGCCTCGTCGCGCAGCCGCCGGCCGAGTCGAGGGTGGTCCCCGGCGACCGCGTCGAGCACCTGCGCCACCCTCGCCCCGGCGCCGACCTGGACGGTCAGCCGGCGCACTCCCCCGGCGTCGTCGGCGAGCACCCCCGGCAACAGCACCTCGACGCCCATCGCCGGTTGCCTCAGCTCGCCAGAGCCCGCACGCACAACACGTCGGGCAGGTGGGCGGCCACCTCGGTCACGGTGTCCCCGTCGTCGGTACTGGCGTAGACGCACCCGTCCCGAGTGCCGAACGCCAGGAGTGCGCCGTTCCCGCCGCCGCCCGGCACCACGCATGCGGCGTCGCGCAGCACCACCGTCCACGCGCCGTCCGGCAGCCCGGCACCCACCTCGGTCCAGGACCGTCCGCCGTCCCGGGTGCGGTGAAGACGCAGCCGCCCACCCGGCGGCACCCGCTCGCGGTCGGCGACCAGGGGCACCACCCAGGCGGTCCCGGACGTCGACGGGTGCGTCAGCATGACGAACCCGAAGTCGCTGGGAAGGCCCTCGGCGATCGAGGCCCAGGTCGAACCGCCGTCGTCGCTGCGGTACACACCGTGGTGGTTCTGCGCGTAGAGGGTTCGGGGGCCGGAGGCGTCGACCGCGACCTTGTGCACGCACTGGCCGTACTCGGGGTTGGGGTCGGGCATGAAGTAGGCGGCGATCCCGGTGTTGGACGGCGCCCAGCTGCCGCCGCCCTCGGCCGTGGCGTCACCGCTCACGTACACCCCACCGGTGCTCATCGCCACCAGCACCCGGTCGGGGTCGGCGTCGTCGGTAACGACCGTGTGGACGGCGGCGCCGCCGAACCCGGGCCCCCAGTCCGGGCGGTGCGGGTGGTCCCACAGCCCGCGCACCAGGTCGAAATGCGCCCCGCCGTCGGTGCTGCGCCATAGGGACGTCGGCTCGCAGCCGGCCCACACCAGCCCCGGCCGCGCCGGGTCGGGCTGGAGCTGCCAGACCCGGGCCAGCGCCGCGTCGGTGTCGGCCGGGAAGACGATGGGACCCTCGTCGGTCTCGGTCCAGGTCACGCCGAAGTCGTCACTTCGGGTCAGCGTCGGACCCCAGTGCTCGCTCTTCATACCGACGAGCAAGCCGGGGTTGCCGGCGCCGTCCGTGCCGGGCAGGAACGCGACGGCAGTCACCTCACGCATAGTCAGGTGCGGGCCCTCGAGCTGCCACTGCCCCGAGTCGTCGGGGCGGGCCAGGAACAGCCCCTTGCGGGTGCCGATCGCCACAATGGTCATCAACACAGTCAACCCGACCATGCTCGCTTTCCCAAGCCCGATCCCGGGTCAGGCGTGCAGTGGTGCGGGCTACTGCGAGGGGCCGGCCACCACGTACCGCAGCGGCCGACCGGCGGCGAAGCGCTCGAGCTGCTCGCGCAGCATCTGCCGGGCACGGGGCTCGAACGCCGAGGTGTTGCCGCCGACGTGCGGGCTGATCAACGTGTTCGGCGCTCGCCACAGGGGGTGCTCGGGCGGCAGCGGCTCGGGGTCGGTCACGTCCAGCGCAGCCCGGAGCCGGCCGCTGGTGAGTTCTGCCAGCAACGCGTCGGTGTCGACGACCGGCCCGCGCGACACGTTGACCAGCAGCGCGGCGTCCGGCATCGCGGCCAGGAAACCGGCGTCGACCAGACCGGTCGTCGCCTCGGTGAGCGGCACGGCGAGAACCACGACGTCGTGCACCGGCAGCAGCCGGGCCAGCTCCTCGACCCCACGCACCTGGCCGTGCTCGCTGTCGCGGGCCCGACTGGCCACCCTGGTCACGCTGACGTCGAACGGCGCCAACCGAGCGGCGATCGCCTCCCCTACACCGCCGACACCGACCAGCAGCACCCGCTTGTCGGCCAGCGCTGGACGTTCGGCGTACAGCCAGCGCCCTTGCGTCTGGGCCCGGGCGAAGTCCCCGATCCCGCGCAATGCCGCGATGGTCAGCCCCACCGCCAGCTCGGCGGTCGACGAGTCGTGGACGCCGCCCGCGTTGGCCAGGGTGACGCCGTCCGGCAGGTTCCGGCGCACGTCGTCGTACCCGGCGGTCAGGAGCTGGACCACCCGCAGCCGTGGCAGCCCCGCGAGCCGGTCCGCGACCGTCCCGGCCCCCATGTAGGGCATCACGACGAGCTCCGGGTCGACGGGCGGCTCGCCACGCAGATCCCAGACCCTCGCCTCGAGGGGTGCGGCGCCCTCCGGCCACAGGTCGAGCCAACGCTCGTCGGGCACGGTGACGATCACCTGAGCTCCCTCCAGGTACAGGGGGCGTCGTCCGACCGGGTGACCTCCCGGACGGACCGAGCCCGGATCACCCCAAGCCTAGAGCGGGTCGAGACCGGTCCGGACGCGAGAGGCGGCCGGGTTCGGATCGGCCGGTCAGTGCGCCGTGGTCGGCATGCCGCGGACGTGCCGGCCCCGCACCCGTGGGCGCCAGGGCGGGCTCCAGTGCGTGCCGAGGATCGCCCACGAGGCGATCGCGGTACCCGCGATGATCAGGACGTCGCCGACGCTGAAGACGTTGGCCAGGGGCAGCGGAGCAGGTAGCGCGAAGACGTCGCCGAGGAACCCCAGGCGGGGGTCGTGAAGGGCACCGGAGTTGACGAATCCGGCCTCGGCATCGATGCCGGCCGCTCGCAACGCGTCGGGGCTGGCCGGGAGCGTCCCCCCGTTCACGGTGATGGCCAGCGCGTTCAGGCCGGCGCCCAACCCGATCACGACGAGCCCGGGAATGCGCCGGTTGGCGATCACGAACCACCCCGCCACGGCGTAGGTGGCGATGTGGGCCGCGGCCAGGAGCTGCGGTGGTCCGGGAAGGACCTCGATGATGACGATCTGCACCGCGAGCGCGAACGTGATCCATCCGAGGTGGCGCAGCTTCACAGTGGCGAGGTGGATGATCCGCCCGCCCAGGAGGAGCGGAAGGACGAGAACGATCAGAGCGGCAGCAGGGATGATCATGCCGTGCTACTCCTGTCCAGTCGACGCAGCGGGACGACCTCGCCGTGCGCCGATCCCTGACGAGTCGTCCAGGACGGCCCGGTGAGGCTGCGCGGCTGCGACGCCCAGCCGGCCAGAACGTCGGCGGGCATGGGCCGAGCGACGTGGAAACCCTGCACCCGGTCGCACCCCAGTCCGGCAAGTGCGTCGTAGGTGGCCTGGTCCTCGACCCCTTCGGCGATGACCTGCAGGCCCAGGCCGTGGGCGAGCTCAATGGTGGAGCGGACGATGACGGCGCTGTCGTCGTCGGTACGCATCCGGATCACGAACCCCTTGTCGATCTTCAGGTCGTCCGGCTGCAGCTTGGTCAGGTAGGACAACGAGGAGTAGCCGGTGCCGAAGTCGTCGATCGCGATCCGGACCCCCAGGTCGCGCAGCTCGGCCAGGACGCGCATGGCCCGCTTCGGGTCCGCGGAGATCGAGCTCTCCGTGACCTCCACGGTGAGGCGCGCCGGCGGGATCCGGTCGGCGTCCAGGCAGTCACGAAGCCAGTGCGGGACGTCGAGGTCGGTCAGCAGTCTCGGCGAGAGGTTGACCGCCACGGTCAGGTCGTGCCCTTCCGTCCGCAGGTCACTGAGCGTTGCGAGCGAGGCGGTGACCGCCCGGCGGGTGAGCGGACCGATCATCCCGCTGTTCTCGGCCAGCGGGATGAAGGTGTCCGGCGAGACGTCGCCATGAACCGGGTGCTTCCACCGCATCAGAGCCTCGATGCCCACCAGCGCGCCCGTGCCGGCGTCCACTTGGGGCTGGTAGGACATGGAAAGGTCGTCGCTGTCGATCGAGGCGTGCAGGTCCGCGTGCAGGCTGAGCCGCCGAATGGAGTGGGTGTCCTGCTCGGGCCGGTAGAGCTGGACGGTGCCGCGGTTTCCTTTGGCTTGGTACAAGGCGACGTCGGCACGCTGCAGGAGGGTCGTGATGCTGCCCGCGTGGTCGGGGTAGAGGGCCACACCGATACTTGCCTGGACGCCGAGCCGGACCCCATCGGCCATCAGCGGCTCGCGCAGACTCGCCATGGCCTGCTCGGCCAGGGCGACGACCTCGGCGATGGCCTGCACGTGCGGCACGATGACGGCGAACTCATCCCCGCCCAGCCGTGCCACGGACAGCCCTGGCAGGGCTGTGGTGAGCCGCTCGGCCACCTGGCGCAGCAGGCCGTCGCCGACGTGGTGTCCGAGGGTGTCGTTGACCTCCTTGAAGTGGTCGAGGTCGATGAGCATGACGGCTACCTTGACGTCGTGCTCCGGCGCGACCGTCAGGGCGCGTTCGGCCCGTAGCCGGAACAGGGTGCGGTTGGGTAGCCCCGTGAGGTCGTCATGCAGGGACTCGTGCTGACGCCGCGCGGCGATCAGCGCGTTGCGCTGAACTCCCAGTAGCGGGAGCACGATCAGGGGGACCAGTGCCATCGCCCGGTAGCTGATCACGGCGGTGATCGGCGCCAGGCCGAGCAGGATCGTCGAGTCCATGCCCTGGATGCGCAGATCCTCGCGCAGCACGTCGTACAGACTCTGCCGGCTGTCCAAGGCGACGACCACGCCGACGATCACGTTGTTGGCCACGAAGTACACCAGGGCCGCTGCGATCGCCGGACCGAGCTCGATCGGGCGCCGGAGATGATCGACCGCCAGCACCTCGTGCCCCTGGGGCAGGGCGAAGGTGAGACGGACGGCGGTCAAGGTCAGGGCGTACTGGCCGACGTTGAACAACACCACCAGTGACGAGCGCTTGCGGCGTACGTCGTCCAGCGCGGTGGATATCACCTGCGCCAGCACGGCGAGGCATAGCGGCCCCGTCATCACCAACGCCACCGCGAACGTCGAGGAGATCGTGAGCCTGTCGCTGTCGCCGTCGCGCCGCACCACCCGAAGGCGCTGTAGCTCACCCACGAACAGCAAGCCGCCGAGCAGGTAGCTGACCCTCAGATCGGGTGAGGTCCATTCCAGTCGGGGCAGCTGGACGGCCAAGATGACTGCCAGCAGCACGATTCCCAGCGCCGCCACCGCTCCCGCGTAGGCCAGAACCCGCCACGGGACCGCCGAGCCCGCCGGGGTGTCCGGCGAGCTCGGCGACGAAGCGGTCGTTACCACTTCTTCCCGGCGGCCGCCGGGACCGGCCGGGCGGCGGCCGGTGCGGCGGACGTGAAAGCGCCGTTTCGTGCGGGAGCCACTATGGTCACCCCCACTTGATACCGGCGCCCACCACGGCCGCCAGGGCCAGCAGGCCGCCGAAGGAGGCAGCCGCGCGTGCGTACGCGGACCTGAGCATCGAGATCTCCCTTCATCGAGCGGGTCCGAATGACCCGCGCCCAGGTAACAGAGTTGGCAAGACCCGGCTCTGAATCCAGAGAGTATCGATAGATTCACTCAAAGTAACCAACTCGAGGCTGCTCACCTCGCCGGCTACCGTGCAGTGGTGGGCACCACGTACATCCGGGCCGCGGCGACCGCGCTGGTCCTGGTCGCCGGGTGCGGCAACGGGCCGGCGGCCGACAGCGCCGCGAAGACCGCCACGCCACCACCGCCGACGGCAGCGGCCGGCGCCTCGAGCCAGCGTCATCCCGACATCGTCGAGGTGTCACTGTCCTCGGCAGGTCCTGACACCTTCGACGTCACCGTCACCGTGTCCTCGCCGTACGACACCCCGCAGCGCTACGCCGACGGTTGGCGCGTTCTCGCCCCCGACGGAACCGTCCTCGGGGAGCACACCCTCCTGCACGACCATGCCGGCGAGCAGCCGTTCACCCGGGTGCAGTCCACGGTCGAGATCCCCTCCGACGTGGCGGCGATCACGGTTCAAGGTCGCGACCGACAGTACGGCTATGGGGGTCAGACACGGACCGTGACCGTCCCCCGTTGAGCCGCCGCCCGTCCGGGTGGTGTGACCGACCGCCGAGTTCGGTGATCGAGGTTCCCCGGCTGCCCGAATCAGGAGGTGAGGCGCTCGGTGAGCAGTTCCCGCACTCGTGCAGCATCCGCCTGGCCGCGCAGGTCTTTCATCACCGCACCGACCAACGCCCCGACCGCGGCGACCTTGCCGCCGCGGACCTTCTCGGCCACGTCCGGGTTCGCCGCGATCGCCGCCTCGACCGCGACCGACAACGCACCGTCGTCCGAGACCACCTGCAGCCCGCGGGCGGCTGCCACCTCGGCGGGTGACCCCTCACCGGCCAGCACGCCGTCCAGCACCTGTCGGGCGAGAGAGTCGGTGAGCGTGCCGCCGTCCACCAGGGACTGCAGCTCGGCCACCTGGGCCGGCGTGATCGCCAGGGCCGACAGCTCGCAACCGAGGACGTTCGCCCGGCGCGCCAGCTCGCCCATCCACCACTTGCGGGCCGCCGCGGCGCTCGCCCCGGCCGCTACCGTCGCCTCGACGAACTCGGTGGCTCCGGCGTTGACCAGGTCACGCATCTCCAGGTCACTGAACGCCCACTCGGCCTGCAGCCTGCGCCGGCGCGGGGCCGGCGGCTCGGGCAGCCCGGCGCGCAGCCGCTCCACCCAGGCCGGGTCGGGCGCGATCGGGACCAGGTCGGGCTCGGGGAAGTACCGGTAGTCCTCGGCGTCTGACTTCTCCCGCCCGGGGGTGGTCACGCCGGTGTCCTCGTGCCAATGGCGGGTCTCCTGCACCACCGTGCCGCCGGTGGCCAGAAGCGCGGCCTGACGAGTGATCTCGTAGCGCACCGCGCGCTCGACGCTGCGCATCGAGTTGACGTTCTTGGTCTCGCTGCGAGTGCCGAAGGGCGCCTGTGGGTCGGGGCGGAGGCTGACGTTGGCGTCGCAGCGCAGTGAGCCCTGCTCCATCCGGACGTCGCTGACTCCCAATGCGCGCAACAGGTCTCGTAGCACCGTGACATAGGCGCGGGCCACCTCGGGCGCCCGCTTCCCGGCACCGGCGATCGGCTTGGTGACGATCTCGATCAGCGGGATGCCGGCCCGGTTGTAGTCGACCAGGGAGTAGTCGGCGCCGTGGATCCGCCCCGTGGCGCCGCCCACGTGCAACGACTTGCCGGTGTCCTCCTCCATGTGGGCGCGCTCGATCTCGACCCGCACCGTCTCCACGCCGCCGTCACCGTCGTCCAGCTCTACGTCGAGGTAGCCGTCGAAGGCGATCGGCTCGTCGTACTGCGAGGTCTGGAAGTTCTTCGGCATGTCCGGGTAGAAGTAGTTCTTCCGCGCGAACCGGCACCACGAGGCGATCTGGCAGTTCAGCGCCAGCCCGATCCGGACCGCCGAGGTCAGGCCTTGCTCGTTGAGCACCGGCAGGGCCCCGGGCAGGCCGAGGCAGACCGGGCAGACCTGGCTGTTCGGCTCGGCGCCGAAGACGGTCGGGCAGCCGCAGAACATCTTCGTCGCGGTGTTCAGCTCGACGTGGACCTCGAGCCCGAGCACCGGATCGAAGCGGGACATCGCCTCGTCGTAGGGCAAGACCGGCTCGGCCGACGGCGCGGCCGCACTACTGATCGATGTCGTGGTCACGGCGTTGACACCGCCTCTCGGTCGATGCGGGGCGCCCGGTCGATGAGGTCGCCGCCCCATCGCTCGCGCAAGGCAGCCTCCAGAGCAGCACCGACCAGGTAGAGCCGGTCGTCGCAGGTGGCCGGGGCGAGGACCTGGAACCCGGCGGGCAGGCCGTCCTCCTCGGCCAGACCGCTCGGCAGGGACATGCCCGGGATCCCGGCCAGGTTGGCCGGAATGGTGGCCACGTCGTTCAGGTACATCGCCAGCGGGTCCTCGAGCTTGTCCCCCAACCGGAACGCTGTCGTCGGCGCGGTCGGCGAGACCAGCACGTCGGCCACCTCGAACGCCGCGGCGAAGTCGCGCTGGATCAGTGTTCGCACCTTCTGGGCGCTGCCGTAGTAGGCGTCGTAGTACCCCGAGGACAGCGCATAGGTGCCCAGGATGATCCGGCGCTTGACCTCCTCGCCGAACCCGGCGGCCCGGGTCGCCGACATCACCTGCTCGGCGGTCGGGTCCTCGACGCCGTCGGGGTAGACCCGCAGCCCGTAGCGCATCGCGTCGAACTTGGCCAGGTTGCTGCTCGCCTCGCTCGGCAGGATGAGGTAGTAGGCGCCCAGGGCTGCCCGGAAACTCGGGCAGCTCACCTCGACCACCTTCGCCCCGGCGCCGGTGAGCAGCTCGACCGCCTCGTCGAAGCGCGCCTGCACCCCGGCCTGGTACCCCTGTCCGCCCAGCTCTCGGACCACGCCGACGGTGACACCGCCCAGGTCGCCCAGCGCGCCACGGCGCGCCGCGCCGACCACATCGGGGTACGGGCCGGTCAGGCTGGTCGAGTCCCGTGGGTCGTGCCCTGCCATCACCTCATGTAGCAGCGCAGCGTCGAACACGGTGCGCGCGCACGGCCCGGCCTGGTCCAGGCTCGAGGCCAACGCGATCAGTCCGTATCGACTCACCGCGCCGTAGGTGGGCTTGACCCCGACGGTGCCGGTGACCGCGGCGGGCTGACGGATCGACCCGCCGGTGTCGCTCCCCATGGCCAGCGGCGCGATGAACGCCGCCACCGCGGCCGCCGAGCCACCACCGGACCCGCCCGGGATGCGAGTCAGGTCCCAGGGGTTGTGAGTCGGCCCGTAGGCGGAGTGCTCGGTGCTCGAGCCCATCGCGAACTCGTCCATGTTCGTCTTGCCGAGCACGGGCATCCGCGCGTCCTTGATCCGCTGCACCACGGTCGCGTCATAGGGAGGGACCCAGCCGCGCAGGATCGCGCTGCCGCAGGTGGTCGGCAGGCCCGCGGTGGTCAGCACGTCCTTCACCGCGATCGGCACCCCGGCCAGCGTGGGCAGGTCCTCGCCGGCGGCGCGGGCCGCGTCCACGGCCCGGGCCTGGGCCAGTGCGGAGTTGCCGGCGACGTGCAAGTAGGCCCGGACGCCGCCGTCCACGTCGGCGATCCGGTCCAGGTGCGCCCGAGTCACCTCGACCGCGCTGAACTCCTTGTCCCGCAGGCCGTTCGCGAGATCCGCAGCGTTGCGACGGGTCAGGTCCGCCATCAGTCCTCCTCCAGGATCCGCGGCACCCGGAAGCGCTGCTGCTCCGACTCCGGCGCCCCGGCCAGCGCCGCCTGCGCCCCCAGACACCCGCCGATCACATCGGGTCGGGTCACGTTGGTCAGCGGCATCGGATGGCTGGTCGCCGGGACGTCCTCGCCGGCCACCTCACGCACGGTCGCCACCGCATCGAGGATGACGTCGAGCTGACCGGCGAGACGGTCCAGCTCGGCGGGGCCGAGGTCGATCCGGGCGAGCATCGCGAGGTGGCTGACCTCCTCGCGAGAGATCGCGGACATGGCGGATGACTCCTGGTGGCTCGAGGAACACGGTGGAAGGCGTCAGCCCAGTGGTGAGTCTAGGCCGAACCGGTGACAGCCCCGTTCCGTAGCTGCCGGGCCAGCTCGAACGCGTCGGCCGAGGCGGGGACCCCCAAGTCCGCGAGCATCTCGAACATCTGGTCCAGGCTGTGCTGGGCCGCGGCGCGCTGACCCTGACCGATCAGCGCCGCGACCAGGATCCGGTAGGCCTCCTCGGACCACGACTCGGCCGCGAGAGCTCGCAGGGCCAGGTCCTCGGCGCGTCCGGCCTCGCCCGAGGCCAGCAGCAGATGCCCGGCGCGCAGGACGGCGCGCAGGTAGCGCCGGCGCAGCCTCACCCGCTCACGCTCCAGCCAGCCATCGGCCGCCTGGTCGGCGAGCAGGTCGCCGTGATACCGCTCGGCCGCGCGCAGGTAGGCCGCGAGCGCCAGCGAGGGAGCTCCCTGCCGCTCGGCGAGGTCGGCCTCGTCGAGCTCTCGTTCGAAGACCCTCAGGTCCGCCTCCAGCGACGGGTCCTCGACCAGCTCCAGCAGACTCGCCTTGGCCCGCAGGAAGAAGGGCGCGTCCCGCTCGTCGCGGGTCGGTTCCAGGAGGCGCTGCAGGTAGTTGAGCGTGACGCGCAGGTTGCGCGCGGCGTCCGCCTCGTCCAGGTCGGGCCAGAGCTCGGCGGTCAGCTGGTGCCGCGACGCCTGGTGGTGGACCACCAGGTAGCCGAGCAGCTGACGCACCCGGGTGCGGCGAGAGTTCGTGTCGTCCACCTCGACGCCGTCCCGGAAAACGGTGAGTGGACCCAGCACGTCGATCCGCAGCGCGTGCTGCGGCGTACTCGGGACGACGCTCAGCAGCTGGCGCGCCGTCGTGGACATCGGACCACGGGCGTCCTCGATCTCTCGCAGCGCCGGTCGAGCGAGCGGGCCCAGGCGCTGCACCAGCCGGGTGCCCTCGTCGCGTCCCCGGACCGCCAGGGCGACTGCGAGGAGCACGAGCCAGCCGATCGGCAGCCGGCCGATGACACCGTCCAGGTCGTCCACGCGCACCTCGTCGACCACCTCCGCGCGCGCCCCCTCGCGCAGGGCGACCACCGCCCGGGCGAGCCGGCGGACCGAGGCCAGCACGCCGAGCAGCTCGAGGTCCTCCCACGCGCGGCGCGAGCCGGGCGACAACACGTACTGCAACGGCAGGGCGGCCGGGCTGATCCGGAGCAGGACCAGCGGCAGCGCCATCGGATGCCCGAGTATCTCGGCCATCAGCGCGGACGCCTCCTCCTCGTCGTCGTGACCCGCGGCCACCGCCGACCGGCCGATCAGCTCGGCCAGCGGAGCCCACGGCAACGGCGAGGTCTCGGTCACCGCGCGCAGCTGCCGCAGCAGGTCGGCGGTCTGGTCGCGCTCGCCCAGGAAGGCTCGCAGAACGACGGCCACGGCGAGGTGCCGGGGCGACCTGACGGCCGCGCTCTCCTGCTCGCCCAACATGGTGGCGGCCTGCGCGGCGGCCTCGGCGCTCTGCCCGAGCATCCTCAGCCCTTCAACCAGCTCACAGCGGATCGAGCTGCGCAGCGTCGGCGGCGCCAGGGGCAGCGCCTCCCGGGCCCAGGAGACGGCCCGCTCGGGCTCGCCGAGGGTGAGTACGAGCAGGTGGGCCCGGATCCAGTCCACCAGCACCGCGACCGGCCCGGAGGAGGACGCCGGCAGCCGGGCCAGCTCGGCCCGGGCCGCGGCCGGGCGGTCGGCGAGCAGCGCCCGGCCCAGGCTGGCCGCGGTGGTGGCATCCTGCACCCCCTGCTCGGCCAGCTCCTGCCACCGAGCGATGATCGGCAACATGGCGCGTAGCTCGTTGTGCCAGAACGCGATGTGGAACAGGCTGACCAGGCACGCCATCTCACCGGTGACGTCGCCGGCGTCGCGGAAGCCGGCAGCGGCCCGCTCCAGCCGCTCCCGCGCGGTTCCCGGGCGCTTGCCCTTGGCCACCGTCCCCGAGAGCAGCAGGCCGGCCGGGGTACTGCGCACCGGGCCGGGCAGGCGCTTCAGCCAGTCGCCGAGCACGTCCCCCGGGACGGCGGGGGTGATCCCGTAGCAGACCTCGACGACGAGGCGCTGCACCTCGTCCCACGCTCCGGCGGCCATCAGCAGACGCATGCTCTGCCGCAGCAGGCCCCGCCGGCGCAGGGCCGCCGGCGCGGCGGCCACGGCGGCGAGCGCCTCAGGGTCCTCGGAGCGGGCCCGCAGGGTCGTCTGCCACAGCGGGTGCACCGACCACCAGCCGTCGGCCAGCGAGACCAGGGGGAGGTCGTCGAGCACCTCGTCGAGCTCGACCGGATGCCCGAGCAGCTCGCTCATCAGCTCACTGTCCGCGCCGCCGACCTCGGCGAGCACGGTGAGGATCCGTCGCCGCTGCGGGGACAGGGTGCGCAGCACCTCCTCCCACAGGTAGTCCGCGACCTGGCGGCGACCTGTGCTGGCGATCAGCTCGGCCAGCGCCGGCCACCCGCTGATCCCGTCGAGGAGATCGGCCGGCACCCCCCGGCTCGCGGCGAACTGGTCCAGCTCGGGCGCGGCGAACGCAAGGTCGCCCTCCTGGAGCAGCAGACCGGACCCGTTCGCCAGGAGCCGCGACATCGGGAAGGGCAGCGGCGGGCGGGAGGAGAGCACCAGATGCCCGTTGCCGGGCAGGACGTCGATGAGGGAGGCGACCAGCCGCTCCCCGGCCGAGCCGGCGGGAAGCAGCTGGACGTCGTCCACGACCAGCGCGACCTCGCTGGGGGCCAGCCCCCAGACGGCGTCAGCGACCAGCCGAGCGGCCGCCACCGGGTCGGTGGGGACGTCGACCGCAGGGTGGACCCCGAGCCCGGCCAGCAGGTCCTCGACGAGGACCGAGGCGGCGCCGTGGTCGCTCGTGCATCCCAGCCAGGCGTCCCGGCCCTGGCCGGAAAGCCGGTTCTCGGCAATCGACTGGGCCAGCAGGGTGCTCTTGCCGAAGCCGGCCCCGGCCACGACCGCGACCACCCGGTGCCGGAACCGCTGCTGGAGGACCTGCAACAACCGTGGCCGCAGCACCACCGGCCGGCTGGAGGTCGGCGGGCCTATGGCAGCTGCTCGTGTCACACGATGAATGCTAGATGGGTATCTACCAGGCGAAGCATTGGTTTTCTCCCACGTATGGACGAACTAGCCCGGTTGCAGCTCGACGACCAGGTGCGCCGCCGACGGTCCGTCCCAGACCAGCCGCCCCCGCGGGCCGGACGTGCGGGCCAGTCGTGGTTGACGCACCAGCACCGTGAGCGCAGAGACCAGTAGCTCACGGGCGAACGGCTCGCCGAGGCAGCGATGCGGTCCGATCCCGAAGTGCAGGTAGGTCTCGACCTCTCGGCCCGCACGATACCGGCCCGGGTCGCCGACCCGGGTCGGGTCGTGCATCGCCGAGCGGGTCGAGGCCATCACCAGCTCCTCGCGACCGGCCGTGGTGCCGCCGCGCGATGCCGCCGGGCACGCCGCTGCGCGGACCAGTCCGGGCGAGGCGGGCGAGAACCGCAGGCTCTCCTGGACGTGCTCCCAGACCCCGCCCCGATCGCCGTCCGCGGCGGCGACCGCGGCGGCCCGGTCCGGGTTGTCCAGCAGGTGGTCCACGACCCGTACGAAAGCCTCACTGATCATTGGGATCGTGGCCACGACCAGGCCGATCAGGTCGGTCGTCACGCCGTGGGGGTCCTGTGGGTCGGCCCGGACCAGCCGGTCGAGGACCGTCCTGTCCGGCGACAGGTCATCAGCAGTCCGGGCGTCGACGGCTGCCGAGATCCACTTGCGCAGCTCGTGCGCCGCGCTCTCGGCGCGCCGGGCGACGACCCGGTCACCGGCCAGGTTGAGGAAGCAGCCCTCGAAGAACCTGCCGGCCCAGGAGGACGTGCCGCGCTCCGGCTCGTTCGGGTCGGGTGCCGGTTCCGGGACACCGAGGTACTCGGCGACGAAGCGCGCAGCCAGCGGTTGCGCGTACTCGGTGACCAGGTCGATCCGGCCCTCGGCCCGCGCGTCGGCGACCAGCCATGTGGCATACGCGTCCGCCCACCGCCCCAGCTCCGCGGTGTCGATCCGTTCCAGCGTCTGTGCGATCCGAGACCGGGCGATCCGATGGTCCTCGCCGTCCAGACCGAGGGCGAAGGGCCCGGCCAGGCGGCGCATCAGCGTCGCGTACGGCGTGACGCGGTAACGGTCGGCGTCGGTGAGGACGTCGATGACGTCCTGCCCGCGGGTCACCAAGGTCAGTCGCTTCACGCTCATCCGCGGCCGGAACCGTCGCAGTAGCGTCAGTACCGGCAACGGCGGGTCGGACAGCAGGTTCTGCATCGTCCGCCGGGTCAGCTGCCCGGCCCCGCGGCGCGCGTCGCCGGGCAGCTGTCGGACCACGGTGCCCACCGGAGGCAGGATCCTGGCCAGCTGCATCTCACTCAGTGAGCGCAGGACGGCGCGTCCGCCGGTCGGGTTCGGCGTCGTTGCGTTCGGTGTGGCCATCACGGTGTCATCCCCCGAGCCCTCCCGGCGGGTCGGGCTCCGCCGACCCGGCGCCTCGCGGACGCGGCATGTCCGCTGGATCGGGCAGCCGGCTCAACCCGCGGATCGCCGAGAGGCTCGGCACGAGGAAGTACTCCCCACCCCGTACGACGACACACCGCACGCCGGTGTCGATGTACACCGGGGCCCGGACCGGCGACCCCTCGGGGTCGGAGCCGCCCTCGAAGCGCATTCGCCCGCTGCTGCCGCACGGTTCGCCGACCACGGGGTCCCGGTCGGCGCCGAGGGCGAACGCGTTGCCGTCGCTCATCCACTGCGACTGCACGAACTCGAACTGATCGGCAATGTCGGCCTGGTAGCAGACGAAGACCAGGCCGCGGGCGTCGCCCTCGGTGCCCTCCCGGAACGACGTCCCATAGGGCATCCCCCGCCGGATCATCCTCCGGCGGTGCTCGAGTGCTCCGTCGAACCCCATCGACCCGCGCGGGTTCGCCCTGCGGATGTGGGACCCGATCGGGCAGCGGGCCCCCAGCGAGTCGGTGCCGAAGTCGAAGTCGTTACGGGCGGACCGATCCCGCCCCCGGTCCGGATCCGGCTCCTCGGCCCGCCGCGACAGCGGCGTCCCGTCGGGCCATCGTCCCATCAGCTTGGCGCGGACGAGTTCGCGGTCGAGGTCGGTGTGCTGCGCGGCCCGCTCGACCATCGCGCGGAAGGCCGCGACGTCCTGCTCCAGCTTGCGCAGCACCAGGTAGCTCCCGTTGCGGGTCAGCGACGGGACGTCGTCGACGACCGCGCCGTCCTCAGCGGGCATCCCGAGGATGAACTCGCCCGCCTTGATCGGCACCCACTTCCCCTCCCGAAGTCGGCCGGTTCCGGTCACCGCCTGGTCGTGGATGCCTTCGATGGCCGGCTGGGAGAGGCCGTCGCGGTAGCCGAAGTGCTCGGTGTCCCCGTCCACCCGAGCAGCCATCAGGGGTTCTTCGGCTCGCTCGACCGCAGGCTGCCTGGCCGCGCCGTCGCCCGACTGGCCGGTCTGCAGGGCGCGTTCGGATGCGGTCACTCCCGACTGCCAGAAGCCCTGCTCCAGCTCCTCCACCTTGGCGGCCACCGACTCCTTGTCGCCGGACACCATGAGCATCAGGTGCAGCGAGTGGTCGGGGCCGAAGGGTTTGTGCCAGCCGTCAGGGACGATCTCGCCGTCCCGCTCGGTCATCGGGTCCCCCAGCTGGCCCGCGCGGGCCGCCATCCCGTCCCGGAAGGCCCTCGGGAGGCGGGTCAGCTTGATCCACGACACGCCGAGCTTGACCAGCCCGGCATAGGTGACGGCGAGGTTGAGCGTCACCGCCGGCGGCGGCCGGTGCCGGGCCGAGGTGATCTGGTCGTGCAGCTCACCCAGCCACAGCCGGGCCAGCGCGGCATCGACCACGGCGAGGAACAGGTAGGTCGTCGCGGGGTGCCCGTACGGCCGCAGGATGTTGCCCTGAATGTCGTCGAGGTCGAGCGGTGGTACGCCGGCGGCCGGGGTCCTCGCCCGGGAACCGCGTCGTGGTGTCAGGCGCATGGGTTCCTCTCAGGACGCTTGGCCGGCCGGCGGCCGGGTAGTCGGGGCAACTGGTCTGTCGGCGCCGAAGGCGGCCCTGAACGCCGCGAGCCGCTCATCGGCCGTGCAGGCGCGGTGCGCGCGGGAGAAGTCGGTCAGGCGGCGGTGGGTGTCCAACCCCGAGCGGACGGTGCCGACGGTGGCCATCGGGTAGCCGGCGTAGAACCTCCCGGTCCGGAGCCGACACCGGGACAGGTAGTGGCAGAACTCGTCCTGGCTCGGTTCGGGCGGGTAGCCGTCGCAGTGGGACCAGACGAGATCCCGCACCGCGCCGAGGCGGTGGTAGAGCTGGGCCAGCGGGGGGCCGGTTCCGTCGGCCGTGGTGCTGGTCAGCAGGTAGGCCTGCGGCCAGCCGTCGCGTTGCTGGCCGGGCTGGTCGCCCACCGTGTCGATGATCACCCAGCGGGCGAAGTGGACGCCCGGCACCTGGGCGAACGGACTGGCCGGGCCGGTCCCGAGCCCGGCGAGTGCCGCGCACAACTCCTCCTCCCGCCCCCGGGTGATCGGCGTGAGCGCGGTGAAGGCATAGAGCCCGCCGCGCCTGTCGCCGTGGGACTCGGCCGGCTGCGGCGCCAGGTCCGGCCGGCCCTGCAGGACGAGCATCGCTGCCGTGAACGCGTCGGTGAAGCGCTGCGGGGCACCCAGCTCCGCCGCGGCGAGCGCCTGCCCACGCAGGTCGGCGAGGATGGCCTCGGCGCACAGGCCGGTGAGGACCTCGGTGGCCGAGGCATCCGGGTAGGCCGAGTAGAAGTGCTGCTCGGGCACGCTGGCCCCGAGCACGTAGTCGACGAACGGCCGGCCCGGGATCGGGCGGCCGAGCCGCCGCCACACCGGTCGCGACGCGTCCTGCGGCATGTTCGGGAAACCGAAGGAGCTGTTCCAGATCAGGCGCATCTTGGGGGCCAGGATGTCCGCGAAGGCCTCCAGGTAGGCCGCGAGGGTGCCGTTGAAGTTGCTCTCGAAGAACAGGTAGTCGTACTTCAGTCCTACCCGGCCCGTCGCGGTCGGCAGATCGGTGATCAGCGCCCACCGCGCGGACTGGATGAACCGCAGCTCCTCGAGTTCTGTGCCGGCGCCCCAGGGGGTTTGCGGCAGCACCCCGAGCACAACCCGGGCGAACGGCGTCCAGCCGGGCCGGATCGGGCTGATCACGGTCAGCGCGTTCGTTCTCGATGACTCGGACTGCATCTGCTCGCCGGCTCCCCCAGTCGCGATCGCCACAGCCTCGCGGCGGGACACCATGACGGCCGCGTCGGCCATCGCCTTCACCACACCACCGCCAGGCGGTGGTGTTGACGGCGGGGCCGGGAGGCCTTCGGCGTCCGCAGGCAAGCGTCCCGCGCACGCTCCTCTCGCTGCAAGCGACGCAGCCGATCCATGGCCCGGGCCCGCGTGGGCCCGATGCTGCCGATCGGGATGCCGGTTCGCTGAGCGATCTCTTCGTAGGAGGGAGCAGGGTCCAGCGTCAGCGCGTGTATCACCTGGCGCTGCCGGGTCGGGAGCCTGCCGATCGCCTGGCGGAGCCAGACGACCTCCTCGGCCCGCACCGCCCGCTCCTCGGGGGTGGGTCCGGTCGCCTCGACGCTGAGCAGCGCGTCGCCGGAGGCGACCTCGCGACGCTCGGCTCCCGCCGCCCGCCAGGCCTCCCGGGTGGCGACGGTCTTCAGCCACCCGCCGAGGTGCTCGGGCTCGCGAATGCTCTCGGGCGACTCGAACAGCCGCAGCCAGGTGGTCTGGACGACGTCGTGCGCGCGCTGCTCAGGCACGCCGGCACGTCGGGTCACCGCGTGCAACATCGGTGAGAAGCGATCGACGATCTCCGTCGCCGCACTGTGATCTCCACGGCCGACCCGCTCCAGCAGGTCGCTGATGACACCGGTCATGGTCCACCTCGGGCCTCGGGCGAAACGTGCCATCACCGTGGCAAGGCGGCGTTAGCGACGCGTCAGCCGCCGCGAACCAAGAACCTGCTCTGCTCCGTGGGTGCGCAGCGCGCCGTCCGATATGCCCTATGACCAGGGCCGTATCGCGTCCCTGCGGAGCATGAGCGGGTGTGTTAGGGCTCGGGAGCCAGAGCTGCCGGGCCGCCGTCGAGCAGGGCCAGGAAGGCGGCCTCGTCCAGGACCGGGACGCCGAGCTTGGCGGCGTTCTCGGCCTTGCTGCCGGGGTTGGCCCCCACCACGACGTAGTCGGTCTTCTTCGACACGCTGCCCGACGCCTTGCCGCCGCGGGCGAGGATCGCCTCTTTCGCACCGTCCCGGCTGAAGCCCTCCAAAGATCCGGTCACCACGACCGTCAGCCCGGCCAGTGTCTTCGGGGTCGAAGCGTCCACCGCGTCGGCCATCCGGACGCCGGCCGCGGCCCAGCGCTCGACGATCGAGGCGTGCCAGTCGACGGCGAACCAGTCCAGGACCGCCTCGGCGATCACCGGCCCGACCCCGTCGACGGCGCTCAGCTCCTCGACACTCGCCGAACGGATCGCCTCGACCGAACCCATCGCCCGGGCCAGGGAACGGGCCGCGGTCGGCCCGACGTGGCGGATCGACAAGGCGACCAGCACCCGCCACAACGGCCGGTCCTTGGCCGCAGCGAGGTTCTCGAGCAGCCGCAGACCGTTCGCCGACAGCTCGCCGTCCTGCTTGGTGTATAGCGGGACCCGGTGCAGCTTGTCCTCGGTCAGGTCGAACAGGTCGCCCTCGTCGACGAGCACGTCATCGCCGCCGTCAAGCAGCGCCTGCGCGCCCTCCCAGCCGAGGGCCTCGATGTCGAAGGCACCGCGCCCGGCGACGTGGAAGAGCCGCTCGCGCAGCTGGCTCGGGCAGGTGCGGGCGTTGGGGCAGCGGATGTCGGCGTCGCCCTCCTTCTCGTAGGCGAGCTGGGTGCCGCAGGCCGGGCAGTGGGTGGGCATCACGAACTCCCGCTCGCTGCCGTCGCGGACCTCGACCACCGGACCGACGATCTCCGGGATCACATCGCCGGCCTTGCGCAGCACGACGGTGTCGCCGATCAGCACGCCCTTGCGCCGGACCTCGCTCGCGTTGTGCAGCGTGGCCATCGACACCGTGGACCCCGAGACCAGAACCGGCTCCATCACACCGAACGGGGTGACCCGGCCGGTCCGTCCGACGTTGACCTGGATGTCGAGCAGCGTCGTGGTCACCTCCTCGGGCGGGTACTTGTAGGCGACCGCCCAGCGCGGTGCCCGGCTGGTCGACCCGAGGCGGCGCTGCAGCGCCACGTCGTCGACCTTGACCACCACTCCGTCGATTTCGTGCGCCTGGTCGTGACGGTGCTCGCCGTAGGAGGCGACGAGATCCTCGACCGCGGCGATGTCGTCAAGCACTCGGTAGGTGTGCGGGACGGGCAGGCCCCAGGCCGCGAGCAGCTCGTAGGCCTGGGACTGCCGCTCGACGTCGAACCCCTCCCGGGCGCCGATCCCGTGCACCAGCAGCCGCAACGGCCGGGACGCGCTGACCCGGGGGTCCTTCTGTCGCAGCGAGCCGGCGGCGGCGTTGCGCGGGTTCGCGAACGGCGCCTTGCCGGCCTCGACCAGGGCGGCGTTCAGGTCGGCGAAGCCCGCGACCGGAAAGAACACCTCGCCGCGCACCTCGACCACCCGCGGCACCGGGACCGCCTCACCCGAACCGGTGTCCCCCGAGCTGAGCCGGGTCGGGACCCCGGCGATCGTGTGCACGTTGTGCGTGACGTCCTCGCCGGTGCGGCCGTCACCTCGGGTGGCGGCCCGGACCAGCCGGCCGTCCTGGTAGAGCAGGTTCACCGCGAGCCCGTCGATCTTCAGCTCACACAGGTACCGGATCGCGTCGTCCCCGGTGTCCCGCTCGACCCGGTGCGCCCAGGCCCGCAGCTCCTCGGCGCTGAAGACGTTGTCCAGGCTGAGCATCCGCTCCAGGTGGTCCACCGGGGCGAACTCGGTCGAGTAGGTCCCGCCGACGACCTGGGTCGGCGAGTCGGGGGTTCGCAGGCCGGGGTGGTCGGCCTCCAGCTGCTCCAGCTCGCGCAGCAACGCGTCGAACTCGCCGTCCGAGATCGTCGGGGCGTCCTTGACGTAGTAGGCGAACCGGTGGGCGCGGACCTGTTCGGCCAGGTCCTCCCAGCGGTGCCTCGCGGCATCCGGGATCGCGGTCTGAGGCAGAGCCCGGTCGGGGGCGGTCAGCTCGTCGGCGACGTCGTCGGGCACGAGCGACATCCTGCCCGAGAAGGCCGGCAGGCTCGACACACTCCGGCTGCGGCAGGTCCGACTCGTAGACTGGAAGGGAGCGCCCAGGGCGCCGCCTGTCCGCGGAAAGGGCGAAGCCCACCTGACGAACGCCGTTCCACACTGCGTGAACCTCTTTCGACCCGTCGTGGCGGACACCGGGCAGCCACCGAAAGGGGATCGTCGTGCCGCACGCACCGTTGCCGGAGAACCCGTCGCTCCAGCACCTCAAGAAGCAGGCCAAGCACGTCCACCGGTCAGTTCGTTCCGGTGACGAGGCGACGCTGGAACTGGTCCGCGAACTCCACCCGCGCTGGGGCGACGGCGAGCGGACGCCGACCCTGTTCACCCGCGCCGACGCGCAGCTCGTCGTCGCCCGGCTGTACGGCTTCACCACGTGGGCCACGCTCCGTGGCTGCCTGGATGTCGTGGAAGCGTTCGCCCGCCGCGACGTCGCCGACTCCGAGCCGGAGGCGGCTGCCGACCTGTTCGTCGCGCTCGGCTGCGTCAGCTACGGCGAGCGGGACGCCGCGGCCCGGCTCGACGCCGAGCCGGCTGCCGGCGCAGACCCCCACGGCGGCCAGGCCTTCGACAACAACGGCCTCGCCGGCACGGCGCTCGACGACGCGACCCACCTGGCGTTGCTGGTCGAGCATGGGCTCGGGACGGATCGCTCGGGACCGTGGTACCGACGGCTGGGCGAGCGGCTGAGCCCGGTGCCCGAGCTGCTCTACGACGAGCTGGAGATCGCCGCGCTCCGCGGGCTACCGCACCGGATGCGTTTCATGATCACGCTCGGTCTCGAGCTGGACCGCGGGGGGGCGGTCGGGCCTGACCCCGACGCAGCTGGCGGCGCGCACGGGCCACGACGAGATCGTCGACCTCCTGCGTCAGGCGGGCGCGAAGGGGTAGGGATCATGACGGACCGTGCTTCCCACCCATCGATCATGCCCTCCCCCTGCAGGGGGAGGGAGGCTGGAGCGCGGCTGCCTAGACTGGAGTGGTGGGACCAGACCGATCAGCCGACGAGTCGACCCGGACATCGTTGCGGCAACGGACCGGCGAGTTCTTCGCCGTTGAGGACCCGTGGCAGCGGACCGGCCGGCTGGAGGCCGCTGACCTGGTCGTCGGCGCGATGGCCCTGGGCTTCAGCACGTTCACCCTGGAGCTGACTCGAAGCCTGGGCGGACTGGAGGAGCTTGGCCGGCCGACCTGGGTCCCGTGGCTGGCGGTCGCACTGGGCGCGCTGCTGCTGGTCGGACGGCGTCGCTGGCCACTCAGCGTGGCGGTCCTGGCCGCAGCTCACATGTTCGTCGTCGGGATCACCATGCCGGTGGTCATGGCGCAGCTCTCCATGCAGATCATCTACTTCGCGGCGTTCTTCTCCGGAGTCGCCTGGGCCCGCAACCGGCGCGAGATGGTCGTGGTGGTCGGCGCCCTGATGGCGTTCATGTTCGTCTGGCTCGCCTGGCACTTCGCCCTCGGACGGGGAGTCGACGACATCCGGGACCAGCTCGACGCGGACGCCGCTCGCTCCTTCGGCGCCTTTCGTCCGGTCACCGCGGCGCTCCTGCTTACGACCGTCGTGAACGTCCTGTACTTCGGCGGCGCTGTGCTGGCCGGGCAGCTGTCCTGGCGTGGTGCCCGCCAGCAGGCCCGGCTCGCTGAGCAGGCAGAGCTGCTCGCCGCGCAGAGTGAGGAGCTGCGCCGCCGGGCCGTCGTCGAGGAACGGCTGCGGATCGCCCGCGAGCTGCACGACGTCGTGGCGCACCACGTGTCCGTGATCGGCGTCCAGGCGGCGGCCGCCCGACGGGTGCTGGGCCGAGGACCCGAGCACACCGAAGCGGCTCGAACGGCCCTCGGCGAGATCGAGCAGTCCTCGCGTGAGGCTGTCACCCAGATGCGTGGGCTGCTCGGGACGCTGCGCGCCCACGAGGAGCCGGACGCCGCCCATCGGCCCCGCGACCCGGCCGCCCCGGGTGACGGCGTCCCGGTCCGTGCTCCGGCGCCGGGCCTGGCGGACCTGCCCGCCCTGGTCTCGGCCAGCTGCGGCCAGGGGTTCACCGCGACCTACCAGATGGCCGAGAACCCCCGCGGCGCAACGCGGTCGGTGCCCGCGCCACTCGCCCACTCGCTGTACCGGACGGCGCAGGAGGCGCTGGCCAACGTCCGGCGCCACTCCACCGCTCGCCGGGCCGGCGTCGTCCTGCGGGTGGACCGCACGTCGACGGCGGCGTTCGCCGAGGTGGAGGTCACCGACGACGGCCACCCGCGCAGCGGCACCTCGGGCAGCGGCCTGGGTCAGCTCGGGATCCGCGAGCGCGCCGCCTCCCACGACGGGGTGGTCGACATCGGCCCCCGGGTCACCGGCGGGTACCGGGTTCGGGTGCGGCTCCCGCTGCGCCCGGACGCGCCGTCCGCAGGCCACGTCACCCGCAGGGCAACTGCGTGAGCGCCCCGCTGCGGGTGCTGCTGGTCGACGACCAGCGCCTGGTGCGATCCGGCTTCGCGCTGATGCTCTCCACCGAGGACGGCGTCGAGGTGGTCGGCGAGGCGGAGGACGGCGCGCAGGCGCTCGAGGCGGCCCGTACTCATCGGCCCGACGTGATCCTGATGGACGTCCAGATGCCGGTGATGGACGGCATCGAGGCCACCCGCCGGGTGGTCGCCGAAGAGCTCGGCCGGGTGGTCATCCTGACCACCTTCGACCGCGATGACTACCTGTTCGACGCCCTCAAGGCCGGCGCCAGCGGGTTCCTACTCAAGAACGCCGATCCCGACCAGCTCGTGGACGCCGTCCGCGCGGTCGGTCACGGCCAGGCCCTGCTCGCCCCCGAGGTGACCCTGCGGGTGATCCGGAAGATGACGAACGCACCTGCACCGCAACGCCGCCGGCTGCAGCACCCAGGCATCGCACGGCTGACCGCGCGGGAACGCGAGGTGCTGGTACACGTCGGCGAAGGCCTGTCGAACGGCGAGATCGCCACCGCCCTGTTCCTCGGCGAGGCCACGGTGAAGACCCACGTATCGAACGTCCTGGCCAAGCTGGGCGTGCGGGACCGGGTGCAGGCCGTCGTCGTCGCACACCAGGCCGGTCTCATCCCTGCGGCGGAGTGAACGCACAGCCGCTCCACGCATCTGCTTCGCGACGTCCGTCGCCGGGCTGATCCGCTCCGGCTCGCAGACCGGCAGGGTGGATGCATCGAGACGCGAGGACCGAGAAGAGGAACCCAGCGATGCTGCAGACCATCGACCTGACCCGGCGGTTCGGCGACATCGTCGCCGTGGAGGCGGCGAGCATCGACGTGCCGCGCGGCGCGCTGACCGGCTTCGTCGGCAGCAACGGCGCCGGCAAGACGACGACCATGCGCATGATCGCCGGCGTCCTCGGCGCTCACGGCGGCCGGGTGCTGTGGGACGGGCGGGACATCACCGCTGCGGACCGGCGCCGGTTCGGCTACATGCCGGAGGAGCGCGGCCTGTACCCCAAGCAGCCCGTCGTCGACCAGCTGGTCTACCTGAGCCGGCTGGCCGGCATGGCCGCCGGCACCGCACGGACGTCGGCCCTGACCCTGCTCGAGCGGTTCGGGCTGTCCGACCGCGCACGGGACCGGGTCGAGAAGCTGTCGCTGGGCAACCAGCAGCGGGTCCAGATCATCGCCGCGGTGATGTCCTCCCCGATCGCGCTGATCCTCGACGAACCGTTCTCGGGGCTCGACCCGACAGCGGTCGAGGAGATGGCCGACCTGGTTCGCGAGCACGCCCACGCCGGGCTGCCGGTGCTGTTCTCCTCCCACCAGCTCGACCTGGTCGACCGTCTCTGCGACCGGCTGGTGATCATGTCCCGAGGCGTCGTGGTCGCGCAGGGTTCGGTGGCCGCCCTGCGGGCCGCGTTCCCGACCCGGTACCGGCTGGTGCTCGGCGGCGACGCCGGCTGGGTCCGCGGTATGGCCGGGCTGCGGGCCGTCGACGTGGACGGTCCCCAGGCGCTGCTGGAGATCGACGACGAGGTCGCCGGACACCGCCTGTTGACCGAGGCGATGGCCCGCGGCACGGTGCACGAGTTCGCCACCGTGGTTCCCCCGTTGAGCGAGCTCTACCGGGAGGTGGCGGCATGAGAACCCTCAGCCCGCAGCAGGCGCCGGAGGAGCCCGCCGGCACCGCGCGAGCCTGGCAACTGGTCGCCGTCCGGGAGGTGCTGGTCAAGCTCTCCGACAAGACCTTCGTGTTCAGCACCCTCGGGACGGTCGTGCTGATCGCCGCCCTACTCGGTTTCCAGGCCTACCTGGCCGACCGCGCCCAGACCTACACTGTCGTGGCGTCACCTGGCGCCACGGCGATGGCACAAGCCGTTCGGGACGGCGCCCCGCAGGTCGACGAGAACGTCGTCGTCGACGTCCGTGAGGTACCGGACGACGATGCGGCGCGCGCCCAGGTCAGCGACGGCGAGGCCGACGCATGGCTGCACCCTGCCGGCGGCGGCTGGCTGCTGACCACCCGGTCGCAGGCCGAGGGCGACCTGGAATCGGTGACCCGTCAGGTGATCCGGCTGCAGACGCTCCAGGCGAACGCGGCGGCGGCGGGCACCACCCTGGAGGCGATGGAACGCGGCTCTCAGCTCGAGGCGGACTTCCTCGAGGGGGACGCCCAGCAGGCCCAGCTGGCCCAGGCGATCGGCTTCGCCTTCGCGATGCTCTTCTACATCGCCGCCCTGCTGTTCGGGGTCACCTTGGCCAACAGCGTGCTGGAGGAGAAGCAGTCCCGGATCGTGGAGATCATCGCGACCGCTGTTCCGTTGCGGCAGCTGCTGGCCGGCAAGGTGATCGGCAACCTGGCGATCGCCGTCGTCCAGCTCAGCGTCTATCTGGCAGTCGGCTTGATCGGCCTGTCGTTCACCGACTACTCCTCCCTGGTGCCGAGCCTGTCCGGACCGGTGGTGTGGTTCGTGCTGTTCTTCCTGGCCGGGTTCGCCGTGCTGGCCTGCCTGTGGGCGGTCGCCGGGTCGCTGGCCAACCGCTCCGAGGACCTGCAGGCCACGACCGCCCCGCTGACCGTGCTGACGATCGCGGTGTTCTTCTCGGCGCTGCTCCTGCAGGGGCAGTGGCTGACCGTTGCCTCGTTCGTCCCGCCGCTGTCGGCGGTGCTGATGCCGACCCGGCTGGTCCAGGGCACGGCGCCGTGGTGGCAGGCGGCGATCGCTCTGGCGGTGTTGGTGGTCACCGCTGCGGTGACCGTGCGGATCGGCGAGCGGCTCTACCGGCGCTCGCTGCTGCAGACCGGTGGCGGCCGGATCAGCCTGCGGACGGCGTGGCGGGCCGAGGAGTGAGCGCGCGGCGCCGGCACGACCTGCTATGAAGGCGGCCATGACCACTGTGAGCCTGATCGGGGTGCCTACCGACGTCGGAGCCGGCGCTCGAGGCGCCTCGATGGGCCCGGAGGCGATGCGGGTCGCCGGCATCGTCCAGGCGTTGGCCCGGCACGGCGTCACGGTGCAGGACCGGGGTAACCTCTCGGGCCCGCCGAACCCCTGGATGCCACCGGTCGAGGGCTACCGGCACCTCGACGAAGTCGTCACGTGGAACACGGCACTGCACTGGGCGATGCACGAGGCGCTGGCCGACGGCACCGTGCCGATCATGCTCGGCGGCGACCACTGTCTGTCGATCGGCTCGGTGACCGCGGCCGCGCGGCACTGCCGCGAGACCGGACGGCAGCTGCGGGTGATCTGGTTGGACGCGCACGCCGACTTCAACACCGCCGACCTCACCCCGAGTGGCAACATCCACGGGATGCCGGTCTCGACGCTGTGCGGGCTCGGTCACCCCCGGCTCGCGGCGATCGGCGGTCACACCCCGGCGATCGAGCCCTCCTGGGTGCGCCAGATCGGCATCCGCAGTATCGACGAGGGCGAGCGGCGCCTGGTCCACCACCAGCGTCTGCCCGTCTACGACATGCGCTCCATCGACGAGAACGGCATGCGGGCCACGATGGCCGCGGCCTTGGCGGACGTCGACGCGAACACCCATCTGCACGTGAGCTTCGACGTCGACTTCCTCGACCCGGAGACGGCCCCCGGCGTGGGCACCACGGTGCGCGGCGGACCCACCTACCGCGAAGCCCAGCTGTGCATGGAGATGATCTCCGACACCGGACAGCTGGGGTCGGTGGACGTCACCGAGCTCAACCCCTCCTACGACCACCGCAACGCCACCGCCGAGGTGGCGGTCGAGCTGGTCGAGTCGCTGTTCGGCAAGAGCACCCTGGTGCGCACGAACGCCGTCCCGCACCTGCTCTGACCGCTACCCCCACGTCGGCTCCCGGTTCCCCCGATTGGGCATGCCCCCCCCGATTGGGCACGGCGTGACGTCGTGCCCTTCTAGCGGGCACAACGTCACGCCGTGCCCGTCGGGGGTGAGCGTGATGCCGCACAGGAACTCAGCCGAGGCCACGCTCGGTGAGCGCTGATGCGGCCTCCCGAGCCCGGGACAGCCGGGCCTGGGCGTCGGACGGCGAGGTGCCGGCGAGACCGCACGCCGGCGTGAGCAGCACCGAGGTGATCAGCTCCGCAGCCAGACCGAGCTTTCGCCAGCGGGTCAGGACGGCGTCCGCCGCGGTGGACGGCGAGGGCAGGGCCCCGGAGGTCGGCACCACCCCGGCCCACAGCTCCAGCCCGGCCTCCAGCGGCCCGGCGAGCGCCTCCCACCCGGTCCGGCCCAGCTGCGAGACATCGACCGACAGCCCGGTCGCACCGGCCCGGACCAAGGCGGCGACCGGCACATCGCCGGAGCAGCAGTGCACCGTCCGGCTCGTCGCGCCGGCGCCTTCGGCCGCGCCGAGTACCGACTCGATCCCTTGCGCCGCAACGACCTCCTCGACCGCGCGCAGCCGGCCGAACCCGCTGGACGTGGGCAGGGCGCCGGAGAGCACGTGGGGCAGCGACGGCTCGTCGAGCTGCAGCACGATCTCGGCTCCCGGCACCAGCCGGCGTACCTCCGCGACGTGCCGGGACACCCCCTCGGCGAGCGAGGCGACCAGGTCGCGGCAGGCCCCGGCGTCGACGACTGCCCGTTCCAGCCGGGGCAGCAGCACGGACGCCGCCAGCGTCCACGGACCGGTGACCTGCACCTTGACCAGGCCGGTGTACCCATCGGCGACCTCGGCCAGCGCGTCGAGGTCGGCGCGCAGAAAGGACTGGGCGCGGACCAGGTCGCGCCCAGGGTGGTCCACCAGCCGCCAGCCCGAGGGCTGCAGGTCCACCGGCAGGTCGACCAGAAACACCGTGCCACGTCCGATCAGGTCGGCGCCCGGCCCGCGTCCGGGCAGCTCCGGCAGGTACGGCACGTGCGGACGATCCAGCTCGCCGAACACGACCCTGGTCGCCTCGCCGGGGTCCTGCCCGGGCCAGCTGCCGACGCCACTGGCCCGCACCCGTTCGGCGGGAGCAGCCAGAGGTTCGTCCATGAGGGCCACCGTAGACGGTGACGCCATATACCGGTTTCGGCAGGGCCCGGGACCGGGCATGCTCGCGTCGTGCGACCCATCGACCTGCCGCCGTCCCTGACCGCCGGGACGTTTCGTCCGGGCGTGGACGACGCCGCGATCCTCGACCTGGTCACCGCCTACCACCGGTGCTACCTGCAGCGGGCGGGCGAGCCCGCGACCGCCGTCCTGGCCCAGATCGCCCAGCTGCCGGACGGCGGGCGCCGCGACGCGCTGCTGGTGCGGGAGCGGCGCGGCGACCCGGTGGGCCTGCTGGTCTGCGAGACGGCCCGCGCCGAGGCCGCGCTCGCTGAGGAGCCGGAGCACTGGTTCGATGTCTTCGTCGTACCCGGCAAGCACACTGGACGCCTCGAAAACCCCTTGGTGGCAACGGGTCTGGCCCGACTGAGCGAGCACCGCGGTAATACCGGTACGGCACGGGTGCAGTCGGGGACCGCGCGCGCCGACACGGCGACGAACGCGGCCCTGGCCGGGCACGGCATGGCCCACGTGCGCACGTTCTGGGAGCTGGAGCGCACCCTGTCAGCCGAGGACGACGACCCCGGCCCCGCCCCCGCCGGGGTGCGGGTCCGGCTCGCCGGCGACGACGCTGCGGGACGTGCCCTGCTGCACCGGCTCATCGAGGCGAGCTTCGCCGGCCACTGGGGCCATCACGAACGCTCCGCCGGACAGTGGTGGGCCGATCGGATGTCGCGGGTGGGCCAGGACCCCACCCAGTGGTGGGTCGCCGACCTGGCCGGCGAGCCGGTCGCGGCCTGCCTGGGCGAGTCCAGCCGGGCCGACTCGCGCGCCGGGTACCTCGCCCTGCTCGGGGTGCTCGACCGGGCCCGGGGCCGCGGCATCGCCCGGCACCTGCTGCGGGTCGCCTTCGCCGAGCATCGTCGACGCACCTGGGTGCGTACGGCGCTGCGGGTGGACTCGGCCAACGCGACCGGCGCGACGGCGCTGTACCGCTCGGTGGGGATGGAGGAGATCGAGGTGTTCGACGTCTACGAACGGACGATCCGCGCCGAGCCGACCACCCGCGAGCCGTCGTAGAGCACAAGGGCCTGGCCCGCGGCCACCCCCCGCACCGGACGGTCCAGGCGGACGGTGAGCCGCCCGCCCCCCGAGCCGCCACGCGCGTCCGGCGGCTCAAGCGCGCTCACGCGGCAGGGGACCTCGTCGCCGTGGGCGCGCACCTGGGCGCCGAGCAGGTCCCCGGGCCTCGGCGCCGGACCGGACCAGATCACCTGCCCCCCGACGACCTCGGTGACGTCGAGGGCCTCGGGCGGACCGACCACAACGGTGTTCGAGACCGGCTCGATCGACAGCACGTACCGGCGCCGCCCGTCCGGTGCGGGCTCCCCCAGTGCGAGACCCCGGCGCTGCCCGACGGTGAAGGCGTAGGCGCCGTGGTGCTCACCGACCTGTGCTCCGTCGGTGTCGACGATCACTCCGGGCCGATCGCCGAGCCGCCGGCCGAGGAATCCGCGGGTGTCGCCGTCCGGGATGAAGCAGATGTCGTGGGAGTCGGGCTTGTCGGCTAGGCGCAGACCACGCCGGGCGGCCTCGGCGCGCACATCGGCCTTGACCACGTCGCCGAGCGGGAACATGGCATGGGCCAGCTGGTCGGGCCGCAGTACCCCCAGCACGTAGGACTGGTCCTTGGCCTGGTCCGCGGCCCGGTGCAGCTGCGGGGGGCCGCCCGGGCCGTCCTGAGCGAGCCGCGCGTAGTGCCCGGTGGCGACGGCGTCGAAGCCGAGGGCCAGCGCCTTGTCGAGCAGCGCCGAGAACTTGATCCGCTCGTTGCAGCGCAAGCACGGGTTGGGGGTCTGTCCGGCGGCGTAGGAGCTGACGAAGTCCTCGACCACCTCCCGCTGGAACGCCTCGGCCAGATCCCAGACGTAGAAGGGGATGTCGATCACATCGGCGGCCCGCCGGGCGTCGTCGGCGTCCTCGACCGTGCAGCAGCCCCGGGGCGCGGCGCCGCCCACCCCGCGGGCCATCGGACGGTCGCGGGACAGCGCGAGGTGCACACCCACCACCTCGTGCCCGCCGTCGTGCACCCTGGCCGCGGCGACCGCCGAGTCGACGCCGCCGCTCATCGCGGCCAGTACCCGCATCAGGCGCTCACGCCGGTGTCCAGCCCGGCGAGCGCGGTCAGGCCGGCCCGGCGGGCCCGGGCCACAACCGGGCCGATCGCCGCGGCGAGAGCCTCGACATCCGCCGGAGTCGAGTTCCAGCCCAGGGTGAACCGCAGCGCTCCGCGCGCCTGCGCCTCGGGCACGCCCATCGCCAGCAGCACATGGGATGGCTGCGGCACTCCCGCCTGGCAGGCCGAACCGGTCGAGCACTCGACCCCGCGGGCATCCAGCAGGTAGAGAAGCGAGTCGCCCTCGCAGCCGGGAAAGGTGAAGTGGGCGTTGCCCGGCAGCCGTCCCGAGGGGTCGGGGTCGCCGCGCAGGACGGCGTCCGGCACCTGTTCCTGCACGGCCGCGACCAGGGCGTCGCGCAGCGTCTCGAGCTGGTACTCCCCCGCACTGCCCGGGCTGGTCACCGCCAGCTCGGCGGCGGTGGCCATCGCCGCGATCGAGGCTGCGTCGAGGGTTCCTGAACGGACTGCACGCTCCTGGCCCCCGCCGTGCAGCACCGGCTCCAGCCGTAGTCCCCGCCGTGCCAGAAGAGCGCCCACCCCGACCGGCCCGCCCAGCTTGTGCCCGCTCACAGTGAGGCAGTCCACGCCGGACGTCGCGAAGCTGACCGGCACCAGGCCGACGGCCTGCACGGCGTCGGTGTGTACCGGAATGCCGAACTCGTGGGACAGCGCCGCGATCTCCGGCACCTGCTGCAGGGTGCCGACCTCGTTGTTCGCCCACATCACGCTGACCAGCGCGACCCCGTCGGCGCCGTCCGGACCGTCCTCGATCGCGGCCCGCAGCACGTCCAGGTCGACCCGGCCGAGGGGGTCGACCCCGACCCGGACGACGTCGGCCCCTTCGTGCTCGGCCAGCCAGTCCGCGGGGTCGAGCACGGCGTGGTGCTCGATCGCCGAGATGATCACTCTGCGCCGGCGGGAGTCGTCGTCGCGACGCGACCAGTACAACCCCTTGACCGCCAGGTTGTCCGCCTCGGTGCCGCCGGCGGTGAACACCACCTCGCTCGGCCCGGCGTCCACCGCCTGGGCGAACTGCTCGCGGCTCTCCTCGACCAGCCGGCGGACTCGCCGTCCGGAGGTGTGCAGGGACGAGGCGTTGCCGACCTGGCTCAGCGCCGCGCAGAGGCTCGCGACCGCTTCGGGACGGATCGGCGAGGTCGCCGCGTGGTCCAGATAGGCGCTCACCTGGGGAAGTCTAAGCGCGCCGCCGGATCGCGGCGTGCGCTCAGCCCTTGTGCTTGAGCACCTCGTCGGTGGCTTGGGGCAGGACGGCGAACAGGTCGCCGACGATGCCGAAGTCGGCCAGCTCGAAGATCGGGGCCTCAGGGTCCTTGTTGATCGCGACGATCGTCTTCGAGGTCTGCATGCCGGCCCGGTGCTGGATCGCCCCGGAGATGCCGCAGGCGATGTAGAGCTGCGGACTGACCTGCTTGCCGGTCTGGCCGATCTGCTGGGAGTGCGGGTACCACCCGGCGTCGACCGCGGCGCGGGAGGCACCGACCGCCGCCCCCAGTGCGTCTGCGAACGCCTCCACCGGGGTGAAGTCTCCCCCGGTGCCCCGGCCTCCGGAGACGATCGAGGCCGCCTCGGCCAGGTCGGGTCGCCCCGACTTCTGCTTCGGTCGGCGCTCCACCACGCGGGCCGACCGGGCCGCCTCGGACAGGCTGACCTGGACGGGCACCAACTCAGGCACGGCCCCGCCGGTGGGTTCGGGGGTGGCGCTGTTCGGCTTGACGGTGATCACGGGCACGCCGCGGGTCACCGTCGCGGTCACCGCGAACGACCCGGCGAACGCCGACTGGGTGGTCGCCACACCGGTCGGGCCCTCGCCGGCCTGGACGTCGACCGCATCGGTGATCAGCCCGGCACCGAGGGTGACCGCCAACCGACCGGCGATCTCCTTGCCATCCGGCCCCGAGGTGATCAACACCGCCGCCACGGACCCGCCGGCCGCCTCCACGGCGGCGGCGAGGGCCTCGACCTTGGGCACCACCAGGTACTCGGCGAGGTCCTCACCCCCGGCGGCGGTGACCTGGTACACCTTGGTGGCGCCGTACTCGCCGAGGGTGGCGGCGGCCGCGTCGGCGCCGTCGCCGAGGAACACCGCGGCCGGTTCGCCGAGTCGGCGGGCGATGGTCAGCAGCTCGGTCGTGCTCTTGCGGACCGAACCGTCGACGTGGTCGACCAGAACCAGGACCTCACTCATCCGTCAGTCTCCTCGGGTTGCCACGCGGAATCGTCACGTCTCAGACCAGTTTGGCGCCGGCCAGGTACTCGACCAGGCGGGTACCGCCGTCCCCGTCGTCGGTGATCTGCTGACCGGCCTGCCGCGGGGGGCGGGCCGTGACGTCCTGGACGGCGGTCCAGGCCGCAGACAGACCCACCTCGTCGGCCGAGATGCCCAGATCGGCCAGGCTCAGCGTCGTCACCGGCTTCTTCTTGGCCGCCATGATCCCCTTGAACGAGGGGTAGCGCGGATCGTTGATCTGGTCGGTGACGCTGACCAGCGCGGGCATCGCCGCCTCGACCACCTCGGTAAAGGCGTCGCCGTCCCGCTCGATGCGCAACGTCGTCCCGTCGACGTCGACCTTGCCCGCGAAGGTGACCTGAGGCACTCCGAGCCGCTGGGCGAGCATCGCCGGCACCACGCTCATCCCCGCATCGGTGGAGGTCATCCCGGTCATCACCAGGTCGTACTCCAGGGTCTTCACCGCTGCTGCCAGGACCAGTGACGTGGCCAGCGCGTCGGATCCGGCGAGGGCGTCGTCCACGACGTGCACGCCCGCGTCGGCGCCCATCTGCAACGCCTTGCGCACGGCGTCCGCGGCGCTCTCGGGACCCATCGTCACGATGGTCACCGAGGAGTCATCGGCGGCCTCGGTCAGTTTCAGCGCCTCCTCCACGGCGTACTCGTCCAGTTCGGAGAGCAGGCCGTCGACGCCATCGCGATCCACTGTGGCATCGGATTCGAACCGGCGGTCCCCCTGGGCGTCCGGCACGTACTTGACGCAGACGACGATCTTCATGCAGGACGACCTCCTTGGCGGCGGACGGTTCTTCGAGCTGCTTGCGCCAGCGTGTCACACCGCGCCGACAGCCGCGTGCGGGGGTGAGCGGTGTACCTCACATCGCCGCCACGTCCGGCCTCGACATCCGGTGCCGTACCTGTCGGCGACAAGGTCAGCGCCCCTCGAAGACCGCCTTGCCCGGTCCCGAGGCGATGAACGAGGTCATCCCGGCGGTCCGGTCCGCGGTGGCGAAGAGCGCGCTGAAAGCCATCCGTTCGATCTCCAGGCCGGTCCCCAGATCGGTCTCCAGGCCCCGGTCGATCGCCTCCTTGGCCGCACGAAGGGCCATGGCGGGCCCGCCCACGTGCCGCCCGATCAGGTCACGGGCCGCCGGGTAGACCTGGTCGTCGTCCACGACCGCGTCGACCAGACCGATCGCGAGTGCCTCCTGCGCGTCGACCAAGCGGCCGGAGAAGATCAGGTCCTTGGCCCGGGCGGGACCGATCAGCCGGGGCAGGCGCTGGGTGCCGCCGGCCCCCGGGATGATGCCCAGCATGATCTCCGGCTGGCCGAGCTTGGCACTGCGGCCGGCGACCCGGAAGTCGGTGCACAGGGCCAGCTCGCACCCACCGCCCAGGGCGTAGCCGGTGATCGCCGAGACGGTGGGCTTGCCGATCGCCGCCACCGCCGAGAACGCCGACTGCAGGTGGCCGGAGCGCTCGACCATGTCCGGGTAGGACATGTCGACCATCTCCTTGACGTCGGCCCCGGCCGCGTAGACCTTCTCGCCGCCGTAGACGACGACCGCGGCCACATCCGGCCGCCTCGCGGCCTCGGCGGCGGCGGCGCGGATCTCCTCCTGCACCGCGGCGCTGAGCACGTTCATGGGTGGTCGGTCCAGCCGGATCGTGGCGATCCCGCCGTCGACCTCGAACCGAACGAACTCACCGGAGAAAGCCGTCACCGCCCCGACACCTCTTCCTGCATCAGCTGCACCACGGTCGTGTGCCAGGTCTGTACCGACCCGCGGACCGCTTCGAGCGTGGCAGTGAGCAGCGAGTTCAACGGTGTGGCCTCGGTCACCACCAGGTCGACGGCGATCACCAGCCAGTCGTCCAGCGCGGTGACCTTGACCAGGTTGAGCGCCCCGGTCAACGCGTTCGCGGCCCGCATCCGGGTGTAGGCGTCGCCCGGCACGTCCTCGCCGATCGCCCACTGGCCGAACACCCTGATCATCGAGGGGCTGGTGTCGAAGCACCGCACGAACAGCATCTGGCCCTCGACCCGGACCGCCACGTCGCCGTCGGTGTCGACCTCGGGCCGGAAGCCCTCCTCGTCGAGTGCCTGGCGCAATCGGGCTCTGAGCGCGGGCTCGGGCCGACCGACCTGCTCGGCCGGCTGGGCCGCGTCGCCGCCGGACCGCGCCGGTCCACTCGGACCCGCCGCCACGAATCGGGGCACTGCCGTGGGAGAGGTGGAGTCAATCACCACGCGAGCCTAGCCCCGAGTCGTGTCGCCGTGTCGGTGCCGTCCGGCAGACTTGCCGGGTGAGCACTCACCTCGCACGGCCGCATCCGTTGGGTGTCCATGCCCGAGCAGGCGGGGTGGACGTCGCGGTGTTCGCCGGGCATGCCGACCAGATCGAGGTCTGTCTGTTCGACCCCGCTGCGCGCGGCGGGTGGACCGAGCGCCGGGTCTCCCTTCCCGAGCAGCGGCACGGCGTGTGGTTCGGGCACATCAGCGACGTGCCGGTCGGTCAGCGCTACGGGCTGCGCGCCTTCGGGCCCTGGGAACCGGTGCGCGGTCGCATGTACAACCCGGCCAAGCTGCTGCTCGACCCGTATGCGCGCGCCATCGCCTTCCCTCAGGCCGGCGTGGCGCCCGGCCGCCGGCTGCCCCTGGTCCCCGAGCTGTTCGGGCACTCGGTGGACAGCGGGCTGCACGGAGACTCCGCCCGCCCCGACCCGCGCGACTCGGCACCCTTCGCCCCGCACGCGGTGGTTGCTCCGCCGCCCGGTAGGCCCAGCAGCGCCACCGAGGTGGTCGACCCGGGCCGGCCCCTCGTCGACTGGGCCGACACCGTGGTCTATGAAGCACACGTGAAGGGCCTGACCCGCCGGCTGCCCGGGGTCCCCGAACACCTTCGCGGTACCTTCGCCGGTCTCGGCCACCCGGCGACGATCGCGCATCTGACCCGGCTCGGCGTGACCAGTGTGGAGCTCCTCCCGGTGCACGCCATCGTCGACGAGCCGCACCTGGCCCGGCGGGGCGCGGTGAACTACTGGGGCTACAACACCCTCGGCTTCTTCGCCCCGCACCCCGGCTACGCCGCCAGCGCCGACCCGATCGGTGCGGTGGTCGAGTTCCGCGACATGGTGGCCCGGCTGCACCAGGCCGGCATCGAGGTCCTCCTCGATGTCGTCTACAACCACACCGGCGAGGCCGACGCGCTCGGGCCGATGCTCTCCTGGCGAGGCCTGGACGCCGCGGCCTACTACCGCCTGGACGGGCACGGCGCCTACGTGGACACCACAGGGTGCGGCAACTCGCTGGACTTCGCCGAGACAAGGGTGATCCAGATGACCCTCGACTCGTTGCGCTACTGGGTCGAGGAGATGGGCGTCGACGGGTTCCGCTTCGACCTGGCGACCACGCTGGCCCGCGGTCACGACGGCTTCGAGGTCGACCATCCGCTCCTGGTCGCGATGCGGACCGACCCGGTGCTGGCCGGGGTGAAGCTGATCGCCGAGCCGTGGGACCTCGGCCCGCACGGCTGGCGCACCGGCCAGTTCCCGGTGCCGTTCGCGGAGTGGAACGACCATTTCCGCGACGGCGTGCGCGACTTCTGGCTGCAGGGCACGGCGCGCGCCCTCCGCGGCGAGCACCCGGGCGGGGTGCGGGACCTGGCCACCCGGCTGGCCGGGTCGGCGGACACCTTCGAGCCGGTGCGCGGCCCGCTCGCCTCGGTCAACTTCGTCACCGCGCACGACGGGTTCACCCTGGCCGACACCACGGCCTACGAGCACAAGCACAACGAGGCCAACGGCGAGGGCAACCGCGACGGGTCCGACAACAACCGTTCCTACAGCCACGGCGTCGAGGGGCCCACCGACGACCCGCAGATCGAGGCCGCGCGCCGGCGCGCCGTCCGCAACGTGCTTGCCACGCTGCTGCTGGCCACCGGGGTTCCGATGCTGGTGGCCGGGGACGAGTTCGGCCGTACGCAACGCGGCAACAACAACCCCTACTGCCTGGACGACGAGACCTCCTGGATCGACTGGAGTCTCCAGCCGTGGCAGCAGCAGCTGCTGACCACCGCCCAGTACCTGCTCCGGGTGCGCCGCGAGCACCCGGTGCTACGACAGAGCCGGTTCTTCGCGGGCCGCCCGGTCCACTCCGACGGCACCAAGGACCTCGCCTGGTTCGACCCGGACGGGAAGGAGATGGACCACCCCCGCTGGCACGACCCGCATCAGCGGGTGCTGCAGATGTATCTGCACGCCGTCGTCCGGGGCCGGCGCGGCCACCACGTCGACCCCTCGCTCCTGGTGATCCTGCAAGGCCACCCGCACCCGGCACAGGTCCGGCTGCCGGACCGACGCTGGGCGTTGTCGTTCGACCTGCTGTGGGACAGCACGTTCGAGGAGCCACCCGGCCACGCGCAAGGCCCGCGCCCGATCAGCGTCCCTCCGCACACGGTGCTCGCCATCGCGTCGTCGAGCGTGCAGGTCTACCGGGTCCCGCCGCGCGTCGACCGCTAGAACCTGCGTTCAGGCGTTGGTGACCAGCCCCAGCTCGGCCGGGTTCACCAGGCCCACGCCGTCCGGAAGCACTCGTACCGTGTACCCGAACGGACCCGTCTGACGCAGCCGGACCGATCCCTCGTAGATGTGCCGGCCGCCCTCGTTCTCCGCGACGTGGCGCAGCGGCATGGTGACCGGGGCGGTGATGGTGTCCTCCAGGCTCACCCGGCCGTGCACCAGCTGCACCAGCACCTCCTGCGGGCGGAGCTGGCCGAGGGAGACGAAGGCGCGGACCGATACCTCGTCGTCCAGCTGGGGGGAGTCCGGGACTCCCGAGGACTCGACGTGGTCGACCCGCACCCCGAACCACAGCGAGCGCAGCCGCTGCTTGGCCGCGGCCCGTTCGACGGCCAGCTGCGGCGTTGTTCCGGCCGCCGCCTCGGCAGCCGGCACGTAGAGCTGGGTCACGTAGTCGGCGACCATCCGGCTGGCGATCACCTTCGGCCCGAGGGAGCTGAGCGTGTGCCGGACCATCTCCAGCCAGCGGGTGGGCAGGCCGCGCTCGTCCCGGTCGTAGAACCGCGGCGCGACCGACCCTTCGATCAGGTCATAGAGCGCCACGGCCTCCAGGTCGTCGCGATGGTCCGGGTCGTCGACGCCGTCCGCGGTGGGGATCGCCCAGCCGTTCTCGCCGTCGTACCACTCGTCCCACCATCCGTCGAGGATCGACAGGTTGAGGCCGCCGTTCAGGGCCGCCTTCATGCCGGAGGTGCCGCAGGCCTCGAACGGGCGCAACGGGTTGTTCAGCCAGACGTCGCAACCCGGGTACAGGGTCAGGGCCATCCCGATGTCGTAGTTCGGCAGGAACACGATCCGGTGCCGCACAGCAGGGTCGTCGGCGAACCGGACCACTTGCTGGATCAACCGTTTTCCGTGGTCATCGGCGGGGTGGGACTTGCCGGCGATGACCAGCTGGACCGGGCGCTGCGGGTGCAGCAGCAGTCGCCTCAGCCGCTCCGGGTCGCGCAGCATCAGGGTGAGCCGCTTGTAGGTCGGCACGCGCCGGGCGAAGCCGATGGTGAGCACGTCGGGGTCGAGCACCGACTCGACCCAGCCCAGCTCGGCCGGGCTGGCGCCGCGCTTGAGCCAGGACGAGCGCACCCGCTGTCGGGCGTTCTCTACCAGGTTGGCGCGCATCTGCCGTCGCGCCGACCAGATCTCGGCGTCCGGGATCTTCTCGACGCCCTCCCAGCCCCGGGCCTCGGTGATGATCTCCTCACCGATGTACTTCTGGCCCAGCTCCATCACCCGCCGGTCCACCCAGGTGGGGGCGTGCACCCCGTTCGTGATCGAGGTGATCGGCACCTCCTCGGAGTCGAAGCCCGGCCATAGGCCGTCGAACATCTCGCGGCTGACGACGCCGTGCAGTCGGGAGACGCCGTTGGCCCGTTGCGCCAGACGAAGCCCCATGAGGGCCATGTTGAAGACCCCCGGGTCGCCTCCGGGGAAGCTCTCGGCGCCGAGCTGGATGATCTTCTCGACCGGTACGTCGGGGACGGCGTTGTCACCGCCGAAGAAGATCCGGATCTGGTCGCGGCCGAACCGGTCGATACCGGCCGGCACGGGGGTGTGGGTGGTGAAGACCGTTCCGGCCCGGACCATCTCGAGCGCAGCATCGAAGGACATGCCCTCGGCGATGAGCTCGCGGATCCGCTCCACGCCGAGGAAGCCGGCGTGCCCCTCGTTGGTGTGATAGACGGACGGCGCCGGTGCGCCGGTCAGCTTCGACCACAGCCTCAGCGCCCGCACCCCACCGATGCCCAGCAGCATCTCCTGCTGGAGCCGGTGCTCGCCGCCGCCGCCGTAGAGCCGGTCGGTGATCGCCCTCGCGGCGTCGTCATTGGCCTCGACGTTCGAGTCGAGCAGCAGCAGCGGCACCCGGCCGACCTGGGCCCTCCAGACGTGGGCGGACAGTACGCGCCCGCCGGGCAGGCCGACCTCGACGATGCAGGGGCTGTCATCCCCAGTGCGCAGCAGGGAGATCGGCAGCTCGTTGGGGTCGAGCACCGGATAGGACTCCTGCTGCCATCCCTCGCGGGACAGCGACTGCTTGAAGTAGCCGTACTGGTAGAGCAGGCCGACGCCCACGATCGGGACGGCGAGGTCGCTGGCGGACTTGAGGTGGTCACCGGCGAGAATGCCCAGGCCGCCGGAGTACTGCGGCAGCGCGGCGGCGATCCCGAACTCCGGGGAGAAGTAGGCGATGCTCGCCGGCGGCTCGCCGCCCTGACCATCGGCGAGGCCCTGGTACCAGCGCGGTTCGGTGATGTAGCGGTCCAGGTCGGCGGCGGCCTCGGCGACCCGAGCGACGAACTGCGGGTCCGCGGCCAGCGCGTCGAGCTCGTCCGGCGACAGCGAGGCGAGCAGGGCGACCGGGTCGTTGCGGGTTGCGGCCGAGCGCCCGGCGTCGAGGGAGGCGAACAGATCGCGTGTCGGGGGGTGCCAGGACCAGCGCAGGTTGCTGGCCAGGTCACCGAGGGCGGCGATCGCCTCGGGCAGGACGGTGCGGACGGTGAAGCGACGTATGGCTCTCACGAGTGAGGAGGGTACGTCACCTGCCGTGACGACACGCACAGGCGATGGCAGAACGTGCCGTTCGTGCGGCCCGCTTCTCCGCGGGCGCGGACGCGCCGGTGGAAAGGGTTACAGACGGCTGAATCCTCGATAGGTTTCGGCCGATCGAGTGACGGTCCGCGACCGGTTCCGCGACGGCGTGCTGTGACGGGCCGTGGCCCGGCACCCGGGACGTAAGTGCGGTCAAGTGATGCGCATCAGCGGTTCCAGGTGATGAGGTGGGGACATGACGAAGCAGTCGACGAGCCGGCCGAAGCAGAACTCGAACACCACGACCGCGGCCGGTCCGCATGCCGGGCCCGACGCGCAGGTGATCGGCCGGATCCCGGTGCTCGACGTCGGTCCGGTCACCGACTGCGGCAGGTGGCCGGCCAAGGCGGTGGTCGGCGAGCTCGTCCCGATCACCGCGACCGTGTTCCGGGAGGGGCACGACGCGGTCGGCTGCACCGCCGTCCTCATCGACCCGGACGGCGTGGAGCACACCCGCGCCCGGATGCGCCTGCTCGATGCCGGCGTCGACCACTACGGCGTCGACCTGGCCCCGGACCGGGAGGGCGCATGGACCTTCCGGGTGGAGGCGTGGAGCGACCCGTACGGAACCTGGGAGCACGACGCCGTGATCAAGATCCAGGCAGCGGTCGACGTCGACCTGATGCTCGAGGAGGGCGCCCGCCTGATGGAGCGAGCGATCTCGGCCGGGTGCGGCGGGACCGAGGACGGCACGCAGGTGTTGTGGGACGCCGTCACCGCGCTGCGCGACGGCGGTCGCCCGACCCGGGATCGGCTGGCGGCGGGCGTGGCACCCGAGGTGAAGGCCGTCCTGGCCGCCACACCGCTGCGCGAGATGCTCACCAGCTCGCCCACCTATCGGTTGACCGTGCAGCGCACGCTGGCCCTGTTCAGCGCCTGGTACGAGATGTTCCCACGCTCCGAGGGGGCCCACCAGGTCGACACCGAGGACGGCGCGCGCTGGGTCTCCGGCACCTTCCGTCAGGCTGCGGAGCGACTGCCGGCCATCGCCGCGATGGGTTTCGACCTGGTGTACCTGCCCCCGGTCCACCCGATCGGCAAGATCAACCGCAAGGGCCCCAACAACACTCTGACTCCCGGTCCGGACGACCCGGGCTCGCCCTGGGCGATCGGCTCGGACGAGGGCGGGCACGACGCGATCCACCCCGACCTGGGCACCTTCGACGACTTCGACTACTTCGTCGCCAGAGCCCGCGAGGCCGGGCTGGAGGTGGCCCTGGACCTGGCGCTGCAGTGCGCACCGGACCACCCGTGGGCGCGGGAGCATCCCCAGTGGTTCACCACCCGCGCGGACGGTTCGATCGCCTATGCGGAGAACCCGCCGAAGAAGTACCAGGACATCTACCCCATGAACTTCGACCTCGACCCGGCCGGCCTCTACGCGGAGGTGCTGCGGGTGTGCGAGCTGTGGATCTCGCACGGGGTGACCCTGTTCCGGGTCGACAACCCGCACACCAAACCGGTCGAGTTCTGGGAGTGGCTGATCGCGCGCGTCAACGCGGAGCACCCGGAAGTGATCTTCCTCGCCGAGGCGTTCACCCGGCCCGCGATGATGCACACCTTGGGCAAGGTCGGTTTCCACCAGTCCTACACCTACTTCACCTGGCGGACGACGAAGGCGGACCTGACCAGCTACCTGACCGAGCTGTCCGGGGACCCGGCGAACTACATGCGGCCGAACTTCTGGCCGAACACGCCGGACATCCTGCACGAGTTCCTGCAGTACGGCGGGCCGGCCGCGTTCAAGCTGCGCGCCCTCCTGGCCGCCACGCTGTCGCCGTGCTGGGGTATGTACTCCGGCTACGAGCTGTGCGAGCACGTCGCCGTCCGGCACGGCAGTGAGGAGTACCTCGACAGCGAGAAGTACTCCTACCGCCCGCGGGACTGGGCCTCGTTCGCCGAGGGCGGTCCGAACGCCCAGCGGTCGATCACGCCGTACATCACCCGGCTCAACCAGATCCGCCGCGCCCACCCCGCACTGCGCACGCTGCGCAACATCGACTTCCACCCGGTCCTGGACGACCATGTGATCTGCTACTCGCGCCGGATCGAGGCCGAGCAGTCCCCCACCGGCGCCGAGGACGCGCTGATCGTGGTGGTCAACCTCGACCCGCACGGCACTCGCGAGACGATGGTCCAGCTGGACATGCCGGTCCTGGGCATGGACTGGCCCGACTCGTTCATCGTCGAGGACCTGATCACCGGCGAGCAGTACACGTGGTGGGAGCGCAACTACGTGCGCCTCGACCCGCACCATCAGCCGGCCCACGTGATGCGGATCCGGAGGGTGCCGTGAAGGGTCTCGAGCTGACAGGGCCGGGCCTGCGCAACGACCCCAACTGGCACCGCAAGGCGGTCTTCTACGAGGTGCTCGTCCGCGCCTTCGCCGACGCCAAGGGATCGGGCTCGGGTGACTTCAGCGGCCTGATGTCCAAGCTGGACTACATCCAGTGGCTCGGCGTGGACGTGATCTGGCTGCCGCCCTTCTACGCCTCGCCGCTGCGCGACGGCGGCTATGACATCAGCGACTACCAGGCCGTGCTGCCCGAGTACGGCACCCTGCCCGACTTCAGCGAGTTCGTCGCGCAGGCCCATGCCCGGGGCCTGCGGGTGATCACCGACCTGGCGGTCAACCACACCAGCGACGCCCACCCCTGGTTCCAGGCCAGCCGCTCCGACCCGGAGGGCCCCTACGGGGACTTCTACGTCTGGAGCGACACCGACCAGAAGTACGCCGACGCTCGGATCATCTTCGTCGACACCGAGACCAGCAACTGGACCTTCGACCCGGTGCGCCGTCAGTACTTCTGGCACCGCTTCTTCAGCCACCAGCCCGACCTCAACTTCGAGAACGAGGCGGTGCAGGAGGCGATCATCGACGTCGTCCGGTTCTGGATGGACATGGGCATCGACGGCATTCGGCTCGACGCGATCCCGTACCTGTTCGAGAAGGACGGCACCAACTGCGAGAACCTCGACGAGACCCACCAGTTCGTCCGCCGCATGCGCAAGGTGGTGGACCAGAACTACCCGGGTCGGATCCTGCTCGCAGAGGCCAACCAATGGCCCAAGGACGTGGTCGCCTACTTCGGCAGCGACACCGAGCCCGAATGTCACATGGCCTTCCACTTCCCGGTGATGCCTCGGATCTACTACGCGCTGCGCGAGGAGCGGTCCGCCCCGATCGTCGACATCATGCGGGACACCCCTGAGATCCCGCCCGGTGCCCAGTGGGGCACCTTCCTGCGTAACCACGACGAGCTGACCCTGGAGATGGTCACCACCGAGGAGCGCGCCGCGATGTACGGCTGGTACGCCCCGGACTCGCGGATGCGCGCCAACGTCGGCATCCGGCGCCGACTGAGCAGCCTGCTCGACAACAGCCGCGCCGAGCTCGAGCTGATCAACGCCCTGCTGCTCTCGCTACCGGGCAGCCCCTACCTGTACTACGGCGACGAGATCGGCATGGGCGACAACATCTGGCTCGCTGACCGGGACGCCGTGCGCACCCCGATGCAGTGGACCCCCGACCGCAACGCCGGCTTCTCCACCGCCGACCCGGGCAAGCTCTATCTCCCCGTGATCCAGTCGCTGATCTACCACTACAACTCGATCAACGTGGAGGCGCAGATGGCCTCCTCGTCCTCGATGCTGCACTGGATGCGGGCCATGCTCGCCGTCCGCAAGCGGCACCCGGTGTTCGGGCTCGGGGGGTTCATCGCTCTGGAGTGCGACAACCCCCGGCTGCTGGCCTTCCTGCGCGTGCTGGGTGACGACGACGTCGAGAGCGAGGAGGGCGAGACCGTGCTCTGCCTGAACAACCTGTCCCACTCCCCCCAGGCGGGCACCGTCAGCATGCCCGAATACGCCGGATGCGACCTCGTCGACATCTTCGGCGGCACCGGGTTCCCCACGGTCCCCGAGGACGGCCAGCTGAAGGTGACCATGGGCACGCGGGACTTCTTCTGGCTGCGGGTCAACACCACGCCCTTGCCGGCGCAGGGGTGAGCCGGGCGGTAGGCCAGCCGTTGGAGCAGCTGCTGGCCACCTGGCTGCCCGACCAGCGCTGGTTCGCCGGCAAGGGCGCCGAGTCGCGCCCCGGTGCCTCGCCCAGAGTGAGCGGGACGGCTGTTCTGACGGCGCACGTGCGCGTGCACCTGGTGCGCGCCGCGGGTTCGCTCTACCAGGTGCCCCTGACCTACTACTCGGCGCCGGTGACCGGGCTGGACAACGCGCTGGTCGGGATCACCAGCACGGACCTCGGGTCCGGCCCGCAGAGCCAGTGGGTCTACGACGGGCCGCACGACCCGGTCTACGTCCAGGCGCTGCTCCACCTGCTGGCCCACGGCGGCATCGTCTCCTCGCCGGCCGGCCCGGACGACGAGGGGCGTGCCGGCGTCGAGCTGACCGGCCGGGTGCAGCCCGCAGGCCCGTCGATCGACGAGTCCGGCCCCAGCGTCGTGCTGAAGGGCGAGCAGTCCAACACCTCGATGATCGTCTCGCCGGCTTCGTCGCCGGCGTTGATCGTCAAGCTGTTCCGGGTGGTGGCGGCCGGTGACAACCCGGACGTGGTCGTGCAGACGGCGCTGGCCGCCGCAGGGTGCACCCGCGTACCGCAGCCGGCGGGATGGCTCGAGGGATCGTGGCTCGAGGAGTCCGGCGAGCGGGTCGGGGGGCATCTGGCCTTCGCCAGCGAGTTCCTGCGCGGCAGCGAGGACGCCTGGCGGGTGGCCACCCGAGCCGTGGCTGGCGGGGTCTCGTTCGCCGCCCCGGCGCACGAGCTGGGCGAGGCCACGGCCGAGGTGCACGAGGTACTGGCGAGCGTGCTGCCGACCGTGCCGGCCAGCGCGGCAGTACTGGCCGGGCTGGCCGACTCCCTGGGCCGCCGGGTGGATCTGGCCGTGGGTCAGGTGCCGGCCCTTGCCGAGGTGGCCCAGGCCTCCCGCGAGGCGGTGGACGTCGTCCGCGGGCTCACCGGCGTCGCCGCCCTGCAGAGGGTGCACGGGGACTACCACCTCGGCCAGGTGATGTACGCGCCGGGCCGTGGCTGGGTGCTTCTGGACTTCGAGGGCGAGCCGCTGCGGCCGTTGGCCGAACGGCTCGAACCCGATCTGGCCCTGCGGGACGTGGCGGGCATGCTGCGCTCGTTCGACTACGCCGCCCGGCAGACCACCGTGCACCTGGCCGAGGACGACCCCGCGGTGGCGGCGGCGACGGTGTGGGCCGAGGAGGCACGTACGGCGTTCCTGGCCGGCTACTCCGCCCGCATCGGGTGGAAGCTGGCCGAGGACGAGGCGTCCCTGCTGCTGTTGCGCGCCCTGGAGCTCGACAAGGCGCTCTACGAGGTGCTGTACGAGACGCGCAACCGCCCCGACTGGGTGGCGATCCCGCTCGGCGCCGTGCACCGCTTGCTGGCGAACGGCTGAGTACGGCGGCGACACGCCGCACGAAATCTGATACTCCGAGTAATGCCCTTGCAACACTGTGTGATCTGGCCCTAGCCTTCGTCCTCAGCGACTGACAGAACTCGTTGCTCGACAACGGTTTTCGCGCCAGCGGGGTGCTCTCGCTCCGACCTTCCCACGCCCGCCGGAGACCACCATGTCGCCTTTCTCCGAATCCGGCCCGGCGGCTCCGCCGGCCGCCGCGCCAGGCCTGCGACTGGTGCCGGTGCAGACCCCGAGGCCGATCCCGCAGCTCGCGATCGGCCCGCCGCCGACGGCACTCACCGGCCGGCACGTGCTGGTCATCGGCCCGGGCCGGCACGACCTGCTCGGCCACGCGGCCCGCACCCTCGACGTGACCCGCCACCTGGCCGACTGCGCGACCAGCGTCACCCTGCTGGTCGGCAGCTCGCAGGCAAGCGTCTCGGCCGGCGAGGCGCCCGGCGCCGTCCACGTGGTGCACCTCGACCAGGGTGCCGCGCGCCGTGGCTCCAGCCAGCACACGGCGCTGACCCGCACCGCCTGCGAGGCGACCCGGCTCGTCTCGGCCGCCTCGGGTGCGGTCCCGGCCCCGCCCGACCTGGTGATCGCGACCTCGCCGGGTCTCGGCGGAGTGATGGCCGGCGCCCGGCTGGCTCGCCGGCACCACGCACCGCTCGTCGTCCTGGTGCACGACCTGCTGGCGGCCGGCCGCGGGGCGGGCCCGGTGGGCGGCACCCTGGAGCGGCACGCCTTGACCGCGGCCGACGTGGTGGCTGTGGCCTGCGAGGGGTTCCGGGATCCGGTCGCCGGCTACGGCGTCGCCGAGGAGCGGATCGTGTGCCTGCCCCACTGGGCGGCTCTCGATCCGGACGGCGCGCCGCCCCTGCAGCGACGCGCGGCGCGGATGGCGCTGGGCTGGCCGGCCCGCGGTTTCCAGGTGGTCACCGCCGACGTCGGTCACGGTCAGGACGTGGCGACGGTGATCGAGGCGGCGCAGCTGCTCGAGCAACAGGGCGTCGAGCACCGGGAGAGCGCGCGTCCCGACGTGCGGTTCATCGTGATCGGCGACGGGACCCGGCGCGGCCGGCTCGGACGCCAGCTGAACGAGCGGGTGCGGCTCAGGCGGATCGGCGGGTCGCGGGGCAGTACCGCGCACCGGATCGACGACCTGACGCCGGACCGGCTCCGCGACGCACTGGCCGCGGCCGACCTCCTGGTGATCAGCCAGGACCCCCGGGCCCCCGGCTCGTGCGGTACGGCGGGCATGCTGCTCACCCACTACCTGGCGGCGGGCCGCCCGGTGATCCTGGCCGGGGATCGGGACAGCCCGGCGGCCAGGGCGGTGGCCTGCAGCTCTGGGGCTGGGGTGGTGGTCCCCCCGGGGGACCCGGCCGCCCTGGCCGATGCGGTCGCCCGGCTGGCCGCACGGGCGCCGCTGCGCACCCTGATGGCCGAGCGGGCCGCGGGGTACGCGCGTACCGCCCTGGACCGGACCCTCGCCATGGCGGCCATCGACCGGATCGTGGAGCAGGCGCTCGGCGCGGTCTGACCCGCAGTGGTGATGTGACTTAGCGCGTTCGTGTTGATTCGTAGAGTAACCATCGCTAGGGTCTGCCGGGATTGGTGGCAATCACGCAACGTTCACATACGTTGAACCTTCCGCTCGCAGGCCTGGGGCACCGCGGTGGAGGGTTCCCGCTCAATCGGGAGTTGTCGGGTGCGCATACTCCACGTGGTCCCCTTCGTGGCAGACCAGCTGGACGGCGACGGTCGCCTGGCCGTCGTGCTCAACGAGTGCGCCGAGCTGCGCCGGCGGGGCCACGACGTCCACGTTCTGGCACGATGGTGTCCCGGTGCCGGCGCGGGGCGGCCGAGGCCGCCCGCCCCCTCGGCGATCGCGGGGGTACCGGTCCACCTGTTCTGGGCAGGCTCTCGACCCGAGGCCGGGTCCTCGCTCAGGCTCACCGGGAGGCTCCGGGGCTGGCTCGCCCGCAATGCGGCCACCTTCGATCTGGTGCACCTCCATCTGACGCGTGACCGGCACGTGCTGCGGTCCGTCTCGCCGATCCGGCGCGCCGGCGTCCCGTACGTCGTCCAGCTGCATGGCGCCCTTCCCCCGGCCACCGGGGCCCGCACCCGGACGACGGACCGGCTGCTCACCGTGCCCGCCCTGCGTCACGCCGCGCTGTTGCTCGCGCGCGACCGCGCCGAGCGGACCGCGATCACCGACCTGCTCACCGAGAACGACCGACCGCTCCCCGGCCGGGACGACGTCGTGGAGCTGATCGGGGACGGCGTGGTCCTACCCGCGCCGGACGAGCACCCGGGCCACCGCGACGAGGGCAGGCCGCTGGACGTCGTGACCATCGGCCGGCTCGGCGTCGACATCCAGCCGATGGTGTTCGCCCACGCCGCGGCGGAGCTCCTCGAGCGCGGGGTCGACGCCACCTTCTCGGTGCTCGGCCAGGACGGCGGCGCCCTGACCGCCCTCCAGCACTTCATCGAGTGCCATCCCACCCTCCAGGGACGGCTTCGCTACGAAGGGACTCTCGACCATCCGGGGGTCCGTGAGCGGCTGGCCCGGGCCGACGTGTTCGTCCTGGCGGCCCAGCCCGGGGCCCGCTCGCTCGTCCTGCTCGAGGCGCTGGCCGCCGGTATACCCACGGTGGTCACGACCGAGGACCCGCACGCGATCACGCTCCGGTCGCGCCGCGCGGCCCGAGTGGTGCGGCCGAGCGCCTCGGCCATAGCGGCGGCACTGGCCGACCTTGCCGCCGGCAGCGAGGAGCGTCAGGACCTCGGCCGGCGCGCCCGGTCCGTGGCCGCGCTGCTGTTCGACACCGCCACCGTGGTCGACCGGTTGGAGGGCCACTACGCCACCGCCTTGCTGCGCAGCTACCCGCTGCCGGACGGCGAGGCGCCCCCGACCGAGGCACCACAGGCCGGCCGACACACCAGCGCCGACATCATCGACCTGGCCGTCCCGCGCCAGCCCACGGCAGGCCGGGTTCGCGGCTCCACACCGGAGCCGTCACGCCCACCGGCGGACTCGGTGGTGCCGGCCCTGGGCACCGACCGGCTGCTCTGGGTCGCGGTGGAGGCGACACCGCATCGGCTCGCGCTGTGGCGCGAGGTATCCCGGCTCACCGACCTGACCGTCGCGTTGCTGGCACCGAGCCCGGACACCGCGCGGCTGATCCTGTCCGCGTCCGCAGAGCCGTTCCACCTCGTCCAGCTCGGTGCGCGGCGCGGCGGCGACCAGCACGGGGTACCCCGGTACGAACCGCCGAAGGCGCTGCGCACCCTGGTGCGCCGCCGCCCCGATGCCGTGGTCCTCGACGGGTGGCAGTCCCCGGCGTTCCACGCTGCCGCAGGCTGGGCCCACCGGGCCGGGGTACCCGTCGTCGCCTCGTATCGAACCGCCGAGCGGCGGACGGCGCAGGGCGAGTCCGGGGGCGCGACGGCGTCCGGCGATCGGCCTCGACCGTTGCGGCGGCTGCTACGGCGCGCCGATGCCGTACTCGTGGGCGGCGCCGATGCGGCGCGGGACGCGATCGACATGGGCGTGCCGGCGGAGCGGATCACCATGGCGCCCTCCGTCCCCGACCTGCCCCCGAGCGAGAGCCGCGCCGGCTTGGTCGACGTCCGCGACGGTCACCGGTTCCTGTTCATCGGGCCGCTCATCCCGCGCACCAACACCTCCGGTCTCCTGCACGCCTTCCGGCTGGCCCGCGCGGTCGGCGATGTACTGACCGTCGCCGGCGACGGACCGCTCGCCGCCGAGCTCGCCGAGACGGCCGCGCAGCTCGGCCTCGGCGAGAACGTCGTCTTCATGCCGGAGCCCACCGAGGCGGCTCAGCGGGCACGCCTGCTCGACGACGCGCACACCGTGGTGATCCCCAGCACCGACGAGGTGTGGGGCCATGACGTCGAGGAGGCGCTCACCGCCGTCCGGAACGTGGTGGTGAGCACGGCATGCGCGATCTCGGACGCGATCGCGGCGCGTCCGGAGGTGTTCCCTGCCGAGCCGAGCCCGGCCGCGCTGTCGCGGGCGATGGTGAGCAGCCGCCAGCACTGGACGCTGAGACGCCTCGACCGGTCGGCTGCCACAATCAGTCTTGACCAGATCGGGTCGGACCAGGTGGTGTCCGCCGGGGGCCACCGAGGCCCGGTCTGATCAGGGGTCAGTCGGCGCTCGGCGAGGGCTCGGGGCTCGCCGGGGCCGACTGACCCGCCTCGTCGGCGGGCGAGGGCTCGGCCGACGGGCTGGGCGAGACACTCTGCGACGGACTGGACGACGTCTCGTGCGAGTGCGGCGTCCACGTCCAGCTGGCGGACGACTCGGTAGCGGACGATGGAGCAGCGGACGACGGAGCAGCGGACGTCTGGCCGGCCGGGCTGGAGGATGTGCTGGTCTGGGCGGAGGGCGGCGCGGATGTCTGCCCGGCCGGCTGCGGAGCAGTGGTCTGGGGGGAAGTGCTCTGTGACGCCACGGTCTCCTGCACGGGTGGGGCGTTCCGCACGGTGGCCGGACCGCTGTTCTCACCCAGGCTGGGGCTGGTCGCACGGATCGCCGCGGGCTGCTGGGCGGACACCGGCCTCACGCGGATGGCCGGGGTGGTTCCATCCGCCGACTCCGCCGGGTCGGAGGTCACCGGGTCGGGCTGCTGCCCGGTGGGCAGCTGCGCGGCGGCACCGACTGGAGCCGACGGGTCAGTGGCGGTCTCGAGCTGGGCGACGGCGCCGGCACGAGCCTGCTGAGGGACCTCGTCACCGGTGAGCAGCCCGCCCGCGCTCATGGTCCAGATCCCGATGATCACCCCCGGGGTCGCGATCGCTGCGCCGACAGCGAGGTGACGCCGGCGCATCTCCTGGCGCTGGCGCATGCGGACCATGGTCCGCGCGCCTGCGCCGACGTGCAGGTTCATGACGTCCCCTCACGACCGTGTCCTGACGCCCGTGACCGTACGCCACGACCTGAATCAGACACAACGGACTGCACCTAGTCTTAGCGTGCTCATAACCCCGACGGGTAGGGGCCGGGGTCGCCTCATGGTTCCCGGCGCGAGGGATCAGCTCAGGTCGGTGACGACGTTCGAGGGGATGGGAATACACCCGGCGGCCCGGCCCACCCGGGTCAGGCCATCCAGGTCGCCGGCGGCGAAACCGCGTGGTGACGTGGCCCGCAGGGAGGAGTAGAGGAGCTGGCTGGAGTCGGTGACATGCTCCAGGCCGACGGTGTGGGCGAGCTCATGGAGGAACACGTTCCCGCGGGTGGTGCCCGGTCCGAACCCGCCGCGCAGGGCCATCAGCCCGCGCACGTCGACCACGACCCACCCGCGGGCGATCGCCACCGCACTGCTGGTGCGGGCCCCTGCGGTCTTCGACCACTCCCAGTACCGGTACCCGCCGTAACCGAGCATGCCGTCACCGATGTCGAAGTCGGTCTTCGAGGGGGTGGTCACCGCGATCACGAGCTCGGCCTTCTGACCGAGCACGGAGCTGCTGCGCGGCACGGTCGACGTGGTCCCGGCGTATCGGTACTTGATTCCGGTGGCCGAGGACAGCATGGCCACCGCCGTACGGATCTCGGCGGCGACCGCCGTCCGTCGGGTGGCCGGGACCGCAGACACGTTCACCTGGAAGGTGATCACCTGGCAGGGGTTCCAACGCAGGATCGCCCGGCGCCCATCGCCGAGCGTGACGGCGGCCAGGGAGTAGCGCGGCGCCGCGGTGGCGACGCCGGAGACGTCGGGCGGGGTACGGACGACGAGCGCCGCTCCACCGGCGGCCTCGGCACGCGCGGGGAAGGCTGCGAGCACGAGGAGCAGGAACCCGCTCGCTGTCGCAGCGACGAGCCGCCTCGATGTCAGCCCACCCGGAATAGGCACACGCACACCCTACGGGTGAACGACACGTCGATGTGACGTTCTCGCAGGCCAATGCCTTGTCGACCCCGTCACGACCCGCGCCGCGACGAGCCCACCTGGGGGCCGCTCAGGGCCGCCGGGCGGCGATGACGTGACCTGCCAGCGGGATCTCGAACTCCCCGCTCGCGGTGACGTAGTGGGCCAGCTCTGCGGCGACGTCGGCGCGGATCCGCGCGTAGCCGGCCGCGTCGAGCCGCTCGAGCAGGGGCGAGCCCTCGACCTCGGTGGCGACGAAGGCCTCGGCCGACTCGAAACGGGCGGTGCCGACCCGGGTCCGTGCGCTGAGCGTGACCAGTCCGGCCGACTCCATCACCGCCGTCATCGCCGACGAGTCACCGCAGTTCCAGTACGTGGCGAGCAGCGAGCGCGCCTCGGGTCCGGCGTGCCGGGCCGCGATCGCGACGAAGGGCCGATAGGCGGGCTGGGAGTCCAGAGCGGCCGGGACGACGATGGCGACGGTGCCGCCGGACGTGGCCACCCTGGCCATCTCGGCGAAGGCCCGCTGCCGGTCGGGGAAGAACATGAAGGCCATCTGGCAGACGACGGTGTCGAAGCTCCGGTCACCGAACGGCAGGTCGGCCACGTCGCCCTGCCGCCACTCGACGCCGGGGCGAATCCGGCGGGCGACGGTCAGCATCGCCTCGTTGAGGTCGACCCCGGTGACCGAGCCGTTCGGGACCACCCGGTCGGCGGCGGCGCGAGCCACGACACCGGTGCCGCAGGCCACATCGAGCAGCCGAGTGCCCGGCCCGACGCCGGCAGCGTCGAGCAGGTGTGGGGCCCATTCGGCGAACATCGACGGAACGAAGGTGGCCTCGTAGGCCTCGGCGGCGGCGAGAGACAGCTGGAAGGTCTCCGTTGCGGACGTCTGGGTTGAGGGAGTCTGCGTTGTGCTCATACCTCGACGCTAGGTCGGGCCCGGAGCGGCGGGCATCGCTCGAATCCGCCACCCTCGCGCCGGTGACGCATGGTCAATCGGGACCATCCCACGGGCCGATCAGGCCCTCCCGGTAGGCCACTGCGGTGGCGGCGGCCCGGGAGCTGACACCGAGCTTGGTCATGATGTTGGCGACGTGGCGGGCCACTGTGTGCGGGCTCAGCACCAGCCGGTGGGCGATCTCCCGGTTGGTGCCACCCGCCGCCACCAGCGCGAGCACCTCCCGCTCCCGGCCCGTCAACGGGTAGCCGTCCGTCCCGGCGCCGCCGGTATGCGTCGGAGCCGGATCGGCGCGCAGCAGCGCACGAACCCGGGCGGCGTCCGGTTCGGCGCCGAGAGCCTCGAAGGCGGTCAGGGCGGCGTCGAGCTCGAGCCGCGCCCCTTCGAGGTCAGCGAGGTGGCGTGCCGCCTGTCCGAGCCGGGCGCGCTGCCGGGCCACCTCGTAGGGCAGGCCGAGGTCGAGGAAGATCGCGAGGGCGGCGCGGAGCTCGGGCAGCGCGGCGAGCCAGGCCTGTTGGGCGAGCTGGGTCTGGGCCCGACCGGAAACGGCATAGCCGGTCACCAGCTGGCTGGCTGACGTCTCGGCCAGGCTCGCGAGCTCCTCGACCGCCCGATGCGCTGTCTCGCAGTCGCCGTCGGCCAGGGCCGACTCCACCAGGGCGGTGAGGATCAACGCCCTGGGCAGTGGGGAGGACGGGCCCGGCGCGAGGCAGGACTGCAGCGCCCGGACCGCCTCGCCCGCCCGGCCCTCGGCGAGCCGGACCAGGGCCAGCCCGGGCTGGGGGGTACAGCCGAGCTGGTGCGCGTGGGAGTAGGCCACTTGGGCGGCCGCGAGGTCCCCGGTGAGCCGGCGCAGCTCGCCGACCAGGTAGTACGCGGTGCCGGCGTAGCGGGGATCGTGGCTGGTGAGCTCGATACAGGCCCGGTCGGCCTGCGCCCTGGCCGAGCTCCATGCGCCGCGCAGGCAGGCCAGCTCGACCGAGTAGACCCGGCACAGGCCGGTGTACATCAGCCCATCGCGCAGAGTGGCGCACCAGCGCATCGCCGCGTCGCTCCACTCGGTGGCCCGCCGCAGGTCGGCCAGCCCATAGCAGGTGGAGACGACGTTGCAGAACACCCAGCCGGTGAACAGCGGGCCCACCTCGCCGTTGATGACGGCGATCATCGCCTCGTCGAGCAGGCCCAGCCCCTGCTGACGGTGGCCGAGGGCGATGTGCGCCCGCCCCTCGGCCTGCAGGGCCATCGCGTCGAGGTCGGGGCCGCCGCCGGTTCCCCGGCCTGCGTCACGGGCCCGGACGGCGTGGGTCAAGCCGAGTTCGGCCTCGCCGCGGCTCATCGCGACGTCCGCATCGGCCACGGCCAGCCAGCCGGCGGAGGGTGCATCGTGGGCGGCCTGGCGCCGGCACCGCTCCAGCCAGCCGCTGGCCTGGGCCTGCTCGCCGACCAGGAAGTGCTCGTAGAACAGCCGCCAGGCGGCGAGAGCGGCACCTTCGGGGTTGGCGGCGGAGAGGTGTGCCCGGTAAGCGTCGCGGCGGGCGACGATGGAGTCCTCGCGCCGGTCGAGCCAGAACAGCGCATCGGCCAGGAGATCGTGTTCGGCCGCCGAGAGGGGATGCCGGGCCGGTTGGGTCAGATCCCGGTGCACCTCGCGCCAGTCGGTGGCGGGACCGCCGCGCGGTTTCTCCCCGGAGCCCACGCCATCCAGGTTACCGGCGCCACGCCGACGTCGGTCTGCACTCTTTGCAACTGATCAACTACTTAACGCTATAGTCACCTTGCGTGCCGAGGCGAACACAAAGGGTGGGACCAAACGTGGCGACCAAGCAGACCACCGCGAAGCCGGACGACGTTGCGCCGCCGGACGTCGTCGAGCCGCCGGACGTCGTCGAGCTGCCCGAGGTCATCGAGCTGCCCACGGGTCCGGACGTTGAGGCGCCCGCGGGATCGAACGCTGCTCTCCCCGAGCCCGAAGCATCCGAGTTCGACGCGCCCGATGCCGACGACCCGACGGCCATCGCCTCGCTGGTCGGTCGGCACGTGCTCGTGATCGGGATCAACTACGCGCCAGAGCCGATCGGAATCGCGCCGTACACCACGGGAGCCGCCGAGCACCTGGCCCGGTACGCCGACGAAGTCAGGGTGCTCACCGGGTTGCCGCACTACCCGTCCTGGAACGTGCCGCAGAGCCATCGGCGGCGACGGCGCATCATCGAGCCGAGCGAGCCGGGCCGGCCCAAGGTGATCCGGCTCGCCCATTACGTGCCGAGCCGGCAGAGCGCCGTCCGCCGCGCCCTGTACGAGCTGACCTTCCTGCTGCACGTGCTGTGGGCCGCGCGCCGGCTCCCCCGCCGTCCCGACCTGATCGTCTGTGCCACACCGGCGTTGGGCGGCGCGGTGGCCGCCTCCCGGATCGCGCACCGTCTCGACGTACCGCTGGTGACGGTGGTGCAGGACCTGATGGCCAAGGCGGCCGGCCAGTCCGGGATCAGCTGGGGCGGATCCCTCGCCTCGCTCACCGCACGGCTCGAGCGCTACGCGCTGCGTCGCTCCGCCCGGGTGGCCGTGGTGGCCCAGGCGTTCCGACCAGCGGTGGAGGCCTACGGGGTGGTGCCCGACCGGATCGACGTGCTGCCGAACTGGACCCACGTCAGCCCGACCGCCCTGGCCCGGGACGAGGCACGGACGGCGCTGGGCTGGTCCCGAGATGCCTTCATCGCCGCGTATACCGGCACCATCGGGCTCAAGCAGGACCTGGGGAATGTCGTGGAGGCGGCGCGGCTGCTCAAGGACGAGGGCAACGTGCAGGTTCTCGTCATCGGCGACGGCAGCCAGCAGGCCGCGATCGCCGAGCAGGCGGCAGGCCTGGACACGGTGCGGCTGATGCCGCCGCTGGAGGAGGAGCAGTACGCCCTCGCGCTCACCGCCGCCGACGTGCTGCTGGTCAACGAGCGGGCCAGTGCCAGCGACATGACGCTACCGCGCAAGCTGACGTCCTACCTGGCAGCGGGCCGACCGGTACTCGCCGCAGTGCGCCCGGACGGAGCGACCGCCGCCGAGCTGGCGGCGACGGACGGCGCGGCAATGGTGGTGCCGGCCGGTGACCCTCGAGCGCTGGCGGATGCGTTGCTCGAGTTGCGCTCCGACCCGAGCCGCAGGCTGCAGATGGCTCTGGCGGCCAAGGGGTACGCGCGGCAGCGGCTGAGCGCCGTCCAGTCGATGACCCTGTTGGCGAGGACGGTGAACGCGGCGGCCCCGCTGGCCCCGCGCGACCTGCGGGCCTTCCGGCCCGATGGGTACACCAAGGGCCGCGGGAAGCTCTGGCAGCTGGCGTGGTTCGTCACGATGAACCTGGTCTTCAGTGCGTGGTGGTGCCCGACGCGGCTACGTCCGGCCATCCTGCGCGCGTTCGGGGCACGGGTGGGGCGGCGGGTCCTGATCCGGCACCGGGTGCGGGTGCTCTGGCCGTGGAAACTGCGGATCGGCAGCGACTGCTGGATCGAAGAGGGCGCATGGCTGCTCAACCTGGAGCCGATCACCCTCGACGACGACGTTTGCCTGAGCCAGGGGGCGATGCTCTGCACCGGCAGCCATGATCGGCATGACCCGGCGTTCCGCTACGACAACGGACCCATCCACGTCGGCACCGGGGCGTGGGTCGCTGCCCGAGCGATCGTGCTCCGCGGATCGAGAGTCCCTGCGGGGCAGGTGGTTCCGGCGGGCGAGACGTTCCGGGCAGGCACATCCACCGCCATGGCGGGTACTGAGCCCACGGACGGCGCCATGCGCCCACTGGTGCCCGCCCAGGAGGGACACCGGGCGGCGGCGCGCTGACCTCGCTCGATCCGCGCCCCTCGGTGGCCGCACCGTCCATCCCACCCCCGACGGCGCCACCACCTGGACCACCCCCACCGGCCGCACCCACACCACCCGATCCGACCCACTCGCGTAGCACCCAGACCTCTGGACGTAGGACCCGCATCGGCCGGTCGGCCCGGTGCCAGGCTGACGGAGTCAGGCGACCAGGGATTCATCCGAGCAACGCCTGACCCGGGTAGAGGCGGCCATGGCCATCGGGCGGCTCGTGCTGTGGGGGTCGGCGTTCCTGGCTGGCGCGGTGGTCGGCGCCTGCGCTGGCGTGGCCGGCCCGACCTCAACCTCAACCTCAACGACCCCGTTCGCCTCGGCGCCCACTCCCACACCAGCCCCGTCCAGCCACAGCACCGGAACACCGCGCACGGTTCGGTTGCTGTTCACCGGCGACGTCATGCTCGGCCGCGGCGTGGCCTCGCGGACCGCCGCCGACCCGTCGTCCGCGCTGGCCGGGGTACGAGACCAGGTGCAGGCCGCTGACCTCTCCATGGCCAACCTCGAGTCGCCGCTCACCCGGAGGCCTCACAGCCGCACCGCCGGGCCGTACGCCCTGGAGACCGACCCGGCGCGCGCGGCACTGCTCGCGGAGGCGGGGTTCGACGTGCTCGGCGTGGCCAACAACCACGCCGGGGACGCCGGCCCGGCGACCGTGCCGGACACGCTGGCCGCCCTCGAGCAGGCCGGCCTCACCGCCGTCGGCGGCGGCGCGACCGCCGGCGACGCGTTCACCGCCACAGTGGTCGACGTCCAGGGACTGCGGGTCGCCCTGCTCGCGGTCGACGCGACCGGCGCGGGTCCGCGGGCAGGCGTCACCCGGCCGGGGGTGGCCTGGTGGGACGAGAACCGGCTGCGCGCGGCCGTCATCGACGCCCGACGACGGGCGGACCTGGTCGTGGTCGGGATGCACGGCGGCGTCGAGTACCTCACGACCACCGACCCGGGTCAGGCCCGGCGCGCGGCGGCGTTGGCCGGCTGGGGAGTTGACGTGGTCTGGGGACACCACCCGCATGTCGTTCAGCCGGTGACCACGGTCGACCCGGACGGCGATGGCCGGCGCACGGTGGTGGCGACCAGCCTGGGCAACCTGCTGTTCGACCAGCGCCTGCCACAGACCCGCCAAGGCCTGCTGCTCGAGGTGATCGCGGACGCGGACGGCGTCCACGCGATCCGCCTGGGCGACACCACCATCGAGGCCGGCCGGGCCTCCTTCGCCGGGTGGCGCTCCCCCGACCCGTCGGCGGACGCCGCCCTGGTCGACGACACCTGGTGGCAGCTGATCTCGACGGCCCACCCCGTGGCGCCTGAGCGCCTGGACCAGGCGAGCACCGCAGCCCTGCGCCGAGCACTGGACGGCGGGGAACTCCTGGACGCCGCGGTCGGTGACGCAGACGGCGACGGCGTCCCCGAGGTAGTGGCGGCTTTCCGCCGTCCGTACCGGCCGACCCCGGTCAGCGACCTGCTGCCAGCGGACGGGCTGGTCGACCCCCAGGGACGCAGCGCCCACGTCGGCGTCTACCGGACCGGCGACCTCACCCAGCGCTGGGTGGCCGGCACCGTGATACATCCCGTGTCGGCCCTCGCCGTCTGCGACGGCTGGCTCGCGGTGGCGCTGTCGCGCCTGGACGACGCCACCACCGGCGTCTCCCTCGGCGCCTGGCGCTGGGGCGGCTTCGGCTTCGTCACCTACCCGGAGCTGCCCGGCGCCGGCCGGCCCGGCTGCGCAGACGTCGACCGGGACGGCTCACTCGATCCGCTGGCTGTGGAAAGGACCTCGTCATGAACTGTCGCCTCGTCGCCTTCACCGCAGCCGCCGTGGTGCTGGCGGCCGCCTGCACCTCCGGCGGCGGCACGCCCAGCGGACCGACCTCCGCCAGCCCGACGGCATCGTCATCGCCGAGCACCACCGTGACCGCCCTGCCCACGTCCCTGGTCACCTTCGGCTCCTACACCGCGGTTCCGCTCGCCGACCCCGACTCCCCCGCGTACGCGGGCCCGGCGACCCCGACCTCCCTGACCGGTGTGCAGGTCGCGCCCAGCGTCCGGCAAGCCCTTGGCCAGCCGGGCGTGACCGCCGCGCTGACCGCGCAGGGAGTCGTCGTCGTCCCGGGCGACCTGCGTCAGCTGCACTTCGCCTACACCGAGAGCCGGTACGGCGGCTGGCCGGTCTACGTCAGCACCGACGCGGCTTACCACATCTGGCACCTGACGTTCGACAAGGTGCTGCGCAGCCTGGAGGAGCAGGTGCTCCTACCGAAGCTGCGGACCCTGGTCGGTCAGAGCCTGGACGCCGCCTCCAAGCAGACAACTGAGCTGTCCGGCACGCCGCTGGCGGACGCCGCCGCCCGCGCCGAGCAGCTGTACCAGGTAGCCGCGGCCGAGCTCGGCCTGCCGGTGCAGCTCGGACCGCTGGCCCGCCAGGAGAAGGCGCTGGTCGACGCGCATGCGGGCATCGAGACCTCACCGATCCTGGGCAACCGGATCGACTACTCGCTGACGACTCCGCGCGGGCACTACACCCGCTCCGCCGCGCTGAGCCGCTACTTCGTGGCGATGTCGGTGCTCGGGCAGTCGGCGTTCTGCCTGCCGGGCACCCTGGACTGCAACCCCAGCGAGCCGGCGCTGCCGATGCGGGTTGGCCTGCTCGCCAGCCGGGTGCTGCTCGCCTCTGCCGACCGGGTCGCGCTGTGGCAGGAGGTCTACGAGCCGACCGCGTTCCTGGTCGGACTGGCCGACGACTACACTCCCGCTGAGCTCGCCGAAGCCGCGAAAGCCGTTACCCCGCAAGGGCTGAGCGCCCCGACAGTCTTCTCCGACGACGCCACGCTGACCGCGTTGGTGACGGCGCTGCGCCAGATCCGGGCGGTCCGGATCGATCCGGAGCGCGCCTCGGTCCGGCTGATGGGCACCCGCTTCGTGCTGGACTCCTTCATGATGGACCAGCTGATCTACGCCAATGTCGGCGAAGACCCCTCGGGTGAGAAGCGCCTGCTCCCGTCGGCGCTCGACGTCGCGGCCGCGCTGGGCTCGGAGACCGCACTGGCGGCCCTCGAGAAGTCTGGAGCCACTGCCTACCAGGGCTATTCGAAGCAGCTGAGCACGGTGCGCGCCCTGGTGTCCGAGCGGCCGCCTGCGGACTGGGGCGGCACCGTGTACGACGCCTGGCTGTATGCACTCGAGCCGGTGCTCGCCCGGCACGGGACGGCGTTCCCGGCCGTGATGCGGACGCCGGCCTGGGCGGCGAAGGCACTGCAGAGCGGCCTGGGCTCCTATGCCCAGCTCAAGCACGACACGATCCTGTATGCCAAGCAGGCCGTGGCGGAGGGCGGCGGTGAGGACCAGAACGCCGCCCGGCGGAACTGGGTCGAGCCCGAACCGGTCGCGTTCGCCCGGCTGGCCGCGGCGGTGGACCTGCTGCGCACCGGCCTCACCAGCCGGAAGCTGGCCACCGCTGAGCAGACCACACTGCTGGGCGACGTCAGCGGCCTGTTCGGCTTCTTCGCCCGGATCGCCACCGACGAGCTGGCCGGCACACCGATCAAGGACGCGGACAACACCCGGCTGACCGATATCGGGGACGAGTTCGAGGCGCTCTGGTTCCGGACCTCGGACCAGGCCGGCGACGGCATGCCGGAGGCCGACACCGACTCGGCGCTGATCGCCGATATCGCCTCCGGCCCTGGTCAGGTGCTCGAGGTCGGCACCGGCCGTTTCGACCGGCTGTACGTGCCGGTCCCCAACGACCAGGGCACGTTCCAGGTGGCGGTCGGTGCGGTCTTCTCCTACTACGAGTTCGCCGGCCCGGCCGGGCAGCGGCTGACCGACGAGACCTGGCGGGCCCGGCTGGACGCCGGCCAGGCCCCTGAGCGGCCGTCCTGGCAGACGGTGATGTTCCCCCGCTGAGACGTCCACCCGGCCCTCTCGGTCTCACCCGTCATCGGCCTCGCCCAGCGCCCAGCCGTCCCCGCTCCAGTGGTAGATCGTCGAGTTCGTCGAGGAGGTCGTCCGGAACGGCTCGCGCCCGTTGCGGACGATCTGTTCGGTGTCGCGACCGTCGACGCGCAGATGCAGCACCGCCTCCCACTCGCAGTCGCAGGTGGAGGACTGCGCGATGAGGTCGATGACGACGCTCTGACCGCGGGTGAGCGTGACATTGACCGGTCCCCTACCGTTCAGGCCGACCGCCCGGACGACCGGCTCCGCGGGGTCGAGGTCGACCGTCACCGTCCGGGTGCCCAGCTCGTGGGACCTGCCGGAGCAGGAGATGACGCTCGCGACCGGGGGAGGGTTCCGCTTCAACACGCGAATGCTCACACCCGTCAGCTCCACGCTCTCGTTGGACCCGGCCGACAGGCGGACGGCCGCCGCGCCACGGTCAGCGGGGACTCTCCCATGCCCGATCGCCCAGTTGAGGTCGCCGTCGAAGTCGCACAGCAGGACGTCGTCCCGCCATCCCGACCCGCGTGGCTGCGGCAGACGGCTCCGGTCGCGTTCCGCGAAGAGGACGCGCGTCGTGCCGGAGTCCGGCGAGAACCCAATCATGTCTGGCAAGACGTCTGGCGAAATCAGATCTTCGGCGGTGACGACACCGACCTGGTAAGGCCTGGTCATGACGTCACGGATCGCCGGCATGGAGTACGGCAACGTCGCCGTCGCGACGACCAGCGCGGCAACGGTCGCCAGCCTCGTGGCCCGCCGGCCCGGCCGGATCCGCCGCGGCGACCACCGCGGTCGGGGGCGGCGCCCGTAGTCCTCGGTGATCACACCCGCCATCGTCCCATCGAACCGAGCGCAGCAGGCGTCCGGCGACAATTGACAAGAAGTGTTTTCAATTGCATTCTGGAGCCATGCTCGACGTCGGCGTCATCGAGGACCCCACGGCCGCGGCCGTGGTGCTCGATCCGGTCCGGGCCAAGGTCCTGGCCACGCTCGTCGAGCCCGGATCGGCCACGACGGTGGCCAAGGCTCTCGGGATGCCCCGGCAGAAGGTCAACTACCACCTGCGGATGCTGGAGGCACACGATCTGGTCCACCTGGTGGAGGAACGTCCGCGGCGCGGGCTGACCGAACGGGTCGTGGTGGCCACGGCCAAGGGGTACGTGCTCTCCCCCACGGCCTTGGGCGAGAGCGCCGCCGACCCGACGCACACCGACCGGCTGTCCGCCCGCTACCTGATCGCGGTAGCGGCGCGGATGGTCGGCGAGGTCGCGGCCCTGGCCCGACGTGCCGAGGCCGCCGGCAAGAGACTGCCCACGCTGGCGATGGACACCGAGATCCGGTTCGCGTCGGCGTCCGAGCGGGCCGCGTTCACCGCCGAGCTGGCCACCGCGGTGACCGCCCTGGCGGCGAAGTACCACGACGAGACGGGCGCCCGACGGCCGCTGGCACCGGCTGGTCGTCGCCGCCCATCCCCGACCGACCGAGGAGGCATAGCCATGTCCGACCACAGACGCGCCATCGAGCTCGAGATCGAGGTCCCCGGGACGCCCGAGGAGGTGTGGCAGGCGATCGCCACCGGGCCGGGGATCAGCTCGTGGTACGTGCCGCACACGGTCGAGGAACGCGAAGGCGGGCGGGCCACGGCCTCGTTCGGCCCCGGCCCCGAGATGCAGGTCCCCGGGCGGGTCGCGGCCTGGGAGCCGCCGCACCGGGTGGTCTTCGACGGCGGCGAGGGGGTGGACGGCCTGGCGTTCGAGTGGCTGGTCGAAGCCCGGGACGGCGGCAGCTGCGTCGTCCGTCTGGTCAACACAGGCTTCGGGTTCGGGCAGCCGTGGGACGACCAGTACGACCAGATGTCGCAGGGGTGGCGGCAGTTCCTGCTCAACCTGCGGCTGCACCTGGAGCATTTCCGTGGCCGGCAGGCCACCCCGGTGCTCCCCACGGGCATGTGGGCGGGGCCACGCGAAGCGGCCTGGACGGCATTCACCTCGGCGCTCCGTGTTCCCGCGAAACCCGTTGTGGGAGAACGGGTCGAGGTTATCGCACCGGACGCTCCCCCGCTCGCCGGCACGGTGGTCGACTCAACGCCGCACGGTGTCGCGTTGCTACTCGACCGGCCCGCCGCAGGGACGGCGATCCTGGCCGCCGAGGGTGGGGAGGAGATGGTCGCGGTGTCGGTCTGGTCCTACCTGTATGGATCGGACGGCGCCGAGGCGGCCGCCCGCGACGAACCTCGTTGGCGGAGCTGGCTCGGCGAGCGCAGCATCCAGCCCACCGGATGACCGACTGAACAGAGCCGAGGGTGGTGAGCTCTCGGGCGGCACACAGGCGGTGTCATCCTTCTCCGCGGATCTGGTCCAGGGTGGCCAGAGCCCGCCGGGCGGCGGGACCCACGTCGGGACGCGCCGAGCGGGTGGCCGCGACCAGTGCCGCGCGGGCGGAGTCCGTGCCGATACTGGCCAGGACGTCGACCAGGTCCCGCGGGTTGGCACCGGCAGCGAGAGCGTCGGCGATCAGCGGCACGGACCGGTCGCCCGCCCGGGTGAGCAGGATGCCGGCCAGCACCCGGTCGTCCGGGTCCGGACCGGTGACGGCGGACACCAGCGCGCGACCTGCGGCGCCTAGCCCGGCCACGCGCCAGGCCGAGCCGGCGGTCAGCAACTTGGTGGCGGACACCGCTCCCACAACGCAAGGGTAATGAGCGCGAACCGGTCCAGCGCCGATCAGACCTGGACGGTGGCCGGCAGCCCGTAGTTGTCCCAGTAGGCGGGATCGTTGGTGTCGCCGTGCTTGAACCATCCGTGCACGTGCGAAACCACCTTGGAGGCGAATGCCGCCGGTGGGGTGAAGGTCTGCCCGCCACGGTCGGCCAGGATCACCAGGTCGAAGCGGACCCGAATGTCGACCACGATGCGCACCTGGGTGAAGTCCGGGAACCACTCCCCGTGTACCGGCCAGCTCATCAGCACCAACCGGTCGATCTGCAGCCCGCGCCGGGTGGCCAGATGGGCCACCGTGCCGCCGTGGCTGTGAGCGAACAGGTCGGGCGCAGCCAGGCCGAAGCCTGCCGCCCAGTCGACCAGCTGCTGGGCGGCGAGCTGGCGGGCGCCGTCGGAGTACTGGCCGCTCCACCCGAAGCTCGGGTCGTGCAGGTTCACCGCCGGGACCAACGCATCGAGATAGCGGTACAGGGTGCCGCCCGGCTTCCACCAGGAGGCGTTGGCGGCGAACGTTCCGTGAGTCAGCACCGCCGCACCACCCGCCGCGGCTGCGGCCACGGCCGGCTGGGCGCCGGGACGGGCCACCAGCCTGCGCAGCACCGCGTGTTGCGGTGCGACCCTGGCCACGCCGATCCGGCCGATCTCGCGGGTCAGCTCGTTGCGGGACCGGGCCCCCTCCACGAGGCGGTCGAAGACGTCGTCCCGCGGACCGGTCGTCTCCAGCGCCGCTACGGCCGCCGACGTCCTCACCAACAGGCTGTCGCTGTGCAGGTTGGCCTCCACCAGCGCGGCGGCGGTCGACGCCGAAGGCCGGTCGATCAGCTGCCGGGTCAGATCGGCGCTGGTGGAGGGCGGTAGCCGCAACGCGCGATCTTCCAGGTGGGTGGGCAGGTCGACGTCGATGCCGGCAGCCGCCTCCGCCACGCCGAACGTCTCCTCACGCCCGATCCGGCCCAGATCTTCAGGCAGGTCGAGGGCCTGCGGCGCCTCGATCCGCTCGGCCCGCCCGCCCACGGCGGCACCAGCGGAGAGCACGATCGCGGCCTGGCTCATCTCGGCGTCCCGTCCCGTCGACCGGAATGCCTCCGGACCGGGAATCGGGGTCGCTTCTCGGTACTTCGTCATCTCGGACCCCTCCATGTCGCACGGCTGCATCAAGCATGAGGACCCAGCCGACATCCCTGATACCACCAGGCCCGTATCAGGGCGGCCCTGGGTGCCTCTTCACATCGACCCGAGGAGGCACCATGGCACGCAGCCCAGTCGTCGTCCGCATCGATCTGGAGCGCATCATCTGCCACGAGGAGGGTGACGGAGCACGACCACCACGACCGAACGGAGCCGGTCATGACCGCGAACGACGCTGACAGGCTCTACTGCAAGATCGTCATCAAGGGGACGTTCTGAGTCGGCGGCCCGGGACACTCGAGGTGGGTATGGTGCGGCACCGGGCCAGACGTACGCTGGAGCATGGCTCGCCCGACCCTGTCGGTTCACCTCCTGGGTGGGTTCTCGGTGGCGGTGGACGGCCGCCCGGTCCGTGAAACGGCCTGGGAGCGCCGAAGCGCGCAAGACCTGGTCAAGCTGCTCGCCCTGGCCGCGCGCCACCGGTTGACGCGCGACCAGGTCGCGGACGTGTTGTGGCCGGCCCTGGCCGACGAGGCCGGCGCCACGAACACCCGCAGGGCGGCGCACTTCGCCCGCCGCGCACTCGGCGAGGAGAAGTCGGTCGTGCTCAGCGAGGGCTGGGTCGAGCTGGCACCCGAGTGGGACGTGGTCACCGACGTAGAGGCCTTCGAGAGCGCTGCCCGTCAAGCCGCTCGGACAGCGGACCGATCGGCCTTCGAGCGAGCAGCCGACGTCTATCCCGGTGACCTGCTTCCCGACGACCGCTACCAGGACTGGTGCGCCGCGGACCGTGACCGCCTGAGCCGCACGTATCTCGAGGTGCTCGCCGGGGCGCAGCGCTGGGAGGACCTGGTGGCGGCCGACCCGGAGAACGAGCCGGCTCATCGCGAGATCATGCGCGCTCACCTCGCGGCAGGCGACCGCGGCGGCGCGCTGCGACAGTTCGAGGAGCTGCGTGGCGCGCTGCGAGAGGTCGGGCTCACCCCGGACGAGGCCAGCGTCGCCGTCTACGAGGATGCCCTGGCGCCCGCTGGAACGGACGCCCCGACCCCACAGGAGCGAGCGCGGGCCCTGCTGGCCTGGGGAGTCGTGCATTGGGAGCGCACCGACCTCGGCGAGGCGCACCGAGCCGCCACCGAGGTCAAGGCTCTGGCGATCGACGCCGGGCTGGGACGGGAGTACGTGGAGGCCGCCCAGATGCTCGGGCTGGTCGCCTACGCGCAGGGAGCGTGGCGCGAGCACTTCGGGCAGGCCGTCGTCGAGGCGATCCGACGAACTCCCGAGATGGCGCCGTTCGTCTTCGACGCACACATGTGCATGAGCGAGTTCTCCCTGCATGAGCGGGACGGCACGACGGCGGCGCTTCGCCTGTCCGAGCAGATCCTGAGCGCCGCCGAGCAGATCGGTTCGGTGGTGGGCCGAGGCCTCGCGCTGCTCTTGAGGGGTGAGGCTCAGCTCCTGGACGGCGAGGACCCCGACGACGTGCGAGGCGTCCTGGCCGAGGCGGTGCGCTTGCACGAGAAGGCCGGTCAGGCCAGCGGGTTCTCGATCGCCACCGAACGCCTCGCCGAGGTGATGGACCGCCTCGACGACCGGGATTCGGCCCAGCGGCTGCACGCGCGCGCCCTCGACCTGGCCCACGCCTCGCCGATGACCGGGCACCTCGTCCCGTTCGTCTACGGCGGCATGATCGAGGCCGCCCCGCCCGACGACGTGCCCCACCTGCTGGACGCCGCCGCTGCGGCGAGCTCTGGGCTGACGATCTGCGAGACCTGCTCGATGGCGCTGCACGTCCACGCCATCCCGGCCCTGGCACGCCAGGGTGACCTCGACGGCGCGCGTGAGCATCTGGCCACCGCAGAGCGGATCGCCACCAGATGGTCCGACGGGGACTGGGCCGCTGCGGTGGTCGAGGCCCGGGACGCCGTCCGCCGTGCCGAGAGCACCTGAGGAGGAACGGCTGAGGAACAACCGGCTCCTACCGTTCGGATCGGGAGCACGACCGCTCTCCACGACGACAAGGAGCTGACATGCCGCTGTTCATGGACGTCCACACCACGATTCCACCCGAGGCCGACGGCGACGCCCTGGCCGGCGCGCACCAGGCCGACCTGCGGGTGCAGGAGAAGTACCACACCCGGTACCTGCAGTACTGGTTCGACCCGCAGGCCCGCACGGTGTTCTGCCTCGTCGAGGCTCCCGACGCCGCGAGCGCGACCGCGGTGCATCGGGAGGCCCACGGGATGGTCGCCGACGAGATCTACCGGGTGGAGCAGGGATGACCACGCCCGTGCGGGACGAGGCCGCGACAGTTGCTGCCGCCTTCCTCGATTCCCTGGTCCGGCGCGACTTCGACAAGATCACAACGCTTTTCGCGCCCGACGTTCGCTTCCGCGCACTGGTGCCCTCCGGAGTACGGGAGGCTCAGGACGCGAACGGCGCGACAACCTGGCTCCGTACCTGGTTCGGGGCGGCGAAGCAGTTCGACGTGCTCGACTGCGGGCTGGAGGACGTCGCCGGCCGGCATCGCTTCTGGTACCGGTTCGCCCTGGACCGAGAAGGCCGCCGGACGGTGATCGACCAGGAAGGCTTCTGCGACGTGGCATCCGGACGCGTCTGCGACGTCGCCCTCGTCTGCTCGGGCTTCCGACCAGACCTGAGTGTTCTACTGCCAGCGGAAGAACCGAGCGGCAAGCGCGGCCCCGGCCACCAGGACGGCGAGCAAGATGGCAACGTCGAGGCGATGGCTGCTCCACGACTCGCCCGACCAGATGCCGCGCATGAGGGTGACGACGTGGGTCAGCGGGATGAAGTCGGCCACCTGGCGCAGCCCGGAGGGGAGCAGCTCCAGCGGCAGCGAGGCACCTGACAGGAACATCATCGGGTAGGCCAGGACCATCCCGACCGTCTGGGCGACCCGGGCCGAGGGCGCGAGACCGGCGATCAGGTATCCGAGGGAGAAGAACGACAGGGAGCAGAGGGTGAACCCGGCGAGAACGGCGAACACGTTGCCATCCAGCTGAACCCCGAACGCGACCCTGCCCACGATGATCAGCAGGATCGTTCCGGTCAGGGTCATCAGGTAATAGGCCGTCACATCGGCGATCAGGTAGGTCAGGGGTCGCAGCGGCGTCACCCGATACCGACGCAGGACGCCCAGCTCGCGGCTGGTCGCCGTCTGGATCGGGATGCCGATCAGCGCGACGGTGACGATGACGAGGGCGATGTACGCGGGCACGGTGACGTCCATGGACCCGCGCCCACCGAACATCTCGTTCGGCTCGTTACCGTAGATCAGCCCGAACAGCAGGAGCAGCAGCGGGGCGAAGGCGATGGTGAAGAACGTCGCGATCGGCTCGCGCACATACAGCTTCGCCTGCACGGCCATCATCGGGACCAGTCCCCGGGTCGCCCGCGTCAAGGTCGCCACTGCACTCACTCCCGCATCGCACGGCCGGTGAGGGCCAGGAAGACGTCCTCGAGACTCGGCTGCTCGGTCCGCAGGTCGTGGAACTTCACCTCTGCCCCCTCGAGGACACCCAGGATCGCCGTCAGCGACCGGTCGGGCTCGCCGTGGACGACGACTCGGTCGTCGGAACGCTCGACGCGGGCCACCGAGGGCACCGCGCGCAGGGCGGCGAGGACGGCGTCGTCCATGCCCTCGGCGGTGAACGTGACCCTCTGCTCGGCCCCGAGTGCGTCGACCAGGTCCGCCGGCGGGTCGAGGGCCACCACCTTCCCGCGGTCGATGATCATCACGCGGTCGCAGAGCCGTTCGGCCTCCTCCATCGAGTGGGTGGTCAGCACGATGGTCTTGCCCCGTTCGCGTACCTGCCGGACCAGGTCCCAGGTGGCTCGCCGCGCCTGCGGGTCCAGGCCGGAGGTGAGCTCGTCGAAGAACACCAGATCGGGGTCACCCACCAGGGCCAGCGCGATCGCCAGCCGCTGCCGCTGCCCACCGGAGAGCTCGCACCATGCCACCCGGGACTGTTGGCGCAGGCCCAGCTCGTCGAGCAGCATCCCGGTCGGCAACGGATGGGCGTAGAAGGAGGCGAACAGTGTCATGGCTTCGCCGACCCGCAGCCGGGCCGGCAGCGCACTCTCCTGCAGCTGCGCGCCCAACCTTTCGCGCAGCGCATCCCCCTGTCTGCGAGGATCCAGACCGAGAACGCGAACCTCACCGCCGTCCGGGACGCGCAGGCCCTCCAAACACTCCACGGTCGTGGTCTTTCCGGCGCCGTTCGGGCCGACGATCCCGAAGATCTCCCCCTCGGCGACCTCGAACGAGATCCCGTCGACGGCACGGCGCGAGCCGTAGACCTTGGACAGATCCCTGACGCTCACCACCGCATCCGCCACGCTCCCAGCGTGTTCCCAGCACGGCGCGATGGCTAGAGGCGTTCGTCACCGGCCCCCCACGCCGCATCTGATCACCGTCTCCCGGAACGGGCATCGGCGCCGTAGCCGGCGTCCCGGGCCTTGACGATGGCCGCCGCGCGGTCGTTCACCTGGAGCTTGCCGAAGATGTTCGACACGTGGTTGCGGACCGTCTTCAGACTGACCATCAACCGGCTGGCGATCGCTGCGTTCCCCATCCCGGCGGCGATCAGGTCCAGGACCTCTCGCTCCCGCTCGGTCAGGGTGGGGAAGGCGGCCTGCGCGGAGCCGTCCCCGGTCGTGAAGTGCCCGATGACGCGACGTGCCACGGCCGCGCCGAGCAGCGCCTCACCGGCCGCGACGGCGCGGATGGCCCGCAACAGTTCGTCCTGCTCGGCGCCTTTGAGCAGGTAGCCGCGCGCACCGGCGCGCATCGCGGCGAAGACGGACTCGTCGTCCTCGAACATCGTCAGCACCAGGACGCCGATGGTCGGGTCGAGGCTCAGCAGCCGCCGGGTCGCCTCGATGCCGTCCAGCCCCGGCATCCGCAGGTCCATCACGACGACGTCCGGCCGGCTCGCCGCGGCGAGCTCGAGGACCTCAACACCGTTGTCCGCCAAGCCGACCACCTCGACGTCGTCGGCCTGCTCGAGCATCAGCCGCAGGCCGGCACGGAAGGCGGGATGGTCGTCGGCGGCCAGCACCCGCAGCGGGCCGCTCACGGCGTCCTCATCTCCAGGGGCTGCTCCAGGGGCTGCTCCGCAGCTGTGGTGTCGGGGCGCGCGCCGTCCACGGGCAGGACGGCACGCACCGTCGTGCCGCCTTCGGGACGGCGGCTGATCGTGCACGAACCGCCGATCTCGTCCGCCCGTTCCCGCATGGACGCCCACCCGACGCCGACCCGGGTCGGGTCCCACGGCCGGGTCCCGTTGTCGGCGACCGTGACCTCCAGCGCACCGTTGCGCACCACCGTCACCGTGCATCGGGTGGCCCGCGCATGCTGGACGACGTTGGCCATCGCCTCGGTGGCGATCCGGTAGGCGGCGACCTCGGCCGCGGCGGGAAGGTCGGAGGTCTCGGTGGGCCCGGACACGTCGATCAGCAGCGCGTCACCGCGGGACAGCGCCTGAGCGCGCTGACACAGGGCGGCGGTGAGCCCGACCTCGTCGAGTGCCGGCGGTCGCAGGTCGTCCACCAGCCGCCGGATGTCCTCGATCGCCAGCCGGGTCTCCTCCCGTACCTCGGCGAGCAGGGCGGCGGCGTGCTCGTCGCGCGTCATGGCGCCCGCGGCGTTCAGCTTGAGCACGATCGCGGCCAGGGTGGGGCCCAGCCCGTCGTGCAGGTCCCGGCGCAGCCGCCGTCGTTCCTCCTCACGTGCGCCCACCAGCCGGGCCCGGGACGCCTTGAGGTCGAGGTCCAGGTAGACGGCGTTGACCACCACCCCGGCGTGCCGGGCCAGCTCGTCCAGCAGGTCGCGATCGGCGCGGGACAAGGACCGTCCGGGTGGCACGTCGACGGCCAGCCATCCGAGCCGGCCACCGTGGTAGGTCAGCGGGACCCGGACGACGCGCTGCGACACCGGGGAGGGCACGGCCGCCACGTCCCGCCGGTCCACCTCGACGGCGACCCGGTCGAGCCGCAGCGCCTCGGCCACCGACGTGGTCAGGGTGCGGATGACCTGGTCGGGATCACCGGTGGCCTGCAGGCGCTCCGAGAGCCGGCGCACCGCCGCGAAGGGATCGGACCGATCCCCGTAGACCCAGCGCTCGACTCGGCGGCGCACCCTGGAGTGCACCGGGTGCACCGCGACGGCCACCACCCCGACCGCCAGCAACCCGGCCAGGTCGTCGCGGCCGACCAGAGCCCGCACCAGGATCAGGACCGCCGCGTACGTCCCCACGACCAAGGCCGTGAGGCATCCGTAGGTCAGGGTGCGGCTCAGCACGACCTCGACGTCGAACAGCCGGCTGCGCAGGATCGCCACGCCGATGGCCAGGGGCAGCACCGAGCCGGTCGTGGTGACCCCGACCAACAGCAGGACGCCGTGGGCACCCAGCCAGTAGTCCAGCCAACACAGCAACAGCCCGGCCGGGATGCTGGTCGCCGCCCAGGCGAACCAGAGCAGCTGGATCCGTTGCTCCCCCGCCGCCGCCCGCAACCGCTGCCAGGCGCACACGATCGCGCCGCCCAGCAGCGCGACCACCGACCCCATGCTCACCACCACCAGCACCACCTGGACGGCGACCGGCAGGCTCAGGTGCACATCGAGCGGGGCGGCCACGCCCGGGTTGTCCTGACGGAAGGACTCGACGTCGAGCGCGGCGATGCCCAGGAAGAGGAGGTGACCGGCCAGACACGCGGCCACGTAGGCCTTCCAGCGACGGCTCAGGAAGCGCCCGTCCGGGAACACGTACCCGATCAGCGCGATGAACACGTACAGCAGCACCCATGAGCCTTGCAGCAGCTGCCCGGTCAGGGCCGCCCACCATCCTGCGAACGGCCCGTCCCCCAGGTTGAGCACCAGCGCCACCGACACCGCATGGGCGAGCAGCAGCCGGCCGACGACCTCCCGTGGATGGCGCCGGACGATGAGCAGACCCACCACAGCCGCGACCAGGCTCTCCCACAGCACGAGCAGGGTGAGCACCAGGGCGCCGGGGAGCTCGTCTCGTCGCCACCACAGGCTCGCCGCGGCCAGGCAGATGACCATCGGCACGATCGCCGGCGCGATCGTCGCCATGAGCGGGCGCGCCCGGGATCGCGCCGCACCCGAAGGTCTGGCCCGCACGTCGCCGCCTCGATCGCCGTCCATCGCAGGCCCAGTGTGCGCCCCGCGCACCTGCCCGGGCGAGAGTCCCGGGAACACCTCCCGACCAGGTCGGGACACCGGGCCGAGGCGCCCAGGACGCGACGGCCGCGAAGGTGCTCGACAAGCCCCCGCCGTCCCGGCGGGGCGAGTCTGAGGAGTCATCATGACCGCCAGTCGATTCGACCGGTTCCTGCCCATCAGCGGCATCGCCGCGGGGGTCCTGCTCGCTGTTGTCGCCGTCGCCGGCTGGAACGCCCCCAACGACGGCGCCGACGCGATATCGGCCTGGACCTCGAGCCACGGGGCGCAGGCGCTCGTCGCCGGTTTCGGCCAGGCCTATATCGGCGTGCTGCTCGCCTTCTTCGCCGTGGCCCTGCGCCAGACCATCCGGGCCGGTGAGCCGGGCGAGTCGACCTACAGCAGCGTCGCGTTCGCCGGTGGGCTCATGGTGGCGCTCTCACAGATCGCCGGCGCCGTGGTCGGTCTGTCGCTCCAGTCGGTGGCCACCGACGGTCCCGCACAGGCCGCCGCTGCGCTGGCCGCCGTCCAGTCGATGAGCTGGCTACCGTGGGCCGCAGGGTCCGCCGTCCTGTTTATCGCGGTCGGTCTCGGGGGTCTGCGCACGGCCACCCTGCCCCGTCCACTGGCCATCGCCACCGTGGTGCTCGGCGTCCTGGCCCTGCTCGGCCCCACCGGCGCCGTGGTCTACCTGCTCAGCCCGTTCTGGCTGGTGGCCACCGGCGTCCTGCTGTACCGCCGGACCGGCAGCGCCCACACCCTGACCCCGGCCGCCTACCCGACCCCGGCGTAGCCTCACGGGATGGCTGAGACACCCGACGCCCGCGTGCGGCGCCTTCTCGTCGTCGACGCAGCGGCGAACTACGCCCTCGGCCTGCCGTTGCTGGCCGCGCCGCAGCCTGTGGCGCGGGCGCTGGGCCTACCGGAGATGGCCGGAGACTTCTACGCGCGGGTTCTCGGTGGGGTGCTCACCGGCGTCGCCAGCGCCCTGGTGCTCGAACGAAGCCGGGACACCCCGAACCGCCTGGTCGGGCTGGGAACCGGCGGAGCGGTGGCCGTGAACGGTCTGGGCGCGGCCGCGGTCGCCTCGTGGCTGCTCTCTCCGCAGGCCAGGGCACTGCCGCGGCGCGGCCGGTTCCTGCTCTGGGGCGTCGCGTCGAGCGTCCTCGCCATCGGCACCGCGGAGGCCTGGGCGGAACGTCGAGCACGCGCGGACGACGCGGTGATCCGCACGGATACCTGACCGGTCGGGAACGCCAGGGGTGCCCTGACGAGTTGGCACCAGAGCCGGCCCCCGCGGGTCGGCCGATGCCATGTCAGGAGGTCGGTGCCGTGCGCGAGTTGCTGGAGTACGCCCGACCGCACGCCCGGGCCATCGCGCTCGCCCTCCTCGTCGGCCTGCTGGCCAGTGCCGCGGGGCTCGCGCAGCCACTCATCGCCAAACTGGTGATCGACACCCTGGCCCGCGGCGGGAGCCTGGCCGGACCGCTGAGCCTGCTCGGCGCTCTGCTGGTCCTGGGTGCGGTGCTCGGCGTGGCCACCACGCTGCTGCTCGGGCGGGCCGCCGAGCGGATCGTGCTGAACGTTCGTGCAGGCCTCGCCCATCGGCTGATCCGGCTCCGACTGGGCGAGCTCGACCGGTCCGCGCCCGGTGACCTGATCGCGCGGGCCACTGCGGACAGCTCGCTGCTGCGCTCCGCCACCACCACCGCGCTGGTCGACCTGGTCATCGGCGGCGTCGGCTTCGTCGGGGCGCTCGTCCTGATGGGCACGCTGGACCTACGCCTGCTGCTGGTGTCGGTCTCGGTGCTGGCCGGGGTCGGCGTCATGATCACCTTCGTGTTGCCCCGGGTCCGACAGGCGCTCAAGGCGGCTCAGGACGCCGTCGGCGCGCTCGGCGCCGCCCTCGACCGGGCCCTGGGCGCGGCGCGGACCGTCAAGGCCAGCGGCGCCGAGATGCGCGAGACGGCCACCGTGATGGCGGCGGCCGGCGACGCCTACACCGCGGGACTGCGGGGCGTCCGGTTGCAGGCGGCCGTCGGAGCGATCTCGGGCCTGTCGATCCAGGTGCCCTTCCTGGCCGTGCTCGGCACCGGGGGCATGCTGGTGGCCCGAGGAGACCTGCCGGTCTCGACCCTGGTCGCCTTCTTGCTCTACCTGTTCTACCTGATCGGCCCGATCGGGCAGGTGGTCGGCGGGGTGACCACGCTGCAACAGGGCCTGGGTGCCGTCGACCGGATCCGCGGCGTCCAGGTGATGGAGATCGAGCAGGACGCCGATCTCGTCGCTTCCTCGAACCGGCGTGCCCCGAACGGTGCCGAGCCTCTGCCGGTGCGCTTCGACCGGGTGACGTTCGCCTACCCAGACCGTCCCCTGGTGCTGGACGAGGTGTCTTTCGACGCTCCCGCACCGGGTTTGACCGCATTGGTCGGCCCGTCGGGGGCCGGCAAGTCCACCCTGTTCTCCCTGCTCATGCGCTTCTACGAGCCGGACTCGGGCACGATCTCGCTCGGTGGGATGGACATCGCCGGGTTGCGGCGAAGCGACGTCCGGCGGCTCATCGGCTACGTCGAGCAGGACGCGCCCGCCCTGGCCGGCACCCTGGCGGAGAACCTGCGGTACGGCGCCGCGTCGCTCGGGCATCGCGACGACGAGGACGTTGACGGCGGGCCGGCGGACGACGAGGAGGTGGCCAGGGTGCTGGCCGCCACCCGCCTGGACGAGCTCGTGGACCGGCTGCCCGCGGCCCAGCAGACGCTGGTCGGCACCCGTGGTGTCCTGCTCTCCGGTGGCGAGCGGCAGCGGATGGCGATCGCCCGGGCGCTACTGCGCCGTCCGCAGGTTCTCCTGCTCGACGAGGCGACCTCGCAACTGGACGCGCGCAACGAGCAGGCGTTGCGGGACACCGTGAAGTCCCTGGCCGCCGAGCGCACCGTGATCGTCGTGGCGCACCGCCTGTCCACGGTGACGGCCGCGGACCGGATCGTGGTCCTGGACGCCGGCCGAGTGCGGGCGATCGGGACCCACGCCGATCTGGTCCGGACCGATCCGCTCTACGCAGAGCTCGCCGCCACTCAGCTGCTCACCCCCGACCCGGTCTGACGCGAATGCAGGGTGCCGCGACGATCGGCCCTGGTCAGGAGCAGCGAACGGCAGACCATCAGCACATGAGCAAACTGCGCCGACGGCGATCGAGGACCATCCCGGCACTGCTCTCGGCCGGCCCCACGTCCGCTCTCCCGGCCGTTCTCGTGGCGACTCTCGTAGCGACCACCGTGCTGGGGTGCGGTTCTGGTGCGCCGAAGGACTCATCGGACGGGGCCGCGGGGCCGCGCTCGTCGCCCACGGCCGCACTCGACCCGCAGGAGTCGGCGTCGGTGTTCCTGCCCAATGGCTTCTCGGGTCCAGTGCCGGTGATCGTCCTGGTGCCCGGCGGTGGGTGGACGTCCGCGGACCCAGCGGGTCTCGTGCCCCTGGCGAAGGCCCTGGTCGCGGACGGTGCCGCGGTGGTCACGGTGACGTACCGGACCTCGTCGCAGGGCGCCTACTTCCCGGTGCCCGCCGAGGACGTCGCCTGCGACCTCTCCTACGCCGTCTCGGCGGTGCGTGGGGCCGGGACCACTGCGGGGCAGGTCGTCCTCGTAGGCCACTCCGCCGGAGCGCAGCTGGCCGCGCTCGTCGCGCTGCGCCCCGACGACCTGACCGGGGACTGCAGCTATCCGCCGGTCGCACCCGACCGCTTCGTCGGGCTCGCCGGCCCCTACGACATCACGGCACTCGGCGGCGTCGCTGCGCCGCTGTTCGGCCCCGACAGAACTGATAGCCGTGAGTGGGCAGAGGGCAACCCGCTCGAGTACGCGACCCTGCGTCCCGAGCTCGACGTCCTGCTCGTCCACGGCCAGGACGACGGCCTCGTACCCCTCTCCCTGTCGAAGCAGTTCGCCGTCGCGCTCACCAGGGGTGGGCACACGGTCGAGACGGTGTACCCGAAGGGCGTCGACCACGCCTCGGTCTACGAGGCCGAGGTGGCGGGACCGATCGTCGCCGAATGGCTCGGGCTTCCATCCTCGACCGGATGATCGACCCGCAGCGGCGGCTCAGGCGGCGAGGGAGGCGTACCGGCCGGCGTCGGCGACCAGGCTGTCGTGGGTGCCGGTCTCGATGACCCGCCCGTGGTCGAGGACGACGATCTGGTCGGCATCGCGGACGGTGGACAGCCGGTGGGCGATGGTGATCGTGGTGCGGCCTCGGGCGAGAGCGTCGAAGGCCCGCTGAACCGCGCGCTCGGTCCGGGTGTCGAGGGCGCTGGTCGCCTCGTCGAGCACCAGCACGCGGGGGTTGCGCAACAGGGTGCGAGCGATGGCGATGCGCTGCTTCTCGCCGCCCGAGAACCGGTGCCCGCGCGAGCCGACGACCGTGTCGTACCCATCGGGTAGCCCGGCGATCACGTCGTGGATCTGCGCGGCACGGGCGGCGTCCTCGATCTCGGCGTCGGTGGCGTCGGGCTTGGCATAGCGCAGGTTCGCCCTGACCGTCGTGTGCAGCAGGTAGGTCTCCTGGCTGACCACGCCCACCAGATCGGCGAGGTCGGCCAGGCGCAGGTCGCGCAGGTCGACGCCGTCCAGGGTGATGCGCCCGGCCGTGGGGTCGTAGAGCCGGGAGGCCAGGGCCGCCAGCGTGCTCTTACCCGATCCGGTCTCCCCCACCAGGGCCAAGGTCGTGCCCGCGGGGACGTCCAGGGTGACGCCGGCCAGAGCGGGGTCCGCGCCGCCGGGGTAGGCGAAGGTGACGTCCTCGAACCGCATGTGCCCGGCGAGCAGGGCCGGTTCGACATCCACCGGGTGCTCGGGGTCGTCGACGTCGACGCTCAGGTCCAGGTACTCGAAGATCCGGGCGAACAGGGCCAAGGAGGTCACGATCGAGACGCCCACGTTGAGCAGGCCCATGATCGGCCGGAACAGCCCGTTCTGGAGCGTGGTGAAGGCGATGAGGGTGCCGATCGTCATGGTGCCGGCGGTCATCGGCAGGCCGGCGCCGAGGTAGATGACGGCGGGGATCGCGGCGAAGATGACGCTCATCGAGGCCATCCGCCAGCGGCCGGCCAGCTGGGAGCGCAGCTCCAGGTCGACCAGGCGGGCCGAGGAGTCGGTGAAGCGCTCGACCAGCGCGGGTCCGGCGCCCATGGCCTTGCTGAGCTGGACGCCGCTGATCGACAGGCTCTCGTCGATGGTGACGTTGAGGTCGGCGAGCTCGCGCTGCTGCTGCGCGGTGATCGCGCGGCGCATCCGGGCGACCCGCCGGGTGAGGTAGATCGACGGCGGCAGCACCACCAGGGAGATCAAGGACAGCCGCCAGGACAGGGCGACCATGGCGATCACGGTGGCGACCGCCGTGGTCAGGTTGGCGGCGATGGACGTGGCCGTCGAGGTGACGACGTTCTGCATGCCGCCGATGTCGTTGGTGATCCGCGACTGCACCTCGCCGGTGCGGGTACGGGTGAAGAAGGTCAGGGACTGGCGCTGAAGGTGCGCGAAGACGTCGGTGCGCAGGCCGTGCATCACCTGCTGGCCGACCCGCGTGCTGATCCAGGTCTGGACCACCCCGAGGGCGGAGGTGAGCGCGGCGACCCCGACCATGGCGGCGGTCAGCCAGACCAGCAGGCCGACGTTCTGCTCGGGCAGGGCGGTGTCGATGACGGCGCGCAGCAGGAACGGGGAGGCCAGGCCGACGACCGACGAGGCGACGATGAGTGCGGTGACGACGGCGAGCTGAGGTCGGTGGGCGATGAACAGCCGACCGATGCGGCGCAGGGACACCTCCCGGGCCTGCGCCTTCTCGGTGGCGGTGACGGATGGACTGTCGGTCCGAGACCGTGGACGGTTCTGTGGGTGGGCTTGCATAGGGCGCTCCTCTCGATCGGTTCCGGTCGGGCCGGACAGGGCGGGTTCCACAACTACTGAGGTTACCTCAATATGAGGCCGCAACAGGATTCGTTGCTAGGGTATTCCGGTGCCCGAGGAGCAGCAGGACCAGAGCCTGGTCGAGGCGTTCTGGGCGGTGGCCCGCCGGCTACGCCACCTCACCCGCGACGTCCTCGCCCCCTGGGACGTGACTCCGTCCCAGTCCCGCGCGCTGGCGGTTCTCCGACGCCACGGGACGATGCGCCCCGGCGAGCTGGCCGAGCACCTGCACGTGGTGGCCCGCTCGGTCACCGAGGTGGTCGATGACCTGGAGGGACGCGGCCTCGTCGAGCGCCTGCCCGACCCTCACGACCGCCGCGCCACCCTGGTGCACCTGACCGATGAGGGTACGAACGTCGCCGGCGCCATCGTCGCTGCCCGGGACGCCGAGGCGCAGGCCTTCTTCGCCGCGCTCCCCGCGGACGACCGGGCTCACCTGTCCCGCATCCTGAGGACACTGCGGGAGTGAACCGACCCCAACCGCCGAAGGTGGTGAGTCCTCGGGCGTCACATCCGGGCGTGTCGCCTGAGAACCCACCACATCAGGCTCACTGCATCACGTCACGGCGTGAACCGGGCGACCACCACGTCGGTGTCGCCGAACCCGGCCGGACAGTCGACCAATGGCGCCGGCTTGACCGACGGGTCCGACAGCGCCGGGTTCACCCCGGTGAGGCGCTGGGTCTGCCGGTCGTCGCCGTCGCTACGGATGACCGCCCCTGAGTCGACGAGGTACTTCTGGTAGGTGTCGACATCTACGCACCCTTTGCCACGCCGGCTGTCGGTGAAGATCACCCACGCGCCGGCCTTGTCGGACACCACGGTGTTGTAGTCGCCCCAGAACTGCCGCTGGAGGTTGTTCTGCGAGCTCACCGCCGGGTCGGACGACGCGGCACTCACCTTCACCGGAGCCGACCACGTGCCGCTGGCAGGCTTGGTCGCGGCGTAGGTGTCGATGGCGGCGTTACCGGTACCGAATGTGGTCGGGTCCGTGGCGGTCAGCGACTGCCAGGCCAGGTCCACCCGGCCGGTCGACGCGACGTCCAGGCCCTGGAAGAACGCATAGCCCCTGCTTCCACTGACCTGCACCGGCGCGCTCCAGCGCGCCCCGCGGTCGGTCGACGCCGAGACCACGATCCGCCCGCCATCACTCGTGCGGGTCGACCACGCGGCGTACACGGTGGTGCTGCTCTCGCGGGGATCGGCCGCGATCGAGGGGAAGCTGTCGGTGCGGAAGTTCGCTCCCGGAATCGGGTCATGGATGTCTACGACGCCACTGATCGTGATCGGCCTGGTCCACGACGTGCCGCCATTTCGGGAGACGACCACCACCTGCGACTGGCCCTGCTCGAAGGCGACATAGGCCGTCCCGTCCGGCCCCGTGGTGATCGAGGACCCCTGACGCCCGTTCCCGGTCCGGTTGTTCCCGGCGGGTGAGAGCTGCTTCGGCTTGCCGAACGTCGCGCCGCCATCGAGAGAGGTCGCGACCATCATTGGCTCGTTCCCGTTGCCGCGCAGGGTGGCAGAGCGGAACTCGGTCCAGCTCACGTACACCTGACCGAAGTAGGGACTGGTCGCCGAGGTGTCGACGCCGATCCAGTTCTTGTCGTTGAAGTCGGCGGAGCTGGTCTTGGTGGAGGCGATCACCGGGGCCGACCAGGTGGCGCCGTTGTCGTCGGAATGGCTGACGATGACGTACTCGAAGCCCTTCTTGGCCGGGATGCTGGCCAGGCTCGAGTAGTAGGCGCGGGCGCCATCGGCGAAGCTGAATTTGCCGTTAACCCTCTTTGGCCCGTAGGCGATCACCGGGTCGCCGTCGGAGATCACGCCGCTCCCCTGCCAGGACGGTTGGTCGTCCAGCAGGCCGCGGTTGATCCAGTTCTTACCTCCGTCACTGGAGGTATAGACACCGTCGGTTCCGACGCCGGGGAAGAACGAGCAGTCCGAGGCCGGGACGTCGTTGCCCCGGATCGTTCCGGGGCCGCAGGGTGGCTGCCGCTGCTCGTCGTTGGAGCCCGCGATCAGGAGCTTGCTGTCGGTCGGGTTCACCGCGATCGTCGGCTCGTTCTGCTTGTTCGTCGGGAACACCGCGGTGGTGTTGCTGCTGGAATCGCCGGCGACCTGGGGGTCGTTGGCCTGGGCCTCTGCGGTCACGGTGGTGGCGAACCCGGCCGGAGCAGCCGTCATCAGCGTCATAACGACGGTCAGGACAATCGCTCTGCTCACACGGAGCATGCATCCTCCTCGGTCAGGCTCGCGGGGGGCTCATCGAGCGCCGGGCGAACAATGCTCACGCGGTGGGGCGAAACGGTGCAATCCTGACGCACGATCCGTTCCGTGACCATAGGACTCGCTGGTGTGAGGACATCGAGTTCGGCCCGAAGCTGCCCTCCGGTCTGGCTGGAAGCGGAACCCCGTGCCCGGCTCGGTGACCAAGTAGCGAGGCCGCGCCGGGTCCGGCTCGAGCTCGAGGTGACCTGGAGGGCGTCGGTACCGGTCAAGGCGACATGCACGTCGTAGGCGCGGCCCGCCAGGTTGATCCGCAGCCCGCGCTCACCGATCATCGACCACGTCGCCGGCATCCGCCGCAACGGGCCGCGTGACCTGGTCGCCCACTTCGTGCCGGAGTACGTCGTCGGTCACTGGTGGGAGGAGGTGCTACACAACCAGAGCGCGCTGCGGCTCAAGGTGCGTCTGGGCCTGCTCGGCAGCGTCATGGTGACCAGCGTCCCCGATCTACTGGAGTCCGCCGCCGCCCAGGGCGAGGCCGAAACCGGTCCCGGAGACCGCCGCGCCCGACACCACGCCGATCGCGCCGCTCCAGAAGTCGCCACACGCTTCGGGGCGCCCGATCTCACCGAACCCGCTGCGTCGCAGCTTCGATGCCGTCGAGAAGCAGGTCGAGCCCGTACTCGAAGGACTGTCCGAAGTGGTAGCCGGGCTGCAGGACGTGATCGGTGGTGAACTCGACCAGGTGCGGGTACTCGTCGGCGGGCAACGGAAGGATCATGCCCTCGGCCAGGTCGGCGATCTCCGGCCCGCCGCCGGACGGCAGGTTGGCCTCCTGCAGCGCGAACCCGTAGACGAAGCTGTCGAGGACGGCGTAGGCGTGGGCGGTCAGCTGCAGCGATAGACCCCCGCGGCGCAGGCACCCGAGCACCGCGTCGTGGTGGTGCAACGTCGCCGGACCGGGCGACGTCCGTGACTCCATCAGCGGCGGCGCCCAGGGATGACGCGCCAGCACCGCCCGCGCGGACATGCAGCGCCGGCGGATCGCGGTCTTCCAGTCGGTGTCCTGCGACGGCAGGTCGATCTCGCTGAAGACGATGTCGACCATGCCGTCGAGGATCGCCTCCTTGTTCGGAACGTGGTGGTACAGCGTCATCGGTCTGACGTCCAGCTCGTCCGCGAGCTTGCGGATCGTGAACGGCTCGATGCCGATCCGGTCGGCGAGGGTCATCGCCCCTTCGAACACCCGGGCTCGCGTGAGGGGGGCACGCGGTGGATCGTCATTGATCACGCTGTTCATAGGCGCTTCTCCTGTCCGTCTTGACGATCGTACTTAGTACGGCTACTGTCGGGCAAGTCAGGCGTACTTAGTACGACACCGAGTCCACCCCAGGAGACATGACATGAGGACGACGCCCCGCGAGCTCCCCGACCCACAGGCCGCCATCGCGCGCACCCCGACGACCATGCGCGCCGTCGTGCGGGAGCGGTACGGCTCAGCCGCTGCGCTGAACGTCCGAGACGTCGCCGTCCCGACGGCCGGCCCGGGCGAGGTGCTGCTCGAGGTGCACGCCGCCGGCCTCGACCGCGGCGTGTGGCACCTGATGGCCGGTCTTCCCTACCCGATCCGACTGGCCGGCTACGGCATCACCCGGCCCAAGCAGCCGGTTCTGGGCATGGACGTCGCCGGCCGCGTGGTCGCCGTCGGCCCGGACGTCACCCGGTTCCGGGTCGGCGAGGAGGTGTTCGGAATCGGCATCGGCACCTTTGCCGAGTACGCCCGGGCCCGCGAGGACAAGCTCGTGCGCAAGCCCGCCGGTCTGAGTTTCGCCGAGGCGGCGGTGGTCGCGATCTCCGGCCTCACGGCAGACCAGGCTCTCCACGAGGTGGGGCGGATCGAGGCAGGCCAGCGCGTGCTGATCCTCGGCGCCTCCGGTGGCGTCGGCACCTTCGCCGTGCAGCTGGCGCGGGCCGCCGGCGCCGAGGTGACGGGTGTGTGCAGCGGCGCCAAGGCCGACCTGGTCCGCTCGCTCGGCGCCCACCACGTCATCGACTACGCCACCACCGACCCCACCGCGGGCAGCGAGCGCTACGACCTCATCCTCGACATCGGCGGCGGGACGGCGCTGCGCAGGCTTCGCCGGGTGCTTACCCCCACCGGCACCCTGGTGATCGTCGGAGGCGAGAACGGAGGCCGCTGGACCGGTGGGACCGGCCGCCAGCTGCGGGCCCTCGCCCTGTCACCGCTGGTGCGCCAGCGCCTGACCACCTTCATCTCGACCGAGCACGGCCAGGGGATCGAGCGTCTGCGCGACGCGATCGAGGCCGGCGACCTGGTCCCGGCGATCGGCCGCAGCTACCGGCTCGACGAGGCGCCCGACGCATTGCGGGACCTGGAGTCCGGCCGCATCCGCGGCAAGGCCGTCGTGGAGGTCCGGCCATGACGCTCACCGACGCCTCCCCCCGCACCGCGGCCCGGATCGCCGGCATCGGCTACGCCGCCATCTTCGTCCTGGCCCTCTTCGCCAACTTCGCCGTCCGGATGCGCCTGGTCGTCCCGGACGACGCGGCCGCCACCGTGGCGAACATCGTGGCCTCCGAGGGCCTGTTCCGCCTCGGGCTGGCCGCCTTCGTGGTCATCTTCGTCCTGGACGTCGCCATCGCCTGGGCGCTCTACGTGCTGTTCCGGCCAGCCGGGCGTCAGCGCTCCCTGCTCGCCGCCTGGTTCCGGTTGACCTACACCGTCTTCCTCGGCGTCGCCGTGGTCTTCATGTTCGCCGCGCTGCAGCTCGCCACCGACGCCACCTATCTCAGCGCCTACCAGCCGGACGCGCTCAACGCCGGCGTGCTGCTCGCGCTCGACGCGTTCGACTACACCTGGCTGGTCGGCCTGGTCGCCTTCGGGTTCCACCTCATCCTTGTCGGGCGCATGATCCTCACCTCGCGAATGGCGCCTCGGCTGCTCGGCGCGGTGCTCGCGGTGGCCGGTGCGGCCTATGTGGTGGACACGCTGGCCCGCACCCTGCTGGCGAGCTACGCCGACTACGCGAACCTGTTCCTCGTCGTGGTCGCCGTCCCCTCCGTGATCGGCGAGCTCGCCTTCACGATCTGGCTGCTCACGCGGGGCGGCCGGACGGCACCGGCGCAGCCCCCGCTTCGGGTGGCCGCTCCCGCCTGAGCCGGTCGCCATCCACCCCCCGAGCTGCGATCACCTGCCCGCACGGGTGCCTGTGTTTCAGCCACCGCCACCGGGTCCGACGCGCGACGCATCGATCACGATGAGGTCGTGCCACCACAGACGTTCGAAGAAGGCGACGTCGTCGCTGATCTCGTCGATCGCCCGGTGCCCGTCGATCAGCTCCCAGATCTGTTTCTGCTCAGGTGTTGTGAACAGGACCAGATCGGAGAAGGTGTGAGCCCGGTTCAGCAACGCGGCGGCGACGCCGTCCGGGAGCCTGTCCTGGACCGCGACGGACGTGGTCGTCCGCACCGGGACATAGGCCCGCCACCGGTCGTCGTCGAATCGCACGTCGGTGGGCGGTTCGTCCGCTCGATAGGCGATGAAGCTGTGGCGAACCATGGTGCCCCGGAACAGCTCTAGAGCGGCGTACTGGGCGGCGACCGGCATCTCGGCGATCCGGCGACCGTGCGGCAGCTCGCTGAGCGCTCCGCACTGCGGGACGTAGGGAGCCTGACGTGTCCACCGGACGAAGCGCAGCCCGGCCCCGTCCAGGAGGGCGAACACCTCGGGAACCGAGTACGCCCGGTCGCGGGGGTTGAGCAGCGCGTCGGCCAATGCGTCATGGTCGGCGAAGTCCGGGGTGCTCCGGAGTAGATGGCCGAGGGGATGTGCCAGCGGGAGCTCGCGCAGCGAGGCGACGAGGTCGTCGATCTCGCCCGGGTCCGGACGGACCCCGAGCAGGCGGCAGTACTCCTGCAGCATGTAGACGCCGGTCCGCCCGTACCGGGCGTAGACCATGGCGTCCAGAGCGCCCCCCGCGGCCAGTACTCGACGCAGCGCAAGCAGACCGGCCTCGGGATCGGCCAGATGGTGCAGGACGCCGGTGCTCACGACCTGGTCGAACGTCCTGCCCAGCCGCTCCACCTCCTCGATGGGCAGGTGGTGGAGCTCCAGGTTCGCCAGATCGTGACGCTCGGCGAGACGTCTGGTCCGCTCGATGCTCGTGGCGCTGACGTCGATCCCGACGACGCGTGAGCGCGGGTAGCGCCACGCGTACTTCGCCGCCTGCGAGGTGCCGCATCCGGCGATCAAGATGTCCCGGTCGTCCAGAACCGGACGGTGCGGCCATGTCCGATGGTGCTCGACGCGGCCCCGTTCGTCGCTCCACCCGCGCTGGTACCGCTCGAGACCGGCGACCGGCGGAGGGTAGGGGTGGGCGTCGTAGAACGCTGCGATCTCGTCAGGCTCGTCGGCAGACATCAGGATCAGGTCGGCGGGAAGATCGTGGCCCAGTCCTCGCGCATGCTGACCTGCGTCCACCCCAGTCGAGCCGCCGTGGCCGAGATCGGCTCGTCCGAGCCGAACGTCGCGGCCTCGCTGGCGTACGCATACTCGCGCGCCTCGTCGTCGTGGTTGACCAGCAGTGCCAAGCAGGGTCCGTCTCCGGCGGCGGTGTAGTCCAGCATCTCCGCGTCGCCCGGTGAGTTTCCGGCGGCGAGCGTTGGCCGGCGCCCTAGCGCGACCTGAATGTTGGCGATCTTGGCTGGACCTCTCGTTGACCGCACCCTGAACGTTCGTGGTCCGCAGAAGCACCGGACGACCGTTGCGTCGGTCCAGCACGTAGGTGACCAGCGTGCCGACCACCCGCTCCGGCGGCACCCCGTAGAGGCGCGGGCTGACGGCCCTCACGAACTCGGTTCCGCCTCCTGTGACGATGCAGTTGGTGAAACCCCGTTGTTCGAGCGCGTCGAGGAGCTCGAGCATCGGCTGGTAGGTCATCTGGTCGTACCGCACACCGTGATCGGGGTGGCGGGTAGCGGCGAAGAAGGCGCGCACCCGCTCGTCGAACGCCTCCGGCTCGATCCCGTCGAACAGGCCGAGCAGTGCTGACGCGACGCGCTCGAGACCGTACTCGGCGACCGCCGCCATGTCGCCACGAAGCAGCGCGTCGTACTCCGGGACGTCGCGATGCTGGGGTCGCTGCGCAACCGCCTGGTGCAGCTGCCAGGTGAAGAAGTCGAGCTGGGGGTAGCGGGGCTTCTCGCACCACAGGGTGCCGTCATTGTCGAAGACGGCGAGGCGGTTCTCCGGCGGGATGTCCTCGGTGTGGGCGAGGAAGTCTGCGAGTGCCGCACGGGTGGCGCCGTCGCGCCACGAGGGCAGCAGGTCAACGCTCACCGACGCGTGGTCCTTGCCTCGCGATGGTCCGGAACCCGACGTGGCTCATTCCGGTGTCGATCATCTGAGGCCTGCGGGCGGCCGGCCGGTACCGCTGGCAGTACTCGTCGGCACACAGGAACGAGCCCCCTTTGATCACCCGCCGGGGTACTGCGAACTGGGGTTGGGCGGGGTCGTAGCTCGACTCGACCGACGGCCCACGGGGGTTGGACGGAACGCAGCACGGCTTGTCGGCGTCCGCTGGATGCCGGTCGGCGTACCAGTCGGTCGTCCACTCCCAGACGTTGCCGGCCATGTCGAACAGGCCATAGCCGTTGGCCGGGAACGAGCCGACGGGAGCGGTCCCCACGAAGCCATCGGCCTCGCTGTTGCGCCACGGGAAGGGTCCCTGCCAGAAGTTGGCCAGGTACCGGCCATCGGGCACCGCGTCGTCGCCCCAGACGAAGTCCGTGCCGTCCAGACCACCCCGGGCCGCGAACTCCCACTCGGCCTCGGTCGGTAGCTCGAGACCTGCCCAGGCCGCATAGGCAGCTGCGTCCTCGAACGCGACGTGGACCACCGGGTGGTCGAGCCGGTCGTCGATGCGGCTGCCCGGGCCCTCCGGCCGGTGCCAGCACGCCTGGGGCGTCCAGGTCCACCACTGGCTGACGTGGCGCAGGTCGACCGGACCCGTCGTCATCGTGAACACGAGCGAGCCCGGGACGAGGTTCTCCGCCGGGGCACCGGGAAAGTCGGCCGGGTCCAGTGGTCGCTCGGCCACGGTCTGGTACCCGGTGGCCTCGACGAAGGCCGCGTACTGACGGTTCGTCACGGTCGTCCGGCTCATCCGGAACTCGTCGACGATGACCCGGTGAGACGGTGCCTCTTCTGGGTAGTGCCGGTCCGACCCCATCGTGAAGGAGCCGCCCGGAACCTGGACCACGGCGTCGTCGAGCCGCCGGGTCGCCCGGATCAAGCCCTTCGTCATGAGCTCGGCAGGCCCGCTTTGAGCTTGTCGAGCATGTCGACGACGGTGAAGCTGGCCGACTCCTGCCGTGGCGGGAACTCCTGCAGCGACGCCGCCATCTGCATGACGAACGCCTGGGCCGGCACGAAGAGGTAGGCGTGGGAGAGCCACCAGTCGTAGTAGGTGTTCGACGTGATATCCGCCCGTTCGAACGGGTCGGTGCGGAGGTTGAACAGCTTCGGTGCCCTCAACCTCGTGAAGGGCTCGGCCCAGACCTGGAGGGTCCCGGTGGCGCGCTGCTCGAGGAAGACGAGCTTCCAGTGGTAGAAGCGCAGCGCCATGAGGTCCCCGTCGTCGGAGACGTAGAAGAAGGAGTCCCGGGCGCTCTCGTCGACCTCACCGGTCAGGTAGGGGAGCTGGTTGTAGCCGTCGAGGTGGACCCGGTACGCGGTGGCGCCCAGCTGATGGCCCTGTTGGAGCTTGTCGGCGATGTCGGGCTCCCCCGCTGCGGCGAGCAGGGTCGGGAACCAGTCGCCGTGACTTACGAGATCGTTGAGGACGGTCCCCGGTGGGATCCGGCCGGGCCAACGGACCAGGCAGGGAACGCGGAACGCACCCTCCCAGCATGAGTTCTTCTCGTTTCGGAAGGGCGTCATCGCACCGTCGGGCCAGGTGTTCATATGGGGCCCGTTGTCGGTGCTGTAGAGCACGATGGTGTCGTCGGCGATCCCCAGCTCCTCGAGGTGGTCGAGCATCCGGCCGATCCGCTTGTCGTGCTCCACCATGCCGTCGTGGTACTCGGACTGCCACCGGCCGGCCTGTCCCCGGATCTCGTCGGCGATGTGGGTGCGGAAGTGCATGCCGGTGGTGTTGAACCAGACGAAGAACGGCGTATCGCTCGCGGCGGCATCGCGGATGAACCGCTGCGCCGGTTCGATGATCTCGTCGTCGATGGTCTCCATGCGCTTCTTGGTGAGCGGCCCGGTGTCTTCGATGCGACCGTCGGCGTAGCTGTGGATGACGCCCCGGGGTCCGAACTTCTCGCGGAAGTCCGGGAAGTGCTCGGGGTCCGGGTAGTCGGGGTCCTCGGGTTCCTCCTCGGCGTTGAGGTGGTAGAGGTTGCCGAAGAACTCGTCGAACCCATGGTTGGTCGGCAGGAACTCGTCCCGATCACCGAAGTGGTTCTTGCCGAACTGGCCGGTGGCGTACCCCTGGGCCTTGAGCGCGGTCGCGATCGTCGGGTCTTCGGCGCGCAGGCCGAGGTCGGCGCCGGGCATCCCCACCTTGCTGAGACCGGTGCGGATCGGGTTCTGACCGGTGATGAAGGCGGCGCGGCCGGCGGTACAGCTCTGCTCGCCGTAGTAGTCGGTGAAGCGTGCGCCCTCGTCAGCGAGCCGATCGATGTTGGGTGTCCGGTATCCCATCAGACCGTCGGAATAGCAGCTCAGGTTGGTGATCCCGATGTCGTCGCCCCACAGAACGAGAATATTGGGCCGGCCGTCTGGCATGGGTAGTCCCTTCGGGTGGGGGCGGGCACTCGACAACCGACCCTCTCGTGCACCAAGGCCTTGCCGCCTCACCCAGGCAGGGTGACAGCGGAGTGCTCCTGTTCACCGGAGCGTCAGCCAGTGCGTGGGGAGTGTCGGGCCTTGCGGAACGTGTCGAGGCTGTCCCAGGCGAGGACCACGGCCAGGACGGCGGCGACCGCGGTCAGGTTGACCGGTGTCCGGGTCCAGCCGAGCTGCTCGCGCACCGCTTCCTGGGCAGCCGGGTTCACCAGCCGGTCGCTGAGCAGCAGCCAGATCGTGACCACCCCGAAGGCCAGGTTCAGGACCAGGTTGGCTCCGGCCAACGGCCAGGTCCAGCGCGCCGCACGGTAGGTCAACACCTCGACCACCAGCATGGCGCCGAGGACGGCCGCCAGGTACCAGCGCCAGCCGTCCCAGAATTCCGGGGGGACGAAGGGAACTGCGACGCCGTTGCGGTCCGCCACCACCGGATCGAATCGGGACAGCAGCAGGCTCAGTCCGAGGAGCACCCCTGCGGAGCTCACCACGGTCTCGCCGAGGCCGATCTGCCGGTCCGGGTTCTCCCGCAATCGGTCCGGCGTCCAGGCCCCGCCGACCGGGGACGCCTCGGCGCCCGCGCGCTCGGCGATAGCGAAGCCCACCGTCGTCCAGAGGCAGACCTGGACGGCGGCGAAGCCCGCCGCGAACATAGCCGAGACGATCGCTCCCAGCACGGCGTCCGGGTCGTCGATCAGGTCGCCGATCAGCGAGAACACCGCGGCGATCGGCGGGACGACGCGCAGCAACAACCCGAGCAGCCGCAGGTAGTCGAAGTAGTAGGCCGGCCCGATCAGGGCGTGCGGCCGGTCGGCGTAGTCGGCGGCCAAGCGGGCCGGATCGCCGAGCTCGGTGAGGGCGGCACGCTCTGCCTCCGCGAGACCGGTGTGCTCGCTGCGGGCGTCGACGCGGTCGTCGATGGCGGCCCGGAGCTCGCGGCCCACGTCCTCACGCTGGGCAGGAGGCAGGCGGCGCACGACGGCGTGCACGTACCGGTCGGTCAGGGTGGCGGCATCGGGGCGGGTCGGGGACGTGGCGGTCATGATGTCGGACCTCCGGGAAGATCGGTGATGGCGTCGTCCAGCGCCTTCCACTCGGCGCGCAAGGTGGCAAGAAGCTCATGGCCGGCGTGGCTGGCGCGATAGAACTTGCGTGGTCGGGGCTCGTCGAGGTTCCACTCGCTGGTCAGCAGCCCTTGCTTCTCCAGCCGCCGCATCAGCGGGTACAGGGTGTTCCCCTCCACCGAGAAGCCCTGTTCGGCAAGGGTTTCCAGCAGGGCATAGCCGTAGCGAGGTGTGGTCAGGAGCGCGAGCACCGCCATCACGATGGTGCCGCGCCGTAGCTCCTGCACGTGCGTGGCACGCACCTCCACATCGCTCATGGGCTCAACGTTAATGTGTATCACACAGTATAGTCAACCACGCTATGTCGTGGCGCCTTACCTGGCCGGCCGAACCCGCTCCCGGCGCATCATCGAGCGGTAGTGTGCCTGTGGGGTAACAAGGAGTGATGGACACCTGGGGGGATTGTGCTCAGCCACGACGTTGGCTTGTCACAGGAAATCGAGCTGGTCAGCGCGCGACATCGTGGGTGGCGCCTGGCCGTCGCCGGTCAAGCGCTCCTGGTTCCGATCTTCCTGGTGTACCTGTGGTTCCCCGGTGATGGCGACCAGACGGTCTTCGAGCTGGGCGCCCGGCAGATGGCCGACGGCGCGGTGTACTACCGCGACTTCTGGGACATCAAGCAGCCGGGGATCTACTGGTTCTACCAGCTCGGCCTCTCACTCGGTGTCGGAGTGGTCGGACCGCGGCTCCTGGAGATCGCCGGAGCCGCCGTTGCCGGGGTGGTGGTGTGGCGGCTGGCCGCCCGTTGGGGGCTGCATCCGTTCGTCCAGGTGGTCTCACCTGCTCTCGTTCTCGGCACCTACCTGTTACTCAGCCACCGTGCCGGCGTCACCCAGATCGAGGGGCTCCTCAACCCGTGGCTGCTCGCGGTGTTCGCGCTCACCTGGCCGGCACGGCCGGGCGGCGCAGCTGCGAGGCCTATTCGTCGATGGGCGTTGGCCGGGCTCGCGGTCGGATGGATCGCCGTACTCAAGCCGATATACCTTCCGATCCCGGCTGTGCTGATGCTCGGGGCCCTGGTGGTCTCGCGGGCCTCGGCGTCGGCCCGGCTGGCCCGTCTCGGTGCGGCGGCGGGAGCCGCGTCGCTTCCCGTACTCGCCGCCGTTGCGTACTTCGCCTGGAACGGTGCCTTGGATCTGGCGTGGCTCTCGACCATCACGCTTCCGGTGGAGACCGTTCAGCAGACCCAGCTGTCGGACGGGTGGCACCGGTGGAAGGACCTGGTGATCGGGCCGATCCTCCCCCTGGCGGGGCTGGCACTGCTCACGGCGCGCCGTCGCGGAACCCTGGTCCGCGAGATCACCTTGGCCCTGTCCGGGCTCGTCGCGCTGGGCCTGGCCTGGCCGCAGTTCCCCGGGCAGTACCGGATGCTGATGCTCGCTGCGCCGTGCGGCGTGCTGGCGATGGTCGGTGCCGACGTCCTGTGGCGTTGGGTCGTGCGCTCTCGACCGGGCGTCGTCCGGCGGCGCGTCACCGTTCTGGGTATCGCCGCCGTCCTGATGGCACCGATGATGTGGGGACCGCAGCGTCTGCTCGCCAACGCGTCCGAGATCCCGTCGTGGGGACTCGCGGAGGACGCACGCAACGCCAGGGACTTCGTTCTGCTCGGCGAACACCACGACCTCGAGGTCGCCCCCGTCTCGAACCAGATCTCTCCCGGCACGCCCATCTATGTCTTCGGCCACCCCCAGATCTACGAGGTGGTCGACGCCGTCCCAGCGGTCGCGATATCCGGTTGGGATGTCGACAGCAAGCCCCGGCGGGTCTGGACGGAGCTCGACCGCCAGCTCGCCGAGGCCCGACCGGAGTGGATCTACGTCGAGAACGGCTACCTGGATCTGATCGCGCGCAGGTCGCCACAGGTCGCGAAGGTGGTGGCAACCAGATACCGCCTGGCGGCATCAGTGCCGCGCGGGGCCTGGTACCGGACCGAAACCCCTGGTCAGCCCTGTGTGATCCGCTGCGACACCCAGTTCGACAGCAGCGACTACGTGGCTCCCGCCGAATCGTGGGGCACTCTGGCAGAGCCCTGACCTCATCCGGAGCCGACCACACTGACGCCATGGACCGGCGCGGGACACCCGGCGGTGGTAGACGCCGTGCGGGCGGTCGGCCTGCCAATGGGCCGATCTGCGCTCGATGTGGACCTCGGCGCGGTCGGCGTGCCGTCCGGGGTGTGGGGAAGCACCGGCCCGCTAGAGGCGACCCGAACCCTCGCATCGCCCTGCCTGCTGTCGGTGAGATCACCAGTTTCGCGGGCCACACGACGTCTTGCGAGAATGGCGGCATGACACCCGAAGCAGTCGTGTTCGACGTCGGCAGGGTGCTGATCAGCTGGGACCCAGAGGGCTTCTACGATCGGGTGATCGGCCGCCCGCGCAGGGAACGACTGTTCGCCGAGGTCGACCTGCACGGCACGAACGCGGCGGTGGACCGCGGTGCGCCATGGCGCGCCTCGTTCGAGGCGCTCGCCGAGCGGCACGCGGACTGGGCCACGGAGATCAGGCTCTGGTGCGAGCGCTGGATCGAGATCACCCGCCCCACGATCGACCACTCGGTCCGCCTGCTCCGGGCCCTGCGCCGCAACGGCGTCCGGGTCGTGGCTCTGACCAACTTCGGCGTCGAGACGTTCGGCTACGCCCGCAGCCAGTACGACTTCCTCGACGAGTTCGATGCGGCCGTCGTGTCCGGCGTGGTCGGAACGACGAAGCCCGACTCCGTGATCTACGAGCGCCTCGAACACCTCACCGGTCTGAACGGTGACCAGCTTCTGTTCACCGACGACGTCGCCGCCAACATCGCCGCGGCCGCCGCCCGCGGCTGGCGAACGCACCTGTTCACCCACCCCGGGGGCTGGGCCGCGAGGCTCGTCGCCGAGGGCCTCCTCACCCCGGAGGAGGCGGCGTGAACGTCGCTGCTGGACGCTCACGATCAAGGCGTCCCTAAGACCACCACCAGACCAGCGCTGAGCGGGAGGCGACCACCGCGGCGATGGCCTGGGTGGACGCCCTGAACGACCACAACCTGCTGGCCGTCGAGGCGAGCATGACCAGTACCGCTCGGATGGTCTTCCTCTCCGAGGACGGCGTACAGGACGGACCGTTCAGCGGATCGGCCTTGACCGACTTCAACCTGGCGATGTTCAACGACGGGATCCACCTGGAGGTCCTCAGTGACCCGGTGGTGTCCAACGGCACCCAGGTCTGGACGGTTGTGCAGATGACCCGAGGTGAGGACGACACGATCAACCACACGATCTTCCACCTGGACCGCACTGGTCGAGAGCTCACGGTGGACGTGGTCATGGTGGTCTACGAGCCGCCATCAGCCTGACCACACGCGACGCCACCGCGTTCGGGCACCGAGACGCCACCAACGCCGCCGTGATCGCCGGGATGTGGCCGGACCCGGCCGACAACGAGGCCAACACCCAATGGGTGAAGGACTACTCCGCTGCCATCGCGCCCCAGTCTCTGGGCGGCGGGTACATCAACTCCGCCTCCCCCGACGACCAGCCGAAGGTCGCCGCGAACCACGGCGTCAACTACACCCGACTGACTGAGATCAAGCGCCGCTACGACCCCGGCAACCTCTTCCATCTCAACCAGAACCTGGTGCCGGCCGCGGACGCGTCCTGAGGGCGGCGCCCGGGTGGCCTGTAGGAACCGGCGGCAGGTTGGTGACCCGTCCGGGACCGCGGGTCGTCAACGGCGTCGAAGCCATCGCCTCTGCGCTGCATCCCGACCTGCCCGCCCTGCCTGACCGGGTGAGATTCATCCGCCAGGGCACTGGGTGAGCGATCGGGTCAGGACGTCGAGCGAGACCGGCGCGATGCGGAGGCGACGAACGCGACGCCCTCGCGCAGCAGGGACTCCCAGCGGTCGCGGTCGATCTCGGGGACGGCCACCCATTCGCCGAACACCCTGCCGGCCGGGGCGAAGGGCCGGCCGACGCCGGACTCGATCAGCTCGGTCACCCGGGTCTTCGGCAGCTTGACCACCAGACCCGAGCCCTTGTAGTCGACCAGGGCGAGGAACTCCCCCGCCGCCCGGGCGCAGCGACCGCCCATGATCGTCCCCTCCTCGATGCGAGGGTCCTCGAGCCGGAGCTCGTCGATCAGGTCCCAGAAGACCGCCTGGGCTTCGGCGTCGGCCGGCGTGCGTTTCATGACGTCTCCTTCGACTCGGCGACCTTGTGGACAAGCCATCGGTGCACCGGCAGCAGCGCTTCGAGGCGCTCGGCGCACCAGTCGACGAAGCCGGGTCCGTCGATCACGGGCGGCAGCTCCTCGACAAAGCGCACCTGGAAAGCATTGCGGCGCAACAGACCTTCGCGCGGGTGATCAGCCTCGTAGGGACGAGGGACCTGCTTCAGCTGGTCACCGGCGATCTCGGCTGCGCGGGTGACGACCAGGTTGTCGAGGCAGGCGGCCAGCCTCGCACCGTCCGAGCCGGCCACCGCCTCGCGCCAGCGATCACGGGCAGGTGGGGTCAGCGCCACTCCGCTGGCGAAACCGACCCCTGCGGAGTCGATCCGCACCCACAGCGTGGGCGCCGCCTTCTTGCCGGTCCCTTCCCAGGCGGTCAGCAGCAGGTGGTCCTTGTAGCGGGGGGCACCCGGCGGGGCGAACCGCAGGTCGGTGTGCAGCGGCGACACCGAGCTGCGTGGCGCCACGGTGAGGTCCGCGTCGAGCCGCTCGGCCAGCTCGGTGATCAGGTCCAGGCCGGGCCGGACCAGACCACTGCGCAGCCGGTCCTTGCCGGCGGCGTAGCGCTCGGCGTCCCAGGACGGCAGCTCGTCCAGCCAGGAGACGGCGTCCGGATCGAACCCGGTGAAGGTCATGGCTGGCTGCTCCCGGTCGTGGTGCGGCCGGTCGTACGGTGGTGGCGCTCGGCGGCGACCACCAACCGGTCGAGGAACATCGCCCAGCCCTCGGTGTGCTGATCGGTCATCGGCTCGCTCATCCCCTCGTGACGGATCCGGACCCGGGTGGCCGGGCCAAGCGCTTCGACCTCGATGGTCACCACGCTGGACCCCACGGGCACCGGGAAGCCGCCCCGTTCCCAGCCATAGCTGAACACCAGCCGGCGCATCGCCACGACGTCGCGCACCTCGCCGGCGACCACCCAGCCGTTGTCGTGCACCCAGCTGATCCGGCCCCCGGGGCGCAGCTCCACGGTGGCCTGCACCGACATCCACTGGTTGAGCCCGTCGGCGGTGCTGAGCATCGGCCACACGACGTCGACTGGGGCCTCGATCACTCGGTCGCAGGCCACCAGCTTCACGATGCGCTCCTGCGCCGGCGGGCCGTCGCCTCAGCCGCCGATGCCAGCCGGTCGAGCGAGGTCGACCAGTAGTCGTCGAAGAACCGCCGGATCCCGGCCAGAGCGTCGGGGTCGGCTCGGTAGAGGCGTCGGCGGCCGTCGGCGCGCACGGTCACCAGGCCGGCATCGCGCAGGACGGCGAGGTGCTGGCTGGTCGCCGGCTGCGAGGAACCGATCGCCTCGGCCAGCTGCCCGACCGGCAGCTCGTCGTCGCGCACCAGTCGGAGCAGGGTGCGGCGCACCGGGCTGGCCAACGCCCGGAACCGCTCGTCGTCGTCCGGCACGACAATATATAAGCAGTCGTGCATGCTTTAGGCAAGGGACAGCTCGACAGAATGAGCCGGTGCCCACGACCACTGCGCCGGCCAATGACACGATGACGGCATGACAGGAGCGCGGGAACGTTCTGTGTTGGTGACGGGAGCCTCGACGGGGATCGGTGCGGCGACCGTGCAGGCCCTGGTCGATCGTGGTGCACGGGTGTGGGCCGGCGTGCGCAGCGAGGCGGACGGCCATCGGCTGGCGAGCGATTACGGCGACCGGGTGCGGGTGCTGCGGTTCGACGTCACCGATGCCGAGGCGGTGGCCGCGGCCGGCGAGCAGGTGGTCGCCGACGGCCCGCTGGACGGGGTGGTCAACAACGCGGGGATCGCGCTGCCGGGTCCGCTGGAGTTCCTGCCGATTGCGACGCTGCGAGAGCAGTTGGAGGTGAACGTGCTCGGGCAGCTGCGGGTGATCCAGGCGGTCATGCCCGCGGTGCGGGCCGGGTCGGGTCGGATCGTCGTCGTCGGCTCGATCGCCGGCCGGATCGCCGGGCCGATGGTGGGCGCGTACCACGTGTCGAAGTTCGCCGTGGTGGGCCTGACCGACACGTTGCGAGCGGAACTGGCGCCCTGGCACATCCCCGTGATCCTGGTGGAGCCGGGGGCGGTCACCACCCCGATCTGGAGCCGCGGAGCGGCGAACGCCGAGCTGGTGAGGGCCCAGATGCCGGCCCAGGCAGGCGAGCTGTACGCGGCGCAGATCGCCCGAGTCCGCAAGAACGCCAAGCGGTCGGCCGCGAAAGGCATTGCTCCGCAGGCGGTTGCCGCCGTGATCGTCCAGGCGCTCACCGCACCGCGGCCTCGGCCGCGCTACCTGGTGGGTCGGGACGCGATGGTGGTCGGCGTTCTGGCGCGGCTGCCGTTTCGAGTGCTGTACCGGCTCACCGCCGCGCGGCGCTGAACGTGCGACGGAGTCAGGTTGATCGCTGCCTGGCTCCGGTTCAAACTGCTTCGATCAGGCTTCGCCATCGACCCTGAGCGCTTGTGCGAACCCGTCGAAGGAGGCCTGGAAGTCGGGTAGCGACCGGATGACCAACGCGGACAGCGGTCCGGTGAAGTCCTCGGCCATCGTGAAGCTGCAGCTGTGGTCATCCCTGGGCTCGATCACGAAGGTGCGTCGTCCGGTACACAGCCTCAGCGGCATACCGCCGGTCCATGTCATCCGCTGAGGTGCTCGCATCTCGGCCACTTCCAGGGTGAAGCCGCGCTTGGGTTGCAGCTCGGAGACCAGCTCGATCTTCTGCCCCTGGTCGATGCTTCCCGAGACCCGGACGACACCGTTGTCGGCTCGATTCCACCAATCCGGGTCGGTGATCAACTGCCAGACGTGCTCGGCCGGCGCATCGATCTGGACGGTGGTGCTCGTGGTGGTCGTCACATGGCTACCTCTTCTTCTTGGTCGCTCGAGCAACAGCCAGGGCATCGTTCGCCCATCGGATCAGCTCGTCGTGGTCGTCCAGAACCGGGGCAGGGATGCTCCAGTACGGCATTCGCCCGTGCGTGTGCCCACCCATGGCCTGGAACTGCCGGGCGTCGTCCTCGGCGCGCAGGAAGGCGGCGCCGTGGCCTGCGCCTGCGCAACTGAGCCGTTCACGTCTCGTGGGCTGCTGCGGCGGGCCACAACCAGTTCTGCCACAGCAGGTTTCAGGATGCCGATTGCGCGACCGCGAACGTCCGGGTTCATCGTTGGATCGTCACGCAGTTGCCGGTGTTCAGTCCTCCGTTGCGGTCCTTTGCGAGGGTGTGAACGCCCATGGCCACCCGGACGCAGAGCAACGGCGCCGAGGTGTCGAGCGGACGCTTCTTGCCGGTGGTCTTGGCTCGAGGCGGGATCACGGAGTCGTCCCGCGCGAAGATGCTGTACCAACTGCCTTGCTGGGCTCCGGCGTTGCCCTGCATGGCCGCCGCCGTAGGGATGGTCCCGCCACGTCCGTCCGGTTTCGCCGTGAAGACATGCAGGTGCCGGTGGGCCTTGTCCTGCTTGGATGACGGCGCGAAGTTGGTCCGGTAGCTGATGTCCAACCCACCGTCGGCGCGCAGGCGTGCCGATGACAGGCAGGCCCAGTGCTCAGCCAGTGTCTCGGGGCAGGCAGAGAGGTCTGGCGAATCGGCAACACTACCTGTGCTGGCTGAGCCGACGGTGCTGGACGTGCCGGCGGTGGTCGGCGTGTCCGCGGTGCGTGGCGTGCTCGTGGACGGCGGCATCGGCGACCCGGTCAGGCTCAGGCCCAGCACGGCGTCCGTCGAGTTGGAGTGGCCGGCTTCGGTCGCCCCGCCGATGGCGTAAAGGATTCCGTTCACCACAGCGACCCCCAGGCCGTGAACGCCGTGCGGGAGTGCTGCGTCCGAGGTCCACGAGCCGGCCGCGACGTCGAAGGACTCCACGACATTCTGGGCAGAGTTGGCTGTCTCCCCGCCGACCGCGTAGATCCGGCCGTCGGCGTAGGCGGCCCCGAGCCCTCCGCGAGTCGCCGGCATGTCGGCGAGCTTGCTCCACGTGTTCGCCGCCGGGTCGTAGCGCTGCAGGGCCGCGGTGCTCTGGGAGGCGTCGAGGTCCCTGCGCCCGCCGACGGCATACAGGACCTTGCCGTCGCTGACTGCCCCCAGGTGGTCTCCCGGCACGGGAATCGCGGCGCCGTCACGCCAGGTCGAGCCGTCGAACACCTCGGTCGTCGCTATCTCCTCGCTGTCAATCCCACCCACGACGACGATCTGGTCGCCGACCACAGCCGCAGCTCCCGCCGCCCGAGCGTGATTCAGCGATGGCATGGTCTCCCACTTGCTGTCCTGCAGCTTCAGCACCTGAGCGGAGGTGGTCCCTCGGGCCTTGCCGCCGGCCGGGACCCACCCTCCGATGACGACCAGCGCGTTCTGATAGGCGACCGCCATCACATGATGCAGGGGCGTTGGCAAGGGGGGACCCTCGAACCATTTCTCCAGCACCGGGTCGAAGAAGAACACCTTGGCACTTGCCTGTGCTTCTGCCTTTCCGGTCAGTCCGCCGACCACCCAGATCCGCCCGTTCACCACCGCGGTGCCGAACTGCTGGACGGCGAGCGGCAGGTTCGGGAGTTCCTGCCACTGCTGCATGTGCTTCTCGCACTCGTCCAGGTGCGGCATTCCGTACCTGACGGCTGCCTCGTCGGCCGCTGCCTTGGCCTCCGCCGTGACCTTTTCGGCCTGCTCCGTGTCCGCAGAACCGACCTTGTCCAGGTTCCTCACAGATTGCGCGAACTCGCTCAGCTTCGCGACCATCTCCAGGAGCTTGTCCTGGTCCACGTCCGGCGCGTTTGCCAACGCGGCCAAGATCAGCGCGTCCAGCCGGTCCGCAACGGCTCCCGCCGGGGGTCCGTCAGGGTGTTCCTCGGTCTTCGATCTGGCGAAGATGTTCACCCCGGCGCAAAGACCGATCAGACGCAGCAGGAACACTCTCTTCTGATTGGACGGTGTTCCGTCTAGATTGGACGACGTTCCTTCGGTCTGCTCCGGCGTCCTTGCGGATTCGCGTTCGGGTAGAGAGCATCCGCCCAGCAGAGTGGCGAGTGCTGCTAGCGCCGCGACAAGAGCTGTCCGTCCGGCCCGTCGCCCACCGGTCTTCATGACTCGCATGGCTACCCCTGTCACCCGCCCCTCGTCAGGGCTGGAACGTTCTCTCCGCTACCTGGTCACGCGCCTTGTCCTGCGCGGGAATGGACGGACGTCGCGCCGCCCGGTCGATGTGCACCGCCCAAGCCCGCAGCCCGAAGGCCGCCGTCGCGTAGACGGCGACAGCGGTGACGCTCAGGGGCAGCAGCCAATAGAGATCCGGGCGTTGCATCCCCACCCAGACGACGACCGTCGTGTACCCGACGACCCAAATGGCGCTGACATAGAAGAGCACGCGGGCCGCTCCGGCGCCCCGACCCAGCAGTCGTCGCAACAGCAGGAACTCGCGCAGGAACCCGTAGGTCTCCCGGCCCGGGTCGTTCGGCTGCGCCGCAACGTTGTCCACAGCGACCGCCAGGAACCGTAGGGCAATGGTCAGCGGGATGATCACGGCTCCCGCTATGACGTAGGACCGCACCCGCGACGAGTCGACGACCCCGAAGGTGTAGAACCCGGAGGGACCGAGCCACTCAGTGATCGTGTTACCGACAACTAGCGTGGTGAGACCGCAGAAGATCCAGAACCCTGCACGGACCACCTTTCCAGCTGTGGTGCGGAAGTCGTAGAGCAGCGCCATCGCGCGGAAGGTGACCGCCGGCTCCACCGAGGGCAACGAGAGCTCGTTGCCGGCCACCAATGCCGACGCCCGGTCCAGCCAGGCTCGGGCCTGACGCTCCGCCTCCTGGGAGGAGGGCGATCCTGGCCCCCCCGACTCGTCGACTGCCCTGCGCGCGTTCCACCAGTCGTTGACGAACTCGACCTGGGCACGCGCGTCCTGCAGCGCGAGCTTGCGGCGCCCGATGTCGCTACGGCGCGATCGCCACTCCCGGAAGCCAACCACGACCGCGCCCACAATCGGCGTCAGGATCGGGACGAGCATGTTCATAAGGCGGATCGCTGATTCTGCGTTCATGGGCCCCTCCGTGGCGCCTGGCCAGAAGAAGGATGAGAGTGCCCTGATGCGAGCGTGATGCCCGCAGGCCCCCTACACACAATTCTTAAACAATGCCAGAAAGCACCAGTATTCATCTTCTGCCCTGAGAGACATTATGTCAAGTAAGGGACGGCTCCGAACAATAGACGGGATCGCCGCAGTAATCCGTCCACTACGTGTCGTGGGCCGCAGCTGCGGCCACGACCAGTTCTGCCACAGCAGGTTTGAGAATGTCGGAATGCGCGCCGGCGAAGGGCTGTCCCGTGACGTTATTGATGACCTCAGCCGCGTTGACCCGATAGAAGGTGCCGGGTGAGAAGGGGTAGTCCGTGCCGCCCGCAGCCGGCATGGCGATGTCGTCGGACGGCGTGACGGCTTGGTATCCATCTGCGCCCATGCCGTCCCAGCGCCCCGCAGCGATTCCCTGCGTGTCCTGACGGGCCAGGAAGGACGCCTTCGGGTACCAGCGGCATACCGCCCAGTCGAACATGCTGTAGGTGGCCACCAGGGGGCCGTGCACTCGATCCGCGAACATGTTCAGGGCACCGGGCTTGGCGAACGGATTGTCCTGCGCGTGCGCGAACGACCAGTGCGAGAACGCTCCCTGCACCAGCAGGAGCGAAGCGACCGGACTGGCCTGCGGCCTGTCCATGCCGGACAGCGCGAACGAGACCAGCCGGGCTCCGAAGCTGTGCCCGAGCAGGTGGACCCGCACCTGCGGCGACGTGGTGTGCAGCGCCGTGAGCAGCGGCCCCAGACCGGTCCGGCCGATGTCTCCCGCCCGCGCTTTCATGATCGAGTAGGAGAGCACACGGACGGCGTCCTTGGCGCCGTTAATGGCCTTGGAGAACCAGTCGCCGATGCCTTGGGTCGACGATCCGGGCGGGGCGCTGCCGAAGACGTCGGCTACACCCTGGTAGGCCTGCGTCGGGTCGTCGGTCAGGAGCAATCCGCTCTCCCCGGCGTCCTCGGTGGAGCCGTCGGAGAGCTCCGGTGCCAGGGCCTTCACGAGGTCGTGGATGCGCCGCAGCCGCTCCACTTGCTGTTCCGCGCTCTCCCGGTGAGCGCCGTCCATGGCAGCAGCGGACGCCACTCCCTCGTCGATCAGCCGGCCGAGTTCTGTGACCGCGGCCCGCTGGTCCTCCTGCGCGAACCCCGGCAGCAGCGACTCGGCGATCTGGGCACCGGATATCTTCGCCGAACCGGACGACGCATCCTCCTGCGCGCCGTCCGCAGCCTGCGTCGAACCGCCGGGCTGAGGAGCTGTCGCCGGGGTGTCGGGGAACCACAGCGAAGGCCAGTAGATGCCCGCGAAACCCGGCGAACCCACCGCCGCCACCCCTGTCGCGGCGCGCCGGATCATCGGGAACATCGTGTCGTACAGGGCGCGGGCGTTCTTCTCCGAGGTCCCCCATCCGTGGCTGAACAGGAACAGGTCGCTGACCCCCGCGGCGGCCACCTCGTTCAGGAAGGTGGCGGAGGGCGGTGCGGTCAGCCGCCCCTTCTCGTCGAACGTCAGGTCCCAGACCGGCTCCCCGGTTCCCATTCGCCTCATCGCCGTCTCCCTCCACGTCAGACGTTCGACAGCATCCGCATCAGATCGACCAGCCCTGCGCCCTGCGCGTACTTCTCGCGCCCGAGGTCAGTGGCGCTGTCCGTGAGCAGCCGCTTGACCTGCCGGGGGCGGCCGATGAACTCCGGACGCGAGGAAAGGAACGCCGCCACGACGCCGGACACATGCGGAGCCGCCATCGAGGTGCCGGACTGCTCGGCGTACGCCATCGCGAGCTTCTCGGCGACGTCGGGAGAGCTGTCAGGCGGCGGATCCAGTCCGGCGCTGGTCCGCACCTCGCCGGCGGCTGCCGACGCGATCCACTCCCCCGGCGCCACGACGTCCGGCTTCATCCGTCCGTCCAGCGTCGGACCCTTCCCGGAGGTCCAGGTCACGCCGAAGGCGTGCGGCGCATCCCGGTGGGTGGAGCCGACGGCGATGCACTCCTCGGCGTGGGCCGGTTCGGTGATTGAGCCCAGGACGGCGGAGGTGTTGGCCGCGTCGCCCTGCGTCGTCCGAGCACCGGAGTTGCCCGCCGAGACGACCACCATGACTCCGGACGCGACCAGCTGGTTCAGTGCCTGACACAGCGGCGACTGCCCGGCGGCGTAGGCCTCGGGCTGCCATTCGCACCCCAGGCTCATGTTGACCCCGTGCACGCGTAGTACCGCGGGGTCGACATTGACCTCGGTCCGCAGATAGGTGAGAGCCCGGATGACGGCGGAGGCCGAGGTCACCCAGGTCCCGATCGGGCTGCGCCGCATCACCTTCAGGCTGACCAGCTCACACGCCGGCGCCATCCCGGACAACGTGCCGACATGTGTCCGCGGCACGAAGCCGGCACCGGTGCTGGGCTCCTTCGACGTGGCGACCTGGGCCGCGGCCGGGTCGGGCACGCAGCCGGCGATGATGCCCGCGACATGCGTGCCGTGCCCGCACTCGTCGATCAAAGCGCTCTCCGGACCCTGACCAGCGGGCTGGACCGGAGGCACCTGCGGCGGCGGGTTGCCCAGCTGGACCAGGAAGCTGAAGTCGCGGTGCAGATCGGTGGTTCGGCCGCTGGGTGAGCTCTGCCCCTGAGCCTGCGCGGAGAGCTCGAGTGCGGAGAAGTGCGGGTGCCTGCCGTCGATCCCGCTGTCGACCACCGCCCAGACCACGCCGCTGCCCCTGGCGCCGTAGGAGCGCCATGCGGCGTCCGCTTTCACTGTCGGCGCTGAGCGGTCGATCTGCGGCTCGAGAACGTAGTCCGGCCAGACTCGGAAGATCGCCGGTGGCTTCCCTGCCTCCTCGGCGAGCCGCTCGTCACGGGCCACCATCTCGCGCACGGCCAACCGGGAAAGCACGCATTGATACAGCTTCGGGGCCACCAGTGCCAGACCGACCGGCACCGGCGGTTGGGTGGAGTTCGGGCCCGTCGACTCGTCTGGTCGCCAGCCACCGCTCCGTGCCTGGAACGGCTCCCAGACGTGGTAGAAGGCATCTCGGACGGCGCGCAGTCCGCCCGGGTAGAGGACGTTGAGCTCCACCAGCATGGGCACCTGCACGTCCGGATCCGCCGACTCCGGACCTGTCGGCCCGCCCCGGTCTGCCGGGGGCAGGTTGAGGTCTCCCACAATGGGTGAGCGGTAGTGGCCCTTGGGCTGCTGAGCCATCGCTTGCCCCCGTCGCTCGACGTGCGGCTGACAACAGTAAGGAGCCTCGAAGGCCCGAGAAGATACACCCTGTGGTCTACGGATAGGCACAGAGCCTGGGCTTGGACGTCGAAGGCCCAGCTGGGAGAAGGAGGGCGCCTTGTGGGACCTCTTGCGGCCGACACGTCCGATCGGGCTGGTCACGAGCATCCTCGACGGCGAGAACGTGTTCTACAGAGAGGTTTTGGACACGTTCGCCACAGGTCCCCATCTGGTGGATCGGCGCGATCGACACGAGGCACAGACCGACGACAGTCGCTCCCCCGTCGCGAACCGTGCTACCTCGTCACCGCCTCTGCGGTGATCGTGGTCGGCTGCCTGCCCGCTCTCTGGCCGGTCTTCGCCCCCATGCCGTGGTCGGTCGCCTGGGCCCAATCCCATGGTGCAGTGCTCACGCTGCTGGGCAGTTGTGTGATCATCGCTCTGTCCAGCGCCTTCGTGCCGGCGCGGCCGACTCCACCATGACTGCCGCACGAGACCCCTGGTGGACCGCGGCGGGCTGCGGCGCCCTGGTTCTCCTGACCGGTGTCATGCCGTGGTGGAATACGGGAGTCACGACGCTCTTCAGTGGGTCCTCCGGCGACTCCCACATCGGCCTCGCCGCGGGCCCGACCGCGTGGTGCGGCATCGCTATGGCAGCCGCCGCGGCGATTATCGCGGTGGCGCAGGTACAACCGATGGTGCGCCTGCCACGCACGCCCGACCGGCCCGCCGCGGTCGCTACCTGGCTGGCGGCGGGAGCCGTCCTCTGCATCCTCGTGCGCAGCGCCTCCCTGAGTCGTGACTCCTCCTCCGTGTTCGGATTCGCGGCCATGGAGAGCAACCTTGCCTGGGGCGCCGTTCTCGCCAACGTGGCCGCGATCGGCCAGTTCGTCGCTCTCATCGTTGCGGCCAGGCAGTCGGGCGATGTCCATCACGCCGGACCTCTCCCTCTCCCGTCGCGCGTCCGACGACAGCGCAGATCGCTCCACCTCGGGGGTGACCGATCTGCGTCGGCCCCGCGAGATCACCGCAGCGGCTGTGATCTGCTTCGTCATCGCCGCGCCCACCGCCGTCGTCGCGCTGGCTGCCATCGCGATGGGCGTCGGGATCGGAGCCATCCCGCTGCTCGACCAGTTCGGCGCCACGATCGCGCTCTTCGGACTGATTCTTGCCGCGCTGTGCGTCTGGCTCGCCGTCCTTGGTCTTCGCCTGCTGACGAGGACGGCGTGGAGCCGCACCGGCTGCTTGATCACAATGGGCGTCCTGAGCGGCCCGGTCGCGATCTCCGCGCTGACGAGCAGCGCCGACCCGACGGTCGCTCTGCTCGCCACCGGGTTGTGCGCGACCGCATTCGTCCTGCTGTGTACCGAGCCGGCGCGCCGTGCCAGCTGGAGCTGACTCCATTCCGGCCGTCGCCCGGCAGCACATCCGGCGGTAGCCGCCGACCCGCGATCATCCGTCCAGCGCGTACGATCGAGTCAGGGAACCCGCAGTGCGGGAGGCGACCGAGGATGCCTCGCCATCGATACCTGGACCTGCTCCGGGTCGTGTCCATCGGCATGGTGGTCATCGGCCACTGGCTCCTCACCAACATCACCTACCGCAACGGGACCCTGTCCGGCGCGGATGCCATGACCTACGTCAGCTGGTCCGGCTGGGCGACCCTGCTCTTCCAGGTGATGCCGGTCTTCTTCGTCGTGGGCGGCTACGTCAATGCCATCTCGTGGTCGGCTCACCACGAGCTCGGCGAGATCTGGACCGTGTGGGTTCGCGAACGCGCGATGCGCCTGCTGTGGCCGACGACGGTCTTCGTGGCGCTGGCGACGGCCGTCGCGCTGGCGGTGAGCAGCCTGACCGGCGTCGCGCCGTCCGTCCTGGCGCAGGCCGCATGGCTGGTCGCCCTGCAGCTGTGGTTCCTGCCCGTGTACCTGGCCCTCATCATGCTGACCCCGCTGATGCTCGCCGCGCACCGACGGTGGGGGTGCTCGTCCCCGCCGCGATGGCCCTGGCGGCTGCCGCCGTCAACGCGGGCGTACTCGGCGCAGGCCTGCCAGTGATCGGGTACGCCAACTACCTGCTCGTCTGGGGCTCGATGCACCAGTGGGGGTTCGCGTGGCAGGACGGCACCCTCACCCGAGCTCGCTGGGGCCCGTGGGCGATGGCCGCCGGGGGCGGCGCCGCACTCGCCGGCCTGCTCTCCTGGAGCCCGTTCCCGGTGGACATGATCGGCGTGGGCGCGCGGGTCGACAACACGTCGCCACCCTCGATCGCGCTGCTGGCCTTTGCCGCGGCACAGACCGGCCTGGTCATCGCCCTGCAGCCCGCCCTGTCCGGCCTGCTGACCCGCGCTCGCCTCTGGAGTGTGGTGCGCCGCCTCAACCCACTGGTCATGACCGCGTACCTGTGGCACATGGTGCCGGTGATCGTGGTGGCCGTGACGCTCTACCCGCCGGGGATTCTGCCGCAGCCCGCCGTCGGCTCCGCAGGGTGGTGGCAGCTGCGTGCGCTCTGGCTTGCGCTGCTGGCCGCGGTGGCTGTTCCGATCATTGTGGGCGTGACCCGCCTCGAGCGCCCGCTGCTGCGCCTGCCGACGGGTATCGGGTCATCGAGTGGCTGGTCCGCGCCGGCCCTCGCTGCCGGAATCGCCCTGGTGATGCTGGCGCTGGCCAGAGTGGCGATCGCCGGCTTCGCTCCCGACGGCCACGTTCCCTGGCTCGTCCTGGCCGTCTACACCGGAGGACTGCTGCTCACCCTCCTGTCCGGCGGGCGGGACCCCGGCGCAGGCGCGCCCACCCGAGCCCCGGAGCGGGACCGGCACGCGCCCAGGATCACTGGCGCTGGTCGGGTCGATCGTGGTCGACTCGTCTCAGTGTGACGGGATGGACCTGGCCGAGGCGATCGCCTCACCTCCTGCGGTGCGCAGTTCTCACGACGACGGGAGGTCTGATGGCGCGAGCGGCGGAGGTCCGCGCGGCCGGTGAGTTGGCCGCGCACGCGGTGGGCGAGACCGTCGCCATCGTCGGTGACGTGCACCAGGCGACAATCCGGCGCATGGAGCGCTTCCTGCCACGCCCGGCCCGCACGGTGACCAGGCTGCATAGCGCCACGGTCGCCGCGACCTACCGCGCGGTCGACCAGGTGGCCACCACCGCAGTACGGGCCGGGGCCGACGTCGCCGCCCGGCGGGCCGGCCGCCCGCCGTCGCAGACGCCGTTCGGCCGCGCCGTCCAGCCGATGGTGAACGGGGTGTGGGGTGACACCGTCGCGCAGCGCGGACCGGCGCTCGCCGTCCCGATGGCGGTGCGCGTGGCGGGACGCGACGTCCCACTGGACGCCGGCTCGGTAGCCGCCGCCTTCCCGCAAGCCACCGGGCGGATCGCCGTGTTCGTGCACGGGCTGGTGGAGAGCGACGAGTCCTGGTGGACCACCCCGGACTCCAGGCGCCGACCTCGTTCGGGAAGAGGTTGCGAGAGGAGGCGGGGCTCACCCCGGTCTACCTGCGCTACAACTCCGGGCTGGCGTTGGGCGAGAACGCCCACGCCCTGGCCCGGCTGATCGAGGAGCTGCGCGCGGCATGGCCGCAGCCCGTGCGGCGCATCGATCTGGTCGCTCACTCGATGGGCGGCCTGATCGCGCACCAGGCGTGCTGGCTGGGGGCGCGGTCCGCGTCGGCCTGGGTAGACGCCGTCCACACCGTGATCGGCCTGGGCACCCCGCACCTGGGGGCTCCGCTGGCCAAGAGCGTGCCGGTGGCCGAGTGGGCGCTCACCAGGTCACCGGTCAGCGCACCGATCGCCCGGGTCCTGACCGGGCGCAGCGCCGGGATCCGCGACCTGCACCACGGCTCCCCGCCCCCGACGCTGCCCATGCACATCACCTACCGCGCGGTCGCCGCCCTGCTGACCCGCGACCCGGACCATCCCGCGGGATGGCTGGTCGGCGACGGGATGGTCCGCCCCACGAGCGCCCTGGTCGCCGGACGCGGTCACCGCCTCGGCGGCATCAGCCACCAAGGCCTACTCAGCCACCCCGCCGTCTACGACAGACTGCGTGCCTGGCTCACCTGACCCGACATCGTGGGCTGGTCTGGTCGGCCGAGCCGAACCAGTTGGCGACGGCTGAGCCAGACGGAGAGCAACACCCCCACGATCAACCACAGCGGAACGCCCAGCACAGCCAGCAACGCCCAGATCACAGTCAACTCTCCAACCCTTGCCGATCACGCCCACCGGCGCGAAGGCTCCTTTGAGAGGTGGCGTCCCGGGTGAAAGCACGTCACACGCCGCGCCCTGGGACGCCTCGTCCTCGCTGCTCGACCTCCGGGCGGGGCCGGTCGTGTTGTCGGTTCCCGCGGTCACCGACCGCTACTACGTGACGCAGTTCGAGGACCTGTACGGCCAGAACGACTTCTACGTCGGCAGCCGCACCACCGGCTCCATGGCCGGCACCTACTTCTTCACCGGACCGACATGGCACGGTGCGGTGCCCGACGGATTCACCGGTTCCCACCAGTTCGAGACCGACCTGGTGTTCGTCATCGGACGTTCTCAGGTGCTCGGCCCCGACGACGCCCGCGTGCTCTCCGAGATCATGAAGCAGTACCGCGTCGAACCGTACGCCACGTTCGCGGGCGGCGACGCGCCTGAGCTGCCACCCTACGAGTGGCCGCACTGGGACGACGAGGCGTCCCGCGACGAGCGCTTCGTCCGCTACCTCAACGGTCTGCTGCCGTTGTGCCAGCCTCCCCATCCCGACGAGGTGGAGATGCTCACCCGGTTCGCTCGGATCGGCATCGGCCCGGGCCTGCCCAGCGACGTCGAGACTCTCCCACCCGAAGTCCGGGACGCGCTCGCCGAGGGTGTGGCGGCGGCCCGGGCCGAGCTGGCCACGGCGTCGGAGGCGTTGGGAGAAGAGACCAACGGGTGGAGGTCGATTAACGCGTTCGGCGACCGCCGCGCCTACGGCGGCGACTACCTGCGGCGTGCGGCCGAGTCGATGGTCGGCTGGGGCGGCAACGACCAGATCGAGGCCGCCTACCCGATCGCCCGCGTCGATGGTGACGGCAACCCGTTCGACGGCAACGCGAAGTACCAGCTCCGGCTCGAGACCACACCGCCGGTCCGGGCGTTCTGGTCGGTGACGATGTACGACACCAGCTACGACGGCACCGCCGGCTACCTGGTCGAGAACCCGATCAACCGGTACCTGTACTGGCCAGAGCAGGCCGCGCTGGACGGCACCTGGACCGCACCACCGGTCCTACGCGTCCCCAAGTGAAACCGCCATGGAGGAGCTTGCGGGGTCGGCGCGTTCCGGACTCGCTGACCGAGGTCGCTGAGAATGAACGGACCGCGCGAACCTGAGCACAGGGCCCGGGCGAGCCGACCCGAGCGGCGTCCGTAGGCTGGGCCCCGTGGACGCCGATGCCTGGGACGAACGGTACGCAGCACATGGGCTGGTCTGGTCGGCCGAGCCGAACCGGTTCGTGGCGAGCCAGTGCGCGAGTCTTCCCCCCGGGAGGGCGCTCGACCTCGCCGCCGGTGAGGGACGCAACGCCATCTGGCTGGCCCGCCGCGGCTGGGAGGTCACCGCGGTGGACTTCTCCCAGACCGCGCTCGACAAGGGTCGCCGGCTCGCCGGCGCCATCCCGGTCAACTGGATCCGCGCTGACGTGACGACCTGGCGCCCCGACGGCGATTTCGATCTGGCCCTGATCGCCTACCTGCAGCTTCCTGCCCCGCAGCGGGCGGCCGTCGTCCGCAACGCCTTTGACGCCCTCGGTCCGGGTGGGACGTTCCTGCTGGTGGCCCACGACGCAACCAACCTCACCGAGGGCACCGGAGGACCTCAGGACCCCGCCGTCCTGATGACCGCCGACGACGTGCTCGCTGACCTCGCCGGCTGCGACGTGGACGTGGTCACCGCCGGCCGGGTGTCCCGGCTGGTCGCCGATGACCAGGTCGCCTACGACTGCCTGGTGCGGTTGGTCCGTCGCTGACCGTCGCTGACGACACGCCGGTGACGGCTCAAGCCTCAACGCCAGCGGTCAAGGACGGCCCGGACCTCGGCCCGGACGCGGTCCCTGGCGTCGGCACGCGGCACCCCTGCCATGAGCAGGGAGTCGTACCCGGTGTCCTGATGACGGACGGAGGCGGTCACGGCGAGTTCGACCGCTTCCGGGTCGAGGGCCCGCCCGGCGGTCGAGCGCCCGACCCGGCCACTTCCCCGCGTTCCCGTCCAGGCGGCGATCGCTGCGGCCCGTGCCGGCGGGCAGCCGGGGAACCGGCGCTGGATCTCGACCCTCAGCTGCTGGACGAACTGCTCGTCGTGGTCCAACCGGCGTGCAGCGTCCCTGTCCCGACGCCGGGCGCGGATCTCCTCGTCGTCCAGGCAGGACTGCTCGGCGGCGTCCAGGGCCCCGGGCTCGACCAGGATCCCCTGGCGCTCGTAGCGCTTGCGGGCGCGGGCGAAGCGCACCACGACCGCGGACAACGTGCTCGCCTTCTTCGCCCGGCGAGTCAGCGTGGCGTCGCCCGCGGGGAGGAAGACGAGGTGGTCCAGGTCGGCGCAACGCAGGCAGAGCGGCCCCGGCCCGTCCATCAGCAGCAGGTCACCGCTGCCACCACACTCGTGGCAGGTCCAGTCGTCATGCAGAGGACTGATGACCACCAGATCCGGTGCCGTGTTCCGCTTCTCGACCAGCCGATCCCGGTCCCGATCGGGCAGATCAGGGCGCACCCAGCAGGTCCGGATCGCCCGCTCCAGAACCGGATCCGAGCCCGCGGCGAACCGCAGCTCGGTCCGCGATCGGCTGCGCGCCAACGGCACCACGTCATGCTCCGGCAGCCGGTGTTCCCGCGCCCAGACCTGCACCAGCTGCAGCGCCTCCTGGACCCGCTCCGGCCGGACCTGGACCAGCTCCTGAAGGTGGGTGACCCGCCCCTGTCGCCACATCTCGACATGAGCATCGGCCAGCCAGCCGATCCCCACCAGCACGTCAGTGAACGTGACCGAGCCCTGCCGGGCCAGCGCGTCATCCGCGGCGCGGATCACACGACCTCGCAGCCCCGCCACGTGTCACCACCTCGTCCCCGTCACCGAGCGGCCCTGCCCGCAGGCTGCCCCGTCGTGGCACCGCAGGGCAAGCCCGTGGTGGGTGCTCTCACGTGTTCATCCGCCGTCGGCGTCGGACGCGTCGCGACCGTGCCGACCCGGGGCCCGGGGACAGGAGTTCCCCACACCGGACTCGCGCGCAGTTCTCCTTGCGCAACAACGCTTTTCGGCTATACTCGTACACATGTTCGATACCGTCGGTGGGGGCTCCGCACCGTCGCCCGGCCCCGCCGACGCCGGACTGCTCGCCGACCTCGAGGCCGACTTCGACGACGTGCGCGAGGAGGACTACGCCGACGACCCGGACGTGGTGGGCTGGCCGCCGTACGACGACACCGGTGTCCTGCACGACATCATCGCCGACCAGGACCGCCAGATCGCCCGGACCCGGGCCCTGCTCACCGCCGCGATCGTCGACCGGGATGACACCCGGGCCCGCCTGCAGACCGCCCGGGCCCGGACGGCCGCCGCGCAGGACGCGACCGACGCCGCCCACACCCAGACCCGCCTCGCGCGTCACCAGCTGGGCCTGGCCCGGGCCGAGACCGCCCGCCTCGCCGGGGAACGCGACCTGGCCCGCGCCGACCGAGACACCGCCCGGGCCGCCCGACCCGACCCCGGCCCGACCCTGACCGCCCGCCTGGACGCGGCGCCCGGGCCGGACCTGGCCGCCGCCGTCGACACCCTGGTCGGCGACCTGGCGATCACACCGGGATCCGGACCGACGGCGCGGCTGGGATACCTGGACGGCCTGTCCGACGACGACGTCGTCGCCCTGACCGTGGCGGCCCAACGGCTCGCGGCCTGGGCCAGCGCGGCGCAGCTGGCCGCGGCCGGGCACCTACGGGACCGGTGGGCCGCCACCCCCCTGTCCGGCAACGACCACGCCCTGTGGACCACCGCCGGCGAGATCGCCCCGGCCACCGGGCTGACCCGATACGCCGTCGCCGACCACCTACACACCGCCGAGCACCTGCGCACCCGGATGCCCCGGGTGTGGACCCTGCTCGCCACCGGACGGATCGACCTGGCCAAGACGATCCTGACCACCGTCAAGACCCTCACCCTGACCGCTGAGACCTGCCGGCACATCGAGGACGGCCTCCTCGACACCATCAGCTCACTCACCCGGCCCCAGCTCGCCGCCCTCCTCGACAAGCTGATCGCCGCCGCCGACCCCGACCTCGCCGAACAGACCGCCCGACAGGCCCGCGCCCACCGCGGGGTCGCCTTCCGCGCCCTGCCCCACGGCATGGGCCAGATGACCCTGACCACCGGCGCCGAAGACATCGAAGCCGCCCGCGCCGCCCTCAACACCCTCACCCACACCGCCCGCGGCCGCGGACACCTCGACGACCCCGACAACCCCCACGCCCCCTGCGACCCCGACAGCCGCCACCCCGACGCCACCCGCGCCGACACCCTCATCGACCTCATCACCACCGCCGCTGACAACACCGGCACCCCCACACCCGCCGCCGCGCACGCCGACACCGACACCCCGCGCGACAGTGCCCCCGGCGACGACGCCCCCGCCACGGCCGGCCGGCCCTCCGGACGGCGCCGCGCCGACATCATCGTCCTGGTCCCCCTGTCCGTCCTCACCGGGCAGTCCCAGACCCCCGCCACCCTCGCCGGGTACGGACCCATCCCCGCCCAACTCGCCCGCGAACTCGCCGCCACCGGCACCTGGCGCTGCGCCGCCACCGACGACACCACCACCCCCGACGGCACACCCACCCCCACCCACGGCACCCTGCTCGGCCTCGGCCGCTCCACCCACACCCCCGCCTACCACCCCGGCCCCGGACTACGCCGCTTCATCGAACTCCGCGACCAAACCTGCACCTTCCCCGGCTGCCGACACCCCGCCACCCGCGCCGACCTCGACCACCGAACACCCTGGACCGACACCCCAGAGAACGAGCCGAACCCGGGCGTCACCTGCGACTGCAACCTGCACGCCCTCTGCCCCCACCACCACCGCCTCAAACACCGCGGCGGCCTCACCGCCCGCCCCACACCCGGCGGCGGCACCACCTGGACCACCCCCACCGGCCGCACCTACACGCGGCGACCCGACCCCCTGGCCTAGCCGGCCGCCGCCTTCTCCGCGGCCCAGCAGGCATCGGCGCCGCGGCATGTCATCATCGCGACGAGCGGGCGGTGCAGGGCCCTCAGCTGGGCCAGGGTGAGCTGGGGGGCGAGGTTGCGCAGCTCATAGGGATCCCTGGCGATGTCGTAGTACTCGCGCTGGCCGTCGGCGTACTCGACGTAGAGGGCGTCCTCCAACCGCATCGCATGGTACGACAGCGGGTTCCAGGCGCTCGACTGCCAATCGGGGCCGGCCTCCTCGAGACTCGTGGGGCGGCGGTGCTCGATCAGGACAGCCTTGCGCCAGTCGGCCGACGGCTCACCGCGAAGCAGAGGCAACAGCGTGCGCCCGTCGACCAGCGCGGTGTGGGCGCCCTGGCCGATGTCCTCGAACGTGGGGCAGAGGTCGATGTTGGCGACCAGGGCGTCACTGGTCGTTCCCGGGTTCACACCGGGGCCGGCGACGATCAGAGGGACATGGATGTCGGTGTCGTAGGGCATGAGCTTTCCGATGCCCAATCGGTGCTCGCCCATGTGATACCCGTTGTCGGAGCTGAACACGATGTACGTGTTCTCCAGCACGCCTGTGGCCTCCAGAGCGTCGTCCAGGTCGGCGACCAGGTCGTCCACCGATCTCACCGCCTGAGCGCGTTTGCGGAACGTCGTGTCGATCCTGGCCTTGAACTCGGCGGAGAGCGGCGTGGGGGCTGCGAGCAGCGGACCATGTTTCACCGTGTCCGCGTGGTCGAACGCCGGCGTCCGCGGGTAGGTCAGCCCTGGGTAGGCGTCGGCGTGCCGCGGTGCCGGGGTGTACGGGGCGTGCGGACTGAACGTGGACACCTCGAGGAGGAACGGCTTGCCCGTGCCGACCGTGCGGTGGATGAAGTCGACGCCTTTGGCCGACAGCACGTCGGTGATGTAGTCCGCCGGCGAGCTGCCGTAGTGGACGAGACCGCCGTTCTCGTTCAGCGTGTAGTCGTAACCGCTGTAGCCCTCGCGGCCGCCTGCGACGTACCACTCGTTCCAGCCCGGCGGAATCGAGTCGCGCGGGCTCACCCCGGGAGGGGCCACGCGGTAGCCGTTGAGGTACTTCCCCATCAAGGCCGTGGTGTATCCGGCCGCCTGCAGACTGGTCGCAAAGGTGTGCTGGTCGTCCTGGCGGTAGTGGAACTCCGCGTACCCGCCGTCGGCGCCGCCGTTGGTGAGCACCTTGGTGCTGTGGGGGTAGCCACCGGTGAGAATGGAAGCGCGCGACGGGCAGCACAACGAGTTCGTGACGAAGTACTTGCTGAACGTCATGCCACGCCGCTGGAGCTCTTGGACATGCGGCATGTACGGCAGCAGGTTCATCGTCAGGTCGTCGGTGAGCACGAACACGATGTTCGGCCGGTCCGTGGGTGCGGGTGTCGTCGGCCGGGAGGTCGGCGATGAGGTGGGCCGGTCGCTCGCTCCCTGCGTGCCGGGCCCGCTGCCTGCGACGACGTGCCCGAACCATCCGATACCGGGTACGGCCACGAACAGAGCGACCAGTGCAGCAACGAGGAGCCCTCGGTGCCGCAGTCTCCTCACCAGACCCCCGAACCGTGCCGGGCCCGACGAGATCACGCCACCTGATGGGGGCGGACTGCTGACGCCACACCGACCCCGGCGAGTCTACCGACGACCCCGAAACAGACCCAGGCACATCGCGAACGACGAGGATCTCATGCGTTCGCTCCCGTAGCGTCACACGACGATCACGCCGAGTTGGAGGTCGAGAGGTCGTGGGGACCTGGTGCGCCTCCGTTGCCGACGAGGACACTGGGACATGCTCGGCAGACGCGCCAGATACGTCCTGGACATCCTGCTCCTGGTGACAGCGGTGGTGGTGATCCTGACCGGTCTGTACGTCGACCGGCTCGATCTGCACGACTTCGCCCCTCACCGATGGGCGGGTTACGTCGTGGCCGTGCTCATCGCCATCCATGCCGGGCTGCACTGGCGCTGGTTCATCTCCATCGGGTTCACGAACCGGCCGCGCGGCGCGGCCCGCAGCGCGGTGCCGCCCGAGATGCCGTCGGCGTCCGGTGCTGGACGGTTCAGCCCTTCGCGTCGAGCGGCCCTGACAGCGGTCGGTGCGGGTGCCCTCGGTGCCGGCGCAGGCTGGTTCGCCAAGGCGAGGGCCTCACCCGTGGTGTACCAGGGTGGTGATGTCGGCCTCTTCTACCACGAGCAGAGCTCCCTCGGGCTTCCGGGGCTACTCAGCGACGTGCTGGACTGGGGCCGCCGACCCGCCCCGTACAAGGCGGTCGGCGACGGCGAGAACGTGCCTCTGCCGAGAGTAGATGTCGCGCCGGCCATGAGCGTCGCGCAGGCCCTGGAGCAGCGGCGGTCCCTTCGCCAGTACGCCGACCGGGCCATGACCAGCGCTGAACTGGCCTGGGTGATCTCGGCGGCGACCGGGGTCACCTCGGCCAACGGATACCGGACCGCGCCGTCGGCCGGCGCGCTGTACCCCATAGAGACCTACGTGGCGGCGAACCGGGTCGAAGGGATCGACGCCGGTCTCTATCACGTCGATGTGCGGGCACAATCCCTTGAGCGCGTGCGGGCAGGCTCCGTCGCCGGCGATCTGATGATCGCCGGTCTCGGCCAGGACTTCCTGCGCCAAGCACCGGCCGTGGTCGTTCTTGCCGGCCTGTTTCAGCGGACCCGGTGGAAGTACCGCGAACGGCACTACCGATACGTGTGTTGGGAGGGTGGCCACGTAGCCCAGAACGTCTACCTCGCCGCCGAGGCCGCCGGGCTGGGCGCCTGCATGGTGGGAGCCTTCCTCGACGGCAGCGTCAACGACCTCCTGCGTATCGACGGCCGCCACGAGGCGGCCCTGGCCGTCATTGCGCTCGGGCCCCGGCCGTGAGCCGACCCGGAACACCAGGTCGGCGTGGCCGGCGTCGTCGACGCGCAGCCGGCACAGCGCGGGCTGACGCTCCTGGCCGCCGTTACCCTGCGTGGTACACAGCCGCCGCCGACCTGCCGTTGATCGTCGTGCCGGTGACCCCTGAGGTCACCCGACGCCATCACCGGCGCCATCGGCATGTTCGCCGACGCCGGCGTCGACGAGTTCCTTCTCAATCCGACCGTCTCGGACCCAACACAGGTCAACCTGCTGGCCGACGTCGTGTTCTAGGGCAGGAGGCCTCGTCCGCCAGGGCGACGGACGTCACCGCCGCCCAGAGCGGTCGAGCCCTTCCAGGATGAGGTCGAGCACGAATGTGAACTCGTCGTGCTCGTGGCGCCCCTCGCGGTGGAACCGGATGTGGTCGACAAGGAGCGGGAACGCGGCCGGGTCGACGGTTCGGCGCGGCGGTGCGTGCACGTCGCCGTCGTTCGTGATGTCCGTGGCGTAGGCGAGCCGCTGCTGGGTGAAGCCCTGGACGTGGTTGATGATCGCGTGGAAGCCGAGGTCCACCACGTCGTCGGGGAGATCGGCTGAGGCCAGGACCGCGAGCAGGGTCTCCATGAGTCCCAGTCGGTTCGGCCCCGGCCAGCTGGTGGGCCACAGGGCACCGGCCCACGGGTGCCGGAGCAGCACGGTGTGGGCCGATATGGCGAGGTGCCGCGCGGCGCTCTTCCAGTCCGTGTCGGGGTGCGGCGTATCGATCTCGCCGGCTACCTGGTCGACCATGAGGTCGAGGAGTTCGTCCTTGTTGGCGACGTGGTTGTACAGCGACATCGCGCCGGTGGCGAGCCCGGCGGCGAGGTTGCGCATGCTGAGCTGATCGGTGCCGTGGGCGTCGGCCATCGCGACGGCGGTCGTGATGATCAGATCAGCCGTCAGAGCCGGCTTGTTCATGTCCGGTCGTTGGGTACGTGCCATGGGCTCGGTGGTTTCTGCGAGGGGTGGACGAGGAATCGGTTGCGCTGAACGTACAGCGTACGTATCGTCAGACGCGCCGCAAACGTACGGCGTACGTACCACGCCGGGCGACGCAGAGCATGCTCAGCCGACAAGACAGGATCAGCCAGCGATGACAACCCCGACCCTCCACCGCGACCCGCGCGCCGTCCTCTCCATGCTGTGGGTGTACGTGCTCCTGAACACTCTCTTCCGAGACATTCATGAGATCTTCAGGGACGGCTTCATCGAGGAAGTCATCAGTGGCCGGGTGAACGGCACAGAGTTCACCATGGTGACGGCCGCTCTGGTGCTGCAGCTCCCGCTGTCGATGGTGGTGCTGTCGACGAATCCTGCCGCGCCGCGTCAACCGACTGGCCAACATCGCCATCAGCGTCATGACCGGCGCCACCGTGGTGGGCTCCTGGCCCAAGGACGCGGACGACATCGTCTTCGCCATCTTCGCGACGATCGGCCTCGTGGCCATCATCGCCTACTCCTGGACGTGGCAACCCGGACCCGCCTCGCCCGAGCCGACGGACCACGTCGCGGCGAACGCCGACGTTCCGTGACTCAGTCGGGGAGAAGGTCGACCTGCAAGATGACGAGGGGGACGGCGCTGGCTGCCGGCAGGCGCGCCGTCCATCCCCCATCGGCGACCGACCCGCACAGTCGTTCGGCACTCGGGGCAAGTGGGCACGTCGCCTCTCGCACCTGGGCATGTTCGCCGCGCACGACCACCGGGGCGCGGGCCGCCAGCGAGGCAGGGGCACTCAGTGGGATCACGAGGAGCAGCGCACGATCGACGGCGGATTGCGGCTGCCGCACGAGCGCATCGGTCAGGCGGTAGCGCAGCATGACACTGCGGACGGGCGCCCCGTCCAGGCCCCGGATGACCCAGCCCCGATCGGAGATCTCCACCGGCGCGGCCGTATCGTCGACCGTCGCCGTCAGATCCGACACCGAGACGTCGCCGCCGATCGTCAACGACGGAGCGGCGCGCAGGTCGGGCATCGTCAGCCGCAACCCCGTGGGGTCCGGCGAGGCCAGGTAGACCCGCTCGCAGACGTCGACGCTGCCGTCGGGACCCGGCGCAACGACGACGTCGACGCCCGGCGCGTCCACCCCCGGACCGGCCGACACCATGTCTGCCGGAAGCCCGGTCGTGGTCCCGGGCCACGGCAGCGCCAGGTCCGCGGCTGCGGTCGGGGCGCCGGCCGACGGCGCCGTCGAGGTCCGCTGCGAAACGACGATCGCGACGGCGACGAGCCCAGACAGGAGGCACACCCCGATCCCGATCATCAGTGCTCGGTGGACGCCGGTTCGCGGCCTCGGCGCGCCGTCCGGATCGAGCCCCTCGTTCCCCGGTGTCGCGGGTCGGACTCCTGCCAGGCCGACCTCGACCCCGTCGAGCGAACGGCGGATCTCCTCGAGGCTGGCCCGCAACCCGTCGGCGTCCCCCAACCCGGGCAGCGCCACGGGGGCGCGGCCATCGGGCCAGACATGATCCGGTGGAGGATCGAGCCGCTCCGGCTCGCGAGCGCCAGGCCGCGGGTCATCCACAGCCTCACCTCCCCGGCGAGCGGTGGTACCAGATCGGTCGGTTTCGACAACCACGGTGACACCACGCGGCTACCGTGACACGGACGACACCGTACGTGTTCTCAGCTCCTCCCTCCACCGGCAAGGGCGTCCGAAACCGTGACAGTGTGTGATCCGTTGACGCCGAGTCGTCATCTGCCGCGAGCCCTGTCACCGACTCAGCATTCACGGGAGACATGCGATGGTCCGATACCAGTTCCTACGCGCGGCTGCGGCCTTGGGTCTTGCCGTCTCGCTCACCTGGGCCGCCACCCTCGGCTTGGCATCCCCTGTGCGCGCGGCGAGCGGGTCCGGTGAGGTCTTCGTGGTGCACGGGATCGCCGGAGTCGAACTTGACGTCCTGTTGGACGGCACGAGCGTCTGCGGGACTGTCATGACGAAGACGATCGTCGGCCCCGTGACCCTTGCCGCCGGAACGCACACCGTGAGCCTGCGCGATGCCACGAAGGTGGTCGCCGAGGCGTCGTTCACCGTCACGCCGGGAAGCAGCACCGATCTGGTCGCGCACCGTTTCTCCGACGCCACTCGGGCCCCCACGCTGACCGCGTTCCCGAACGACCTGTCTCCGGTCGCCCCCGGGAAGTCTCGTCTGCGGATCGCCAACACCGCCGCCGTCCCGCCCGCGGACGTGCTCGTGAACGATGAGCCAATGATCCGCAACCTGGCCAACGGCGAGTCGTCGACTGAGGTCCTGCCATCCAGCTCCTACACGATCGCAGTCCTGCCAACGGCAACGACTGGCCCACCGGTCCTCGGCCCCAAGACGCTGGCGATCAAGAAGGGCACCCTGACCAACGTCTTCGCCATCGGCGACTCCGTCGCCGGGACGATGCAGACGGTCGTGCAGCAACTGACCATCCCGACCGTCGGGGCCGCGATCCCCGGTCAGGTGGACACCGGCGACGGCGGGCAGGCCGCTCAGCTGTTCGCGCCCGCACCGAGCAGCGCCGTCACCGACCGACTACCGGGATCGTGGGGCGTGGCCACCACGCTGGCCGTGCTCTCCACCGCGGTTGCCGTGGCGATCGTCAGCGCTCACCGTCGCCTCAGCACCGGCCGGGCCCGTCGACTGGCGCCGTCGCGACGGTGACCGCGCGGGGGGTGCGAACGGCATGGTTGGCCGCCGCCCTCAGCACCGCGTGCCTACTCGGCGGCTGCGCGGACACGGCCGTGGGAGCCGGGCAGGCGCCGGCCTCGAGCATCGCCGACGCCCCTGCCGAGGACGGCGCCCCCGGCGCGGGCGCTACCGAGGGGGCCAGTTTCGAGGCGGCACCCATCCGTGCGCCGGAACCGGGACACGGAAGCCAGGAGCCGACCCGGCCGGGCGGGCGTCCGCCTCCGCCGGCGAACACCCCGCGGGACGTCAGCACGGTCGAACCGTTTACGCCGCAGTCGATAACGCTGCCCTCGGGCCGGGCAGTCCGGGTGCGCCCGGCCGGTGTCGCCTCGGACGGCTCCCTCGTCGTGCCCACGAATCCGTCCGAGGCCGGCTGGTGGACCGGAGGTGCCCGAGCAGGCGAACGCTACGGCGGGGTCGTCGTTGCCGGCCACGTCGACTCACGCCGCTACGGGATCGGCGCCCTGGCCGAGCTCGCACAAGCGCACCGCGGACAGCAGGTGACGCTGAGGTCAGGAACGCGAGCGCTGACCTATCAGATCACCTCACTCCAGCAGGTTCCCAAGGCCACCCTCGCGGCGGGAACCGGCGCGTTCCGACAGGACATATCGGCGCGCCTGGTCCTGATCACGTGTGGAGGGGCCTACGACGCTGCGCGCCACAGCTATGAGGACAACCTGATCGTCATCGCGACGCCCGCCGCGTAGCGCCGTGACGACCTTCAAGCGCTCAGGGCCGTGGGCGACTCGTCGTCGACGAACGACCGATGGCGCCGTCCGTCGTGTCGTACGGCTCGCGCAGCGGCCCATAGGCAGCGCGGTAGGCGCGCTGGCCCAGGAAGTGCGCGGCGATGTCCCGCACCCGGATCGGCATCCGCGCCAGCTTCGACATCCGGTCGGTGGCGTCCTGCACCCCCATCACCCGGGCACGGCGCCGCCGCTCGAACTCAGGACCGACCGCCTGCGGCGATCCGGACTCGGCGACCAGCCGGGCGAGCACGATCGCGTCCTCGATCGCCAGCGCGGCGCCCTGGGCCCAGATCGGCCCCATGGCATGGGCGGCGTCGCCCACGAGCGTCACCCGCCCGCGCGACCAGCGAGGGCAGCGCACCTCCTCGATCTCCGCGTGGTGGATCTGGTCCGGGCGGTCGATCACGGCGGCGATCGTGGTGGGGACCGGCTCGGCGAAGGTCACGAACGTGCGCCATAGCCACCCGAGGCCACCGACGCCGGCGCCGCCCCGAGTGGAGGCGGCGTACCCGTAGACGGTGTCCGCGTCCACCGGGATCAGAAGGAGCGTTCCTTCGCGTCCGGACCACGCCGTCCAGCAGTCGACGCCCGGGTTCGCGGTCATGAACCGCAAGCCTGCATCGGTCATCAGCGAACGCCGGGTCACGTCCGAGTCGTCCACCGCGGCCCGCACCTGCGAATGGACGCCGTCCGCACCGATGACGAGGGGGTGGGTGGACGCCGTCCCGTCGGCGTAGCGGACCACCGGCCACCCGTCGTCCACCTGGACGGCGGTGACCACCCGCTCCCATGTCGGCGGCCGCTGCGGGTCGTTAAGGGCCTGGAGCAGATCGCCGCGTCGTAGGCATACAGACGGCGTGGCGCTCCCCCAGAACGCATCCTCGTCGACGTCGAACAGCAGCCGGCCGGCCTCGTTGCGGTACTCCCGTCGCCGGTTCACCACGCCCTTGCCCGCCACCTGGTCCGCCAGACCGAGGTCGCCCAGAGCCCGCACCGCGTTCCCGGGCAGGTTGATGCCCAGGCCACTGTCCGGTCGTTGCACACGCCGATCGACGACGCTGGAGTCCACACCCCTGCCAGCAAGCGCCCGCGCCAGAGCCAGCCCGGCGATGCCGGCGCCGACGATGAGCGGCCGGTCATCGGCGAGTGGCCGCATGGCTATCCACCGTCCTTTCCGGCACTGGCCTCCTGGCTGCCTGCCCAGGAGTGAAACATCGAACCGACCTGCCCAGGAGAACGCCGCATGGATGTCCTTCGGGGCTATGCCGATCTTCCTCGTCGGGGCAGAGGGTATCGGCATCCGCCAAATCCCCCCAAAGGCGGTCTCGACACGTTCGAGCAATGGCACTGGCGCTGGTCCGGTCGATCGTGGTCGACTCGTCTCAGTGTGACGGGATGGACCTGGCCGAGGCGATCGCCTCACCTCCTGCGGTGCGCGGTTCTCACGACGACGGGAGGTCTGATTTTGCGAGCGGCGGAGGTCCGCGCGGCCGGTGAGCTGGCCGCGCACGCGGTGGGCGAGACCGTCGCCATCGTCGGTGACGTGCACCAGGCGACAATCCGGCGCATGGAGCGCTTCCTGCCACGCCCGGCCCGCACGGTGACCAGGCTGCATAGCGCCACGGTCGCCGCGACCTACCGCGCGGTCGACCAGGTGGCCACCACCGCAGTACGGGCCGGGGCCGAGGTCGCCGCCCGGCGGGCGGGCCGCCCGCCGTCGCAGACGCCGTTCGGCCGCGCCGTCCAGCCGATGGTGAACGGGGTGTGGGGTGACACCGTGGCCCAGCGCGGACCGGCGCTCGCCGTCCCGATGGCGGTGCGCGTGGCGGGACGCGACGTCCCACTGGACGCCGGCTCGGTAGCCGCCGCCTTCCCGCAGGCCACCGGGCGGATCGCCGTGTTCGTGCACGGGCTGGTGGAGAGCGACGAGTCCTGGTGGACCACCCCGGACTGCCACGCCGACCTCGTTCGGGAAGAGGTTGCGAGAGGAGGCGGGGCTCACCCCGGTCTACCTGCGCTACAACTCCGGGCTGGCGTTGGGCGAGAACGCCCACGCCCTGGCCCGGCTGATCGAGGAGCTGCGCGCGGCATGGCCGCAGCCCGTGCGGCGCATCGATCTGGTCGCTCACTCGATGGGCGGCCTGATCGCGCACCAGGCGTGCTGGCTCGGGGCGCGGTCCGCGTCGGCCTGGGTGGACGCCGTCCACACCGTGATCGGCCTGGGCACCCCGCACCTGGGGGCTCCGCTGGCCAAGAGCGTGCCGGTGGCCGAGTGGGCGCTCACCAGGTCACCGGTCAGCGCACCGATCGCCCGGGTCCTGACCGGGCGCAGCGCCGGGATCCGCGACCTGCACCACGGCTCCCCGCCCCCGACGCTGCCCATGCACATCACCTACCGCGCGGTCGCCGCCCTGCTGACCCGCGACCCGGACCATCCCGCGGGATGGCTGGTCGGCGACGGGATGGTCCGCCCCACGAGCGCCCTGGTCGCCGGACGCGGTCACCGCCTCGGCGGCATCAGCCACCAAGGCCTACTCAGCCACCCCGCCGTCTACGACAGACTGCGTGCCTGGCTCACCTGACCCGACATCGCCCGCGCGAGCCTTCCCGCTCCGGGCGCCCTACGGCGCCCGCGTGCCGAGTCGTTCGTCGAGCCAGGTGGTCAGGTCGGCGACGACCTCCTCGCGGTTGGTCTCGTTGAGGATCTCGTGGCGCGCGCCCGGGTAGACCGTCAACGTGACGTCGGTGAGGCCGGCCTGCCGATACCGGTCCACGAGCGCACCGACCAGCGCCAGCTGGCCGTTGACCGGGTCGTGCTCGCCGACCGCGACGTAGACCGGCAGGTCCTGGCGGATCCTCAGATGGGTCGGGTCGGCGAGCCGGCGTGCCGCGGCGAACATCTGCTTCGTGCCGGCCACGTCGAGCCCGAACCCGCAGCGCGGGTCGTTGACGTAGGCGTCCACCTGGGCCTCGTCGCGGCTGAGCCAGTCGTAGTCGGTCCGTGCCGGGGTGAAGGGAGCGTTGAACGCCGCCAGGTCCAGCGGTTGGTTCAGGTCGAGGGCGGGCTCGAGCAGGTCGATCGCCGCCGTGCCGGTCAGCACGGCGACGTCGACGTCGCCGCTGTGATCGGGCAGGTACTGCTGGACGGCGAACGAGCCCATGCTGTGTCCGAGCAGCACCAGCGGAACCGACGGGTGCTCCGCGCGGGCCACCAGGCGGAGCCGGTCGATGTCGTTGACCAGCTCGGTCCAGCCGTCGGTGCCGATCACGCCCTGCTCGTCCAGCGAGGCCGCCGTCGCTCCGTGACCGCGGTTGTCCTGGGCGTAGACGACGTACCCCTTCTCGTTCAGCTCACCCGCCACCCAGGCGTAGCGCAGCGCATGCTCCCCCATCCCGTGCGTGATCTGCACGATCGCCCGCGGATCACCGGGCGGGTCCCAGCGGTAGGCCGCAACCCTCACCCCTCCCGGGCTGTCGAAGTCGACCCGGACCGGTTCAATCGGTTCGCTGCTCATCACACGCGCCCCTTCCTGGAAGGTCTCAGCTCCGCCAGATCACACCTCATCAGACACCTTGACCCAGCGTGATCCGTTCAGGCTTGCACGTCGCCATGCGCCCTATCCTGCTGGCATGAGTTTGTTACCGCGTCTGCGCTCGTCTGCGGCCGAGGTGTTCGCGGGCCAGGGCGTGCAGTTCGCCTACCTGTTCGGGTCCCACGCCCGGGGACAGGAGCGCGAGGGCAGCGACGTGGACGTGGCGGTGTACTTCGGCGACGACGTCCCGTCGACTGAGTACCTGGAGCGGGCCATGATGCTGTCGGGCCGGCTGGCCTACCGGGCGGGCGCCGGGCCCATCGACGGCCTGGTCGTCCTCAACGAGGCGCCGCTGCGTCTGGTCGGCCGCATCCTGCGAGACCGCGTGGTGCTGTACGACCAGGACGAGCCCGGGCGCGTGGCCTACGAGATGCGGATGGGCAAGCTGGCCATGGACTTCGAGATTCGCGCCGCTCCGCTCGATCGGGCACTGCTGGCCGCGATGGCTGCGGAGGGCCGGTGACGATCGACCCGCTGCGCGTGCGCGCGCTGCTCGAACGGCTGCGCGAGGAGGTGGCCGATCTGCGGCGTCTGGCGGGCTACGACGCCGACACGCTCCTGGCTGACCGCGACAAGCTCAAATCGGTGAAGTACGGGTTCGTCGTCGCTCTCGAGACCTGCATCGATGCCGGGCAGCACATCATCGCCAGCGAGGGCTATCGTGCGCCCGCGAGCTACGGCGAGGTCTTCTCCGTGCTGTCCGAGCACGGACACCTGCCCGCAGACGACGTCCCGACGCTCATCGCCATGGCCGGCTTTCGGAACCTTCTGGTCCACGGATACGCCGACGTCGACGATCGCCGCGTGATCGACACCCTGCACCACCACCTCGACGACTTCGACCGGTTCCGATCCGCCCTGGCCGCGAGCGTCCGCACCGACAGCGGCTGAACGGACGGCTTGCCCCCACCACCGCCGAGCGGCCACAGGGCTACGTCGTCCACTGGGCCGCAACGGTTTAGGGATTCAGTGGGCCCCCACTCCACCTCGCCGGGCCCGACCAGACCATCACCCCAGCGCCATCATCGAATCTCGGTCGCCCGACCCAGACCCCGCGTCACCATGAACTCGACGGCAGGGTTCATGTTGACCGGCACGACGCTCTTGCCCGGGTGCGAGCGTGGCCAGACACGCACCAGCTCGTCGACGAAGCCCTGCCCCACGTCGCTCACCCCGGCGAAGTCGACCTCCACGACGTCGAAGTCGCTCCCCAGCCCCTCCAGCAACCGGCGTGCCTCGCTACGGGAGACGAACTCGGTGCCGATCTCGAACAGCTTCACCACCGGCCGAGTGCGCACGAAGGCGTGGTCGTGAGTGAACTGCCGGAACACATCCGCAAGGACACGGTCGGTGTTCGGATCCACCTGACAGAACACCGAGGTCCCCGCAGCGGGTGCGACCGCTCCAAGCGCCGTGTCGTGGCGCAGATTGTCCACGGTCCATCGGATGCCAGCCGAGGTGAGCCGGAACAGATCGACGACCTTGGAGGTGAAGAAGATGCCCTCACCGGTGTGACGAGATGGATCGGTGGTGCGCTTGCCCTTCGACAGTTCCTGAACTGCCTCGAACTCGCTGGCGAGGTTCAATCCGGCCAGGAGGTTCGCGTAGACGCCGATCCCGTCATCGGTGATATCGAACGACCACTGGTCGGGGCCGACCCACCAGGTGATCGTCGCGGACTCGCTCCCGGAGTGGTCCACGGCGTTGTTCAACATCTCCGAGAACGCGTATCCCATGATCCGCCTCGCCGGGCGGTCGACGTCCAGGTCGAGATCGGCGACGACTCTGCGCCACACCTCGTGCTCGGCCAGCCCGAGGAGGGTGAGCCGGCGGCGCCAGCTCGGCTCGCCTGGAGTGTCGTGACCTCCCGACGTGAGCAGAGCGCGCCGAGCAAGAGCCGTCCGGACGGCGGCCAGGTCGAACAGGCGATGGCCTCCGGCGGTCCGGCTCGACGGGATCACGCCGCCATCGGCCAGCTGTCGGATCCTGGTCGGGGACAGTCCCACGTCACGCGACACCTCGGAGATCCGCACCAAATCGGACGGCTTCTGCTCCACGACGCCAGAATCTACACTACCGACTGTAGATTCTGAGGAGAATCTGCACTCTCGTCGCCAAGATTCAACCGACTACGAGGAGCCGACACCGCGCGGCAGTGATGACGCCAAGGCATCGAACCCGGGTGGAAGTCCCAGCCCGAAACCTGTGAGCTTCCGCATTCGACGGCCCCCAGGCAGTCACCAGGCATGGGCAGGAGGTGGCCTTCGTGGTCGATGTCGCCTGGTACCGCGAGAAGGCCCAGGGAGAACGCGCCGCACGGGGCAGGCCAGGAATCTGGGTCTCTGTGACGGCAGCTCGATGCCCCGGGCGGGGCAGATACCCCTAGGGGTATGCTTGCCTCGTGAGCACCCCTCTGCGCGCCGACCAGCAGGCCCCCGGAGCACCGATCCAGGTGCTCAAGGCCTCGCACGAGCTGCAGATCACGGTGCCCACGGCCCAGCCCGCATGGCGGACGGCGTTCGACCGGCGCCGGGCCGTGGTGGCCCTGCTGCTGACGCCGATCACGGTGCTGCTCTTCCTCGACGCCCCACTGGCGGGCTCCGTCGACCACCCCGTCGAATGGACGACGCTGGGACTGCTCGGCGTCCTGGCCGCGGCCCTGTGGGCCACGTTCGTCCCCCGCCGGGACGGCGCCACGGCGATCGCCGGCACGCCGTGCGCGGCCATGGCCGGCCTCTATCCGGTGCTCGCGCTGATGGCCATCGGCGGTCAGCCGATGACCCCGATCCTGACCGGGTTCTCGGTGCTCCTGCTCGCCTACGGCGTCAGCCAGCGCGTGCTCGGCACCGGCGCCTGCAGCACCTGACAGCGCGGGCGTCGGTTCGAGCACGTCGTCGGCGACTGCTCACCAGACATCGTTGCAACGCCGGGTGGGCGCCGGCCGGTTCGCGATCCGGCGACATCACCGAGGGGTCCCGTAGGCACCATCGCCGCAACGCCTCGCGTACAACCGGTTCCACGGTCCGGCCACGCCAGGTGGTCCACGCCATCCGGATCCTCGCCAGCATGAGATCCCTGCGGCCGCGCTCGATCTCGGCGAGGTAGGGCCCGAGGAACGCCAGGGGCAGGGCCTGGTCCAGCGAGGTGATGCCCACAAGCCCGGCCAGGCGCCGCAGATCATCCCCGTCGGTCTCCTGCCGGACAGCCTGTGCCTTCATGGCGAACAGGTACTCGGGCGCGGCCACGCCCACGTGCAGGCCGGGCGTGGACAAGGTGCCGGTGCCCTCGACCGGCGGATACCTGTCCGGCCGCATGTCACGGATCGTCGCCGATGATCCTCCGCCGACGGGTGGCCTGGCACAGGAGCTCCGACACCGGTTCCATACGGTTTCTCGTTGCGCATCAACGGTTTTCGACTATACTCGTACACATGTTCGAGACCGTCGGTGGGGGCTCCGCGCCGTCGCCCGGCCCCGCCGACGCCGGACTGCTCGCCGACCTCGAGGCCGACTTCGACGACGTGCGCGAGGAGGACTACGCCGACGACCCGGACGTGGTGGGCTGGCCGCCGTACGACGACACCGGTGTCCTGCATCAGATCATCGCCGACCAGGACCGCCAGATCGCCCGGACCCGGGCCCTGCTCACCGCCGCGATCGTCGACCGGGACGACACCCAGGCCCGCCTGGACGCGGCCCGGGCCCGGACGGCCGCCGCGCAGGACGCGACCGACGCCGCGCGCACCCAGACCCGCCTCGCGCGTCACCAGCTGGGCCTGGCCCGGGCCGAGACCGCCCGCCTCGCCGGGGAACGCGACCTGGCCCGCGCCGACCGAGACACCGCCCGGGCCGCCCGACCCGACCCCGGCCCGACCCTGACCGCCCGCCTGGACGCGGCGCCCGGGCCGGACCTGGCCGCCGCCGTCGACACCCTGGTCGGCGACCTGGCGATCACACCGGGATCCGGACCGACGGCGCGGCTGGGATGCCTGGACGGCCTGTCCGACGACGACGTCGTCGCCCTGACCGTGGCGGCCCAACGGCTCGCAGCCTGGGCCAGCGCGGCGCAGCTGGCCGCGGCCGGGCACCTACGGGACCGGTGGGCCGCCACCCCCCTGTCCGGCAACGACCACGCCCTGTGGACCACCGCCGGCGAGATCGCCCCGGCCACCGGGCTGACCCGATACGCCGTCGCCGACCACCTACACACCGCCGAGCACCTGCGCACCCGGATGCCCCGGGTGTGGACCCTGCTCGCCACCGGACGGATCGACCTGGCCAAGACGATCCTGACCACCGTCAAGACCCTCACCCTGACCGCTGAGACCTGCCGGCACATCGAGGACGGCCTCCTCGACACCATCAGCTCACTCACCCGGCCCCAGCTCGCCGCCCTCCTCGACAAGCTGATCGCCGCCGCCGACCCCGACCTCGCCGAACAGACCGCCCGACAGGCCCGCGCCCACCGCGGGGTCGCCTTCCGCGCCCTGCCCCACGGCATGGGCCAGATGACCCTGACCACCGGCGCCGAAGACATCGAAGCCGCCCGCGCCGCCCTCAACACCCTCACCCACACCGCCCGCGGCCGCGGACACCTCGACGACCCCGACAACCCCCACGCCCCCTGCGACCCCGACAGCCGCCACCCCGACGCCACCCGCGCCGACACCCTCATCGACCTCATCACCACCGCCGCTGACAACACCGGCACCCCCACACCCGCCGCCGCGCACGCCGACACCGACACCCCGCGCGACAGTGCCCCCGGCGACGACGCCCCCGCCACGGCCGACCGGCCCTCCGGACGGCGCCGCGCCGACATCATCGTCCTGGTCCCCCTGTCCGTCCTCACCGGCGCCTCCCAGACCCCCGCCACCCTCGCCGGGTACGGACCCATCCCCGCCCAACTCGCCCGCGAACTCGCCGCCACCGGCACCTGGCGCTGCGCCGCCACCGACGACACCACCACCCCCGACGGCACACCCACCCCCACCCACGGCACCCTGCTCGGCCTCGGCCGCTCCACCCACACCCCCGCCTACCACCCCGGCCCCGGACTACGCCGCTTCATCGAACTCCGCGACCAAACCTGCACCTACCCCGGCTGCCGCCACCCCGCCACCCGCGCCGACCTCGACCACCGAACACCCTGGACCGACACCCCAGAGAACGAGCCGAACCCGGGCGTCACCTGCGACTGCAACCTGCACGCCCTCTGCCCCCACCACCACCGCCTCAAACACCGCGGCGGCCTCACCGCACGCCCCACACCCGGCGGCGGCACCACCTGGACCACCCCCACCGGCCGCACCTACACGCGGCGACCCGACCCCCTGGCCTAGCCGGCTGCATCACCGCGATGCGGCCATCAGCCGCACGGCGACCCTCTACATGAGACCCGCCGGCCTGTCGGTGTACCCGATCGCCGACACCAGCGGCGTCAAGATCACAGGCACCAGCGGAGACGATCGCCAGCGCGACCTACGGAACGGACAGACGCCTCCGGGCTGACCAGGACCGCCCTGCCCCTCCCCCTCGGAGCCTCCAGAACCGGGGCTACCACCGTGCATTAGAGCTTCTCGCAGGCGATTCCGTTGGCGGACAGGTTGCCGATGGCCACAAGGGCCACCAACGCGCCCGCACCCAGGCCCAGCGCCCAGCGGCGCTTGCCACGCCGCCAGGCGATCACCGCGGGGATTGCCAGCAACCACAGCCCCACCGTGAGGACGACGAGAGCGACGTGCAGCAACCACCCCTTCTTGCTGTGACGTGCCGGCTCAGAGGGCCTTGCTGTGACGTGCCGGCTCAGAGGGCGCAGCTGCAGGCTCATCATCGGTGCGTTCCGAGCGGACGGGTGGGAGAGGATCGAGACCCTGCACCCCTCGGCTCGCCACATGCTCGGTCCATTGGTGCCCGTCCCAGTAACGCAATTCGTGGCGCTGCAACGGGTCCGGAAGCCATCCAGGTGCCGCCATCTGCAGCACATTAGTGACACCCCAAGGTCACCTGGGCCGTTTGGGGAATTCGACGGGATTGTCAGCAGGCAGTGCAGTGAGTACTGCGCGTCGTCAACGCCGTCGACCCTCGACGGTCGACGGGGTTCCGCTGGGGGATCAACCACACGAAACGCGCAGTGATCACCGGCCGTGCTGGGTCTGGCCCAGTCTGGCCCAGAGGCGTTCAGCTCACGCTGGGATCAGGGATGCTCGATTCGCCGTTCGCCTGCCCGCAATGCCGGTCCGGTTCACCAATGAGCACGACGGACGCCGGATCAGCCGAGTCAGTACGACCGCCCGAGCATCGTCGTCCTGGAAACCTGAGTCTGGTCCAGGCCGGCCAACCGAACCCCGCACTCCAATACCCAGAGTCCCGACCTTGTGCCCGGTCCGTCGTGGCCCCGACTGGCCAGGGTTGATCTGTCCGAGGGGGATCTGACAGGGACCGCACCGGGACCTCACCTTGAGGTGAGATCGGTGGCTGAAATCGGGCGAGTTGAAGTACTGACGACCGAGCCAGCAACGCCGAAACGCAGCCATCTGCCCTGGTGGCTCTCAGGAGCGCTGGCCGTGGCGCTGGCCGCAGTGGTCGGTCTGCGGAGTTGGCTCTACGTCGACCACCGTGAGACCGGCGCCGAGCGGGAGGCGACCACCGCTGCGATGGCCTGGGTGGACGCCTACAACGCTCACGACCTGCAGGCTGTTGAGGCGAGCATGAGCAGTACCGGCCGCGTGGTGTTCCTCTCCGAGGACGGCGTGCAGGACGGACCGCTCAGCGGTGCGAACTTGACGGCGTTCACCACGGAGATGTTCAACGACGGGACCAGGTCGAGGACGGCGAACTCCGCGCGTCGCCGATCCCAGCCCGAACACCTCGCTGGACGGCATCGCGGCGTCGACGCCTTGAGCCTGCGCGAGCGAGTGGCCATGCGCTGACCCCTAGCTGGGATCGCGCTACGAGGCCCACTCGGCAGCGATGTCCCGCGTGTAGGAGCGCCCGAACAGCTTGGTGAGCAGGAACACCACCGGCGAGGGGACCGTCTTCGACAGGTACGCGCGGCCCTCCGGCGTCATGCCGTCCTGGACCCAGGCGAAGAAGTTGCCTCCCTGCGTCGGACCGCCCGAGCGCAGCTTGCGCTCAACGGCTTTCCACTCGGGGCTGTCGAAGTGCGCGATGAGGTGCGGCTCGATGTCCCTCTCCTCGTGCTCGAGGTGAGCCGTGGTCACCGTGGCCACCTCGGCCACGGCCTCGGCCGCTGCCTCGGCGTCGGCGCGGGTGCCGGTCCCAGCCGCCTCGCGCACCGCCGTGTCCGCGGCGGCGAGCGCGTCGCTCATCGCCTGGTGCTCCGACTCCATGGCCGCCAAGAGCTGCGCGTCGACGCCGAACTTCGTCAGCAACGGCCAGACATGCGTGTCCTCGCCCTCGTGGTGCCGAACGAGCTCGAACTGCAGGTGGTCCCACGCCCGGGCGATCCCCGACGCCCGTGCGGTGTCGCCCTCGGGCAGGGCCCGCAGCGCAGCCTCGATCCGACCGAGGTCGCGGCGCACCGCCTGGTGGATCAAGCGGTTCATGGTCATCTCGCCGGTCATGGCCCGCGAGCCTACCGGGGCGCCGCGCGTTTCCGTGGCGAGCGCGCTTGTCACCGGACTCGACTGGTGAGATCGTCTTCATGATCGAGACCGCTCGCCCCGCGTCACGCCGGCCCTCTCACGACACCCCGGATGGGCTGACGACCATCTGGTGGTCGTGAACGCCGTCGCCCTGCTCCAAGCCGCGGGCCGGTCCGCTGGTCTTCGACGCCTTCGTCGTCCTCATGGTGGCGGTCGAGTACGTCGGGCACATCGAGTTCCGCTCGCCCGCCCGGCCGGAGATCCTCATCCCCTACCTGGTGCTCTTCTTCGGCAGCATCCTGTTGATGGGTGCGCCCATGTACCGCTACGACCGTCGTCGCTGGCTGGTCACGGCGGTCAGCACGACGCTGCTCATCATCGCCATGCTCGTCGCCCAGCTCGCCGGCGTCGGATGACCGGCCCCGCCGGCCCGTTGACAACCTCGCCCGGCGCGTCCAGACACGCACGTGCCGTAGCACTTCGTAGCACCTCTGCTGATACGCTCAGAAGATGTCCGAACCCGCTCGTGAGATCACCCAGCGAGAACTGCGCAACGACTCCGGGCAGATCCTGCGTGCCGTCGAGGCCGGAGCGACGTTCGTCGTGACCCGTAATGGCACTCCCATCGCGGAACTGCACCCGCTGCGTCGACGGTCCTTCATCCCGACCACGGAGGTCATGAGCCTCTTCGCAGGCGATGCCCCGATCGACGCCGAGCGCTTCTTCGACGATCTGGAGAAAGTCGTCGACCAAGGGCTGATCGGTGACTGAACGAGCACGGCGCGGACTGCTGGATACCAACGTCATCATCCATCTGCCGCAGATCGATCCGCTGCACCTCCCGTTCGAGACCGCTATCAGCTCGATCACGTTGGCTGAGCTGTCCGCAGGGCCGTTGGCCACCGATGACCCCGGTGAACGCGCCGCACGCATCGGCCGGCTGCAGCGGGTCGAGGCCACTTACCATCCACTGCCGTTCGACGCGGCAGCCGCGCGACACTACGGGCCCGTCTACGCGGCCGTCCTCGCAGCCGGGCGAACACCACGCAGACGGCTGGCCGATCTGCTCATCGCCTGCGTCGCCATCGCCAACGACTTGCCCCTGTTCAGCGTGAACCCCCAGGACTTCGCCGGGCTCGAACGCCTCCTCACACTTCAATCGGTCTCCAGGCCTTTCGGCCCCGAAGGACCGCCCCAGCAGAGATCCCGCTGACCGACTCCTCGCAGCGACAGCGTCCCGCTCCCCTGGCCGCGCCAGGGGCGTGACGACGTCCAACGTGAACGATCACACGTCGGCCGGCTTCCCGTCGGGAGCCTCGGTGAGAACGACGCGCTTGAGCGAGGGTGTGGCAGACCACGGTTGACAACGGCGGCCTCATCAAGACCCAGGCCTCGGTGATGACCCTCGCCTTCAGCCCTGAGGACCGACTCCTCGCCGCCGGTGATGAGGACGGTTGGCTGACGGTATGGGACACCGCCAGTCGGAAGACCGGCGCCAGGATCCGAACGCGCAGTGGGGCGAGCGGGCGTGACGCGGTCCGGGCGCCCTGACGGGAAATCCGTCGTGACCGCGGGGCGACGGATCGGGCGTGGACGAGGCGCACGCTGTCGATCGTCGTCGGTCCGCAGTACATCGCTGGGATGGACCTCAGCGCGGATGGCAACCTCGTCGCCACCGGGAATGGCGCCGGCCTGGTTCAACTGTGGGATACCCGCACAGGACTCCAAGTCGGGGATCCCATTCAGGCGCACCAGGGGCGCGTCGACAATGTCGTCTTCAGCCCGGGCGGCGCCCTCATGGCGAGCACCGGCAGCGATGACGCGACGATCAGACTCTGGGACGTGGCGACCCATGAGCAGGTCGGCGCCGACATGAAGGCCGACCGCGGCTCCGCCGCCTGGGGCGTCGCGTTCAGCCCTGACGGGGAGACGCTGGCGACAACAGGGTCGGACTTCTCGCTTCGGCTGTGGAGCGTGAGCCGCCAGGTACTCCTGGAGGCGCCGGAGCGCGGGCACCGAGGGGCGACCGATGGTGTGGCCTTCAGTCCGGACGGCAAACTCATCGCGACGACGTCCGCCGACCAGACCGTCAGGTTGTGGCACCCCGATCAACGGGGACAGGTAGGCAGCCCACTCAGGGGCCACGGCTCATGGGTGGACCCGGTCACCTTCAGCCACAGCGGTCGGCTCTTGGCCACCGCCAGCGTCGGACAACGCGACCGGTCGATCCGCTTGTGGACCCTGGACGCCGATTCGTGGGTTTCCGGGCTGTGTCGCCGGTCCGGTCGCAATCTCACGATGGAGGAATGGCGACACTTCCGAGATGGCCCCTACCTGAGGACGTGCGCGGCCTACCCTGCCGGCGTGGGGGCACCCTCTGACGCTCCCGCTCGCTGCCGTACCCGCCCCACCGGATCCCGAATCTGCCCCACATGAGCGAGGTCGCGAGTCACCACCTGGTCGAGGTTGGTGTCCCGGATCCGCCTCGATGGCGACTGCCTCGTCCTACCCGCCGCCACCGATGACGGCCGGGGACGGCTCGAGCACACCGCCCACGTCACACCCGGACGACGACCAACCCCGCCATGCCGTCCACCGCGCCGAAGTCGTCGTCCTGCGTGATCAGGGGCAGACCGCGAGAGGCGGCCGAGGCCGCGATCCACAGGTCGTTGACGTTCACCCGGCGACCTGCCTCGGCCAGCAGGACCCGCATCTGCGCCCACATCAGCGCCGCCTCGGCGTCGATCGGCACGACCTCCACATCGGCCACGGCCTCCACGGTGGCGAGCCGCCTGGCGCGGGTGTCGGTGTCCCGGGCAGCGAGCACACCCGCCTGCAGCTCCGCCAGAGTGACCACACTGATCGCAGCCTCGTCCGGCAGACCTGCGGCGTCCAGCGGCCGCCCACTCTCGGCGGCGACGAACACGCTGGTGTCCAGCAGACCCCGACTCGTCACGACAACGGATCGAGGTCGTCGGTGGTGTCTGCGGCGAGCTCGGCCAGGTCCGCGCGCAGGCCGGGATCGGCTTGGACGGCGCCCAGCCGCCGGAGCAGCTCGTCCCGAGCGATCCATCGACGCCGCTGCGCCTGCAGCGGCACCAGGCGGGCCACGCCGCGCCCGTTCACGGTGATCACCACGTCCTCCCCGGATGCGGCGCGCCGCAGGACGTCGGCGGTGCTGTTGCGCAGCTCGCGCGATGGAACCTCAGCCATGCTACGACTGTAGCACTTACGTAGCATTCGAAACGCCCTGCAGTTCTGACCTCACTCGCGACGCTGCTCGTATCCGGGGCAGGAGACGACGGGGAGCTGCGGGTACTTCACCAGGCTGTCGTCCCACGCGGCTCTCGTGCCGAGCTACTGCGAGCCGGCCAGTCGGGCGTTGACGGCGTCACGATCGAACGGCTGCCGGACCTGCGGATCGTCGGGGTCGTGGTACTCCGGGGGGGCATCGTGGGCGTGGTCGATGCACCGCGGGAAGCCCTCGTGGTCGTCGCGGGGCAGCACCTGCTCGAGAACGATCTGATGCCGCCAGCCGGCCCCGAAGTCGTAGACGTGCCCGACCGTGGCGCCGCGCCGCCCGAACACCCGGAACAGCCTGGCCCGGTACTCGTCCGAGCACTCCTCCAGATCGTGGTAGGGGTCGGCGTAGCGGCGCTCACCCACCTCGAACCGATGCAGGTGATCACCGTCCCAACCGAACAGGACCATGATCACCCTGTGCAGGTCCCCGAGGGTGTCCGACGCGGGCACCAGCACCCGGCGCCAGATCGGGGGCCGCCAGCCGCTCAGCGACACCTTCAGCTGCAGCACCTGCTGCATGGCCAGGGGCGCGCCGCAGGTCACGGCGTCGCGCAACGCCTGCGCCAGGGCCGCTGCCTGCGGGTGACCGTGGCCGTGGAGCGGTGCGATCAGCTCGGCCGGCTCACCGCCGCCGCGGAGGTCGAGCAGCTCGCACAGCGCGGCGTCCGGACCGCAGACCTCCCACTGGGCGGCGGCGTTCTCGATGATCAGCCACTCCTCGTCGTCCGGCGCCGGTCCCGGCCCCTGGTCCCAATCGGCCAGGGCCGCGCGGGCATGCGGGCCGACCCGCGGATCGTCGACCATGCGGTGCCAGGCGGGTACCGCCTGCTCCCCCAGGCCGTGGACGAGGTTGACCGCGGCCAGTCGCCGGGCCGCGCCGCCCTCACCGGCCGCTGCGAGCAGCTCGTCTGCCGACTGATCCGGCGGACGCTGCCAGAGCCACGAGCGTGCCAGCCGCCACTGCTCCTCAGCGTCGTCGTGGCCGGCCAGCCGGTCGAGCAGCGCAGAGGCCGACAACCCCTCCACCGGCGTCGGAACGTCGCCGCGCAATGCCGAGGCCGCCCAGCGCCCGAGCGCAGTGGGCCGCGGATCGGCGGCCGTGCCGCTCACCGCGCCGAGGTGGCTCAGCAGGGTGTACATCGGCCACGGGGCGTCCGGCCCCGGACGGGCGAACAGGCCGTGGAGCCGGTCGATGTCCACATGGTCGTACAGGTAGTCGTCATCGCACACCGCACGGTGGATCTGGCCGCGCAGCACGTCAGCGCGGTGCTGGTGCGCCGCGATCTCCACCGGCTCGGCCAGCAGGTCCAGCGTCAGCCGGACCAGCAGGATCACGGTCTGCGGGCGGGGCTTGCGCGTCATCTCGGCACAGATCGCCCGCACGCCGTCCAGCCAGGCGGCCAGCAGCGTCGCGGCCTCGGACGGCGGCCACGAGCCCAGCGCCGGCCCTCCTCCGGCCGATCGGGCCTCGACGCTGATCAGGTTCGCCGCGGCCGCCATCAGCCACGCCCGGTGCAGGTCGGGCACGTCGGCGGCTCGCCGGACCCGACCGACTCCCCGAATCCCCAGCGCCTTCGCGGCCGCCGGCACCTCGGCGGGCCGCAGAGCCCCGCCGGGGGTCACCTGCGGGCGATGGCTCGCCGCCCATTCGGCCAGCCGCATCGCCGCCTTCACGACCCGACACCTACCGGCCAGGTCCGCGGCCTGCTCGACAGTCAGCTCGGCGGCCTCGTCCACCGTGCGTTCGGGAGTCATGCGCCGGCCCGATCCAGCTCCGCCATGGGCACCTGCGGAACAGGAGCGCCCAGCGCGGCGACGGCGTCCGGGTCGGTCTCGATCCGCCCGGCCACGTCCCTGGACGGCGAGGCCAGGTGATCGGGCACGGCGCCATCACGGTCGGCGCACCAGGCCAGGAAGTCGTCCACGCGGGAGCGCACCGCCTTCTCGGCGATCGGGGGCGGCAGCGCGTCGTCGAGCCCGAGCGAGGACCGCACCTGTTCGACCACCCGGCGCATCCGGAAGAACTCGGCGAGCTGGTCGCGACTCTCGTTGCCTATGAGCGTCGGCCCGATGTCGTCGAGGTCGCGCGGCAGTAGCTGGACGAGCAACTCCCCTCCGGCCGGCTGCGGGCGGACGGCGTCGGCACTCGGGCCGACCTGGGCGCGCCAGGCCGCCACCGCACTGCCGGAGTCGGCGTGCCAGCCGGACGGCGGTGATACGAACGGCAGGCAGAGGTCGAGGTCGATCAGGTAGGTTCGCGCGGCCGCGCCCGGACGAGCCAGGTCGACCATCAACCCGTACCGGCCGCCGTAGCCGTCCACGACCACCTGCGGATCGCCGTCCACCCGCAGCTGCGGGACGAGCGGAAGCCAGGGGGGAGCCACGGAGCGGGCCTCGCCACGACCCTGCCCGATCACCGTCAGCAGCCGATCCCGGTGGGGCTGCGGGCAGATCGCGGCCAACCCGTACGCCAACAGCCACGCCCCGCTCTCTGCGCGACGTTCCCCGATCACGTCGATCAGGCCCGACATCCACCCCAGGTAGTCGTGCCCGGCCACCTCCGTCTGTAGGCGCTGCCAGAGCTGATCCCCGATCAGTTCCGCGGTGGCCTGTTCGAGGTCCTCCGGCCCGTCGCAGTCCGTCAGGGCCGCGGCGCTCGCCAGGACCTCGTCGTGACTGGCTTCCCACCACGGCCAGCCGCGCCGCGTACTGGCATCCAGCAGCGAGGCCAGAGCGTTCGGTGAGAAGTCGCCGCGGTCGGGCAGCACCGACTGCTTGACCTGGGACCCGGCCGGAGCCGGACGAGCCTTCGCCCGGTTCTTGGCCTTCTTCGTGCCCTTGGCCCTACGGCCTCGCGAGACGGGGGACATGCCATCACCGTAGTCACCGGACCGCCCCTTTCGGCCAGCGCCCGAGCCTGCATCACACCCCCCACAACGTCGTTCAGCGCGATGGCGCTAGCGCCGGGTCTCCAGAATGTCTTCGAGCACCAGCTGGGTGTTCGGTCGAAGCCGCTGCGTGCCGTAGAAGCGTTCGAGCAGGGACAGGGCCTGGTCCAGCGAGGTGATGCCCAGAAGCCCGGCCAGTCGCCTCAGATCATCTCCGTCGGTCTCCTGGCGGGCAGCCTGTGCCTTCATGGCGAACAGGTACTCGGGCGCGGCCACGCCCACGTGCAGGCCGGGCGTGGAGAAGGTGCCCGTGCCCTCGACCGGCGGCTGCTTGTCGGGGAGCAGTCCTTTAACGCCGTCGTTCAGCCACCCCTGCGGGAGACCACGCTCGTCCGCCATGCGAGCTGCCTCCTCGTAGATCTCCTTCTTCGGCTCGAAGACGGCGTCGAGGTCGCGGGTCACGCGAGTGCGGCTGAACGCCAGAGCCATGGCAGCCCCCCCGACCAGGAAGAGCCGTGCCTCGATGCCGCGAGCCTCCAACCGACGCCCCAGCTCCACGAGGAGCTCCCGGATGTCGTCGGCCCCGATGAGGGGTCCGACCCCACGGCCGGTCACACCGCTTCCAGGTCGGCCGGATCGACCATGACACCGCGTACCTGCATCGACAACGGCGAGCGGGCGAAGGCGTAGGCGCGCAGACCGGGCGACGATCCCACGAACCAGAACGTCGGCAGAGCGTGGCCGCGCGTCCATGGTGGCGCCTCGAGACCATCCCGAAGAGCGAGGTCCTCCACGCTCGCCGCGAGCATGGCATCCCATCGGGCGTCGCCGGTGGTCGACGGACGAGCGAAGAAGGCGGCGCGATCCCTCGCTGTGCTCAGCTCACCGGCGTTCGACCGCATCTCCCGGACCACCCTCAGCAGGTCCGCAGTCGACCATCTCTGCCGAAGACCACGACGGATAGCAGCAGCCGCCGCCGAGACGGTCAGGAGCCGGTGCCGGTGCACGGGACTGTCGGCCCCGGCCTCCACCACGGCCAGAACCCGTTCCAGGGTGCGCTCGTTGGGCACCTTCTCCCCCCGCTCGTAGGCGGAGACGTTCGTCTCCGACGTGCCGCTGGCCCGCGCGACCGCATGCAGGGTCAGCCCACGTTCACGCCGCCGGCGACGAAGTTCCCAACCTTCCATGCCTTGAACATATCAGTTATCAGTCCACGCGCAGTGAGCTGATCCGGCCCGGCACGACAACCTCGTCCCGCAGTACGGCGATCTGCGCACCGAGTGGAGCCGATCGCCGCCCCCTTCCTCAGCCCAGCCCAGGCTGGCAACTCCGCCCGGCCAACGACCGAGGGCCCCGCATCGGCTTTCGGCGGATCCCTGCGCAGGTGCTCGTGATCCCCGCAACCGGCCATCAGATCGCCGCTGTCACACACGGATAGACTCGACTCGCTCGGGCCTTCAGGTGGCGATCAGATCGTCCGGAGTGATCCAGGTGATCCCCGGGAACCGCGCGAAATCACGGTCGTACGTGACGATCTGAGCTCGGTGTTCGCGTGCCAGAGCGGCCAGGTGGGCGTCGGTGACGAGGTTGGCGGCCGTGCCAACGGCAGCGATCATCTCCGAGAGCAGGCGGGGATGGCGCGCGGTGGGGCCAACGGTCAGGGCACTCGACGCCCCGAGCCATTCCTCGATCTGGTCGGTGGCTTGATCCGGCGACAGTGGATGAGGGAACAGTCCCGGCTTCGTGGTGAGCCGGAGGTAAGCCAGAAGCACCACCCAAGCGAACCCGACGCGATCACCACCGGAGAGCGCGCCATCCAGCCAACGCCGAGACGCATCGTGGCAGTCGCTGTCACGGTTGACGGCGTAGATCAAGACGTTGGCATCGACGATCTTCATGCTCGTCGTCGCATCTTGCGTACCAGTTCCTCGTCTTCGAGGTCGGCCGCCAACTGGAGTGCACGGTCGAGGTTGACGGCCGGAACACCCAGGGCGGCAGTCTGGGTGGCGAACGAGGTCTCCTGCCGTTGCCCTGGCACACCCTCGCGAATCAGATCGTTCATAGCCTGCTTGAAGGACACCCCGCGCTCGGCCATGCGAGCGCGGACCAGCTGCTCGGTGTCCGGGTCCAGCGTGACGGTCGTTCTCACGTCTGTCATCATAGCATCAAGCAAGATGATGCCTAGACATCAAGCCCCACTGTTCCTGTGTGCGCGGGCGACCGAGGACAGCAGGTGGTCATCCACCACGGCGTCGATGTCCGCAGCGGCCACGTACCGCTCGGCCACATCGCCGGAGGCGATAACGCTGCGTGGGTGGCTGAGCCCCCGACACGACGAAACGGACGTCGCCACGCAGGTCTGGCACGGCAGTCCTCATCCTCTTCGCGCCGTTCGCCGCGGTCCCGCTGCCCGTTGCTGCGGCGGCCTGGGCGGTTGTTCTTGCGGCGTGCTTCGTGCTCGTGTGGCGCACGGCCGCCAGGGTGGCCCGCATCCCAACGGACACCCTCTGGGTGGGGCTGGCCGCAGCCCTGGTTCTGATCAGCGCCGTGGTCCGCCAAGCCATGCCGGGCAAGAGCTGACCGCGGTCTGGTTCATCGCGCCGCACTCGTCAGACTCCGGTCGGTCCGACCGCGGGGTCGCAGTCCCCCGGCCCGGCGTTGAGTTCCTCCTACTCGCCGTACTCACGACGATGCCCCTGAGTCGCGATCGGAAGGCCAGCGATCGTGGTGCTGTAGGGATCCGGAGAGGCCCGGTGTGGACGACGACACCGCCGGCGAAACGAGCTGAGGGTGTAGACGAAGTCGGCCCAGAACGTGACCGTGGTGTTGATCCGGGTGTCCGTGGCGTGGACGTGGATGATCGACTCGCAGACGGTGCGGATCACCGTGGGGATGTCGGCTCCCATCGCCATCAGGTGCGACGGGTCGAGGTTGGCGCCGAATCGTGATCCGTTTTCTCCTCGACACCTCATGGAACTTCGTTCTCGACGCCCAGCGCTGAGCTCCACATGCCGGACGACGAACCGCAGCTCATCGGGCCACGGCACCAGGGCCCAGACCAGGTATGTCGTCCCCCGCCGAGTCCGGCTCACCCTGGCGAAGACGCACCCGCCGCACAGGCCCGGGCTGATCTCCAGTGGAGAAGACTCGCTCATCGCTCTGCCCGGCACATCCAGGCCATACTCACCAGGCCCCGAGATGCGGGATCAGCTGCTGCATCGCCGTGACGATGTCGCGGCTTTCGGCAGATCATCGACGATGTCATCGGTCGTCAGTTCGGGAGTGTCGAGCCGTGGGTAGTCGGCGTCGTTCCGGGTCCGGCGCAGCCGCCCGAACAGTCGCACGACGGCTCCGCTGCGCGCGGGAACGGGCGAGCCCATCGCCTCAGCGGAGAATTCCCAACGCATGCATGAGGCCTTCCTCGACGGCTCGCATGGTCTGCGCGGACACCGCACCCAGGTCGGCCTGGACCTCGTCGGGATAGATCACGGTGATGCGGTCGCAGAGCGCCCGGCCAACCAGCGGTGCATCGAGGTCGCGCAGGGGGACGATAGAGGGCAGGTCGACCTTGTCCGTCGTCGTGAGCCGAACCGCGAGCGCGTCACCCAGACCACGATTGCGGCGGTTGTTCGAGACCACCAGGAAGGGTTTCAATCCGATGTCGGCACCCAGGTCGATGCGGTAGACGCGACCTCGCAGCAGGTCCGTCACTCCCCATCCCGTTCGAGCCGGCGGCGCTCACGGGCACGTAGCGCTGCTCGGACGGCCTGCTCCTCGGGGTCGGCAGCGAGCGCGGCATAGCCGGCCTCCTCTGCGGCCTCGCGTGCCCGCTGCGCCCCCACGGCCATCAGTGCGTGCACCAACGCGGCGTCGGAGTCGGTTCGCTGCGCGCCCACACTCTCCAGCGCCGCCGGTGAGCTCCTGATCAGATCGAGATCTCGCTCATCCCGCTCGGACAGTGGCACAGGAAGCCGGCGGGTTCGGCGGGTTCGACCAGGCGTCGCGGCATTCATATCGCCATGGTGACTCAACTTGGTGAGTCACACAAGTGAAGCCACCTGGCCCAGGAAGGTGAGGCGCCATGGTCGACCCTCACACGCCTCACCGCCCATATCGGGACAGAAGCCAATACCCAGACGGCGCGCCGCCGCAGCTGTCCACGCCCGAGCTCGTCCTGTGCCGAACGATGGCGACAGCCTCACCGCAATGCTCGTCGCCCTGCGGCGCGCCTTACGGTCCACCCCTGCCAGCCGCTGCGTGGCCCGGATCCCCTCGCCCCGCAACCACAGCCGTAGCACCTCGCGCACCTCCTACAGGAACCTCCCCGAACGCCATGCCGCTCTCCGATCATCCGACCAATGGCGGCAAGTCCACCGGCGACAACGCCCCCATCCATATCGAGACCGGCGCCTGGGTAGCCGCCCGCGCCACGGTGCTGCGCGAGGTCGAGAGTACCTGCCGGGCAGGTGGTCGCGGCCGGGACGACGTGCCGCGCACCACAACGACGGCCGCCGACGCCGTCGAGCAGGTGAGCTACCCCGACCCGCCTACAGCAGTCCGGCGGCGCGCTCAAGACGTGCCAGGGATTCCTGTGCGTCGTCCAGCGCGACCATGACGTGAGTGTCGGAGCGGGTGCAGCGATCATGTTCCGCAGACCTCTACGGTCGGTGCGGCTGAGGTCCTCGCCACGGAAGTCGCGGGCGGCGACCAGGGCGCCCAACGTGGCGAAGTCACTGCGGTGCCGGCCTCTCGCCGCGTCGCCGACGGCTGTATGGGCGGCAGCCTTCATGACGAGCGCGCTGACGAAGCTGGGCCGCCGGACGAAACCCGGTACGCCCCTCAACGGATACCGGCACCGACTCGCTTCGCTGCAGAGCTTGAGTACCCCCGGGCGTCGGGATGGTCGGACTCCCGGTGGCGCCCTTCCTGCTTGCCGCTCGTTCGCCGATACCGTCCGGCAGGAGGACGTCGATCGTCGGTAGGCCGAGGTGGCATGTGACCTCTCTCCGCACAGTGCAGGTGGACCATCTGTCCGCCGATCAGGGTCCAGCCGTCGCGGAGACGTTCGTGCACATCCATGATCGCGTGCCACGAGGCGGCCTGGAGCGCGTGACATGGCAGGCAGAACGATCACGACCGCTCCGAGCCCGGCTCTGCGCGAGCCTCGTCGGCCGGCGCGACGAGCTCGGGGTGCTGCTCGGCGATCTCGCGCAACAGCACGACAGCACGGGCCTCCCCACGGGGACGAGCATGGTCAGCCAGGTCCGCCGCCACCAGAAGCCGGGCGACGTCGCCGAGCCGCCCAGCGACGCCGTCGGACACGACATGCGCCACAACGTTGGCGTCCTGGTCGCGGACGACCGAGGACAGCAGGTAATCGGCCACGACGGCGTCGAGGTCGGCAGCGGCCACGTACCCCTCGGCCACATCGCCGGAAGCGATACTGCTGCGTGGGGTGACTCAGTCCCGACACGGCGAAACGAACGTCGCCACGCAGGTCTGGCAGGTCGTGCGGCGACGCGCGATACAGACGGCGCTCCGCGCGGTTGCGGAACCAGGCTCGCATCAGCGCCGCGACGCCGCGGACCCGTTCCTCGGACACCGCCACATCCGGCGCCGACTCGGCCAGGAGCCGCCGCAAGCGGGCCCGGGCCCGTGATCGCTCCGACGACGCCAGACGATCGATCACGCCCGGGCCATCCCGGCTCAATGCCACGAGCGCCCACGCGGAACGCTCCGACAGCCGACGCCCGGGAAGGCTCGACCCCGACACCGACAACAGGGACGCCTCGTCCACGACCCACTGAGAACCGAGGCGCTCGGCACGCAACGAACCGTCCGCGATCCGCTGATGGACGCGCCACGCCGACGCCCAGCAGCGCGGCTGCCTCAAGCGACACTGACCCTTCCCCCGAACAGAGCCATACAAGTTCTTATAGATTTGTGTCAGGGCGGCGCGCGCAGTCCTCCACGGACGCCCAGGTTGTCGTCAGGAACAGGCATCGGAACGGTTGGCCATGTGGGTCGGGTTGTCCTGGACCCAGCCCGTTCGGCCATCCGCCGCGATGTGGAACCAGTGAATCGTGCTGCCTGCCCAGGGCTGATCGACCTCCTTGAGCACCGGATATTGCGCCACGGGAATCGTGCGCCCGGAGGCGACGGGGTCCATCTCGCGGCGCAGCTGGGTCAGGGATGCCGTGATGATCCAGCACTCGGACGACGCTGCGCCGGTGGGGCCCTGGGTGGTCGGCTGCTGGGTGGTGGGCTGCTGGGAGGGTTGCGACGGCGTGGTGACCTCGCCGCGCGGCACGCTCGCTGTGTCGGTGCTGGAACTCGCGGACACCCGGTCCCACCACCAAGGGGCGGTGCCGCCGGTGAGCAGGGCGACGATCACCGCGGCCAGCACGGGCCATAGACGCCCCTTGTCGTTCGACGCGGACATGGCACACCTCCTCGTCTGATGACAGGAGGGCGTGCAGGGACGTCGTGATACCTGCGGGAGAACGGGGCGTGTATCAGCGCTTCGACGCTGCGCTCTTAGAAGCATCGCTTCCGACGTCCTCCGCGACACCATCGCCGCCTACACGCAGGCGTACGCAGTGGTCTCCAGCACCGTGGAGCCGTTGCACGGGGCGGAAATCCACCGTGGCGAGGAGTGCGCGATACGCCTCACCGCGACCAACGACCCGTGCTTCGGCAGCGCGGGCACGGGCCACGTCGGTGTGCGACTCGTCAATGTCCGGTGGCACGTGGACGTGCTCACCCCCAGCGTCGTCACCGTCATCGTGCCGGACCCGCCCCTGTACGCCCGCTCAGGTCCCACCGACGACCTTCCGCTGCTCACCGCAGGCGACCGCGTGTCGGAGCTCTACATCTTCCCCGAGCGCGGCAAGAGAGTCCTGGCCCCAGGCGAGACCACCACGCTCAACCTGCGGGGCTACGCGGAGGGTCGCGGGACCATCAACGTCATGTTCAACATCGTCGCCGACGTCGATGACGATTGGCTGGACCTCATGGACCAGGCCACGAACCAGCTCGGGAATCAGCCCCCTATCTCAGTGGATTGATCCGCGCCTGTGCTGACCTTCGGGTGTTACCCGAGGTGCACGGTCGCGCGGGTTGAGAGGTCCGGGATGGGTGCGGTGGTAGTTGCCTTGCTTCCCTTGTGTCGCCCGGCAGCGAGCGATCACACTCGCGACACGCACAACCGTGAGGGTGACATGATCGAGACCGTCGGGTTCATTGGGCTGGGCAACGTGGGGGGCAAGCTCGCCGCCACGCTGTTGCGCAACGGGTATGACCTGGTCGTTCGCGACCTGGACGAGGCGGTCGCCGCGCCGCTGCTGGCCGGCGGCGCGAGGTGGGGGACGTCGCCTCGGCAGATCGCGCAGGACTGCGACGCGGTGATCACCTGCCTGCCGACGCCGGCGGCGAGCGCGGCCGTCATGGAGGCCGACGATGGCCTGCTGGCTGGCCTGGGACCGGGCACGGTCTGGGCCGAGATGAGCACGACCGACGATGCGGAGGTCCGCCGCCTCGCGGCCCTGGTCACCGCGACGGGTGCGGCGGCGCTCGACTGTCCGGTGTCGGGTGGCTGTCACCGGGCAGCGACCGGAAACATCGCGATTCTCGCCGGCTGTGACCGCGTGGTGTTCGAGCGCATGCTGCCGGTCCTGACGACGATGGGGCGGCAGGTGCTGCACACCGGCCCGGTTGGGTCGGCGTCGATCCTGAAGGTCGTCACCAACTACCTGGCGACGGCGAACCTCGTAGCGCTGTGCGAAGCGCTGGTCACGTCGACGGCGGCCGGGATGGATCTCGCGACCACCTACGAGGCGATCCGGATCTCGTCGGGCAACTCGTTCGTACACGAGACCGAGAGCCAGGTCATCCTCAACGGCAGCCGCGACATCAGCTTCACGATGGATCTGGTCGTCAAGGATCTGAGCTTGTTCCAGACGGTGGCTGATCGTGCCGGCGTCCCGCTCGAGATCGCCCCAGCGCTCGGCGCGGTCTTCGACGACGCGGTGGCCAGGTACGGTCCACGCGCGTGGTCGCCCCAGGTGATCCGCCGGCTCGAAGAGGCGACTGGGCTGCAGGTGCTCGCCGACGGCTTCCCGCCGGCGATCGTTGATGACGAGTTGGAGGCGCCCGGCCACGAGGTCCTCGTCGACCGAGTCCAGACCGGCGTCGCCCGGCGCTGACAGATCCGGACGGGCCAGGTCGAGAGTGCGCTCGGCGAACAGGCTGCCGCTGGGCGGGCACCGCAGAAGCGACTCCCCCCGCACCGACCCGCTCCCACATCCGCGAGGCTGGCGCCAGTGGGTGACCCGAGCGGGCGCCAGCGCTAGGCTGTAGTCGCCATGATCAACTGGGCAGAGGACGGCCGACTCGGGGGGAACTCATGGCATGCGACGTCTCACGGTGTCTCTAGCAGCGATAGCGATCGGAGTCGGGACGACGCTCGTCGCGGCACCGCCCGTGGCGGCGGCACCGAACCCGTCGTTCGACTGTGTCATTCCTGAAGTTTGCGGTCGCCGGTGGGCGGCCCGTTCCGGCTGAAGATGGGGGTCTGGTGGCCTTGGGTGTCCTGCCGCGCCGCGATGCTGACCTGGTACGGGCCGTACCGCCGCACCGGCGTCACCTCGACCGCCCGGGCGATGTCCCATTCGAGTTCCGCCAGGTCACGATGCACTCCCGGCGGGTGGGCACTGAACGGGCGGCCCGCCGGGTGACGGGTTGGTGTCTGCAATGGGAGCAGGATCTCGTCGGCGATGCGCCCGAGCAGGAGCGGCTCCTGCCGCTTGCGGAACGTCTCGGGCGACAGGCCTCCGAACTCCCGCGCCGCGGCCTCCCGCAGATCGGTCGGCCGACGACCGGCGGTCCCGTGCACGAGCCCGAAGAGGTACTGGGCGGCGCGCCCGGCCTCCTCCTCCCCCAGAGCCGCGACGGCGCTCACGCAGCAGGTTCTCGACACCGGCGTTGTCGGTGTTCGGAGCCTGTGCGTACCCGCGGTGAACGGCGACGACACCCAAGGCCGGCAACGGAGTGGTCGCGCACCGGAACAGCCCTCGCTGCCGCAGCAGCTTGAGATCCAGGATCACATCCTCGCGTGACGGCAAGGGGAGGTCGATACCGGTCCCGGGATGTTCGGTGGCTCACGTCGTCGACCATCGGATCCCGTAGCTGAGCCCGATGTCCAGCTGCTCGAAGGAGGTGGCCAGCTCGCCCGCTGCGTTGACGTCGAGGGGCTCCCGGTCGGGTGCCGGATCGTCGACGAAGCGGGCGGGTTCACTCGCCACCCGCCAGGCACAGTCGGGCCGGGAAGCAAGCTGACCAAGGAATTCTACGAGGCGTTCGTCCCGGCGGTGGAATCGCAAATCAAGGAGGTGGGCAAGTTGCGAGTACTGTTCGTGATGAAAGACTTCCACGGCTGGACCGCCGGCACGCTGTGGGAGGACATCAAGTTCGACATGACCCACTGGAAAGACATCGAGCGCCTGGCGATCGTCGGCGAATCGAAATGGGAGGAAGGGATGGCCATGTTCTGCAAGCCCTTCACTATGGCGAAAGTCAAATACTTCGACCACGAAAAGATTGCCGAGGCCCGCGAATGGCTGACAGGCGAGTAATAGATAGTCAGTCTTCGATTCCGCCATCGCATACGCATTAGTATCCCCAGCACAGAATTTCGGAAAGGAACCGGATGAAGTCGCTTAAGAATGTATCTCTCTCATTGACCATGGCACTTGCTGTATTTGCGATCGCTGACGAGCAAGTCGGCCGCGCTCAAGAAACTGAACTCCCCCCGTTCATCACCACGCCCGATTCCGTCAAATCGCCCATTGGCACGCTGGAATTCACCGACGGCGTACCGAGCGTGGAAACGGCCCAGCGCGTAAAGGACCACCTGACGCTCATCCGCGGCGTGAGCGTTTACAACAACAGTTTCCGCGGCGCGTCGGCGCTGGCCATTGCCAAGGGACTGGAGAGTATCGGCGCCGAGGACAACAGTGTCGTCATCTTCTCCACGTTGATGGACGCCAACTCGCTGTTTCTGACGGCCAACTGCGACACCGTTTATTACATGGCGGTGATCGATCTGACGAAGGGGCCGATGGTCCTTGAGCAACCGCCGCTGGGCCTGGGCACCATCAACGACATGTGGTTCAGTTGGATCATCGACATCGGTCGCCCCGGCCCCGACCGCGGCGAGGGTGGCAAATACCTGATTGTGCCGCCCGGCTATGACGGTCCGCTGCCCGAAGGGGGCTATTTCATCGCGCATTCCAAAACGAATCGCGTGCTGTACGCCGCCCGGTCCTTTCTGGTGGACGAAAAGCCGGCACCAGCCGTCGAGAACATCAAGAAGAACCTGACGATTTATCCCTACACATCCGGCGGGTACGGCACCAGCATTGCCACGGCGCTGGAAGGCGAAGTGAAACTCGGCCAAAACCCGCCCGTTCCCGAAATGAAGTTCATCGAAGCCAGCGGCAAATCGTTTAACACGATTCCGCCCAGCAATTACGGCTTCTTCGAGATGATCAACGAAAACGTGCAGCAGGAGCCGGCAACCAGTTACGACGTGGAACTGGCAGGTCAACTGGCCGCCATCGGCATCGTGCATGGCAAGCCTTTCAAGCCCGACGCGCGTACGCAGAAGATCCTTGCGGATGCTGCCGCCATCGGCAATGCGACGGGGCGCTGTTTGAACTGGCGCTATAGCGTTTCGCATCCTGATTGGGCGTACTACCCGAAGTCGCAATGGGGCAACATGCTGTTCGAAGGGGGCGCGTTCTTTGAAACGCCGCCACCGGCCTTCACGAAAGAGGGCATGTTCAAGCCCTATCCGCCGACCGGTGTGCGCACGCTCGATTCGCGGACCGCGTTTTACTACGCGTACACGCTCGATTCGCCTGGCATGATCATGCGAATTCCGGGTGTCGGCTCGCAGTATTTGATGGCCTTCCTCGACGCTGCGGGCAATCCTTTCGACGGTGCGGAAACGTACAAGGTCACGCTGCCCAAGGGAATTCCCGCCCGGGCGTTCTGGTCGTTCACTTTGTACGACAACCAATCACGTTCGATGCTCGCCACGCCGCAGAAATATCCCCGCGCAGGCAGTCAAAGTTATCCGTCGCCTGCAGCAGAAACCGCAGCGGACGGATCGACGACCGTTTACTTCGGCCCCAAACAACCTGAAGGGGTTGCCCGTGGCAACTGGATTCAAACCGATCCGAAGAAAGGCTGGTTCACCATCCTGCGGCTGTACAGTCCGTTGCCGGCGTTCTTCGACAAGACCTGGCAGCCGAGCGAGATTGAATTGGTGAAGTAGACGACGTAACGGGAATGAGAATATCCCGCGAGTCGCGCTAATGAATGCGAATGGGTGGGAGATTGAGAAGCATCGCGAAATGCGGCTTCACCACCCCGGGGGGCGATTGACATAAGCTAAACGCCGACAGACGATCAGCGAACAAAGAGACAATCACTCCCCTGAAACGGAATCGCAAGGAAAAGAATGGTAAAGGCAACAACATCAAATTTTTTGCATGGCACATTGGCCGTGGCCGTGACTTTTGCATTGCTGGCAGGTTGCCGGCGCACGCAAGACGTTGTATCGGATGGTGAGAACCCCGAGCCAAATGCATCGGAAGAAAACACAGAGACCGCTGCCGTGACGCCGGCCGAGGCCCGGGCCATCGCCAAGGAAGCGGCCATTTACGGGTTTCCGGTCGTCGATAGCTATCGCATCAACTACGACTACTTCTTCAATCCCGATAGCGCTGAATACAAGGGGCCACCGAATACGATCATCAACACGCCCCGCGTTTACACCCCCGCGGACACCGCGATTCAAACCCCCAACTCCGACACGCCTTACTCCTGGCTTGGGGTCGATCTCCGCACAGAACCCTTAGTATTGAGCGTGCCGGAAATCGAAAAGAATCGCTACTACTCGCTGCAATTCATCGATGCCTACACGTTCAACTTCGCTTATGCCGGCAGTCGGACGACCGGCAACGGCGCGGGCAACATCCTGCTCGCGGGTCCGAAGTGGAAGGGGGAAACGCCCGAAGGCATCGAAGAAGTCATCCATTGCGAGACCGAACTGGCAATGGTGGTTTACCGCACGCAGTTATTCGATCCCGCGGACCTCGACAATGTCAAGAAGGTTCAGGCGGGCTACAAGGTGCAGCCGCTCAGCCAATTCCTCGGCCGATCCGCGCCGCCGCCGGCGCCGACGATCGACTACATCAAACCTTGCACGCCGGAAGAAGAGCGAAAGTCGCTGAAGCAGTTCGAAGTATTGAACTTCGTCCTGCAGTTCTGTCCGACTGTGCCTTCGGAAGTCGAACTGATGGAGCGCTTCGCGAAGATCGGCATCGGCGCGGGGAAGGACTTCGATGCCGAAAAGTTTTCACCCGAAGTGAAGAAGGCAATCGAAGAAGGCGTTGCCGATGCCTGGCTCGCTTTCGACGGAATGGTCAAGGAGTTCGACGCCGGCAAGGTGACTTCCGGCGACGTCTTCGGCACCCGTGAGTACCTGAAGAACAACTATCTATATCGCATGGGCGCTGCTGCCTTGGGCATCTATGGCAATTCTAAGCAAGAGGCGATGTATCCGGTCTACCGCATCGACGCGGAAGGCAATCCGCTGACGGGCGCTAACCGGTACACCTTGCATTTTGCCGAAGGTGAGTTGCCGCCGGTCCATGCGTTTTGGTCGCTGACGATGTATGAACTTCCCAAGAGCTTGCTGGTCGCCAATCCGATCAACCGCTACCTGATCAATTCGCCGATGCTGCCGGAACTGAAAAAGGATGCTGACGGCGGGCTGACGCTCTACATTCAGAATGAGTCCCCGGGGAAAGACCTGGAGTCCAACTGGCTCCCCGCGCCGAAGGGGCCGTTCGCGATGTACATGCGACTCTATTGGCCGGCGGAAGCGGCCCTGGACGGCAGTTGGAAAGTCGCCTCCGCTCGAGATTGCGAAAGCAGACACCGCCGCAGCCAACGACGATGCACTGAGCGCCCAAGAAATTCAATCCATCGCCGAGGAAGGGTTCATCTACGGCCTGCCGATCGTGATGAATTACGCGGTGATGTACGAATACGCCGTGGACAAGGACTCGGGCCAATACAAGGCGCCGTTCAATCAGATCATGAACGAAGCCCGCGTCTTCACTTACAAGGATACCGCGGTCGTCACCCCCAACAGCGATACGCCTTATTCGTTCCTGTGGATGGACCTACGGGCCGAGCCGATGGTCTTGTCGGTTCCCGCAGTGGAAAAAGATCGCTACTACGCGGTGCAACTCGAAGACGGCAACACGTTCAACTACGGCTACATCGGCAGCCGGGCTACCGGCAACGAGGCGTGCGATTACCTGGTGGTCGGCCCCGATTGGAAAGGGGAAACGCCCGATGGGATCAAGAAGGTGTTTCATTCCACGACGCAGTTCTCCATCGCGGGCTATCGCACGCAGCTGTTCAATGCCGATGACATGCCGAACGTCATCAAGGTGCAGGCCGGATACAAGGCCCAGCCCCTTTCCGCCTACCTGAATCAGCCTGCCCCAAAAGCGGCGCCGGCGGTTGACTTTCCGAAGATCGACAAGGAATTGGCCGAGACGAATTTCTTCGACTATCTCGCTTTCTCTTTGCAGTTTGCTCCCGCCGGGCCTGAAGAAAAGGAGATTCGGGCCCAACTTGCCAGGATCGGCGTTGTCGCCGGTGAGAAGTTTGACATCGAGAAGTTATCGCCCGAGCAAAAGCAAGCATTGGCTGCCGGCATGAAAGCAGGCGTCGCCAAGATCGACAACTATCTCGCCACGCAACTCAAGCAAGTCAACGGCTGGAAGATTTCGTCCTACTTCGGCGACCGGGAATTTTTTGACGGCAATTGGTTGCTCCGCGCCGCCGGCGCCAAGGCGGGAATTTATGGCAATGACTCGATCGAGGCGACCTACCCGCTCACGCGGAGCGACGCTGACGGCGAGCCGCTCGACGGCAGCAAACACAATTACACGCTGACCTTCGCCAAAGACGAATTGCCGCCGGTCAACGCCTTCTGGTCGGTGACCATGTACGACGGGAAAACGCAGCTGCTGATCGAGAACCCGATCAACCGCTATCTGATCAACTCGCCGATGTTGCCCGACTTGAAGAAGAACGACGACGGCTCGTTGACGCTCTACATCCAACACGAATCGCCCGGGGCGGAGAAGGAGTCGAACTGGCTCCCTGCGCCGGACGGACCGATCTACCTGGCGATGCGTCTCTATTGGCCGAAGACTGAGGCCCCTTCCGTCCTACCGCCCGGCGAAGGCACTTGGCAACCGCCCGGTATCGTGAAGGCGCCGGAGTAAAAATTTCGCGCTTCCCATTTCCTTATCGCGGAGATTGACAACCATAATGAACACGAAAACGCTGGCACTATTCGCCACAATCGCGGCGCTGGCCATCATTGCAAGCACGGCCCATGCACAGTATTACCCGCAACCAAGCGGCGGTGGCGGCGCGCAAGCATCGCAGGGGCCGGTGATTCAGATTCACCATCATCACTATTACTATCAACCGGCGGGTGGGCTTTCGCCATTGATTGCGCAACAAGGCGACCCCGCCATGGCCGGCGGCGCGGGATATCTGGGCGCTCGCCCCGATGGCGGCGCGGCACCGACCGACTTCGGCGGAAGCTGGGGCGGCATTGGTTTGTACGGCTATCTCGGCCAACAGGGGCAACAAAGCGGGTTGATCGTCAGCCGCGTCGACGCCAACTCGCCTGCCGGCCAAATCGGTCTGATCGCCGGCGACATCATTCTGGAAATCAACGACCAGGACATTAACGACATGACGACCCGCCAGCTGCAAGTCCTGTTTCTCAGCCTCACGACAGAATTGAAAGAGGCGGTTACCATGCAGGTCTGGAATTCGCACACCCGGCGAACCAGCACGTTGAAAGCGGTGTTCGAAGACAAAGCGGTCGAAGGCTTCGACGACGGCGAGGTGTCGGACGATCCGTAACCGAACAGGCGTGGTTGTGGGCGGAACAGAATTGATTAGAACAGGCAATGCATGAACAAGCACGATCACAAACACGGTCACGAACACAAACATCATTCCGGCCACGCCACGAAGAAGCCGCCGCACAAGGACTGGCGGCTGTGGGCTGTGGTCGGCTTGATGCTGGCGGCCATCGCAGGTTACGTCTTGACGATGAATGAATCGATCATTCCCGGCAGAAGCAGCGAAGAGCCGGAAGTGCCTGCCGCGCCGTAGGGCGACGAGTTTACATTGATCAGAGGTGTACTTTACTACGCACGGAAACGGAGAAAATCATGACGCAACCGCGCCGACATTTTTGGAACACCTCCTGGTGCCTGACATCTCTGGCGATCGCACTGCTGGTCAGCGCGGCCGGTTGTCCCCGCCCGGCGGCCCAGACAACAACGACCACCAACACCAACGGCAAAGTGAACGATGAGGCACCAGCCCATCCGGAAGAGGCCGCCGTCTCAACCGACACGGCGAAGGTCACTGTCACGGGCGAGCTGGGCAGCCCTGCCGCGACGACAACGATTCCGGGTAACCAGCTTCCGGCGCCCGCGCCGAAATTCGGCGGCGTGATCGAAGACAACGCGATGCAATCGAAAGAATGGTGGCCGCCGCGTGTGGTGCCGCCGAAGGATGCGCCGAACATCCTGCTCATCCTGACCGATGACGCCGGTTTTGGCGTGCCCGGCACGTTCGGCGGCGTCGTTCCTACGCCGACGATGGACCGCGTGGCGAAAAACGGCTTGCGTTACAATCGAATCTTCTCCACTTCGTTGTGCTCGCCGACGCGTGCCGCACTGATCACCGGGCGCAACCACCACTCTGTCGGCTTCGGCGTCATCGCCGAACAGGCCACCGGATTTCCCGGCTATAACAGCGTCATCGGCGTCGACAATGCGACGATTGGGCGCATCCTGCGCGACAACGGTTATGCAACAAGCTGGTTCGGCAAGAACCACAACACGCCAACCTACGAAGCCAGTCAGGCCGGGCCGTTCACGCAGTGGCCCACCGGCCTGGGCTTTGACTACTTCTACGGCTTCGTCGGCGGCGACGCGAACCAGTGGGGGCCGAACCTGTTCCGCAACACGACGCAAATCTACCCCTTCAACGAACACCAGAGCACCTTGGAAATGGATCGTTCGGATCCCAAGGCCGAGGTCTGGCCGGTAACCGGCGAAGAGAGCGATTGGAACTTGATCACGGCAATGGCCGATGACGCCATCGGATGGATGGACCGGATTCACCAATCCGATCCGTCGCAGCCGATCTTCCTTCACTACTGCCCCGGCGCGACGCACGCGCCGCACCACCCGACCAAAGAGTGGGTGGACAAGATCACCGAGATGCACCTGTTCGACGACGGCTACGAGAAGCTGCGCGAACGGATCTTTGAGAACCAGAAGAAACTCGGCGTCATTCCCCCGGATTTGGAACTTACGCCCTGGCCGAAGGAAATCTTGACCCCTTGGGACGAACTCGCCCCCGAGGCGCAGAAGCTCTTCATCCGCCAGGCCAACGTGTTCGCCGCCTACGCTGCCTACAGCGACTACGAGATCGGTCGTGTGATTCAGCATTTCGAGGACCTGGGCAAGCTCGACAACACGCTCATCATCTACCAGAACGGCGACAACGGCACCAGCGCCGAGGGGGGACCACTTGGCACGTTCAGCGAAGTCGCCTTCTTCAACGGCGTGGCCCCGCCGGTGGATGTACAGATGAAGTTTTACGAAGCCTGGGGCACGGAATTCGCCTACAACCATATGTCGGCTGGCTGGTCGTGGGCGTTTGACACGCCGTTCGACTGGTTCAAGCAGAACGCTTCGCGACTCGGCGGAACCGGCCAGAACATGGTGATTCAGTGGCCGGCGCGCATCAAGGATAAAGGGGGCATTCGGGATCAGTTCATGCATGTCATCGATCACGTGCCGACCATCCTGGAAGTCACCGGCATTCCCGCGCCGGAAGTCGTGGACGGCATCCAGCAGAAGCCGATCGAAGGAACCAGCTACGCTTACACCTTCGACAAGGAAAACGCCGACGCCCCTTCGCGGCACACGACGCAGTATTTCGAGATGATGGGCCAGTGGGCGATGTATCACGACGGCTGGCTGCTGAGCACCAAGGTCAACCGCGCGCCGTGGGACGCCTTCGGCGCGGCCAACCCTGACCCGCTTAACAACCAGGTGTTCCAGCTTTACGACCTACGTACGGACTGGAACCAGACCAACGACATCGCCGCCGATCACCCCGACAAGGTCAAGGAACTGCGGGCGCTGTTTTTGGAAGAGGCCAAGAAGTATCAGGTTCTTCCGTTGAACGCATCCGTGGGCGCCCGCGTGGCGGCGGCACGCCCCAGCTTGACGGCGGGCCGCAACACGCTCGTCTACACGCAGCCCATGACGGGACTGCCGCAGGGCGATGCGCCGTATCTACTCGACACCTCGTACACCATCACCGCGGACATCACCGTTCCCGAAGGGGGCGCCGAGGGGATGATTGTCACCTCCGGCGGGCGATTCGCAGGCTTCGGCTTCTACCTGCTCAAGGGCAAGACGGTGTTCTGCTGGAACCTGCTGGATCTGGAGCGAATCAAATGGGAAGGCCCGGAGGCACTCGCGCCGGGTCAGCACACGCTGGAGTTTGACTTCAAGTATGACGGCGTCGGACTGGGCACGATGGCCTACAACAACTTCTCGGGCATCGGCAAAGGGGGAACCGGCACGCTCAAAGTAGACGGCAAGGTGGTCGCGACGAAGGAGATGGAAAAGACAATCCCAATCATCCTGCAATGGGACGAGAGTTTCGACCTCGGCTCCGACACGATCACCGGCGTGGACGACGCGGACTACAATCCGCCGTTCCCGCTCACCGCCGACTTCAACAAGCTGACGATCACCATCGACCGCCCGCAACTCTCGCCCGAGGAGATCAAGAAGCTCGAAGACGGCTTGAAGAAACTGGAAGCCGGGCGGGAGTAGATTGCCTTCGTGGTGAAAGTCGCAGGCGGCCGACCCATGTTCGGTGTGAGAGGAGAGGGAAAGACAAACTTCCGCGACGGCGGCGATTTGTCTAACCTTCGCTCGCACGCGACTCGCCATTGGAACAAGGCATTGTATCAACCTCCTCCCGCTGCCGATTTCTCAGTGCTGGTGGTGAGTGACAATCCGGCGATCCGCAGGGCGATGCGGATTGTACTTGGGGCGGCGGGCATCGAGCAATTGGAGGAAGCGGCCCCGGCGGTCGAACCGATGGGCTTGATCGGTTCGCAGCCGATCGATGTGGTGTTGCTGGAGATTCGGCCGCGGGACGACGGCGCTTTCGCGCCTCTTGCAGTTCCCGGCCAATCCGGTGCAAAATGGTCAGAGGTAATTGTGAAACCAATTCGGCAGCGTCGTAAGCCGTTGCCACACAACGCTTGGGGATGTGGCGGAACTGGCAGACGCGCTAGATTTAGGATCTAGTTCCGAAAGGAGTGCAGGTTCGATTCCTGTCATCCCCACCTGATGATTCGTACACCATCGCAAGGTGTGGCAAACCTCGGCAAATGTCGGGGTTTGTTGTTTGCCGAGCTTCCGAGTCCTGCGAAGTCTTTCCGTCCGAATCTGCACCGGATTTTGCACCGCCTTCACTGCTGGCCTTCTCCGTGGCCCCTCTCTGGAAGTGCTCATCGGTGACTTGGGTGTATTCCGCTTGGCGACTCGGTCTTCGTGTCCCAACCATGCTTCGCAGACGTGAACGGGGTACGTCTCTCACGCAACTCAGTGTCTCGCGTCGCCCGCAGCGCCACGGAGAGGTTCTCCCATTGTTCGCTGCCAGCGGCCCGTATCGCCGTTAGGAGAGGCTTTCGCAGTGCGGACACCTGTCAACCTCTTGAAGCATCGGCAGCACGTACGTGGCACCCTCTGGGGCTGCGTCCCACGCATCCTGGAACGGTTGCACCAATTCCGGGAATATCGGAATCACACGGCGCTCGTGGCCTTCGTGGTGTTCTGTCTTGGGGCGTGAATCGTCATCCGCATTTGTTCCCAGTCGACGTCCGTCCACGTCAGCTTGGCCGGTTCGCTTGGCATTCGCATTCCGCCCCAACGTGCCAAGGCAAACAGCAGCCGCCATCTGCCAGTCCGGGCAGATGCTCCGATGATGCTGCGGGCGAGTTCAGCATCGACGAACGCCTTTTGCTTCGGCTTGGGTAGCGATGTTGGTATCCGCTTGGAATTGAACGGATTGCGTTCAATCAGACGCAACCGCACGGCATGCTCGAAGAATTGCCGGGCGCAGCGGAGGCGTTGCGGATCGTCGATTCGGAAAGTTTACGCCGCGACTTTACCCGGCTGTTGTGTCGTGTCAGCAGGTGCGTCCGCCATCCGATGGCGTGGCCTTCGGTGATGGTTCGTATGGGCGTATTTTCACCGAAGTGTTCCAGCAGCAACCGCTGGCACTGTTTCCAAGTCGTCCTGGTCGCAGGCTTGACGGTGGGGGATTGCTGTTCGATGTAATCGGCGATGAACTTGCCCAACATCGCCGTCTGCCGATGATGCGTCAGTCCCACGTCCGCCAATTTGTTCGCCAGTGTATCGTCGATGCTGCGCAGCCACTTCGCCGTGTCGTCGTCCACGGCATGGTCAGCGAGGTTCGCCGCGAGCTTGATATGCTCGAACGCGCCCTTTCACTTCGCGGGCCGTTTTCATAGAGACTTTGCCCAGCCGCATGCTCTTGCGTCGCCCGTCGCCGGTCTTGAACTGGATGGTTTTCCGCCCGTTAGATTCTCTGCTGATGCTCGCCATTGCTACTTGCCTTTCTTCGTTGGTCGCTTCGGTGCTTCGGTGGTCAGCCACAACCCCAGACACTCGCCGATCTTGTCGATGGCATCGGGCGGCCAGTCCGCCCTTGCCGTTCACGAATCGGGACAACGTCGAGCCTCCGCAACACCGGTTTCCTTCCATATGGCGGTAGCGGGTCTTGTCGGCGGTCAGAATCGCCTGCCGTAGTTGCTCGGTGATGGATATGTACTTTTTCGCCATGATGGGGAATCCTATCGCTTACTTGTTCGGTGAGTCAAGCCTGTATCTTGGATATTTTTCAATTTCGCAATGAGTCGCAAGGAACGGGAAATCGCACAGGACGCATTCTGAGAGCAGTTTGCGCCGGATGAGTGCCGAACGTCGCATGAGTTGCAAACTCGCCAGCACAACCCCTCTCCGCTTGTCGAGCGTGATATTTGCGGCAGTTGGCAGTAATGGTTGTCGGCGTTTCATCTTTTATTTTTCATCTGTGGTGGCGGCGGGGGCAGCAGCCAAGGGCACCAGTAGTATTAGTACCCTATTAAGGGGTACTACTACTGATGCACTGGTGCTGCGGGGCTATATCCTACGGCTGCCAAAACCGCATCAGTATTGGACTCAATACCGATGCCAATACCGGTGCGATAGGTGAAGGCGTCATAAGGCTGATTGTTGCCTTTGGTAATCTTCCCATCGGGCACGATCTTGCCCTCTTCGATCAAAGCAGTCCCACACTTCATCAAAAGCTTTGCCTCGGATGCCCGCCCTATCCATGAAGGCCGTCTTGGTATCGCGGCCCACTTTTGCTGCCGCATTGACGATGCGTTTCCGTTTCTCGTCGTGACGTACTTCCTGCCGCTCTTGCTTGTCCCGTTGGCGTGCGTTGCGGGGGTGGTCGAGTTGAGTGTCCCATTCGTCCCGATACGCGCCCACACCACATCCCCCAGAGGTGGTGATGCCCCTCGCTGCCGCCGGCGTTCATCCACAGCCAATGCCGCCCCGTATCGGAATCCCAGTTTCGGCGAGTCCCCAACAGCAGCCACCAGGCGCGACTCGGCCCAGCCGCTGCCGCTGATTTCCGAGAGTTCGGGCGGATCGTGCGGTTTTTCGCTTTTGCGGTTCTTGGTGTTGTGATTCACCAACAGCACCGTGCAGCCGGTGTCCGCCATCAGGGCATTGATGTGCCCGAGGGCCGTCGCCATCGCGTAGACGTTATTGCTGCGGTGCGATCCCCGCAAAGGCAATGTAGGACGGGTCGATAATGAGCACGTCGATGCGCTGCCGTTCTACATTTCGCCGCAGGCCCGACAGGTGCGCATCGTTGGTGAGGTCCGGTATGCGAGTGGATAACTGCCAATCGTCGCCGAGGTCCGTCAAATTGAACCCTTTGGCGCTGGCCATGATGCCGGCCGACTTGCGCAACTTCGATTTTCCGCTCTCGCCAGACAGCATCCACACCCGCCGCTGCTTTGGCACTTGAAAGCGCCCCAGGAATTCCAGCCCGCTGGCCACCGACAGCGACAAGTCGAGCGCCACCGAGGTTTTCAGCGTCTTGAATCGCCCGCTGCAAATGCCGCCCTGATTTGCCACGGCGATATCCTGAACAATGTATTCCGCTGCGGTCGTATCGTTGGCGAGTTCGATGGCAGTCACGTGTCAAACTCCAATGCGGATAGGTTGAGGGAATCGGTGAGCACTTCCACACGACTTTGAATCGCCGCAACCGGGTTCGGTTCGGTATGGGCTTGCCGGTACGCTTCCGCAGCGGCTTCGATGCTCTTACGCCGCACCCATAATTCACGCACGCGATTTGCGTAGTGAATGAGGTTTGCCGCCGTCGCTGCCGATGCCGCAATCTTGCCCAACTCGGCAACGTCGAAATCAGCCGCCAGCAGCGTTATGTCCAGCGGTTTGCCCGCCTCGTGCAACTGTCGCATCAGGCCGAACAGGTTCGCGTGCAGGTCATCGTAAAAGTGGTCGGGCGTCAGCCACGCCACGTCATCGTGGATGGTCTCGTAAATCAATAGCGATGCCAAGAGGCTTACCGCTCGGCATTTGTATCGCTTGGCGGGGTTTGATCCCACAAGTCGCGGAGCGATTCCCGTTTCGGTGGCGGTAGCGTTACGTGTCATTTGGCACTCCGGGCCGCACCCCGATTGGCGTCAATAAAGGCGTGCAGGTCCGCCGGCGAGTACAGCACCCGCCGGCCAATCCGCACCACCGGAATCGCGCCCTCGTTGGTGAAACTCCATAAAGTGCGTTCACTCACGCTCAGTAGCCGTGCAGCCTCGCGTGCTGTCAGCAACAGTTTATCGGTTGTGGCATCCGAGTTGCCCAGTCCGTCCATCGGGGGTATCCTTTCATCAAGTGACTAGCCTGCTTCGGCAGACGGCCCGGCGACCTTCGCTGGGCTTTTTTAATGGACCGACCGGGAATCGAACCCGGCAGAGACAAGGTGACTAGCCAGCCTCGGCGACCACGCCCCGGCCCACCGCGTTAGTGGCGCATCACCTCCCACTGTTCACGGTCGGGACAGCCGGCGTTCAGCCAGGCCTCAAGTTCGGCGCGGTTCCACCGCCGGCTGCGTCCCAGGGAAACGGGACGCGGGCAGCGACCCGAAGAATGCAGCGCCCACCAGTGGCGTTCGCTGATGCCCAGTAGCTTGGCCGCTTCGCCGGCAGATAAGGCGATGCGAGGCGACTCAGAAGAATTCGTTGCGTTGCTCATACCCGCAATCTAGCGGGCAGATTTACTGCGAGAAGGTGGAATCACTGCTCGTGTCCACTTCTGTCCAGTTGTGGTCACTTCTGTGCAGTTGGCAAGTCATCTAGATGAACCTGATAGCTCTTGTCCGAGAGTTTCTTCGTTCGGATTCTGTCGCCTTTGTTCGCCCATCGAACAAACGTGCGCGCGGAAATACCAAACTTTTTGGCCCATCGACTTGGCGAATCTGGCTTCGACCACCGCACTTCGCCTTTTGATTCCGTGAGTGGCACCAGCGCAGCGGTGCCAGGTGAGTCGTCGGCAACATGTTTTTTCAGCGACCGCCGATCTGACGTTACTCAAGTTTCGACGGACTATCGTGTACTCCAACTCGATTCTGGAAATCAACTCGTGTGCATCCCAATCCAATTCAGCGACTAGCTCCACAACCTTCAGCGCTCGTCTTGCTTGTTTGTTAAGACAACACTGCCATCTACTTCGTCGTGCGCAGACTCCATGGTCTCGTTTGCAATGGTATCGGCAATTTCTATGATGAGTGAATGGGTACTGCTTCCCGAGAACCTTCCACATCGAACAGGCACGTTGCCAAGCTCGATGGCTGCGGTTATCAGGTCTTGCTTCACGCGCGAATATGGAGCGCCTATCGAATCACTCTCACGCCACAGCTCGATGCGAAGTCCCTCGATTTGTTCAATTACTGCTCGTTCACGCACGTCATACGTCTGAAGACAGATTAGCTGACTGATCACTCGCAGCATTGTCTTAGCGGCCTCAATTACTGGCTCCAGACAATCCAGTTTGTCGCGTCGAATCTCGTTTGCAATCTCCCGCTCTTTGTTTAGAGAACGACGTATTGGTGCAGACTCCTGATCGTCGCCGTCGGACTTCGGCCAAGGGACTTCGATGATGTGAGTGTTCCCCTTCGAGTGGTCTTCGAAAGTCACCCTCGCTTCACTGCCGGCCAGCTTAAACGTTACGTTGTTTCCACCGTTCGCAAGCTCAATTGCGTCCAGCGGAGAACTGTTCCCCATACACTTCCTAACTCATAGCTCATTTGCCATAGACCATCGAAGCTTTGTATCGACAACAGCCAGTCGCGTGCGCGGTTTACCGACCGCTGCCAACCTCGCGGACGATCCAAAGCCAAGGCGTGAATTGCGGATGCCGTCGTTTCCAAATCTCCGTTCTCGCCTGCGACGCTTGGCCATCCCCCGTCGCTTAACTGACCCTTGAGAAGCAGCGCTGACGCCTGCGCGGACATCGCTGTGCCATTCAAGCCAAGGCGACGTATCGAAAACAGGAAACGTGCGGCTTGAAGAAAATCATCCTTGTCGGGAACGATGGTTGGGGCAAACGTTGGTTCGTAGAAAATGACTAGCTGTTCAATGCTTTGTCTGAGAGTGTCGCCCATGGTCTGCAACGCCATATCGGCTCGACACATGTTGAACAACCAGCAAGCACGCATACGAGGCGCGGAAAGTCCCCCACGTAGCAACGTCGCGTCGGCCAAAGGCCGCAACACTGTTCCACCATTTCTCAAAGCCGCCGATTTCGCACCAATGCACGCTGCGTAGCATAGTGGGGGTGATGTGATCGTCTTCGATTCCATCGAACCACCAGTACCGAGGCGCGGTGGTGTAAACAATGGAAGGGTCTTCGTGGTCTGCATTGAAACTGCTCTGCATCAAGCCAAGTCGAGCGAACAGTTTCGATCACTGATTCACATTCGCACCCGCGGCTGACAAGGTATGTCAGCTTTGAGGTAGCCATATTCAAACCATTCATCGAAGCTGTTGGCTACGAAGGTCAGGTACGCGGCGGCTTTGTCGATAGGTGGCAGATCAGACACCGCCTCGCGCATTGCTGCGCACCTTACACTGCACATCCTGCATTCGATATATGCGTTTCGATTCCGCAGAGAAGCGCCGGTACAATTCAGCAACATCGGAATCGACCATGTTCACCCACCCTTTGCCGGGCCGATTCGGGCGACGGGCGTGGAAGGTAGGTGAGAACCACGCGCCGCCGCCCAAACCGCTTGGCCACCCGTCGGCAGCCGTCCCGGTTGATTCTGTGAAAAGAAAGAACCTACGCCGGCAGTTTACCTATCTTGTGACCGGCGAAGCAAATGCCGATCCCTCAGCCGACGACCATCCCCAACCCCCCCGCGCCGGTGCCCCCGGCAATTCACCGCTTAACCCGTTCGACGGCAACAGGTTGCGGCGTACGTTAAGCCGAGGTAGCGTAAGGGGTTTGGCGGCGCGGCGATGAACGCAACCGCTCAAGAACCGCACCTCGTCGCTGGCAGTTCATCGTTGAATTCTGCGGTTTTGTTTGTCAGGAATGCGCGCGGCGGACTACCGTAGGTAGGGACGTTGCAGGCCACGAGTTCAGGTTTTAGGAAGGCGACAATGCGCACACTACTGTTGACGGCTATTCTCTGTGCCGCCCTACTAGGCGACAGCACTGCTGCTTCAATAATTGGCTTTGAGAATTTATTGGGTGATACACTTGTGACTAACCAGTTTGCTTCCGAAGGCATCGTTTTTGATGGCGCTTGGGTGGCAGAAGGGGGCGGGGCGAGGCACTACGCCAAATTTGATTTCAGGCGAGATTTGGGCCAACGATAATTCTAATCCTGGTGTGGTTTCAGGCTACTTTGTCGATCCGAACAACACATCCCAACTTGCCACAACAAACTACTTCGAGGCCTTGGGGATATACGTTGATTCGGACACCCGTATTTTTCTTGACGTGTTTGACGTAGATGGAATTCTACTGGGATCCACATCTAGGATTGACGACGGCGTTTTGAGCATCAGTCAATCCAACATTCACAGGTTCGCTCTCTACCACACAAAATTTTGGCTTCTCTGGTATCGATGATCTAATCGGCTTCGACGACATTATGTTCAATGACGTTACCCCAGTAGTTGTTGATCCCGACCCCAACCCTAACGTCATCCCGGAACCCTCCACTTACATCGTCTTCACCGGCCTGATACTCTGCTTTGGCGTCGCCGGTTGGTGGCGCAAGCGAAGACAAGCGGCATAAGCACCCAGATATATGTCCATCCGAATAGTCACGTTCGCAACTTCGTGCGTCATTCTGATCCTCGCGCACTTAGCTGCTTGCCCAGCAGCCATCATCACGAACCCCAGTCAGATCGACTCAAACGCAATCATCATTGACTTCGAGTCGCTTCCTGACCGCACACAGGTACCCATCACCGATGGATTTGCCACGATTACGGCGCAATCAGGCAACGGCGTAGCGGTCAATGTCTTGACGCGGTCGGACTTCTTGGAGCATCCAGGTATCTACGAAGGCCAGTTTCTTGGGTTCGGCCCTAACGACTACTTCATCGAATTCGACCGACCAGTCGCGCAATTCGGATTTGGAATCATCGACCCGAATTGGGAAGGCAACATTGTCCGTGCCTACGATTCCAACAACAACATCATCGAAACGATTGTCTCGGTCACGTCCGAATTTCCAGTCGGTGCGACGGGCGGCGACTTTTCCACATACGTCGGTTTTGTCCGACTCTCCAATGACATCAAGCGAATCGAACTGATTCATGCACCGGCACCCAACGCTAACCAACTCGACGACCATATCGGGATCGACAATGTCACGTACTATGAGTTGTCGGCTCAAAATCCCCGAACCATCTTCGATTCTAATTCTTACTGGCCTTGCATCTGCTTCGCTCTGGCGCGTTGGTGGCGGAAGCAACGGCAAGCTGCATAAAGCCAACAACTCAAGCCCTGCCGATACAGTGGGGCCTTTCTTTGCGCGGCGAAGTATTCCAGCGAAAATATCTCCCCGCCGCAGATACTTCAGTTGGCCGATCCGATGGTGACCCGCCCCCGTCCGTACGGTGTGTTGTGATGGCCGGTGGTTCCCGATCCTGCCGCCGGCGCATGACGCGAGAGCGACCCGCCGACTGACTCTGTGCACGGCGATGGGCTGCTCCGGGCCGCATCACGGCAAACCGCTGTGAAGGACCCACCGAAACCCCGCAATCAAAACCTGACATTTCTCACAGGCCCATGACCTCCGGTCACCATTTCCTGTCGCGGGCAAGATTGCACTACCCCCCTCATTTTGACAGCAGAGAGGCGACCCTAGCCTACGGTCACCAAATCGCACGGATGGTGAGATGGAACGGCCCCTGGGGAACAACTGCTCCGGTCGTGGGCACCGATGTATCGAAGAGACTCGGCCTAACGTCACGCCCTTCGCTTCCGCCACCAGCCGGCTAGGCCGAAGCAGAAGATTAGTCCAGCGAATATGACATAGGTGGAGGGTTCGGGAATTACGTTGGGATCTGGATCTGGATCTGGGTCGGGGACGACTGCTTCGGTTGAAAAGATCATGTAGTTGAATTCGTCTACGCCGACAAAACCAAAGACGAGGTCAATTTGGTTCAATTGCGACTCGTCTGGCAAGATATCGACTGCCGCATTTGTTGGGAAAACAAGATTATCCAAGTCTGCCAACACCACTTCCATCGATCCAGTGGCTGGCGTGTTGTCCAACACAAATGAATCCTGACCAAAATCTGAGTCGGCGATTGCCCGAAACAAATCACTACCGCCGAAGTTCGACACGTTGTCAACGGAGTCAAGCACGTAGTTGGAGCTGGAAAAGACAGACCCTTGAACGTTGAGAACGTAGCCAGTAGGTATCAACGCAGGGAACGTGGCATTGTTAACCACATTGTCGGGTAGCGGAGACGTAGTGGGGTCGTACGAAAATGCGCCGGTCACATCGTCGCCTACACCGACGCTGAGGCCAAACGGATTGCCCACAACTTCTGTAATTTTGCCGGAGTAATTGACAGTTATGATCGCCGCCTCTAGCTGCCCTACCCCAATCAACACAACGATTGTCGCCAATCCGACGGTTCGACGATTCATTGCTCCCCCTCCCAAGTGGCCATTTGGTTACTTCCAGCAAACTAGCCAAGCACGGGATAGATTTCAACTATCGAATGCCCGATTTCCGTGTTTCAAGCAGAATTCAGGACCATGCAATTGCGGAAAACCTCAGTGGCCCGTTTTCTCTTATTTCGCCAAAAAACGCGCGCCCCTAAACGATGGTCTGACGCTGGCGGCCCCAGGTATCCCCTCTTCCCCACGGGTCCTTCGCCCGATGATCAGCCCAGCGGTTCCCCGCCTGCGAGGTGGTCAGAGAGAGAGTTCGTCCGTCTTGTCCGGCCCACGCTAAAATAGCCGTGGGGGTTCGGGGGCCGATATGCGCGGATCGAAGCACACTGACCAGTGCTTGCCCATCTTAACTTGAAATCCCAGTTGCGCCGGACGGGGGCTATCTTAAGTACCGTCTTTGGCGCGCGTGGGGGGTGCGGTAAACATTCTGGGTCGGCGCTTAGTCGTACCCTTGTTCTACCGTAGTTTTTGGTGAATCTGACGTGCCAACTAGTCGCGCGTTGGCTCACCACCCCTTCGCGAAGGGAAAACGCGGCACAGACGACCGGGGGAATGCTGGCCCCGCGCACGTATAGGTGGGTGTTTTGGCCGTGCTTTGCTTGTGTTTGCCCGATTCACCTATCCCACGAGCCATCAAATCGCCCAGTTCAACGCGCTTCAGCGTCGCGCCAGAGAGCGGATAGATGAGTCCCAATCGCTCGCGGCCCCTGCCGAGCGGTTCAGTTTCCAGCCGCGTGGGTCCCCCGTCGCCGAATCCTGTAGCAACACCAGCGGCGGCTGGCTGGAATTCTGTTGCTACAGAAACCGCGCCGCCCGACCATCGCTTTCGTTACGCGCGTGTTAGTGTCGCCAAGAATGGTGGACAGGCCCGAAATCGCCTTTCTTAGCCGGGCCGTTCATCCCCTCAAACAGGCGGGTTGTTCGCGGGCGGGTGCGCGCGCGAGCGGGAGTTCCCCGAAATCGGCTCTCTCCCCGGCCGTCACCACGTCCCCCGCGTCATCCCCCTCCTGCTCCCCTTGC